>NZ_JBFUFG010000002.1:0-1403498 GCF_056403575.1 Rhizobacter sp. P2_G4 | reverse complement strand
CCTGTGGACCCCTGAACCACTGCTAACTTCTGCAGTAGGTCCACAGTCGATGTAGCGCCACTTCGTGCAATGTCTTCCCGGCGGAGGACTTGAACCGGCACCGATGCCTCGGCATCAATGCGGCGAATTGCCGAACCCGTGATCTCTACCCGTTCAAGCTGCTGCTGGCCGAAAGCCGGCGCAGCGCCGATGGCGAGCGAGCCGCCAAGGGCGACCAAAACGCCGGTATAGACCTTCGTTCTTCTAAACATGGGATCTCCTGTGCTGTGCAAAGAAAGGTTGATCGATAGACCAAGTCCTCGAGCAAGCCCCATGCCGGTTCTGTAAACCTGCTGTGGCTCATCTGCGAAAACATGTAAAGGAATTGTCACGGAGCGACAACTTTCAGCCGTCTAGGGTATTCCTTGAGGGGCCAGCGAGCGGTCTAGTTGGGTCGCACATCTGCGTCAACGCATTCCTTGGGAAAGCACGGCTGCATGCGGGTCAGCGGTCGATTTCGTTCGAACTAGAGATCTCTCCCGCCTACCAATTCGAACCGATACTGGGCCAATTACCTTGGCCGATCAGCGAGCAACGTTGGTGGCTCGCAACAAGGTCTCAGCCCCATACACCACTTCGCTTTGCAGCTCGATCGGCCATTTGATACCCGCTGATGATCTCGATTAGCTGTTTGACGGCGACCCGTTCCACCCGAGTCAGGTGCGGATTCCAGCAATCCATCAGCAACACGATGCGTGTCGACTCCGAGCGATTCCAAGCCTCGTGCTGGAAGGTGTCATCGAACATGACCAATCGACCTTCTTGCCACTGATGCTCACCAACGCCGATGAGGTTGAGAGCACAGTCGGACGGCACCAGTAGTGGGAGATGCATGACAAGCCGAACATTACTCACCCCATAGTGGGGAAGAATGTGGGTCCCGGGCTTCAACACCGAGAAACAGATCTCGGGCGCTTGGTCCGCGATGCGGCACAGGTCGATGGACTCCAACAATTCGCTTGTTCGCGGGCAGCGAACATGGTTCTCATCGAATCGCTCGCCATGACGATAGAAAAAGAACGCCTCCCACGACGGTGCGACGCCGTCTCCTCTCACATAGTCCTTCAGACGGCCTTTGTCGGAGAGTTCTAGGAAGCCCTCGAAACTCTGGTCCTCCTGCCAAACTCGCATTGCCTCATCTCTGATGATTTCGAACGAGGCCCTCAGTCGCTCCGCCCAGGGTTGCAGAGCAGGATCGTGATACGCCGTATTCGGCAGGTCTGGGAAATAGAAGAACTTGGGGCGCTGCCGGGTATCGGTCGGTGCAGAGTTCCACTCTCGAAGATACCCCGTCAAGGCACGATCCACGCGCCTCAACTCAGCAGCACCGTACTGCTTTCGCAGGTCGTCGTAGGCATCAAAAAGTAGTTCACGTCGTCCGACCCTTACTTGCTCTATAGCCTCAACCACCGGCTCCAAAATCCCTGTGGKAGTCGTTTCCGGGTCTTTCCAATGGCCTAAGCGCTGCGCCCCGATCACAGCCTTGTACCAAGCCCGCAGCGCACCGATGCGATCACCTGCCGCGTCCTTTGCGTGGCCTAAAAAGAGCCATGCTGGGTAGTGGGAAACGTGCGCGGTTACCAGCGACTCAACAAAGGCAATTGAGTCCGCGAGCTGACCCGCGTCTGCTAATACAGCCGCATAATCCAGAGCGAGATCGGCATCATTCGGGTGCACTTGCACTAGGTCGTGCAGAGCCTGAATCGCCCGAGGTGCATTGCCTTGCAACAGCGCCAACTGCGCCAACGCGCTAGACGCGCGAACGTGGCCTGGCGACTGCTCCAGTATCGAGTGATATACGGATTCAGCCTCCAATAGGTGGCCGCCTTGCACGTAGTGCCTCGCCTGCTCGAAGCGCTTGTCCCGGTCGATGGAGCTCATGTGCTAGCTTCGCTAATCCGCGGCACAGCCGCCAACAACGTCCGCGTGTAAGCCGATCGTGGATGACTCAAGACATCGTCGCTGCTGCCCGCTTCTTCAACGCGGCCTTGCTGCATTACGACCATTCGATCGGCGATGTACTCCACTACGCCGATGTTGTGGGTGATGAAGAGGTAGGACACGCCAAGTTCGCGCTGGAGTTCGCGAAGCAGATTGAGGATCTGCGCTTGAACCGACACGTCGAGCGCCGAGGTCGGTTCATCGCAGACGATCAGGCTTGGCTTCAGCGCCAAGGCACGGGCTATGGCGATGCGCTGCCGTTGGCCACCCGAGAACTCATGCGGGTATCGCTGCAGCGCATCGCGCCGAAGGCCGACGCGATCAACGAGCGTTTCGAGTTCAGAGCGGCGTTGCTCAGAATTCATTTCCGGCCGCAACGCCAACAGCCCTTCTTCGAGTACATCGAACACACGCATCCGTGGATTCAGTGATGCAAACGGATCCTGAAAGATGATCTGGATGGCACTTCGCGCACGGCGCAGTGCGTCTCCCTGCAAGGTGAAAAGATCCTGCCCTTGAAACAAGGCCTGTCCATCGATCTCGGCCTGGTGGCGCAGCAATTGCACAATCGCCTTGCCCGTAGTGGTCTTGCCGCAACCTGATTCACCGACCAGTGCAAGTGTTTCGCCTGAATCGATGCTGAATGACACGTCATTGACTGCATTGAAGTAGTTGCGAGTTCTTTGCAATGCACCTTTACGGATGGGAAAGCGCACCGACAAGTGCTGCACATCAAGCAGTACCTGTCCGGTTTTCGCCTTCGCCAACGCAGAAGGCGCTGCTGCAACTGGCAATTGGGTCGCGACAGGCGTCGCACCATCGCGATAAAGCAGACAACGAACGACGTGCTCGCTCGCTGTGTGAATCAACTCGGGCGGCGTGTTGCCGCACTCAGGCTTCACGCGGTCGCAACGCGGCGCGAAACGGCACCCAGAAAACTCCTGCGACAACGCAGGAACGGTGCCGGCGATGGCGGCCAGAGTGCCACCTCGCTTGGCGGAATCGGGAAGCGCGTTCAACAGCAGGCGCGCATATGGATGTTGGGGCGCGCGAAAGAAGTCTTTGGCGGTCGCCACTTCGATGATCTGCCCGGCATACATCAGTGCGACGCGATCCGCCATGCCCGACACCACAGCCAAGTCATGAGTGATGAGCAGCAGTCCCATGCCCTGCTCTTTCTGCAGGCGCTTCAGCAGGTCGAGGATCTGCGCCTGAATGGTCACATCGAGCGCCGTTGTCGGCTCATCGGCGATGAGGAAATCTGGCTCGCTCGCCAGCGTCATCGCGATCATCACGCGCTGCTTCTGTCCACCGCTCAAGCGAAACGGATATTCGTCGATCCGCCGCGCCGGCTCGGGAATGCCGACCTTCCCCATCCACTCGATGGCCTTTGCACGAGCCGCCGCACCGCGCAGGCTGGTATGAGCCTCGATGGCTTCAACAATCTGGTCGCCGACACGCATCACCGGGTTGAGGCTGGTCCCTGGCTCCTGGAAAATCATGCCAATCTTGCCGCCGCGAACAGCACGCATCTGCGACTCGGGCAAACCCAGAACGTCCTCCCCATCCAGTGCAACCTGGCCATGGGTGACACGCCCGTTGTCAGGCAGCAGCCGCATCAAGGCCAGCGCCGTCATGCTCTTGCCACACCCAGATTCGCCAACCAGTGCGAATGTCTCGCCACGTTTGATCGACAACGTCAATCCGTCGATGGCTTTGACCAGGCCAGCATCAGCGTCGAGCGCCACTTTCAGTTCATCAATCTTCAGCATGGCGATCTCAGGTCGCCGCGCGCTTCAAGCGCACGCGGAAAGTACTGGCTCGTGGGTCAAATGCGTCCCGCACACCGTCCGCAAACAGATTTGCAGCCAGCACCAAGGTGACCATGAACCCGAATGCTGCAGCGAACGACCACCACACGATCGGATCGAGGCTCATTTCGTTGCGGGCCAAATTGATCATGCCGCCGAAGCTGTTCATCGACGGGTCAACGCCGACGCCCACGTACGACAGCACGGCCTCGTAAAGAATCAGTGCAGAGAATTCGAGCACCGTGACGATCAGCATCAAGTGCGCCACGTTGGGGAATATGTGCCTCATCATGATGCGCGTGTGGCTCACACCGAAGGCGGTTGCAGCCTGCACGTACTCCAGTTCACGCAGCTTGAGTGTCTCGCCCCGCAGCAGGCGGCACARGCCCGCCCAGCCGGTAAGACCGAGCACAAGGCACAGCAGGAAGAGCTTCAGGTCCGCGCGCTCGACGCCGGTCTCGAAGAGCTCCGGGTGCTTGTCGAGAAACACCTGAACCATCAGCACACAGGCCGCGATCAGCAGAACATTTGGCACAGACGACAGCACCGTGTAGAGGTACTGGATGGCCTCGTCGACCCAGCCCTTGAAGTAGCCGGCCATGATGCCCAGCACCACCGCCAGCGGCAATGTGGCCACCGTGGCAAGCGTACCGATGACGAAGGCCGTGCGAATGCTCTTCAGTGCCTGGTACAACACGTCGTTGCCGGTGCGATCGGTACCGAACACGTGGTACTGCGCCATCAGCGCTACGGTAGCGCCGATCAGCACAGCCAGCACGGCGGTCGTCCGCAGAGCCACATGCCAGGGGATGACGCTTCCCCCGTTCACGATGCTGCGGAGCGTGACGGCCCACGCTTCCTTGCGGTGCCGTGCGAGCAACGCTGCCAGCACAGCGGCCAGGGTCACAGTGGCCGCCAGTCCCGACAAGACGCCGACCACGATGCGCATCGCCACATCGCCGGCCCACTGTGCTTCCGGGTTCTGAAGGTGCGCGCCGCCATGCACCAGGCGCGGCGGCAGACGCTCCACCTTGCCCGCAACCTCGATCGATTCCTTCATGAATCCGACGTAAGCGAGCGGCCGCGAATACGAGGCCTCGCGAGACGCCACTTGATTCGACATCGCGGCATCAAGCAATGAAATCGTGCGCACGTCGTACGCCACCGAAGCGTTCGACGAGCCCGCTGCCGCTGGTAAGACACGGCGGTAGTGAACGCTGTCCAGCAGCGTGACCAGCAGGCACAGCATCAACACGACCGACGACGCGAGCGCAGCTGGATCACTGAACACGCGGCGCCAGTTGCGTGCCAACCCCGGCGATCGAATGACAAAGACAGCGTACAGAACCAGCGTCGCAAGCAACGCCCAGATCGCCACGTCGGTCCACAGCAATACGAACTTCGGCATCGTGCGGCTTTCTGAGATCAGGCGAGGCGAATGCGCGGGTCAGCCCAGGTGTAGGCGACGTCGACCGCAACATAGGTGGCGATGTACAGCGCAGACCCGAGGAAGACCATCGTGCGCACGATGGCGAAGTCTTGCTTGGTGATGGCCTCGATCACATAGGCCCCTAATCCCGGCAGACCGAAGAAGCTCTCGAACACCAGGCTGCCCATGAACACATAAGGCAGGTAGGCGCCGGCGCTGGTGATGATGGGGATCAAGGCATTGCGCAGCACATGGCGGAACAACACGGTGACCTCGGACAGACCCTTCGCGCGAGCGGTACGCACATAGTCGCGACCGATCTCTTCCAGGAACATCGCCCGGTACAAACGTGCTTCGGTTCCGAGGCGAGCTACCAGAGACAAGCAAATCGGCAGCAGCAAGAACTTGAATACATCGAGCCCTGGCGCATAGCCGGAGATGGGCGCCAGCTTGAAGATGCGCGAGAACAGCACCTGGCCCACGATGATGTAGAACAGACTCGAGATTGACAGCATCACCACGCAACTCACCACACCCCAAAAATCGAGCCGCGTGTGGCGGAACATCACCAGCATCAGTGCGAACGCCGTGCTGGCAATCACCTGCAGAATGAACAGAGGCAAAGCCATCTGCAAGCTCACCCACATGCGCGACTTGACTTCGTTGCCGATATTGCCAGCGCTCTCGGAATCGGCGCGGCCGAAGTTCAGCGAGAACAGCGAGACAGACCGTTCCCAGAAGATGGTGTCGGTGATGCGCTCGCCGCCCTGCTTGTCTTCGTTGTAATAGAGCGGCTTGTCGTAGCCGCGCTCGGCTTTCCATTTCTCGATCAGCTCTTGCGTCACGCGCTTTCCGCCGATGTTCAGGCGAGCCATGTCGTCAGGCGTGTTGACGGTGAAGAAGAGAAAGAAGGTTGCCAGGTTCACGCCCAGCAGAATGAGCACGCCGTAGATCAGGCGGCGGATGAAGAAGGAAAGCATCGGTGCGGTCTAGTCGTCGGTTGCTTCAGGCCAGCACTTCGCCACGTGCATTGGTGCGCTCGCGGCGGCTCAGCATGCGGCGGGCCACCAGCAGGGCCGCAAGGGCAAGCACACCAAAGGCGACCAGCGGCCACCAGACAGGCTTGTTCCACTCGCGCAGCATGCTGACGCGTTGCGGCACGTCGATGCGCAGATAACGACCAGGGTCCCGCACGAGCACGGCAGGCTTGGAGTTGTGAACCCAGCCTTGCACCGCGGCCGAGGAATACGGGAAGTAGCCAAACGACCATGCCGCGTCGTCTTGAACGATCTTCACCATCTGGTCGATCACGGCCTGCTTCTTCGGGCCGTCGTCGAGCAGCTTCATCTGAGTGAACAGGCGGTCGTATTCGGCGTTGGCGTAGTTGCCGGTGTTCTCGCCATCGCAGCACGTCTTGCCGTTCGGCCCGTAGAGCAGGAACATGAAGTTCTCGGCATCCGGGTAGTCGGCGAGCCAGCCGAGCCAGAAGACCTGGTGCTTGCCCTTGCGCACCTTGTCCTGGAACTGGTTGTTGTCGGTGGCACGCACCTCGAGCTGGATGTTGATCTTGGCGAACTGCCGCACCACCCAATCGATCTCGGGCTTACGTTCGGGTGTGGGCGGAGCGAAGTAGTCGTAATTGACGACCAACGGCCGCCCGGTTTTTTCGTCGCGGCCATCGGGGTAGCCGGCTTCGGCGAGCAGGCGTTTCGCCTCTTCGATCGAGCGGCGCACGACCTTGCCGTCGACCACCTTGTGCGTGACCGGGTTGACATCTTCCGGCGTGCCATGCCGCGAGCCGAAGATGCCCGCGGGCAATGGCCCCATCGCAGTCTCACCGCCCTTTCGCGGGAAGACCTTGGAATATTCTTCCCAGTCCATCGCGATCGAAATGGCTTGGCGCAGCTTGCGGTTCTTCACTTGCTGCTCGGGTGTCTCACCCTTGCCGATCACCGGATCAAGCATGTTGAAGCCGATGAACCAGCTGTGGGTATCGGCAAATTTGTTGAGTCGGAAGCCTTTCTCTTCGTACTCGCGTTTCACCTCGGGTGAGTCGTCCATGGAGACCAGATAGTCCATGCCGGTGTCGGTTCTCTCGAACACCTCGATGTCGTAGAAGCCCTGGCGGAACTTGCCTTTTTGCGGCACGGCTTCGCGCTCGATCGTGGAAACGTAGCTGTCGATGAACGGCGTCGGCTTGCCGCAGTCATCGAGCAGCCCGGCTTCCTTGTCGCCCGGCATGCCCTCGCAGGGATACGGTTCGCCGCGGTAGTTGGGGTTGCGCTTCATCACATGGCGCCGGTCCTTGACGAACTCGGTCATCATGTATGGCCCGGTGCCCACAGGCCAGGTGTCGAGCGTGAGGCCCACACCGGCCATGCCGGGCTGGGCGTAGAAGGCATCGGCCTCCCACGGCACCGGTGCCACGAACGTCATCGACATCCAGTAATTCCACTGCGGATACTTGCCGACGATGCGAACGCGCAGCAGATGCTTGTCAGGCGCCGTGGCCCCCGCGAGCGGCCACCGGCGGAAATCGAGGAAGGGCTTGTCTAGGCTTGCTGGGTCGAGGCCCTTGCGCAGCTTGGCGTCTTCGTCCTTGACGAGCGCCATGTAGTCCTTCAGGCYCAGTACATATTCGGAAAAGATGCCTGCGATCGGCGTCGTGATGCGCGTGGTGGCGTGGCGCTTGAGCGCGTAGACGAAGTCATCGGCGACCAGTTCGCGCGTGCCCTGGTGTTCGAATTGCAGCGGGCTCGTACGCGAACCAAGCTCGCCCGGCTTCATGGAGTGGTAGTAGTAGCGGCCCTGCTCGTCCTTCGCGAACGCTGGATGCGGCTGGAACATGATCCCGGGCTTGATGGGAATGTCATACACGCTCTCGGCCACCAGTTCGCCGGGCGCATCGGCAGGGAGGGGCTTGCCTTCCTTGTCGAGGTAGGTCGGCTTCACCACCTCCTGTGCGGCCTTGGGCACCAGAACGAATGGCCGCTTGAGGTAGTGATACCCGTAAAGCGGTTCGTAGATCTGATAGGTGTATGGCGTGTCGTTGGACCAGTACGACGCCGTCGGATCCAGGTGACGCGGAGAGTTCTCGATGACTGCTGAAAACGAGGTGTTGGTGGCGGCCATGTCATCTGGCCAAGGGCTGTTGTTGCACCCCGTTGCGGCCAAGACCCACGCCATCATCAGGGCAGCGGACAGCCCGGCTCGCAAACGACGCAATGATGCGCCCATGAAATCTCTCCAACTCCGGCCTTCGCACTGTGCGGATAGACGATGCGAAGACAACAAATAAAAGCGCCTGCGGCAACCACCGGGTTGTGCCCAGTGGCTGCTCGAGGCGAGCGCTGCGGATTCTATGCGCAGCGTTGGTGCAGGCGCCTCAGGGTATTCAGCGCGCCCGTTTAGAGGCAGCTACCAACCTAACAGCACATCCCGTGCCTGGACGAGCAGAGTGACCTTGGCACCCACGGGCAAGCTCACCTTGGTCGGCACGTGCCCAAAAGGGAGACCGGTGAGGATCGGTGTTTTGGTCACCGAACGCAGATGCGCCACCATCGTCTTGAGGTTGTAGCCGCGGTCCAGAGGCGATTTGCGGTAGTCGGTGAAGGCGCCCAGCACGATGGCCTTCTGTGCATCGAGCACCCCTGCCTGATGCAATTGCAGCAGACTGCGTTCGATGCGGTACGGGTGCTCGTTCACGTCTTCCAGGAACAGGATGCCGCCCTTCACCTTGGGCCAGTGCGGCGTGCCCAGCAGCGTGTTGAGCACGCACAGGTTCCCACCCCACAAGGTGCCTTTGACTTCGAGTCCGTCGAAGCCCTCTTCGGTACGAAAGCCCACCGCTTCGAGCGCGCCGCTCATGGCTTCGGCAAAACAATCGGGCGTGATGTCGTCCAGCGTTTCGCGACCGAAGTCGTCGCAGGCCAGAGGCCCGGCCCAGCTGCGCTGCTGCGTGTGAGCCAGCAGGCCCAGGTGAAGCGCCGTCAGGTCGCTGTAGCCTACCCAGCGCGTACCGTGCTCGACGCTGTGGCCAAGCAGCTTCCAGTCGATGCGGTCGAGCAGCCGGGTGAGGCCGTAACCGCCACGCGTGGCCATGGCGATGGACGGTGCCTGCTTTGCAATGCGGTGCAACGCAGCGAGACGCACATCGTCGTCACCGGCGAAGCGCTGATGCCGCGCGAGTGCCGATTCATCGACTTGCACGTCGAAGCCCATCGCACTCAGCCGCTTGGCCGCCAGACGCAGCGGTGCAGCCTTGGGCAGCACGCCAGCCGGCGTGAAAAGCGTCAATGAGTTGGAGGCGGCCTCAGAGTGAGGGTGATCGTGGTGGTGATGTCGGCTCAATTTCGAGAACCTCTCCGGTGGGAATGGTGGGCGTGTCGTCGCCGTCGTCAGCCACCGTTGTTGCGGCAGACGCCCCGCGGCGCTGCCGATAAAGTTCTCGGCGCTCTGCGAAGAAGTCGCGCAGCACCTTGGCGCAATCGTCGGCCAGCACCCCGCCCTGCACCTGCGTGTGATGGTTCAGCTGCGGCAGGCCGAAGAGATCGACCACCGAGCCGGCGGCGCCGGTCTTGAGGTCGGTCGCACCAAAGACAACCCGCTTGAAGCGGGCGTGCATCAATGCCATTGCGCACATGGCGCAGGGCTCCAGCGTCACGTACAGCTCGCACTCCGGCAGCCGATAGTTGCCAAGCAGCGTGGCAGCGTGGCGCAACGCGACGATCTCGGCATGCGCCGTGGGGTCGTGCTCGGTGATCGGGCGGTTGTAGCCAGTGGCAATCACTTGCCCCGCCCGCATGATGACTGCGCCTACCGGCACCTCGCCGACCAGCCAGGCGTTTTGTGCCTGGTCGAGCGCGACGCGCATCGCTTGTTCATCGGCAGGAGAGCTCATTGGTCGGCGTCGATCTTGCGGGTGCTCTGTTCCACGGCCTTGGCGATGTCGTTGCGCACCTGTTCCTGCACTTGCGTCGATTGCTGCTTCACGGTCGATGGGGTTGTAGCGTTGCTGGATGTGGGAGTAGTCACCTGGGCCGTGGCCTTGAATTGCCGGCTCGCCAACACGCCGACCAATGCCAACACAATCAACAGCGACACCCCACCGAACAAGGCCTTCATGCAACCACTCCACAGCTCGCGTAAACCCGCACTGTAGCGCGGCTCCACGCGAGATCGCTCGACACCCGTATGCTTGAGCGCCGATGCAAGACGCACTCTTTCCCGACGAGCCTCACGAGCCTGAATCCCTTCCCAAAGCCACGCAACCCAGGCGGCGCGGCACGGGGGTGCTGCCCCATGTGTCGGACGTCGCCGTGGTGGAACTCGCCCGAGCCCTGCCGGAGCGCATGCGTCTCGGCGGCTCGTCGTGGAGCTACCCCGGCTGGGCCGGTCTGGTGTGGGATGGCGAGTACAGCGAATCCAAACTGGCCAGACAGGGGCTGGCCGCCTATGCGCAACACCCATTGTTCCGCAGCGTCTGCATCGACCGCAGTTTCTACAGCGCGCTGACGACCTCGCATTACGCTAGCTATGCAGCCCAGGTGCCAGAGAACTTTCGCTTCGTAGTGAAGGCACCACTTGCCGTGACGGATGCGACCGTGCGCACGGAGAATGGCCGTGCGCTGCAACCGAATCCGCTATTTCTGGACCCTGATCTCGCCATCCGCGAGTTCGTGCAGCCAGCACTCGACGGCCTCGGCAGCAAGCTAGGCGCGTTGGTGTTCCAGCTCAGCCCCTTGCCGCTGCCCTTGCTCGCCGACTTGCCCGGCGTGATGGAACGGCTGCGTGCGATGCTGCAAGCCCTGCCCTCGCTTGCACCAACGGCGCCTGACGGGGTGGTGGCCGTGGAAGTGCGCGACCGCGAATTCCTCACGCCCGTCTTCGCGCAGCTGTTGCGTGAATGCAAGGCAACCTACTGCCTCGGCCTGCAAGCCAAGATGCCGCCGATCCAGGAGCAGCTGCCGATGCTGCGTGCACTGTGGCCCAGCCCGCTGGTCTGCAGATGGAACCTGAGCCCGATGCACGGACCCTACGGCTACGACAACGCAGAGAAGCGCTATGCCCCGTTCGACAAGATCGTCGATCCGGACCCGGACACCCGCGAGGCGCTGGCTCGCGTGATCGCCGGCACCACCGGCGCGGGTCAGAACGCTTTCGTGACCATCAGCAACCAAGCCGAGGGCTGCGCGCCGCTCTCTGCCGCTCTGCTCGCCGAAGCCGTGCTGGCTTTGCAGCGCTGAGCCGGCGCTTCAACCGCGCAAGGGCCAGCGCCCCAGTGGGATGTGGCGCGTCTTTCCGATCAGGCTGTGGATCAGCAAGAATTCGGTCACCACCCATTGGATGGGTTCGACCTGCCGCTCTGGCAGCACACGTGTGTCGTACAGCAAGGTGACGTGGGGCGTGAAGCGCATGTCGAGGCTCTGAGCAAGACCCTCCTGCTTCAGCGCATCGGTCAAGGTCTGCCTGAATGCGACAAGCGCCGATTCATCATCATTGCAGAGCAGCACCAGTGGCTGCGGCCGCCTGGCCTTGTGCCGAAAACTCGCCACCCGATCAAACGTCACATGAAACGGCGGACCGGCTATGCGCGCTGCAGCCTGGCTCGCGGCAGCCACCAGCGGCTGCGGCAAGCCGACGTGATCACCCAGGAAGTGCAGCGTGACGTGGAGATGCGGCGTCTTGAGCGGCTTGCCCTTCAGCTCATGCGCGCCGCGCAGGGTCTGCGCGAGCGATGCGATCCTCGCCGCTGCATCGGCATCGGGCTGCAGCGCGAAGAACAGGCGGTCGGTGGGTGCGACAGGCGGATCGATGCCCGGCAACAGCAGCTGCTCGGGCACGCAGGCTCACTCCCACTCGATCGTGGCTGGCGGTTTGCTCGACACGTCGTACGTCACACGGTTGATCCCGCGCACTTCGTTGATGATGCGACCTGACACCTTCTTCAGCAGGCTGTAGGGCAGCTCGGCCCAGTCGGCGGTCATGAAGTCGCTGGTCTGCACGGCACGCAGCGCCACCACATAGTCGTAAGTGCGGCCGTCGCCCATCACTCCCACGCTTTTGACCGGCAAGAACACAGCAAAGGCCTGGCTGGTGAGTTCGTACCAGGTCTTGCCGGTCTCGGCGTCGCGCGCGTTGCGCAGTTCCTCGATGAAGATCGCATCGGCGCGGCGCAGCAGGTCGGCGTAGTCCTTCTTCACCTCGCCGAGGATGCGAACCCCGAGGCCCGGGCCTGGGAAGGGGTGCCGGTAGACCATGTCGTGCGGTAGACCCAAGGCCACGCCGAGTTCTCGCACTTCGTCCTTGAACAGCTCGCGCAACGGCTCGAGCAGCTTGAGCCCCAGCGTCTCGGGCAAGCCGCCGACGTTGTGGTGGCTCTTGATCGTGATCGCCTTCTTGGTCTTGGCGCCGCCGCTCTCGATCACGTCCGGGTAGATCGTGCCTTGCGCGAGCCACTTGGCCGATTGGAGCTTCTTGGCCTCGGCCTGGAAGACCTCGACGAACTCGCGGCCGATGATCTTGCGCTTGGCCTCCGGGTCCGAGACACCGGCCAAATGACCGAGGAACTGGTCACTGGCATCCACGCGAATCACCTTGGCGTGCAGGCGGCCGGCAAACATGTCCATCACCATGTCGCCTTCGTTCAGGCGCAGCAGGCCGTGGTCGACGAACACACAGGTGAGCTGGTCGCCGATGGCGCGGTGGATCAGCGCAGCAGCCACGCTCGAGTCGACACCGCCGCTCAAACCCAGAATGACTTCTTCCTTGCCGACCTGCTCGCGAATGCGCGCCACCGCTTCGGTGATGTAGTCGCCCATCACCCAGTCAGGCTTGGCCTTGGCGATGTCGAGCACGAAGCGGTTTAGCAGCTCGCGGCCCTTCACGGTGTGCGTAACTTCAGGGTGGAACTGCACCGCGTAGTAGCCACGCGACTCGTCGGCCATGCCAGCGATGGGGCAGCTCGGTGTCGACGCCATCAGCTTGAAACCCGGCGGCAGCTGGGTGACCTTGTCGCCATGGCTCATCCACACCTTGAGCATGCCGTGGCCTTCCGGCGTGGCGAAGTCTTCGATGCCGTTCAGCAGCTGCGTGTGGCCATGCGCCCTCACCTCGGCGTAGCCGAACTCGCGGTGCGAGCTGGCCTCCACCTGGCCGCCTTGCTGCACGGCCATCGTGAACATGCCGTAGCAGATGCCGAGGACTGGAACACCGAGATCCCACACCGCCTGCGGCGCACGCAGATCGTGTTCTTCGTAGGTGCTGGCGTGGCTGCCTGACAGGATGACGCCCTTGGGCTTGAACTCGCGAATGAACGCGTCGCTCACGTCGTTGGGGTGGATTTCGCAGTACACATGCGCCTCGCGCACGCGACGCGCGATGAGCTGGGTGACCTGGGAGCCGAAATCGAGGATGAGGATCTTGTCGTGCATGTCAGGACTCGCGCCAAGCTGCCAAGAGAGAAGCTTGCGCTTCCTCGATGGGCAATGAACGAAGTGAGCGGGGAAGTTTCATGTCAGATCGTCGCGCCATCGCCGTGGGCGCTGGCGGACGGAAGGTCGAGGCGCGCGCGGCGCTGCTTGCGGAAATGCGTCCACGCGAGCAGCAGCGCGCAAAGCTGCAATGCGGCGCAGAAATAGAAAGGTGCGCCGAGGCGCCAGTCGCCTTTCGGCATCTCCGACACCATGCTGAGCAATGGGGCGCCGATCAGCGGCGCCAGCACGGCCGCCATGCTGTTGACCGAACTCACGGCACCCATGGTCTTACCCTGCGAACTGGCATCGGCCGCGCCTGAGATCAGACTCTGGATAGCGGCAGCGGCGGTCGAACCCAGCAAGCCGCAGATGATGACCGCGTACATCATCCAACCCTCGGTGACGGCGCCGAAAGCGAAGTACGACAGCGTCGAGGAGGCCAGCCCGATCAACGCGAGCCGCTTGGCGCCAAAGCGTTTGAGAAGCTTACCCAGCAGCAGACCTTGAACCAGTGCTGAGGACACACCCACCGCAAACAGCGACAGGCCGTTTTCCATCGGCCCCCAGCCGAACTTGAAGGTCGTGTAGAGCACCCAGCAGGTGTGCAGCACGAACTGCGCAAGCCCCGCGCAGGCCACCACCGCCACCAACTTGCCGACGCCCCGTAACTGAGTCAGGGCCGACAGCGAGGTGATGGGATTGGCCGCCGCCCAACGAAATGGCTTGCGGCGCGACTTGGGCAGCGACTCGGGCAACACGAAGTAGCCGTACAGCAGGTTAACGAGCGCCAAACCGCCTGCCACGAAGAACGGCAGATGGAGGCTGAAGTGGCCCAACAGCCCGCCCATCGACGGCCCGAGAATGAAACCCAGGCCGAACATGGCGCCCAACATGCCGAAGCGCTTGGCGCGCAGCTCAGGCTCAGAGATGTCAGCTACATACGCGTTGGCCACCGCGATGTTGGATTGCATTGCTCCGCTGAACAGGCGCACCACGATCAGCATCCACAGTGCCGTGGCCACGGCAGTGACGAAGAAGCTCAGCGCGAGGCCGCAGAACCCCACGAGCAGCACCGGGCGGCGACCGTACTGGTCGGACAGCGCACCGATGATGGGAGAGCCGAAGAAGTTCGCAATGCCGAATGCGAAACCAACAGCGCCGGTCCACAGTGCCTGGTCGCTTTGCGAGCCGCCGGTGAACGTCCCGACCAGTACCGGCAGAACCGGGATGATCAAGCCGATGGACACCATGTCGATCAGCACCGTCAACATGATGAACCGCATGGCGGCCTGACGCGGCACGCCGAGGGCGGCCGCGTCGCTCACGACAGGCTCATTCGGCACGGTAGTTCGGTGCTTCCTTGGTGATCTGCACGTCGTGCACGTGGCTTTCGCGGATGCCTGCAGAGGTGATCTCGACGAACTCGGCCTTGTCGCGCATGTCGTCGATGCTGGCACAGCCGCAGTAGCCCATGGACGCGCGCAAGCCACCCGCCATCTGGAAGACGATGCTGATCAACGAGCCCTTGTACGGCACGCGGCCTTCGATGCCCTCGGGCACGAGCTTGTCAGCATTCGGATTGGCGCCCGTGTTGTCTTGGAAATAGCGGTCTGCCGAGCCTTGTTGCATGGCACCGATGGAGCCCATGCCGCGGTAGCTCTTGTAGCTGCGGCCCTGGAACAGCACGATCTCGCCCGGCGCTTCTTCGGTACCGGCGAACATGCCGCCCATCATCACCGTGTGGGCGCCTGCCGCGATGGCCTTGGCAATGTCGCCGGAGTAGCGGATGCCACCGTCAGCGATCAACGGAACGCCGGAGCCTGCAAGCGCCTTGGCAACGTTGTCGATGGCGGTGATCTGCGGCACGCCCACACCGGCCACGATGCGGGTGGTGCAGATCGACCCCGGGCCGATGCCGACCTTGACGCCATCGGCGCCCGCTTCGGCCAACGCCAGAGCCGCCGCACCCGTGGCGATGTTGCCGCCAACGACGTCGACATGCGGATAGTTCTGCTTGACCCAGCGCACGCGTTCGATCACGCCGGCGCTGTGGCCGTGGGCGGTATCGACGACCAGCGCGTCGACGCCGGCTTTGACCAGCAATTCGACGCGTTCTTCGGTGCCCTCGCCTACGCCCACGGCGGCTCCGACACGCAGCTTGCCTTGCGCATCACGCGCTGCGTTCGGGAAGTTGGTCTGCTTGGTGATGTCCTTGACCGTGAACAGGCCGCGCAGCTCGAAGGCGTCGTTGACGACGACCACGCGCTCCAGCTTGTGCTTGTGCATCAGCGCCTTGGCTTCAGCCAGCGTGGCACCGTCGCGCACCGTGATGAGCCGTTCGCGCGGCGTCATGATCTCGCGCACGGGGATGTCCATGCGCGTTTCAAAGCGCAGGTCACGGCCCGTCACGATGCCCACCACGCGGCCGTCCTCGAGCACCGGAAAGCCCGAGATGCCATGCTGCCGGGACAGCGCGATCACATCGCGCACCGGCACGCCGGGCGAGATGGTGATCGGGTCGCGCAGCACGCCCGACTCGTAGCGCTTGACGCGCGCCACTTCGGCGGCTTGCTGCTTGGGCGGAAGATTCTTGTGGACGATCCCGATGCCGCCTTCTTGCGCGATGGCGATAGCCAAGCGTGCTTCTGTCACCGTGTCCATGGCGGCAGACACCAGAGGCAGGTTCAGGCGGATGTTGCGGGAGAAGTGGGTCGAAAGCGAGGTGTCGCGAGGCAACACCTGAGAGAAAGCCGGCACCAACAACACATCGTCGAAGGTGAGCGCTTTGCCTAGAAGGCGCATGAGGAAGCTCCTGACGCAAAAGCGAATTATACGGATCGCCCTTGCCTTACGTCGTCACCACGTCTTGCAGGTGCTAGCCACCTGCAAGATCACGCACTTGGTAACGTCTGCGGCATTAGTTAACGAAATGCCATTGCACGACGTACGGACCTTGTGCAAAACCGGACGAGGCACCCCGTTGATGGCTCGCAAGCCTCGTCTGCACGACTACACTTTCGGCATGACATTCGCACGCCCTCACACCATCGCCCGGCTCGCTGCCCTGGCCCTTGGAGCCCTTCTCACGCTGAGCCTGAGCAGCCCTGCATTCGCTCAATGGAAGTGGAAAGACAAGAGCGGCCGTGTGCAGTACAGCGATCTGCCGCCGCCGCCTGCGGTGAGCGATGCCGACATCCTCCAGCGCCCGAGCGGAAGTGTCCGCAAGGGCGGGCCCGCCTTCGCACCCAGCAGTGCCCAGGCGGCTGTCGCAGCCATGTCGGCTTCTGCGGCGTCTGCAGCAGCCAGTGGCCCGTCGCAAGCTGTCGAGCCCGAGCTCGAAGCCAAGCGTAAGAAGGCGGCTGAAGAAGAAACTGCGAAGCGCCGTGCCGAGGAAGAAAAGCAGAAAGCCGCGCGCGCCGAGAACTGCCAGCGCGCCAAGGCTCAGTTGCGGGCTCTGGACGACGGCATGCGCATGGCTCGTGTGAATGAAAAGGGTGAGCGCGAGGTGCTCGACGACAAGGGCCGGGCCGAAGAAAGCAAGCGCGCTCGCGACATCGTCGGCAGCGACTGCAAGTAAGCCAAGTTCAGGGCTTGGCCTTAGCGCGGTGGCTCTGGTAGCGCTGGCGTCGAGCCTCTTTCGGGTCGACGAGCAGCGGGCGGTAGATCTCCACCCTGTCTCTGTCTCGCAGCGTCTCGTCCAGAGCGCGAAGCTTGCCCCACACGCCGACCGCCAGGCCGTCCAGTGCCAACCCAGGGAACGCCTGATTCAATGCATCAAGCACTTTGGCGCCAGGCGATAGGTGCAGAGGCACCTGCTTCGTCTGGCCAGGTGCCGGGCTGTAGACGACCTCGACATGCAGTTCAGCGGGTGCCATAGACCTGCTCGGCCCGCTTCACGAATGCATCGACGAAGGTGTTGGCCACGCGATCGAAAACCGGGCTCACCACCAGTTCGAGCGGCATGCTGGCGAACGCGTAGCGCATCTCGAACTCGATCTTGCAGGCCGGAGCCTGGCCGGGCATCGCCAGGGGCAGGAACTTCCAGGACCCGTCCAGCGTCGAGAACGGCCCATCGACTAGTGATACCAGCACGCGGCTGTCCAGGACCTGYGTATTGCGCGTGGTGAAGGCGTGCCGCAAGCCTCCGTAGGCAAGGTGCAGCCGGGCCGTCATGCCGGACTCGTCCTGGCTGAGCACTTCAGCCTTTTCGCACCAGGGCAGGAACCGCGGATAGTCGGGCACGGCCGTCACGAGGGCGTACATCTCATGGGCCGAATACGAGAGAAGAACTGACTTCTTGACGTGCTTCATACAATGCCCGGATTGTATTGAGCGCTTTTTGCCTCACTCTCACTTATGTCGATTGCCGAAAACCGCCGCGCCCGCTTTGACTACCACCTCGAGGAAAAGTACGAGGCGGGTATGGTGCTGCACGGTTGGGAGATCAAGGCCATCCGCGCCGGCCAGGTGCAGCTGACCGACGGCTACGTCGTGATCCGCAATGGCGAGCTGTACCTGATCGGGTGCCGCATCAACGCGCTGCGCAGCGCGTCCACGCACATCAGCCCGGAAGCCGATCGGACCAAGAAGCTCTTGATGCACAAGGAAGAGATCAAGCGCCTGATCGGCAAGGTCGAACAAAAGGGTTTCACGCTGGTGCCGGTGGACTTGCACTACAAAGGCGGCCGCGTGAAGGCCGAGATCGCGCTGGCCAAGGGCAAGGCCGAACACGACAAGCGAGACACCGAAAAGAAGCGCGACTGGGATCGGGAGAAAGGTCGCCTGATGAGGCACAAGGTCTCGTCGAAAGCCTGATTAGGGGCCGAGAGCGGCCAGCGCATGCTGGCAGTCGTGGATCAGATCCTGCACCGCTTCCAGCCCGACCGAAAAGCGCACCAAGGTGCCCCGGTACGCGGGTTCCTCGCGCATACCCGTCAGGTTGTAGGGCACGGCAAGACTGACCGGACCGGCCCACGAATAACCGATCTTGAACAGCTGCAGCGCATCAATGAAGGCATGCACCTGCTCGGCGCTGTAGCGCTCGTTGAAGACCACCGAAAACAAGCCTGCCGAACGAGTACACAGCTGCTTCCAGAATTCATGCCCCGGGGCACCGGACAACGCGGGGTGCAGCACCTGTGTCACCTCGCGGCGCTGCGACCACCACGCGGCAAGCGTGCGCGCCGCAGCGTCATGCGCGTCGTAGCGCAAGGCCAGCGACGGCAGCGCGCGCAACACCAGTTCAACGTCGTTCGCGCCAACACCCCAGCCCATGCGCATGTGGCAGAACTTGAGCTTCAGGTGCAGCGCTTCGTCTTGCGTCGTCACCGAGCCCATGAGCACATCAGCACCGCCCGAGGCGTACTTGGTCAGGGCCTGGATCGATACATCGACGCCCAGGGGGTCGCCGCTGGGCGTGAGGTCGAACGGGTTGAACGCTAAGCCAGCGCCCCAGGTGTTGTCGAGCGCGATGGTGAGATGGGGATGTGCACGAGCGACGTTCACCAGTGCCGGCAGATCGGGAAACTCCATCGTCACCGAGCCTGCCGCCTCCAGCCACAGCAGCTTTGTCTGCGGGCCGATCAGCGAGGCCAGGCCCAGCGCATCCATGGGGTCGTAGAACTTGTGGGTGATGCCCCACGCAGCCAGCTCGTGGCGCGCCAACTCCTTGTTCGGCCCGTAGGCGTTCTCGGGAATCAGCACCTCGTCGCCTTGCTTGAGCAGAGCCATATCGACCAGCACGATCGTCGCCAGGCCGCTGGGCACCAGCAAGGTGTGGGTGCCACCCTCGAGTGAGGCAATTCGCTCTTCGAGCGTGAACGAGGTCGGCGTGCCGTGCAGGCCATAGGTGTAGCCCGCCTTCGACCGCCAGCTGCGCGCCTGCAAGGCCGCAGTGTTGGGGAAGATGACCGTCGATGCCTTGTACACACCCGGTGCGGCCGCGTTAAAGCCTGCCGGCGGCACGTAGGGGTGATGGATCAGTTCGGTGCGCTTGTCTCGGCTCATAGGCGGTGACTCGTGGATGTCTCAGATCGGCTGAGCAACCAGATCGTGGCCTTGTGCACCGACGATGCGGGCTTTGGTGAACTCACCCACCTTCAAGGTCTTGGAGGCCTTCTCCGGCGGCAACAGTTTTACGCTGCCATCGATCTCAGGCGCATCGGCATAGCTGCGCCCCACGCCCCCTTTTCGACCCAGCGCCGGTGCGGAATCGACCAGGATCTGCATAGTCGCGCCGATGCGGCTGCGCAGCTTTGCAACCGACACCTCTTCGGCCACGGCCATAAAGCGCGCCCTTCTCTCTTCGCGCACTTCTGCGGGCACCGGATCCTGCAATGCATTGGCAGTGGCGCCCTCCACAGGCGAATAGGCGAAGCAACCGGCCCGGTCGATCTGCGCCTCGCGCATGAAGCTCAGCAAATGTTCGAACTCGGATTCGGTCTCGCCGGGGAAGCCAGCAATGAATGTGCTGCGCACCACCAACTCGGGGCAGATCTCGCGCCAGCGCTGCAGGCGGTCCAGGTTCTTCTCGCCGTTGGCCGGGCGCTTCATGCGCTTGAGCACGTCGGGGTGCGAGTGCTGGAACGGCACGTCCAGGTACGGCAGGATCAACCCCTGCGCCATCAGCGGCAGCACCTCGTCCACATGCGGATACGGGTAGACGTAATGCATGCGCACCCAGGCGCCATGCTGTGCTGCCAGTTCGCCCAGCTTCTCGCACAGATCGAGCATGCGGGTCTTGACGGGTTTGCCGTCCCAGAAACCGGTGCGGTACTTCACGTCGACGCCGTAGGCGCTGGTGTCCTGGCTGATCACGAGCAGCTCTTTCACGCCGGCTTCGAACAGGCGCTGCGCTTCGCTTAGCACGTCGCCGATCGGGCGCGATACCAAGTCGCCGCGCATGCTGGGGATGATGCAGAAGCTGCAGCGGTGGTTGCAGCCTTCGCTGATCTTCAGGTACGCATAGTGGCGGGGCGTGAGCTTGACGCCTTGCGCCGGAACCAGGTCGACAAACGGATCGTGCGGCTTGGGCACGTGCAAGTGCACCGCGTCCATGACCTCGTTCGTGGCATGTGGGCCGGTCACGGCCAGCACACTCGGATGCATCTGGCGAACCAGGTTGCCGCCAGCCTCACCCGCCTTGGCGCCCAGGCAACCGGTGACGATCACTTTGCCGTTCTCGGCCAGCGCCTCGCCGATGGTGTCGAGGCTTTCCTTCACCGCATCGTCGATGAAGCCGCAGGTGTTGACGATCACCAGGTCAGCGCCGGCAAATGTCTTGGAAGTGTCGTAGCCCTCGGCGCGCAGTTGCGTGAGGATCAGTTCCGAATCAGTCAGCGCCTTCGGGCAGCCGAGCGAGACGAAGCCAATCTTGGGGGCCAGCCCTGTGCTGGGGATGGCAAGTGTGTCTTGTGTCATCCAGCGATTTTCGCACCGAAGCTCCGCGAGCCCATCAAGCAATGGCCCAGGATCCGCCTCTGCCGGCCCACTGGGGGTGGCGCCCCGGGGAGGCGCAAAGCCGACTCAGGGCTAACGCTTCGGTGCAATGAACCCCGGCATGCCCGGGAACAAGGTCTCGGCCTGCTTGGCCATCTGCTCCTGCATCTGCGCGAACATGTTCTTCGACTGCTCGAGGTAGTTGCCCATCAGCCCCTGCACCGCGGGAGCCTGGCCGTTGAGAAACTGCGTCCACATCTCGGGATTCATCACGTTCGGATCGAGCAAACCCTTGGACTGGTCAGCGAGGCGCTTCTGGATGTCGGTGAATGTCTGCAGGTTCTTCTCAAGGTACGAACCCATCATGCCCTGCATGGCGTGCCCGTAGAAACGGATGATCTGCGCCAGCATCTGCGACGAAAACATCGGGACGCCGCCGGTTTCTTCTTCAAGAATGATCTGCAGGAGGATGCTGCGAGTGRGGTCGTCGCTGGTCTTGGCATCGCGCACCACGAAGTCCTGGCCCTCTAGAACCATCTTTTTCACGTCGGCCAGCGTGATGTAGCTGCTGGTCTGCGTGTCGTAAAGGCGCCGATTAGGGTACTTCTTGAGAATGCGCGGGCTGTTGCTGTCGGCGCTGCCGTCGTCGGATATCGATGCGCGGCGGTTTTGTGCCATTCAGAAAGCTCCTGTTGAACCAGTGTTCGGGTGTGCAAAAAGATTCTAGAAGGCCACCCAAGTGCGTCGCGAAGGGTTTTCCCGCCTGCGCTTCACGAACCGGATGAGCGCTCCTGCGGGTCGTCTGCCGCAGGCGTCTCCGGATCGAAGGGCCGAACCCCAAGACGCTGCGCGGTGCGCTCCAGATGGGCCGAGAGCTTGGCGACCTTCTTGCTCAGGCCCTGCCAGTTGCGAATACATTCGTTGACGGGGTCCATCGGGTAGTAGACCTTGTTGCCCTTGTCCTTGGCCGCCGAGAGGGCGAAGCGAACCAGATCGTTGAGCTCGAACGCATAGTCGGCCATCAACGCACGCGTTTCGGCGACATGGGCGTCGATCATCTGTTGGCGGCGCGGCGTCATTTCCATGCGGTAACTCCTGCTCCAGCGKTTGCGCCACAGGCAAAGAAAAAGAGCCTGCCCCTTGCGGGACAGGCTCTTGTTCAGTGACGTGTGGTGGGCGGTGAGAGGGTCGAACTCCCGACATCCTCCACGTCAAAGAGGCGCTCTACCACTGAGCTAACCGCCCGAGCCTTCTATTATCACCATGTCATGGGCCCTGCGTCAAGGCTTGAAAGCCGCACACCGGATTCACTTGCGGCGTGCACTGCGTACACCATCGATCCGCGACACCGTGCCGAGCACCTGGCTGAGCTTCGCGGAATCGGACACTTCGATGGTGAAGGTCATCCAAGCAGTCCCGCCACGAGCGTCTTTCACGGTCTGGGTGCTGACGCCGGCCACGTTCATCTTGTCCTTGGCAAAGACCTCGGAGATGTCGCGCAGCAAGCCCGACCGGTCGGCCGCTTCGACCAGCACATCGACCGGATACAGCGCCTGCTTGTCTCCACGCGACGCGCCCCAGGCCACGCTGATCACCCGCTCAGGCGTGCGCTCGGCCATCTGGCGGAAGTTGCTGCAATCCGCTCGGTGGATGGCCACCCCGCGGCCACGCGTCACATAGCCGCCGATGGCATCGGGCGGCGCAGGTCGGCAGCAGYGCGCCAGACTCGTCAGAAGCGACTCGACACCCACCACGAGCACGCCGCCCTTGGGCGCGTCATCGGTGCGCGGGCGGCGCAGCGCTATCAGGTCGTCCGGCTGCGGAGCCGGTTCGGCCGGGCGAAGCAGTGTTTCGATGTTGCGCAGCGAGAACTCGTCCTTGCCCACCACCTCGAACAGCGCATCGGCACTGCGAAAGCCCAATCGCGCGGCGAGATCGTCCAGCTTCATCGCCGTCTTGCCCTCGCGCTGCAACAGCTTCTCGACGGCCTCGCGGCCACGGGCGATCGTGTCCTGCTGCTGAAGCGCGTTGAACCAGGCGCGCACCTTGGCCTTGGAGCGCGGGCTTTGCAGATAGCCCAGCTCACCGTTCAGCCAATCGAGCGAGGGGCCGCCCTCCTTGATGGTGATGACGTCCACCGTCTGCCCGCTTTGCAGCGGCGTGTTGAGCGGCACCATCGCGCCGTCGACCTTGGCCCCACGGCAACGGTGGCCCAGCGTCGTGTGCACGGCATAGGCAAAGTCGATCGGCGTGGCGCCCGCCGGCAGATCGATCACCGCAGCCTGCGGCGTGAAGACGTAGATGCGGTCATCGAAGACCGCGCCTGTTTCGGTAGTGGCCGCATCGCTGTCGGACTCCGCGAAATCACGCTCCCACGCGAGCAACTGGCGCAGCACGGCCTTGCGCGCTTCGGCCACCTGGGCGTCGAAATCGCCGCTTGCACTCACGCCGCCGTAGCCTTTGACTCCGGCCTCCTTGTACGCCCAGTGCGCAGCCACGCCGTGCTCGGCGTGCTCGTGCATCTGGCGGGTGCGGATCTGCACTTCGACCGGCCGATCGTGCGCGTCGAGCACCACGGTGTGCAGCGACTGGTAGCCATTCCCCTTGGGCCGCGCGATGTAGTCGTCGAACTCGCCCGGCACCGCACGCCACAAGGCATGCACCCGGCTGAGTACTGCGTAGCACTCGGGCACGTCGCCGACGATGACCCGCACAGCGCGCACGTCGAAGATGCGCTCGATGTCCAGCCCCTTGCCGCGCATCTTTTTCCAGATGCTGTAGAGGTGCTTCGGGCGGCCCTGCACTTCTGCACGCACGCCGTTGCGCGCCAGTTCGTCGCTCAGCGCGAGGCGAAACGCCTCGACGCCCTGCTCCCGCTCGACGCGCTTCTCATCGAGCAGGCGCGCAACCTTCTTGTACGACTCGGGCTCCAGGAAGCGGAAGGCCAGGTCTTCCATTTCCCACTTGATCTGCCAGATTCCCAGGCGATTGGCGAGCGGCGCAAACACCTGCATCGATTCGCGCGCCAGCACCGGCGGGCACGTCTGCTTGCTCACCGCGAAATGCCGCAGCGTCTGCAGCCGCGAGGCCAGACGCAGCAGCACCACGCGCAGGTCGCGAGAGAAGGCAAGCAGCATCTTGCGGACACGCTCGGTCTGCTCGGCGCGCTTCTCGTCTTGCACCTGCGCTTCGCGCGCCGCGCGCTGGATCTGCACCAGCTTGCGCGTGTGCATCACCAGCCCGGCGTACGACGGGCCGAACGCCTTGCTCACCACCTCATCGGGCTTGCTGAGATAGTCGCCTGCATACACCAGATAGGCCGCCGCACCCATGGACGGCGCCGCGCCGATGCCTAGCAGGATGTTGGCCACGCCTTCAGCATGCGCGAGCGCATCTTCACCGGTGTCCAGGCTTTGGCCTACGAGCAGAGGCTCGGCAAATGCGCGCGCACGCGCCAGCTGCGAGATCTCGGCCTCGCGCGATTCTTCCGGCGCCACGTCGGCCAGCTGAACGATGGCGGCAGCCGCAACGCGGCTGTCCTGCAAACCCGTTTTCATGTGCGCAGCAAGAACTCCCGCACCACCTCGATCTGGTCTGGCGACGTGAGCATGGGCGCGTGGCCCACACCGGCGAACTGCTTCAGTTCAGCCTTCGGCCCACGCGCCTGCATGGCCTGCGCGGTCTGCAGCGTGAGCAGGTCGGAATCAGCCCCGCGAAGCAACAGTGTGGGGCAACGCAGGCTGTCGAACATCGCCCACATGATCGCCTCGCCAGCCTTGGCCGCTTCCGACGTGATGGCACGAAACGGCACCGCGATGTTCGGGTCGTAGTGCGGCACGAAGCCGTCGCCATCGGCCTTGAGCATCGGCCGCGTGAGCGCCAGCCATTGCTCGCGTGTGTGCGGCCCGAAGCCCTGCGAAATGGCCCACAGCGTATCGGCCGCTTCGTCCACGGTCTTCCAGCGCACCGGCAGGCCGAGGTAGGTGCCGATGCGGGCCAGCGAACTCGGTTCGATGACTGGGCCCACATCGTTCAGCACCAACCGGCGCACCGGTGAATCTTTCAGCGCTGCCAGCGCCAAACCGATCAGCCCGCCCATCGACGTGCCGACCCAGTGCACGGTGCTCGCATTCAGCCGGGCCAGCAGCGTCACCATGTCGGCAACGTACGCCGGGATCTGGTAGCCGGCCGGATCGGCAAGCCAATCGGATTGGCCGCGGCCCACCACGTCGGGGCAAACCACGCGGTACTGGCTCAGCATGGCTTGAGCGAAGGTGTCGAAATCACGGCCTTGCCGCGACAAGCCGTGCACACACACCAGCACGCGCGGGTTGGCAGCGTCGCCCCACTCCCAATACGCCATGCGATGCAGGCCTCGCGAATCGAGGCACTGCACATGGTTGAGGCGGGGTTCCGTCATGACGACTCCAGGTTGAGGCAGAACTGTAGCAACCGAAGGCCCCGGCCTTCGGGCACAGCAACCCTGAAGCCGACGGCGGCTATTTGGTCATCGTCACCGAGCCGTTGACGGTGATGCTCACCGTGCCCTTGCCCAGCTCGACCGGCAGCGTCTCGCTCGCGTCGGCCACCTTGGCGTTCATGCGCATCATCGGTGCGGCGGCATAAGCCACAGGTTCGTTGCTGCTGACGTTGACCTCGCGCACGTTGAAACTCGTGAAGCCGAACTGGCGCGTGTAGTCGGCTGCCTTGGTGCGGTAGTTCGCAATGGCCTGCGCAGCCACGTCGCTTTCGACCTTCAGACGCTGCTCGCGCGACAGGTTGCTGCCCACGCGTGCGATCGTCATCGTGCTGATTCGGCCAGCGAGCTGCGCGATGCCAGGGATGTCACGCCCTTCGATGCCCAACTCTGCCGTGCCCTGCCAGCCCGTGATGCCGCCCTTGGACGAATACCGCGGGAAGAGCGAGAAGTTGCCGGTCTGCACGTCGATCTGCCCCGGCTTGGCCGCTTTCTTGGCTTCGGCCAACGCGGCATCGAGCGCCTGCTTAAGCGCCGCCTGCACGGTGGCGGCATCGTTGCCATCTTTCGTGGTCGACAGGGTGACGCTGAGCAAGTCCTTGGTCACCTCGACCGTGGCGCTGGCCGACAGGCTGATCACGTTCATCGGGGGTTGCATTTCGGCCCACGCTGGGGCGGCAAAGGTGGCAGACACGGCGAGCAGTACTCCGAGTTTGTGTTTCATGTTTCTCCTTCTGGGTCCCCGGCCACTGCGGGCATCGAGGAATGGCGGTGCATTTAAAGCTGGAGGCTGATACGCCAGTCCGTCCAGCGGCGCGCAATCCTCGCATAGCAAGAAGGCGAGCCGACGACGTGCCGCGCGACTCGTCGGAATTCCCGCCGACACGCCAGGAGGGCTACCGAAAGCTTTTCTTGGCGTATTGAGCGTTGGGGTTATAGATTTGTAACAGATGGTCAAGGGTGCCGAAAACAGCCGGTTTACCTGCGCACAATCGCCGCTGTTACATATGACGGAAAGGCCTGCCATGACGCCAACCACCAATGCCCGTCCCGACCGCGTCGTCGTGGTCGATGACGACGCCCGCATCCGCGACCTGCTGCGCCGCTATCTCACGCAAGAAGGCTTCGAAGTTCTGCTGGCCGAAGACTCGAAGGCGCTCAACCGGGTGCTCACCCGCGAGACCGTCGACCTCATCGTGCTCGACCTGATGCTGCCCGGCGAAGACGGCCTGTCCATCTGCCGCCGCCTGCGCGCGGCCAACGACGTGACGCCCATCATCATGCTGACCGCCAAGGTCGAAGACGTGGACCGCATCGTCGGCCTCGAGGTGGGTGCAGACGACTACCTGCCCAAGCCCTTCAACCCGCGCGAGCTGCTGGCGCGCATCCACGCTGTGCTGCGCCGCCGCCCGGCGATGGAAGCTCCGGGTGCCCCGGCCAAGGACGCGCAGACCGTGACCTTCGGCCCGTTCGAGTTCGACCTCGCGTTGCGCCGCCTGTCGAAAGACGGCGAGCAGATCGCGCTCACCACCGGTGAGTTCTCCATGCTCAAGGCCCTGGTGCGCCACCCGCGCCAGCCGCTGTCGCGCGACAAGCTGGCCCAGCTGGCGCGCGGCCGCGAGTTCGAGCCCTTCGACCGCAGCCTCGACGTGCAGATTTCCCGCCTGCGCAAGATGATCGAGCCGGACCCGGCACAGCCGCGCTACATCCAGACGGTGTGGGGCGTCGGCTACGTATTCGTCCCCGATGGCGCGGCCTGATCGCAAAAAACTGCGCCAGGGCCCCAAGACGGGGCCCTTTTTTGCGCCGACGGTACCCGAGCCCCTGCTACCGACCATGCCACGCAAGGCCGTCGCGCTCAGCCTCTTCTGGCGTACCTTTTTCCTGCTGGCCATCCTGCTCGTCGGCGGCGTCTTCGCGTGGGTGCAGACCTTTCGCGCGCTTGAGTTCGAACCGCGCGCCGTGCAGTCGGCCCAGCAGATCGCAAGCCTGGTAAACCTGTCGCGTGCGGCGATGAAATACGCCGACGACATCAATCGCATCACGCTGGTTAAGAGCATGTCGAACCAGGACGCGGTGAAGGTGCTGCCGCGCGAGCCGGCCGACAAATGGGAGCCGTTCGAGACCGACCGTTTCTCCAAGGCGATTGCCCAGGAGCTGCACTCACGTCTGGGCGCAGACACGGTGGTGGCCTCCGCCGTCAACACCGTACCGGGCCTGTGGGTGGGCTTCTCGGTCGAGAAAGACGCCTACTGGCTGCAGGCCGATCCCACGCGTGTGCGGCCCATGGCCGGCAGCAGCTGGCTGCTGTGGGTGACCATCGCGTTGCTGGCCACGGTGCTCGGCTCCGCCGCGATCGCTCGCCTCATCAACCAGCCGCTGCGCGACCTGTCGTTCGCGGCCAGCCGCATCCGCGATGGCGAGTACGAGTCGCAACTCGACGAGAACACGCTCACCAGCGAGATCCGCCAGGTCAACATGGGCTTCAACCGCATGGCGCGAGAGCTGGCCAAGGTAGAGGAAGACCGCGCGGTGATGTTGGCCGGCATCTCGCACGACCTGCGCACGCCCTTGGCCCGGCTTCGCCTGGAAGCCGAGATGAGCGTGCAGGACGAAGAGGCCAAGAAGAACATGGCACTCGACATCGACCAGCTCGACGCCATCATCGACAAGTTCATGGACTATGCGCGGCCCGGCGAAACCAAGCTGGTGCCGGTGCATGTGAGCAGCCTGGTCGAGCGCGAGATGCAAGGCTTTCGCGATCCATCGCAGATCCGCATCAGCTCGCGCGTGGCAATCGACACCAAGGTCATGGCCGACGAAGTCGAACTCGGTCGCGTGTTCCAGAACCTGTTCGAGAACGCCCGCCGCTATGGCCGCTCCACCGACACCGGGATCGCCCGCGTGCAGGTGAGCTACGCGCGCACCGGGCCGTGGGTAATCCTGAGCGTGCGCGACAACGGGCCGGGCGTCGCGCCCGAGAAACTAAAGCAGCTCACCACGCCTTTCTTCCGCGGTGATGCCGCCCGCACCGCTGCCACGGGTGCCGGCCTCGGGCTCGCGATCGTGGAGAAGTCGGTCGCGCGCATGGGCGGCAGTTTCGAGCTCGCGAATGCGTCCGATGGCGGACTCGTCGCCCACGTGCGGCTGAAGAAAGCGCCGTGAGCGCCACCTTGCAAACGACCCGCGTTTCGCTCCGCGGGTGGCGATGGATGCTGCCTGCCGTGGTGCTCGGAATCCTGGGCATGCTGGTCTTGCGCGACTTCCGCGACGCCTGGTTTGTCGGCAGCGAACGGCGCATCGTCGTCAAGCTGTCGATCTATTGGGGCTTGTGGCTGCTGTGGCCCGCCATGGTGGGGCTGGCTTGGTTGGTATGGCGGCAATGGCTCGGCCGGCGTCGACTCGGATCGGTGCTCGCCGCCGCAGCGCTGGCATGCTGCATCTGCCTGGCCTGGGGCCGCTTCGCCGAACCTCATCTGCTGCAGGTGCGCGAGACTACACTGGGCTCCACCTGCGGCGTTCGCATCGCGCTGATCTCCGACGTACACCTCGGGCTCTACACCCGCGAGGACGTGCTGGAGCACCTGGTGGGCAGGCTCAACACGCTGAACGTCGACGCGGTACTCGTGGCTGGCGACTGGACCTACGAGCCATCGCACGACCTGCGTGCAGCCTTTGCGCCGCTAGCCAAGCTGCGCCATCGAAGCCTGTCGGTGCTGGGCAATCACGACGAGCAACAACCCGGGCCGCCGCTGAAAGCCGAGCTGTTGGCAGCGCTCGCGGCCGCCAAGGTGCAGTCCATCGACGGCATGCGCGTGCCATTGGGGCGCTGCGAACTCGAAGGCCTGGGTGACCTGATGGCGCAATCAGCGCCGCCGCACCTCAAGACCCTGGAAGCCCAGCCCTCGGGCCTCGACGCCAGCCGCCGCATCGTGCTGGCGCACAACCCCGACACGGTGTTCCTTCTGCCCCCGGGCCATGCCGCGTGGCTACTGGCCGGCCACACGCACGGCGGGCAGATCGACGTGCCCGTGCTCACCCGTCGCCTACTGGACAAGGTCACTGAAGGCCGCTTTCGCCAGGGCGTCTACAACATGACGAATTCGAACGTCTTCGTGACCAGCGGCATCGGCATGGACAAGCTGCCGTTCCGCTTCCGCGTGCCGCCGACGATAGACGTGCTGACGCTTTAGGAGACGCAAGGCGTCGCGCTATGCCTTGACCAGCAGGCACACCGCCCGCGCTTCCATCGCGTCGCCCTGCCCCACCGGGCCCATGTTTTCGGCTGTCTTGGCTTTCACGTTGACCTGGTCAAGAGGGACGCCCAGCGCCGTGGCCAGGCGCTGGCGCATCGCCGGAATGTGCGGCGCCATCTTCGGCGCTTGCGCGATGATCGTGCTGTCCACGTTGCCGATGATCCAGCCCGCAGCACGCACGCGGCGCGCCGCCTCGGTCAGCAGCGCCAGCGAATCGGCGCCCTGGAACTGTGGGTCCGTGTCTGGGAAGTGGCGGCCGATGTCGCCCATCGCCGCGGCGCCGAACAAGGCGTCGGTGATCGCATGGCAAAGCGCGTCAGCGTCCGAGTGGCCCTTGAGCCCATGCGTGTGAGGGATCTCCACGCCACCGAGGATCAGCTTGCGGCCTGTCACCAGGGCATGGATGTCCCAGCCCTCGCCGATGCGCCAACGCGGCACTTGCGGTTTCAGCATGTCAACACCACCCGGCCGTCCGAAGGTGCTGACGCGCCCCCTCGGGGGGCCGTGAACAAAGTGAGCGTAGGGACTTTTTCATCCTAGCGGGTCCTCAGCAGGCGTTCGGCCAGCGCAAAGTCGCTGGGATAAGTGACCTTGAAATTCTCCATCGAGCCCGGCACCAGCTTCGGTGCCTGGCCGGTCGATTCGATGGCACTGGCTTCATCCGTGATGGCGCCCTCGGCGCTGGACAGGGCAAGCTGCAGATCGCCCAGACGAAACATCTGCGGCGTCTGCGCCTGCCACTTGTGGGCCCGGTCGACCGTTTCGGCCACGCGGCCGTCCGACTCCTGCTTCAGCGTGTCGGCCAGCGGCAAGGCGAGCAGACCACCAACGTCGTCTTCGATACAGGCATCGATCAAGGCGTCGACCCATTCGGCACGCAGCAGGCAGCGCGCGGCGTCGTGCACCAGCACCCACTCGTGCGCTTGCACGCCGCGGCGAGCTAACTCATTCAAGCCATTGGCCACCGACTCGGCGCGGCTCGCTCCACCCACACGCGCCACCCATCCACCGAAACCCGGCGCATGCGATTCGAAGGCATCGTCGTGAGGGCTCAGCACCACCAGCGTCTGCTGCAGACGAGTCACCTGGGCCAGCGCCCGCAAGGTGTGCGACACCAGGCTGCTGCCAGCCAGTGCGGCGTACTGCTTAGGCCCTGCGGAACCCGCGCGTGTGCCTACACCTGCGCAGGGCACGAGAGCAAAGAGACGGGTAGAAGACGAAACTGTCATTCGGGGGCCGACAAAGGCCCGAATTCTAGAGTTCGGGCCAGGCGCTCTACCTGCCGCCCGCCCTACCCGCGCAAGAACTCACTGCGGTACCAGCCCCATGCCGGCATAGCGACTGCCTGGAGCCACGAAAGTGGCCTGGATGTCGCTCAGGTAGATCGAGTCGGCCGTGATGTTGCCCCAGGGTGGCGGGCAGGGTGAAGATTGTGGTCGGCGTGCCGAAGCCACCGTCACCGGTCGGCCACGCCGGACGCCGATGAAGGATCGTCCGACGGCGGGGTCACGCAGCCACGAAAATCAGGCTTGAGCATCAATCCTCATGTGTAGTTCATGGACCGCATCGGCGGCGACGGCGCCAGGTCACGGCTGGGCCGTGATGGTCTCCAGCTGCGACTCCTCGACGATCGCGCCCTTGTCGTCTGTGTGCTGGACGCGGATCATGCCGAATCCCTTCGCGAACCAGAGCGTGCTCGGGCCATCTTCGCCTGCGGGGATGCTGCTCGACTTGAGCTTGCAGACATTCGTGAACGTCTTGCCGCCAAGCGTGAGCGTCTCGAAGCCCTCGAAGGTCCAGCTCTCGTGCAACGCAATCGTTTCGGTCTCTCCAGCTTGCGAACCGCTCAGGTAGGTACTCGTCGCGTTGTAGCTGAGGTCGGCAGACTGCCCTGCCTGCATGTTCAAGCGCAGCAGGAGGCCATTGGAGAACACCGTCTTCAACTCGGCGGCACCGGTACCGTCGTAGCCCAAATCGCCCCAGAAGCGGATGCCGTTCGATTCCTGTGACCAGTAGTTCGCGCTGCTTCGGACGCTGGTGACGTTCTGCAGCTCCACGGTGGCACTGCGCACCGCCCCCTCGAAGGACTCCTTGAGCATGAGTACGCCGTCGGAGACACCACCCCCATCTGGATCGGTCATGGTGTAGGCGACGCCGGCAGTGACGTCGAAGCAGGATGCAAACGTCGGCGCAGTTGCTGTGGTGGTAGGTGTTGCTGTGTCATCGCCGCCACCGCCGCATGCGGCCAGGGCTGCGCACATGGAAGTCGTCAACAGGATGGTCTTGATCTGGAAGGGTTTCATGGGTCTGGGATGTACTGCGTTGAAGAGGCGCGCCCCGTCGAGTGCGGCCTGCGCCGCGCGGGGAGCTCACTGACCCGTCCGAGATGCAGGAACTGCACTTCATTCGGGCCTGTGCGCCAGCGTATGTGGCTTCCACATCGCGTCGATTCCCCGGCCCCAGAGTGTTCGCTGCTGGACCAGTGAGCATTCGTTCTGAAACTAGCAACTGTTGCGCAGGAACAAACCGATGGTCATGGGTTCGTCATGCATCGCACCGGCCGGCACCGGTAACCTAACGCGTGCGGCGTGAAAGCAGGTTTGCCCCGCACCGATTTCGACTTGCCGCCCCTTGCCAATGAGCACAACCCACCCGGCTGAGCAGCCTGATGTCTGGACCTCTCAAGCGCTGCCGCCAAATCGACAGTTCGACGCATGGCGGGAGGTGATCGTCGATGCGCACCTGAGCTGGGACATTCCGAAAATCGCCTGCGAGCGCTTCCCGGCCTACATGCACCAGCACCGGGTCGACGGCTTGCGGCTGACAGACTGCACCGCATCGGCACGCGTCAGCGGTCAGCGGACTCGCGCGCAGATTGCGCACGATGACGAGGCCTACCTCACCCTCGTGATGATCGACCAAGGCTCAGAGACACTGAGCTTCGGCGACCGGGAGCTGCATCTCACCGAGGGCATGTTCACGCTGTGGGACAGCACGCGGCCGATGTCGTTCACGACCAGCGACAGCTTGCGGCAGATGTCGCTGTTGATACCCGAGGCTCAGTTGCTGCGCCGTGTGCCGCGCGTGCGAGACCTGGTGGGCCGCCCGATGAATGGCCGGCAAGGCATGGGAGGCCTGTTCGTCGACCACTTCCATTCGCTGATGGAGCGCTTCGGTGAGCTGCCGGCCTCGAACCGGCACACTGTGCTTGAGTCCACGCTCGACCTGCTCGGCCTTTGCCTGGGAGGCCAGGCCGCGCTGCCGGCACCGCGCCTACGGCAACAAGTGCTCGAACAGGTGAAGCGCCACATTGAGGCAAACCTGACAGACCCGTCACTCGGCGTGGTTTCGCTGGCGAGCACCTTCCGCATGACCGAGCGCAACATGCACAAGCTGTTCGAAGACACCGGCACGACGGTGAGCGTTCATATCCGCAGCCGGCGCCTGGCGATGTGTCGCCGCGATCTCGAAGGCCAGACGCTGGCCGCGCGCCAGATCAGCGAGATCTCGGGCCATTGGGGCTTCACAGACCCCAGCCATTTCAGCAAGGTATTTCGGGCGGCCTACGGCATGTCGCCGCGGGAGTGCCGCGTCCGCGCGCAGGCTTTGCACGACGCGCCGGACGTGACCTGAAAGCTTTCGGCGCGGCTCAGTGCAGAGCCGACAGGAACTGCTTTAGCTCCGGCGTCTGCGGGTTGCCGAAAACCGACTCCGGCGGGCCCATCTCGTGGATGCGCCCGGCGTGCATGAAGACCACGCGATCCGACACCTTGCGCGCGAAGCTCATCTCGTGCGTGACCATCAACAGCGTCATGCCCTCTTCCGCCAGCGACTCCACCACTCGCAGCACCTCGCCCACCAGTTCGGGGTCGAGCGCCGAGGTGATCTCGTCGCACAACAGCACGCTGGGCTCCATGGCCAGCGCACGTGCGATGGCCACGCGCTGCTGCTGGCCACCGGAGAGCTGATCGGGCTGAGCATCGAACTTTTCGGCCAGGCCCACTCGCTCGAGCAGCTTGCGCGCCGCGGCCTCGGCTCTGGCGCTGTCTCTCTTCTTCACCAATGTCGGCGCCAGCATCACGTTGCGGCCAACGCTCAGGTGTGGGAAGAGATTGAAGCTCTGGAAGATCATGCCCACGTGCTGGCGCAGCGCGCGCATCGCGGTGGCGTTTCCGTGCAGCAGCGCCTGGCCCTCAACGGTCAGCGTGCCTTCGTCGAACTGCTCGAGCCCGTTCACGCTGCGCAGCAAGGTGCTCTTGCCCGAGCCGCTCTTTCCGATGATGGCGATCACCTCACCGCGCTTGACCGAGAGGTCGATGCCCTTGAGCACCTCGTTCGTGCCGAAGCGCTTGCGCAAGCCGGCAATCTCGACGATGCCCGTCACGGTTTTTTGTTCAACGGTGTCCATGAAGTTTTCTTTCCAGCGAACGTGCCCACAGCGAAATCGGGAAACACAAGATGAAGTACAGCAGTGCCACGCAGGCGTAGACCGTGAAGGGGCGGAAGGTCGCGTTGGCAATGGTGGTGCCGGTCTTGGTGAGCTCGGTGAACCCGATCACCGACGCGAGCGCCGTGCCCTTGACCACCTGCACCAGAAAGCCCACCGTCGGCGGCACCGCGACCTTCAGAGCCTGCGGCCCGATGACGTAGCGAAGCTGCTCGCGCAGGTTCAACGCGAGCGCACTCGATGCCTCCCACTGCCCCTTGGAGACCGAGTTCACGCAGCCGCGCCAGATCTCGGTGAGGAAGGCGCTGGTGTACAGCGTGAGCCCGATGGCAGCCGCCGTCCACGCCGACACCTGGAAGCCCAGGCTCGACAGGCCGAAGAACAGGAAGAACAGCTGCATCAGCAGTGGCGTTCCCTGAAAGAGCTGCACGTAGCCGGCCACCACCGGCTCCGCGCCCCGCCACTTGGCGATGCGCGCGATCAACAGCGCCAGCCCGATGAGCCCGCCGCCAACGAAGGCCATCAGCGAAAGCAGCACCGTCCAGCGCACTGCCACCAGCAGGTTTCGATAGATATCCCAGAGACTGAAGTCGACCATGTGGACCTCAGCGTCCGAAGATAAAACGCGGGCCAACCCAGTTCAGCAGCCGACGCACGGCAACCGACAGGACCAGGTACATCAGGGTGGCGATGATGAACGCCTCGAACGCGCGGAAGTTGCGCGACTGGATCAGGTTGGCCGCGTAAGACAGCTCCTGCGTCGAGATTTGCCCGCACACCGCCGAACCCAGCATCACGATGATGATCTGGCTCACCATCGCCGGCCACACGCGCTTGAGTGCCGGTGGCAGCACGACGCGTGTGAAAACCTGCGCCTCGCTCAATGCGAGGCTGCGCGCGGCTTCGATCTGCCCGCGTGGCGTGGCCGAGATGCCAGCCCGCACGATCTCGCAGGCGTAGGCGCCGAGGTTGACCACCATCGCGAGCACTGAAGCGAATTCCGGCGACAGCTTCACGCCAATGCTCGGCAGCCCGAAGAACAGGAAGAAGAGCTGCACGATGAAAGGCGTGTTGCGGATCAGCTCCACGTAGGTGCCGACCGCGAACTTCAACGCCGCGCTGCCATGCGTGCGCGCCCATGCGCAGGCCACACCCACCACCATGCCGATGGTGGCCGATGCCGCCGTGAGCGCGAGCGTGGCCGCCGCCCCCTTGAGCAGCAAAGGCCACTCGACGAGGACGGCCTGGAAATCTAGGCTGATCATCAGAAAGTAGCGGCGAACCAGTTCACAACGGCAGGTCGCCGGCCGGGCGGCCCAGCCACTTGGTCGCCATCTTGTCGATCTCGCCCGACTTCCTGGCTTCGGCAATGATCTCGTTGACCTTCAGGCGCAGCTTGTCTTCGCCCTTGGCCACGCCGATGAAATTGGGCGAGTCCTTCAGCAGCAGCTTGAACTCGGTGCCGAGCTGCGGGTTCTTGACCATCATCACGCCAGCGACCGATGCGCCAGTGGCGATCAGCTGTGTCTGGCCCGACACATAGGCCGAGACGGTCACGTTGTTGTCTTCGAAGCGCTTCACATCGAGGCCGGCGGGGGCGATCTTGCCCAGCTCCTGGTCTTCCATCGCGCCGCGGGTGACACCGATGGACTTGCCGTTCAGGTCGGAAGCGGTCTTGATCGCCAGCGTCTTCGGGCCGAACACGGCCTGGAAGAACGGCGAGTAGGCCGAGGTGAAGTCGATCACCTTCTCGCGGTCCGGGTTCTTGCCCAGCGTGGAGATCACCAGATCCACCTTCTTGGACTGCAGATACGGAATGCGGTTGGCGCTGGTCACCGGCACCAGCTCGATCTTGACGCCCAGCTTGGCGGCGATGAGGTTGGCCATGTCGACGTCCAGCCCCTGCGGCTTCATCTCGGTGGTGACGTAGCCATACGGCGGGTAGTCGGTCGGGATGGCGATCGTGATGAGTTTCTTGGCCAGCACGTCGTCAAGTGCAGTCTGGGCGTGCGCCACGTGGGCAGCGAACAGCAAGGGGGCGGCAGCCAGCAGGCCGAGGGCCTTGAAAAAAGCACGGTGGCTCATCATCGTTTCTCCATGACGGGATCAAAAGTGGGATTCAGCCGTGCATACGCTCGGCACCCACGATCGTATGCAATCCTTGCGCCACCCCAGGAAAAGCTTGCTCAGTAGAATCCCGGCCACTTGCCATGAGTCCTTGTGCCCCGGGGGGATCGCCTCGCCGGGGCTGTTTCGTTTTTGTCTGGCCCCCATGCAGTTGCCCGCACTCAGCCCCGGTAAACGATTCACCCTGCCGAGGCCCATCGGATCCGCCGACGCGCTCTTGCTGGCACGGTTCGCCGAGCAGCAGAAAAGTCAGCAGCGCCTAACCTCCATCGTCACAGCCGAGCCCGCCGATACCCAGCGGCTAGAAGGCGAACTGGCGTTTTTTGCTCCCGGCTTGCGCATTGCCGTCTTCCCCGATTGGGAAACGCTGCCGTACGACACCTTCTCGCCGCACCAGGACCTGATCTCCGAGCGCCTGGCCACGCTGTGGCGCATCCAGCAAGGCGAGGTCGACGTGGTGCTGATGCCGGCGTCGACGGCGCTGGTTCGCCTGGCGCCGCCGAGCTTCCTGGCCGGCTACACCTTCCACTTCAAGCAGAAGGCCAAGCTCAACGAGGCTGCGCTCAAGGCGCAGCTCACGCTGGCGGGCTACACGCACGTCAGCCAAGTGGTGTCGCCCGGCGAATACGCGGTGCGCGGCGGCCTGATCGACCTGTACCCGATGGGCTCGGCCGTGCCCTACCGCGTGGACTTGTTCGGCGACGAGGTCGACAGCATCCGCACCTTCGACCCCGACAGCCAGCGCAGCCTCTACCCCGTGCCCGAAGTACGCCTGTTGCCGGGCCGCGAGTTCCCGATGGACGAAGAGGCACGCACCGCCTTTCGCGCCCGCTGGCGCGAGAAGATGGAAGGCGACCCGACCAAGGTGCGGCTGTACAAGGACATCGGCACCGGCATCGCCACCGCCGGCATCGAGTACTACCTGCCGCTGTTCTTCGACAGCACGGCAACGATCTTCGAATATCTGGGTGCCCAGGCCGCCGTGGTCTTGCACGGCGAGACCGATGAAGCCCTGAAGCGCTTCTGGACCGACACGCGCGAGCGCCACCGCTTCCTGCAACACGACCGCGAGCGGCCCATCCTGCCGCCGGAAGACCTGTTCCTGCGGCCCGAAGACTTCTTCACGCTGGCCAATGCACACGCCACGCTGGTCGTCCGCGGAAAGGAGCCGGTGGAATGGGCGCGCCCTCTTCCTGACCTGAGCGTGGACCGTGGCGCCCCCGATCCGCTCAAGAAGCTGCAACTGCACCTCGGTGCCACGCAGCACCGCGTGCTGGTGATGGCAGAGAGCCAGGGCCGGCGCGAGAGCCTGCTCGAGCTGCTGCGCGACAACAAGATCGAGCCGCCCTCGGTGGCCAGCCTGGCCGAGTTCGAGGCGGGCGACGAGCGCTACGCCATCGCCGTGGCGCCGATGGCCGAAGGCTTCTTCTGGACGGAGCCGGCTGACGGCAAGGCGATCCAGTTCATCACCGAAACAGAGCTCTTCGCCACCTCGCCCACCGCGCGGCGCCGTCGCAAGCAGGAGCAGGTCAGCGACGTCAACTCGCTGATCAAGGACCTGTCGGAGCTGAAGGTCGGCGACCCGGTGGTGCATGTGAACCACGGCATCGGCCGCTACGTCGGCCTGATGAGCATCGACCTCGGGGACGGTGCGAGCGAGTTCCTTCACCTCGAATACGCCGACAAGGCCACGCTGTATGTGCCGGTGGCTCAGCTGCACCTGATCAGCCGCTACACCGGTGTCAGCGCCGAAGAGGCGCCGTTGCATCGCCTGGGTTCGGGCCAGTGGGACAAGGCCAAGCGCAAGGCCGCCGAGCAGGTGCGCGATACCGCGGCCGAACTCTTGAACCTCTACGCCCGGCGCGCGGCGCGCGAAGGCTTTGCGTTCCGCTTCTCGCCGCACGACTACGAAGCCTTCGCCACGAGCTTCGGCTTCGAGGAGACGCCCGACCAGAAGGCCGCCATCCACGCCGTCATCCAGGACATGGTCAGCCCCAAGCCGATGGACCGTCTGGTTTGCGGCGACGTAGGCTTCGGCAAGACCGAGGTCGCCTTGCGGGCCGCTTTCGTCGCCGTCACTGGCGGCAAGCAGGTGGCCATCCTTGCGCCGACCACGCTGCTGGCCGAGCAGCACTATCAGAACATCGCCGACCGATTCGGCAAGTGGCCGGTGCGCGTCGCCGAAATCTCGCGTTTCCGCTCCAGCAAAGAGGTCAAGGCCACGCTCGAAGGCCTGGCCGACGGCACCGTCGACATCGTGGTCGGCACGCACGCGCTGATCAGCGACAAGGTCAAGTTCAAGCGCCTGGGCCTGCTGGTGATCGACGAAGAGCACCGCTTCGGCGTGCGCCACAAGGAAGCCATCAAGGCGATGCGCGCCGAGGTCGACGTGCTGACGCTCACCGCCACGCCGATCCCAAGAACCTTGGGAATGGCGTTGGAAGGCCTGCGCGACCTGAGCGTGATCGCCACCGCGCCGCAGCGGCGCCTGGCCATCAAGACCTTCGTGCGCGGCGAAAGCAGCGGCACGATTCGCGAAGCCGCGCTGCGCGAGCTGAAGCGCGGTGGGCAGGTTTACTTCCTGCACAACGAAGTCGAGACCATCGAGAACCGCCGCCAGAAGCTGCAAGAGCTGCTGCCCGAGGCGCGCATCGCGGTGGCCCACGGCCAGATGCCTGAGCGCCAGCTCGAGGCGGTGATGCGCGACTTCGTGGCCCAGCGCCACAACGTGCTGCTGTGCTCGACCATCATCGAGACCGGCATCGACGTGCCGAGCGCCAACACCATCGTGATCAGCCGGGCCGACAAGTTCGGCCTCGCGCAGTTGCACCAGCTGCGCGGGCGCGTGGGCCGCTCGCACCACCAGGCCTATGCCTACCTGCTGGTGCCCGATGTCGAAGGCCTCACCAAGCAGGCTGCGCAGCGGCTCGAAGCCATCCAGAACATGGAAGAACTGGGCTCTGGCTTCTACCTCGCGATGCACGACCTGGAGATCCGTGGCGCCGGCGAGGTGTTGGGTGAGAACCAGAGCGGCAACATGATGGAAGTGGGCTTCCAGCTCTACAACGACATGCTGAGCGAAGCGGTGCGTTCGTTGAAGGCGGGCCGCGAACCCGATCTGCTCTCGCCGCTGAGTGCCACTACCGAGATCAACCTGCACGCGCCGGCCTTGCTGCCCGACGACTACTGCGGCGACGTGCACACGCGCCTGAGCCTCTACAAGCGCCTGGCCACGGCCGACAAGCCGGAGCAGATCGACACGCTGCTCGAAGAGATCACCGACCGCTTCGGCAAGCTTCCACCGCAGGGGCAGACGCTGTTCGACGTGCACCGCCTGCGCGTGCTGGCGAAGCCCTATGGCGTGATGAAGATCGATGCCGCACCGCAGCTGATGATCATCAGCTTCCGCCCCAATGCACCAATTGATGCCATGCGAATCATCGAATTGGTGCAGAAGAACCGCCACATCAAGCTCGCCGGCAACGACAAGCTGCGCATCGAGCGGGAGACCAAGGAACCGAAGGACCGCGCCCAGCTGATTCGTGATGTATTGCGTTCGCTGGGCACGCCCAAGGTTGAAGCTTGAGCGTCGCGTGAGACCCGCTTATTGGCTCGAATGCAGCACCAGCTGCACCGCATGGGTGCGTGGCTCGTCGATGGGGTTGTAGCGCCACTGGCGCACCGCGTCGATGATGGCCGGGTCCAAGGCCTTCATCGGGTTGGACTTGATCACCACGTCCGACACCGAGCCATCGGCATTGACGGTGAGGCCGATCACCACGGTCACGTCGCTGCGCATGCGGCGCATCACCGACGAAGGCACCTCGGGTTCAACCAACTGAGCGAGCTTGAGTGGAATCGGCGGCAGGGCCAACGGCTTGGGTGCCGGCACGATGGGCGCCGGCGTGGCGAGCGCCGAGGGCATCGGCACCGATTCGGCCGCCTTGGCCATCATCTGTGCGGGCGGGTTCACAGGCGCAAGAGCCTGAGCGGCTGCAGCTTGGGACGCCGCGGGTGGTACTGCGGCGGCCGGCGCTGTTGCCTTGGCCACTGCCGCGGGCCGCGAAGCAGGTGTGCGGACAACGCGCTTTTCAGGGGGCGGCGCGTCTTCGGTATCGGGCTTGATCCGCACCTTGAGCTTGCTGGCTTCGAGGATCACACGCATCGGGTTGTCCGCATCACGCGCTACCCGGCTGGCAGCCGCAGGGTCGGGGTTCGCGGTCTGGGCATTGACGAGCGTTGCGTGGGTTGCAACGGCGGCGAAAGCGACTGCAGCAAGGGCTGAAAGACGTTGGATGCGCATGGTCGGTTTGTGGGCCTTGTGGGCCGTTTCTTGTTTCGACAGAAACCTTCGGTAACCAAATAAGTTACCGCGCCGTAGCATCGCAAGCCGTGTGCCCATTGGCAAATGCGCCTTGCGGGGACAATCCCACTTTTCTCACGCTCCCATCTGTTTTTCTTATGACTGCAACGCCGCTTCCCGGCCTCGTGATCCAGAACCTCCCCGTCCCGCCGCGCCTGAGCGACTTCAAGCTCGTCGCGTTCGACATGGATTCGACGCTGATCAACATCGAATGCGTGGACGAGATCGCGGACGCCGCTGGTCGCAAAGCCGAGGTGGCCGCCATCACCGAGGCCGCCATGCGCGGCGAGATCAGCGACTACAAGGAAAGCCTGCGCCAGCGCGTCGCCCTGCTGAAGTGTGTGCCCGTATCAGCCATGCAGCAGGTGCTCGATGAGCGGCTGCGGCTCAACCCCGGAGCCCAGGTGCTGGTGCAAGCCTGCCAGGCAGCCGGCATGAAGACGCTGCTGGTCTCGGGCGGTTTCACCTTCTTCACCGACCACGTGCGCGACCTGCTGAAGATCGACTTCACGCGCAGCAACGTGCTCGAAGCAGCCAACGGCGCCCTCACCGGCCGCATGGTCGACCAGCCCTGGGGCGACATCTGCGACGGGGAAGAAAAGCGCCGCATGCTGCTCGCCACATGCACGCAACTGGGCATCTCGCCGAAGCAGGCCATTGCGATGGGCGATGGGGCGAACGACCTGCCGATGATGGGCGAAGCCGGCTTGAGCGTGGCCTATCACGCGAAACCCGCCGTCCGCGAGAAGGCCATGGTGGCCATCAACGAAGGTGGGCTTGATCGGTTGTTGGAAGTCGTGCGGCGCTGAGCCGTTTCAGTGCACGGCGCCGGCTGCAAAGTGGGCGTCGGTCTGCGATGTCAGCGCCGTCTCCAGCATCAGGTGCAGTCCGCCCACCAGATCGGGCAGCGCCAGCACCGGAAGATCGGGCACGTGGACGAAGCCGCCCCGTGTGCTTCTCAAGTCAGCTTGCGTTCCCAGCGCATGCATCAACCCGTAGAACACGTGGTTGCAGACGAAGGTGCCGGCCGTCTGCGACAGCTCGGCCGGCAGGCCGTGCCGCCGCAGCGCCTGCAACATCGCTTTCAGCGGCAAGGTGCTGAAGTAGGCCGTCGGACCTTCAGCCACCACGGGTGTGTCGACCGGTTGAGCGCCGTGGTTGTCAGCAAGGCTCGCATCGTTGATGTTGATGGCAACGCGTTCGAGCGACAAGGCCTTGCGCCCACTGGCCAGGCCCAGACAAAGCACGAGTGAGGGAGCGTGGGCGTTCAACAGGCCCTGCAGTTCGCGCAGCGAGAGATCGAACACCGTGGGCAACCTGGCCGCGACCACGCGGTGCCCTGCAATCTGCCGGCCATGCAGCGCCTGCGCGGCCAGCCAGCTCGCGTTGACGGAGTGCCCACCAAAGGCCTCGAAGCCGGTGAGCAAGACGGTGGGAGCGCTCAGGCCCTGCGTTCGCATGCGGTATGCCTGGGCAGTCAGACGGCTTTCGTGGCGGTGACCACGATGCCATCTTCATCCGCATAGAGCCAATCGCCAGGGCGAACCCACACGCCTTGGATCTGCACCGGTACGTCGCGCTGGCCTTCATTGCGCTTCTCCGTGGGCAAAGGTATCAGCGCCAAGGCGCGAATGCCGAGGTCGCAGGCTGCGAGCTCGGCGGTGTCGCGCACGCAACCGTCGACCACGATGCCGGCCCAGCCGTTCCGCGCACCTGCGGCCCCAAGGTTGCCGCCGACCAGCGCGCGTCGTAGCGAGGCACCGCCATCGACCACCAGCACGCGCCCTTGTCCCGGCGTGTCGAGTGCGGCCTTGACCAGCGAGTTGTCTTCGAAGCACTTCACGGTGGTGACGAGGCCGGCGAACTTGAGCCGCTTGCCGTAGTCGCGGAACACCGGCGGCAACACGCGAAAGTTGCCGTCGGTGCTGGCCTTGTTCGCATCGCACAGGTCGCAGGTCGCGAAATCGATGGGAGAGTTGCTCATGCGTTGGCCACTTTCCTGATGGGAGGTTTGACGTCTTGCTGGCGCGCCGGGAGCATGGGCTGATGCTCGCGCGCGGCGTTGAGAATGATGGCGGTCGAGGTTTCGGTCAGCAAGCAGAAGCGGGTGACGACCGCGTCGAGGTGGGCGACGTCGATCACGGCGATCTCGAGCAGCCAGCTGTCTTCGCCGGTCACGTTGTAGGCGTTGACCACCTCGGGCATCTGCCCAACAAGTTTGACCACGCGGGCGTAGTCGGCACGGCCCACGCGCACCATCGCGCGGATGCCGTAGCCGAGGCTCGCCAGGTTCACAGTCGCGCGGTAGCCGGTGATGACGCCGGCCGATTCGAGCTTGCGAACGCGCTCGGTCACTGCCGGCTGGCTCAGGTGCACACGGCGGCCAAGCTCAGCCATCGACAACCTCGCGTCGGCCTGCAGTTCGGCAAGGATGCGGGTGTCGTGTGAATCGAAATCGAGATTCAAGGTCGGGCTCCTCATGCGCCTTGAAAAGCAACGAAGCATGCAGCGCAGAACCTTGAGTTTGCCATTCCGATGGCGCCGCATCTTTTCTACGATGCCAACTTTCCGTGACGCCTCCCAGACCATGAATGCCCTCGCCTCGCCTTCCGGTGCGCGCCTGTCGCACAACCCGTTGCTGGTGCTTTGCCTTGCAGCCACCTGGCTGGTGTGGGGCTCGACCTACCTTGCCATCAAGTTCGCTTTGCTGAGCTTTCCGCCCTTCTTCCAGATGGGCACACGCTTCCTGTTCGCGGGCGTGCTTTTGTTGGCATGGATGCGCTGGCGCAAGGCCCCGTGGCCGTCGCTTCAGCAATGGCGCAACGCGCTGATCGTCGGGGCGTTGATGCTCGGCGGTGGCATGGGCGGCACGGCCTATGCCGAGCAGAGCGTCGGCTCGGGCCTGGTGGTGGCCTTCATCGCCGTGGTACCGCTGATGATCGCCGCGCTCAACCTGCTGTGGGGCGTGAAGCCCAGCCGGCTGGAACTGGCGGGCATCGGCGTGGGGCTCGTGGGCGTGCTGATGCTGACCCAGGGCGCCGGCTTCCAGGCGTCACCGGCAGGGTTGGCTGCCATTGCGATCGCCTGCGTCACCTGGTCAATCGGTAGCGTGCTCAGCCAGCGGACGTTGCCGCTCGCGCCAGGACCGGTGGGCTTTGCCAGCGAAATGATCTGCGGCGGCGTGGTGCTGCTCGCCATGTCGGCCACCCAGGGCGAAACGCCCCAGTGGCCGCCACAACCAGCTGCCGTGGCGGCGTGGTTCTACCTGGTGGTGTTCGGCTCGTTGATCGCCTTTAACGCCTACATGGTGCTGCTCGCACGATCCACCGCGGCGGTGGCGTCGAGCTATACCTTCGTCAACCCGGTGATCGCGATGTTGCTCGGCGTGGCCGTGCTTGGCGAGGTCGTGACGGGTTTCGAATGGCTGGCCGCCGCCGTGGTGCTGGTGGGCGTGGTGCTGCTCTTCATGAAGCCGCGCTGAGCCGCGCGTTGTTGCGAATCGCAGTGAGCGTGGTCCGCGAGGTGCTCACATTGGCGTCGAGCTTGAGGTGCAGCAGTGCCGGTTGCTGCGAGCGCAGGGCTTCGGCAAACGCCGGTTCGAAGGCGGCCGTGGTGTCGACCCGGTGCGCATTCCAGCCGTAGGCACGTGCGAGCGCCGCAAAGTCTGGGTTGAACAGATCGCTGCCGCTGACGCGGCCTGGGTAGTCGCGCTCCTGGTGCATGCGGATCGTGCCGTAGGTGCCGTTGTCGACCACCACGCTGATGAGCCGCTTGGCCCCGTAGCCTGTGGCGGTGGCCAGCTCTTGCCCCGTCATCAGAAAGTCGCCGTCGCCCGCGATGTTGACCACGGTGCGCTCGGGGTACAGCAACGCGGCAGCCACGGCCGCAGGTACGCCGTAGCCCATGGCGCCCGAGGTCGGCGCGAGTTGCGTTCGGCCATGGTGCTGAAGGCCCGCGTAGCGGCAGTAGCGGTGCAGCCAGCCGGCGTAGTTGCCAGCGCCGTTCGTGTAGACGGTGTCGGCCGGTGCCAGGTGCTGAATGGTCTTGATGACCACCGCCATGTCGAGTGGCTCGACCGCTTGGGCGTCGAAGTTGGCTTCGTAGTCGGCATGGGCCTGAGCCGTCCAGTCGGCCCACGGCAGTTGTGTCGGTGCGGCCAGCGCCTCTAGCGCCTTGGCCGCACTGGCCATCGACGATTGCAGCAGCAGGTCAGCCGCATAGACGCGGCCCAGTTCTTCGGCACCGGCGTGGATGTGGATCAGCTTCTGCGCCGGACGCGGCGGCTGCAGCAGCGTGTAGCCGCCGGTGGTCATCTCGCCCAGCCGCGGCCCGATGGCCAGCACCAGGTCGGCCTGCTTCACACGCTCCGCCAGCTTGGGGTTGATGCCGATGCCGACGTCGCCCGCATAGTTCGGGTGCGAGTTGTCGAACAAGTCCTGGAAACGAAAGGCGCAGCCGACCGGCAGCTTCCAGTTCTCGGCAAAGCGTTGCATCGCCTTGCAGGCCGCGGCGTCCCAGCCGCTGCCCCCGATGAGGACGAACGGCCGCTGTGCGGCAAGCAGCATCGCGCGCACGTCGCGCAATGCACCCGGCGCAGGCCAGGCTTGCGCGGGCTCGGCGCGAGGCAACACCGCAGCGTCGGTCAGCTGGGTCAGCATGTCTTCGGGCAGCACCAGCACCACCGGGCCAGGCCGGCCCTGCATCGCGGTGTGAAACGCGCGCGACACGTATTCGGGCAAGCGCTCGGCGTCTTGCACTTCGCCCACCCACTTGGCAAAGCCGAGCGTGCCAGGGCCGAACATCTGCCGGTAGTCGACCTCTTGAAAGGCCTCGCGGTCGCGCTGGTCACTGGCCACCTGCCCAATGAAAAGCACCATCGGCGTGCTGTCTTGAAACGCCGTGTGCAGCCCGATGCTGGCGTTGGTGGCGCCGGGGCCGCGCGTCACGAAGCACACGCCGGGGCGGCCGCTCAACTTGCCCTGCGCCTCGGCCATGAAAGCCGCTCCGCCCTCCTGCCGGCAGGCGATGAAGCGGATCTGCTCGCGATGCTCATGAAAGCCGTCGAGTACGGCGAGGTAGCTCTCGCCCGGTACACCGAACACGGTGTCTACGCCCTGGGCAATCAAGGCCTCGACCAGCACGTGGCCGGCCAATCGTGAAGATGTCTTGTCGCTGCGTGTGCTCATGCAGCGACTTTACGATCCCCGCGCAACTGGGCCACGCCCATGCCCACCAGAGAGGCCGACGCGACACCCGCGACGAGCGTGAGCGCGGCGCCGTAGAACACCGCATGTGGCAGGCCGTAGTCGAGCAGCGAACCGAAGGCCGGTGCCGCCACCGCAAAGCCGAGGTCCAAGCCTGAATACACGGCACCGTAGACGCGCCCGGTGGCCCCGGGCGGCGAGGCCTGCTTGATCAGCATGTCGCGCGAGGGCCCGGCCAAGCCCGCGCCAAAGCCGGAAAGCGCCGCCACCACGGCGGCCAGTGCGCCCGGCAGCAGGCCGCTGCCGACCAGACACAGCAGCACGGCTGCGCCGAGCAGGCAAGCGCCGATGGTTCGCTCCAGGCGCTCTGCCTTGGCGACGAGAAACCCGCCCGCCACCATGCCGGCCACGCCGCAGAGCATGTAGCCGGTGACCACGAACGCGGTGGCCGACAGCGGCAGGCCATACATGCTTTGCAGCGCGGGGCTGGCAAAGCTTTGCACCGCACTCAGCGTGCAGGTCGACCAGAAGAAGAACGAGAAGCACAGCCACACCGACGGCAAGCGCAAGAACGCCAGCGGATGCTCGGAGGCTGGCGGGACAGCGCCCTTTGTGGCGGCTGCGCTCTCATGCGCCCATGCACCGGCCTTGTCGTCGATCGCATCGCGGTTGAGCCACAGCACAACCATCACCAGCAGCGCCCAGGCCCCCATGCCCGCTGCTGCCATGCGCCAGGAGCCTGTCAATGCCGTCAGGCCGGTGAGGAAGATCGGCGCCACGGCCCAGCCCAGGTTGCCGGTGATGCCATGCACCGAGAACGCATGCCCCAGGCGCGGCTGCGACACCCGCTTGTTGAGGATGGTGAAGTCGATCGGGTGGAACGGCGAGTTGCCCAGACCCGCCAAGGCTGCGGCCAGCATCAGGCCGGTGTAGCTGTGAGATGTGGCCGTCATCAAGGCGGCCAGCACGAAGCAACTCATGGCCGCGAACAGCATCGGCCGCGCACCCACGCGATCCACCAGGAAGCCCGACAGCGCCTGCCCGACCCCCGAGATCACGAAGAAGGTCGACACGAGCAGGCCGAGCTCCGAGTAGCTGTAGCCGAACTCACTGCGGAACAGCGGGAACAAGGGCACCAGCAGCATGTGAAAGAAATGCGATGTGCCATGCGCCAGGCCGATCAGACCGATGGTCTTGGCGTCTTGGCGAAGCGGGACGGATGCTGCAGTCATGAGGAGCTGAATCAGAGGGAATGCCTGAACTCTAGGCGCCATCACGGCGGCCAGGTTACGATAGTTCGTCAAGTTCTATCGAGATCCGGACATGGCCTCTGACACCTCATCGCCACGCCTTCAAAGCAGCCAACGCCGCCACGCCAGCGTGCCGCCGGTCGACCCGCCTCGCTATGCGCCGACGGCTGTCAACCCGGTCCGCGCCAAATCACGCCGGCTCGCAACCGACACCTACATCGAACCGCACAGCCACACCTGGGGCCAGCTCGCCTTCTCGGTCACTGGCGTCGTGCGGGTGACGGCGGAGAACAGCACCTACATCGTGCCGCCGTCGCGCGCGGTGTGGATCCCGCCGCGTGTGGAGCACGTGGTCACCGTGGTCGAAGAGGCCGAGCTGCGCACGCTCTATCTGCACCAGGACGCCGACCAGTGCGGTCCGGAGATGCGGCCTGCAGCCGATTCGCCCTGGCGCGTGTGCCGCGTGATCGAGGTGTCGAGCCTGCTGCGCGAACTCGTGATGCACCTGTCGATCGACCCCGGCCCACGCACGCCCACCGAGCGGGAACGCCACCTCAGCGCGCTGGTGCTCGACGAAATGCGCCGCGCCCGGGCGGTGCCGATCGGCGTCGACCTGCCGCGGGACAAGCGGCTGCGCGCCCTGTGCGAGGCGGTGCTGAACGACCCGACCCGCTGGTCCACGCTCGAGACCTGCGCGCGCAATGCCAACGCCAGCCCACGCACCGTGGCGCGGCTGTTCCGCAGCGAACTCGGCACCACCTTTTTGCAGTGGCGCCAGCAGGTGCTACTGGCCAAAGCCTTGTCGATGGCCGCACGCAAGATCCCGATGGCCGTGATCTCGGCCGAACTCGGCTACGCGAGCGCCAGCGCGTTCACGGCCATGGTGCGCCGCTCGGTCGGCTCGCCGCCGAGCCGCTTCTTCGCCTAGCCTGACACCTGCGTTCTTGGGTAGTTACCCTGTCCCTCGTTCGGGGGGCGTTATCAACCAATGGTTGCAACCCTACGGATGGCTCGCGGCCGCACCCCGCCTAGACTTCGCGCACAGCGCCAGTCGACGCGCGACCTAGGGAAAAGCCATGCTCACATCGCTCTTCGGGGATCTGCGAACGATCCGAGGTACCCAGACCCGTGACGACCACCACGCCCCTGAAGAGCGCGACCATGGGTTTGCTGCTACCGCGATCCTGGAAAGCATCGCCACCGAGGTCAACGACCGGGGCCAGATGGTCGACAGCCACCTGCGCGACCTCGTCGTCTCGGGGTCGCCCGCGCAGGCGATCCGCGACCACTTCGCCTCCACCCGGGCCGACCTCGATACCGCAAGCCGCCTGATCGCCCTCTTCGACCCGACCGGCGTGTGGGCTGCAGCAGTGATCAAGGCCTTGTCCGACGCCAGCGGGCGCCAGGTCGAACGGCTGCACCTGCGTGAGCAGGGCACGTTGCGCACGCTGGCGATGATCGAACGAACCACGCTTGAGCGACGCCACGAAGACGCACTGCGCATCTACCACGCCGACGTGCGGGCGCCTGGCGTCGACAACGCCTCCGTGCCGCTGGCTTTGATGGAGCGCAGCCACATGACAGCGGTGATCGTCGGCGCCATGCAGCCGCACGCCATCGACGAAATGCTCGAGACGCTGCAGACCGCCGTGCGGCACCCGAACTGGCGCTGCCCCACCCTGCTCTTCATGCTGCCGCCCAACGCCGTGTGGATCGCCAACAAGATCGGCATGGCCGACTGGCCTGCGCGCCTGAAGGTGCAGGTGCTCAACGAGGCGCTGACCAGCGCGTCTGCCCTGTGGAACTCGCTACTGGGCATGTGGAACCGCGTGAAGAAGGAACCGGTGTGGGCTCCGCCGCAGCTGCCTGCCGCGACCGGGCTCGATGGCTTCCAGATCAAGGTGGCCGATCTGTCTGCGTCGTCCGCGGCCTTGCCCCCGACCACCCCCACCTCGACTCCCGAACCGACGACATCCGGTCGCGGCCCGGCACTCGATCCGGCCTTGGCCGTGAAGGCGCTGGCAGCACTGTCGGCGCTCGATGGCGTGCTCGCCTGCGCAGTGGTCGACGGCGGCACGGGCCTCATCCTTGCCAAGCACTCACGCGAAGACCCAGCCATTCCACTGGAGCTGGCCGCCGCCGCCAGCACGCAGATACTGCGCGCCCACCAGCAGGCCTCGCGCGACCTCGGCCTCACCACCGAAGCTGATGAGGTGATGACAAGCGCCGGCCCGCGGCACCACGTGATGCGGACCGTGTCGCGCCACCGTGACCTGTTCCTGTTTGCCGTGCTGGACAAGCAGCGGACCAATCTGGCTTTGGCTCGCTACAAGCTGATGGAGGCTGAGCAAGGCCTGGACTGACATAGGCCCCCCAGTCGCTTCGCTCCTGCCTCCGAGGGGCTGAGCCCGGACATATCTTGTCCAGTGGACAAGATATGTCTGGCGAAGGGCCGGGCGTCCTCGCCCGGCGCGGCCTGCAAGGCCCGCCTGGCGGCCCGGGAGACCCGGGCTCTTGGGCGTTGCTTGATTGGCACTTGCTCCGCGGTGCATTGGCCAAGGGGCTTGTGAGCGCCGGGTCAGCTTGCAGCGGCTACCATGATTGGCCTGGGCTGACACGGCCCGCCATCACACCCAGCCATGAGCCAAGTGCTGTTCGACTACACCCGGCAAGACGCCACTGGCGCCAGTTGCACGGCCCATGCGTGGGCCAAGGTTCCTGAGCCGCTGACGCCTGCCGGCCGCGAGGAATGGAAGGCGCGGGCCAAGACGCTGCTGGCCAAGCACAACGCGGTGCTGGTGGCGCATTACTACGTCGACGGCGACTTGCAGGACCTGGCGCTCGAGACGGGCGGCTGCGTGGCGGATTCGCTGGAGATGGCGCGCTTCGGCCGTGACCACGCCAGCAAGACGTTGATCGTCGCCGGGGTGCGCTTCATGGGAGAAAGCGCAAAGATCCTGAGCCCCGAGAAGCGTGTGCTGATGCCGGATCTCGACGCCACCTGCTCGCTCGACCTGGGCTGCCCTGCCGACGACTTCACGCGTTTCTGCGACGCGCACCCCGACCGCAAGGTCGTCGTCTACGCCAACACCAGCGCAGCCGTGAAGGCGCGTGCCGACTGGATGGTCACGAGCTCGTGCGCACTGGCCATCGTCAAGCACCTGAAGGACCAGGGCGAGAAAGTCTTGTGGGCGCCCGACCGCCACCTCGGCCGCTACATCCAGAAGGAAACCGGCGCCGACATGCTGATGTGGAACGGTGCCTGCATCGTGCACGACGAGTTCAAGGGCCTCGAGCTCGACCTGTTGAAAGCGCAGCACCCCGGCGCCAAGGTGCTGGTGCACCCCGAGTCGCCCGAAAGCGTGGTGGCCCAGGCCGATGTGGTGGGGTCAACCTCGCAGATGCTGAATGCGGTCGTCAACATGGATGCGCAGACCTTCATCGTTGCCACCGACAAYGGCATGTTCCACCGCATGCGGCAGATGGCGCCCGGCAAGACGCTGATCGAGGCACCGACCGCCGGCAACAGCGCCACCTGCAAGAGCTGCGCGCATTGCCCGTGGATGGCGATGAACGCGCTGCAGGGCGTGGTGGCATGCCTGGAGCAAGGCACTGGCGAGATCTTTGTCGACGAACCCATCCGCTCGCAGGCCCTGGGCTGCATCGACCGCATGCTTGACTTCGTGAAGCGCAACCCTGCGGCCACCCAGAAACCCGGCCTGGTGTCCAACATCGGCGCCGCCTGAAGAGACAAATCATGTTCGAGTTCAACGAGACGCTGGAACAGGCGCGAGCGCGCAACATTCGCGATGCGCTGATGGAAGACATGGGCCGCAACGACTGGACGGCGCAGCTCGTGCCGGCCGGCCAACGCGTGAAGGCGCGGGTGCTGGTGCGCGAAGAGGCCGTGCTGTGCGGCCGCGACTGGTTCGACGGCTGCATCCATGCGCTCGATGGCCAAGCCCGCGTCGACTGGCACGCCGACGAAGGCGCCAAGATGGCCGCCGACACGCTGGTCTGCCACATCGAAGCCGACGCCCGAGCTTTGCTGTCAGCCGAACGCCCTGCGCTCAACTTTCTGCAGCTGCTGTCGGCCACCGCCACCGTGACGCGCCGCCATGTCGACGCGATCGTTGGCGCCTCGCCCAACCCACGCGGCTGCGCGGTGCTCGATACGCGCAAGACCCTGCCCGGGCTGCGACAGGCGCAGAAGTACGCGGTGCGAACAGGCGGCGGGCAGAACCAGCGCCTGGCGTTGTGGCACGGCATCCTGATCAAGGAGAACCACATCGCTGCGGCCGGCGGTGTCACGGCTGCCCTGCGCAATGCCGAGGCCTTGAGATCCGGCGTCGACATCCAGATCGAGGTGGAGAACATCACGCAGTTGCGTGAGGCCCTGGACGCAGGAGCCAAGAGCGTTCTGCTCGACAACTTCACCGAACCCTTGATGCGTGAAGCCGTGGCCATCACTGGCGGGCGCGCGCTACTCGAGGTCTCGGGCAACGTGCAACTCGGGCAAATGCGTGAAATTGCAGCCACTGGCGTCGACCGCATCTCGATCGGGCGCTTGACCAAGGACGTCAAGGCGACGGACTATTCCATGCGGGTTCTCGAACGCATTTGAGTCGAAGCCTGCCCACCATGAGCGCAGACTTCGAATCCATCCACAACCACTACGAGCGGATCGTCTTCGAGGCGGTGTCGACCGGCTCAAGCGACTACCCCCAGGTCCAGCGCGAACTGCTCGCCGATGTCGCCTGCGTGGCGCTGAACCGGCTGCCGCCGCGCTACATCCGCCACGACGTGGACCTGGTGTTCTATCTCACCGAGAACGAGCGCGCCAACAACGAGGCGGCCATCGCCGAGGCGGTGAAATACGCCTTCGAGTTCGTGCAGGCACGCAATGCGATGCGCGCTCGAAGCTGACGGGTCCGGCGCCGGGCCGCCCCAAGCCGGACGGCGCCCCTCGGGGGCAGGAGCAAAGCGACTGGGGGGCCGTAGTCAGTTAGCCGCAAAGGCCGGACATCGAGTCGCCTGAACCTGACACCTTGCGCTGGCTGCTGGTCGCCGGCCGCACGAGGATGGTCGGGAAGCTGACCGGCAGCGTCTGCGGGAAGTCGCGGCTGTAGTGCAGGCCACGGCTTTCGTGCCGCATCAGCGCCGAGCGCACGATCAGTTCGGCGCAGTCGACGAGGTTGCGCAGTTCCAGCAAGTCCCGCGTGACGCGGAAGTTGGCGTAGTAGTCGTCAATCTCGCTGCGCAGCAAATGGATGCGGTGCAAGGCGCGCTCGAGGCGCTTGGTGGTGCGCACGATGCCCACGTAGTTCCACATCAGGAGGCGCAGCTCGTCCCAGTTGTGCGAGATGACAACCTGTTCGTCGGCGTTCTCGACCTTGCTCTCGTCCCATGGCGGCGGGGCCGGCTGCAGCCCGATCGTCTGGCTCAGGATGTGGTCGGCGCAGGTCTTGCCCAGCACCACGCACTCGAGCAGCGAGTTGCTCGCCAGCCGGTTCGCACCGTGCAGGCCGGTGTAGGTGGTTTCGCCCACGGCGTAGAGCCCGGGCACGTCGCTGCGGCCGTGCAGATCGGTGACCACGCCGCCGCAGGTGTAGTGCGCCGCCGGCACCACGGGGATCGGCTGCCTGGTGATGTCGATGCCGAGGGCCAGGCAACGCGCGTAGATCGTCGGGAAGTGTTCCTTCAGGAAGTCGGCACCCAGGTGCGTGGCGTCGAGCAGCACGTTGTCGACACCATGCTTCTTCATCTCGAAGTCGATCGCGCGGGCGACGATGTCGCGCGGTGCCAGCTCGCCACGTTCGTCGTGCGCGGGCATGAAACGCGTGCCGTCGGGCAACAGCAGCTTGCCGCCCTCGCCTCGCAGCGCCTCGGTGATCAAGAAGCTGCGCTCCTGCGGGTGGTACAGGCAGGTCGGGTGGAACTGGATGAACTCCATGTTGCCGACGCGCGCACCGGCACGCCAGGCCATTGCGATGCCGTCGCCGGTGGAAGTGTCGGGGTTGGTGGTGTAGCGGTAGACCTTGCCAGCGCCGCCGGTCGCCATCACCACCGCGCTCGCAGGCAGCGTCTCGACGCGTTGCTTGTCGATGTCGAGCGCGTAGACGCCATAGCAACGCGGCGGCTCGTCGCGCTTCAGGTGGCGCGAGGTGATCACGTCGACCGCCATCCACCGCTCCAGCAGGCGGATGTTGGGGTGGCGGGCCACCTCTTTCAGCAATACGTCGTGGATGGCCTTGCCGGTGGCATCGGCCGCATGGGCAATGCGCCGAACCGCGTGGCCCCCTTCGCGTGTGAGGTGCAGGCCGAGCGGGCCGGTGGGGTCGGGCGAGAAAGGCACGCCGCACGCCACCAGCCATTCGATGGCGGCAGCGCTGTGCTCGGCGATGAAACGTGCGGTTTGCTCGTCGACGAGCCCGGCGCCGGCGTCTTGCGTATCGCGCACATGGGAATCGATGCTGTCGTCCGTGCCCAGCACGCCGACGATGCCGCCCTGCGCCCAGGCGGTCGCGCCCTCGTTGAGATTGCGCTTGGCCAGAACCACCACGGGCCGCTGCTCGGCCAGGTGCAGCGCCACGGTCAGGCCGGCAAGCCCCGCGCCAACAATCACCACGGGGAGCGTCGACGAAGCAGACTGGCGAGCAGACATGGGCGGAGATGGGCCGACCTGGCGTCAAAAAGCGCGCGGGCGGTGGACCAAGCGTAGAGGCGGCCGATTCTATCGACGCGCCTTGAGCCGCTTCGCACGCCTTAGGGATTCCCGCCTTGCCCGGGGTGTGAAATCATCCCGATGTAAAAGTCACAATTTGAAACGCGCCCCCTACACTGCGACGATGCAAGGGACACAGATGTCGATTTCCCCTCCCAACCATCCTTCGGACAGCCCAGATGACGACGGGTGGCAGGCCACCCGGGCCGAGACCACAGTCGCAACCCAGATTCAGCCCCGCGAAGAAGACGAAGTGAGCGCCGAGAGCCCCGACATCGGCCGGCAGATCAACCCCAACCAGCGTGAGCTTTTCGTCTCGTGCGACCCCGCCGAGGCGATGCAGCAGCAGTTCGATCACCTGCAGCCCGAGTTCATCGCGCTGCACGACATCGGCACCACCTCGTCACGCAAGCTGTTGGCTGGCGTGGCGTCGGCCAGCGGCCGCAGCGTGCAGAAGCTCGTGATCCGCCGCCAGGGCTACGGCACGCCGCTGGCGACGCTCGAGTTCATCGATTTCCCTGCGGGCAACCAGTCGCTGCGCATCTACACCACCGAAGCCGACGCCGACACGGTGGCACGCCATGAACTGGCGCGCGTGCTGCTGAGCTACAGCCGCCTCGGCGTGTTGATGGTGGGCGACATGCCGCCTCACCTGATGAACTCGTCGTTCGAGCCGCTGCACGAGGCCATGATCAAGGACAACTGGCACAACCGGCACCTGCTGTTGCTGCCGCTGGCCGCCTCCAGCGCGCTGAGCAGCCACGGGACCGACCTCGGCCGGGGCACCGGTGTGAACGTGCGCACCACGCCGCAGGTCACGCGCCCGGCCGACGCCTGGTCGTTCATCAGCGGCACCTGGAACCGGCTGCGCGAGCACATCCACACCGAATCCGGCAGCAGCCTGCCTGCCTTGCCCGGCGCAGGCAGCCGTGCCCCCGGCCAGCCGCCCGTCACCGCGCCAGCAGCGTTGTCGCCTGCCGGTCCTCCATCCGGGCCCGCGCCATTCGTGATGAAGCCGATGCCGACAGTGCGCGCCGCCGAGCCGCGCCCCGCCGACACGCCGCTGGCCCGCTACGTGAACCAGCTGATCGAACTCACCGGCATGGTCAGCGTCGCCATTTTCGATACGGCCACCGGGCGTACCCAGCTGCACGCAGGCGCACGGCCCACGGCCGACGAACTCGGCCAGCACGGCGCCACGCTGCTGGCCGCGATGTCGCAGGCCAGCCGCACGCTGGGGCTGGGCCACACGCTGCCCGAGGCCGCCATCACGCTGGGTACGCACCACCTGTTGCTGCGCGCGGTGCCCAACCATCCCGGCTTGGCCCTGCACGCGGTGCTCGACAAGACGCACGCGAACCTGACACTCGCGCGCCTGCAGATCCTGCGGATGGACTCCCTACTGGGAGGCTGAGCGCGCGACAGCGAGCGACCGATCAAGCAACGCCCGCGGAACCGGCTTTGCCGGGCCGCCAGGCGGCGCCCCTTGGGGGCAGGAGCGCAGCGACTGGGGGGCTCAATGAACCACGCGCTCGAAGACGAACTCGCCTTCGTGCACGTCCACCGGCACCACATCCTTCGGTCCGAACTTGCCTTCGAGGATCAGCCTGGCCACCGGGTTCTCGATGTGCTGCTGGATCGCTCGCTTGAGCGGCCGCGCGCCGAACACCGGATCGAAGCCGGCCTTGGCCAGTTCGGCGAGCGCCTGTGGCGAGACCTCGAGCTTCATGTCCATCTTCTCCATGCGCGCCTCCAGCACCTTGAGCTGAATCTTCGCGATAGCCTCGATGTTGGCCCGGTCGAGTGCATGGAACACCACGGTCTCGTCAATGCGGTTCAAGAACTCGGGGCGAAAGTGCTGCTTCACCTCGGCCCATACCGCTTCGCGGATGAGTTCCGTGTCCTGCCCCGCCATCTGCATGATGAGGTGTGAGCCCAGGTTGCTGGTCATCACAATCACGGTGTTCTTGAAGTCCACGGTGCGGCCCTGGCCGTCGGTCAATCGACCGTCGTCGAGCACCTGCAGCAGCACGTTGAACACGTCCGGGTGGGCCTTCTCCACTTCGTCGAGCAGCAGCACGCTGTAAGGCTTGCGGCGCACGGCTTCGGTCAGCGCCCCTCCTTCCTCGTAGCCCACGTAGCCCGGAGGCGCACCGATCAGGCGGCTGACCGAGTGTTTCTCCATGAACTCGCTCATGTCGACGCGAATCATGTGGTCTTCGCTGTCGAACAGAAAGCCCGCAAGCGCCTTGCACAGCTCGGTCTTGCCAACGCCGGTGGGGCCGAGAAAGAGGAACGAGCCCGTCGGCCGGTTCGGGTCAGACAGGCCTGAGCGCGAACGGCGGATGGCATTGGCCACCGCGAGAATGGCTTCGTCCTGCCCCACCACACGCTCATGCAGCTTGGTTTCCATCTGCAGCAAACGGTCGCGCTCGCCTTGCATCAGCTTGGCCACCGGAATGCCTGTGGCGCGCGCCACCACCTCGGCGATCTCTTCGGCGCCGACCATGGTTCGCAGCAGCTGAGGCTTGCCCGATGCGCTGCCTTTTACTTCCTTGGCCTGCGCATCCTTCAGCGTCTTCTCCAGCTCGGGCAGCTTGCCGTACTGCAGCTCGGCCACCTTGTTGAAGTCGCCCTTGCGCTTGAATTCCTCGATCTGCGTGCGCAGCCGATCGATCTCTTCCTTCACGTGGGCAGAGCCCTGCGCGGTGGCCTTCTCGGCCTTCCAGATCTCGTCGAGATCGGCGGCTTCGCGTTGCAGGCGAGCGATCTCTTCCTCGATCAGGCTGAAGCGCTTTTGCGAGGATTCGTCTTTCTCGCGGCGCACCGCTTCACGCTCGATCTGCAGCTGGATCAGCCGGCGGTCGAGCTTGTCCATGACCTCGGGCTTGGAGTCGATCTCGATCTTGACCTTGGCCGCCGCTTCGTCGATCAGGTCGATGGCCTTGTCGGGCAGGAAGCGGTCGGTGATGTAGCGGTGGCTCAGCTCGGCCGCAGCCACGATGGCCGGGTCGGTGATCTCCACGCCGTGGTGCACTTCGTACTTCTCTTGCAGGCCGCGCAGGATCGCGATGGTGGCTTCGACCGAGGGCTCGTCAACGAGCACCTTCTGGAAGCGCCGCTCAAGCGCAGCATCTTTCTCCACGTACTTGCGGTACTCGTCGAGCGTGGTCGCGCCGATGCAATGCAGTTCGCCGCGCGCCAGCGCCGGCTTCAGCATGTTGCCCGCATCGATCGCACCTTCGGCCTTGCCGGCACCGACCATGGTGTGGATCTCGTCGATGAAGACGATGGTCTGGCCTTCGTCCTGCGCCACTTCCTTCAGCACGCTCTTCAGGCGCTCTTCGAATTCACCGCGGAACTTGGCACCCGCCAGCAGCAGGGCCATGTCGAGCACGAGCACGCGCTTGTTCTTCAGCGTGTCGGGCACTTCGCCAGCCACGATGCGCTGGGCCAGGCCTTCGACGATGGCGGTCTTGCCGACGCCCGGCTCGCCGATCAGCACCGGGTTGTTCTTGGTGCGGCGCTGCAGCACCTGGATCGCGCGTCGGATCTCGTCGTCGCGCCCGATCACCGGGTCGAGCTTGCCCTTGCGGGCGCGTTCGGTCAGGTCGAGGGTGTACTTCTTGAGGGCTTCGCGCTGGCCTTCGGCTTCCGGGCTGTCGACCTTCTGGCCGCCGCGCACGGCGTCGATGGCGGCGTCGAGCGCCTTGCGGGTGAGACCGTGTTCCTTGACCAGCGGGCCGATGCTGGTTTTGCTGTCGGCAGCAGCCAGCAAGAACATCTCGCCGGCGACGTACTGGTCGCCGCGCTTGGTGGCTTCTTTCTCGGCGGCCTGCAGCAGCGCGGTAGTATCGCGGCCCGCCTGAACCTGCTCTCCGCCTTCCACCTGGGGCAGCTTCTTGATCTCGGCGTCGAGCGCCGACTGCAGCTTGGCGGTGTTCACGCCCGCGCGTTCGAGCAGGGCCTTGGGGCCATCGGTCTGCGCCAGCATCGCCGCCAGCACGTGCACGGGTTCGATGTAGGGGTTGTCGCGGTTGAGCGCCAAGCTTTGGGCTTCACCGAGGGCTTCCTGGAACTTGGTGGTGAGTTTGTCGAGACGCATGGATCAATCCTCCGATTGCAGATGATCTGAGGCGCATCGGCCCAAATTCAAGCAGACATCAAGCCAGGAGCGCACGCCCCAGCCGGAACCCGAGGCCGGCACAGGCCAGCGAACCCAGCACATGCGCCATCGTGTGCGCGCAGGCCCAGGCGTATTCGCCGCGCTGCATCAGCGAAAGCGACTCGCCCGAGTACGCCGAGAAGGTGGTCAGCCCGCCCAGAAAGCCGGTGACCAGCAGCAGGCGCAGCAGGTCATTGGGCGTGCGGTCGAACCACACCAGGGCCATGCCGATCAACAGGCCACCCACGCAATTGACCACCAGCGTGCCCAGCGGAAAGCCGCTCCAAAGCGCGTTCAACCAGACGTTGGCGCCCCAGCGCAACAGCGCCCCGATGGCAGCGCCGACGGACACCGCCAGCATCTGCGCCCACGGAAATGCGGCCGTCACGAGGCCACGCCCGATGTCGAGTTGCTGCTGGCAATGCCCCATCGCGCCAGGGCGTCGTCGTCACCCACCCGAGCATCGACCCAGCGCGCGCCCTCGGGCGTGTGTTCCTTCTTCCAGAACGGGGCTTGTGTTTTCAAATAATCCATCAGGAACTCGCAGGCCTTGAAAGCTTGTCCGCGGTGCGCCGAGGTCACAGCCACCAGCACGATCTGGTCTTGCAGTTGTAGCGGGCCGACGCGGTGGATGACGCGCACGCCGCGGATGTCGAAGCGCGCGTGAGCGGCATCGATCATCGATTCGATCGCGCGCTCGGTCATGCCGGGGTAGTGCTCCAGCTCCATGCGGGTCACGCCCTTGCCGTCGCTGCGGTCGCGCACCGTGCCGACGAAGCTGACGACAGCGCCGACGCCGGCATCGGTCGCCCGCAGTGCGGCGACCTCGGCACTGAGGTCGAAATCTTGTGTCTGGATCGCCACGCGCGCTGCACTCATCGCTCGAATTGTGGCACCGCGTCCGGCAGAATGAAGCCCATGTCTTTGTGCCAGATCAACCCCCTCGCCGCTCGCGGCATGGGTGCGCCTGCGCTCAAATCCAAAAAGCAAACGCTCATCTGACCGGAGCGTTGCAGTTCCGTCGTCAGATGAGCGACGGAACAGACACTCGGCTTCGGTACCCTCCCCGCCATCCTGATCCAGCGCTCCCCTGACCGGACCTCTTCATCGGTCTCGTCAAAGGAGTTGTCTCGTGGGTCGATTCGATTTTTCTGGTTTGTGGGTTCCGCTCGTCACGCCATTTCGGGAGAGCCGCATCGATGAGGCGGCCTTGCGCCAGCTGGTGCGCCATCTGAGCGAGCAAGGCGTCTGCGGCTTCGTGGTGTGCGGCAGCACCGGCGAGGCCGCTTTGCTGACCCACGCGGAGCAACTGGCCGTGCTCGACGTGGTCGTGTCCGAGTGCCGAGGCCGGCCTGTCCTGATGGGCTTGGCCGGCACGCAGCTCGACGAGATGATGGGCCGCTTGCGCGACATCACCCAGCGCGCCGTGGCCGGCGTGTTGATCTCGGCGCCGTACTACCTACGGCCTTCTCAGGCCGGCCTCATCGCGCACTTCCAGGCACTGGCCGATGCGTCGACGGTGCCGGTGGTGCTCTACGACGTGCCGTCTCGAACGGGCGTGGCGATGACCTTGCCCACCCTGCTCGAGTTGGCTGCTCATCCGAACATCCAGGCGATCAAGGACTGCGGAGGCAACACCGAGCAGACGCGAGCGCTGATCGCCGATGGGCGCTTGGCCGTGCTGGCAGGCGACGACGACAACATCTTCGCCACGCTGTGCATGGGCGGCGCTGGTGCCATCGCGGCGTCGGCCCACCTGCTGCCCGAGCACTTCGTCACGATGGTGTCGGCGCTGAAGGCTGGCCACCTCGCCGATGCCAGGCGGCTGTACCACGCGCTGACGCCGTTGACGCATGCCTTGTTCGCCGAGCCCAACCCGAGCGTGTTCAAGGCCGTGCTGGCTCAAGAGGGCTGGATGCTGAATGAAGTGCGGGCGCCTCACACACCGGCCACGGCGGAGGGCACGCGCCGCGCGTTGGCAGCGCTCGCCGATGCGCAGCGAAAGCTGGGTGGCTAACCGCCCGTGACGGGCGGGAAGAACGCGAGCTCAGCACCGTCGCGCAAGGGCGTGGCCTCGCTGCACAGCACCTGGTCCAGCGCCGTGCGCACGGCGCGGCCGCGTGCCAGCGCGTCGGCGTGCGGGGCGCCGCGCGCGATGAGGGCGTCACGCAACTGCCCCACCGTGCTGCCTTCGGCGGCCTCGGCAAATTCGCTCGCGCCCAGCGCTTCGCGCAGCGAGGCGAAGTAACGCACCTGGACCTTCACGCCGCCCACTCCGCCAGGCTGATGAACCGCACGCTGTCGCCGGCGCGGATCGGGTTGTTCGGCGGGTTGTCGACCACGCCATCAGCCCAGACGGTGGAGGTGAGCACGCCCGAGCCCTGGTTGCTGAAGAGGTCGAGGCCGCCGTTCGCATTGCGCTTCACGCGCAGGAACTCGCGGCGCGGGTCGGCGCGCGGCCAGTTGAAATCGGCCCGCATCGGGAAGGTGGCCGGCTGCAGCACCGTGGCGCCTTGCAGCTTCAGCAGCATCGGCCGCACGGCCAGCAAGAAGGTGATGAAGCTCGACACCGGGTTGCCGGGCAGGCCGACGAACCATGCATTGCCGCCACCCGGCTGGCGCACGCTGCCGAATGCCAGCGGCTTGCCGGGCTTGATGGCGATCTGCCACAGCTCGAGCGCCCCTTCGGCCTGCACGGCGGGCTTCAGGTGGTCTTCTTCGCCGACCGAGACGCCGCCGCTGGTGACGATGAAATCGTGCCCTTTTGCCGCCGTGCGCAAGGCCTCGCGCGTGGCAGCCAACTGGTCGGGCACGATGCCGAGGTCGGTGCACTCGCAGCCCAGCGACTGGATCAGCGCGCGCAACGTGAAGCGGTTGGAGTTGTAGATGGCGCCGGGCTTCAGCACCTCGCCCGGCATGGCCAGTTCGTCGCCGGTCGAAAACAGCGCCACGCGCGGGCGACGGGTCACCTGCAGCGTCGCGGCACCGGCCGTGGCGGCGAGCCCCAGGGCCTGCGGCGTGAGCCGTGTGCCACGGGGCAGCGCGATCGCGCCTTGGGCCAGGTCTTCGCCCCGGCGGCGGATGGCGGCCGCGGGCTTGGGAACGATGTTGACCCGCACGGCACCGTCCAGCGCCTCGCAGTCTTCCTGCATCACGACGGTGTCGGCGCCTTCGGGAACGAATGCGCCGGTGAAGATGCGTGCCGCGGTCCCGGGCTTCAGTGCGGTGCCGACGACTCCGGCCGGCACGCGCTGGCTCACGGGCAGCACGGTGCCTGCCGACGGGACGTCGCCGTGGCGCAGTGCATAGCCGTCCATCGCGCTGTTGTCCGCGGCGGGCACGTCGGCGATGGAATGTAGGTCGGCGGCGAGCACGCGGCCAAGCGCATCGAAGGTCGAGACGGTCTCGGTGTCCGCCAAGGGCTGCAGCGCGCCGAGCAGGCGCGTCAGCGCGTCGTCAAGCGTCAGCAGCGTCGTAGGGTGAGTTGTATTGGTATTCATAGCGGCTGGGGTCGCCCAGGAGAAAGTCGGCCAGGGCCTGCACGTCGGCGAGGTCGAAGACCGGCAGCGTGGTGGGTTTGGGCAAATCTTGCACCCGGTCGGTGGCAACCGCGACGATGAAAGGGTCGTCGCCATAGTGCGCCACGCTTTTCGTCTCGGCACGCCAGACCTCCACCTTCGGCAGGTCGCCGTGTTTGAAGCCTTCGACGATGGCCCAGTCGCAGTCAGACAGTTCGGCCAGCAGTTGGTGTGCGGTGGGGTCGGCCTCGACCTCGTATTCGCGGATCATGGCCAGGCGCCGGTCGGAGGCCACCACCACCTCGAACGCACCGGCGCGCCGGTGCCGCCAGGAGTCCTTGCCTTCCTGGTCGATGTCGAACTTGTGGTGGGCGTGCTTGACCACGGACACACGCTGCCCGGCTGCTTTCAGGCGGCCGATCAATTGCTCGATCAGCGTGGTTTTGCCCGAGCCGGAATAGCCGCTGATGCCGACGACTTTCATGTGTTCTCGGCGATGTAAGTCTTGACCGCGACGGCATCGGCCGGCATCACCTTGAAGCGCTTGGGCAAGGCCTCGATGCCCCGCAGCGCGGGCGGGCGGTCGGGCTCGCGACCCAGCGCCTCGACGATGGTTGCGGCGAACTTGGCGGGCAAGGCAGTTTCGAGCACGATCATCGGCACGCCGGGTTCGATGAATTCCCGCGCCACCTTCAGGCCGTCGGCCGTGTGGGTGTCGATCATCATGCCGCTCTGTTTCCAGGTCTCGCGAATCGTCGCCAGGCGGTCGGCATGGGTGCTGTGGCCCGACACGAACCCGTAGGCGGAGATGCGATCGAACTCGGCCGGGCTGAGCTGGAAGAAGCCTTGCTTCTCCAATTGAGCCTTGAACATCTCGCGCGTGCGCTCGCCGTCACGGCCGAGCAGGTCGAACACGAAGCGCTCGAAGTTCGAGGCCTTGGAGATGTCCATCGACGGGCTCGAAGTCTCGAAGGTCTCGGCGCTGCCGCGCGGGCGGTAGGCGCCGGTGCGGAAGAACTCGTCGAGCACGCGATTTTCGTTGGTGGCCAGCACCAGGTGCTTGATCGGCAAACCCATCATGCGGGCCACATGGCCGGCGCAGATGTTGCCGAAGTTGCCCGAGGGCACAGCGAAGCTGACGCGGTCTTCTTCACTCTTTGTCGCCTGGAAGTAGCCGGCGAAGTAATAGACGACCTGGGCCAGCAGGCGAGCCCAGTTGATCGAGTTGACGGTGCCGATTTTGTGACGGCGCTTGAACTCGAGGTCGTTCGAGGTCGCCTTGACGATGTCTTGGCAGTCGTCGAACACGCCCTCGACCGCAATGTTGTGGATGTTCGCGTCTTGCAGGCTGAACATCTGCGCCTGCTGGAACGGGCTCATGCGGCCCTTGGGCGACAGCATGAACACACGCACGCCCTGCTTGCCGCGCATCGCGTATTCGGCGGCGCTGCCGGTGTCGCCCGAGGTAGCGCCCAGGATGTTGAGCGTCTCGCCGCGGCGGGCCAGTTCGTACTCGAACAGGTTGCCGAGCAGCTGCATCGCCATGTCTTTGAAGGCCAGCGTCGGCCCGTTGGACAAGGCCTCGAGGTGCAAGCCGGGCTCCAGCGTCTTCAGCGGCGTGATCTCGCGGGTGCCGAACACGGCAGGCGTGTAGGTCTTGTCGACGATGGCGCGCAAGTCCGCCGCAGGGATGTCGTCGATGAAGAGCGACAGCACCTCGAAGGCCAGCTCGTTGTAGGGCAGCTTGCGCCACTGAGCCAGCGTGCTGCGTGCGACCTTCGGGTACTGCGTCGGCAGGTAGAGGCCGCCGTCCGGCGCCAGGCCTTCGAGCAGGATGTCCGAGAAGCCGCGTTCGGTCTTGTCGCCGCGGGTACTGATGTACTTCATGCGGTCAGCTCAGTTCTTCCTTGCGGATCTTCACGATCGGGGCCAGCACGGTCGGCAAGGCCTGCATCTGCGTGATGGCCTTGTTCATCTCGCCCTCGACGGTGTCGTGCGTCAGGATGATCACATCGGTGTGTGCTTCGCCTTCGGCCGATTCGCGCTGCAGCAGTGCGTCGATCGAGATGCCGCGCTCGGCCAGGATGCCGGTGATGCGCGCGAGCACACCTGCCTGATCGGCCACCTGCAACCGCAGATAGAAAGCCGTCACCACCTCGTCCATGCCGAGGATGGGCGTGTTGGCCAGTTCGTCGGGCTGGAAGGCCAGGTGCGGCACACGGTGATCCGGATCGGCGGTGTGCAGGCGGGTGATGTCGACCAGGTCGGCCACCACGGCCGACGCGGTCGGCTCCGCACCTGCGCCCTTGCCGTAGTACAGCGTCGTGCCGACGGCGTCGCCGTGAACCACCACCGCGTTCATTGCGCCTTCGACATTGGCGATCAGGCGCTTGGCCGGTACCAGCGTCGGGTGCACGCGCAGCTCGATGCCGCTCTTGCCAAGGTCGTCGCGCCGCTTGGTGATGCCCAGCAGCTTGATGCGGTAGCCGAGCTGCTCGGCGTAGTTGATGTCCGCCGCTTGCAGCTTGGTGATGCCCTCGACGTGCGCCTTGTCAAACTGCACCGGAATGCCGAATGCAATCGCACTCATGATCGTGGCCTTGTGGGCTGCGTCCACGCCTTCGATGTCGAAAGTGGGGTCGGTCTCGGCGTAGCCCAGACGCTGTGCTTCCTTCAGCACCACGTCGAAGTCCAGCCCCTTGGCACGCATCTCCGAGAGGATGAAGTTGGTGGTGCCATTGATGATGCCGGCGATCCACTCGATGCGGTTGGCGGTGAGGCCTTCGCGCAGTGCCTTGATGATCGGAATGCCGCCGGCCACCGCCGCTTCGAAGGCCACGATCACGCCCTTGGCATGCGCCGCTGCGAAGATCTCGGTGCCGTGCACTGCGAGCAAGGCCTTGTTGGCCGTGACGACGTGCTTGCCCGCGGCAATGGCTTCCATCACCAGCGCCTTGGCAATGCCGTAACCGCCGATCAGTTCGATGACGATGTCGATCTCGGGGTTGGCGATGACCTGGCGGGCATCGGCCACCACCTGGACCGAATCGCCGACAACGCTTTTGGCACGCGCGGTGTCGAGGTCGGCCACCATGGTGATCTGGATACCGCGGCCGGCACGGCGGCGAATCTCTTCCTGGTTGCGCTTCAGCACGTTGAAGGTGCCGCTGCCGACAGTGCCGATGCCAAGAAGGCCGACTTGGATGGGTTTCATGGGAAGCTCAGTGAGAGTGACGTTTGGCGTAGTGACCGAGAAAGCGTGCGATGCGGCCGATCGCATCGGTGAGGTCGTCGGAGTTGGGCAGGAAGACCACGCGGAAGTGATCTGGCTGCGTCCAGTTGAAACCCGTGCCCTGCACGATCAGCACCTTCTCTTCAGCCAGCAGGTCGTAGGCAAACTGCTGGTCGTCGGTGATCGGGTAGATCTTCGGGTCGAGCTTCGGGAACATGTACAGCGCCGCCTTCGGCTTCACGCAGGTGACACCCGGGATGTCGGTGAGCAGCTTGTACGCGAGGTCGCGCTGGCGGCCCAGCCGGCCGGTCGGTGCTACCAGGTCCTTGATGCTCTGGTAGCCGCCGAGCGCCGTCTGGATCGCCAGTTGCCCCGGCGTGTTGGCACACAGGCGTAAGGAGGCCAGCATGTTCAGGCCTTCGATGTAGTCCTTCGCATGGCGCTTGTCGCCGGACACCACCATCCAGCCGGCGCGGTAGCCGCAGGCGCGGTAGTTCTTGCTCAAGCCGTTGAAGGTGACGAACAGCACGTCGTCGGCCAGCGAGGCCATGCTGGTGTGGGTGTGGCCGTCGTACAGCGTCTTGTCGTAGATCTCATCGACGAAGATCGTGAGCTCGTGCTGGCGTGCGACCTCGATGATCTCGAGCAGCACGCTCTCGGGATAGAGCGCCCCGGTCGGGTTGTTGGGATTGATGACGACGATGCCGCGCGTGCGGGGCGTGATCTTGCGCTTGATGTCGGCGATGTCGGGCATCCAGTCGGCCTGCTCGTCGCACATGTAGTGCACCGGCGTGCCGCCCGAGAGGCCGGTGACGGCCGTCCACAGCGGGTAATCGGGGGCAGGAATCAGCACCTCGTCGCCGTTGTCGAGCATCGCATTCAGGCTCATGGCGATCAGCTCGGAGGCGCCGTTGCCCAGGTACACGTCATCGACGGTCACGCCGGTGACGCGCTTCTCCTGCGTGTAGTGCACCACCGCCTTGCGCGGCGCGAACAAGCCCTTGCTGTCGGTGTAGCCGGCGGCCACCTGGGAGGGCAGGTTGCGGATCATGTCCTGCACGATCTCGTCGGGCGGCTCGAGCCCGAATGCCGCCACGTTGCCGATGTTCAGCTTGATGATCTTGTGGCCCTCTTCCTCCATCTGGCGGGCCTTCTCGAGCACCGGGCCACGGATGTCGTAGGCCACGTTGGCCAATTTGCCGGACTTGACGATGGGCTTCAACGAGGTCTCCTGGGCGGCGCAAAGCCTAGAATTATCGTCCATCGCCCTGCCCGGCTCGCCGGTGTCGGCCCGTCCATTTCCCGAGTCCGTGAATTGAAGCTGCAACCCGACCGCATCGAAGGCGTGAACGTCATTTCAGGCTTGTTGGCCGATGCCGTTTCAGTCAATGGCGTGACCTACCGCAACAGCATCGCCATTCCCTGGCTGGGCGACATCGTTCCCTGGGGCGAAGGTAGCTTCGATGCGTTGACGGTCGCCGATTTCGACCGACTGGCGGACCTTCAGCCCGAGCTCGTGATCTTCGGTAGCGGCGCCCGCCTTCGCTTCCTCGCACCCAGCCTCATGCGCACGCTGATGGCCCGCCGAATCGGCATCGAAACCATGGACACCGCGGCTGCCTGCCGCACCTATAACGTGCTGGCGGGCGAGAGTCGCCGCGTGATCGCCGCGTTGCTGCTCGGTTGAGCCTCGACACCCGACTTGGTGGCATGCACAGGTCTGATTGAGGGTGTCCGTGCCCTTATAATCACGAGCTACGCCTGACGAGGCGCAACTTCAGAATTCTTCATGACGCCAGCTCTCAATAAACCCCTCCCGGAATTTGAAGCGCTCGCAACCGGTGGCGTGAAGTTCACGCCGCAGGCGTTCAGCGGGCAGACGGTCGTTTTGTACTTTTACCCCAAGGACAACACCCCCGGCTGCACCACCGAGGCCATGCAGTTTCGCGACCGCCACAAGGACTTCGTGAAGGCCGGCGCCGTGGTGTTCGGCGTGTCGCGCGACAACATGACCTCGCACGACAAGTTCAAGCAGAACCTCGAGCTGCCTTACGAGCTGATCGCCGACACCGAAGAGAAGCTGTGCCACATGTTCGGCGTGGTCAAGAACAAGATCATGTACGGCAAGAAGGTCAAGGGCATCGAGCGCAGCACCTTCCTGATCGACGCTTCGGGCATCCTGCGTGCCGAATGGCGCGGCATCAAGGTCGCCGGGCACGTCGACGAAGTGCTCAAGGCCGTGAAGGGCTTGAAGAAGGCAGCAGCCTGAGGTTTCGGTTTCAGGCAACGCTCCCGAGAAAGGTCGCCTGGTGCGGCCTTTTTTGTTTTTCAACCACGAGCCTGTCATGGCGGTTGAGTCGCCATCTCAGCTGTGCATAATGGGTTTCATGCCTGTGAGTCGCGAATTCCACATGCCCCAAAATCAAGCCGCACAGGCGACTGTGCGGCTTTTTTGTTCGCGTTGACGTTTCCCTGCAGCCCACCTGAGAGACCCACACCACCCATGCCACTGCCCAAGCCGCCTGTCAAACGAGCCGCCCTCCTCACCCCCGCCGACTTCGAATCCCAGGCAGCGCCCAAACCGGGCAAACGAAACCAGAAACATGCCGCCGCCGAGCCCGTCGGCCCCGCGACGCTGGATTTGCTTGAGCCGCCCCGCGAAGCGGCTCCGCTGATCGCCAAGGTCACCCCGCCGCCGGCGCCCGCCGCCTCGGTGATCCGCCCGCCAGCTCCTGAGCCGCGCCGCCGCAAGCCACGCGGCAGCGGCCCGGCCAAGCTCTTCGTGCTGGACACCAACGTGCTGATGCACGACCCGATGAGCCTCTTCCGCTTTGAAGAGCACGACGTCTACCTGCCGATGATCACGCTCGAAGAGCTGGACGATCACAAGAAAGGTATGTCAGAAGTGGCCCGCAATGCGCGCCAGGTCAGCCGCGATCTCGATGCGTTGGCCGCGAGCCTGTCGCTCAGCGAGTCGGCCGACATGGCCGATGGCCTTCCGCTCAACCACACAGGCCACAAGGACGCCGGTGGCAAGCTCTTCTTCCAGACCACGCTGGTCAACGTGAGCCTGCCGGCTGGTCTGCCGCAGGGCAAGGCCGACAACCAGATCCTTGGTGTCGTGCAGGCCCTGCGGGAGCAGAACACCAAGCGCGAGGTGGTGCTGGTGTCGAAAGACATCAACATGCGCATCAAGGCGCGCGCGCTCGGCCTGGCGGCCGAAGACTATTTCAACGACAAGACGCTGGACGATGGCGACCTGCTCTACACCGGCGTGCTCACGCTGCCCGGCGACTTCTGGGAACTGCATGGCAAGACCATGGAGAGCTGGAACCAGGGCGGCCTGACGTACTACCGCATCAGCGGGCCGCTGGTGCCCTCGTTGCTGATCAACCAGTTCGTCTATCTCGAAGCGCCTGGGGCCGCGCCGCTGTACGCCAAGGTCACCGAGATCACCGGCAAGACGGCGGTGCTCCGCACGCTGCGCGAATACACGCATCAGAAGAACGCCGTCTGGGGCGTCACTGCGCGCAACCGCGAGCAGAACTTCGGTCTGAACCTGCTGATGGACCCAGACTGCGACTTCATCACCCTCACCGGCACCGCCGGTACCGGCAAGACGCTGATGACCCTGGCCGCCGGCCTGAGCCAGGTGATGGACGACCGCCGCTACACCGAGATCATCGTCACGCGCGTCACGGTGCCGGTGGGTGAAGACATCGGCTTCCTGCCCGGCACTGAAGAGGAAAAGATGGGCCCGTGGATGGGCGCACTCGACGACAACCTCGAGGTCCTGTCCAAGACCGACGGCGGCGCCGGCGAATGGGGCCGCGCGGCCACCAACGACCTGGTGCGCAGCAAGATCAAGATCAAGAGCCTGAACTTCATGCGCGGGCGCACCTTCCTCAACAAGTTCGTCATCATCGACGAGGCGCAGAACCTGACGCCCAAGCAGATGAAGACGCTGATCACGCGTGCCGGGCCAGGCACGAAGATCGTCTGCCTGGGCAACCTGGCGCAGATCGACACGCCGTACCTCACCGAAGGCAGTTCGGGACTGACGTATGCGGTGGACCGCTTCAAGGGGTGGCCGCATTCCGGCCACGTGACGCTGGCTCGCGGCGAACGTTCGCGCTTGGCGGACTTCGCTTCAGAAGTGCTCTAACTCCTCTCACGCTCATCACTTCAGTCCATTCGGGCTGAGGTATCGAAGCCTCGGTACATCCGAGCACGCCTTCGATACCTCAGGCCGAACGGACTGTTTTTCTGGCGACGGCCTCAAAGCAAGTCTCGGATTTGTTGAAGCGCGCTCGGGTCTTCGATCGTCGTCAGATCGCCCGGGTCGCGTTGTTCACAGACGGCCTGGATGGCGCGGCGCAGCAGCTTGCCTGAGCGCGTCTTCGGCAGCGCGGTCACGAAGCGCACCCGCGAAGGCCGCGCGACGGCCCCGAGTTGCTGGTCGACGGTTTTCATGATGTCGCCCTCGAGGTGGAGCTTGCCGGCATCGTCTGCGACCGCATTCGCATCCCTCACCACCACGAAGGCCCAGGCGACCTGGCCCTTCAGTGCATCGGCCACGCCCACCACGGCCACCTCGGCCACCATCGGGTGGCTGGAGACGCTCTCTTCGATCTCGCGCGTACCCAGACGGTGGCCGGCCACATTGATCACATCGTCGGTACGGCCCAGGATGAAGTAGTAGCCGTCTTCGTCTCGTACACCCCAATCGAAGGTGCTGTAGACCATACGGCCTGGGATCGTCTTCCAGTAGGTGTTGACGAATCGTTCGTCGTCGCGCCACACAGTCTGCATGCAGCCGGGGGGCAGCGGGCCTTCGATCACGACGACGCCCTTCTGATTCGGTTGCGTCAGCTCCTCTCCGGTCGCGTCATCGATCAGCTTAACGTCGTAGCCGTACATCGCGAAACCGGGGCTGCCGAACCGGCTCGGCGCTTTCTCGACGCCGTTGGCGATCGTGAGGATGGGCCAGCCGGTTTCCGTCTGCCAGTAGTTGTCGATCACCGGCTTGCCCAGCCCTTTCGAAATCCATGTGGCCGTGGGCTCGTCGAGCGGCTCGCCGGCCAGAAAGAGTGTGCGCAGGGAGCTGAGGTCGTATTTCGACAGGAAGGCCGCGTCATGCTTCTTCAGCACCCGGATGGCGGTCGGCGCGGTGAACATCAGGTTGACCCTGTACTTCTCGACCAGGCTCCACCAGACGCCAGCATCCGGCCGGATCGGCAGCCCTTCGTACATCAGCGTCGCCATGCCGGCGATCAGCGTGCCGTAGATGATGTAGCTGTGGCCGACCACCCAGCCGATGTCGCTGGCACAGAAGTAGGTCTCTCCGGCCTGCCCCTGGAAGATGTGCTTCATGCTCGCGGCCAGCGCCACCGCGTAGCCGCCGGTATCACGCTGTACCCCCTTCGGTTTGCCGGTGGTGCCGCTGGTGTAGAGGGTGTAGCTGGGGTGCGTCGATGGCACCCAGGTGCACGGCACCACGGCGCCGAGGTGTTTTTCGCGCAAGGGCGCGTAGTCGTGGTCCCGCCCTTCGACCCTCGTCATTTCAGCCAACCCTCGGTCGATCAGCAAGACCTGCGGGGTCTTATGACCCGCGAGCCGAAGCGCTTCGTCGAGCAAGGGCTTGTAAGGAACGACCTTGCCGCTGCGGCTGCCGGCGTCGGCGCTGACGATCAGCGCAGGCGTCGCGTCATCGATGCGGCTTGCAAGGCTGCCGCTGGCGAAGCCACCGAACACCACTGAGTGGATGGCGCCGATGCGCGCGCAAGCCAGCATCGCGAACGCCGCCTCCGGAATCATCGGCATGTAGATCAGCACGCGATCGCCTTGCATCACGCCCAGGGCCAGCAGGCACGCAGCCACGCACTGAACTTCGGCGTGCAGCTCCCGGTAGCTGTAGACACGCTCCTGCCCCGTTTCGCTGGAGACCCAGATCAGCGCGTTCTGGTCTGCGCGGGCTGCGAGATGGCGGTCGACCGCGTTGTGGCACAGGTTGGTCTGCCCGCCGACGAACCAGCGCGCGAAGGGCGGGTTGCTGTAGTCGCACACCTGCTCGAACGGCTGGTGCCAGTCGATCAGCGCCGCCTGCTCGGCCCAGAAACCATCGCGGTCGGCGAGCGAGCGCCGGTGAAAGTCAGCGAAACGGGTCATGCCAAAAGCTCCATGTCGAACGTGCGCGGTTTCATGAGGTCTGTTTCACTCCCTCACAAACCGACAGGCTACCTCCGTACCAGGCCTAAACACATTGGTGCAGACCTGTGGAAAAAGGCGGCCGAAGCATGAAGAAAATCCGCTAAAGCCCTGTCGCATCAGCGATTTCTGGTTGACGCCTCATCGCGGCCTGGCCTATCCTGCGCCGATGCTTGGTTTGATCCCCACCTCGGTTCGCACGGCGCTCATCGCGCTGGCATGGACCGCGGCCGCCTCGGTTGCGCTTGCCGCTCCGAACACCGACCGGGTGAACAAGCAGCTAGCCGACAAAGGCGGCGTGGAATCCCGCGTCGCCCGGACCTCGAGCGCTGTGGTCGACGGCGCCGCCAGCTTGGGCCGGCAAGTGCGAGACACCACGTCCGATCTCGTGATCTCCGCGATGGCCTTCATTGGCGTACCCTACAAGCGTGGAGGCAACACGGCCGACACCGGCTTCGACTGCAGCGGTTTCACCCGCGAGGTCTACGAAAACAGCATCGGCTTGCTGCTGCCCCGCAAGGTCGACCAACAAGCCAAAGCCACCGGCCTCGCGCCCGTCAAGCGCAGTGACCTGAAGCCAGGTGACCTGGTGTTCTTCAACACCCTGAAGCGCACCTTCTCGCACGTCGGCATCTACGTCGGCGACGACAAGTTCATCCACGCCCCCAAGCCGGGCGGCGAAGTGCGGGTCGAAAGCCTGGGCGTGCGTTATTGGTCCAAGCGTTTCACCGGCGCCCGCCGTCCCGAGCTGGCCTCCCCAGTGCCTGCGGCCGAGCCAGTAGCACCAGAGCCATCGACCGCAGTTGCGCCAGCTGCCGCGACAGTGGACGAACCGCTCACGCCCTGACTCCCGCATGGGGTGTGCCACCCGGGCACAATCGCTCCATGGCCGAGAAAGTGATCCCCCTCGCAGACCACCGCTATGCAGCGGCGTTGCCGCGCATCCCGTTGCAGCCCATTCCGAGCACCGGCCTGCTGAGCGACACCTTGGGTCGGCCGCTTCGCGACCTGCGCATCTCGGTCACCGACCGCTGCAACTTCCGCTGCGGTTACTGCATGCCGCGCGAGGTGTTCGACAAGCAGTACCAGTTCCTGCCGCACGACTCGCTGCTGAGCTTCGAAGAGATCACCCGCACAGCGCGCTTGTTCGCAGCCCACGGCGTGCAGAAGATCCGCCTCACCGGCGGCGAACCGCTGCTGCGCAAGAACATCGAGGTGCTGATCTCGATGCTGAGCGAGTTGCGCACGCCCGACGGCGACCCGCTCGACCTCACGCTCACCACCAACGGCTCGCTGCTGGCCCGCAAGGCCCAGGCATTGAAAGACGCCGGACTGAAGCGCGTGACCATCAGCCTCGACGCGCTGGACGACACCGTCTTCCGCCGCATGAACGATGCCGACTTTCCGGTCGCCGACGTGCTGGCCGGCATCGAAGCAGCGCAGCGCGTGGGCCTCGGCCCGATCAAGGTCAACATGGTGGTGCAGCGCGGCACGAACGACCGCGAGATCGTGCCGATGGCGCGCCACTTCCGCGAGCAATACGGCGGCGCGATCATCCTGCGCTTCATCGAGTACATGGACGTGGGCGCCACCAACGGCTGGCGCATGGACCAGGTGCTGCCATCGGCAGACGTCGTCGCGCGCCTGAACGAGGCGTACTCGCTGCAAGCCATCGGTGCCAACTACAGCGGCGAGACCGCAGAGCGCTGGCGCTATGCCGACGGGCGCGGAGAGATCGGCGTCATCTCGAGCGTCACGCAGGCCTTCTGCCAGGACTGCAACCGCGCCCGGCTGTCGACCGAGGGCAAGCTCTTCCTGTGCCTCTTCGCGACGCAAGGGCACGACCTGCGCGCCCTGCTTCGCAGCGACCACACCGACGAGCAGATCGCCAGCGCCATCGGCCTCATCTGGCAAGGCCGCGGCGACCGCTACTCCGAGCTGCGCAGCACGCAGGCGCCCGACACGGGCAGCGGTGCCAAGCGCGTCGAGATGCATTACATCGGCGGCTGAATCTTGCTGGATCGTGCCCAGATCACCGGCCTGATCCTTGCCGGCGGCCAGGGCAGCCGCCTGGGCGGTGTCGACAAGGGCCTGCAAGCCTTCGAAGGCTTGCCTCTCGCCCAGCACGCGCTCCAGCGACTCGCGCCGCAGGTGGGCCGCATGATGATCAGCGCCAACCGCAACCTCGAGATTTACGAACGCATGGGCGTGCCCGTGTGGGCCGATGAGCCGTCGAGTTCCGGCCATGAAGGCCCGCTGGCTGGTTTCCTCGCCGGCTTGGCGCGTTGCGAAACGCCCTACCTCGTCACCGTTCCCTGCGACAGCCCACGAATGCCGCTCGACCTAGTGCAGCGCCTCTGGCAGGCGCTGCAAGACGAGGCGGCGGACGTCGCTGTCGCCGCCACGCGGCGTGGTGGCGAGATCAAGCTCGAACCCGTCTTCTGCCTGATGAAGCGCGAACTGCAAGCCAGCTTGCAGAGCTACATGGAGTCCGGCCAGCGCAAGATCGAACGCTGGACTGCCAAGCAGCGCCGTGCCGAGGTGGTGTTCGCCGACGCCGTGGCGTTTGCCAACGTCAACACGCCGGACGAGTTGGCAGCGCTGCAGGCGCCGCCGCGCTGATCACGCCGAGGCCGACGTCACGCCACGGTTGGCGAGCGCATCAGCGCGCTCGTTGCCGGGGTCGCCGGCATGGCCCTTCACCCAGCGCCAGTCCACGTGGTGCAGGCTGCGCAGCGCATCTAGCCGTTGCCACAAATCAGCGTTCTTCACCGGCTTCTTGTCGGCCGTCTTCCAGCCGCGCGTCTTCCAGCCGTGAATCCATTCCGTGATGCCTTGGCGCACGTACTGGCTGTCGGTGTAGACGATCACGTCACAGCTGCGCTTGAGCGAGGTCAGCGCCTCGATCACCGCAGTGAGTTCCATGCGGTTGTTCGTGGTCGGGTTCTCGCCGCCGAACAGTTCCTTCTCGTGCTCGCCCGTGCTCAGCCAGGCACCCCAGCCGCCGGGCCCGGGGTTGCCCTTGCAGGCACCGTCGGTGTAGATGGTGACGGCTGGGCGTTGGATGGTCGGTCGGGGTTCAGTCGATGTCATGGGTCTGCAAGATCTTGTGATTGCGATGGCTGCTCACCACCGCGGGGGCTGCTTTGGTCGCCAGGCGTTGGCGGCGCACCAGGCCCACCAGCCGCATGCCTCGCACGCGTTTGACAGCAACGAGCTGGTAGACGGCGCCGAGCACCGGCCACCAGCGGTCGCCGGTGCGCTCCATCCATTCGAAACGGGCCAGCCAGGGGTCGGACGAAAGCGGCGGACGATAACAGCCGAAGCGCCCTTCTTCCACTTCGAAGCTGAGCAGGCGCAGCCAGTCGCGCATGCGCCAATAGCCGATGAAGTCGCCTTGACTCGGCATGAAGAGGGGGTGGCCGACCCGCAGGCCAATGCCGCGCACCATGCGGCCCAGCCGCTGCCTCAATGCCCACAGGCTGCCGGGGTTGAAGCCGATGATGACAACGCGGCCTTCGGGCACCAGCACACGCTCCACTTCACGCAAAGCCAGGTGCGGGTCACGCGCAAGCTCCAGCGAATGCGGCAGCACGATCAGGTCCAGGCTTTGGCTGTCGAAAGGCAAGGCGTCGAAATCGCACTGCAGCATGATGGCTCGCGTGGTTGGCGCGGGCAAGGTGGAGTCCGAATCGCTGGGAACTTCGGGCGCTGGCATCGAGTCCATCGCCGGAGCCTGTTGATCCACCGCCAACCAGCGATGCGGCATGCGGTTGGCACGCAGAGCGTCGAGTTCGGGCAAGCCCAGCTGCAGTGCGTGGAAGCCGAACATGTCGGCCACGCACCGGTCCAACTGCGCTTGCTCCCAAGCCAGAAGGTAGCGGCCGGGCGGCGTTTTCAGCCAGGGGGCCAAACCTATAATCCCGCCGAATTGCGCCATGAACCTCGTTGCACTGCCTGCCTTCACCGACAACTACATCTGGATGCTTCACGATGGCCGGCAGGCACTCGTCGTCGATCCGGGGGAATCGGCACCGGTGGAGCAAGCGCTCGATGCGCAAGGCCTGGTGCTCGCAGGGATTCTAGTGACCCACCATCACGCCGATCATGTCGGCGGTCTTTCAGCCTTGCGCCCCCGCCTGCAAGGCCCCGTCTTCGGGCCGGCACGTGAAGACATTCCCCAACCCTGCACGCCGCTGAACGGCGGCGACCACGTTGAACTGCTGGGCTGCCGATTCGACGTGATCGACGTGCCCGGCCACACGGCCGGCCACATCGCCTACTTCCACGCGCCGCTTGACGGTGAAGCGCCCATCCTCTTCTGCGGCGACACCTTGTTCTCGGGCGGCTGCGGCCGGCTCTTCGAAGGCACGCCTGCGCAAATGCATGCGTCGCTCTCTCACCTGGCTGCACTGCCGGGCAGCACGCGCGTGTGCTGTGCCCACGAATACACCTTGTCCAACCTAAAGTTCGCGCGTGCCGTCGAGCCGCGCAACGACGACCTGCTGGCTTACACCGCCCATTGCGAAGCCCTTCGGGCCCAAGGCGAAGCCACGCTACCCAGCTCCATTGCGCGCGAGCGGCGCATCAACCCCTTCATGCGTTGCCATCAACCCGAGGTGGTGCAAGCCGCCCGGGCGCAAGGCGCCGCCAGCGACAACGAAACCGACGTGCTGGCCGCGCTTCGCCAATGGAAAAACAACTTCAGATGACCCCTTCTCCTATCGTGCGGCTCGCCGCTGCATGGGTGCTCAGCCTGTTGCTGGGCGCTTGCACCACCCTCGTCGAGCCACCGGACCAGAGCGCAAACCTTCCGGCTGTCATTGCCGAGGCAAATCTCCCACCAGCCGCAGCGTCGGCTCCCGCGTTCAGCGCATCGGCGCCAGATGCAGCTGCTTCGGCCCCGATGGAAGCACCCGTCGCTGCCGCGCCGGTCGACCCCTTGCGGCCCGAAGAACCGGTCGATCTCAACTCCCAGGTTGCCGCCATCGACCTGTGGGAACGCCTGCGCCGTGGCTTCGCCATGCCCGACCTCGATACGCCATTGGTGCGCACCGGCGAGCAGTGGTATTCGACGCGGCCCGACTACGTGCAGCGCATGACGGAACGCGGCAGCCGCTACCTCTTCCACATCGTCGAAGAAGTGCAGCGGCGCGGCATGCCCACTGAGCTGGCGCTGCTGCCTTTCATCGAGAGCGCCTTCAACCCGCAGGCCGTGTCGTCGGCCAAGGCCTCGGGCATGTGGCAGTTCATGCCGGCCACCGGCAAGCACTTCGAGCTGCGCCAGAACGTGTTTCGCGATGACCGGCGCGACGTGCTCGCGTCCACTCGTGCCGCACTCGACTACCTGGCCAAGCTGCACGAGATGTTCGGCGACTGGCACCTCGCGCTGGCCGCCTACAACTGGGGCGAAGGCAATGTGCAGCGCGCCGTCGCGCGCAACCAGAAGAAGGGCTTGCCCACCGACTACCTCAGCTTGCGCATGCCGAACGAGACGGCCTATTACGTGCCGAAGTTGCAGGCCGTGAAGAACATGGTGCTCAGGCCCGAGGCGTTCTCGATCGCCCTGCCGGCGCTGGCCAATCACCCTTACTTCCTGAGCGTGCCGATCGAGCGTGACATCGACGTGGCCGTGGCCATTCGCCTCGCCGAGATCACCCGAGACGAGTTCTACACACTCAACCCGCAGATGAACCGGCCGGTGATCCTGGCCGCCGGCACGCCGCAGCTGCTGCTGCCCTACGACAACGCCAGCCTGTTCGTGCGCAATGCGGCAGCCCACATGGGTCCGTTCGCCACCTGGACGGCCTGGGTCGCTCCGCGCACGCTGAAGCCGAGCGAAGCGGCCAAGCAGGTCGGCATGAGCGAGGCCGAGCTGCGCGAGGTCAACAAGATCCCGCCGCACATGCTGGTGCGGGCTGGCTCCACGCTGCTGGTGCCACGCGGGCAGAACCTGCTGAAAGACGTGTCCCTGCACGTGGCAGACAACGCCAACATGGCGCTCGTCCCAGAATCCTTGCCGCCGAGAAGAGTGACCTACCGCGCCGGCAGGGGCGAAACGGTGGCGACGGTCGCCAAGCGCTACCGCGTGAGCGCGGCGCAGGTGGCGCAGTGGAACAAGGTTGCCGTCGGCGCAAGCTTTGCGGCCGGCCAAAGCGTCGTCGTGTTCGTCGCGCAGAAGCAGCCTTCGGTACGCAGCAGCAAGGCCAAGAAGCCCGTCAAGCGCAAGGCGGCTGCCCGCAAGCGCTGAAGCTCAGCGCCGGTCGACCAGCGCGTGGGCGATGGTGCCCAGGTCCACGTACTCCAGCTCGCTGCCGATCGGCACCCCACGCGCCAGTCGCGTGACGCGTACGTCGCGCGATTTCAGCGTTTCGGCCAGCACATGCGCGGTGGCCTCGCCTTCGGCCGTGAAGTTGGTGGCGACAATAACTTCGGCGACCTCGCCGTCGGACGCACGGTCGAGCAGCTGCTGCAAACCGATGTCGCGCGGGCCTCGACCATCGAGCGGGCTCAGGTGGCCCATCAACACGAAATACAGCCCGCGGTAGCTGCCGGTGCGCTCCATCGCGGCCTGGTCGGCGGGCGTCTCGACCACGCAGAGCAGCCGCCGGTCGCGCGTTTCATCGAGGCAGGTGTGGCAGACCGGCGCTTCGGTGAAGGTGTGGCACTGCTCGCAGTGGCGGATGTTGTCGACCGCACCCTGCAACGACGCGGCGATGCGCCTCGCCCCTTCGCGATCGTGCTGCAGCAGATGAAAGGCCATGCGCTGCGCCGACTTCTGGCCCACACCGGGCAGGCGGCGCAGGGCTTCGATCAGTGCGTCTAGAGCGGGTTCAGACACGAAGCTGCCTACACGCTCGCTCACCACCACCCGCTCGGCAGACCAACGCCTTCACAAATCAGAACGGGAACTTCATGCCCGGGGGCAAAGGCATGCCGGCAGTCAGCTTGCCCATCTTCTCTTGCGACACCTCTTCGGCACGGCGAATGCCGTCGTTGAACGCGGCGGCCACCAGGTCTTCGAGCATGTCCTTGTCATCGGCGAGCAAGCTCGGGTCGATGGCCACGCGCTTCACGTCGTGCTTGCAGGTCATCGTCACCTTCACCAGGCCGGCACCCGATTGGCCTTCGACCTCGATGTTGGCGAGTTCGTCCTGCGCCTTCTTCAGGTTGTCCTGCATCGCCTGGGCCTGCTTCATCAGGCCGGCGAGTTGGTTCTTCATCATGAAAGTTTCTCCTGCGAATCAATGAAATTTGACCGAGCCGGGCACGATGCGCGCCGTCTTGAACTGCTGCATCAAGGCCTGCACCAGCGGGTCGTTGTGAATGATCTGTTCGGCTTCGTTCTGGCGGCGTGCACGCTCGGCACCGGCACGTTGCGCCGGCGTGTCGCTGGCTACACCAGCCTCCAGCTCCAGCTGCACCGGCTGCTTCAACAACTCGGACAACGCGGCCTGCAGCTTGTCGCGTTGCGCCGGGGTGCGCAGCGTTTCGCGTTCCACGCGCAGGCGCCACACGGCCGGCTGCGCCTGTTCTTCGATGGCCACGCACTGCGCCTGCATCGCGAGTTCGCGCACCAGGGCCGAAATGCTTGCGGCCTCGTTCATCTGGCTCACCACTTCCGCCCAACGGTCGCCGAGCGGCGTGGGCACCCAGGTCGCGGCGGCTGCGGGGACCGGAGCCGGCGGCCTCTGCATCTTCTGCGGCTCGGGCTCACGGACCAACACCTCCGCGGCGAGCACCTCGCCTTCATACGGCGGCTCATCGTCGAGCCAGGGCGGCGGCTCGCTGGCCGGCGCGCTCGCGCGAGCGACCGGCGCTGAAGCAACCACGGCCGGCCGAGCCGGCACAGCCGGCACAGCCGGGGCTGCGGGTGCGGCAGCCGGCCGGCTCAGCACCGGCGCTGCAGCGGCGGGCTTCGCGCTCGTCGTCGGCATGCTGCGCTGGGGAGCGGTGGCCACGCCCCCCGGCCGGAACGCCAGCATGCGCAGCAGCACCATCACGAGGCCGCTGTATTCATCGGGCGCCAAGCCCAGCTCTGCACGACCATGCAGCACGATGCTGTACAGGAACTGTGTCTCGTCGGGCGCCAGCAAACCAGCCAGACGCGCAGCCGTGGGTGCGTCGGGGTCGCTCTCGTCGAGCGCATCGGGCACGGCCTGCAACACGGCCATCTGCTGCAGCAGCGCGACCATCTCTTCCAGCGTGCCGGTGGCCGAGAGGCCCAGGCTTCTCAAGCCGTCGACAGCAGCAATGACCTCGGCGCCCTGCCCGGCCGCCAGCGCCTCGACCAAGCGCACCGCATGGCTGCGGTCGACGGCGCCGAGCATTTGCCGCACACCGGCCTCGGACAAGCTGCCGGCACCAAAGGCGATTGCCTGATCGGTGAGCGACAAGGCATCGCGCATCGAGCCACGCGCCGCACGCGCCAGCAAACGCAATGCGCCGGGCTCGGCGTCGATCTTCTCGGCGGCAAGCACAGTGGCCAGGTGCTCCTGCACGGTCTGCGGCGCCATCGGCCGCAGGTTGAATTGCAGGCAGCGGGAGAGCACCGTGGGCGGCACCTTTTGCGGGTCGGTCGTCGCCAGCACGAACTTCAGGTACTCGGGCGGCTCTTCCAGTGTCTTCAACATCGCGTTGAACGCGGTGTTGGACAGCATGTGCACTTCGTCGATCAGGTAGACCTTGAAGCGGCCCACCACCGGCTTGTAGACGGCCTGGTCGAGCAGTTGAGAGATTTCTTCCACGCCGCGGTTGGAGGCGGCATCGAGTTCTACGTAGTCGACGAAGCGGCCGCTGTCGATGTCGCGGCAGGCATCGCACACGCCGCAGGGTTGGGCGGTGATGCCGCCGGCGCCATCGGGCCCGGTGCAGTTGAGCGCCTTGGCGAGAATGCGTGAGACCGAGGTCTTGCCCACGCCGCGCGTGCCGGTGAACAGGTAGGCATGGTGCAGGCGCTGCTGCGTCAGTGCATTCGTCAGCGCTTTGACCACATGCTCCTGGCCGACCAGCGCTTCGAAGTCGCGAGATCGGTACTTGCGGGCCAGCACGAGGTAAGACATCCGGCGATTCTATAAGTCGGCACCGAGCGACTGCCGGATAATCCCGCTTTTGCACGCTTGGCCCTCCCTCACGGCCCCTTTCTCGATGAACCCCACGCCAGACAAGCACAGCACCCTCAGCTACGAACAGGCCGGCGTCAACTACGACCTGATCGATCCGCTGAAAGTGGCAGCCCAGCGCGCCGCCAAGCAGACCGGCACGCACCTGTCGGCGCATGGTTTCAGCGAGGTCGAAGCCTCGCGCGGCGAATCGGCCTACGTGGTCGACGTGGGCCCGTTCTATATCGCCTCCATCGTCGAGTGCCTCGGCTCCAAGTCGTTGGTGGCGGACGAGATGAAGGCGCTCACCGGCAAGAGCTACTACGACAGCATTGCGCAAGACACCATCGCGATGGCCATCAATGACCTCATCACCGTGGGCGCCACGCCGCTGGTGGTGCAGGCCTATTGGGCCGCGGGCGGGTCCGACTGGTTCTCCGACGCGCAGCGTGCGCAGGCCCTGGTGGCGGGCTGGAAACGCGCCTGCGACGTCTGCAGCGTGGCCTGGGGCGGCGGCGAAACCCCGGCGCTTGCCGGCATCGTGGCTGACGGCCGCATCGACCTCGCAGCCAGCTGCACTGGCCTCATCAACCCGAAGGAGCGCCTGTCGGTCGGTGACCAACTGGCACCGGGCGACGCCATCGTGCTGCTGGCCTCCAGTGGCATCCACGCCAACGGGCTGAGCCTCGCGCGCAAGCTCGTCGAGCGCCTGCCGCAGGGCTACCTGACGGAAGTACAGCCGGGGTTGAGCTATGGCGATGCGCTGCTCGCCCCCACCGTGCTGTATTCGCCGGTCACCGAGGCGCTCTACAAGGCCGGCATCATGCCGCGCTACTGCGCCAACATCACCGGCCACGGCTGGCGCAAACTACTGCGCCACCCCGCCACACACACCTACCGCATCCACACCGTGCCCGAGGTGACGCCTGTGCTGAAGTTCATCCAGCAGCACGCCAGGCAAGACGACCAAGAGGCCTACAGCACGCTCAATATGGGCGCCGGCTTTGCTCTGTTCGTGAAAGCCGAAGATGCAGAGCGCACGGTCGCCGTGGCCGAAGCGCAAGGCATCAAGGCCCTCGTGGCAGGCCGCGTTGAAGCCGGCCCGAAGAAGCTGATCATCGAGCCGCTAGGCATCGAGTTCGGTGACGACGCACTGCAGCTGCGCTGAATTTCCGATGACCCCGCGCGACGGACTGATCGAATCCGTCACCTACAATCCGCGTTGACGGGCCTCCCCGCATGGAAGCGCGCCCAACCGGGTCAGGTGGGGAACCAAGCAGCCCTAAGCGTTGCAACCAGTGCCGGGGGTAAGGCTCGTCAACCCCAATCCCTCTTGCCGCAGCCAGCGTTCAAAACGCATTGGCTGCCGCGCGTCCCGCCACGGCGGAGACACCGCTCACCACGCTGCCCCATGCCATGTCGATCACCGACAGGCCCAGCGGCCAGTCTTTCAAGGTGGCGAGGTTGCTGAGGTCATAGGTGGCGTACGCAAAGAAACCGAACATGGCACCCAAGCCCGCAGCCTTCCACCAAGGACTCAGCAGACTTGGCGACACCGCGAAGATGATCAGGCCGACCGGGTACAAGAGGTAGAACAGCGCAGCCGCGGTGAGCTTGGCTTGCGGCGCCATCAGATGGCCGATGCCTTGCTGGTACCAGTCGGTGGCGATGCCCCGCAGCCACAGCATGTCGAGCGCGACGAGCGCGACAGCAACGGCGAGGTAAGCAATGAGATAGCGGGTCATGCAGATTCTTGGCGGTGGCGGCTGGGCTCAGCCAAGCGCAAAGCATCGCATGTTGATGGGCTGCGCTGCCGCCTGGGAGATCACGGCATCGAGCACCAGATCTCCCGGTGGCAAGCAGGCCGTGCCGAAGCGGATCAGGTTCTCGAGCACCAATCCATCGTCGTCGATCAGTTCGGTGAGGTAACGATGGTCACCGCCGAACAGCAGGGCCCGTTGAGCCGTTTCGTCCTTCAGCAGGATGAGGTATCTGGCGGTGTGTTGATGGCGGTCGTTGTCTGTTTCAGTAAGTTGGGCGCTCACGTGCTCTCGCCTTTTCTTTTACCGGTGTTCTTGATGGTGTCATTGCCAGTGGCGGAACCGTCTTTTTGACGTTCGTAGGTGTCCTGCATCGGCGCATCGCGATCCGTACTGACCTTGCCGGAGGCGACATCGTCATGGGCTTGCTTGATGACAGGACGCACGTGGCTGGTCTGGCTGTCTGAAGATTCGTCGTGCTCGTGTGGCAAGCGGGGTTTGGCCCCGGTTGCCGTTGCCGAACGCGTCTCGCCCGGAGGCCGTCCGCTCACCGGGCGTCTCCGGGGTCTTCGCCCTTGCTGCGTGACTTGCCGATGTCCTCGGCCTTTTCGATCTCCTTGGCTTCTTGAGCGTCGCGCGGCGCAGCCTTGCGCGCAGCAGGCTCTACCTTTCCGGACTGTGCAAAACCGCGTGCAGCCTCGTCATAACGGCGGGCAGCTTCGTAGTCGCCTTCGCCTTGAACCTTGCTGTCGGATTTGGAGGGGGTGTCTGGCTTCGTTGATCCCATGATCGTCTCCTGTTGGAGTAAACGTGGAACGCAACGATAGGCTCAGCGGGTGGCAGTCACCACCGGTGCCGCGCGCGAGACGCGGTCGGATCAGGAGCCCGCAACGGGTAGGAAGCGTCTGACCGAATCCTGGCGCGCGGAAGGGGCTAAGGCGACAGGCTGCAGCGCGGGAGCATGGCGATGAACGCGGACACCGCTGCATCGCCCTGCAAGCCGTCTTCCCCAGTGAAGACATCGAACTCGTAGCTCTCGCAATAACCCGTGCGCCACCCGCCCAGCCGACGTGGCGCCGTCTCCAGCGACACGTGAAGCACGCGAAGGTCGAGGTGTTGAGGGTCGAACTCGACGTCCCGGTGCACGGCAGATATGTCATGCACGTGGCCTTCGAGGAACTCGCAGAATCGCTCGCCGTCGAAGATCATCGCCCCGGTGAGACCCAGGCTCTCGTTGCGCAGGCGAGTGGCATGCCATATCTGTTTCACGACACTCAAGTCGGACGCCGGACAGAGCCGGCTGAGCCACAGAACGGAAGAAACAGGATCGCCAGTCGACATGGATGGGAGAGTGGTTCGGCCGCGAAGCCACAGAATCTAGCCCGTGCTTGGGCGATCCACTGTGTCTAATGACATAACGTCAGCCCTACACAGATCGCACATACTTGCGCCCCATCGGTGACCCCCAAGGAGGGAGAAGCATGACTCCCGTGGCCTGCAAAGACTGCCCGCTGCGAACGCTCGACCTGTTCATTCCCCATTCGCCCGAGCAACTGGCGTTGATTCAGTCGCTCAAGCGCGGCCAGATCAACGTGGCGGCCGGACAGGCCATCATCCACGAGGGCCAGTCGGACGCCCTGCTCTACACGCTGTGGGCCGGCTGGGCCTTCCGCTTCAAGACGCTGACGGACGGGCGCCGGCAGATCCTCAACTTCCTACTGCCCGGCGACTTCATCGGCGTTCAGCAGAAGATGTCCGAAGCGCTGTCGCACGGCGTGCAGGCGCTGAGCGACGTGCAACTGTGCGTGTTCTCGCGCGACGCCTTGTGGGAACTCCACCGCAGCCAGCCTGCGATGGGGTTCAACCTCACCTGGCTCACCGCGCAGGAGCAGTCGGTGGTCGACGACAGCCTGCTGTCCGTCGGCCGGCGCAACGCTGAAGAGCGCATCGCCGCCTTGCTGATCGTGCTGTTCAAGCGCTCGGCCGCCATGCTGCCTGATGGCGGCGAAGGCGGCGTGCCGTTCCCGCTGACGCAGCAGCACATCGCCGACGCGCTGGGTCTGTCGCTGGTGCACACCAACAAGACGCTGCGCAAGCTCGAGCGCCGTGGCCTGCATCACATCGAGAACGGGCTGCTGTTCATGAAAGACGGCAAGGCCCTCGCACGTACCGCCGACCTCTACGGCGACGGCAAGCCCGCGCCCCGCCCGCTCGTCTGAGAGGCGCGCTGCGGCGCCTTCGCTGATCAACTGGCCTGCTTGAACGCCATCACGGCCTGGTTGCGCAAAGTCCGCAAGAGCGAAAGTTCCTTCTCAGCCAACTCGATGGCGCCGGGCTGGGCCTTGTCGGCATAGATCAATGCGAACGGCGCGCCCTTCATCATCAAGGGCAACAGCAAGAAGGCCGGTGCGTTGACGGCCTGCCGGTACCAGGCCGGCAGCCGGCCGGCGATCTGCGCGACCGTGGCATCTGCAATCAAGGTGTCCGCGCCCTTGGTGCAGACGGCCGCGAACAGATCGACGGGCGCGCCGGCTGCAGGCTTCAGCGGCACCTTGAACTTCGGCGACAGCAGTTCCGCACCGTCACCGAGCCCGAAGCGGCCTGTCAGCGACTCGGTCTTCGGGTCGCGTAGGCAGAAGATGATGCGGCGAAAGGCCAGCGCTCGCAGCATGGTCTCGAGGATCATGCGCAGCACTTCGTTGAGCTTGAAGTCCTCGACCATCGTGTTGGTGATGTCCTGGATGCCCGCGGCCAGCATGTTGATGGCGGCCTGGTGATCGAAGGCTTCGCCGGTGGGCTCGGGATCGCGGGGCACCGGCATCGTCGCGTGCAGCGCATGCTCGGTCAGGCTGTCGTGCTCGACGTGGGCGGCCGTGCCGTTGCCGGGCTGAACCAGCAGGCGTTGCATCGGCGAGCCGGGCTGCGCGTGCAGGTTCATGGCCTGCGCCAGTTCACTCAAGCGCTGCTGCGCCAGCACGGCAGCGGCCTGCATGTCTCGTGCGGTGATGCCGAGCGACTTGGTGTAGCGCTCGGCGACGGCCGCCACGGCAGCGCTCGCACGGCCGGGCTCGGCCTTCATCAGCGCGTCGGTCACCTCGTTGGCTGCGACGGCGACCCACAGGGCGCGATCGGCCTTGTCGCAGAGGCGGTTCGGTGGATCGCCAGTAGGTTTGCGCATGCAGCGCTGCAGGCCGTCAGGGAGGCCCCAGGTCTTGGCCACGCCGAGGCCCAGTTCTTCGAAACTCAGCCCCAGCACGGAGATCGACACAGCGTGCTCGTGGTTCGTGTTGCGCGCGGTTGCCGGTACCTTGGCGATGGCGGCCGCGACTAGGCTGCGCACCTGGCGTGCTTCTTCGGGAAAGTAAAACTCGGTCAGCAAGCGCCCGAGGTTCTGGAACATCGCACCGATGAAGGCTTCTTCGCCTTCGCGTTCGGCGCCGAACAGTTCGCTCGCCAGCGAGCCGGCCATCAGCGAACGCAGGAACTCTTCCTTCAGCAGGTTGGCGTGCGCCTTGTCGTGCATGTGCTCCAGCAGCACCAGGCTCAAGGCCATGTTGCGGATGCCGGCAAAGCCGATCAGCGCCACGGCCCGCGAGACCGTGCTGATGCTGCCGCCGCCCGCATGGCTGTAGCGCGCGGTGTTGACCATGCGCAGGAGCTTGTTGGTCAGCGCCACGTCTTTCAGGATCTCGCCTGACAAACTGGCAAGGCTTTCGTTCTCGGAATTCGCGACACGCTGGATGCGCCCCACCGAATCTGACAGCGCCGGGAAGTCGGTCTTATGCCGCATGCGGCGCAGCAGGAACTCAAGCGTGCCGCTGCTGCTTCCCGCTGCCGCCTCGACCACGGCGGGCGCAAGCCATTGCTGCAGCGCGTCGCGCAACTCGGCAGCGCTCGCATGGCGCTTGGACGTGTCCCTCGCCAGGCTGCGAAGCACGATGGCGCTCAAGGCGTCATCGACTTCGGGCGCCATGCCCGCCGGCAACGCGAGGTCCTCGTGCGCCACGCGGTACATCGCGCGGTACGGGTCTTTCTCGGCGAGGAGCTGCCTGCCCGAGAGCATCTCGGCGAGCACCATGCCGGCCGCGAACACGTCCATCCCTGGCGACGGCTTCATGCCATGCGTGGCCTCGGGCGACATGTAGCCGGGCGTGCCGACCACCTGCTGCTGGCTGGCCTGGTCGTTCACCCGCGCGGCAATGCCGAAGTCCATCACGCGCGCGCGGCCACTGCCGTCGACGAGGATGTTCGAGGGCTTCAGGTCGCGGTGCACCACACCGGCAGCGTGCGCCACCTGCAGTGCATCCAGCACGCCAACCATCATCTCGACTGCCTCGCGCGCCGGCATGGCGCCACGAGCGCGCAAGTGCGCCGTGAGCGTGGGGCCGGGCACGTACTCGAACACCAGGTAGGGCTGCTGGTTGTGCACGTCGGCCTCGAACACCGGCACGATGTGCGGGTGGTTAAGGCGGCTCACGCTACGCGCCTCTTGCAGCCACTGGTCGACCGCCAGCGCATTGGCGCCCACACGCATCAGCTTGACGGCCACCTCTCGCTCGAGGCGGGGGTCGAATGCCAGCCACACGGTGGCCTGTGCGCCTTCGCCGAGTTTTCTGCGCAGCTCGAAACGACCCAGGGTGTCGACGGATGCCGATGGCATGGCGGTTTGTCGACCTCAGCGGTTGCGTGAAGCGAGCAAGGCCGAGAACTCGGTGGTGCCGGGTTCTCCCTGCGCCACGTCTTCACGGGCCGGTGGCTGCGGAACGCGCGCCGGCGCATTGTTTTGCAAGCTGCCGCGCGCAGCCTGCAGCCCTTCGCTGATGTCCTTGACGGTGATCGACAGGGAGCGCGCATAGCGCTGCGCCACATGCGCCAGACCCGCAGCAACACGGGTCGGTGGCAGCTGGGTGATCACGTCGACCGCTTCGTTGGCCGCGCTGGCGGCAATGCGCAGCATGTCGCCGTCACTGTCGGCCACGCGCACGGGGTGGTTGACCGGCAAGCGGCGCACCATGTGCAGCACCTCGTCGGTGAGGCCCCAGTGCTTGGCAACGGCAGCTCCCAGCGATTCGATGTCGACACCCAGCACGGCAAAAGCGGCCGCCTCTTCGGTCATGCCGGCCAGCTCGGGTTCGCCGGGTTGTGCTGCCGGCTGGCTCTGCATCAGCTGGCGGATCTGCTCGGCCTCTTCAGGGAAGTGGTACTGCACCATCAGGCGCCCGAGGTTCTGCAGGATGGCGATAAGGTAAACGACCTCCGGGTCGTAGCCGGCAGGCCGCAAAGCCTGTGCGGCATGGCCCGCCAGGCGCACCCGCTCCATCAGGCGCTGCAAGGCGGTCGCATGTAGTTCGGACAACGGGCCAGGCCAAGCGCGCAAAGACGCCGCCGCCTGGCGCACGCCCTTCAGCCCCACGAGTGCAACGGCGCGGCGGATCGTGAGAACCGGCCCGTTGCCTGCTATCTGGGTGCCCTGCACCTGCGCCGAATTCACCGTGCGCAAGAGCTCGAAGCTGAGCCCCATGTCCTGCAGGATCTGCTCTGCCATCTCGTCGGTGCGCTGGCCCTCGGCCACGGCCAGCCGCGCGACTCGCGCACCCACACCGGGGGCGGCAGGCAGGTGGCCCACGGTGCGCAGGCGGTCGATCAGCAAGGCGAGTGCGCCGCCGTTGTCTTGCGCTGCAGTTTCTCGCCAGCCGTTGAGTGCGGCCAGCAAGGTTCTGGCGTTGTGATAGCGCTGGCGCTCTTGTGAGGTGGTGGTGCGGTTGGCGATGGCGCGCAACGCTTCGGGCACCGGCTGCGGCGTGGTCCACGGCAGGCGAACCAGCTCGCGGCCTTGCGGCGGCAGGCGGTCGATCACGCGGCCAGTGTCGGGCTCGTCGAGCACCGGCGTGCCACCCAGCATCTGGTGCAGCAGGATGCCGGCGGCAAGCACGTCGCGCACGCCGGCCTGGCGGGCATGGCGAAGGCGGTTGGGGTCGAGCGGCATCGCCCGGTCGTTGGTCGGCTCGGCATGAGCCGCTGCACTGGGGCTGGCGCCGACGGCCATCAGTCGCACCGTGCCCTGCTCGCTCACCAGCACCTGGTGCAACTGAAGGTCGCCGTGGGACAAGCCGGCATCGTGGACGAAGGCCAGCCCCTCTAGCAATTGGATAAGCCAACCCACCGCTTCTTCGGGTGGCAATTGGCGCTGAGCGGCCAGGCGTTCGCCGAGCGTGAGGCCGAGGGCGCGGTCGACGGCGATGCAGGGCCAGTGGTCCTGCACGCCGACTTCGACGACATGGGCCAGGTTTGGGTGGTTGAGGCGTGCTGCGTGCCGGGCGTCGGCAAGCCAGCGTTCCACCGCCTCGGCATTGACCGGCTGCACACGGGGCAAGGTGAGGATCAGTTCTTGCGCCGAGCGCGGGTCGAACGCCAGCCACGCCATCGTTCGATCGCTTTTGCCCAGCAATTGGCGCAGCTCGAAGCGACCGAACATTCTGGTCGGGTTGGGCTTGGCGGCAGTGCGATCAGGTTCAAGCATGGAGGCGCGTGGGCACAGCCGCGCAAAGGTCGCGGCGCTCACCGATTGGACGACTCCACGGCGTGACGCAATGCGCGGATCAGGCTCGAAAAGACGGCCTTATTCGGTCAGTTCCAGTGTGCGCTTTCGAGGCCCGCATTCAAGAGGATCAACCCGCCCTTACCCCAAGCTCACCCGACCTCGATCACCTGCCCCAGCCCGTTGATCAGCGCACAGCGAACCGGCTCGCCGGGCTGCAAGGCCATCACCGCCTTGCGGTAGCGCAGCATCTGCTCGCGGTACTCGGCCTGTGCCTGCGGTTGCAGCGCAAGCTTGTAGTCGAGCACCCACCAGACGGGCTGATCGTCCTGCGCCAGGTGCACCAGGCGGTCGATGCGCAGCAGTTCGCCGGCATCGGCCACAGGCACCTCGTTGCCGGCCCACAGCAGGCCTTGGCCCGCGAAGAAAGGCCGGCAAGCCGGACTGCGCCAGATGGTGCCGGCGACGCGCGCCACTTCGGCTGCAGTGACGGCGAATTCCCCTGCTGCGGCAGCGGCCAGTTGATCGATGTCCGCCGACGGCGCGGCCGGTGCACTGGCCCATTCCAGTACGCGGTGAACGGCCTGGCCCAGGCGAGAGACCTCACTGTCGGCCTCGCGCGGTGGGCGTGGCGTCACCGGTTCGGGTGTCCACGTCGGCAAGGCCGGCATGACGATCGCCCCACTTGCGTCGGCATGCCGAGCTTGATGCACCGCCGCAGGTTCCCACGCCTGCACCAGCCCCTGCACGCGCTCCCACCACGACGGCGCGGCCCGGTGCGGCTCGGTGCGGCTGAACACCAGCCGCTCGCGCGCCCGCGTCATCGCCACGTAGAGGCCATTGAGCTCTTCGCGCTGGCGCGCCACCAGCTCCTGCTCCAGCAAGCCCTGCAGCGATGGAGGGCAGCGGCTCTCGGAGTAGATGAAAGCGCAACGCGCCGGCCGATCTGACTCGACCGGCCAGTCAACCAGCAAGGTGGCGGTGTCGGGGTTGCTGGCTTCGGGCTGCGCATCCATCACGAACACGACCTTGGCCTCCAGGCCCTTGGCACCGTGCACCGTGAGCAGTTGGACTGCATCGGGCTGGACCGGAGCCGACACCTTGATCGCGCGGCGCTTGAGCGCGCGCACGAAGTTGTACGGCGTGGCGTAACGCGCGCCGTCGAGCATCAGCGCCTGGCTCAGCAGCGCGGCGATGGCGTCTAGTGCGGCCAGCCTGCGCTCGGCGGGCACCACCGCGACCACGCGCTCGCGGTACTGGCCTTCGAAGACGATGCGGTCGAGCAGGTCGTGCGGCGGCAGTTGGTGGGCCGCCTCTTGCCACGCGAGGAGCAGCGTGCTCGCACGCTGCAAGGCCGGGCGATCGGCGTGGTCGGTTTGCGTCAGCGCGGCCCACCAGTCGCCACTGCGCCCGGCCGCGAGCGCCAAGGCCACCAAGTCGCCGTCACTGGCGCCGAACAAGGGGCTTCGCAAGGCGTGTGCGAGCGACAGGCGATGCGAGGTTGACGCCAGCACGTCGAGCACGGCCACCAGATCGCGCACTTCGGGGGCCGACATCAGCGCGAAGTCTTCGGCGGCTGCAAACGGCACGTGCAGGGCCTGCAGCGCCTGAGCGACGAGGCGCAGCGATGCTCGCTTACGGCACAGCACGAACATCTCGCTCGGGCGCGCCTGGCCGGTCTGCATCAGCTCGTGAACCGCCTGCGCCACCCAGCGCGCCTCTTGCTCGCGCAGCAACTCCTCCGGCTCGTGGCGCGGCACGGCGAGGCTGTCGCGCCATTCGGCCGGAGCCGGGTCTTCACCCTTCACCGCCTTGGGCGGCCGCAGCACCGGCGGCAAGGCCAGCACGCCGGCGCCTTTCACCGGGCCGAGTTCGGTGGTGTGGGCGCGAAAGTCGCTGTAGTCGCCTTGTTGCGTGGCGGTGCTGAACACCTGGTTGATGGCTGCGAGCACCTCGGGCGCGTTGCGCCGCGTGTGATCGCAGGCCAGCCAGGCGCCACCCAAGCCTTCACTGACGAACTGCCGTGCTGCAGCAAACACGCGGGGCTCGGCGCGGCGGAAGCGGTAAATGCTCTGCTTGGGGTCGCCGACGATGAAGACGCCAGGCGGGCGCTGACCACTCTGCCCGCCCCCGGCGCCGACGTAAGCCGACAGCCAGCTGTGCAACGCGTGCCACTGCAGCGGGCTCGTGTCCTGAAACTCATCGATCAGCACATGGCGGATGCGCGTGTCCAGCCGCTCCTGCACCCAGCCAGACAGTGTGGCATCGCGCAACAAGGCCAGCGCGCAGCGCTCCAGGTCGGCCATGTCAGCGAGGCCGCGTGCGCGCTTGTAGGCGGCCAGTTCGCCGAGCAGCACGCGCGACAGGCGAACGAGCTGCAAGTGCTCGACGTGGGCCTCGTGCTGCTGCAGCAGCGCGGCGATGGCGTCGATTTCGGTCTGCACCGATGCGAGATTCGGCACGTTGCCGAGCTTGCGTGGCGTGCTCGCCTTGGTGAACAAGGCGTCGCGCACCTCAGCATAGATTGCCTGCGAATCGGTGTGGGCCAGCGCCATGACGAGACCGGTCGCCGCGTCTTGTGCTTTCAGGCCACCGAGTGCCAGGGCGATCGCCAGTTCGCGCAGCGTCTCGCGCCATGGCGCGCCATGCAGCACGTCGGTGGGGGCGCCCAAAGATGCGGGCGGCGGCACGCTGGATTCGAGCACACCCGCCTCGTCAGCCAACTCCAGCTCAACGCGCTTTTGGAGCGCGGCATCGAACCACGCGCGCACCTGGTCGCGGCCACGGCGCTGCACCAGGGCAGCGTGGTCGGCACGCAGCCCCTCATCGGCAAGGATGGCAGCGTGGAAGCGGCGGAACACGGCGGCGCTGTGGTCGTCGAGCTCTTCCATCAGCTCCATGCCGGGCGCGAGGCCCAGCTCGGCCAGCAGATCAAGCGGCGCGGCACGCAGCAGTTGCGAGAACCACGCATGGAAGGTGCGGATCTCGACACTGCGCCCGATGGCCAGCATGCTTTCGTACAAGCCGGCCAGCGCGGGCGCCAGTGCCTGCGCCTGTGCGGGCGCCACACCGCGCATCACCAGCTCACGTGCACGCTGCTCGTCGCTCATGTGAGGCGAGGCGAATTCGCGCAGCCAGTCGTTCAGGCGCTCGCGCATCTCGCCCGCGGCCTTGCGTGTGAAGGTGATGGCCAGGATCTCGTGAGGCTTGGCGCCGTCGAGCAAGGCCCGCATGATTCGTGACACCAGCATCCAGGTCTTGCCTGCGCCGGCGCAGGCCTCGACGACCACGCTGCGCTGCGGGTCGCAGGCGATGGCATAGAACGCCTCGCGCGTCGTGGGTTGGCCATTGGCCTGGTAGGCGGGCGCGGTCATCGGGTGGTCCAGTGGTCGCGGCGGCACAGGCCACGCGCTTCGCAAAAATCGCAAACCTGCCCTTCACCCAGGGCCGGCATGCCAGCCCCTTGGCGGATGCGAGCCAGGTCGTGAGCGAGACCTTGGACGAGGGCTTGGGCGCTCGCTTCGACGTCGGGGTGCGAGATGGTTTCAATCTTGCGGCCGAGCGCAAGGTACATCGCCTGCAAAGGCACCTTGGTTTCGCCCTGCATCAACGCGACGTAGAACGCGAGCTGCGTGTCTTCGAGGGGTTGTTTCACCTTGTCTCGCAGGGCGCCCGCGCTGCCGGTCTTGTAGTCGATCAGCTCGATGGCTGCACCCTGGTCATCGCGAACGTGGTCGAGACGGTCGATGCGGCCGTGCAGCGTGATGCCTTGCCATTCGGGCGGCTGTGTCTCGCGATCGAGTTCGCCCTGCCACCAGTTCGCGCCTTGCGCGTCACGCTGATGGACCCAGGCGATGTAGCGCGGGGCAAGTTCGGCGAAGCCGGCTTCGAAGGGCAGGAAGTCTGCGTCGTCGAGGCCAAAGGCCACCTTCTGCTGATGCGCAACCGCCGTCAGCTGTGCGCATTCCGCCTCGGCCGAATCAGGCCCCGTGCGCTGCTCGTGAAACGCCATCAGCACGGCATGCAACCACGTACCGTAGTCGCGCTTCTCGATCTCGGCATCAAGCTCATCGGCCTCGCGCAGGCGCAGCAGATTCAGCGCGTAGAAGCGATAGGGGCAGGCGCGCAAGGCCTCGCACGCGCTGGCCGAAAGCTTTGCAGGCAGCAAGGTGGCAGCGCTGGGTGCCGGCATGCCGATGGATGTCGGCGAAATGCGCTGCTCGTGTCGCGGATCGACCCATGGCGTGAAGGCTCGGCCGGCTCGCCGCAGCTGCAGCCCCAAGCGTTCAACGACAGGGCTTTGCGCCAGAGGCTCAGCACCTTCGCTGCGCCGGTAGAACAAGCTGACCGGCGCGGCGCTCACGGCATGCGCAAAGGCCAGCGTCTCGGCGTTGCGCCGCTGCGCCGACGTGGGCACGCCGAGCGCCAGCGCCTGGGCGTCGTTCAACAGCGGCTGCGGGGCGGCGGCAGCGCCCAGATGGTGGTCATCCGACCCCGGGAACACGATGGCCGCGAACGGCCGGAGCATCACGCGCGTCAGCGGCGTGATGACGACGCTGGGTTGCTCCGGCGGGGCGGCGGGAATGAAAGCAGCGTCTTCCAGCGCGCCATCGACCCACGCGCTGAAGTCGTCCAGCGCCATCATGGTCTGCGCTGCCTGCTGGCCCGACCATGCGGGCGGGTCCGCCAGCCGCAACACCTGCACGACTTGCGCGCCGGCCTCGTCAGCGGTCAAGGCGCCCCACATGCCGCTGTCTTTCAGTGCCGTTTGAAGCGCGGTTAACCACAAGGACAAGGGCTGCCGGCGTTCGAGGGCCAAGCCTTGCAACACCGCCGTCGCGTTCGCGTGCAGGTCGGCCGCAGCCGGGCTCAATCGGATGGCATCAATCGCGGTCGCACGGCTCCAGGCTTCGCGCCGACAAGCCGTTTCCAAATCGACAACGGCTCGCCTTGCGTCCAGCCAAGCACCCGCCTTGAGCCAATCCAGCCAGAGATCGGTGGATGCGACGGGACTGGCGGCACGCAGCAAGCTCATGACTTGCGCGGCTGCGCGTGTGGTCGACAGTTTCCAGCCAGTCTCGTCGAGCAGGCTCACCTGTTGACGCTCGAGCAGCGCACGCACGCGCCGCACCAGCACGCGGTCCTGTGCGACCAGGGCCACCGGCGTTTCGCCCTGCTGCAAATGCGCTAGCACCTGGGCTGCAGCACATTCGGCTTCATGCTCGAAGCCGTCGCAGGCGGCGAGCGAAAGATGGGATGCAAGCGATGCGGCAACGGGTGCGTCGCAGTCCAGCACGACACAGGCTGTCGACTCGGGCGCTGACGACAGCAATTGAAGCGTGAGGGCGTCTTCCCCACCCGCCTGGATCACGATCCAGGCCGAGGGCGCCAGCGAAAACAGCGCGTCGGTCGGTCTGGGCGGAGCCAACGCAGCCCACTCGAGTGCGAGGCGCGCCAAGGCGCGCTCGCTGGCACCCGGGCCTCCTGAAGAGCCTAACTGCTCGCGGCCCTGTTGCCAGTGGGCGGCTCGCAGATCCGGCCGAATGGCTGCTGCAGCTTTCGTCAGCGAATGGGCAGTCGCGACCACGGCGGTCACCGCCTCGTCAAACGCGAGCAGGTCCTTACGCACCCACGATTGCGAACGGAGCAAACGCGCCGCATTCAGCCGGTCGGTGCTGACGTCGAGCGTGAGTTGCCCATCATCGGCGCGCGGTATTGGCCCGAGCGCAGCGGCCAGCGTGTGCGAGGTCTCGATGCGCGGCTGCCATCCGCCTTGTTGCACCCAAGCCTTGCGGGCAGGTGTGAGGTGCTGTGCAAACGGCACCAGCACGACGGCGGATCGCGGGTCGATGCCTCGGGCTTGTATCCATGCCGATGACCGCGCGGCGATGTCACCCCAGGTGGGCGGTATTTCAAGGGACAAACGAGCTATCAACGCCATAGAGAGCCTGAGGTGCCGTGGGCAACGGCGGAGAAGGCTTTGTGTCAGAATCATTCTGCCTTGCCGCTCGCAACGAGCAGCATCAGCCAGAGGACAAGACAATGAGCAGTGAATTGATCAAACACACCACCGATGCATCGTTCGACAGCGACGTGCTTCAGGCAAGCAAGCCCGTCCTGGTGGACTACTGGGCTGAATGGTGCGGCCCTTGCAAGATGATCGCCCCCATTCTGGACGAAGTGTCCAAGGATTACGACGGCCGCCTGCAAATCGCCAAGCTGAATGTGGACGAGAACCGCGACGTGCCTGCCAAGTTCGGCATCCGCGGCATCCCGACCCTGATGCTGTTCAAGGGTGGCCAGCTGGCCGCTACCAAGGTGGGCGCCTTGTCGAAAGCCCAGTTGACGGCGTTCCTCGACGGTCATCTATAATCAGGTCAATCGCGGTGGCAATGGATAGGGGCTCATGAGGCCCACCACACGCCACCGCACGTAGACTTAGCCACCACGCCCTTTGAGGCGCGTCGGTTCGGCCCCCACTCCAGCGTTTTGCATATCTGCTCGCAACGCGTGTTTCCATCTCGGCTTATCTAAGTCGCTGGTGGCTTCAACCGCAAAACACCAGACTTGGCTGATGTCAGCCAACTGGGAATCACACCAGGGGCACCGCCCATGCATCTTTCCGAACTGAAAGCCCTCCACGTCTCTGCCCTCATCACGATGGGCGAAGAGCTGGAGATCGAGAACGTCGCTCGCATGCGCAAGCAGGAGCTGATGTTCGCGATCATGAAGAAGCGCGCCAAGGGCGGCGAGCAGGTTTTCGGTGATGGCGTGCTCGAAGTGCTGCCTGACGGCTTCGGCTTCCTGCGGGCCCCTGATGCGAGCTACATGGCATCGACCGACGACATCTATCTGTCGCCGAGCCAGATCCGACGCTTCAACTTGCACACCGGCGATGCCATCGAAGGCGAAGTTCGCGTCCCGAAAGATGGCGAGCGCTACTTCGCACTGGTCAAGGTGGATCGCGTCAACGGCGTGACGCCCGAGGAGAGCAAGCACAAGATCATGTTCGAGAACTTGACCCCGCTGTTTCCCAAGGAACAGTTCAAGCTCGAACGCGACATCAAGAGCGAAGAGAACGTCACCAGCCGCATCATCGACTTGATCGCCCCGATCGGCAAAGGCCAGCGCGCCCTGCTGGTCGCGCAGCCCAAGACCGGCAAGACGGTGATGATGCAGCAGCTGGCGCATGCGCTGGTGGCCAACCATCCCGAGGTCTACCTGATCGTGCTGCTCGTCGACGAGCGCCCGGAAGAAGTGACCGAAATGGTTCGCACCGTGCGCGGTGAAGTCATCAGCTCGACTTTCGACGAACCCGCCGCCCGCCACGTGCAGGTGGCCGAGATGGTGATCGAGCGCGCCAAACGCCTGGTCGAAATGAAGCGCGACGTGGTGATCTTGCTGGACTCCATCACCCGCCTCGCCCGCGCCTACAACAACGTGCTGCCATCGTCAGGCAAGGTGCTGACTGGCGGCATGGATTCCAATGCGCTGCAACGCCCGAAGCGCTTCTTCGGTGCCGCACGCAATGTCGAAGAAGGCGGCTCGCTGACCATCATCGGCACTGCGCTGGTCGATACCGGCAGCCGCATGGACGAAGTGATCTACGAAGAGTTCAAGGGCACGGGCAACTGCGAAATCCACCTCGACCGCCGCATGGCCGAGAAGCGCGTCTACCCCTCGATCCTGATCAACAAGAGCGGTACCCGCCGCGAAGAACTGCTGCTGCAGCCTGAAATCCTGCAAAAGACCTGGATTCTTCGCAAGCTGCTGTACCCGATGGACGAGATCGAGGCGATGGAGTTCATCCTCGACAAGATGAAGTCGACGAAGAACAATCACGATTTCTTCGACATGATGCGGCGCGGCGGCTGACGGGCGTCAGCTCCGTGGCATAATCTCGGGTTTTCCGCATTCTGGAAAGTGCGCTGAAGGGTTCAGCGTGGCTCCCGGTACTCACCGCGAAGAGGTTCCCATGAAAGACGGCATTCACCCCAACTACCGCGACGTTTGCTTCGTCGACCTGTCCAACGGCTTCAAGTTCGTGACACGTTCGTGCGCGCAAGCCAAGGAAATGATCAAGCTGGAAGACGGCCGTGAAGTGCCTCTCTTCAAGCTCGAAACCACCAGCGAATCGCACCCGTTCTATACCGGCACGCAGAAAAGCGTGGACTCCCTGGGCGGCCGCGTCGAGAAGTTCCGCAACAAGTTTGCGCACCTCAAGAAATAAGCGTCAAACGGGACACAGACAAAGGCAGCTTCGGCTGCCTTTTTCATTGGCGCAAGCGTTCATCCGACGGCCAAGTTGCTGCATCATCGCCGTCTGCTCAAATCCATGACACCTTGAACTCACCGAACCCTGCTCTCGTGACTGAGCGTGCGGCCAGTCGCCTGCCACGTGTCGCGCTGCTGCTGCTGTGTGCGGCTTACCTGCTGCCCGGCCTGTTCGGCCGCGACCCTTGGAAGAGCGCCGACCTCATTGCCTTCGGCTACATGGTGAACATCGCGCAGAACCACACCTCGTGGCTCTCGCCGATGGTCGGTGGGTTGCCAGCCGATGCGGCGCTTCTTCCCTATTGGCTGGGAGCAGGTTTCATCAAGCTGTTAGGCCCATGGATGACCCCCGAGCTGGCCGCTCGCATCCCGTTCACCATTCTGCTGGGGCTGAGCTTTCTGCTGACCTGGTACAGCACCTATCACCTGGCCCGCACCGACGCAGCCCAGCCTGTGCCTTTCGCTTTTGGCGGCGAGGCACGCCCGACCGACTACGCCCGCGCTGTCGCTGACGGCGCGTTGCTCGCCCTGATCGCGTCGCTCGGCTTGCTGCAGCTCGGCCATGAGACCACGCCCGAGCTCGTGCAACTGGCCAGCGTCGCGCTGTTTCTGTATGCGCTGTCGGCCGGCCCGTTCCGTCCCTGGCAAAGCCGCATCGCCGTACTAGCCGCCTTGCCTGCACTGGCAGCCAGCGGCGCGCCCAGCATCGCGATGCTGTTGGCCGCAGTAGGTGCCGTGGCTTGCGTGCGCAGTAGCTATGAGCCGGCGCGGCGTTTTGTGGCCTGGGTCGTGGCTTCCGCCGTTCTGGCTGCGTTGGTCGCCACGGCCTTGGGTGCCTGGGGCTGGAGGCTTCAGACCTACAACGTCGCAGCCGAGATTTTCAGCATCTCCCGTCTCTTCGCGTGGTTCATGTGGCCAGCCTGGCCGCTGGCGTTGTGGACGCTCTGGCGGTGGCGCAACCACCTGCTGCATCGGCACATCTTCGTGCCACTGGGCTGCGCTCTGGTCGGCCTCGTTGCCTGCATCGCGATGGGTGGGTCGGACCGCGCGTTAATGCTGGCGCTACCGCCCCTGGCGGTGTTGGCCTCATTCGCGCTGCCCACGCTTCACCGCGGCACAGCCTCGGCGATCGACTGGTTCTCGGTCTTCTTCTTTAGCGCCTTGGCGATTGCGATCTGGGTCGTCTATCTCTCTGTCTACACCGGCATCCCTGCCAAGCCCGCGGCCAATGTGATGCGCCTCGCCCCCGGTTTCGTGCCGAGCCTCTCGGTCGTGGCCTTGATCTTGGCTGCGCTGGCCACCGTGGCTTGGTTGTGGCTGGTGCAGTGGCGCACCGGGCGCAATCGCCACCCATTGTGGAAAAGCATGGTGCTGCCCGCCAGCGGCGTGGCCCTGTGCTGGTTGTTGTTGATGACGCTCGGCCTGCCACTGTTCGACTACGCGCGCAGCTACAGGCCGCTGATCACCCGCATCGCCCAGTACGTGCCTCGAGACGCCTGCATCGCGGCCCCCGGCATGACCCGGGCGCAGCTGGCCGCACTCGAGTTCTTCGGCGACTATCGGGTCGACGGCACGGCGAGTGGAAGCAACACACGTTGCGAGTTCTTGCTGCTCACCGAAACCGTCTCGCAGCGTGCACAGGCAGCGCCGGGCTGGCTGCTCATGGCCCGTGAACAGCGCCCTTCCGACAAGGAAGAGGTCATCGCGGTCTATCGGCGCAACAGCGAAAGCTTCACAGCCCGGTAGCTCTCGCGCTCGTCAACCCGAAACAGCCTGATCGCTGGCGCGAGTGAAGCGCTTGGCATCAGCTGCCGGCTCGACAAGGCGCACACGCGCCGACGGAAAAATCAGGCAGAAGCTCGACCCCTTGCCGGGTTCGCTCTGCACGTCGAGCTCACCGCCATGGCGCTGCACCACGTGCTTCACGATGGACAGTCCCAAGCCAGTGCCACCCGTCTCACGCGAACGGCTGCCATCCACACGGTAGAAGCGCTCGGTCAAGCGCGGGATGTGTTCGCGCGCGACGCCGATGCCGGTATCGCTCACGGTGATTTCACCGGAGCCGTCGTCTCGCATGCGCCACGCCACGCCAATGCGTCCACCCTCAGGCGTGTAGCGAACGGCGTTCGTCACCAGGTTGCCAACGGCACTCAACAGCTCGCTCTCCGTGCCGGCCAATTGAGCGGCATCGGCATCCGTCACGGTGAACTGGTGCCGCCCCATAGACAAGGCCGACGCGTCGGCATGTGCCTGCCCCAGCAGCTTGCCCACAGCCACCCAGCGATCGCTTGGCGGGCGGCGGCTGCCTTCCAGCTGCGCCAGCGTGAGCAGGTCGCTCACCAGGGTCTGCATGCGCTGCGTCTGCTGCGACATCAACACCAACACGCGGCGCCGTTCCACTTCGGTGAGCGGCAGGTTGCTCATGGTCTCGATGAAGCCTGACAAAACCGTCAGCGGCGTGCGGATCTCGTGCGACACATTCGCCACGAAATCGCGCCGCATCGCATCTGAGCGCTCGCGCTCCGTCACGTCCAGAGACAGCACCAGCTTGAGCCCATCGCCATACGGCCGAACGAGAACAGACAAGGTGCCGCGTCCGCGCGGCTCGGGGATCAGCACGGGCTCGCCGAATTCTCCAGCCTGCAGATAGGCCACGAAGGCCGGCGCACGCACGAGGTTGGTGACGCGCTGGCGGCGGTCTCGCGTCGGGTCCAGCCCGAAGTGATCGGCTGCAATCGAGTTGCACCACGTGATCTGGTCGCCTTCATCGAGCAGCAGCACGCCGTTGGGTGACGCCTCCATTGCGGACAAGAACTGCGCGAGGCGCGTCTGCTCAAGCTCCATGCCTTTTTCGCGGCTGCGAATGGAGCGTTCGACGCGGTAGCCGATCTCACCCCAGAAGCCTGTGTCGCGCGGTGCCTGGTTTTCCAGCGTGCCGCTCAACCAGTGAATGAGCCGGTAGCCGCGCAGCGTATCGATCAGCGCCAGCACGCTCACACCGATGGCACCGCCCATCACCGAGCCCACCACGGGCGCATGAAAGGGGTCTCCGGCCAGAAACCCGATGAAGCCACCCACCGCCATCACGATGGCGCCTGTCAACAGTCGCGGTAGCAGCCAGTTCACTCGATTCAGGCAGACAGGGTCTGCACTTGCTGCGTCAGTCGGTAGCCCGCACCGCGCACGGTTTCGATCATGTGGGAGCAGTGCACAGGGCTCAGGGCTTCGCGCAGGCGTTTCACATGGACATCGACCGTGCGCTCCTCGATGAAGACATGGTCGCCCCACACGCGGTCGAGCAACTGCGAGCGGCTGTGCACGCGCTCGGGGTGGGTCATGAAGAAATGCAGCAGGCGAAACTCGGTCGGACCGAGGCGAACTTCCTGCCCATCGCGTGCCACGCGTCGCGTGGCCGGGTCGAGCTTAAGCAGCCCCACCTCCACCGCGGCGTCCAGCGCTTCGGGCGCCTTGCGGCGCAGCACGGCGCGGATGCGCGCCATCAGTTCATGCGTGGAGAACGGCTTGGTCAGGTAATCGTCGGCCCCTGCGTCGAGCCCGGAGATCTTGTCAGACTCTTCGGCGCGTGCGGTCAGCATGATGATCGGCAACTCGCGCGTGCGCGCTTGTGAACGCCAGCGTTTGGCGAGCTGCAGGCCGGACTGGCCTGGCAGCATCCAGTCGAGCACCACGAGATCGGGCAGCACCTTGTCGACTTGCTGCAACGCCTCGTCAGCGGTGGTCGATACCACCACCTCGTAGCCGGCGTGGCGCAAGTTGATCGAGATCAGTTCGGCAATGGCCGATTCATCTTCCACCACCAGAACCTGGCTCATGGCAACTCCCTGTCCGTTGAGTACCCCGGCCGATCCACAGAGCGGATGCAGGTCGGCTCGAGAGCGGCCTGGCGCTCGTTCCGTTTGGCGTGTCTTGCAGTCATGCTCACTTGACCATCGACTCCACGGTTTCCACCGGGTTGTGCCGCACGTCGGTTCCCTTGACGATGTAGATGATGACTTCAGCCAGATTCTTGGCATGGTCACCTACACGCTCGATGGCCTTGGCCACGAAGATGAGGTCAATGCTCGATGAGATCGTGCGCGGGTCTTCCATCATGTAGGTGATGAGCTTGCGCATCAGTCCATCGAACTCCTGGTCGATCTGGTCGTCCTGCTTGAGCACCTCGACGGCCTTGGTGATGTCTAGCCGAGCAAACGCGTCCAGGGCTTTACGCAACTGGGCAATGGCGAGCTCGGACTCGTACGCGAGGTCGTTCACCGGCAGGCGCAGGCGGCTCGACACGCCGGTGTTGATCAACCGCTGCACGGTGCGCGCAATGCGTGCGGCTTCGTCGCCCACACGCTCCAGGTTCGCGATCGTCTTGGAGATGGCAATCAGCAGGCGAAGATCGCGTGCCGTGGGTTGGCGCCGCGCAATGATGGTCGACAGATCACGGTCGATCTCGATCTCCATCGCGTTCACGCGCTCTTCGTTGCGCAGCACTTCGGTGGCGACTTCGCCGCTGAAGTTGGTGAGCGCGTAAACGGCCTGGGCCACCTGTGACTCGACCAAGCCGCCCATCTCCAGAACGCGGGTGGAGATACCACTGAGTTCTGTGTCGAATTGCGTGGACAGATGCTTTTCACTCATGTTGGCTCCTTGGTGGCCTCTGGTATCAGCCGAACCGGCCGGTGATGTAGTCCTCGGTGTCCTTCTTCTTCGGCTTCATGAAGAGCTCAGACGTTGGGCCGAATTCGATCAGGTCACCCAAGTACATGTAGGCAGTGAAGTCGGAGCAGCGTGCGGCCTGCTGCATGTTGTGCGTGACGATGACGACGGTGTAGTCGTTCTTCAGTTCGTGGATCAATTCTTCGATCTTGCCGGTGGAGATCGGGTCCAGCGCCGAACAGGGTTCGTCGAGCAGCAGCACTTCGGGTTTGATCGCAATACCTCGCGCGATGCACAGGCGCTGCTGCTGGCCACCTGACAGGCCAGAGCCGCTTTGATTGAGCTTGTCGCGGACTTCATTCCACAACGCGGCCTTCTTCAACGCCCACTCGACGCGTTCGTCCATCTCCACACGTGGCAAAGTCTCGAACAGGCGAACACCGAAAGCGATGTTGTCGTAGATCGACATCGGGAATGGCGTCGGCTTCTGGAACACCATGCCGATCTTGGCGCGGATCAGCGAGACGTCCTGCTTCGACTTCAGGATGTTCTCGCCGTCGATCATGATCTCGCCTTCTGCGCGCTGCTCGGGATAGAGCTCGAACATGCGATTGAAGGTGCGCAGAAGTGTCGATTTCCCACAGCCCGACGGGCCGATGAAGGCAGTGACCTTCTTCTCGGGAATCTCGAGGTTGATGTGCTTGAGCGCATGAAACGCGCCGTAGTAAAAGTTCAGGTCGCGAACCGCCAGCTTCGGCTTTTCGGTCACGCCAAATTCGACTTTGGTGTCCATGTTCTGCGAACTCCGGAATCAGTGTTTGTTGCGGAAGAAAACCCGCGCCATGATGTTGAGCGTCAGCACGCCGAGCGTGATGAGGAATACCCCCGCCCATGCCAACTTCTGCCAGTTCTCGTACGGGCTCATCGCAAACTTGAAGATGGTCACCGGCAGGCTGGCCATTGGTGCCGCGAGGTTGGTGGTCCAGAACTGGTTCGACAAGGCGGTGAACAGCAAAGGCGCTGTCTCGCCTGCAATGCGCGCCAGCGCCAGCAGCACACCGGTGATCACGCCCGCCCGTGCCGCCTTCAGCGTGATCGTCATGATGACGCGCCACTTCGGCGTGCCTAGCGCGTAGGCCGCTTCACGCAACGAGTTGGGGATCAGCGTCAGCATGTTTTCGGTGGTGCGGATCACCACCGGAATCACGATGAGCGACAGCGCCAGAATGCCAGCCATCGCCGAGAACGACTTGACCTGCGCAACCACCACCGAATAGATGAAGAGGCCGATCACGATGCTCGGCGCCGACAACAAGATGTCGTTGATGAAGCGCGTGGCGCTGCCCAGCCATGTCTTCTGCCCATATTCGCCGAGATAGATGCCCGCAAGCACGCCGACAGGTGTGCCGACCGCAGTGGCCAAGCCCACCATCACCAGAGAGCCGAAGATGGCATTGGCCAAGCCACCAGTTTCGGCTTGCGGCGGCGGCGTCATCTGGGTGAAGGTATCGAGGTTCAAGCCGCCCAGACCCAGACGGATGGTCTCAAACAGTATCCAGAACAGCCAGAACAAGCCGAAGGCCATGGCAGCAAGCGACAGCGTCAGCGCAATCGCATTCACTGTCTTGCGCCGGCGGTGCTTGGCCAAGCGGCCAGCGTCCATCGCGATGAAGTTATTGCTGCTCATGTGCGGGTCCCCTCGCCCTTCTTCAGGCGAGAAAGCAGCAGCCTGGAGAACGACAAGACCACGAAGGTGATGAAGAACAGCACCAGGCCGAGATAGATCAGCGAAGCCTGGTGAAGACCCTCGCCTGCTTCGGCGAACTCGTTGGCCAGTGCGGAAGAAATGCTGTTCGCTGCCTCGAACAGCGACAAGCTGTTGAGCTGGTTGAAGTTGCCGATCACGAAGGTCACGGCCATGGTCTCGCCGAGTGCACGACCGAGCCCCAGCATGATGCCGCCGACCACACCCGTCTTGGTGTACGGCAGGACCACCTTGAACACAACCTCCCAGGTCGTGGAGCCCAAAGCGTACGAAGACTCCTTCARCATGGCGGGTGTCACGTCGAACACATCCCGCATCACCGAGGCGATGAACGGAATGATCATGATCGCGAGGATGATGCCGGCGGACAGGATGCCGATGCCCACTGGCGCGCCGGATACCAGCGTGCGCAGCACCGGCACGTTGACCAGCATCGCCTGCAGCGGCTGCTGCACGTATGTGGAGAGCACGGGGCTGAACACCAGCAGACCCCACATGCCGTAGACGATGGACGGTACGGCGGCCAGCAACTCGACGGCAATGCCCAGCGGGCGGCGCAGCCAGCCCGGAGACAGTTCAGTAAGGAACAGCGCAATGCCGAAGCTCACAGGCACCGCAATCAGCAGCGCGATGAGGGAGGTCATCAGCGTGCCGTAGATCATGACCAGGCCGCCGTACTTGTTCTGCACGGGGTCCCACTCGCTGGTCCACAAGAAGCTCAGGCCGTATTCCCGGATCGCCGGTGCGGCACCGTAGAGCAGCGAGGCGATGATGCCCGCCAGCAGCAGCAAGGTGAGGATGGCGGCGCCGTGCGCGAGCACCGAGAACACCGTGTCAGCCCACGGCGCAGACCGCCGATCCGAAGGCGGGTGCCCCAACGGGTCAGAGCGTTGCATCTTGTCTGGCTCGTAGTGAGATGCAGGAAGTGTAGCGGCCACGGCCCCTCCGTTAGGCAAGCGGTGACGCCCGTTGACGGGCGCTCACCGCAGTCGATCGATGCTCTGTTCAGCTCACTTGAACGCGACTTGCTTGCCCGTCGCGTCCTTGATCTCGGCCCACTGCTTGCGCACCAGATTCTTCACCRCATCAGGCAGTGCCACGTACTCGAGGTCAGCGGCGGCGGCATCGCCGTTGGCGTAGGCCCACTCGAAGAACTTCAGCGAAGCGGCAGCCTGGGCAGGCTTGTCTTGCGCCTTGTGCATCATGATGAAGGTGGCGCCAGTGAGCGGCCACGCATCCTTGCCGGCCTGCTCGGTCAGCACTTGGTAGAAGCTCTTGTTCCAGTCGGCACCAGCTGCTGCAGCCTTGAAGTTGATGTCGTCAGGCGAGACGAAAACGCCGTCCTTGTTCTTCAGCTGGGTGTAGGTCATCTTGTTCTGCTTGACGTAGGCGTACTCGACATAGCCGATCGAGTTGGGCAGGCGATTGACGAATGCCGCCACGCCTTCGTTGCCCTTGCCGCCCGCGCCGGCAGGCCAGTTGACGGCCGTACCTTCACCGACCTTGGTCTTCCATTCTTCGTTCACCTTCGAGAGGTAGTTGGTGAAGATGAAGCTCGTGCCCGAACCGTCGGCACGGCGCACCACCGAGATGGCGGCATCAGGCAACGGCACACCGGGGTTCAGTGCCGTCAACGCAGCGTCGTTCCACTTGGTGACCTTGCCCAGATAGATGTCGCCCAGCACTTGACCGGTCAACTTGATCTGACCCGGCTTGATGCCGGCGATGTTGACCACCGGCACCACGCCGCCAATGACGGTCGGGAACTGGACCAGGCCGTCGGCCTTAAGTTCTTCGTCTTTGAGCGGCATGTCGGACGCGCCGAAGTCGACGGTCTTGCCACGGATCTGCTTCAGGCCGGCACCCGAGCCGACGGATTGATAGTTGATGCGAGCGCCGCTGACCTTGTTGTAGGAGTCTGCCCATTTGGCATACAGGGGCGCCGGGAATGTCGCGCCGGCGCCGGTAACGTCTTGAGCGAAGGCTGCGCCGGACAGGAGGCCCAGGGCGATCGTGGTCGTGGCAAATCGAATCGAGGAGTTCATGCGTGTGCACCTTTCCAGTGAGCAACTGATGGAATGGCGTGACTGTAAAAGTCGCATGTGACACCGCCGTGACACAAATGGACGACTTGTCATCGTCACTGTGTTGTCACGCAACTGACATATCACCCCTCGCGGGGCGAAATATTCAGGCTCGGAACAGGTTCGCCAGCCGGTCGGCGCAGCCTTGGGCCTGGGCCGCATCACGGGCCTCGACCATCACGCGTACCAGCGGCTCGGTCCCCGAAGCGCGGATCAGCAAGCGCCCATCGTTGCCAAGCTCGCGCCGAACCTGGCTCTCGGCTTCGGCCAAGCCGGCCGCCGCCTTCCAATCCTGCGCAGGTTCGAGCCGCACGTTGATCAGCACCTGCGGAAACAGCGTCACCGGCGCCAGCAGCTCGGCCAGCGACTTGCCACTGCGACTTATGGCTTGCAACACCTGCAGGGCGCTGACGATCCCATCGCCCGTGGTGTGCTTATCCAGCGCCAGCAGGTGACCAGAACCCTCGCCACCCAGCAGCCAACCGCGAGTGGAGAGTTCTTCCAACACGTAACGGTCGCCGACTTTGGCACGGACAAACTCGATGTCGCGCGCCTTGAGCGCCACTTCGACGGCCATGTTGGTCATCAGCGTACCGACTGCGCCCGGCACTCGCTGTCCTTGGGCCAGCCGGTCGTCGACCATCACATACAGCAATTCGTCGCCGTTGTAGAGGCGGCCGCCGGCGTCCACCAACTGCAAGCGGTCGGCGTCGCCGTCGAGCGCGACGCCGTAGTCGGCCTTGTGCTCACGGACGGCCTTCACCAGCGCCGCCGGAGCCGTCGCGCCGAAGCCGGCATTGATGTTGACGCCATCCGGGCTGCAGCCGATGCGCACGACCTCGGCCCCCAACTCGTGGAAAACCTCGGGCGCCGTCTGATAGGCCGCACCATGGGCCGCATCGACCACGATCTTCAGCCCCTTGAGCGAGAGGTCGTTGCCGAAGGTGCTCTTGCAGAACTCTACGTAGCGACCTCGCGCGTCGTCCAGGCGCCGTGCCTTGCCAAGCCGCGCCGAGTCCACCCAATGCGGCGCTTCGGCCAATGCTGCCTCGACTTCGATCTCCCATTCGTCGGACAGCTTCTCGCCGCGCGCGGAAAAGAACTTGATGCCGTTGTCTGGGTRGGCGTTGTGAGACGCACTGATCACAACCCCCAGGTCGAGCCGCAACGCACGGGTCAGGTAAGCGACGCCCGGCGTGGGCAACGGCCCGCTGAGCAACACGTCCACCCCAGCAGAAGCAAAGCCGGCTTCGAGGGCCGATTCGATCATGTAGCCCGAGATGCGAGTGTCCTTGCCGATCAGCACGGTGGCCCGCGCGGTGTGAGACTTCAGCACGCGGCCGACAGCGTGGCCGAGGCGCAGCATGAAATCGGGCGTGATGGGCGCCTGCCCCACGGTCCCACGGATGCCATCGGTGCCGAAATAGGTTCTGCTCATGCTTGGTTGCTTCTCTTGGCTTTGTGGCTRCTATTGCTGCCTCAGGATTGTGCAGCAGCCGGGTTTACGAGCCGCCTAAAAGGCCCGCCGCGCGCATCACCTTGAGGCCATCAATCGTGGCCGCCACGTCGTGAACGCGCAGTACCTTGGCACCATGCTGTGCGGCTGCCAGCGCGGCGGCCACACTGGCGACGACCCGGTCACCCGTCGCGCGGCCGGTCAAGACGCCCAGGCTGCTCTTGCGCGACCAGCCGATCAGCAAGGGGTAGCCCAGCGCGAGCAACTCCGGCTGCCGAGCGAGGAGCGCGAGGTTGTGTTCAACCGTCTTGCCAAAGCCGATGCCAGGGTCGAGCACGATGCGCTCAGCCTGCACTCCCGCCGCCTCAAGCGCTGTCGCACGGCTGCGCAGAAAACTACCCACCTCTGGCAGCACGTCGCCATAGATCGGCTTGATCTGCATCGATTCAGGCTCGCCTTGCATGTGCATCAGGCACACACCGCAAGTCGGATGCGCAGAAACGACTTCCATGGCCCCTATCCACCTCAGGGCGTAGATATCGTTGACGATGTCCGCACCCAGATCGAGCACTGCACGCATCGTTTCCGGCTTGTAGGTGTCGACGGACACCGGCACGCCGAGCGACAGTGCTCCTTGCAGCACCGGCAACACGCGGGCCAGTTCTTCTTCCAGTGGCAAGGGGACAGCACCCGGGCGACTCGATTCGCCTCCCAAGTCAAGGATGTCGGCCCCTTCCTTCACTAATTGCTCGCAGTGCGCAAGCGCAGCTTTCGTGGTTGCATGTCGCCCGCCGTCGGAAAACGAGTCCGGCGTGATGTTGACGATGCCCATCACCCGGTGCTCGCTCAGGTCGATGCGAAAACGGGTTGTCTGCCAGGTCGACGCGGTCATGCAGTTTCACCACGAGAAACGAAAACGGGGCCGAAGCCCCGTTTTCTGAAGTTGCCTTCGAAGCCCGTTCAGGCCGCGGCGGGCGCGCTGTCAGGGTTGACGGGAGGCACCGAGCCCCCCGACTTGCTGGAGGGTGTCGACCAGTCCTTCGGCGGGCGCGGCGGCTTGCCGTTCATGATGTCGTCGATCTGCTCGGCGTCGATGGTTTCCCATTCGAGCAAGGCCTTCGCCATCGCGTGCATCTTGTCCTTGTTGTCTTCGATGTGCTTCCGGGCGACCGCGTACTGCTCATCGATGATGCGGCGCACTTCTACGTCGACACGCTGCATGGTCTCTTCGGACACGTTGGTCGTCTTCGTGACCGACCGACCCAGGAAGACCTCGCCTTCGTTCTCAGCGTAGACCATCGGGCCCATCGCTTCGCTCATGCCATAGCGCATGACCATGTCGCGAGCAATTTGCGTGGCGCGCTCAAAGTCGTTGCTGGCGCCGGTGGTCATCTCGTTCATAAACACCTCTTCGGCGATACGCCCGCCAAAGAGAATCGAGATAGTGCTCAGCATGCGGACCTTGTCGCTGCTGTAGCGATCACCTTCGGGCAACTGCATCGTGACACCCAGCGCACGGCCACGCGGGATCACCGTCACCTTATGCACCGGGTCAGCCTTGGGCATCAGTCGTGCCACCAAAGCGTGGCCCGACTCGTGGTACGCGGTGTTGCGACGCTCTTCCTCGGCCATGGCCATGGACTTGCGCTCAGGGCCCATCATGATCTTGTCCTTGGCCTTCTCGAAGTCGATCATGTCGACCACGCGACCATTGCGGCGCGCCGCGAACAAGGCGGCCTCGTTGACCAGGTTGGCCAGGTCGGCACCCGAGAAACCAGGCGTACCTCGCGCCAGGATGTCAGCACGGATGTCTTGGCCCACCGGCACCTTGCGCATGTGCACATTGAGGATCTGCTCGCGGCCACGAACATCGGGCAAGGTCACATAGACCTGGCGGTCGAAACGGCCTGGGCGCAGCAGCGCGGGGTCGAGGATGTCGGGCCGGTTGGTCGCCGCCATCACGATCACGCCGAGATTGGTCTCGAAGCCGTCCATCTCGACCAGCATCTGGTTCAAGGTCTGCTCGCGCTCGTCGTTACCGCCACCCAAGCCGGCACCGCGGTGACGACCGACCGCGTCGATTTCGTCAACGAAGATGATGCAAGGCGCACTCTTCTTGGCCTGTTCGAACATGTCGCGCACGCGGGCTGCGCCCACGCCAACGAACATCTCGACGAAGTCAGAACCCGAAATGCTGAAGAACGGCACCTTGGCTTCGCCGGCAATCGCCTTGGCGAGTAGGGTCTTGCCAGTTCCCGGAGGGCCGACCAGCAACACGCCACGCGGGATACGGCCACCCAACTTCTGGAATTTCTGTGGATCCTTCAGGAAGTCGACAAGCTCCTTGACCTCTTCCTTGGCCTCATCGCAACCTGCGACGTCGGCAAACGTGGTGGTGTTGTTGGCTTCGTCGAGCATCCGCGCCTTGGATTTGCCAAAGCTGAAGGCGCCGCCTTTTCCGCCACCTTGCATCTGCCGCATGAAGTAGATCCAGACGCAGATCAGCAGCAGCATCGGGCCCCAGGAGACCAGGATGCTCATCAGGATCGACGGCTCTTCGTCGGCCTTGCCAGACACCTGAACACCGTACTTCATCAGGTCCCCGACCATCCAGATGTCGCCGGGCGACGCGATGGTGTACGACTGGCCGTCTGACGGCGTGACCTTCAGGTTGCGCCCCTGGACTTCAACGCGCTTGACCTTGCCGGCCTTCGCGTCGTCCATGAACTGGGTGTAGGTCACACCCTCGGCAACACGGGGTTTGTCGAACTGTTTGAAGACAGTGAACAGCACCAGGGCGATCACCAACCAGACAGCGACTTTAGAGAACCATTGATTGTTCACCGCGGCTCCTTTGCAATCAAAACTTCCGCACAGGCGCACGGCGTGCCCCGCATCCACGGCATATGGGGCGGATTCTATTCCAGTCAAGTGCGGTGACCGCTTTCGTTTCCCTCGCGGCGCGCAGGCTCATCGCTGGAGCCAGGGCACTACTTCACGATCGGCCGTCGACCGCAACACCAGGCTTCTTCAGTCCCATGCCGACCAGAAAAGTTTCAGCCGATTTGTCTCGAGATGCTTTCGGTTTGAGCGGTTTCACAACGCGAAAGGTCTTCTTGAAAAGGTTGGTCAACTGGCTGTAACCGCTGCCATGGAACACCTTGGCCACCAGTGCTCCGTTGGGCGCCAGATGGTTCTGTGCGAATTCGACCGCCAACTCGACCAGATGTTCCATTCGCGCGGCATCCGAGCTCTCGATACCTGAGAGATTTGGCGCCATGTCGGAAATCACCACGTTCACCGCACGTCCTGCCAACAGCGTGCGCAGCTGGGCCAGCACCTCATCTTCCCGAAAGTCGCCCTGGAGGAAGCTGACACCCTCGATCGGCTCCAGCGGCAGCACGTCGAGCGCAATGATGGTGCCGTTCAGCGCGCCAGCTGCTGCCCCTCCGACGCCCGCTTCCTTGGGTGCGAACTTGCGGCGCACGTACTGGCTCCAGGCGCCGGGTGCCGCGCCCAGATCGACCACCAGCTGCCCCGGCTTGATCAGCTGCAGCGTTTCGTCGATTTCCTTCAGCTTGTAAGCGGCACGCGCGCGGTAGCCCTCTTTCTGGGCCAGCTTGACATAGGTGTCGTTCACGTGGTCGTGCAACCACGCCTTGTTCACCTTCTTGCTTTTCGTCTGTGTTTTCATGAGCCTGCTCTTGGGCGGACACCTTGGCCCAACCCTTTGCCAACGATAATAGAGGCATGCCTGCCATCGAACTCCGCCCCGCCCAGCGCAAGGAAAAACGCGCTGAAGCCCATCACCTCGAACCCGTGGTTCGCATCGGCGGCGATGGCCTGACTCCCGCCGTGATCAAGGAAACCGATGCCGCGCTCAACGCCCACGGCCTGATCAAGGTACGGGTGTTTTCCGATGAGCGCGAGACCCGCGAGGCCATGCTCGCCCGCCTGAGCGACGAACTGAATGCCGCGCCCATTCAGCACATCGGCAAGCTGCTCGTCTTGTGGCGCCCGATTCCGCCGAAGGAAAAGATCGAACGCGAGGACCGCGGAGCCGGCCCCAAGGTGGTGAAGATCCTCAAGTTCTCCAAAAGCGGCAATCACCGGCCCCAGGTCAAGAAGATCAAACTGCTCGGCAATCAGCGCATCGCCGCTGGCGGGCAGGTCAAGCGGGCAAAGAAGCGCATCACCAGCGTCAAGCGAACTGCTGTTGATTGAGATCGGCCTCAGGCCGCTGAAAGGCGCCACGCCAGTGCGAGGATCAGCAGGCCTTTGAGCACAAAGAACACCGCAGAAATGCCGTGCAAGGCGCCGAAGGAAAGTGCGCCCTGCCCCACTTTCGCTGCAGCCATCATCGGCTGCAGGGCGAAGTAGCCAAGAACGGTACAGAAGAGCGCACCGAGTACCAGCAACATGTTGGCGCTCATCACCGAACCAGCTCCCGCCTCGACGTCATCTCTGGTGCGTCGACGAATAGCCATCAGCAGGATCAGCGCGACGCCGAGGCCCACATAGGCCTCTCGCGCAAACATCTGCCCAGCCACTTGTCCGGCGACGTCGCGCGGCGCGATGGCAAAGCTTGCCGGCGCTCCGATCGCAGCAATGCACAGAATCACGCCAGCCCAGAGACCGGCAAGCAGCGCAGCGGCACGCCTCAGGTCAATGCGCATCACCGATGCCGCGGTCAGAGATAGCGAACCTTGATGATCTCGTAGCTCTTCAAGCCGCCGGGCGCCTGAACTTCGGCCACTGAGCCTTCTTCCTTGCCGATGAGCGCGCGCGCGATTGGGGAGCCAATCGAGATGCGGCCTTGCTTCAGATCGGCTTCGTCTTCACCGACGATCTGGTAGGTGACGGCTGCACCGGTCTCTTCATCTTCCAGATCGACCGTGGCACCAAAGACGACACGGCCATCGGCGTTCAACGTGCTCGGATCGATGATCTGTGCCGCAGCCAACTTGCCTTCGACCTCGAGGATGCGCCCCTCGATGAAACCCTGCTTGTCCTTGGCGGCTTCGTATTCGGCGTTCTCCGACAGATCCCCTTGCGCACGCGCTTCCGCAATGGCCTGAACCACAGCGTGGCGCTCCACGGTCTTCAGGCGATGCAACTCGTCTTTCAGCAATTGCGCGCCGCGTTTGGTGATGGGAATGGTGGCCATGTTGAAACCTTGAAACTCAAAATGAGAACCGCCGCCTTCTCCCTTGCGGGAGTTTCGGCGGCGGCCGATGTGTGAAATGGTGCCCCGGGCCGGCTCTGCCGGCTCGCCCCCGAGGGACAAGGGAACTTGGGGCGTCCCGCGTTCCCCCCAGGAGATCGAGAAAGTCTAGTGCAGTTCCGCGTGCAGTTCCTGCAGGGATAGCACCACCAGATCATCCTGGTGCTTCATGCCTTCGACAGCAGCCTCACAGCCAGCCATGCTGGTGTAGTAGGTGATGCGGTTGGCAAGTGCAGCCTGGCGGATGTGGCGCGAGTCAGCGATTGCCGTACGCGTTTCATCCACCGTGGTGAAGACGAGCTGGATCTCTCCTGCCTTCACCATGTCGACGATGTGGGGCCGGCCATCCTTGACCTTGTTGACGGCCTTCACCGGCACGCCACCTTCGGCGATGGCCGCGGCCGTGCCCTTGGTCGCGATGACCTGGAAACCGAGGGCGTGCAAATCACGAGCTACGACGACTGCGCGCGCCTTATCGCCATTCTTGACCGTGATGCAAACCGTGCCCTTGGTCGGCAGGCGCGAGCCCGCGCCGAGCTGACTCTTGAGCATGGCTTCGCCGAAGCTGCGCCCTGCCCCCATCACCTCGCCGGTGGAGCGCATCTCCGGGCCAAGGATCGGATCCACGCCGGGGAACTTGTTGAACGGGAAGACCGCTTCCTTCACCGAGAAGTACGGTGGAATGACTTCGCTCGGCACGCGGCCGTGGCGATCCTTTTGCTCCGACAGCTTCTGACCCACCATGCAGCGAGCAGCAATCTTCGCCAATGGCTGCCCCGTCGCCTTGGAAACGAAGGGCACCGTGCGCGACGCCCGCGGATTCACTTCGAGAACGTAGACCACCGCGTCGGCGCCCTCGCCCTGGATGGCGAACTGGACGTTCATCAGCCCCTTGACCTTGAGAGCGCGCGCCATCGCGATCGTCTGGCGGCGCAGTTCGCCTTGAAGTGTCTTGGGCAGCGAGTAAGGAGGCAGCGAGCACGCCGAGTCGCCGGAGTGGATGCCCGCCTGTTCAACGTGTTCCATGATGCCGCCGATCATCGTGCCGTCGGCCCGGTCGCTGCCGTCGCTGATGCAATCGACGTCGACCTCGATCGCGTCATCGAGAAAGCGATCGAGCAGCACCGGCGACTTCTCCGACACCTTGACGGCTTCGCGCATGTAGCGCTCGAGGTCCTTGTCGCCGTGCACGATTTCCATCGCGCGCCCACCCAACACGTAGCTCGGGCGCACAACCAGCGGGTAACCGATTTCTTGAGCCAAGACGAGCGCCTGCTCCTCGGTGCGGGCGGTGCGGTTCGGCGGCTGCTTCAGGCCAAGCTGCTGTAGCAGTTTCTGGAAGCGCTCACGGTCTTCGGCAATGTCGATGCTGTCGGGCGAGGTGCCGACGATCGGGACACCTGCACGCTCAAGATCGAGCGCCAGCTTCAGCGGCGTCTGGCCGCCGTACTGCACGATCACACCGACCGGCTTTTCCTTGTCGACGATCTCGAGCACGTCTTCCAGCGTCACCGGCTCGAAGTACAGGCGATCCGAGGTGTCGTAATCGGTCGACACCGTCTCGGGATTGCAGTTGACCATGATGGTCTCGTAGCCGTCTTCGCGCATCGCCAGCGCAGCGTGCACGCAGCAGTAATCGAACTCGATGCCCTGGCCGATGCGGTTTGGACCGCCACCGAGCACCATGATCTTCTTGCGGTTAGTGGGCTCGGCCTCGCACTCCTCGTCATAGGTGGAGTACATGTAGGCGGTCTGCGTGGCAAACTCGGCCGCGCAGGTGTCCACCCGCTTGTAGACGGGGCGCACGTTCTTCGCCCAGCGCGCCTCGCGCACGGCGTGCTGGTGCGTGCCCAGCAACTTGGCCAGGCGCCTGTCGGAAAACCCCTTCTGCTTGAGAAAGCGCAGCTCTTCGGTCGAGAGGCCATCGAGCGCACGACCGGCCAGCGCCTTCTCGGCCTGGATCAACTGCTCGATCTGCGCCAGGAACCACGGGTCGATGGCGGTCTCTTCGAACACTTCCTGCAGGCTCATGCCGATGCGGAACGCGTCACCGACGTACAGGATGCGCTCAGGGCCAGCTTCACCGATCTCTTCGATGATCTCGTCCCTATCGGTCGAGCGCTCGGTCAAGCCGTCGATGCCAGTCTCCAGGCCGCGCAAGGCTTTCTGAAAGCTTTCCTGGAAGGTGCGGCCCATCGCCATCACTTCGCCGACAGACTTCATCTGCGTCGTCAGGTGCGAGTCGGCCGCCGGGAACTTCTCAAAGGCGAAGCGCGGGATCTTGGTGACCACGTAGTCGATGCTGGGCTCGAACGAAGCTGGCGTCGCGCCACCGGTGATGTCGTTGCGCAACTCGTCGAGCGTGTAGCCGACGGCGAGTTTGGCGGCCACCTTCGCGATGGGGAAACCCGTGGCCTTGGAGGCCAAAGCCGACGATCTGCTCACGCGCGGGTTCATCTCGATGACGACCATGCGGCCGTCCTTCGGGTTGATGGAGAACTGCACGTTGGAGCCGCCGGTGTCCACACCGATTTCACGCAGGATCGCGATGCTTGCGTTGCGCAGGAGTTGGTACTCTTTGTCGGTGAGCGTCTGCGCCGGCGCCACGGTGATCGAGTCACCGGTGTGGATGCCCATCGGGTCGAGATTCTCGATGGAGCACACGATGATGCAGTTGTCGGCGCGGTCGCGCACGACTTCCATCTCGAATTCTTTCCAACCGATGAGGCTTTCTTCGATCAGCAGTTCCTTGGTGGGCGACAGGTCGAGCCCGCGCTTGCAGATCTCTTCGAACTCTTCCGGGTTGTAAGCAATGCCGCCACCCGTGCCGCCCAGCGTGAAGCTCGGGCGGATCACCATCGGGAAGCCGGTGCCGCCAATATCTTGCGTGATGCGGCGCTGAACGGCGAGCGCATCTTCCATTGAGTGGGCAATGCCAGACTTGGCGGAATGCAGGCCGATGCCCGTCATCGCATCCTTGAATTTCAGGCGGTCTTCGGCTTTCTCGATCGCCTTCTCGTTGGCCCCGATCATCTCGACGCCGTACTTGGCGAGCACGCCGTTCTTGTGCAAATCCAGGGCGCAGTTCAGCGCGGTCTGGCCCCCCATGGTGGGCAGCACTGCATCAGGCCGCTCCTTCGCGATGATCTTCTCGACCACTTGCCATGTGATGGGCTCGATGTAGGTGACATCGGCCATCTCCGGGTCGGTCATGATCGTCGCCGGGTTGCTGTTGACGAGGATGACCTTGTAGCCTTCTTCGCGGAGCGCCTTGCAAGCTTGCGCGCCGGAATAGTCGAACTCGCAGGCCTGGCCGATGATGATCGGGCCGGCGCCGATGATGAGGATGCTCTTGAGGTCTGCGCGCTTAGGCATTGTTCTTCTCCATCAGCGCGGTGAAGCGGTCGAACAGGTACGAGATGTCATGCGGTCCGGGCGAGGCCTCGGGGTGGCCTTGGAAGCAGAAGGCCGGTTTGTCTGTGCGAGCCAGGCCTTGCAGCGTGCCGTCGAACAGGCTCACGTGCGTGGGGCGCAGGTTGGCAGGCAGYGTTTTCTCATCGACCGCGAAACCATGGTTCTGGCTGGTGATGCTGACGCGGCCATCGTCCAGATCTTTTACCGGATGGTTGGCACCGTGGTGGCCGAACTTCATCTTGAAGGTCTTGGCGCCCGAGGCCAGCGCCAGGATCTGGTGCCCGAGGCAAATGCCGAACGTGGGAATGCCCGCGTCGATGAGCTCACGTGTCGCTTGAATGGCGTAATCGCAAGGCTCAGGGTCACCCGGGCCGTTGCTGAGGAAGATGCCGTCGGGCTTGCGTGCGAGCACATCGGCCGACGAGGTCTGAGCAGGCACCACAGTCACCTTGCAACCACGGCTGGCGAGCATGCGAAGGATGTTGCGCTTCACCCCGAAGTCGTAAGCCACCACGTGGAAGCGGGGCGACTTGAGCGAGCCGTAACCGCCTTCCAGCACCCATTCGGTTTCACTCCATTCGGTGACGTCCGTCTGGCTGACCACCTTCGCCAAATCAAGGCCGTTCATGGACGGTGCCGACTTGGCCAGCGAGATCGCCTTGTCCGCGTGCGCAGCCGTCAAAGTCTCGCCAAGAGGCAGCGTGAATATGCAACCGTTCTGCGCGCCCTTGCTGCGCAGTACGCGCGTCAGCCGACGGGTATCGATGTTGGCAATGGCAACGGTGCCCTCGCGCTTGAGGTAGTCCGACAGATTCATGTTCTGGCGGAAGTTGGATGCGACGATCGACAAGTCTTTGATGATCAGGCCGGCGGCGAACACCTTGCTGGCCTCGACGTCTTCAACATTGACACCGTAGTTGCCGATGTGCGGATAGGTCAGCGTGACGATCTGGCGGCAGTAGCTCGGGTCGGTGAGGATTTCCTGGTAGCCGGTCAGCGCGGTGTTGAACACCACTTCGCCGACCGTGTGGCCGGCAGCACCGATGGACACGCCTTGGAAGACCGTTCCGTCCGCAAGTGCAAGGAGAGCCTGAGCTTGATTTGGCAGCAATGGCGGGGGCACACGATTCTCCGATTTGTGCGCGCCCAGCTCTGCTCTTCGAGCACGAGACCGGTTGGGAAAACTGGTGGAGTTTTCGGCAGGAAACAGCGAGAGATTCGCTGGGCGGTGGGGTTGCGGGTAAACCTTCGAATTGTACCCGAGGCAAGAGGCGCAGCCTCCCCGGTCTGGAGTAAGAACGCTTATCGTTTCTAGAGCCCGGTACGGCCCGCGGGACAAGGACTTGAGTGGTGCCTCCGCACCCATAATCAGCGCCTATCAAACGAGGAGTGAAGCATGAAGGGCGACCCCAAGGTCATCGAGTGGCTCAACGCACAGCTGAAGAACGAGCTCACGGCCATCAACCAGTATTTCCTGCACTACCGCATGCTCAAGCACTGGGGCTTGGACAAGCTGGCGGCCAAGGAATACGCCGAATCGATCGGCGAGATGAAGCATGCGGACCGCCTGATGGATCGAATCTTCACACTGGATGGACTACCCAATCTGCAAGACCTTGGGAAGCTGCTGGTCGGCGAAGACACCGTCGAGATCCTGAATTGCGACCTGAAGTCAGAGCAAGGCGCGCAAGCCACCATCAAAGACGGCATTGCACACTGCGAATCGGTACGTGACTATGTCTCTCGCGACTTGCTGCAGGAGATCCTTGACGACACCGAAGAGCACATCGATTTCCTGGAAACCCAGCTCGACTTGGTCACCAAGGTGGGCCTGCAGAACTATCTGCAATCCCAGATGGGCGACGTGGCTTCCTGAATTGCCAAAACCTCCCGCAAACAGGGGCTTGATCGCCCCTTGAATTACGAATCATTCTTATTTATGATCGCGTCTGACGGCCCACTGAATCGGGCCGGGAGCGATTCGAATGATTGTTTGCGTGTGTCACCGCATCTCAGACCGCGACATCGAGCGCCACGTTCGCAATGGCTGCGCCAGCTTTGACGAACTGCAGATGGACAGCGGAGTCGCATCCTGCTGCGGCAGCTGCGCCGACTGCGCGCGGGACGTGTTCGATAACGCTCGCTCGTCGTCGTCGGGCAACCGGCCTCACGCAGCGACCTTCGCGTTGATTCCGATCGCTGCCTGAATACGCTCAGCCCAGGGCCGCGATGCCGGCCTTGGCGATTTGAACGTCTTCGCTCGCCTTCACCCCACTGACGCCCACGGCGCCCACGCACTGTCCTTGCACGAGGATGGGCACGCCGCCTTCGAGCAGCCCTTGGACCTCCGGCGCACTCAGAAACGCCGTCCGCCCCTGGTTGATCATGTCTTCGTAGACCTTGCTTTCGCGCTGCCCGAGTGCTGCGGTGTGAGCCTTGGCCGGTGCGATGTGGGCCGAAATCGGCGCCGCACCATCAAGCCTTTGCAGCCACAGCAGGTGGCCTCCGTCGTCGACGATGGAAATCGTCACTGCCCAGGCTTGGCGGAGCGCCTCTGCTTCAGCTGCGGCTGCGATTTTCTTGACGTCCTCGAGGGTCAGCATCGGCTTGGTCTTCATCGGTGTTCCCGTAGTTGTGAAAGTGATTGCGTGCCTGTGCCGGTCGATGGACTTTCGTCGCGACACGGGCCTGCAGGAATGTCGCACTATGCCAGTGGGGAACTAGAATTCACCTGCCCGGGTCTGACCCAGGCAGTTTTTCACTAGGAGTTTCCATGAACGACAACCTGCAGACCGCATACGGCATGACCGGCTCGATCACCACGGCCGATCAGCGCAGCCGTGTGCTTCGCAACACTTACTGGTTGCTGGCGCTTTCCATGGTGCCCACGGTGCTGGGTTCCTGGGTGGGCATGCAAATGGGGTTCAACTGGTTCGCACGCAACCCGCTCATCGGCTTCATGGTCTTCATGGGCGTCGCGTTCGGCTTCTTCTTCGCCATCGAGAAGACGAAGAACTCAGGCCTGGGTGTGGTCTTGCTGCTGGCCTTCACCTTCTTCATGGGCTTGATGCTGTCGCGAATGATCGGCAGCGTGTTGGGCAACTATCGCAACGGCAGCCAGCTGATCGCGATGGCCTTTGGCGGCACCGCGCTGGTGTTCTTCGGCATGGCCACTGTGGCCACCACCATTAAGCGCGACATCTCCGGCATGGGCAAATGGCTGTTCGTCGGCCTGCTCGGCATCATTGCAGCGAGCGTGGCCAACATCTGGCTGCAGATGCCGGCGCTGATGCTCACCGTGTCAGTGCTTGCGATCGTGATCTTCTCGGCCTACATGGTGTACGACCTGAAGCGCGTGATCGACGGCGGTGAAACCAACTACATCACTGCCACGCTGGCGATCTATCTGGACGTCTATAACGTCTTCGTCAATCTGCTGAGCATCCTCGGCATCTTTGGCGGCGAACGCGACTAACGCCTATCGGCGGGTCGGAAGGCGGGGGCCCTTTGGGGCCCCCTTCTTTTTTTCTGGTCAGCTTCTTTCGAAGACCGCCATGCTTTCGACGTGTGCCGTGTGCGGGAACATGTTGATCGCCCCGGCTGCCACGCAGGTGTAGCCGGCCTGGTGCACCAGCAGGCCGGCATCTCGTGCCAGCGTCGCGGGGTTGCAGCTGACATAGACGATTCGACTTGGCGGCACATAGCTCATGGCCCGGATGGGGTCGGCCGCCARATCGGCCAGCGCCTTTGCCAACGCGAACGCACCTTCGCGCGGGGGGTCGACCAGCCATTTGCCTGCGTTGCCATAGCTGGCCAGCTCTTCCGGCGTGATCTCGAAGAGGTTGCGCGCGACGAAGCTCGTCTTGCCACCCAGGCCATTGAGGGCCGCGTTCTCGCGTGAGCGGGCGACCAGCGTCTCGCTGCCTTCGATTCCCAGTACCTCGCCGGCTTGCGTGGCGATCGGCAGCGTGAAGTTGCCCAAGCCGCAAAACCAGTCAATCACCCGCTCGTCCGGCTTCGAATCAAGCAGGCGCAACGCCCGGCTGACGAGCACGCGGTTGATCTGGTGATTGACCTGCGTGAAATCGGTGGGCTTGAACGGCATGCTGATGCCGAACTCCGGCAAGGTGTAAGCCAGCGACGGCCCTTCAGCATCCAGCCGATGAACTGTTTCCGGCCCCTTCGGCTGCAGCCACCACTGCACGCCATGGGCTGACGCGAAATCGCGCAGCCGCTGCAGGTCCTTCTCAGTCAACGGCTCGAGGTGCCGCAACACCAGCGCAGTGACCTCGTCGCCCACCGCCACCTCGATCTGCGGCAACCGGTCGCGCTGGTCCATGCCGGTGATCAGGTCGCGAAGCGGCACGAGCATCGCACTCAGGTGCGGCGGCAGAATTTCGCAACTGTCCATGTCGGCCACGTAGCTCGACTTGCGCTCATGAAAGCCGACCAACACGCGCTCTTTCTTGACGACGTAGCGCACGGACAAGCGCGCCCGATAGCGATAGCCCCAGGATGGGCCCTCGATCGGCCGCAGCATGCGCTCGGCCTTCACCTTGCCCAGGTGCCAGAGCGCATCTTCCAGCGCACGCTGCTTGGTCGCGACCTGCGCGCCGACATGAAAGTGCTGCATCTTGCAGCCGCCGCAGGTGCCGAAGTGCCGGCAACCGGGCGTCACGCGCTGTGAGCTTTCATGCCGCAACGCCACGAGGGAGGCCTGCTCCCAGTTGTTCTTCTTGCGCTGGACGCTGACCAGTACTTCTTCGCCTGGCAAAGCACCTTCGATGAAGACCACCTTGCCCTCGGCGTTGTGTGCAACGCCCTGCGCCTCGAGGTCGAGAGACTCGACCTTCAACCACTCATCTGCTGCTGTCATGAGACCAATTGTCTCAGCCCCAGCGCCTCAAAAAAGCGACTCGCGGTTGATGCCGCTTCGGGCCATGCGGCGCTTGAGCTTGACCAGCGCCTCCTGCTGGATCTGGCGGATGCGTTCACGCGTGAGCCCCAACCGCTCGGCCAACACCTCCAGCGTCTCGGGCTCGCGATCGCGCAGCCCATAGCGTCCCGCCAGCACCTCGCGCTCGCGATCGTTGAGTTCGTCCAGGCCGTGCTGAAGCAGCACGTCGACCTCGTGATTCAGAGTGTGGCTGGCCGGGTCGCTGGCACCATCGTCGGCCACGCTGTCAAGCATCGACTCGGAGCCATCTCGGTCCAACGGTGCATCCAGCGACGTCGGTGCTTCGGAGAACTTCAGCAACTCGCTGACTTCGTGAACCGGGCGGCCCAGTCGAGCTGCAATGTCTTCGACTCGCACCGGCTGGTCGCCATCCGCATGCGTCAACGCGGCTTCAAGTGCACGACGCGCCTTCAGCACGTGGTTGAGCTCGCGCACCACATGCACCGGCAATCGAACCAATCGAGCCTGATGCATGATCGCCCGCTCGATGCTCTGCCGTATCCACCACGACGAATAGGTGGAGAAACGGAAACCACGCTCTGGCTCGAATTTGCCGATGGCGTGCATAAGCCCGAGATTGCCCTCTTCGATCAGATCGGTCATCGGCAAGCCGCGCCCGAGGTAGTTCTTGGCAATGCTCACCACAAGACGAAGATTGCGCTCGATCATCTGCTGGCGGGCGGCGAAATCGCCAGCGCGGGCCCGGGTCGCCGTCTCGAACTCTTCTTGCGGCGTGAGCAAGGGCGCACGGCGAATCTCGCGCAGGTAGGTCTGCAAGGTGTTGCCGACCTCACCGTCACCCGCCGCGATCTCGATGGCCGCGGGCGCGTCTTCGATCAATGGGTCTGCCGCGTCGGGTGCGGAATCCGCTGTGCCTTGCAGTACCGACTGAAGGCTCGGCGGCGAGAACTGAGCAACCGTCGGCGACACCGGAATCTGGGCCGCAGAATCTGGCACAAGCCCGTTCTGTGTGCTGCGCTTCTTGCTCATGGTGCTGCGCGCGGAACGGGTTTGAAGCTAGGCCAATCGCGCTTCAGCGCGGCGGCAGCAACCTGGCAGGGTCGATGGGCTTGCCCTGCTTGCGGATCTCGAAGTGCAGTAGCACCCGCTCGGCATCGGTCGCGCCCATTTCGGCGATCTTCTGCCCGCGCTTCACCGACTGCTCTTCTTTCACCAGCAAGGTCTGGTTATGCGCGTACGCAGTGAGGTAGGTGTTGTTGTGCTTGATGATCACGAGGTTGCCGTAGCCTCTCAGCCCCGAGCCGGCATACACCACCCGCCCATCAGCGGCCGCAAGCACCGGGTCACCGGCCTTGCCGGCAATGGAGAGGCCCTTGGTGCGTGTCTCGTCGAAATTGCCAACCACCGGCCCAGAAGCCGGCCACAACCAGTTGACATCGTCATCACCTTCTCGGGCTGCCGCCGGAGGCGCTGTCGGCTGAGCGACCGGGGGTGGGGTCGGCGGCGCCGCCGGTGCAGCGGAGGCGGAAGCAGGCGGACCCTTCGGTGCATCGAGCGGACGCGTTTCGAGCTTGGCGGTCGTCACGCCGCGCGTTGCCACGGCATTGGGATCTGCACCGGGCGGAACCACCCGCAGCACCTGTCCGACCTCAATGACGTTCGGGTTGTCCAGGGTATTCCACTTGATGATGTCCTTCCAGTTCTGCCCGGTCTCCAGGCCGACACGAATCAAGGTGTCGCCCGGCTTGACGGTGTAGAAGCCAGGCTTGCCGGCATTCTCTGCACCGGGCAGTACCTTGCCGGGTTCTGCGGGAAGAGCGACCGTTGCAGGCGCCGAGGCCGGCAAGGCGCTGGGCGTCGCTGCGGAGCCACCCGCGCGGTTCAACACCGAGCGGTCTTCCACCGGAGCACGGTATGTCGAAGATGCACAGCCAGCCAACACCAGCACGACGAGCGCGCCGCCCACGTGCCGTGCCCAGCTCGAATTGCGGGCGTCTCGCGCGCCGCTTGCTATCCATCGCATCATGGCCAATGTCATCAATCCGTTCCTGATTTTAAGGGGACGAAGTTCACGGCCTCATGCACTGAGCGCTCGTAAGCTTCTTCTGTTCGGTCCACCACCACCAGCACCTGGCGACGGCCACTTGCGTCGTGCACTGGAGCGACTAGACGCCCGCCGACGGCAAGTTGTTCAAGCCAAGCATTTGGCAACGACTCGCCGCCCGCTGCGGCAATGATGCTGTCGTAGGGCGCGTTGGGAGGATGCCCCCGCATGCCGTCACCATACACCAGCCGAATGTTCATCAATCGCAAGGGCGCCAGCAGTTCTCGCGCCTTGTCGTGCAGCGGCTTGAGGCGCTCGACGCTCATCACCTGCCTCGACAGCTGCGACAACACTGCAGCCTGGTAACCRCAGCCGGTACCGATCTCCAGCGTGTGTCCTAGCCCGCGCCGAGCGCGTGCCGAGGCGCCGGCCATCAGCAGCTCGATCATGCGAGCGACCACTGAAGGCTTTGAAATGGTCTGACCAAGCCCGATCGGCAGACTGGTGTCTTCATAGGCCTGCGTTGCGAGTGCAGTGTCGACGAAGAGATGGCGCGGCACCTTCGCCAGCGCCGCCATCACCAACTCATCGCGCAAACCGATAGCCTGCAATTTGGTGATCATGCCCTGGCGCACATCTGCCGAATCGAGGCCCAGGCCGGATGGCCTGACCGTTCTTGCCGAGTCAGCTGCTGCCTGGTGCAGCGGTTGCTGCGGTCGCAACATCGGAGACTTCTTGGGTGCGCCGCTCAGGCCATCGAGCCGCAAAGGAAATTTCGGACGGGGCCGCTCCGGGGCACTCATTGGTCGGCCCATTGCCGCCAAGCCGGAAGGGCCGCATGGTCCGTCAGATCCACCTGCAGCGGCGTGATCGAGACACGGCCGTTTGCAGTGGCGTGGAAGTCGGTGCCGGCGGCAGCGTCACGGGCATCGCCGGCGGGGCCGATCCAGTAGATGGGTTCGCCGCGCGGGTTGGTCTGGCGGATCACCGGCTGGCTTGCATGGCGCCGACCGAGCCGCGTGAATTCGCGGGGCAGCGTGACCGCATCAGCGCGGTTCGGAATGTTCACGTTCAACAGCCACGGCCCGGCGGCTGGCGGCGTCGCCAGCACGTGCTCGACGATGGCGCGCGCGACCTGCGCCGCAGCGTCCACATGCGCCCAGCCCTTCTCGACCTGCGAGAACGCGATGGCGGGTATGCCGAACAAGAAGCCCTCCATCGCCGCCGCCACGGTGCCCGAATACAAGGTGTCGTCGCCCATGTTGGCGCCGTTGTTGATGCCCGAGAGCACGAGGTCCGGGCGGTGCGGCAGCAAGCCCGTCAGGGCGACGTGCACGCAGTCGGACGGCGTGCCGTTGAAGTAGCGAAAGCCGTTGGCGGCAGTGAAGGCTGACAGCGGGCGGTTCAGCGTGAGCGAATTCGACGTCCCGCTGGCGTTCTGTTCCGGTGCCACGACGTCGATCTCGCCGAGCCCTTCGCAAGCCTGCACCAGGGCCGCAAGGCCGGGCGCGAGGTAACCATCGTCGTTGGCAATGAGGATGCGCATGCGGCGATTGTAGGGACTCGTCACCTGCGTGACGCGTGCACAGAGGCCTCGCTGTTTATCATTCCCGCTGACAAAACCAGACGGAGACGATCATGAAGGCATGGCTTTGCGAGAACCCGATTGGCCCGGAAGCGCTCGAGTGGAAGGAGCTGCCGACGCCCGAACCCAAGGCCGGTGAAGTTCGCATCGCCATCCGGGCGGCGAGCCTGAATTTTCCTGACCTGCTGATCGTGCAGAACAAGTATCAGATGAAGCCGCCGCTGCCCTTCGTGCCGGGCTCCGAGTACGCCGGCGTGATCGAGGCGCTGGGTGAAGGCGTCACTGGCCTGATGGTCGGCGACGCAGTAGCCGCGTTCGGCGGCGGTGGCGGCTTCGGCACCCACACATGCGTCAAGGCGAACCTGCTGATGCCCTTGCCCAAGGGCTTTGCCTTCGACGACGCCGCCGCCTTCCTGTGCACCTATGGCACGACCCATCACGCGCTGATAGACCGCGGCGCGCTCAAGGCTGGTGAGACCGTGCTGGTGCTCGGCGCTGCCGGAGGCGTAGGCACCGCTGCCATCCAGATCGCCAAAGCGGCGGGCGCCAAGGTCATTGCTGCTGCGTCGACTGACGAGAAATGCGCGTTGTGCAAAGAACTCGGCGCCGATGCCACGATCAACTACAGCAAGGGCAACATCCGCGACGAGATCAAGGCGCTGACTGACGGCAAAGGCCCCGACGTCGTGTACGACCCGGTGGGCGGCGACCTGGCCGAGCCGGTGTTCCGCTCCATCGCATGGCGTGGCCGGTACCTGGTGATTGGCTTTGCACAAGGTGCCATCCCGTCGCTGCCACTGAACCTCACGCTGCTGAAAGGCGCCTCGATCGTCGGCGTGTTCTGGGGCGAGTACGCGCGCCGCGAACCAAAGAACCATGCCGCTTCGCTGGCCGCCCTGGCTGACTGGTACGCCCAGGGCAAGATCAAGCCGGTGATCGATGCTCGCCTGCCGATGACATCGCTGCCCGAAGCCTTTGCCCGAATGGGCAGCCGCCAAGTGCGTGGGAAGCTCGTGCTCGTCAACGACTGACCTTCCGGCGCACCGCTCTCACACAAGTCCGGCTGGAGGCCCTCTCAAGGCTACCGGCAACCGACTGCGCCACGACGACCCACGGCTGGCACGGCGTCTGCAAGCGGCTGGCAGCAACCTCGGACCCTGGTATTCGTGGGATACAAGCCCGCACGTCCAGTGCGCTACGATGCAAGCCCCTCCTGAGAGCGTCCGTACGGCATGGCTATCAAGGTTTTGATCGTTGAGGACAACCCGGTCGCCCGCAGCTTTCTTTGCCGCGTGGTGCGCGAGAGCTTCAGCGACACCATCATCATCACCGAGGCCGGTGACCTTGAAAGCGCGCGTCGCCACGTGGGCCTGCTTGACCCCCAGCGCAGCGAACCACCGGCCGACCCGTTCAAGCTGGTACTGGTCGACCTGGAGCTTCCCGACGGCAACGGCATGGAACTGCTCGCCGAGTTGGCGCGCTATCCCGCCACCAAGATAGTCACTACGCTCTATTCCGACGACGACCACCTCTTCCCCGCCCTGCAATGCGGGGCCGATGGCTACCTGCTGAAAGAAGACCGCTTCGAGGTGTTGGTCGAGGAGCTGCAGAAGATCGTGCGCGGYCAGCCACCTCTGTCGCCGGCCATCGCCCGGCGGCTGCTGAGCCACTTCCGGCAGGGTCCGGGTGGCATGGGCGGCTTGGCCGAGCCGGGCCTGGCAGGCACCTCGGGTTTCCAGAGCAGCCGCCCCATGCCGCTGGGCCGCGGTGCGCCGCTGGATCATGAACGGCTGACGCCGCGCGAGAGCGAAGTGCTGACCTATCTCAGCAAGGGCTTCACCATCAAGGAAATCGCAAACCTGATGGGCATCAAGTGGTTCACCGTCAACGACCACATCAAGTCGATCTACAAAAAACTCAACGTGTCGAGCCGCGCCGAGGCCGCTGTGCTGGCCAGCAAGCAGGGTCTGGTCTAACGCCGACCCGGCACCGCCGCGTACGCCACCATGGACATGCGTTTGCGTGGTGCGGCTCCAGCGAATCCCCATGAGCCCGCCGGCTTCAGCGCAGGCGCTGACACAAGCGCGCTCGACTCCGGCCTGATCGACGGCAGCTTCGATGGCAGCGAGCCCTTGTCTCGCTGGATGGGCTGGCGCTTGCGGTTGCTCGTCGTGGCCGCCCTGCTCGGCTGCGTGGCGGTGCTGCTGCTGGCGCGCTGGTTGGCCGAGGCACCTCATCTCGACGCCAGCTGGAAGGTCGGAGCGCAAGGCCAACTCGAACTCGCGTCCTCTACCGCCCCTTCGCTGAAGGCGCAGGTGGGTCACACCCTGGTCGGCGTAATTGGTGGTGACAGCAACGTTGCCGTGGTGGACGCACTGACGCTGCGGCGCTCTTCTCGCTGGCTGCCGAGCGACATCGAGCGCGAACGCCATCGCACGATGCACGAGCAGCTGTCGGGTGCGCTCTCGCACAGCAAGGCGAAGCTCGTTTTCGCCGAAGGAGAGATGGTCGAGCAGCAGCTCGCACCGCGCGGGCTCGGTTCGCTCGGGGCGATGTTCTGGCTGCTGTCGGGCTTGGCCCTCGTGCTGTACCTTGTGGCCATGGTGGTGCTGCTCGCGCGGCCGACCGCACGCAATCTGCTCTATGTGCTCTCGGCGCTTTGCCAGTCGGGCAACCTGGCTTTCATTGCCATCGAGTCCACGATGGAACTGGCCCTGCCCTTGCCGCTGCCGGGCTGGAACATGCCGGTGCGCATGAGCTTCGACCTGCTCACGGCCGCGGCTGTGGTGCATGCCTCTGCGCTGCACCCGCGGCGCATTCCCGGCGCCGCCAGCATGGCCTGGCTAGGGTGGGCTGCCGTCGCCGGGTTGATCGTGCTGCTGAGCAATGGCCAGCTGCCTGGCGCCTGGTGGTGGTTGCAATTCAGTGTCGCGGCCATGTGCCTGCTGACCATTGGCTTGCTCACCTGGTCGCACCGCATCGAGCCGCACCCATTTGCCATCGTGATGCGACGATTTGCTGTGCTGGCTGTCAGCACCTGGCTGCTGCTCACCGTTGCACTGACTGCGACCAACGGCGTGCCGATGGTGCAGCAACAAATCGCCGCCGTCGGGCCGACGATCTGGTACGTCTTTCTTGCGTCGTTGTTGCTGTTGCTGCCTTTCCTGACCAAGTCGCAGCAGGTGATGCGCGAGTTCTCGCTGCTGGCCGCCGTCAGCACCATCGCAACCATTCTTGACCTGCTGTTTGTCGCCGCCTTCTCTCTCGGACAGTTCGCCTCTCTCACCTTGGCGCTGTTCCTCTCACTGGGTTTGTACTCCGGCGTACGCCAGTGGCTGCTGAACCGTCTGCGCAATGAGAACGTGCTCACCACCGAGCGCATGTTCGAGAAGCTCTACCGCATTGCACGTGAAGTCGAGGTTCATCCCGAACGCACTCCGGCCCTGCTGACGCAACTCGTGCGCGACTTGTTCGAGCCCCTCGAGGCCGTGGTCATCGACAGGCGAAGCACCCACACGCATGTCACAGGCGGTGGCTCTGCCTTGTCGATTCCAGTGCCGGAGTTGACTGGCAGTGACAGCACGGACGCGAGCTCCATCGTCATCCGCTTTGCGCACCATGGACGGCGCTTGTTCACGTCAGAAGACGCACGCCTCGCGGACCGCGTGGTGGAACAGCTGCTTCGTGCTGTGGCCTTTGATAAGGCTGTCGAGCAAGGCCGAAGCGAAGAGCGCTTGCGCCTCGCGCAGGACTTGCACGACGACATCGGCGCGCGCCTGCTGACCTTGATGTACAAGGCCCAGTCGCCCGAGATGGAGAACTATGTTCGCCACACGCTTCAAGACTTGAAGACCTTGACGCGCGGCCTGGCGGCGCCCAACCACCCGCTCTCGCATGCCTCGGCAGAGTGGAAGGCCGACCTCACCCAACGCCTCACCGCCGCACACATTTCTCTAGGCTGGAGCTTCAGCGCCGACATCGACATCTCGCTCACCGTCGTCCAGTGGTCGGCATTGACCCGTGTGATGCGGGAACTCGTGAACAACGTCATCCAGCATTCGCAGGCGCGCCGCGTCGACATCGAGTTCGTGCTTGAAAGCGACCGGGTGGACCTGAGCGTCACCGACAACGGCGTCGGCCGCAACCCACAAGCCTGGGCGCACGGCCTCGGCCTGGGCGGCGTGCGCAAGCGCGTCAAGCAGTTGAGCGGTGAAGTCGAGTGGCGCGAAGTCGTCAGCGGAGGCATCTGCTGCCGCGTCTGCATCCGCCAGTTGTCCGAGAAAGGCTGACGCCCCAAGACAAAAGGCCTCCGATCACTCGGAGGCCTTGGCTGACTTTTGGGGTGGCTGATGGGGCTCGAACCCACGACAACAGGAATCACAATCCTGGACTCTACCAACTGAGCTACAGCCACCACTGAGCCGAGGAGTATAGCGGATGAAGCCGCCATGCTCCCGCTCGGCAATCACTTGTTCACGGCAATCTCGGTCGCAGCGGGCGCGGTCACCTCGACCTTGAATCTCGACTTCAACGCAGCATAGTAGGCCTGCGCCTCGGCCGCCGCCCAGCTTTGCGCGTACTGAGCCGACGCCTGCGTCGCGTCCGCTGCAATCGGGTCGCGCCCCAGAATCTTGAGGACACGGGCCACGGCGTAGCCATCGTTGCCCAGGTCAACGCCAGTGACGGCAGGTAAGGGATTGGCGGGTGCCTTGAGCACGGCGTCGACCACTGGCCGCGGCAGGTCTTTGGCCTGCGCGCGCGAAACGGTCATGGGTGGGCTGCCGAGGTCGGTGGTCGGCGTCTGGCGCAATGCGGCCAACCGAGCTTCGCCTTCCTTGCGCGCCAATGCCGCCGCCTGAATGGCGACGACCTTCTCGCGCACCTTGGCGCTGACTTCTGCCAGCGGCGGCGTGGCAGCTGGGCTGTACTGAGTGATGCGCGCCGACACCAGCGTGCTGGCCGATGTCTCGACGGCTTCGGTGTTGCGCTTGTTGCGCAGCGCGTCAGCACTAAACAAGGCCTCCAGCAACTTGGGCGACGCCAGCGGACCCGCCGCATCGGCAGCCGGAGTGCGGGTCACGCCCTTGGCCGTGCGCACCTCCAGCTTGAGCCGGTCGGCTGCCGGCTTCAGGCTGTCGGCTTGCTCATAAACGAGGTTGGTGAAATCAGTTGCGTCTTTGGAGAACTCAGCCTGCGCGAGTTGCTTCTTGCGCTCTTGTTCGATCTCGGCACGCACGCTCTCGAAACTGCGCTTGTCGCCACCACGAGCAGCCTTCAGTTGCAGGATGTAGAAACCCTCCTTGGTTTCCGTCACCGGGCTCAGGTCACCCGGCTTCTTCAGAGCGAACAGCGCGTCTTCGTACGCCTTGTCGGTGTCACCGCGGCCGATGAACAGATCGGTGTCGCCGCCCTTCTCGGCTGAGCCGGGGTCTTGCGAATTCTTGCGTGCAATATCGGCAAACGCCGCCGGGTTCTTGGCGAGTTCGGCTTGAAGAGCCTCGGCCTTTGCCTTGGCCTTCGCGCGCTCGTCAGCAGTGTCCTTCTCGGCCTTGATGAGGATGTGGCTTGCACGCCGCTCTTCGGGCACGGTGAAGCTCTTCTCGTTCTCGGTGTAGTACTTCTTCAATTCCTCTTCGGGCACCTTGATGCCCTTTTTGATGGCTTCGAGGTCGAGCACCACGTACTCGATGTCGGCCTTTTCTTTGGTCTGGAATTCGGCGGCGTGAGCTGGGTCCTTGTAATAGGCCTCGATCTCGGCCTGACTCGGGTTTACCTTGCTCAGATAGTCCTTGGTGTCGAAGCGCTGCACCTGCACCTCACGCTGCTGGAACATCGCATCGATGGCACCCGACGCGGCGGTCGCCGGCGCGAACACGGTACCGGCGATGCCGGCCTGCACTTGGCGCATAGCCAGCTCTTCGCGCTTCAAGCGGTCGAAACCCTGCTTGCTGAGGCCCTGCGCAGCCAGAGCGCCCTCGAGTGCCGCGACATTCAGGCCACCGTCAGGTTTGCGGAACTGGTCGAACTGGCGATTGGTCATGTACTCGCGCAAGAGACGCTCGTCGGTCGTCTCGTAGCCGGCCTTGTCTGCCGCCACGAGCAAGACCTTTTCTCGCACGAGCGAGTCGAGGGTGTTGCGCTTCATCTGCGGCGTGTCGAACATCTTCACATCGACGTTGGGCATCTGGTTGCGCAGCATGTCGATCTGCCTGCGGTGAGCTGCGTCGAGCTCGCTCTGCGTGATCTTCTGGCCAGCCACGGTGGCGACGGTTGCGTTCGCTCCATCAGAGAGACGGCTGTAGCCCTGAATCCCGAAGACCACGAACGAAGGAACAATCAGGATCAGCAGAATGAACTGCAAGATGCGCGTGTGGGTGCGGACAAATTCAAACATCGATGACCTCGATCAGTGGGTCTCAAAGCATGGAAGCAAGGCTGCCTCCAGATGCGACAAAGGCGAACCAAGGTTCGCCTTCGAGGGGTGGACGGTGAAGATTTTAGCTGATGGAAGCGAGCCTGCTGGGGGCTTGCGTGGTGTCTCGTTGGTGGGTGCTGAGGGGCTCGAACCCCCGACCTACGCCTTGTAAGGGCGCCGCTCTACCAACTGAGCTAAGCACCCGAGAGCATCAATCAGTTAACTGCATCCTTGAGGGCCTTGCCCGGACGGAACTTGGGGACCTTGGCGGCCTTGATCTTGATGGTGGCACCGGTTCGCGGATTGCGGCCGGCACGTGCCGCACGCTTGCTGACGCTGAAGGTACCGAAGCCCACCAGCGATACGCTGTTGTTCTTCTTGAGTGTTGATTTCACACCGCCGATCAGGGCTTCCAATGCGCGCGTGGCAGCCGCTTTGGAAATGTCAGCCTGCTTGGCGATGTGTTCAATCAATTCGGATTTGTTCACGAAGGTACCCCCTCAAAAAAGGTGTCTCTGAAGAATCTGGGATGGTGATCTGGGCCGCGCCGTTGTTCACGAACAGGTGGCATCACGGCTCGAATCATTACAGCCGCACGCACACCCAGTGTCAAGCGCGGAAGCGGATTCTATGCGTAATCAACTGCATCATCGCCGGGCTACGCCACGTGCTTCCACGCTTGACAAGCCTCGGTGCCACGCCTACCTGAGTATCACGTGACCGATGGTTCGGGCTTTCCCTCGCGGCGCACTACCAGCGACACACCCACGGCAGTCAACGCCATCCCCGCCAACATCGGCGCGGTCAACGACTCGTTGAAAAGCAACCATGCCATCAACGCAGTGCTTGGTGGCACGAGGTAAAGCAGGCTCGTGACCTGCGTTGCTGCACCGCGCTGAATCAACAGGTAGAGCAGCGAACTGCCCCCGAGCGTGAGACCCACGACCGACCACACCAGGGCACCAATGAAGTGCGGGTGCAGCACGATGTGCTCACGCTCCAGCAAGGCCACGGGAAGGCTGACGGCGAATGCTGCGAGCAGTTGCACTGTGTTCGCAGTGCGCACATCGCAAGGCGCAACGAAGCGCTTTTGATACAGCGTGCCGATGGTGATCGACAGCAGCGCAAGCGCCGCGAGTGACAGATTCCAGGCGGACAACTCGCCCGCGCCGAGCTTGGGCCACACCACGAGCACGAGCCCGGCAAGGCCGAGCAACAGACCCAGCCACTGCCTGCGCGATGCGCGTGATGCATCTGTTTTCGCGCTGGCACTCAACCACAAGGCCGTGAGCACCGGCTGCAGGCCGACGAGCAAGGCGACGGTGCCGGCGCCCATGCCAGTCTTTACTGCGGCCCACACGCCTCCGAGGTACCCCGCATGCATGAGCACACCGCTGACGCACAAATGCATCCACTGCGTTCGACCTTGCGGCCACTCGGCCCGTGCGATGGTGATCCAGATGCCGAAGCACAGCACCGACAGCGCATAACGCAACGACAGAAAGGTGAACGGTGGCGCGTGCGGCATGCCGTAGCGCGCGACGATGAACCCTTTGCTCCAGATGAACACGAACACCGCCGGCATGGCGCGCAGCAGCGCAGTGCGCTGAGCCGCAGTCATGGCAAATTCATCGGGCCTTGGCTCGGATCTCGGGCAGTGCCTTCTGCAGGTAATACACCATCGACCAGATGGTCAGCACGGCAGCGCAGTAGATGAGCACCGTGCCCCACACGTGGGTGTCGATCAGCCCGAAGAGCGAACCGTGGAACAGCAGAAACGGAATGGCCACCATCTGCACCACCGTCTTAACCTTGCCCAGCATGTGAACGGCCACGCTGCGCGACGCGCCGATCTGTGCCATCCATTCACGCAAGGCCGAGATCGCGATCTCGCGCCCGATGATCACGAGCGCCACCAAGGCATCCACACGGTTCAGATGAACGAGAACGAGCAAGGCGGCGCAGACGAGGAACTTGTCGGCCACAGGGTCGAGGAAGGCGCCGAACGACGATGTCTGATTCAGCTTGCGCGCCAGGTAACCATCGGCCCAATCGGTCAGGGCCACCACGATGAACAGCACCGTGGCCACGAGGTTCTTGTTCGCCTCGCTGATCTCGAGGGAGAAGATGCCAACGATCAGCGGGATCGCGACGATGCGTGCCCAAGTGAGCAGGGTTGGCAGATTGAAAAACATGCGGGCATTGTGCCGAAGTTCTCGGCACCCGCGCGGATGAGGTCGCGCAGTGCCCGGTTACTGTGCGTCGAGCGTGCGTGGCTTGAAGCGCTTGTCGTCGTTGAACAGGAAAGCTTCGGCAAACTTCCAGGGCTTGGGCAGCTTGGAGACATCGCCGAACGGCGCGGCGCGCCGGATGGCGTCGATCGCCATTTGCGTGGTCTCGGGTGCCTGGCTCGGGCGCCGCATGATGTCGATGTTCTTGATGCTGCCATCGACGTTGAGTTCGACCTCAATCACCGGGATGGCCAGCAGCATCTGCTGAGGCTTGCCGGTGTATGAGCCATTCGGGTTTGCCGCCACCATGCGCTTGGCCGCTTGCAGCTTGAACTCGTTCCAGTTCTTCGAGGGCAGAGGCGGCGACAGCTTCACGGAGCCGCCCGCGCTCGGCACTGCAGCAATAGGTGCTACTGCCGCCGGTGGTGGGGGTGGCGCCTCTACGGGCGGCTTGCTGCCGCAACCGGCCAGCCCAAGTGCCAATGCCACGCCGCCGACGGCGGCCCAGCGAGCATGGACGCCACGCTTCATCGAGTTCAAGTCAATGCAGTGCACGATAGATTTCCTCTGCCAGTTCCTTGGATATCCCATCCACGCTGGCGAGATCTTCGACACTCGCGTGGCCCACGCCGCGAGCCCCCCCGAAGCGCTGCAAAAGTTTCGCACGTTTCTTCGGGCCGATGCCCGGTATGTCCTCGAGCAGGCTGCCTCCGGTGCGCACACTCGCACGCTTGGCGCGCATTCCGGTGATGGCAAAGCGGTGTGCCTCGTCACGGATCTGGGCCACCAGCATCAACGCGGCCGAGTCGTGGCCGAGATAGACCTTCTCACGACCATCGGCAAAGACCAGCTCTTCGAGGCCCACCTTGCGGCCCTCGCCTTTCTCGACACCGGCGATCAGCCCGAGGTCCAGGCCCAGCTCTTCGAACACCTCGCGCGCCATGCTGACCTGGCCTTTGCCGCCATCCACCAGCACGAGGTCGGGCAGGCGCGCTTCGCCGGTTTGAGCAGCCGCAGCGAGCTTGCTGTAGCGGCGCGTCAGCACCTGGCGCATGGCGGCGTAGTCGTCGCCGCCAGTGATGCCTTCGATGTTGTAGCGGCGGTACTGCGAACTTTGCATCTTGTGGCCTTCGAACACCACGCACGATGCCTGAGTCGACTCGCCCGCGGTGTGGCTGATGTCGAAACACTCGATGCGAAAGGTGTCGAGATTTTCGACTGCCATGTCCAGCGCATCCACCAAAGCGCGCGTGCGCGCCTGCTGTGAACCTTCTTCTGACAGCAATCGCGTGAGCTTGATGTCGGCCCCTTGGATGCACATGTCCAGCCAGGCCCGGCGCGGCTCGCGCGGCTGGTGTTGCGCCGTCACCTTGATGCCGCTGTGCACCGAGAGCGCTTCGATCAGCGACTTGCTCACCGCGTGGCTCAGCACCAGCAGCGGCGGCACGGGGCTTTCCAGATAGTGCTGCGCGATGAAGGCCTCGAGCACCTGCACCTCGGGCGAGTCGCGCTCTTCGCCTTCAGCGTCGTTGACCGCTGTGGCGTCGTCCACATGCGCGGGGAAGTACGGGCGGTCGCCCAGGTGCCGGCCGCCGCGCACCATCGCCAGGTTCACGCAGGCCCGGCCGCCTTGCACCTTCACCGCCAAGATGTCGGCGTCCTTGGTCGTGACACCGGTGTTGTCTTCCACCGACTGCTGATGCAGCACCTTCGACAGTGCGCCGAGCTGGTTGCGGATCTCGGCCGCCTGCTCGAACTGCAACGCTTCGGCGTGCGCCATCATTTGCGACTGCAGCGTGTCCATCACCTCCTGCTGCTCGCCGAGCAGGAAGCGCTCGGCATTGGCAACGTCTCGTGCGTAGTCTTCGGGGCCGATGTACTGCACGCACGGGCCCGAGCAGCGCTTGATCTGGTACAGCAGGCACGGCCGCGTGCGGTTGTTGAAGACCGTGTCTTCGCAGGTGCGCAGCTTGAACACCTTCTGCAGCATCTGGATCGACTCCTTCACCGCCCAGGCCGTGGGGTACGGCCCGAAGTACCGGTGCTTGCGATCCACCGACCCACGGTAGTACGCCATGCGCGGGAAGGTGTGCGACACGATCTTCAGATACGGGTAGCTCTTGTCGTCGCGAAACAGGATGTTGTATCGCGGGTTGAGCGTCTTGATGAGGTTGTTTTCGAGCAGCAGCGCTTCAGCTTCCGAGCGCACGACGGTCGTCTCCAGCCGCACGATCTTCGTGATCATGTGGCCGATGCGCGTGCCGCCGTGGTTCTTCTGGAAGTAGCTCGAGACGCGCTTTTTCAAGTCGCGCGCCTTGCCCACGTAGAGCACCGCGCCTTGAGCGTCGAAATAGCGGTACACGCCCGGCAAGGCCGGCAGCGCGGCCACGTCGTTCAACAGCTGCTCGCGCGCAGCGTCCGGCGCCTCGTCATCGGGCTCTTGGTCAGGGAGTGTTTCGCTCATCGGACGCGAATTGTGCCGCCTCGATAATCCACGCATGCAGTGGGACTTGTTCTGTCGCGTGATCGACAACTTCGGCGACATCGGCGTGTGCTGGCGCCTCGCCGCCGACCTCGCCTCGCGCGGCGAACGGGTGCGGCTGTGGGTTGACGACCCGTCGGCATTGGCTTGGATGGCGCCAGCCGGCCGACCGGGTGTTGCGGTGCACGATTGGTCCGATTCGATGTCGAGGGTCGAACCGGGTGATGTGGTGATCGAAGCCTTCGGCTGCGAGCTGCCGGCCGCTTTCGTGCAGCGCATGGCCGGTGCGGCAAGGGCACCGCTGTGGATCAACCTCGAGTACCTCAGCGCCGAGGCATACGTGGAGCGCAGCCACCGCCTGCCCTCGCCGCAGCTCAGCGGGCCGGGCCGAGGGTTGACCAAATGGTTCTTCTATCCCGGCTTCACGCCGGCCACAGGAGGCCTGATCCGCGAGCCCGGGCTGGAGCGAGCACAGCAGTCGTTCGACCGCGACGCCTGGCTGGCGCAGCACGCCATCCAGCGCCAGCCGGGCGAGCGTCTGGTCAGCCTGTTCAGCTACGACAACCCCGCTCAGGCCGCGCTGCTGCAAGCCTTGGCCGATACGCCGACCGTGGTGCTGCTGACACCCGGCGTGGCCGAGCCGTCCCGGCTCCCGCTGGGCGTGCGCACGCAGCGCTTGCCCCATGTCAGCCAGCACCACTACGACCGCCTGCTCTGGAGCTGCGACCTCAACTTCGTTCGAGGTGAAGACTCCTTCGTGCGCGCGCAGTGGGCCGGCAAGCCCTTCGTCTGGCAGATCTACCCGCAACATGACGACGCCCACGCCGGCAAGCTGACGGCCTTTCTCGATCGATTTCCGCCGGTCGAGGGTTTGCGCGAGCTCTGGGCCAGCTGGAACGGTCTGGCTGCCTTTCCTGACCGATTGCCCCTGCTCGGGCCTTGGGAAAGCCAGTGCCTGGCTTGGCGCGAAGAGTTGATGCGTCAACCCGACCTGGTCACGCAGCTGCTGGGTTTCGCAGCCGAATCACGCTAAAATTGCGGGCTTTGCGCGTTCTGGTGCATCTCAAATGCATTTCCGGCACGCGCTCCACGCGTCACCAACTTGCCCGCCAGCGCGTATTGCACAAGCACATCGCACCTGCGGGCACCGCACACGGAAATCGCTATGAAGATCGCTCAAGAAATTCGCGCCGGCAATGTGATCATGCACGGCAAGGACCCGATGGTTGTCCTGCGCACCGAATACAGCCGCGGCGGCCGCAACTCGGCCACCGTGCGCATGAAGCTGAAGAGCCTGGTCGGCAATTCGGGCACAGAAGTCGTCTTCAAGGCCGACGACAAGATGGACCAGATCATTCTCGACAAGAAGGAGTGCACCTACTCCTACTTCGCCGACCCGATGTACGCCTTCATGGACGCCGAGTACAACCAGTTCGAGGTGGAAGCCGAGAACATGGGCGACGCCATCCAGTACCTCGAAGACGCGATGCCCGTCGAAGTGGTGTTCTACGACGGCAAGGCCATCTCGGTCGAACTGCCGACGAGCCTGGTGCGCGAAGTCACCTACACAGAGCCGGCCGTCAAGGGCGACACCTCGGGCAAGGTGCTCAAGCCGGCCAAGCTGGCCACGGGCTTCGAAGTGGCCGTGCCGCTGTTCGTCGAAACCGGCGACAAGATCGAAATCGACACCCGCACGCACGAGTACCGCAAGCGCGTGTAAGGCTTTCGGCGCGACGGAAGGCGGGCCCGCGTTGCGGGCCCTTCTCTTTTGCGGTCATCATCGCGGCATGAGTTTCGACTTCGCCAGCATCACCGCCCCCTTCCGCATGCAGCCGGGCTTGCGCCGCATCGCAGCGGGCGCGCCGCAGCTGACACCCAATCAGCCGGGTGATCGGGCACTGCGCGAGAAGCTGGCGGTGCTCAGCGCGTATGCACCTCAGGCGCTGCTTGCGAGCCCTGGATTCGATGCACGCCCGGCATTGCAGGCAGTCAGCGCCCAGGCCGCAAACGAGCATCCCCACGCATGGTCGTCCGAAGGACCGACGGATGTCCACGCCCATCAACTCGGCTGGTCCTTGCAAGGCACGGAAAGCGAACCGCTGCCTCACGGTGACGCCTTGCCCGAAGTCGGCACCACGCTGCGCGCCCTGCCGCCCGAGTGGCGCTTGCCCGCGCTGCTGAGCCTCGCCTTCGTCGAAGACTTCGCCATCATCGACGGCACCACAGCGCACATCCCGTGGATGGCCGTGTGCCTGCCCTCGGGCTGGGCGCCCGAAGAGAAGATCGGCCGCCATTTCGCGCAGGTGCACGCGCCGGTGGCCGACAACCAGTTGCTGATCACCGCGGCCGATCATCTCGCCCGGCTGGTCACCGGCCACGATCGCTGGGAGCGCTTCGTGTGGACCATCACGCGCCACCCTCGCCTGCATGCCCATCCCGAACGGCAAGACCCTGCCCCATGGCCGGCAGACATCAGCGCGGAGCAGCTGGCGCAGCAAGCCTTCTTCCGCACCGAGCACCAGACCTTCATCCCCCTGCCGAAGCTCAAGCAGGCGGTCTTCACCATCCGTGTGGATCTGCAACCGCTCACCCAAGCGCTGCCCGATGCCGCACACGCGAAGCAAGTGCATGACGCCCTCGCCAGCATGAGCCCCGCGGTGCTGGCCTACCGCGGCCTCACTGACGCGCGTGATCGACTGCTGGTTTGGCTGGCCACGCAAGCCGAGGCATGAAGACCCAACCTGTCGTCGCCGCCTCGCTGAGCTTCAACGACGATGGCCTGCCCTACTCGGCCACCTACCAGGACATCTATCACCCGCTGGCCGGTGCGTTCACGCAGGCCCACCACGTCTTCCTCGTCGGCAACGGATTGCCGGAGCGCTGGCGGCACCGCGACCGCTTCGTCGTGCTCGAAACCGGCTTCGGCCTGGGCAACAACTTCCTCGCCACCTGGCAGGCCTGGCGAGCCGATCCATCTCGCAGCAAGCGCCTCGTCTTCATCTCCATCGAGCAGCACCCGCTCACAGTCGACGACCTGCGCCGAGCCCACGCGCAATCCCCGGCCCCTGACCTGGCCAAGCAGCTTCTCGACGCCTGGCCCCCTCTCACGCACAACCTGCACTCGTTGAACTTCGAGGGCGGCCAGGTTCAACTGCTGCTCGCACTGGGGGACGTGAACACCTGGCTGCCCGAGCTGGTGGCACGTGTAGACGCCTTTTACCTCGATGGATTCGCGCCCGCACGCAACCCGCTGATGTGGCAGCCGCGGCTGTTCAAAGCCTTCGCGCGCCTCGCCGCACCCGAGGCCACCCTGGCCACCTGGACCGCCGCCACTGCCGTGCGCGACGGCTTGCGCGCCGCGGGCTTCGACGTGCGCAAGGCGCCCGGTCGCGGCGGCAAGCGCGACATCACGCTGGCTCGTTATGCACCGGCGTTCGCGCCGCGTGCTGCACCGTCGCGCGTTGCCGCTCCACCAAAGCGCCAGCGCGCGTTGATCGTCGGTGCCGGTCTGGCGGGGTGCGCCACCGCATGGGCCCTGGCCGAGCAAGGCTGGAGCAGCACGGTGCTCGACCGGCACGCCTCGCCCGCGCAGGAAACCTCGGGCAACCTCGCGGGCCTGTTCCACGGCATCGTCAATGCGCAAGACGGCACGCACGCACGCTTCAACCGCGCGGCCGCGCTGCATGCGGAAGCCACGGTCCTCGAAGCCGTGAACAAGCGCGGCGTGGCGGGCGCTGTCCAGGGCTTGCTGCGGCTCGACGACGCCGAGGTGTCCGTCATGAAGGCCGTGCTCGAACAACTGGGCCTGCCGGATGACTATGTGCGCGCTATTTCGCCGACAGAAGCCAGCGCCCTGAGCGGCATCCCACTTCAGCAATCAGCCTGGTTCTATCCAGGCGGCGGGTGGGTGCAGCCACAGAGCTTGGCAAGCGCCTGGATGGAACAAGCGGCACCGCTCGCGACTTTTCGCGGCGGAGTTCAAGCGGCGCAACTCCGAAGCGTCGGCGATGTGTGGCAGTTGCTCGACGCACAGGGCGAGGTCATCGACGAAGCCGAGACCGTGGTGCTCGCCAACGCCGGTGATGCGCTGCGCCTGCTCGACCAGCCGCACTGGTCGATGGAAGCCGTTCGTGGCCAGGTCAGCATGTTCGAGCGCCGGCACGCTCCAGCGCTGGCGTTGCCAAGCGTGCCGGTTGCCGGTGCTGGCTACCTGCTGCCCGAGCTGAATGGCCTGGCGCTCTTCGGCGCGACATCACAACCTGGCGACATGGAGCCAGCAGTCCGCAGTGAAGACCACGCCCACAACCTGGCTCAGCTGGCCCGCCTGGTGGGCCACGCGATCGACGTCCCACCATCGTCGATGCAAGGCCGCACCGGCTGGCGCTGGGTCGCACAAGACAGGTTGCCGCTGATCGGTGGCGTGCCCGACACAAGCAGCGAGAAGATTGGCCGCCCGCTCGATCAACCACGCTTCGTGCCCCGCATGCCCGGGCTTTATGTGTTCACTGCCCTGGGCTCGCGCGGCATCACCTGGTCTGCGCTCGGTGCACGCACGCTGGCGTCTCTGATCACGGGTGCCCCATCACCACTGGAATCGAGCCTGCTCGACGCCGTCGACCCAGCACGCTTCATCAGCCGCGCAGTTCGGCGCGATGCGTCAAAGGGGTGACGCCCCAAGCCATTCGCGGATCAGCGCATACACGCGAGGGTGGTTGAGCAGGGCCATGTGCCCGAGGCCGGCCAGTTCGACGCGCTGCACATCGCCTGTGAGGCTGGCGTCGGACGCACTGCGGGTGGTCACCAGACCATCGCCGAGAACCGAGCCGACCATCGGCCCCATCATCGCGTCCGATTCGTCGGCCAAGCTGCCGGCTACCAGGCGCAGCGCCAGGCCGTCGGGCCGGCGCTTCTTGCCGCGCAGGCCCTGGCGCAAGTCCTTGATGCCCTGGCTGCGCGCGTTGGCAATCGTGCCCAACGGTTGCGTCACGTTGGACAGGCTCAGCGCCGAAGCCACGAAGTGGCCAAGTTTCTCGAGCGGTGCACCCTGATGCGGCGAGCCGAGGCAGATCAGGGTATGGACCCGCTGGCGCCAACCCGCGTCATGCTCGGCAGGCCGCTCGCAGGCACGGCGCGCGACCAGGCCGCCCATGCTGTGGCCCATCAGCACGATCTCGCGCACCTGCGGCGCAAGCGTCGTCAGTCGGGCCAAGTGCTCAGCCAGTTGGCGCGCGTTGTCGTCGATCGCCACGCCGGTGTTGTAGCGAAGGTAGAGCGAGCTGAAGCCAAGCTCGGCGCCCAACAGCACACCGTAGCTGCTGCCAATGCCGTCCCACTGCGAGCCGCGCCACGCATCCGGGAACAGCCACCAGCTCTGCTCGTCGCAAGCCAGGCCGTGCACGAAAACGCAGACACGCTCGCGCAGGCCTGCCAATGCCTCACGCGTGAGCGCCACCGTCTTGCCATCGGCATGCAAGCCCATCTGCACAGCCAAGGGGCTGCCGGCCTGCGCCAGCGCATCACCGGCCGCCGCGTTCAGCGCACTGCGGAATGCAAGCTCGCGGCCTTCGAGTTCGCGCGTCGGGTCGACCAACAGGCGCTCGGCATCACCCGCCAGCGCGAGCAAGGCGTTGGCGCCATGGCGCACTGCCGCGTACACCCCGGTTGTGATGGCGTCATGCGCGCCTTGCACCAGCCGGGTGGGTACCGACAAGCCGGGCAGCATGAGCAAGGCGTCGAAGGTCTTGCCGGATATGGCGTTGTGCATTTCCTGCACACGCGCCGTGGTGGCCTGGATGCCTGCGTTGAGGACTGGCGCGTAGGTGGCAGGCGCCAGAGGCGCTGTCGGCGATGCAGGTGGGCCGGGTTTGCGGCGACTGGCCATGGTGGCAAGCGCCGCGCCGGCTGCGGATCAGCTCTCGCTCGGCGGATTGGCCGATGCGTCTTCGGCCGGCTGCGGCTCGTCGTCTCCAGCTGCGGGTTCACCGCTGACCTTGCGATCCGCCTTTTCCTTCAGCTTCTCTTCTTTCTTCTTCTTCTTGGCCAGCTCGCGCTGGCGCTTTTCAAACGAGTAATTTGGTTTGGCCATAAGCCGTCCTTCCTGTGGGTTGCTGGAACGCGATGCAACAGGCCCGAGGGTACGCGCTTTTCAGCCCCCGCTGGCCGCTGCGGTTCAGAAAGTGAGCGTCTTGACGCCCAGCGACGTACCAAGCAGACACACGCTCGCCTTGTTGCGAGCAAAGATGCCGACCGTCACGACACCCGGCCACTGGTTGATCTCGCGCTCCATGGCGGCGGGGTCGGTGATCGACAAGCCGCGCACGTCGAGAATGTGGCAGCCGTTGTCGGTCACGACGCCCGCACGCAGTTGTGCGTCGCCACCAAGACCGCGCAGGCGCCGCGCCACTTGCGCAGCCGCCATCGGAATCACCTCCACTGGCAGCGGGAATGTGCCCAGCGTCTCCACGAGCTTGGATTCATCGGCGATGCAAATGAAACGCTCGGCGGTATCGGCCACGATCTTCTCGCGCGTCAACGCGGCCCCACCACCCTTGATCATGTTGCCGCCGTGATCGATCTCGTCGGCGCCGTCGATGTAGACCGGGATGCTGGCCACGGTGTTGCTATCGAGCACTGCGATGCCATGCGCACGCAGGAGTTCGGTGCTCTTCTCGCTGCTCGACACCGCGCCGGCAATCGTTCCCTTGATGCCCGCAAGCGCATCGATGAAGCAGTTGACGGTGGAGCCGGTGCCGACCCCCACCACGCTGCCGGGCACCACGTAGGCCAGGGCCGCCTGGCCCACCAAAGCTTTGAGTTCGTCTTGCGTCATGAGTGGCCCGCCTGCTGAAATGCGTTTGAGAGAATGCGCGGATTATCCAAGAGTGTTCCCGATGCCCCTCGTCCCCTACGCCCTGACCCGCCCTTTCCTCTTCGGGCTCGACCCGGAACAAGCGCATGAACTCACCCTCGGCGCGCTCGCACGCATCCAGCACACGCCGCTGGTCTGCGCGGTGTCGCAAACGCGTATCGATGATCTCGTCACGCTGGCAGGCCTGAAGTTTCCAAATCGCGTCGGTTTGGCTGCGGGCCTGGACAAGAACGGCCGCTGCATCGACGGCTTCGGCGCCATGGGTTTCGGCTTCGTCGAAGTGGGCACGGTCACCCCGAAGGCCCAGCCCGGCAACCCCAAGCCGCGCATGTTCCGCCTGCCCGAGGCCCACGCGCTGATCAACCGCCTTGGGTTCAACAACGAGGGGCTCGACACCTTCATCGCGAACGTCAAGCGCAGCAACTTTCGCAAGCGCGGCGGCATCCTCGGCCTGAACATCGGCAAGAACGCCGCGACGCCGATCGAGCGTGCTGTTGACGACTACCTGACCTGCCTCGACGGCGTGTACCCGCATGCCGACTACGTGACGGTCAACATCTCGTCGCCCAACACCAAGAACTTGCGCGAGCTGCAAAGCGACCAGGCGCTCGATGCCCTGCTCTCCGCCGTGCAAGAGCGCAAGCTGCAGCTCGAGCAACGGCACGGCCGCCGAGTACCGGTGTTCGTGAAGATCGCGCCTGACCTCGATGACGCGCAGGTGCAGGTGATCGCTGCCACCCTCCGCAAGAACGGCATCGACGGCGTGATCGGCACCAACACCACCATCGCGCGCGACGCCGTGAAGCACCTGCCGCATGGCGAGGAAATGGGGGGCCTCTCGGGTTCGCCGGTCCTCGCTGCCAGCAACCGCGTCATCGGCCAGTTGCGCGCGGCATTGGGTGCGGGCTTTCCGATCATCGGCGTGGGAGGTGTGATGAGCGCTGCGGATGCACAGGCCAAGGTCGCCGCTGGTGCGGACGTTGTGCAGGTCTACACCGGCTTCATCTACAAGGGCCCGGACCTCGTGACCGAGATCGCCCGGGGACTCGCGAAGCGCTGAAATCTAGTCGCCGATCGTCGTGTCCATCGCGACCACCGGCGTGCGAGGCCCGCTGCGTACATTCAGCCAGACCGACAAGGCGCCGCTCACGGCAATCACCGCCATGCCGACCAGCGCGAGGTGGTCCGGCAGATGCGAGAACGCGATCGCGCCCAGCAAAGCCGCATAGGCGATCTGCACATAGGTGAAGGGCATCAGCACCGCCATCGGCGCGACACCCACCGCGTGGATGAAGGCCAGGTGCCCGAAGGTGCCGAACAGGCCGGCCAGCAGCATCAGGCCCCATTGCCAGGCTGGCGCATCGGCCATCACCTGCAGCAAAGGCTCCGGCGAGAGTGGCAGCGCCAGACTCAGCAGCACGGCACCGACCAACCCCGTACAGAAATGCGTCGTCAACGGCGCTTCGAGCGAGGCCATGCGCCGCGTGAGGATCTGGAACAGCGCGCCTGCAATCGCCACCAGCATCGGGTACACCGCGGCCGCGCCGAAGATGCCAGCGCCCGGCCGCACCACCAGCAACCCGCCGCCGAAGGCCAGCAGCACCAGCCCCCAGCGCAGCGGCGAAACGCGTTCGTGCAAGAGCAGTGGCGACAGCAGGGTCACCACGACGGGCGCCAGCATCACGATGGCGGTGAACTCCGCCACCGGCATCGAACGCAAGCCCAAGAAGGCCAGCACACTGGTGGACAGCAGCAGCGCGCCACGCAACACCTGGAAGCTGGGATGCGCGACGCGAAAGCCGGCTCGTCCGCTCCGCAGCGCCAGCCACACGCCCATCACCAGCGCCTGCACGGTGTAGCGCGTCCACACCACCAGCAGCAGGGGCAGAAAGGCACCGAGATACTTCACGGTGCCGTCGAGCAGCGAGAAGCCCGCGCCAGCCAGCAACACCAGCGCGATGCCGAGGCCGGCACGCTCAGTCGACGATGCTGAGTTCCCCGGGGTGCGGCGCAACGTGTTGAACGCCGCGCCTCAGTGCAGCGGCACGCCTGTCTTGGACTGCAACTCTTCGCGCGTGACGCCGGGTGCGATCTCGACGACCTTCAGCCCTTGTGGCGTGACGTCCATCACCGCGAGGTCGGTAATGATGCGGTTGACCACGCCCACGCCAGTGAGCGGCAGCGTGCACGAAGGCAGCAGCTTCAAATCGATGCCGCCGTCTTTCTTCTTGGCCACGTGCTCCATCAGCACCAGCACGCGGCCGACGCCGGCCACCAAATCCATGGCGCCGCCCATGCCCTTGATCATCTTGCCGGGGATCATCCAGTTCGCGAGATCACCCTTCTCGCTGACTTGCATGGCGCCGAGGATGGCGAGGTTGATCTTGCCGCCGCGAATCATCGCGAAGCTGTCGTGCGAGCCGAAGATCGACGAGCCGGGGATCGTTGTCACCGTCTGCTTGCCGGCATTGATGATGTCGGCGTCGACCTGGTCTTCGGTCGGGAACGGGCCGATGCCCAGCATGCCGTTCTCGCTGTGCAGCCAGACTTCGATGTTGCTCGGCACGTGGTTGGCCACCAGCGTCGGCAGGCCGATGCCAAGGTTCACGTAGAAGCCGTCTTTCAGTTCGGCAGCGGCCTTGGCGGCCATTTGGTCATGTGTCCACGGCATGGTGGGACTCCTTCGGAGAGATGGATAAGCGGGTGCCTCGCGACACCCTTCAAAATTGGGTCCGGCTACGCGCCAGCCTTTTCGGTCAGGGTGCGCTTCTCGATGCGCTTCTCGGGCGTGGCGTTCAGCACGATGCGGTGCACGTAGATGCCGGACAGATGGATCTCGTCCGGATCCAGGCTGCCCGTCTCGACGATCTGCTCGACCTCGGCCACCGTGATGCGGCCGGCCATTGCCGCTGCGGGGTTGAAGTTGCGCGCCGTGCGGCGAAAGATGAGGTTGCCGCTCTTGTCGGCCTTGTGCGCCTTGATCAGGCTCACGTCGGGCACGAGCGAGCGTTCCATCACGTACAGCTGGCCGTCGAATTCGCGCGTCTCCTTGCCTTCGGCCACCAGCGTGCCGACACCGGTCTTGGTGAAGAAGGCGGGGATGCCGGCGCCGCCAGCGCGCAGCTTTTCGGCCAGCGTGCCTTGCGGCGTGAACTCGAGCTCGAGTTCACCGGCCAGGTACTGGCGCTCGAACTCCTTGTTCTCGCCCACGTAGCTGGAGATCATCTTCTTGATCTGCCGCGTCTCCAGCAACTGGCCCAGGCCGAAGCCGTCGACACCAGCGTTGTTGGAGATGACGCTGAGGTTCTTCACGCCGCTGTCGCGCAGCGCGGCGATCAGCGCCTCGGGAATGCCGCAGAGGCCGAAGCCGCCGACCGCCAGCAACTGGCCGTCATTGACGATGCCCTTCAGCGCCTCGGCGGCACTGGCGTACACCTTGTTCATTGCAATCTCCTGCAGGGTGGAATTCCAGCGCCGGAGCGTACTACGTAACGCATTACGTAGTCGTTACGTAGAATTGACTAGACACATACCCGCGCAGCTTCCTGCGCTCTCTTTACGCCCTCATCCGTGCCCCATTCCACCGCCGCGATGCCCCTAAGTGCCGACGACTACCGCACCGCCTTCGATCTCGCGCCGGTGGGCCTGGTGCTGTCGCGCAACCGGTTGATGCTCGATTGCAACCAGCATGTGCTGGACATGTTCGGCGCCGCCCGAGAGCAGCTGCTGGGCCAGTCCTTCGAGGTGCTCTATCCCACGCACGCCGAGTTCGAGCGCACCGGCCAGCGCATCGCGGCTAGCCTCAACGCGAACGGCTGGTACGCCGACGAGCGGGTGATGAAACGGGTGGACGGCCCGAAGAGCGGCGAGTTGTTCTGGTGCCATGTGTCGGGCCGAGCGCTGGACCCGACGCAGCCGCACGCCGCCGGCATCTGGTCGTTCGAGGACCTTTCTTCGCATCGCCAGCTCAAGACCGAACTCACGGCGCGCGAGCGCGAGATCGTGGCGCTGCTCATTGATGGGCTTACCAGCAAGCTGATCGGCAAGCGCCTGGGCATCAGCCCACGCACCGTCGACGTCTATCGCGCGAGGCTCATGCGCAAGTACGGCGCGGCCACCACGCCGGATCTCGTGCACAAGCTGCTCAGCGTTTGATCTCGCCGGCAGCCGTGCTTCGAGCGCTCAATCCCGGCTGACACCCAGCTCGGCGTATAGCTTGTCGACCAGCGCTTTCAAATCCTGAATCTCCCGCTGCATCGTTAGCTGCTGCGATTTGATGGCCGCCAGCTCGCTGGCTGCGACGAAGTCTTCCGACTGCGCAGCCACGGGCATCGCCGACACGTCGACGGCTCCGCACAGCAGGTGTGTCCATCGCGCCTCGCGTGCGCCTGGCGCACGGGGCAGCTTCATCACCAAGGGACCGCCCTTCTCTTCAGACCGCGCGGCCAGTTCGTCGAGAAAGGCCTCGACCGACGACACATCGGCGAAGCGGTGCAGCCGATCGGTGTTGGCGCGCAGCTCCGAGCTGGTCTGCGGCCCGCGCAGCATCAGCACCGCCAACACGGCCACCGACTGCGACGGTAGCGCCAGTGCGCGGCCCATGTTGTGCTCGTAGCGTGTCACACGTGAGCCGCTCGACTCGAACACCAGGTGCAGCGCCTTCAGCGCATCGGCCGCCACCTGCACCTCGGCCTCGGTGGCGTTCATCACCGGGTCGCGCGTGGTCTTCTGGTTGCAGCCCGAGACCAGCGAGTTGAGCGACAGCGGGTAGCTGTCGGGCACGGTGTGGGCCTTCTCGATGAGAACGCCCAGCACACGCGCTTCGAGCAGAGACAGCTCACGCATCAGACGGCGAACCCGTCGTCTGCCTGGATCACCGCGCCATTCACGAAGTGGCTCTCGTTCGAGCACAACATCATCAGCACGGCGTCCAGATCCTGTGGCTGGCCGACGCGCTTTCGCGGCAGCATGCTGATGAGCTTCTGGCCCTGATCGGTCTGCCAGTGGTGGTGGTTGATCTCGGTGTCGATGTACCCAGGGCAGATCGCGTTCACGTTGATGCCGTAACGGCCCCACTCCAGCGCCATCGCGCGCGTCATGTGAACGACCGCCGCCTTGCTCATGCAGTACACGCCGATCTGGCCCAACACCTTGAGCCCCGCCATCGATGCGATGTTGACGATGCGCCCACCGGTGAAGGTGCCCGGGGCCGAGCCCTTGGCGCGCGCCAACATGCGCTTGCCCACCTCTTGCGCCACGAAGAAGGCGCCCTTGGTGTTGGTATCCATGACGTAGTCGTAGTCTTCGGGCGACACGTCGGTGAGCTTCTGCGTGGTGCTCACGCCCGAGTTGTTGACCAGGATGTCGATCGTGCCCATCTCGGTTTCGGCGTGGGCCACCGCGGCCTTGATGCTGTCGTGGTCCGTCACGTCCAGCGTGACCACGTGGGCGTCGCCGCCCGAGGCTTCGATCTCTGCGCGCAAGGTCTTCAGGCGTTCGACGCGCCGGCCGGCCAGCACCACGGCAGCACCCGCAGCCGCCAGCGTCTTGGCGAACTGCGTGCCCAGTCCGCTGGAGGCGCCAGTGACGAGCGCCACGCGGCCGGACAGATCAATGGTGTAGGCCATGTACTTCTCCTCAAGGGTTCGAATGTTGCGATGAAGATAGCACGCGCATTTGCGCAACGCGCCGCTTCTTCATCAGCGGATCAGAGAAAAAGAACGATCGTTCTTTTAAGCCTCTGCGCCACTTAGAATGCCCGGCAAATGTTCATCGAAGGAGACTGCATGACCCCCGCCGAAATTCTTGCCCAGTACGGTCCGCGCGAAGCCATGGAATACGACGTGGTGGTGGTCGGCGGTGGCCCGGCAGGCCTGGCCACGGCGATTCGGCTGAAGCAGCTCGCGGCCGCACAAGGCAAGGAAGTCTCTGTCGTCGTGCTGGAGAAAGGCTCCGAACCTGGCGCCCACACGCTGAGTGGCGCGGTGATGGACCCGAAGGCATTAACGGAACTGCTGCCCAACTGGAAAGCCGACGGCGCACCACTGAACCAGCCGGTCACCGACGACAAGCTGCTGTGGCTGACGCAAGGTGGTGCGTTCGACACGCCGAAGTTCCTGATCCCGAACAACTTCCACAACGAAGGCAACTACATCGTCGGGCTGGGCAACGTCGTCCGCTGGCTCGGCCAGCAAGCCGAGGCGCTGGGCGTTGAAATCTTCCCCGGCTTCACTGCTGCCGAGGTGCTCTACAACGACGACGGCTCGGTCAAGGGCATCGCCACCGGCAACCTCGGTGTCGGCAAGGATGGGCAGCCGACGGGCAACTTCCAGCTCGGCATGGAGCTGCACGGCAAGTACACCGTCTTTGCCGAAGGCTCTCGCGGCCACCTCGGCCGCCAGCTCATCGCCAAGTACAAACTCGACCAGGGCAAGGACCCGCAGACCTTTGCACTGGGCGTGAAGGAGCTGTGGGAGATCGACCCCGCGAAGCACCAGGCCGGCCTCGTGATCCACACCGCCGGCTGGCCCATGAAGAACGACACCTACGGTGGCGGCTTCATGTACCACCTCGAAGACAACAAGGTGACGCTCGGCCTCGTGACCGGCCTCAACTACAGCAACCCGTACCTGAGCCCGTTCGAAGAGATGCAGCGCTGGAAGACGCACCCGCGCATCAAGGCCTTCCTCGAAGGCGGCAAGCGCATCAGCTACGGCGCACGCGCCATCACCACCGGCGGCATCATGAGCCTGCCGAAGACGGTGTTCCCCGGCGGGGCGCTCGTCGGCTGCGACGCCGGCTACCTCAACGGCGCGCGCATCAAAGGCAGCCACGCGGCCATCAAGAGCGGCATGCTGTGCGCAGACGCCGCCTTCGCGGCCCTGCAGGCCGGCCGCCAGCACGATGAACTGGCTGAGTACCCGGTCGCCTTCGACAAGAGCTGGCTGCGCACCGAGCTCGAGGGTTCGCGCAACTTCAAGAGCTGGTTCAAGTTCGGCAACCTCTTCGGCGGTCTGATGGTCGGCATCGAACACTGGCTGTTGCCCCGCCTGGGCTTCAAGGCACCGCCGTGGGCGATCCACCGCGACAAGCCCGACCACCTGTACCTCAAGCCTGCCGCCGAGTGCGAGCAGATCACCTACCCCAAGCCCGACGGCAAGATCACCTTCGACCGGCTGAGCAGCGTGTTCGTCAGCAACACGAACCACGAAGAACACCAACCAGCTCACCTCACGCTGAAGGACAACAGCGTGCCCGTGGCGATCAACCTCGCCAAGTACGCCGGGCCCGAGGCGCGTTACTGCCCCGCAGGCGTGTACGAGTTCGTGAAGAACGAAGACAACACCGATCGCCTGCAGATCAATGCGCAGAACTGCGTGCACTGCAAGACCTGCGACATCAAGGACCCGACGCAGAACATTGTGTGGGTGACGCCTGAGGGCGGCGGCGGGCCGAATTATTCGGGGATGTAATTCGTCATCTGTTAGGGCTGACCGGCGCGCCTGCTGGTAGGCAGAAAAGGCGTCAACGCGAGGCGGCAATCACAACGACAAGCGCCCCACCACCTCATCCCCAATCGCCAAACAAGACGTCAACCCCGGCGACTCGATCCCAAAAAGATTCACCAATTCAGCCACACCGTGCTCCCCCGGCCCTTGAATCAAAAAGTCAGGCGCCGGCTCAAAGCGTGAATGAATCTTCGGCCGGATTCCGCTGTAGGCCGGTTGCAAAGAGCCGTCCGGCAACCCCGGCCAGTACCGCCGCACATCGGCATAAAACCCTGACGCCCGCCCTGGGTCGACGACGTAGTCCAGCGGCTCGGTCACGTCGTCGGGCAGCCACTCCACATCAGGCCCGAAGCGGGCTTGGCCACCCAGGTCGAGCGTGAGGTGCACACCGAGCCAGGCGTCCCGCGGCAAGGGATAGACCAGGTGTGAAAACGGTGCCCGGCCGACCAGCGCGTAGTAGTTGCCCTTGCTGAAATGCGCCTGCGGCACGAACCTTTCATCCAGGACTTCGGTTGCCGCCGCGAGGCGGGGCGCCCACAGGCCGGCTGCGTTGACCACGATGCGCGCGGCAAGCTCCATCGGCTCGTCACCACCGACCTGCAGCAGGTGCTGCCCTGCTCCGCGCGCGATGCGCAACACGGGTGACGACAGGGCCACGTCACCACCTGCACGCTGCAGGTCGCCTTGCAGCGCCAGCATCAGGCCATGGCTGTCGATGATGCCGGTGGATGGCGACAGGATCGCACTCACGCAGGCCAGCTGCGGCTCCATCGCGAGCGCCTGCGCAGCGCTGAGCTTTTGCAGATCGTCTACGCCATTGATTGCCGCCTTGGCCATCAATTGATCGAGGCCAGCCAGCTGGCTTTCGTCGGTGGCGACTATCAGCTTGCCGCAGCGGCGGTGCGACACGCCGTGCGACTCGCAGAAGGCATAGAGCTGCCGGCGGCCCTGCACGCACAGGCGCGCCTTCAGCGAGCCAGCGGGGTAATACAGCCCGGCGTGGATGACCTCGCTGTTGCGCGAGCTGATGCCCGTGCCGATGGCGTTCTCGCGTTCGAGCACCAGCGTTTCGAGGCCTCGCTGGGCCAGCGCGCGGCCGATGGCCAGGCCGACCACGCCAGCACCCACCACCACCGCATCGACCTGTTCCATCAACGGGCTCCGTGCATATTGCTCGTCCTATTCTGCGACAGGCGCCGTGGGTTTCGCGGCAGGACTACCATGTCGGGAACGGGCCGGCGCGGCCCTTTTCAGCGCAACCCATGATCGAGAAAGTCTTAGCCGCCATCGTCCTGGCCATCTGCCTGGTGTTCATGGTCCGCCTGCTGGTGGGTGTGCGCCGGCGGATGAAGTTCGACGCCTGGGCGCGCGGTCTGTGGAACCGGGTGCGCGACCTCTACCGTTGGCGCGCCTCGCGCAAGACGGCCGAGCGCGTGGCCGAAGAAGCCATTCGCCGCGCACGCGAGAACGGCACCTGGGAAGGCAACGTCTACAAGCCCAAGTCGTTCAAGCGCCCGCCGCGCGACAAGCTGCACTGATCGCTCAGAAGGCGCGGCCCACGGCCAGGTAGCCGCGCGTTCCCTTGGGCTCGTCGAGCCCGCGAGCCACGCCCAGGCGCACTTGCAGGCCCAGCGCGTACATGACCTTGAGCTCGCTCAACAGCTCGACCCCCACGCCACGCTGGTAACGCACCGGGCGGCGCCCTTCGTCCCAGGCGCCGCCGATGTCGAAGAACGCGGCGGCCGATACCCTGTTCACACCCACCGCGGGCACCATGAAGTGCTGGTCGACGTCAGCGATCGGCGTGCGCCATTCGATGGTGGTGACGCGCGCACTGGCACCTCGCAGCGCGGCCTCATCGCCACGGTAGCCGCGCAGCGTGATGTCGCGGTCATCGAGCGTCGGGCCAAGTTGCAGTTGGGAGTCGACGGCACCGCCGAGCTGGTAGCGCTCGGTGAAGCCGCGCGCATAGGCCTCGGTGTGCCGCAGGGCGAGCACGGTGCGGCCGAGCGGCAGGTAGGCGCGCCAGTCGAGGCGCAGCACGCTGCCGTCGTAGTCGTTGCGGCCGCTGCGTGCGAACGGCTTGTAGCTTTCGTAGAGCAGCGTCGCGTGCTGGCCGCGGTTGCTGCCTTCGGACCACCAGTTGCCGCCGCTCGTGTCGTAGTCGATCAAGGCGGCGACCAGGCGCTCGTCTCGCGGCGGCGAACCGCTGGTGAACTCGGGGTGGACACGCTCTGACTTGTCGAGCGCGGCGCCCACACCGAAGGTGATGCGCCGGTCGAGCCGAAGCCAGGGGAACACGCTCAGCCATTGCGCGCTGGTGTTGCGGTCGTAGCTCTTGATGTCTTCGTCGCCGCTGTCACCCGTCCAGGCCCGTGCAGTGAGGTCTCGCTGAAAGGTGAAGAGGTGCTGGTTCTGGTACAGGTACTGGAAGCTGCCCAGCGCCTCGTGCTGAGAAGTCTCGTACTGCACCGAGGCCGCGTACTGATGCCAGCCCAGCACGTCGGAGCCGAAGGTGCTGGCGCCGAACGCCGTCAGTCCGCGGTCTGACGTGGCCACCGGCCACCAGGTGCGCGGGTACATCGAGCGCAAGGGCTGGTACGAGCGCGGTTCGCCGAGCGGCGCGGTCATGCTCGGTGCGGGCACGCTGGCGGGTGCGGCGGTGACTGCGGCAGTGGACTGCAGCGCGGTCGTCGTGGCCATGCGGCGCAGCTCGTAGCCGCCCGGCGCCACGACGGCCATCACCAGCGAGCCGTCGGCCTGCGTACCGCTGTGGGCGAGCACGCGCGTGTAGGTGTGGCTAAGCTTCACCAAGGTGCCATTTTGCAGGCGCCAGACATTGAAGACACCGTCGCGCACGGCGATGAACTCGAGGCCGGCAGCGCCGTGCTGCAAACCGTGCACGGGCGCGTCACTGGTGAACAGCAGGCGCGGCGGTGCCGCCGGCTGGCTGAGATCAAAGGCTTCGACACGCCAGTCGCCGCGGCGCTTGCTGACCACGCTGACCTGCTTGCCATCTGGCGAGGCAGCCAGGTCGACCAGGGTGACCTCCGCAGGCGGCGCCCACAGCACACGTGGCTGCTGACCTTGCACATCGAGCTGCACCAGCCGCGTCATGCCCTCACCTTGCTGCAGCGCGACGATCGAGTCGCCAGCCTGCACGGCATGGCGTAGGCGAGCGCAATGCGTCAGCTGCTTGAGCGAGCCGCTGGCATCCATGCGGTAGATGTCGAAGGCGAGGAAGCGCCAGTTGCAGACGTCGGGTTGCGCGATGAGCACCTTGCCGTCAGTTGAAACATCCAGCTCGGCCGCGCTGTTCACGTCGGTGAGGGTGGTCTGCTGGCCGTCGGCCGAAAACTTCATAAGCTTGGCGTGGTGCAGGCCGTCGTCGATCACGGCGAGCGTGCCGCCGGTGGGCAGTGCAGCCACCGAACCGATGCCGAACAACGGGCCAATGATCTTGTCGCCAGCGGCTTCGGGCGTGCGGGTCAGGCCCTGCTCGCGCTCCTGCACCTGCTGCTTCAAGTCGACGAGGAACTCATCCCAGAGCACGTCCATGGTCTTGCCGGTGGCTTCGCGCGGGCTGGTGTGCAGGCGTGGCCAGAACGGCGGGTTGCCGCTGTAGCGGTCGACGGTCTTGTAGATCGCATCTGGCCCGTATGTGCGGGCCAGGAACTCGAAGAAGTACGAACCGTACAGATAGGCCTTGGACGTAGGCAAGGCGCGGCCATCGGCATTGATCTCGCGCAGCGAGAGGAAGCCGCTCTTGGCCTCTGCACGCAACCACGCTTCGAATGCCGGCCCGCGCAGGCGACCGCGGCCGGTGGCGGAGTCGCTCTCGTTGTAGACGGCGAGCCCCTCGATCGCCCAGCTGGGCTGGAACACATTGGGGAAGAAGAACGGCTGGCGGCCGAAGATGGTCTGCAACACGCCCGGCACGCCGCGCACCTTGTCGAGCTGCACGGTGTGGGTGAATTCGTGCGTCAGCAGCAGGTCGAGCCAGTCGCTGTTGTCGAGCAGTTCGCCCTCGTCGGGCGGCGCCAGGAACACACCGATGATGCTGTAGGGCAGCGGTGTCGAGAAGCCGTTGGGCAAGTCGAACTGATCGATCAACAGAATCTCGGTGCGCCCGCGCGGCTCCCAGCCCAACGCCTGCGTCACCTTCGGGTAGGCCCGCTCGGCCGCCTGCGCCACGCGCTCGGCTTGGGAGCGCCATGCCGACCGGTAGTTGACGCGGAAGTGCGCGCTGTCGGCACTCTGCCAATCGGGGGCAGGCTCGATGCTCTGGGCTTGGGCGGTGCCGGCAAACCAGCAGCAAGCCGCCAGGGCCAGGGTCCGAATCAACGACATAGCTTCTCCATGCGATCGGCCCACTCAGGCCGGCCGCAAGGGTACCGCACGCAACGTCAGGGAATCACTGTCGCGCGCCCATCGCCGAGCAGGTGCGAATGGCAGTCCTTCTGGGCCTGGTCGCAGTTCTTGACCCAGACCTCGACGATCTCGGACTTCCAGCCGTTGAACCAGTCGCCGTGGCCGGAGTAGCCGGCCGGCTTGCTGAGGTCGTAGTCGTCGGACGACAAGCGCCAGTAGCGCGTCTCGCCGCTCACCTTCACCTGGTAGAGGATCTGGTACGCGATCTGCGGGATGGCGACCGGGTGGCTCGACGGGCATCGGCCCGAGTTGTTGCGCCGCACGTCCACAGGGTTCGACATGTGGCTCTTGTGATCGGGTGAGTCGAGGTTCACGCCATCCCAGCACTGAGGGAAGTCGACACCCATGATGAGCCACGAATCACCGCGCGCCGGGCAGTCGGTCGGGATGCTCTTCTGCCAGTCGCTGTTGCCGCCGTTCCATACGCAGGCGTAGCTCACGCCGACGCTCGGCGTCTCGGGCTTGCCCGAGGCATCGCCGGCGATCATGCGCAGGCCTTCGGGCATGGGTTGGATCATGCCGGGCGCGACCGAGTAGCCGGTCTTGTAATAGAAGTTGGACTCGAACATCGGCGCCAGCGGCGCACCGGTGCGCGTGTCGATCATCGTCGGCACCCAGTACGCACTGCGATTGATCGTGCCGCCGCGACAGGTGCTGTTGCCGCTGGTGGCGATGCTCTTCGCCGTGGAGTTCGCGTCGATGCCGGTGTTGCCGAAGAAGGTGTGCAAGTGGCTGCGGCCCGGCTGCCCAGGGAAGACGATCGGGTCGTCGAATGACATCTTGGCCATCTGGCAACCGGTGCGGAAGGCGCCGATGTCGGACGGTGGCGCGACCTCGGTGGTCGGGATCAGCATGTCCTTGGTCCAGCCGCCAGGCGGGTTCTGCATCGGCTTGGGAATGAGGTTGAGGTTGATCTTCACCTGGCCGATGGCTCCCGCCACCGGCGGCGGCAAAGTACGTGTGGCCACTGTGGGTGTGGATACGTTTGCCTTCGAAGCCGCCGCATCTGCAGCAGCCGGCGCCTCGGTGCCAGCGGCTGCAGATGCGGCATCGCCAAACTCGACTTCACAGGTCTTGGCACTGCCGGGCCGCGGGTCGGCGCTGAAGAATTGCACGGTACAGGTTCCGCCCCCGCTCGTCGATTCGGTGACCCACACATCGGCCCATGCCACACCAAACCTCACACGCTGCGTACCCTCGACGGTGAAGCGCTGGCCCTCGGTCGCGATCTGCTTCCACTTCGTCGGTGGCTGGGCGGACGGCGGCGTTTGCGCAACCGCCAAAACCGGCAGCACAGTGGTGACAAAAGCGATGGCGGAGCGGTACTTCATAGGCGAGGATTCCTTTGTAGTGAACAGGCTATCAGCCCGCGAGAAATTGCGAAGTGGTACAGCCCTTGTCCCTGCCAAGGAATCCACGCCGCCAATGCAAACGGCCCCCAGATGAGGGGGCCGTTGATCTCGCGTTGAGCGGCTCAAGTCACGCCGGAGCGGTGACCTTCCCTTTGCCGCCTGCTCGCCTGGAGGGCGCCCTACCCTCAGAGCCAGACGGCTGGTGCGGCGCGGCCACCGACTCGCCAGTTCGCGTGGCCACGGGAATCAGCCTGACCTCATACGGCAACGATGGGTTGGCCCATCGGGCGACGATGACCTGGTGCAGCGACTCGATCTGTTCAGCGACCCTGCAACCCACGGTGGCAAAGAACTCTGCGTGCTCATTGGCGAGATCGGTACGCCCCAACAGCACCACACTGAGCCGCGAGGGCACGTCGATGCCGGCATCTGACATGAGGCGACGGAACTTCGCACCGTCTTCGATGCCCCACGCCACCAGCGCCGTGATCGGCGCCTGTTCAGGAGAGGCCAGAAGAGCCTTGATCTTGCTCACCAATTCTTCTTCGTAGCCGTCGCCCGGGAGTCGGGAGACGGTGATTGCCTCGATGCCGACGTTCGGAAACGCGTCTTGAAGATGACGAAACCTGCGTAAGCCGAGTTGATTCGCAAGAAAGGGGTGATCGGTCGTCGCAAAGCCAATGCGGCTATGCCCGCCCTCGCGCAGCATGGCCACAGCGGCAGCCAGAGGTTCGCCCCATTCCAGGCCAACCGTTTCGACGTCTGCCCCAGCAAGCGCGACACCGTCCACCGCGATCACATCGCATTTGTCTCTGAGCGAAGCCAGCAGGTCGATGGTGATGGTCTTGAAGGACGACTGAACCACCACCGCGTCGAAGCGCGGCAAGCCCTTCAACACCGTGCGTGCGTGATCAGGGTCGGTGTATGAGACCTCGAGAACGCGCTGCCCTTCGGCCGTGAAGCGGCATTGCAAACCATCCATGAGCGCGCGGCCCCGCGCAATGCTGATGGAGCGTCGGAGCAACAGGACGGACCGCACCTTCTTCGACGAGGCGTTCAGGAGGGTGGCCGCCGGACCACCTTCGCCCCGAAAGTAAGTTCCCCGCCCAACCTCTGCCGCGATCAAGCCACGCTCTTTCAAGCTGCGCAGCGCCCGCTGCACCACCATCTGCGAGATGCCGAACTGACGCATCAGATCGCGGATGGGCGGAAGGCGGTCTCCGGGTCGCGCCTCTCGGGCGAGGGACTCGAGGAAGTGCTCAAGATCAGAAGCTGCAGCATGCATACTCATACAATACAACACATTCGCCGGCGTGCGCGTTAGCCCGCTGGCGATGCACTGCAGAGGCGCCTCTGACCCGGGCGACGAAACGCTAACTTCTGCTGCTGACACGTTCGACCGTGAGGGTCGTCAAGGCTGCTGACTCGCCAACATACGACGCGGCGTCAAGCGCACTCAGCACATCCTCCGGGAATTCTTCTGAAGCCCACTGCGCATGCTCCTTGATCGCCTGAGCAAACGACACGCCCTCTGACTGGGAACGCTGAGCTGCCTCGTAAAGCAAGCGATGCGCTTGATGCCGACCCATGTATCGGGTGAGGCTCATCATGGCGGCCTCTGAAGCAATCAGGCCCTGCGTCAACTCGAGGTTGCACTGCATGCGCTCCGGGTGAACCATCAGGCCACGAGCCAACTTGGCGAGCGTCTCCGTGATCGAAGCAGCGAGCACGGCGATCTCTGGCAGCAAGGTGTCGCTCACGTTGGTCGCCGAAGAATCGCCTTCGTCCATGCGCACCATGGCTTCAAGCGCCATGGGCGCACGCCCGCGCAGCATGCGGCACAGGCTCACCAGCTGAAGCGCGGTGGAAGGGTTGCGCTTCTGAGCCATCGTCGAACTGCCGACCTTGCCGAAGTGAAACGCCTCTGCAACCTCGCCAATCTCGGTGCGCTGCATGAACACCACGTCCTGTGCAATCTTTTGGGCTGTGGCGGCAAGCATCGCCAGCGCGGAGACATAGTCATTCACGCGGTCGAACGACGAACGCATTGGCAGCCCGGCCGGCAAGAGCCCCAGCTGCTCGGCCATCCGCACTTCGACTTGGCGGCCCGTGCTCCCCACGGCCGCAAAGGTGCCGATGGCGCCGCCCATGCTGGCGGTGAAGGAAGCGGCCAGCCTGTCACGGATCCGCGTGCGATCCCGGTCGAGTTCATCGATCCAGCCTGCGAGCTTGAAGCCCAGTGTCATCGGCAAAGCGTGCTGGCCGTGGGTGCGACCGGGCATGACGGTCGATCGGTGCGCCAACGCCAGTTCGCACAGCGCAGAGATGGCAGCGTCGAGCTGCTTGACCACCAGCCTGTGCGTCTCCCGCATCTGCAGCGAGTTGGCCGTGTCGAAGATGTTCTGGGTCGTCGCTCCCCAGTGGAGAAATCCTGCAGCCGGCTCGCCGCACAGCGCCTCAAGCTGATGAAGCACGGGGACGAGCGGATGCTGCGCGTGAGCAATCTCTTCCGCCAACTTGCCAGTGTCGAAGAAGCGGGCCTGCGCTTTCTCTGCAATCCGAACGGCAGCTTCTCGCGGGATGAGCCCCAGGTCCGCCTGCGCGCTGGCCAAGGCCGCTTCGACGTCCAGCCAGGCTTGCAAGGTCGCCACGTCACTCCATACGCGTTTCGCGTCTGTACTGAACCAATGGCCGGTGATGAAGGAGTCAAACATGCTGGTGGTCATAAGTCTTCCATTTCGGTCGCGTCAACTTTCGGGACGATACATATCGCATTGACTTCTCTGCTCAGGGTTTTTCATTAAACAATGTGTATTTTAATTCAATACATAATGTACCTACCTGCTCGATTGCAGTCAGAGACAGCAAAACATTTGGAGACCGACTTGGATACACGACGTTCATTCCGAACTGGCGTCTTCAGTGCAGCGAGCCGCGCTGCACTGGCAACCTTCGTCGCAGCGGCCGCTGTCGAGTCCGCGGGGGCTCAGTCCTCAGTGGGCATCTACGGAATCATCGATCAGGGAGTCGTCAAAGCGAACGGCGGCACCACACCTGGGGCCATGCTTCCCGGCCGAGGCGCATCACCGGATGTCTGGACCGTGAAGGCCGGCAACACATCGCGGCTCGGGTTTCGCGGTCAGGAAGACCTGGGTGACGGCGCCTACTCCCGCTTCCAGATCGAGCATCGTTTCGCGGTGGACACCGGTGCCTCGAGCAATGCCAACGTCTTCTGGCTCGGCCGCTCGGTCGTCGCCGTCGGAAGCCAGACCCTGGGCGAGGTTTACGCCGGGCGCGAGTACTCCGCGGCGTATGCGGTCGCGCTGAACGCCGACCCGACGTACTGGAGCTACGTGAGCCAGACCGGTTCGGCCTACACCTACGCGAACTACACGCCTGTCGCCACGACGGTCGAGGCGTCGAACATTCGCTGGGCGAACACCGTGGGCTACAAGACGCCGGCCTGGGGCGGCTTCAGCGCAGAACTGGCCACCGCATTGGGCGAAGGAACGCGCAAGCGCGCCACGTCGGGCAACGCCCAGTTCAAACAAGGCGCGCTGTGGCTCGGGTTCGGCTTTGACCGGCTCGATTCGGCGACGAACCTCGCGCTCGTGGCTGCCGGCTACGACTTCGGTGTGGTGTACCCCAAGGCCAGCTACAGCCGCGCCGAAGGTGGACTGAACGGCGATGCCACCTCGTTCACCGTCTCGGCGTTGGTACCGTTCAGCGTGGGCCGCGCTTTCGTTTCGTATGGCAGCCTGCGCCCCGCCAACCATCGCGACTCGAAGATGGTCGGCGCAGGCGCTCAATACGATTTGAGCAAGCGCACGCTGCTCTACGCCAACCTGGGCTCCGCCAAACAAGACCAGTTCACGCGCACCACGGCGTTCGACCTGGGCATCAAGCACACCTTTTGAGCAGGAGCAGCCATGAAGTCCAGATTGTTCGACACGGTGGCGGGCCTGCTGGCCGGCCTGCTCGTGACCGTCTCTGCGTCGGCCCAGTCCGACAAACCCGTCTCGCTCGTCGTCGGTTATTCCGCAGGAGGCAGCGCCGATTTCGTGGCGCGCGTCGTGGGTGAGGAGTTGTCGAAACGGCTCGGCCGGCAAGTGGTCATCGAGAACGTTGCCGGTGCCAGCGGCATGCTGGCAGCGCAGAAGGTCATGTCCGGGCCAAGCGACGGGAGCGTGATTTACATGGGCGGCACCGACTCGGTTCTGGTACCGATGATCAATCCCAAGGCAAAACTCGATTGGGAGAAAGACCTCGTGCCGATCGGTCGCACGACCACCGTTCCGATGATCTTCGTGGTCCCATCGGACTCGCCGTACGCCACGCTTTCCGACATGGTCAAAGCGCTGAAAAAAAGCGGCAAAGACAACTTCGCCTACGCGGTTCCCGGCATCGGGACGATGCAGCACCTCTACGGCTCGCTGATCAACAAGCGGGCCAACCTGCAGATGGTGCACGTGCCCTACCGTGGCGGCGCGCAGATCGCGACAGACCTGGTGGGGCACCAGATCGACGCCGCCGTGCTGGTGCTCTCGACTGCCATGCCGTTCTTGAAGGACGGCTCCATCAAGGCGCTGTCGGTCTCTGACGCGGTGCGGTCGCCTCAGTTGCCGAACGTCAAACGCATCGGCGAAGAAGAGGGTTTCCAAGGCACGGCCTTGCCGCTGTGGCAGGGCCTGTTCCTGAAAGCCGGGACGCCGCCGGCGATCGTCTCCGCCTACGAAAAAGCACTGCTGGAAGCGCTCGGGTCGCCTGAGGCGCGCGTGAAGCTCGCCGACGCTGGCGTCACCGTTGCCCCGATGAAAGGGCAAGAGATGAAGGCCTTCATCAAGCCCCAGGCGGACCTGTACCGCGACATCGTTCGTGCTGCGAAGATCACCATGGACTGAACGTCCACTTGGAACCGGCTCAGTGTGGAGGCAACGAGTCAGCCCGCATCTGGGCACCCCGCCCCGATGTGTGCGGCCTCGTCGTTGCCTGATCCGGACGATCAACTGCTGGCGCGCTCCCAACCGCGGCGCACTGCGTCCTTGAAGCGCTCCCACGCGCTGCCGGGGTAGCGCTGCTCCCAATCGCTGCGCGCGCCGCTTTCGATGGCGTCCCAGTCGCGACCCGAGTAGCGGTCGTCTGCCGCGAGCGAATGGCCGTAGCGATAGGCCGGCTCATAGTCAGCGTACTGACCACCTGCCGATGCGTAGCGGGTCTGGTAGTCAGAGCGGAAGTCGCTGTCGAACTCCTCGAACGGGCGTCGCACTGAAGTGCCTGTGGCAGCGGCGCCTTCACCGCGCTCGAAGGGCTCCACCTTGACCTCGGTTTCGCGCACCGTTTCCTGGATGTCCTGGGAGCGGGTGGACGCGTCCTTGCCGACGACCACCTCTTCCACCACGCGTGCGGTCTTCTGCACCACCGGCCTTTCGGCCGTCTCCTGGACTTCGATGGTGCGGTCTTGCAGCGACGCCATGTCGGCCTCGGTCACCGGGCGATCGACCGGGCGGCGCTCGACACGGGCATGCTCTTCGCGCAGCTCGATCGACTCGTTCACGGGCCGCTCCACCGTGCGCGAGTAGACGCGAACGCCGCCCATGTCCACCACGCGCTTGCCGACCTCCACGTCTTCCCGCACCACCGGGATCACCTCGTCACTGGCCGAGCCGCGTACGGATTCCGATGCAACCGAACGGGTCGTTCCAGACACCGCGTTCGAGGCGGTCTCGCTGCGCGCAACCGATTCCGAGGCAGACGCAGAAGATGACACGTCATCTTCCGAACCGACGCTGCCACCATCGCTGACTGGCGACACGCTGGGCCGCGACGACGACCCCGTCTCGGGGACCCAACCGGCCTGGCGCCACTCGGCAACCCGTTCTTCGATGTTCACAGCGCCGGCCGCCTGAAGGGCCTCACGTGCCAAGTCGACCTTGGGCTCGTCCTCCACATCAACGCGCACGATGGTGCCGCCTCGCTTCACTGCCTCGGCATAGGTGCTCAAGTGCTCGTCAGAGTCCCTCTCATCGTCTGACCCGAAGATGCCAGCGAAGAAGTTGCGGATGCCTTCGAGCATGCCGCCGGATTCGCGACGGCCGTCCGTGTCGGTTGCCGCCGACTCGAGTTCATCTCCGTCGGCGCCGGTGAGGTGAACGCTGTCGGGGCCGAAACCGCTGTCCTGAAGCCGTGCGGCCGCTTGCCGCGCTGCCTCGTACCGATCGAATACGCCTACTACTGTTTGTCTCATCACATTCTCCTGTGGCTGCCTTGGAAAATGCGAGCCGGAGCTCGCGCCTGGGTGGGACGATGAGCGGCCCGTCACGGCGCTGCTTGCATCGTCGTCGAAGGGATCGACCACGCGCCACGTGCCGTCTGGCGCCTGGCGCTCGACCACGGCGCGCTGCTCGCGAAGCTGGACGTCGCCCGCCAGCGGCCGGGTCGCTTGGTGCATGTGCAGGTGGATCTCTTCCGTCAGCACGAGCTGGCGGCGCAGCACAAGCTGCTCTTCATAAACCGGTACCACGAGGGTGTCTCCGTCGCGCCAGACATCACGCATGGCGTCGACGGGAACGCCCCGACGAACGCGGCTGACGGCAACGCTTCGCGATGTCGCTTCGCCGATCAGCGTGTGCACACGGTCCGTGGTCTCGACACGTACCCGAAGGGCGCCAGTGCGCTCTGACTCACGATCGACGTGCAGCGCTTCGGAGACGACAGGGATCACGCGTGCATCGCCTGCTGTCAGCTCTGAGGCCGCTGAGTCGATCGAGGATTGGGTTGCCATGGGTACTGCCGGTCTGCAGCAGATTGGGCAAGGCCCGTTCCGCGCGATGCAGTTCTTTGGCAGGGCTTTCGGCCGGGCATCGGCTGTCCGATCACCTGCAGGACGAACGTGCTTGTTGGTAGTCGCAGCGACGATTGCAGCAACTCCTTCCACCCTGCCCCTGAACGGCACGCGTGGCCTTCACGAAGAGGTGGATGAAGAGATGGAGGTCGGCTGGGGTTACTCCGTAGCTGCTCAGTGCCGACGACTTTGCAGCCGACGTGACGGCCAGCGCATCGGCTGTCACGGCGCTCGCGCCGCGCCGACCGCTACCAGCTGTATCGCATGTACACCTGTGCCGCTGGCACCAACGTCCGCTTTGCGGGGGCGGTCGCCACGCCTTCGGTGCCGGTGGCCAGTGACGACGCGAGCCTGGAAGGAACCAGGGGTGCAACGCCAAACTCGATGCGTTGTTCGCCGTTGAGAGGGCCCACCATCGCCAGTGCTCGCGCGCCCGTCGGGTTGCCCCTTGCGTCCAGGGCTGGAGCGGGCACGTTCTCGAGATGCCACTGGGAGGGGCGTTGCTTGGGGGTCAGCGCATTGAGTCCCAGGTGAAGCGGCTTGGGGCTGGCCTCTTTCGGCGCCGGTGGCGTCTTGGCCGGCTTGGCTTTTCGCTTGGCGGCCTTGGCAGGCAGCGGCTTCGCCGGCGTCGCCTCAGCGGCCTGAACGCCTGCAACGGGCAGCAGCAACGCCATACACATCACAACCACCCACCTCGCCACAATCGTCCTTCCAGGATTGGTTCCGCCTGTTGCGAACGACTCTGCCGCCCGGCCTTCGCAGTCGGGTTGCAAGAAGCGGTCCTCACAAAAAAGGTCACGGAACCTGCCTGGCACTGTAGGTATGGACAACCGGGACCGCCATACGGTGTCGGCTGGTAAGCGGGTCAGGCAACTTCTGACAAATTCCGGCGGTCGCATGCCACGCCGGGGCCACCAGACGGCCGCAACGCCCTCCGCTCAGCGCGCCGTTGCTTTGGCGTCCACCAGAAGCCCGTCCAGCAAGGCCTTGAAGGCCTTCACCGCGCGCTTGGACGTGGCGGCCGGATTGTCAGAGTGGGCGATCCACTGGGCCGCATGCAACGCGGCTCCGCTGAGCAGGCGGGCAGCACCTTCTGGGTCGACGTCGATGATGAAGCCTTCGCTTTTCAGCCTTCTGAGGCTTTCAGTCATCGAGCGGTTGCATTCGCCCTGCGAAGGCCAGGTCGACGGATCACCCAGTACTGCGGGACCGTCGCGCATGACGATGCGCTGAATCTCCGGCTCCAGCGCCATCTCGATGTAGGCGATGTTCTCGTCGACGAAGCCGCGCCAGGGGTCCTTCGCCTTCGCAGAGATCGCATGCATGCGCTGCGACATCTCGGCGTCGATCTCGGCGATGACGGCTTGCAGCAGGCCCTTCTTGTCACCGAAGTGGTGATAGAGGGCGCCCCGTGTCAGGCCAGCAGCAGACGTGAAGTCGTCCATCGAGGCACCCGCGTATCCGACCGAGCCGAACGCCTGGCGCGCCGCCTGAATCAGCTTCGCTCGCGTTTCCGCAATCATCTCGTTGCGCGGTCTGTGCGCCATCCGTTCTTCTCCTTGACATACGCGGTGTATCTAATTTGACATACGTTCCGTATGTTACTACGATTCACATACGGCTCGTATATATGTCGTCATCGCCTCGAAAGCAAGGAGTTTCAGATGTCCAACCCCTACAGTGAGATATTCAAGGTGCCCGGCGCCAAGGGTTTCGCCGCGGCCGGCTTCATCGCTCGCCTGCCCATCGCCATGGCGACGATCGGCATCGTCGCCATGCTGTCCCAGACCCACGGCGAGTACTGGCTCGCAGGCGCGGTCTCCGCCACCTTCGCCTTGACCAACGCACTCGTCTCGCCGCAGATCTCGCGTCTGGTGGACCGGCTCGGCCAAGCCCGCATCCTGACGCCGGCGACGGCGCTTTCGCTGGCGGGCTTCACGGGTCTTTTGGTGGCAACGCGTTTCGGCTGGCCGAACTGGGCGCTGTTCGCCTTCGCGCTTGTTGCCGCCGCGATGCCCAGCATGCCTGCCATGGTCCGGGCACGCTGGACCGAGCTCTACCGAGACACCCCCAAGCTCAACACCGCCTTTGCCTTCGAGTCGGTTGCAGACGAACTCGTCTACATCGCGGGGTCGACCCTGGCCGTTGGCCTCAGCGTCTCCTTGTTCCCGGAGGCCGGCCCGCTCGCCTCGACGCTGTTCCTCGCTGTCGGTTCGGCCGCCTTCATCTTGCAGAAGAGCTCCGAACCGAAGGTGCAGCCCATGGCCCGGAGCGGCGGCGCGCATGCCATTCGACTGCGCCCCGTCCAGATCATCACCTTTGCGCTGGTTGCCATCGGCGCGATCTTTGGTACGGCGGAGGTGACTGTCATAGCCCTCACCGCTGAATTCGGCAACGCGGCTGCCGCCAGCCTGGTGTTGGGCGGCTATGCCGTCGGCTCTCTCTTCGTCGGCTTGTTGTTCGGCGCCTTGAAGCTCAGAACGAAGCTCTCGCGCCAGTTCGCAACGGCAATCGCCATCGCAGCCGCAACGACGGTGCCGCTGCTCTTCGTGGGCAACATCCCGATGCTTGCATTCGCGCTGTTCGTCAGCGGTGCGGCGATCTCGCCCACCTTCATCACGGCTTTCGGGTTGGTGGAACGCCTGGTCCCTGCCGCCAAGCTCACCGAAGGCATCACCTGGGTGATGACCGGCATCGGCATCGGCATGGCCGTCGGCTCGTTCGCGTCTGGCTGGGTCATCGACACCTTCGGCCCAGGCCAGGGATTTTGGGTATCGATCGCGGCTGGCGGCGTTGCCATCGTGACCGCACTTCTTGGGCAGCGAAGCCTCACGGTTTCGCAGCCTGGTGGCGACAGGCTCCCTGCACTTTCGTGACTGCGGCCCTAGTCCGGCAACTCCGCCTCGAACCGGCTCAGCTCTTCATCCAGCGTACCGCGAGCACGGAAGTTCCGGCCGGCCTTCCCGTACCAGTACTCGGCGTCCTCGAGATCGCCCTCTTGAATGTGCAAGATGCCGTGCAGCCAAGCGGCCAACTCTGAGTCGTCGCTCTGCACAAGGTTGTGTGCCTCGTTCCAGTGGCCGGAGCGCATTTGGGCGAGCACTTGACGCAGGTGATTCATCGACAGCTCCTTCCTTTGAGCACGGGGCCTGACATTTGGCCTCGACGCAAAGTATCGCCAAATACCGTTTCTAGCGGCCTGAGAACTCCAGCCCGAGCCGGTCCAGGCCCTCTTCCGTTCCGCGCAGGCGCTGAGCGCGGTCTTCATGCCCATCCAGATAGGTGAGCTGCTCGGTGTAGACCATGCGCGTGCCGCGCCGGCTGGCGAAGAACTCGACCGTCACGAGCGACACCGACAGCCGGCGTGCATCGAGCCGGATGTCGTAGGCGAAGACGATTCGCTGCGCGGCCACGATGTCGAAGAAGACCTTCTCGATTTGCTGAACGCGGCCGTCGGGGTAGACGACCTGGTGCGTCTCATGCCCGAACGGCCGAAAGTCCAGACCGTATTCGGTGGTGTGCTCGGGATGGCAGTCTGACCATCGCTGCTTGGCCTGCGGATCGGCCCAAGCTTGAAACACCGCTTCGGGTGTGGCGTCGAACTGGCGTTCGATGACGAAGTCGGTTTGCGTGCTCGGCGTGTGCTTCATCGTGCGGCCTTGTCTTTCTGCTCGGCCAGATAGGCGTCGAGCCGGTCGAACTGTGCGTGGAGCTGTGTCTTGCGCTTTGCGACCCAGGCCTCCATCGCATCGAGCGCCTTGGGCTCGACCTGGTAGGTGCGCACACGGCCCACTTTCTCAGAGGCGACGAAGCCGCCCTGCTCCAGAACGGCCAGGTGCTTGACTGCCGACGGCAGCGCAATGCCCAGCGGCCCGGCCAACTCGGACACCGAGGCCGGCCCGCGGCTCAGGCGATCGAGCATGCCGCGGCGGTTCACGTCGGCCAGCGCAAAGAACATGCGGTCGAGGCGCGCGGGGTCGGCGATCGTGCGCATCTCAGGCATTGGCCGAATCGAAGAAGCGTTGAGACAGACCTCCACGCCCGGGGTAGTACTTGAAGTACGGTCGGGCCTGATCAATGGTCAGCGCCACCGACGGATGGTCCATCAATCGCTCGAAGTAAGCGGCGAGGTTCCCCTGCTGCAGTGACAGCGGCACGTAGGTCACGGCATAGAAAAGGGCCGGCGCGGCGGCGCAGTCGGCCATGCTGAACGCATCGCCGCACATCCAGGTTCGCCCTTCAAGGTGGCGGTCGATCAATGCGTAGGCAGACAACAGGCTTTCCCTCGCGCGAGCCACGTTGAGCGCGTCGCGATCAGTCTCTGGCCGAAGAAGATCGGCGGTGAACGCCTGCATCGGTGTCATCACGTAGAAGTCGAAGAGGCGGTCCCACAAACGCACGTCGAGCGCGGCGCCGGGGTCATGCGGGACGAGCGTGCGGCCGGGGCCTGCGTGGTGACGTTGCAGGTACTCGATGATGATGCTCGTCTCGGGGACGGGCCGGCCCTGGTCCACCAACAGCGGCATCTTGCCCGTGGGCCACAACGCCAGGTACGCCGCCCGCTCAGCGGGGTCTCCCAGATTGAGCAGACGCTTGTCGAGGTCGATGCCCAAGACATCGATCGCGATCAGCACCTTGTGGCAGTAGGACGAGAGGGGGTGGTAGTACAGCGTGAGAGCAGTCATGACATTGCGCATAGTTTCCACATGCGGAAACTATACGGTGGATATCTGGCCGAATCAAGAACTGCTTTGTTGGCCCTGTTTGCCTGTAAGCGGGCGCCCTCGAGGTCGAAAGAATCGGTGTCCTGTGGGTTGACAGGTAACCAACCTACTAGTAGATTGACTTCTCCGCACAGCACAAATCCCGCTTGATCAAGACGATGAATGCAGAACTCTCTCCCAAGGCCCTCGAAATCGTCGCTCACGCGAGATCGATGCTGGTCGATGGCGGCTATAACAGTTTCAGCTACGCCGACATCGCCGAGAAGGTGAGCATCACCAAGGCCAGCATTCATCACCACTTCCCCAGCAAGTCGGCGCTGGTCAAGACGGTCGTTTCCCTCTATCGCGAAGAGGCGCGGACGGGCCTCGCGGCGCTGGAAGCCAAGCTCGCTGACCCCATGGCGGCGCTGAGCGCCTATGCGAACTACTGGGCAGAGTGCATTCGGAGTGGCAACGCGCCGTTCTGCATCTGCGCAATGCTTGCGACGGAAATGCCGACCATTCCGGAAGAAGTGGCGCTGGAAGTTCGAGGCCATTTCCAGGACCTGCTTGCCTGGCTCACCTCGGTCCTCAAAAAAGGGGCGGCACTCGGCCAGTTTCACCTGGTCAAGGGTCCAGCCGTCGAGGCGCGATCCTTCATGGCGGTCGTGCATGGCGCCATGCTTACCGCACGCGCGCTGGATGATCCGAAGGTGTTCCAGGCGATCGTGCAGCCGGCGATCCTCAGGCTGACTCAACCCGCATAAAGGAGGCACGTGCTCGCCGCAACGTCGGCTCGTTGTTTCATTTACTCGTCCAATCTACCTACTAGTAGATAGCAAAGAGTGTTTGGTGCACGGGTCAACAACGCCGACTCACCGATTCTTTCAACCCACCCTCGCCGGCCCGATCCATGGCAGCGTGTCAACCAACGCCACCGAGCGGGCCTGTCCACCTGTCCTTTCCCTCCAACCAACACCATGACTCGACCCCTCTCTTCTCTCGGCATCATTCACACCGTCATCAGCTTGCTGCCTCTCGGCGCAGCGCTCTACAGCTTCTTCAGGTTCCGCGGCATCGAGACGGAAACGCGGTCCGGCCGCATCTACCTTGCGGGTCTCGCGCTGTCGGTCATCACGTCCTTCGGCTTGTCCAGCACAGGCGGCCTCAATCCGGGCCACGTGCTCGGTATCCTGGCCCTCATCGCCGCGTTCTCGGCTCCCCTTGTTTCTCGCATGCAGTTTTTGGGGTGGACCCGCCCGTACTTGAGTGCCTTCGGACTGTCCTTCAGCTTCTTTCTGTTGCTCGTGCCGGGCATCGCCGAAACGGTCACCAGGCTGCCAGCGGGACAGCCGTTCGCCAGCGGGCCGCAAGACCCGGTCGTGGGCCGGTTGCTGCTGTCGTGGCTTGTGATATTCATCATCGGCTTTGCCCTGCAGGCCAGGGCGCTCCGCGCGCGATCGACCGGTTAAGCCATCTTGAGCTGCTGCGGCGTCTCCTTGGCGACCCGGGGGAACATCATCGCGATGGCTGCCGCTGCCAGCCCGGCCATCAGCGACCCGATGTACAGCCATGTGTAGCTGCCGAAGCGGTCATAGAGCCAGCCGCCAATGAACGGACCGAGCGCCATGCCCAAGCTCGAAACCATCGTCGCCGCGCCGAGCACCGTACCGAGGATGCGCGGGTTGAAGGCCTCGCGTGCCAGCGCTGCATAGAGCGGCATGGTGCCGCCGTATGCCGCGCCGAACACGACGGCGACGGCGTAGAAGCCCGTCAGCTGATTCACGGCGAGGTAAGACGCCGCCGCGAACGCCTGCATAAGCAGGCCGGCTACCAATACCGGCTTCGGGCCGTACTTGTCGCTCAGCACGCCGAACAGCAGGCGTCCGCCCAGACCGGCCGCACCCTCCATGCTGTAGATCGTGACGGCCGCCACCATCGGCAGGCCGCAGCCGATCGCGTAGCTCACGGTGTGGAAGATCGGGCCGGAGTGTGCCGCGCAGCACGCGAAGAAGGCGCCACCCAGCACGATGAAAGCGCGTGACCGCAGCGCGTCCTTCGCGCTCATCGACGTGGTGTCGCCGACAGGCATGCCGACCGCCGCCGCCGTCACCGGCACCGTGCGGATGAAGTACACAAAAGGCAGCAACAGCACCCAGGTACCCACGCCAATGCCCAGCATCGTCTGGCGCCAGCCGACCAGTGTCACCAGCCAGCCCGCCAAGGGCGCAATCGTCATCGGCGCGACGCCCATGCCCGCGGACACGAGTGCAATGGCGAGCCCGCGGCGCTTGTCGAACGAGACGCTCGTGGCCGCAATGATGGGCGCGAAGAAAGCACCGGCTGCCACGCCGATGAGGACGCCGAAGGTGACCTGGAATGCGAGCAGGCTGCTCGCGCGGCTGGCGAGGATGCTTGCCAGCCCCAGCAGCAGGATCCCGGCGAGTACCACGCGACGTGGGCCGATGCTGTCGCTGAGCGTGCCCCAACCGAAGCCGGCCAATCCCATCGCGAGAAAGGCCAGCGTCATCGCCGCCGAGATGCCTGCCCTCGACCAACCGGTGTCCGCACCCATCGGGTCGAGGAACACAGCCAGCGAGAACACGACGCCGATGGCCACGCAACTCATCAAGGCTCCAGCGGCCACCAACGGCCAGTTGCGGTCGACGGCGAGAACGGAAGAGGTGGTGGCGGTCATGCGATATCCCCGGTGCGGTGAATACCTGTACGACGATCGGGAAGGGTCCGGATCGACACGCGGTCTCATGGGGGAAACACCGGGGTACCAAGTGCGCGGCGATCACCAGCGGCATCGGTTGTGATCCCCGGTCACCGTGTTTGGCACCACAAAGCAAAACGGCACCCGAAGGTGCCGAAACTGCTTGATATTGCTGGTGGGCGGTGAGGGTTTCGAACCCCCGACCCCGACAGTGTGAATGTCGTGCTCTACCCCTGAGCTAACCGCCCGATTCCATTCAGGAAGCCGCGGATTATGCCATATGCGCGCGCCATGCCGTCTTGCCGCCCGATGCCTTGTCGAGTTCGGCCAGCACCAGTTCGTGGGCGGCGACCTCGGCATCGTTGGCGGCGATCACCGGCAAGTCGAATTGGCTGAAATCGATGGGAACATCGATCACATCGCCATGCGAGGTCTCGTTCGCATCGATGACCAGCGAGTCCTGCCCTCGGGTCAGGCGGATGTAGACCTCGGCCAGGAGACCGGCATCCAGCAGAGCGCCGTGCAGCGTGCGGTTGGAGTTATCGACTTCAAGGCGCTTGCACAACGCGTCCAGCGAGTTCGACTTGCCCGGGAACATCTCACGCGCCATCACCAGCGTGTCGGTGACCTTTTCCACGAAGCCGTGGAACTTGGGTCGCCCCACGCGGCGGAGTTCTTCGTTGAAGAAGCCGACGTCGAAGTTCGCGTTGTGCGCGATGACCTCGGCGCCGCTGATGTACTCAAGAAGCTCGTCTGCCACCCGCGCGAAGACCGGCTTGTCGGCCAGGAACTCGTCGGTCAGCCCGTGTACTTTCAGCGCGTCTTCGTGGCTGGAGCGCTCGGGGTTCAGGTAGTAGTGTTTGTTGTTGCCGGTGAGCCGGCGGTTGACCATCTCCACGAAGCCGATTTCGACGATGCGGTCACCCGACTCCGGGCTCAGGCCGGTGGTTTCGGTGTCGAAGAAGATCTGCCTCATGCCGCCACCCCGTTTGCGGCCGGCTTGCGACCTCGTGCCGCGGCCCATGCCCACAAGGCGGCGCCCCCCACGATCATCGGGATGCACAGCCACTGGCCCATGCTCAAGCCCAGCGCCAGGTGCTCCAGACCCTTGTCGGGTTGGCGGAAGTACTCGACGACAAACCGGCACACGCCATAGCCGAAGACGAACGCACCCGTCACCTGCCCTGGCGAGCGCTGCTTGCGCGCATACAGCCACAGCAACACGAAAAGCAGCATGCCTTCGAGCCCGAACTGGTAGAGCTGCGAGGGGTGGCGCGGCTGGTCGCTGCCAGACTGCGGGAACACCATGGCCCATGGCAGGCTCGGGTCCGCCAAGCGGCCGTAGAGTTCACCGTTGATGAAGTTGCCGATACGCCCCGAGGCTAGGCCGGTCGGTACGCACGGTGCGATCAGGTCGAACGTCTGCAGCACCGAGCGCTTGCGAGACATGGCAAAGATCGCCATGGCGGCACCCACGCCGAGCAAGCCGCCATGGAAAGACATGCCGCCCTTCCAGACCGCGAAGATCTCCAGCGGGTTCTTCAGGTAATGATCGAAGTTGTAGAACAGGACGAAGCCGAGGCGGCCGCCCAGCACCACGCCGAGCACGCCGTAGAACAGCAGGTCTTCCACATCGCGGCGAGTCCAGCCGGACCCGGCAAACCATGGCTTCTTCACCCGAATCGAGGCCAGCCACAAGAAGAGCCCGAAGGCCACCAGGTAGGTCAGGCCGTACCAATGGATGGCGAGCGGCCCGATCTGGAGCGCCACGGGGTTGAACTGAGGGTGAACGAGCATGGGCAAGGGCAGGCGAAATGAAAGCAGCGCGAACGATACCGCACGCGATCAGCCTTCTGGCAGCTCGGTCAATGTGCTTTCGACGTAAGCCACGAAGCGCGCTACCACCGGGCCCGCGTTCGCAGGCCACACCAGGCTGGTCTCGGCACGCGGTGCGTTGCCGAGCAGCGCAGTGGGCAGGCGCCGGTAGACCACCCCCGGCCGCTGCAGCTGCGTCACGGACTGCGGCACCCAGGCCAAGCCAAGCCCGGCCGAAACCAGATTGACGATGGTCTGCATCTGGATGGCCTCTTGCGCGATGACCAGCGAGGCACTGTGGCGGTGATAGAAGGCCAGCACAGCGTCGTAGAGCGACGGCGCAATGCCGCGCGGGAAGATGATCAGGGGCTGCGCCAATATCTGCGCAAGCGTCAGCCGGCGCGCGTTGTTGAGGGGGGACGCCTCCGGGACTGCCAGCACCATCGGCTCGATGCCCACTGACAAGCGCGACAGCGCTTGCGCGCCGCCATCGGGCGCCATGTTCGGCGCGTGCAGCACGAAACCGGCGTCGGCCTCGCCTTGTTCGAAGGCTCGCAGCTGGACGTCGGTGGTCGCTTCCCGCAACACGACGTCGACCCCCGGCTCGGCGTCGCGAAACCCGCGCAGCCAGCCCGGCAACGGCCCGAAGCCCACGGTCGACACGAAGCCCAGCCTCAGCCGGCCGACCGCGCCGTGCCCTGCGGCCTGCGCAATGCTTCCCAGCGACGCCGCCTGCTGCAGCAGTTGCCGCACCGGCTCGACCAAGGCCTGGCCGGCCGGCGTGAGTGCCACCTGGCGCCGGGTTCGCTCGAAAAGCATCACCTCGAGCCGCGATTCCAGTTGCTGGATGGCCAGCGTGAGGGGCGGTTGCGTGATGTGCAGTTTCTGCGCGGCGCGGCCGAAGTGCAGCGTCTCGGCCAGCACCAGGAACTGCCGCCACACGCGAAGCTCGATCAGCGTGGTATCGCTCATGTCAGCGGCTCAGCACACGGTAAGCAGCGCCACGCCGTAGGAGAAGCGGGCACTCTCGGGCACGAAGACAAGGATGCGCTGGCCCGACTTGAGCGGCTTGGTTCGCGCCAGCTCTTCGAGCATCAGAATGAACGAGGCCGTGGCCACGTTGCCGACGGTCGCCAGGTTGGTGAACCATTTTTCCATCGGCAGGTGCATGCCGGCATCGCGCATGCCTTCATAGATCGGCCGGCGGAACAGTTCGGACGAGAGGTGCGGCAAAAAGTAGTCGACGCTGTCCATGTCGAGCTCTCGCGCACGCACCACGTCTTTGGCGAACTGGATTCCGTGCTTGACGACGCGGTCGCCTAGCAGGCGGGTGTCCTGCTTCACCGAGAAGATTGACTTGCCGAGCCAGTCATCGGGCTCGTAGGTGCTCCAGCCGTGGAGGTCGCCTTGCTTGTCTTTCTCGGCACCGACGTACATGCAGGTCTTGTTCTCGTTCGCGTAGGAACGCGTGTCGATCCACTCGATCTTGAGCGGCAAGTCGCCGGCGGCCTTGTCCTCGAGCCGAATGGCAGCAGCGCCGTCCGACAGCATCCAGCGCAGAAACTCCTTGTCGAACGACAGCATCGGGCTGGCGTTGATGAGCTGTTCGCGGTCCATCTCTTTCTGGAAGTACTTGGACAGCATCCAGTGCGACAGCATTTCTGAGCCGACGCAGATGGCATTGCTCGTGTTGCCCGAGAGAACAGACATGTGACCGAGCTTCATCGCCTGGATGCTGGCGCAACACGAGCCGGCGAACGAGGCGATCTCGATCGGCGCGCCGCCGAGCAGGCCGTGCACCATCGCCGCATGCGAGGGCACGAGTTGGTCGGGCGATGCCGTGCCGCAGGCCAGCAGTTGCAGGTCACTCGGTTTGAACCGCGCGTCGAACAGCGCCTCGACGGCAGCAGCGGCCAGCTGGGCATTGGTGTGTGTCGGCGCCCCGCCCTTTTCGAGCGCGTAATGGCGGTTCGAGATGCCGTTGTTGCGCAGGACGATGGCCTTGGTCCGCGATGACTTGCCGTTGATAACGCCGAGGTAGTCCTCCATGGCCTCGTTTGGAACGGCCTGGTTGGGAAGGTATTTCGAGATTCCGGTGATGTAGACGCTGTCGGTTCGCATGGACGGAGGATTTGCGGTGAACGGGGCCGGCTGAAGCGCCGACATTCGGCAAGCATATCAATCGAGCGTCTTGTATATATTGGACGCCGAGGTATGACGACAGGATACTGTCGCCTACCCCCCGCCAACCAGCCAGGAAACCGCCATGAGCATCAACCGCCGTTCCAAGAACATCACCGAAGGCGTGGCACGTGCGCCGAATCGCTCGATGTACTACGCCTTGGGCTACGAAGAAGGCGACTTCAAAAAGCCGATGATCGGCGTGGCCAACGGGCACTCGACCATCACGCCCTGCAACTCGGGTCTCCAGAAACTTGCGGATGCGGCCGTGGCCGGCATCGAAGCCGCCGGCGGCAACGCGCAGATCTTCGGCACGCCGACGATCAGCGACGGCATGGCCATGGGCACCGAAGGCATGAAGTACAGCCTGGTGTCACGTGAGGTGATCTCCGACTGCATCGAGACCTGCGTCGGCGGCCAGTGGATGGACGGCGTGTTGGTAGTCGGCGGCTGCGACAAGAACATGCCCGGAGGCATGATGGGCATGCTGCGCGCCAACGTGCCGGCGATCTACGTGTACGGAGGCACCATCCTGCCCGGCAAGTACAAGGGGCAGGATCTCAACATCGTCAGCGTATTCGAGGCGGTCGGCCAGTTCAGCGCCGGCAACATGAGCGAAGAAGACTTCTGCCAGATCGAGCGCCGCGCCATCCCGGGCAGCGGTTCGTGCGGCGGCATGTACACCGCCAACACGATGAGCTCGTCGTTCGAGGCGCTGGGCATGAGCCTGCCCTACTCGAGCACCATGGCCAACCCGCACGACGAGATTTCGAAGGCGGCCACCGAGGCAGCACGTGTGCTGGTCGAAGCGGTGAAGAACGACTTGAAGCCGCGCGACATCGTCACGCGCAAATCGATCGAGAACGCGGTGGCGGTGATCATGGCCACAGGCGGCTCGACCAACGCGGTGCTCCACTTCCTGGCCATCGCTCACGCGGCCGAAGTGGAATGGACGATCGAAGACTTCGAACGCGTGCGCAAGCGCGTTCCCGTGCTGTGCGACCTGAAACCTTCGGGCAAGTACCTCGCAGTCGACCTCCACCAGGCCGGTGGCATTCCCCAGGTGATGAAGGTGCTGCTGAAAGCCGGCTTGCTGCATGGCGACTGCATGACCATCACCGGCAAGACCGTGGCCCAGAACCTGGCCGACATCCCTGATGCGCCGCGTGCTGACCAGGACGTCATCCGCCCGATCGATAAGCCGATGTATGCCGAAGGGCACCTCGCCATCCTCAAGGGCAACCTGTCGCCCGAAGGCTGCGTGGCCAAGATCACTGGCCTGAAGAACCCCGTCATCACCGGCCCAGCGCGTGTGTTCGACGACGAGCAATCGGCGCTCGCGGCCATCATGGCGCGCAAGATCGTTGCCGGCGACGTGATGGTGCTGCGTTACCTCGGCCCGAAGGGCGGCCCCGGCATGCCGGAGATGCTCGCGCCCACCGGAGCACTGATCGGCCAGGGCCTGGGTGAATCGGTGGGCCTCATCACCGACGGCCGCTTCTCCGGTGGAACCTGGGGCATGGTGGTCGGGCACGTCGCACCGGAAGCCTATGCCGGCGGCAACATCGCACTGGTGCAAGAAGGCGACTCCATCACCATCGATGCGCACACGCTGACGCTGCAACTCAACGTCAGCGATGACGAGTTGGCGAAACGCCGCGCAGGCTGGAAGGCGCCGGCGCCGCGCTACACACGCGGCGTGCTGGCGAAGTTCATGCGCAATGCCGCCAGTGCCAGTTCGGGGGCGGTGCTCGACAAGTTCGAATGACGCGGCTTTGTAGTCGCGCATGAAAAAAGCGGCCCTCGGGCCGCTTTTTGTTTGGCTGAAAGCTCGCCTACTTCTTCGCCTTGCCACGGCGACCCTTGGCGTCCATGCCCAGGTTGGCCAGGTTTTCTTCGCGGCGCTTGGCGACGCGCGCGTCCATCTTGTCTATCTCGCGGCGCTTGGTGTAGCCGGTGGCATCAGCCCAGATCCACCACACCACCGCGGCGGCAAAGGGCCACAGCACGGCAAACCATGACCATTCACCCACTGGGCCGTATTCAGCGACCTTCATCAACAGCAACAAAATACCAAGGACAACGAAATACATGGTGCAAAAGCCTCAAGACGGGGTTTATTGCAGACCCCAGCAACGTCAACCGGGGACACTTAGAATCCGTTGAATCCGGCAGTGCTGGAAATGTAAATCACCTTCTGTCTCCGGCACCGAAAGGAACCCATGAAGTCGTCGCTTTCACTGCTTTTTGCCGCATCTGCACTGGTTGCAGCCCCTGCTTTTGCCAACCCCGAGCTGGCGCAGAAGAAGAACTGCATGGCCTGCCACGCCGTGGACAAAAAGGTTCTCGGCCCTGCTTACAAGGACGTCGCCGCCAAGTACGCCGGTCAGAAAGATGCCGTTGACAAGCTCTCGCAAAAGGTCATCAAGGGCGGTGCCGGCGTATGGGGCCCTGTGCCCATGCCCGCGAACGCACAAGTCAGCGAAGCCGAGGCCAAACAACTGGTCCAGTGGATCTTGACGCTGAAGTAAATCAGCTTCGATCCGTGAAAAGGCCCCGCGTACGGGGCCTTTTTCTTTGGGGCGACCTTCGCGGCAGTCGGCAAATCTGACCGACCGCATCAGGCCGTCAATACGCCTGACCGAGCTGCTCCAAGATCGCGGGATTTTCCAGCGTCGACGTGTCCTGCGTCACGGCTTCGCCCTTGGCCACCGAGCGTAGAAGGCGCCGCATGATCTTGCCGCTGCGCGTCTTCGGCAGGTTGTCACCAAAACGAATGTCCTTCGGCTTGGCGATCGGGCCGATCTCCTTGCCGACCCAGTCGCGCAGCTGCTTGGCAATGGCCTTGGCTTCATCGCCCGACGGACGCGGGCGTTTTAGCACCACGAAGGCACAGATCGCTTCACCGGTGGTGTCGTCGGGCCGGCCAACCACCGCGGCTTCGGCCACGAGGTTGGTGCACGACACCAGCGCCGACTCGATCTCCATCGTGCCCATGCGGTGGCCGCTGACGTTGAGCACGTCGTCGATGCGGCCGGTGATGGTGAAGTAGCCGGTCTTCTCGTCGCGAATGGCTCCGTCGCCGGCCAGGTAGTACTTGCCTTTGAAGTCTTCCGGGTAATAGCTCTTCTTGAAGCGCTCCGGGTCACCGTAGATCGTGCGGATCATCGACGGCCACGGCTTCTTGATGACCAGGATGCCGCCCTGCCCGTTCGGCACGTCCTTGCCGGTCTCGTCGACCACGGCGGCCATGATGCCGGGGAACGGCAGCGTGCATGAGCCCGGCACCAGCGGCGTGGCGCCAGGCAACGGCGTGATCACGTGGCCGCCTGTTTCCGTTTGCCAGAATGTGTCGACGATCGGGCAGCGGCCACCGCCGATGTGCTGGTGATACCACTCCCACGCCGCCGGGTTGATGGGTTCACCCACCGAACCGAGGATACGCAGGCTCGTCAAGTCGTAGCGATCGGGGTGCACGGCCGCATTGCTTTCGGCTGCCTTGATCAGCGAGCGGATGGCCGTGGGCGCCGTGTAGAAGACGCTGACCTTGTGGTCCTGGATGACCTTCCAGAAACGGCCTGCGTCAGGATAGGTGGGCACACCTTCGAACACTACCTCGGTGCCGCCCAGTGCCAGCGGGCCATAGGTGATGTAGGTGTGGCCGGTGACCCAGCCGATGTCGGCCGTGCACCAGAAGATGTCATCGGGCTTGAGGTCGAACGTCCACTTGGTAGTGAGCGCTGCATGCAGCAGATAACCGCCGGTGGAGTGCTGCACGCCCTTCGGTTTGCCGGTGGACCCCGAGGTGTAGAGCAGGAACAGCGGGTGCTCGGCACCGACCCATTCGGGTTCGCAGGTTTCGGGCTGCTTGGCGGTGAGTTCATGCATCCACAGATCGCGCGAATCCGTCCAGCCGATCTTGCCACCAGTGCGCTTGTAGACGATCACGTTCTTGATGCTCTCGCAGCCGCCGAGCGCGATGGCGTCATCGACGATGGCCTTGAGCGGCAATTGCTTGCCACCGCGCAACTGCTCGTCAGCGGTGATCACCATCACGGCACCGGCATCTTCGATGCGGTCACGCAGGCTTTGCGCCGAGAACCCGCCGAACACCACCGAGTGCGTCGCGCCGATGCGGGCACAAGCCTGCATGGCCACCACGCCTTCAACCGACATCGACATATAGATGACGACGCGGTCGCCCTTCTTGACGCCTTGCGCCTTGAGCGCATTCGCCATGCGGCAGGTCTTGGCCAGCAACTCGCTGTAGGTGACGCGCGTGACCTGAGCGTCGTCCGCCTCGAAGATGATGGCGGTCTTGTTGCCGAGACCCGCTTCGACCTGCTTGTCGAGGCAGTTGTATGACACGTTCAGCGTGCCATCTTCGAACCACTTGAAGAACGGCGCCTGGCTGCTGTCGAGCACCTTGGTGAACGGCTTCTTCCAGCTCACGAATTCGCGCGCCAGGCGGGCCCAGTAGCCCTCGTAGTCGGCGTCGGCCTCGGCAATCAGCTTGTCGTAGGCCGCCATGCCGGACACGTGGGCAGCCTCGGCAATGGCAGCGGGTGGCGGGTAGAGCTTGGAAGCGGTATCGGTCATGGCGGTCTCCTGATCTCGATTTGTGGAACTGGCTGCACCATAAGCGGGGGCTCTTACGATGGGCTTACTCTGTTTGCTGTCGCTCAGGCTTCATGGTGAGCCACCTAAAATCCTCGGCAATCGGACTATCCCTGAAAGCCTTCATGGCCCTGCCTCCTTCCGCTTCCACCCCGCCCCGCCTTCGCGCCCTGCCAAAACTGATCTTCGCCAGCCGCTGGCTGCAACTGCCGCTGTACCTCGGGTTGATCCTCGCTCAGGGTGTCTACGTCTTCCACTTCTGGGTGGAGCTGGTGCACCTGATCGAGGCCGCCTTCGGCAACCAGACGGCCCTGCAGGCGGTGTTCACCGCAGTCGGCGTGACCGGCGAGGCCGCCCAGGGCGCCAAGCTGACAGAGACGACGATCATGCTGGTTGTGCTGGGCCTGATCGACGTGGTGATGATCTCCAACCTGTTGATCATGGTGATCGTCGGTGGCTACGAGACCTTTGTATCGCGTATGGACCTCGAAGGCCACCCCGATCAGCCGGAATGGTTGAGCCATGTCAATGCATCGGTATTGAAAGTGAAACTGGCCACCGCCATCATCGGCATTTCATCGATCCACCTGCTGAAGACCTTCATCAACGCCGGTGCGCTGACCGACCGCGTGCTGATTGCGCAGACGGTGATTCACGTCGCTTTCCTGCTCTCGGCACTGGCCATCGCCTGGACCGACAAGATCCTCACGGCGAATCACGTCAACAGTCACTGATCTCGCAGGTGCTGTTGGCGTCGGCGCGACGCCCCGCGCCGCTCGGCGCGCAGCAGGATCAGCGTGCCGAGCACGCCAGCGATCAGCGAACCGCCCAGCACACCGAGCTTGACCTGGGTGTCGTAGCCCGGCCCCTGGCCTTCGAAGGCCAGACCGCCGATGAACAGGCTCATCGTGAAGCCCACGCCGCACAGCACGCACACGCCGAAGAGCTGCATGCGGTTGGCTCCGGCCGGTAACTCAGCGCCTGCCGTCACGGACAGGAGCCACGACGCGCCGAACACACCGATGGCCTTGCCCAGCACCAGACCAGTTGCGATGCCCAGCGGTATCGTTTGGGTCAGCGTCTGAACCGACAGGCCCTGCAAAGCGACGCCAGCATTGGCAAAAGCGAACATCGGCAGCACGACAAACGCCACCCAGGGATGCAGCGCGTGCTCCAGTTCCTGGAGCGGTGAATGCTCGTCGTCTGCGGTGTCATCTTCTGCGCTAGTCCCCAGTGGAATCGCGAAGGCTGTTGCCACACCCGCCAAAGTAGCATGCACGCCCGACTTCAGCACACAGATCCACACGATCGCGCCCACCAAGAGATAAGGCAGCACGCTCTTCACACGCAGGCGGTTCAACGCGAACAAGGCCGCGCAACCCGCGAGGGCCGCGCCCAGCATCGGCGGCGACAACTGTGCGGTGTAGAAGAAAGCAATCACGACGATGGCACCCAGGTCGTCGATGATGGCCACGGCCGTCAGGAATATCTTCAGCGAGGCCGGTACACGAGAGCCCAGCAGCATCAGGATGCCGAGCGCGAACGCGATGTCAGTCGCCGCTGGAATGGCCCAGCCGCGCAAGGCGATCGGGTCGTTCATGTTCAGCACCGCGTAGATGCCCGCCGGAACCACCATGCCGCCCACGGCAGCAACGGCCGGCAGCATGGCCTGGCGCACGCTGGCCAGTTCGCCGACGATCAGTTCGCGCTTGATCTCGAGCCCCACCAGCAGGAAGAACACCGCCATCCACAAGTCGTTGACCCACAGGATGAGCGGCTTGGACAGCACCAGCCAGTCGGCGCCGATGCGCACTTCACCGGGGATGTTGCGGAACGCCTCGTAGGCGGCACCGTAGGGCGAGTTGCTGATGAGCAAGGCCAGCACCGTCGCCAGCGCGAGCACGATGCCGCCTGCCGACTCCGCCGCAAAGAAACGACGAAACGCTGCGCTGATCATTGACTTTCCCCTTGAGTAAACTTCTTCTTCCTCGCCTCTGAGACACGCCTCATGACCATCATCCGCCACGCCGACCTCGTCGAGAGCGTCGCCGCAGCCCTGCAGTACATCAGCTACTACCACCCCGCCGACTATATTGCCCATCTCGCGCGCGCCTACGCCAGCGAGGAAAGCCCGGCCGCCAAGGACGCGATCGCCCAGATTCTCACCAACTCGAAGATGTGCGCCGAAGGGCGCCGGCCGATCTGCCAGGACACCGGCATCGTCAACGTCTTCCTGAAGATCGGCATGGACGTGCGCTTCGAAGGCTTCACCGGCAGCATCGAAGACGCCGTCAACGAAGGTGTGCGCCGCGGCTACAACCACCCCGACAACAAGCTGCGCGCGAGCATCGTGGCCGACCCGCAGTTCGAGCGCAAGAACACCGGCGACAACACGCCCGCTGTCATCCACATGACGGTGATCCCCGGCAACACGGTCGACGTGCAGGTGGCGGCCAAGGGTGGCGGCAGCGAGAACAAGAGCAAGTTCGCGATGCTCAACCCGAGCGACTCGGTGGTCGACTGGATTCTGAAGACCGTGCCGACCATGGGCGCCGGCTGGTGCCCGCCGGGCATGCTGGGCATCGGCATCGGCGGCACCGCCGAGAAGGCGATGCTGATGGCCAAGGAAGTGTTGATGGAACCCATCGACATGTACGACCTGAAGGCGCGCGGTCCACAAGACAAGACCGAGGCGCTGCGCATCGAGCTATGCGACAAGATCAACGCCTTGGGCATCGGCGCGCAGGGCCTGGGCGGGCTGACCACCGTGCTCGACGTGAAGATTGCGATGTACCCGTCGCACGCAGCGGGCAAGGCGATCGCGATGATCCCGAACTGTGCGGCCACGCGCCATGCGCATTTCGTGCTCGACGGCTCAGGCCCCGCCTACATCGACCCGCCAAGCCTCGACCTGTGGCCCGACGTCCAGTGGGCTCCCGACTACAACAAGAGCAAGAAGGTGAACCTCGACACACTGACGCGTGAAGAGGTCGCTGCCTGGAAGCCGGGCGAGACGCTGCTGCTCAGCGGCAAGATGCTGACGGGCCGCGACGCCGCGCACAAGCGCATCCAGGACATGCTCGCCAAGGGCGAGAAGCTGCCGGTGGACTTCACCAACCGCGTCATCTACTACGTGGGCCCGGTCGACCCGGTGCGTGACGAGGTGGTCGGCCCGGCCGGCCCGACGACCGCCACGCGCATGGACAAGTTCACCGAGATGATGCTGGCCGAGACGGGGCTGATCGGCATGATCGGCAAATCCGAGCGCGGCCCGACCGGCGTGGCCGCGATCAAGAAGCACAAGGTCGCCTACCTGATGGCAGTGGGTGGTGCGGCCTACCTGGTCTCGAAGGCCATCAAGCACTCGAAGGTGCTGGGCTTCGAGGATCTGGGCATGGAAGCCATCTACGAGTTCGAGGTGCAGGACATGCCGGTGACCGTGGCCGTCGATTCCAACGGCACCTCGGTGCATGACACCGGGCCGAAGGAGTGGCAGGCCAAGATCGGCAAGATCCCGGTCGCCGTCGCCTAAGCTGCGTCGTTTTCTGCGCCTGCCTGAGGCACAGCGCGTGTGTGCACCACGCGCTGTGGGAACGGGATCTCGACGCCTTCGGCATTGAGCACATCCAGCACGGCCAGGTGCACGTCCGACTTCACCTGGCCCTGACCGTTCTCGGGGTCGCGTATCCAGAACGACAGCGTGAGGTCCATGCCGTCAGCAGCAAAGTTCGACAGTTGCACAGTGGGGCCGGGTTCGGCAATGACGCGGGGCACACCGGTCATTGCCGCGACCAGCTTGGGCTGCAAGGCGCGCACGTCGGTGCCGTAGGCCACCTGCACTGTGCTGGACACCACCACGCGCGGGTCGGCCAGCGATGAGTTCTCGACCCGTTGCGTGATCAGCATCTCGTTCGGCACGATGGCCTCGCGGCCGTTGAGTGCACGGATCACGGTGTAGCGGGTGCGGATGTCGGTGATGCGGCCATCGAAGTTATCGACCTTCACCATGTCGCCGATGCGCAGCGAACGCTCGGCCAGGATGACGAAGCCGCTCACGTAGTTGGCCGCGATCTTCTGCAGGCCGAAGCCAAGGCCCACGCCCACTGCGCCGCCCAGCACGCTCAGCGCCGTGAGGTCGATGCCGACCGCCGACATGGCGAACAGCAGGCCGATGAAGAGCAGCACCGCGCGCACGATGTTCGACACCATCTTGCGCATCGACAGGTCGTCGCCGGTGCCGCGGATGATCTTGCGCTCGACCGCTGCGGAGATCCACAGCGCCAGCACCATCACCACCGCCGCGGTGAGCGAACCTTCGATCATGTTGCGCAGCGATATCTGCGCGCTGCCGATCTTCCAGCGCACACCGTCGAGCTGCTCGAGCACGGCGGGCATCACACCGGTGACCCAAAGCACCACCACGATCCAGGCCAGCCATGACAAGGTGCGCTCGGCTGCGCGCATCCACTGGTTGTCGGGGAAGGCGGCCGACAGCACGCGCACCGTGAGGCGGATCAGCGCCAGCGAAACGAGGATCGGAATGGCCAGCTTGAACACCGCCACCTTGACCACGCTCACCAGGAACTCGCGCGCCACCAGCGCAAGCACCAGCGCGAGCACAGGGAACAGCACGCCATCGACGACGTTCTCGCCGAACAGCACGGCCCCCTGGATCTTCAGCACCTTGCGCAGCAGCGCGCACACGACCCACGAAATGCCGAGGCAGCCCAACAGCACGCCCGCTTCGGTGAGCGCCCCCTGGCCGGTGAGGTTGTGCAGTAGTTCTTGGAGTTCTTGCGGATTGAAACTGGCGTTCATTCTTCTTTTCGTTCAGACGGAAACAGCGCCGCAGCGCAAAAAAGCTCTACAAGCCGGCCAGCACGCGAAGATGCGCGGCCACGCTGCGCGCCAAGGCACCCAGCGCATAGCCTCCCTCCAGGCACGAAACGATACGTCCTTCGGCGTGGCGGTCGGCCACCTCTTTGATGCGGCGTGTGATCCATTCGTAGTCGGCCTCGACCAAGCCGAGCTGGCCCAGGTCGTCTTCACGGTGGGCATCGAAGCCGGCCGAAATGAAGATCATCTGCGGCTTGAACTTCTCGAGCCGCGGCAGCCACATGGCTTCGATCATTTCGCGCACCTCGCCGCCGCGCGTATAGGGCGGTATCGGCAGATTCACCATGTTGTCGCCCTTCGGGTCGGTGCCGCTGTAGGGGTACAGCGGGCTCTGGAAGAAGCTGACCATCAGGATGCGCTCATCGCCGGCGACGATGTCTTCGGTGCCGTTGCCGTGGTGCACGTCGAAGTCGATGATGGCCACGCGCTGCAACCCACGCACATCGAGCGCGTGCCGCGCCGCGATGCTCACGTTGTTGAAGAAGCAGAAGCCCATGGTCTGGTCGCGCGTGGCGTGGTGGCCCGGCGGTCGCGTCGCGCAGAAGGCGTTGTCGATCTCGCCGTCGATCACCGCGTCAGTGGCGGCCACGGCAGCGCCGGCCGCACGGCGCACGGCCGCCCAGGTGCTGGAGTTCGCGCTGGTGTCGGGGTCGAAGGCACGCGACTCACCGGTGATCTCGAGCTGCTCCAGGCGATCTTTCAGCTGCGTGACATAGCCGGTGGTGTGGGCGAGCTCCAGGTCGCTGAGGTCGGCGAGCGGCGCCTCGCGCTGGTCGAGTGCAACGTCGAGGCCGCTTGCGATCAGGTGGTCGTGGATCGCGTCGAGCCTTTGCGGGCATTCGGGGTGGCCACGCCCCATGTCGTGGGCGCGGCAATCGGAGTGGGAGTACAGGGCGGTGGACATAAGGGGCGGTGTGTAGGTTTCGGGTATCGTGCTTCACATGAGCCCAGCCCTTGCGTCACAACTCACCCGATTGATAGACCAGATTAGCACGATCATTGTGGGCAAGCGTCCCCAGATACGCGACTGTGTGGCCTGCCTCCTGGCCGGAGGACACCTGTTGATCGAAGACGTGCCCGGCGTAGGCAAGACGACCCTCGCGCACGCGCTTGCGGTGTCGCTCGGCCTGCGCTTTTCGCGCAGCCAGTTCACCGCCGATCTGATGCCGTCTGACCTGATCGGCGTGAGCATCTACGAGCGCAGCAAGGAAGCCTTCGTGTTCCACCCCGGCCCGGTGTTCGCGCAAGTGTTGCTCGCCGACGAGATCAACCGCGCCGGCCCGAAGACGCAGAGCGCGCTGCTCGAAGCGATGGAAGAGCACCAGGTGACGGTCGAAGGCGAGACGCGTCCGCTGCCCCGGCCCTTCTTCGTGATCGCCACCCAGAACCCGACCGACCAGCTGGGCACCTACCCGCTACCGGAGTCGCAACTCGACCGCTTCCTGATGTGCCTGACGCTCGGCTATCCTGACAAGGCCAGCGAGCGAGCGCTGCTCGCCGGCATCGACCGGCGTGATGCCATCGGTGCACTCAAGGCCGTGATGTCTCCCGAGGAACTCATCGCAGCGCAGCAAGAGGTGCTGAAGGTGACCGCATCTGATGCGCTGCTCGACTACCTGCAGGCCCTGATCGCCGCCACCCGCAGCGGTGCGTGGTTTGTCGATGGGCTGAGCCCGCGGGCCGGCATCGCCGTGCTGCGGGCCGCCAAGGCCCATGCACTGCTGGACCAGCGCGACTACGTGGCGCCCGACGACGTGCAAGCCATCCTCGCGCAAACCGTGGCGCACCGGCTCGTTCCCGTGGCCGGTGCCGGCCGCGGCGCACGCGCGCAGGTGCGAGCAATGGTGGAATCGATCGCGCTGGTCTGAGTCAGCACTCGCGCGGCCCCACCCTTTGGGGTCAACTCACTCGTTGTTTTTCAGATCCGGGCCCACGTAGACACGCACCGTCTGCGGCAGCGCAGCAACGACCTGGTTCAGGTCGAATGAACGCGCAGGCGTGTAGAACTGCCACGCGGAGCGAGTGCCGTTGACGCTGAACACGACCGTTTCGCCGAACGCCACATCCACCGAGCGTGTCTCGGGTGTGATGACGACGGTGCGGGCCGGGGTGGTGTCGGGCGCGGCATCGCCGAGCACGCTTGTGGGATAGGCCTGAGCGCCCGCGCACAGCATGGTGGCGGCAGCAAAGGCAGAGAGACGAATGAGCTTCATGCTGATCTCCAGAGGGTGACTCAACAGCTGAAAGTATGGGCCACATAGCCGGCTACGATCAACGCATGGTCTCTACCGTCCGCTCAAGGTTGCCACGACTGCCCAGTCCTGCGAAAGAAATACGCCAGCGCTTCCGCGCCTGGTGGCAGCAGCGCGTGCCGCGTACCGACACGCTGCTGCTGACGCAGCGCAACATCTACATCCTTCCGACCAGGGCCGGGTTGATGTTCGGCGTGACGCTGATGGTGCTGCTGGTGGCGTCGATCAACTACCAGCTGAGTCTTGGTTATGTGCTGACCTTCCTGCTCGCCGGCAGCGGCATCGTCTCGATGCATGTGACTCACAACACCTTGCGCGGCCTGACGCTGCACCTGCGCCCGCCGACCGCCGTGTTCGCCGACACACCGGCGCTGCTCGACATCACGCTCACGAGCCCGGGCAAGGCGCGCTTCGGCATCGGCCTGCGCATGGAGGCGACGCACGCTGCCACGCTGAGCTGGATCGACGTGCCCGAAGGCGGGCAGGCCAACACACAAGTCAGCTTCGTTCCGGACCGGCGTGGCCGGTACGACGTGCCGGCCATCAGTGCCGAGACCCGCTTTCCACTCGGTCTGTTCCGCGCCTGGTCGATCTGGCGGCCCAGCGCACAAGTGCTGGTCTATCCAAAACCAGAACAACCGGCCGCCGCGCTCCCGCCGGCACATGCCACGCCCGGCGGCCCGACCACGCGGCGCAACGCCAACGGTGGCGAGGTCGAGGGCATTCGCGCCTACCGGCGTGGCGACCCGATGAAGCTCATCGCCTGGAAGAAAGCTGCACGCAGCCTGGAGACCGGCGGCGACCTCGTCAGCCGCGACACCAGCGCCTCGGTGCAGCAGCAGCTCTGGCTGGATTGGCAGCAATGCGTCGGCCTGGCACCCGAAGACCGCCTGTCTCGGCTAACTGCCTGGGTGCTGGCTGCGCATCGCGTGACGGCCGAGTACGGCCTGCGCCTGCCGGGAGCGACCATCGCTCCGGGCCAAGGTGACGGCCAGCGCAAGGAATGCCTGGAGGCACTGGCGCTATGGCAATGACCTGGACGGGATGGCGGCACCTGCCTCGAGAAGCACGCGACACGCTGTTCCTGCTCGCGGTCATCGCCTGGACCGTGCTGCCTCACTTGGAGCATCTGCCCGTGTGGTGCGGACTGCTGACTGCGGCCGTGCTGTTCTGGCGCACGCGGCTCGTCCTGACCAATGCCCCCTTGCCCGGCCGGTGGGTGCTGGTGGCGGTGCTCGCACTGGCGGCCGGGCTCACGCTGTGGTCGTTCAAGACCCTGCTCGGCAAGGAGCCCGGCATCACGCTGGCGGTGGTGCTGATGGCGTTGAAGACTCTGGAGCTGCGTGCGCGGCGCGACGCCTTCGTGGTGTTCTTCCTCGGCTTCTTCCTGGTGTTGACGCACTTTCTGTTCTCGCAGTCGTTGCTGGTGGCGGCAGCGATGCTGGCCTCGGTCTGGGGCTTGCTGACGGCGCTGGTGCTGGCCCACATGCCGGTCGGCCAGCCCAGCCTGCGCCAGGCCGGAAAGCTGGCGCTGCGCACGGCCTTGCTGGGCGCGCCGATCATGGTGCTGCTCTTCATGCTGTTCCCGCGCATGGGGCCGCTGTGGGGCGTGCCGCAAGACGGGCAAGCCAAGACGGGCTTGTCCAACACCATGAGCATGGGCACCGTGGCCCAGCTCGCGCTGGACGACACCATCTCCATGCGCGTCAAGTTCTTCGGTGCCGCGCCACCGCTCGAAAGCCTGTACTTCCGCGGCCCGGTGCTGTCGCGTTTCGATGGCAAGACCTGGGGCGCCAGCTATTCGTCATTTGCCTCGCCGCGCACCGAGCTGCGCCCGGGCAGCGCCGCCCTGCCCTACGAAGTCACCCTGGAGCCCCTGCGCCTGCCCTTGCTGCCCTTGCTCGAAGCCACGACCGACGTGAGCCCCATCGAGAACATGCAGGCGACCCGCCGCGAAGACCTGGTGTGGAGCACCGACCGGCCGGTGCTGGAGCGGCTGCGCTTCAGCGCTACCGCCCACACCGTCTTCAGCCACGGGCCGATGCAACGCACGCCCAGTCTGGCGGAGAACCTCAACTTGCCGGCCGGCTTCAACCCGCGCACGCTAGCCTGGGCGCATCAGCTTGGCAATGACCCGCGCTACGTCAACGCCGACGCGCGGGTGCTGGCCCAGGCGGTGATGCAGCACATCCGCACGGGCGGCTTCACCTACACGCTCGATCCCGGCCTGTATGGCGAAGCCAACCCGCAAGCGGCCATCGACGAGTTCTGGCTGGACCGCAAGGAAGGTTTCTGCGAACACTTCGCCTCGGCCTTCGTGGTCATCATGCGAGCGCTTGACGTCCCGGCCCGTGTGGTCACCGGCTACCAGGGCGCCGACCCCTTGCCTGTCGACGGCTACTACATCGTGCGCCAGAGCTACGCCCACGCCTGGGCCGAATATTGGCAAGAGGGTCGCGGCTGGGTCCGAGCCGACCCCACCGGCGCGGTGGCACCGGATCGCATCCGTCGCAGCCTGAGCTTGACGCCGGCTCCGGGCTTCGTGGCCGGCACCATCGGCAGCATCAATCCGCAGTTGCTTGCGCAGATGCGCGAGGCATGGGAGTCGCTCAACAACCGCTGGAACCAGTGGGTGCTCAACTATTCGCGCGGCCAGCAGATCGACCTGATGAAGAAGCTCGGGTTCGATTCACCCAGTTGGCAAGACGTGGCCTTGCTCTTGATCGGCGCGCTGAGCACCCTGAGCCTGCTCGGAGCCGGCTGGGCATGGTGGGATCGTCATCGGCAAGACCCTTGGGAGCGCCAGGCGAGCAAGCTGCGTCGCGCGCTGCGCACGCTCGGTCTCGGCGCTGGTGTGCACGAAGCTCCACGTGCACTCGCTGCCCAGGTCGATCAGCGCTTTGGCCCACCGGGTGCCGCGCTGTCGGGTCTGCTCATGACGTTGGACCGCGAGCGCTATGGCCGCGACCCGCTCAAACGCCCCTCGGCCGAATGGCTGCGGGCGCTCCAGAAAGAAGCCAAAACCCTGCGCCGAGGCATGAAAACGACCCCTTGATAATGCGGCCATGCCCGTGATTCCTTCGCTTCTTCGCCCCCTCGTTCTCGCACTTGTCGCCAGCATCATGCTGAGCGCCACGGTCCACGCCAAGCCGCGTGCGCAGGACGACAACGCCCCTGACATCGTGACCTACGGGCAGCGCGAAGACGTGATGCGCTTCGGCACAGAACTGGCCCAGCGCCAGGGGCTCGACCCCGCCTGGGTGCAGGCCCGGCTCGCGGAAGCGCGCTTCGTACCCAACGTCGCGAAGTTCATCATGCCGCCGCCGGCAGGCACGGCGAAGAACTGGGCGGCCTACCGCTCACGCTTCGTTGAACCCAAACGCATTCGCAGCGGGCTCGCCTTCTGGCGCGAGAACGAGAAATGGCTGCAGCGCGCCGAAGAGACGTACGGCGTGCCCGCCGAAATCATCGTTGGCGTGATCGGCGTCGAGACCATCTACGGCCAGCAGATGGGCAGCTTCCGCGTGATTGACGCGCTTGCCACGCTGTCATTCGACTTCCCAGAAGGCCGCAAGAACCGCAGCGCCTTCTTCCGCGACGAGCTGGAGCAGTTGTTCGTGCTGGGCCACAGCGCGGGCGTCGACCCGTTGGCATTCAAGGGCAGCTACGCCGGTGCCATGGGCATGGGTCAGTTCATGCCCAGCAGCTGGAACAAGTACGCCGTCGATTTCGATGGTGATGGCCGTGTCGACCTCCACGGCAGCCCGGCCGACGTGATCGGCAGCGTGGCCCACTACTTCGCCGAGTTCGGCTGGCAGCGCGGCATGCCGACACGCTTTGACGTGGCCGCGCCTGTGGAGACTTCCGACCGCGCCGTCTTGCTCGAACCCGACATCCTGCCCAGCTTCACGGCCCAGCAGTTCGCTCAACGCGGTGCCGGCCTGCCGGCCGCGGGGCGAGAGTTCACCGGCCCACTCGCGCTGATCGAATTGCAGAACGGAGATGCAGCACCGAGCTACGTTGCCGGTACCGCCAATTTCTACGCCATCACGCGCTACAACTGGTCAAGCTATTACGCGATGGCAGTGATCGATCTGGGCGAGGCGATCGCCACGGTCAGGAAGCGCGTGGATCGCTGAGGATCAGCTCAACACAAGTTCGACCGGAGCTAATTCTCGCGACCACGCGTCGGGTGAAAAATCTTCGACGACGTCGAGCCCGCGCAGCAGCTCCCAGCTCGAGTCATTCCATCCCATGCCAACCCGTTCGGGCTGCGCCACGCTCGCGTGACGAGGTTCGGATTCGCTGTTCGTTTTCATGTGAAAACTCCTTGCTGCCATTCTTCGCTCCCTTTGTTTACTTGCCTTCAGTGTGCGCAAGCCGGGTTTGCGAAACCATCCCACCGATGGCTGCAACCATAGCGATCAAGGTCCCCCAAAAGCATCCCCGAGGTCGAGGGTCGGCCTTCCGGGGGATGCGACTTTGTGGCGATTTTCTTCGCGGACCAAGGGTGGTCCGCACCCCTCGACCGAGGGGCCGATGTCAGCTCGGGATCACGCTCACCRAGACGTCCATGTCCTGCGTTCCACCACCGAGGATCACCCCGCGAAGCGGCACCACGTCGGCGAAGTCGGCTCCCCACGCCAGCGTGATGTAGCGCTTGTCGGCCAGCTGGTTGTTGGTGGGGTCGAACTCGACCCAGCCGGTGCCGGGCGAATACGCTGCCACCCAGGCGTGCGAGGCATCCACCCCCATCAAACGCGGCTGGCCTTCGGGCGGGTCGGTGAGCAGATAGCCCGACACATAGCGGGCCGGCAGGCCATGCCCGCGCAGGCAGGCCAGCATCAGGTGCGCGAAGTCCTGGCAGACGCCGCGGCGCTGGTACAGCACCTCGTCGACCGAGGTGCTGACGGTGGTGGCGTCGGGGTCGAACTCGAAATGCGCGTGGATGCGCTGCATCAGGTCGGTGACGGCCTCGAGCCAGTCGCGCGCTGGTGTCAGTGACTCCAGCGCGTAAACGCGGGCACCTTCCGACAACGGCACGAGCAGGGTCGGCTCGCACATCAGCGATGGCCCGAGATCATCGACCTGCGGTTCACGACGCAAGTTGTCGCGCACGCTCTCCCAGGCAACGAAAGGCGTGTCGGCAACGGCCGGCCGGTCCGCCACCTCGACGCTGCATTGCATGCGCACCCGCAGCATGCGATGGGCGCCATGCAGGCCGAAATGGGTGATGCTGTTGCCGAAGCTGTCGGGCGCGTCGTGGCGCTCGTCTGGCGGCGGATCGATCTGGATCGAGCACGACAGCAGGCGCTGCCACGGCAGGTTGCGAGGCGTCAGCCGGGCGAGCTGCCACGACTGCGACACCGGCGCTGCGTAGACGTAGCGCGTCTCGTGCTCCACCGTGTAGCGCTCGCCGGAGCCGGTCGCGCCGGTTCGGTTGCTTTGCGACTGTGACTGCGTCTGCATCGCGCTCATGCCACCAGTGAAAGCACGCTGCGCGAGTCGGCGTGCGAGAAGAACTTCAGCGTGAGTTCGTCAGACACCGTGTGCGCTGCACGTTGCAGTTGATCCAGCACCTCTGCCAGCGCCTCGCTCTCCGGATGAAAGTCACTCGGCTGCAGCGACTGCAGGGCCGTCTGCGCTGGCGCCAGCACGTCGCCAGCAAAGCGGCCGTGCACGCGTTCCAGCTTGTCGACATATTCCACCAGGCCCTTGACCTGAAAGGCCACTGAGCGCGGGTTGGTGTCGTCGCGCATCAGCAGGTCGAGCACCGGCAGCCACTCGGGCGCCACCAGGTAGCGCGAGCGGTAAGTCACCGTCGAATCGGCCAGCTCGAGCAGCCATTCCAGGCCTGACGCGCGCCCTTCATGGGTGGCCACCTGCAAGGCGGTGCAAAGGTGCGACAAGCGCTCGATGCGGCGCCCGATCGACAGGAAGCGCCAGCCGGTCCCGCGTGTCATGCCGTCGAGCACGTAGCCCGACAGCGTCATCGTCGTCGTCACCGCACGATCGAGCCAGCCGAGCGCAAGCGGCAACGAGCTGCCGCGCTGGAACACCGGGTCGCCGATCAAGCGGTTGAGCGTGCGCCAGTTGTCGGCCGACATCCGGTCGCGCAGATTGAAGGCCACACGAGAGAGCTGACGCAGCCGCAGGCTCAGCCCTTCTTCTGGATGCGTGGCGGCGCGCAGCAACTCGGTGCCCGGGTTCTCGGCCGACTCGATCAGGCCCATGCGCTCCGCCAGCGCGAGCACCGGCACGAGGCCGTCGGACAAATCATCGGCGTTGACATCCGCATGGCCCAGCACCGTGGCGATCGCCACGCGCAGCAGGCGCGCCGCGGCGTCACAGCGCTCGCCGTAGCGGCCGAACCAGAACAGGTTCTCAGCTGCACGCGATGGCACGTTGCCACGCGAGGTCACGAGGTCGGCGGGCGAAACCGTGCTGGAGAGCAGCGAGAACGACGCATTCACCGGCCCGTCGGACAAGACCCAGGTGTCCTTGGAGCCACCGCCGCGCTGCATCCCGATCACCCGCGAATCGCCATCACCCGCCACGCGGGTCAGCCCGCCCGGCATCACGCGGTAGCCGTTGGGCGTGGCCACCGCGAACACGCGCAGGCCAACCGTGCGTGCGCTCAAGCGGTCGCCCTTCAGGCCGGGCCCGCGCTCCAGCACCGGCGCCTGCGAGACATGCACCCACTCCTGTGCCACATAGCGCTGCGGCCGCGACGCGACCCGAGCCTTCAGCAGCACGCGCTCATCGGCCGACAGGTCGGCGCCGAACACTGCCGGCTCGCGCGCCGAGCGGTCGAGCGGTTTGATGATGATGTGCTCGAGCCGCTTCCAGGCGTCTTCGAACGCAGCCTGCTCGCCCAGCCACCAGGTTGCCACCGACGGCAGGCGCAGCTTTTCGCCCAGCAACTTCTCGCTGAGCTTGGGCAGGTAGCCGAGCAAGGCGCCGGACTCGAGCACGCCCGAGCCGAGCGCATTCGCGAGCATCACCGTGCCGCGGCGCGCGCAGTCGGTGAGGCCGGCAACGCCGAGCGCCGAGTTGGAACGCAGCTCCAACGGGTCGCAGTAGTCGTCGTCCTGGCGGCGCAGGATGGCGTGCACGCGCTTCAGGCCTTCGACCGTTTTCATCCACACGCGGCCGTCGCGTACCGTGAGGTCAGTTCCCTCGACCAGCGCAAAGCCCAGGTAGCGCGCCAGCAGCGCATGCTCGAAATAAGTTTCGTTGTAGGGGCCAGGTGTAAGCAGCGCAATCAGCGGTGGGCCGTCACCTTTCGGTGCCCAGCGCAGCAGCGATTCGCGCAGGTTCGAGAAGAACGAGGCCAGATGCTGCACATGCAGGTCGCGAAACAGCTGCGGGAAGACTCGCGACACCACCAGCCGGTTTTCCAGCGCATAACCGGCGCCTGATGGGGCCTGCGTGCGGTCGTTCACCACCCACCAGCGGCCATCAGGCGAGCGCGCCAGGTCGGCGGCATAGTTGAAGAGGTGCACACCGCCTGCCGGACGGATGCCCTGCACCTGGTGCAGAAAACCGCTGTGGCCAAAGATCACCGAAGGCGGAATGGCGCCACTGCGCAGCAAGGTCTGCTCGCCGTAGATGTCGCCCAGCACGCGGTTGAGCAGCTCAGCGCGCTGGGCGATGCCGGCTTCGATCTCCTCCCACTCACTGGCCGACAGCAAAAGCGGCAGCGGGTCGACTTCCCATGGCCGGTCGGCGCCCTTGGGGTCGGCGTAGACGTTGTAGGTGATGCCGTTCTCGCGGATCTGCCGCTCCATCAGCGCCAGGCTGTCGCCGATGCCCGGCCCTTCGCGCTCGGCCAGCGAGCGCAGGAAGGCGTCCCAGTGCGGCCGCGGCTCACCCGGTGCTACGAGCAGCTCGTCGTAGCGGTCTTCCAGGGCGGCGTAGCCAGACAGCAGCTTTCTGAGCATGAACGGGAGCGATTGCACGTAGGACCACCCATTCTCGTGGATTAGCGGTCGCGCACCCGGCGGGGCGGACCGTGAGCTGTCGTGCAAAAACGATACCTGCTGCACATTTACCGACGCGCCGCTCGTAAACCGGGTAGCGATGTCATGTCTTGGCCCGCCACAGGCTTTTGGCTGCAACGCTTACAAATCGACTCGACGTTCTTCATTGCCGCCGAATTACTTGATCCCGAGAATGCGTTTCGGAGAAAACGGCCCGGCGAGACCTGAGGCCGGCACATAACGACAACATCTCGGGGGACTCCACATGCATCGACTGAAAAGCCTGGCGGCCGGCCTGCCCTGTGCCGCAGCTGCAGAGCAGCACCCTCCTCAACCCTCCAAGTACGCCATCGCGGCGGGATGTTGATCGGCGTTCGCTGAACAGCTCAGTGAAGTCACTGCTGATCCTGATGTGCGGATTGATGCTGCTGGCGCCGGCAACGGCCTGGTGGTGGACCGACGAGCCCCCGTTGTCCGCAGCCAGCCAAGCGGCAAGGCAAGTGAGCGTGGCAACAAGCGTCCCCAGCGCACCTGATGAGGGTCTTGACCCCGTCGACGGGTTGAACACCGACACGGCGCCGTCCGCCACCACTGACGCGGCAGGTGCCCGCACGTTTGCCGTCGTCGACCTGTGCGGTCTCGGTCGCCTCAACGTCGCTACCGACACCGACGAAGACCCAGACGTCGCCAACCTGGAAGGCTTGCCGTCACCCGTGGGGCAGACACCGCTGGCTCAAGCGAAGGCGCGTTGGCTCGGCGAACTGCGTGAAGGCGGCGCGGGAACGAGCGTTGCGGCCCTGCTGCTGGACAAGCCGGTGACCAACGACGACGAGGCCAAACGGCTGTGGAGTGAGGCACTTCTGCGAGCGGCCTACACGAGCCAAAACGCCGCGGCTCTGACCTGGGCCGAAGAAGCGTGCGCCTATGCGGCTGATGACGGCGCTTGTCGATTGAGCCTGGTGAGGGCGCGCCTGCGCGCGGACCCGACGAACGCGGTTCACTGGGTCGCGCTGGCCGACGAAGACCCCACGGCTGCGGAAGAAGCCTGGCGAGGTCTGCTGACGGCCAACCGCTGGGTCGAATCACCTCAGGCCCTGGATTCGATGACCCTGGCTGCGCTCCCCGACAACGTGCCCACCTACTTGCGCCAAGCCCTGGGCGAGCAGGTTCGCGCGCGAGCCGCAACGCTCCCCGCTCCCAGTGAAAACTTTGTGCAAGAGCGCTGCCAAGAACCACTGCCCGAGCGCAAGCAACAGTGCGATCACTTGATCCGGATGCTTCTGGAGCGAGGCGATTCGCTCCACACGCTGTCACAGGCTACCCAGCTCGCGCAAGCCTCTGGCTGGGCACCCGAGCAGCTGAACAAGATGAACCAGGAGCTGCAGGCCTTGGCCGGTGCCGGGGTGCTGGCCGCACCCGACAAGCGCCAACCTTTGTCGTGTGCGAGTGCAGAGGCCTCGAGCCGCTTCGCAGCCGACGTCAGGCAACTGGGTGAACTGGGGGCCTTGCGGGCGCGACGCGCAGCGTCCACCCAAGGTCTCAGGTGAGAGGAACCGAGACAAGAAATCGTCTCGGGCAACAAGCAAAACGACAACCAAAGAAAGGGAAACCATCATGCGATTCAAAGCGTTCCTGTGCGGCCTCGCGGCCTGGCTGCTGGCGGCAAACGTACATGCAGCCGGCGAGGTGACTGGGTGCGGAACCGAGACCAGCAACCTCAAGGCATCAAAAGTTCTCTATGTGACGCCCTCTGCCGGTGCCAGCGGGAGCGGCACGAGCTTCAGTTCGCCCATGAGCTTCACCGCCGCGCTCAATGCCGTGGCGGCGGGCCAGATGATCTTGCTGCAGCCCGGCAAGTACGCGGTGCCGTACAAGGCGGGAGCCAAGAACACCATCACGCTGTCCAAGTCGGGCACCGCGAGCGCTCCGATCTACATGGTGGCGGCCAACTGCGGGAAGGCCGTCATCGACTTCTCCTTCCCTGAGAAAACCTACGTTCAAGATTCCTTCGGGTTCGCGCTGAAAGGCAGCTACTGGTACTTCAAGGGGATCGATGTCACGCGCGCCGGCTATCAGGGCGTGTACGTCACGGGCAAGTACAACACCTTCGAGAACTGCGCCTTCTACGAGAACCGCAACACCGGTCTCGAAATCAACAAGGGCGGCGCCTACACCACGGTGTTGAACTCTGACGCTTACCGGAACTACGACCCGAAGAAGTCGGGCAGCATGGCCGACGGGTTCGGCCCCAAGCAAACGCAGGGGCCGGGCAACCGCTTCATCGGCTGCCGGGCGTGGGAGAACTCGGATGACGGGTTCGACTTGTTCGACAGCCCCGAGGTGGTGACGATCGAGAGCAGCTGGGCCTTCCGCAACGGCATCAACCTCTGGAACGTCTCGTCTTTTGCCGGCAATGGCAACGGCTTCAAGCTCGGCGGCAATGCCACGTTGGCGCGCAACCGCATCACCCAATCGGTGGCCTTCGGCAACCCGAGCAAGGGCTTCGATCAGAACAACAACGCTGGCGGCATCACCGCGATCAACAACACCTCCTTCAAGAACGGCATCAACTTCGGGTTCTGCGGTGCGGTGAAGTCTGGCGAGAAGCACGTGTTTCGCAACAACGTGTCGGTGTCTGCATCGCAAGACATCTGCAACGCCGACTCCAAGAACAACACCTGGAACACAGGGCTCGCCGCCAGCACCGCCGACTTCGAGAGCATCGATTTGAGCCTGGCAACCGCGCCACGCAACCCCGACGGCACGCTACCGTCCAACAAGCTGTTCCGGCTGGCAAGCGGCAGCAAGCTGATCAACGCAGGCGTCAACGCCGGTCTGCCCTACCAGGGGTCGGCACCGGACTTGGGAGCATTTGAGCGCCAATAAACCTGCGCGTTCTCTCGACGGCTATTGCTCTTGAGCTCTCGCCGTCGTGACCGGGGCAGACAGCGCCCGCGCAATGCGGTGACGCTGCACCTTGGTCTTCGGCACGGGGAAGTCGAACCAGCTGCGCACGTCTTCCTCGAGGCCGATGCCGTGCATGAAGTTGTAGAGCGCCTTCTTCAACGCCACACCGAGTGCGTCATGGTCGACACCGGTCGGGTCGACGAAGCCGATGTCGTTCTTGGCAAACGTCACCGGCGGCAAAGGCTGCAGTGTGACGCCGTAGTCCTCGGGGTTCTTGCCCACTGGTGAATGCACCGTGCACGCAAAGCGGTGGAAGAAGCCCGATTGGATGCAGCCGGTCTCGAACAGCTGGCGCACGTACTCCAGTGCGTCCACCGTGTCCTGCACCGTCTGCGTAGGGAAGCCGTACATCAAGTAGGCGTGCACCAGGATGCCGGCGTCGCTGAAGGCCTTGGTGACCCGCGCCACCTGTTCCACCGACACGCCCTTCTTCATCAGGTTCAGCAAACGGTCGGACGCTACCTCAAGCCCACCCGAGATGGCGATGCAGCCGCTGTCGGCCAGCTGCTGGCAGAGCTCAGGGCTGAACGACTTCTCGAAACGGATGTTGCCCCACCATGAGACCGAGAGCTGGCGCCTGATCAGCTCGGCCGAGAGCGTCTTCAGTGCCTTGGGTGGCGCCGCCTCGTCGACGAAGTGGAAGCCGGTCTGCCCGGTTTCCTTGACGATGGCCTCGATGCGGTCGACCAGCGTGGCGGCCGATGCGCCCTCGTAGCGCGAGATGTAGTCGAGGCTCACGTCGCAGAAGCTGCACTTCTTCCAGTAGCAGCCATGCGCCACGGTGAGCTTGTTCCAGCGCCCGTCGCTCCAAAGCCGGTGCATGGGGTTGAGCATGTCGAGCAGCGACAGGTAGCTGTTGAGCGGCAAGCCGTCCCAGGTGGGCGTGCCGACTTCGGCGAAGGCAATGTCTGCCTCGATCCAGTTGACGTAGCGCACGACGCCGTCTTCGCGCAGATAGGTGCGCACGAGGCGCTGCTGCGAACGCTTGCCTTGCAGATGGTCTAGCAGCGCCAACAGCGGCCGCTCGCCTGCATCGAGCGTCACGTAGTCAAAGTGGTCGAACACGCGCGGCTCGGTGAGCTCGCGCAGCTCGGTGTTGACGAAGCCGCCACCCAGCACGGTGACGATGGTGGCGTCATGCGCCTTCACGGCCTGCGCGATGCGAAAGGCCGCATACACCGAGCCCGGGAACGGCACCGAGATCAGCACCACGCTCGGCTGGTGGCGCTGCAGCGCAGCGAGCGTCAAGTCGACCAGCGTGCGGTCGACCAGGTTCAGCGGAGCGGCCAGCGCGCGCGCCAGTGGCTCGAAGGTCGGCTGGCTCTGCGCCAGCGATTCGGCATAGCGCACGAACTCGAAGCGCGGGTCGATCGCGTCACGCAACACGTCGGCCAGGTCGTTGAGGTACAGCGTGGCCAGGTGACGTGCGCGGTCTTGCATGCCAAGTGCACCGAAAGCCCAGGCAAGCGGGTCGCCGCCGTCTTCATCGATGTAGACGTCGAGCGAATCGAATCGTGGGCCTTCAGGCAGGAAGCCGCGCCCTGCAATGCGGTGGCCCAGCGTCGGGTCGCGGCCCTGCAGGAAGGCGATGGTCGGGCCGATGGTGGCGAGGTAGCGGTCGAACTGGTCGATGAACACATGGAGCATCGGCGAGCGAGAGGCCTCGGGCATCGCATCGATCTGCGCTCGCACCTGGGTCAGGCCCTCGGCGGAGAGAAGCTTCAGCACCAGGGCCAAGGCCAGGTCTTCCTGCACGGCATCGACGGCTCGCGAACGCAGGAAGCCGGTGAGGTAGGCGGTCGACGGATAAGGCGTGTTGAGCTGCGTCATCGGAGGAATGACGGACAGCACGCGGAGCGCAGAAGTGGACATCCCCTGAGTCTGCCACGCGCTTTCTTCACGCGTACAGTGGCCTCAACCCACCATCCTGCGTGCATCGACATGGCCGACGACATTCACTTCTACGAACCGCGGCTCGGCCACGGCCTGCCGCACGATCCGTTCAACGCCATCGTCGGCCCACGGCCCATCGGCTGGATCTCGTCGCACGACGCGCAGGGCCGCCTGAATCTTGCGCCCTACAGCTTCTTCAACGCCTTCAACTACACGCCGCCGATCGTGGGTTTCTCGAGCATTGGCTTCAAGGACACGGTGCGCAACGTGCAGCAGACCGGCGAATTTGGCTGGAATCTTGCGACGCGGCCGCTGGCCGAGGCGATGAATGCCAGCTGCGCTGCCGTACCGCCCGAGGTGAACGAGTTTGAGCTGGCCGGCCTGACACCGGCGGCCTCACGCRTGATCTCGGTGCCGCGCGTGGCCGAGAGCCCGGTCTCGTTCGAGTGCCGGGTCACGCAGATCATCCAGCTGCAAGGGGCCGATGGCGCCAAGGCAGACAGCTGGTTGACGCTGGGCGAGGTGGTGGCGGTTCACATCGCCAAGTCGCTGCTCAAGAACGGCGTGTACGACACCGCCGCAGCGCAACCCATTCTGCGCGGCGGCGGCCCGGGGGATTACTTCAGCATCGGGCCGGAACAGCTGTTTCGCATGTTCCGGCCGCGCTGATCGCAGTACTGCGCTCAGTACTGTGAAGCGCGCCGCAGGTCGAGCGTGAACGGGAAGTCCGGGTTGCGCTCTTCCTTCGTCACCGTCATCACGCCCGGCGTGTGGCCGAGCCGGAAGAAGCGCGCCAGCCGGCGTGCCTCGGCCTCGTACGAATTGACCGGCGCGGTGTCGTAGTTGCGGCCGCCCGGGTGCGCCACGTGGTACTGGCAACCACCCATCGAGCGGCTCATCCAGGTGTCGTACAGGTCGAAGGTCAGCGGCGCATTGGTGCCGATGGTCGGGTGCAGCGCCGAGGGCGGCGCCCAGGCCTTGTAGCGCACGGCCGCGACGAACTCACCCACCTTGCCGGTGGATTGCAGCGGCACCACGCGGCCATTGCAGGTGAGCACATGGCGGTCGCTCACGAGACCGGTGGCCTTCACTTGCAGGCGTTCGACCGATGAATCGACGAAGCGCACCGTACCGCCGGCACCGCCCTCCTCGCCCATCACGTGCCACGGCTCCAGCGCGAGGCGGAAGTCAAGCTCGGCGCCTTCGACGCTGAAGTCGCCGATGTGCGGGAAGCGGAAGCTGAGGTGAGGCGCGAACCATTCGGCCTTGACCGGGTAGCCGAACTGGTTGAGCTCTTCGACCACATCGCACAGGTCTTGCCACACGAAGTGCGGCAGCATGAAGCGGTCATGCAGCTCGGTGCCCCAGCGCTTGAGGCGCGGCGGCTGATATGGCTTCTGCCAGAAGCGCGAGATCAACGCACGCATCAGCAGCTGCTGCGTCAGGCTCATGCGCGCATGCGGCGGCATCTCGAAGGCGCGCATCTCCAGCAGGCCCAGGCGGCCGGTGGGGCCATCGGGCGAGTACATCTTGTCGATGCAGAACTCGGCGCGGTGGGTGTTGCCAGTGACGTCGATCAGCAGGTTGCGCATCAGCCGGTCGATCATCCACGGCGGGCAGGCGTCAGGCCCGAGCGCGGACTGGCGCTGCAGCTCGGAGAAGGCCACCTCGATCTCGTAGACCGAATCGTTGCGCGCCTCGTCCACGCGCGGCGCCTGGCTGGTCGGGCCGATGAAGAGGCCCGAGAACAGATAGCTCAGCGCCGGGTGGTTGTGCCAGTAGCCGACCATGCTCGCCAGCAGATCGGGCCGGCGGAGGAAGGGCGAGTCCGCCACCGTGGCGCCGCCGAGCACGAAGTGGTTGCCGCCACCGGTGCCGGTGTGGCGGCCGTCGACCATGAACTTCTCGGTCGACAGACGCGTCTCGTGTGCCACCTGGTAAAGGTGGGTCGTCTGCTCGACCAGCTCGCCCCAGCTATGCGCGGGGTGGACATTGACTTCGATCACGCCTGGGTCGGGTGTGACGCGCAGCGTCGACAAACGCGGGTCCTTCGGCGGCTCGTAGCCTTCGAGGATCACCGGCAGCTTCATCTCGGTCGCCGTATCTTCAACGGCCGCCACCAACTCCAGGTAGTCCTCGAGCGCCGTCATCGGCGGCATGAAGACATAGAGCCGGCCACCGCGCGGCTCGGCGCTCATGGCCGTGCGGGTGACCCAACCGGCCGACTCGAACGCGCCCGGCACCTTGGTCAGCGTGGTGGCCACGCTCGGCGCTGCCGAAGGACCGGCGTGCAACGCGGCACGCGAACGATCACCAAAACTCGCCGGGGACGTAGCAGCCTCGGACGGGCCCGCCGATCCACCGGTGACTTCGGTTCCACCCACCGCATAACGCAGGCGCCGATACGGCGGCAGCGGCGCGAACGGTTGCGACTGATCCGGCGGGTGCACCCACGGCAGGTCGGACGACTTGGCCCAGGGCTGCGAGTCGAGCGGCAGGCGGTAGCCCATGGCTGAATCGCCAGGGACCAGGTAGCAGCGCTCACTGCGCAGGAACCATGGCCCGGTTTGCCAGCGCGGCCCCGGGGTGCCGTTGCGTGCCGTGTCGTAACGCGCGACCGGCAGCACATGACCCACCACTTTCTCCAGGCCCTGGCTGAAGATCTTGCTCAGGCGCTCGCGTTCCATCTCGTCGGACAGCTTCGCTTCGAAAGGGTCGACGTTCACGGGCAGCTTGCGTTCGCGCCACAGGTAGTACCAGACGTCTTCGTAGGCCGGGAACACGTACTTCGCGTCCAGGCTCAGGCGTTTGGCTACGCCGCTCAGGAACTTGTGCGCCTCGATGTCGGTGACGTGGTAATCGGTGTGCTCGCTGGCGAAGAGCTCGGGATGCGTCCAGATCGGCTCGCGGTCCTTGCGCCAGAAGAGGTTGAGCGACCAGCGCGGCAGCTGCTCGCCCGGGTACCACTTGCCCTGGCCGTAATGCAGCAGGCCGCCGTCGCCGTACTTGGCGCGCAGCTTGTCCATCAGATCGGCACTGAGCAGGCGCTTGGTGGGGCCCATCGCGTCGGTGTTCCACTCGGCGCCGTCGCGGTCGTCGACGGACACGAACGTGGGCTCGCCGCCTTGTGTCAAGCGCACGTCGTTCTTGCGCAAGTCGCCGTCGACCTGGTGGCCCAGCGCCTCGATGCTGGCCCACTGCTCGTCGGTGTACGGCAGGGTGACGCGTGGCGCCTCCCACACGCGCGTGACCTTCATGCTGTGTTCGAACTCGGTCTCGCACTCGTCGAGCGCGCCGCTCACCGGCGCGGCCGAGCCGGGTTCAGGCGAGCACGCCAGCGGAATGTGGCCTTCGCCGGCCAGCAGGCCGGAGGTGGGGTCGAAGCCGATCCAGCCAGCACCCGGCAGATAGACCTCGCACCAGGCGTGCAGGTCGGTGAAGTCGACCTCGGTGCCGCTCGGGCCGTCGAGCGACTTCACGTCGCTCTTGAGCTGGATCAGGTAGCCCGACACGAAGCGCGCCGCAAAACCGAGGTGGCGCAGCAGCTGCACCAGCAGCCAACCGGAGTCGCGGCATGAGCCCGAAGCGTTGACCAGCGTCTGCTCTGGCGTCTGCACGCCGGGCTCCATGCGGATCAGGTAGCTGATGTCCTTCTGCAGCTGCTGGTTGATGGCGACGAGGAAGTTCGTCGTCTGCATCTTGTCGCGCGGGATGGCGGCGAGGTACTTGGCAAATTCCGGCGTGAGCGGCGCCTTGCGGCGATAGGGCTCGAGTTCGATCGTCAGCGAGGGGTCGTACTCGAAAGGGAAATGCTCGGCCGAAGGCTCCAGGAAGAAGTCGAACGGGTTGAGCACCGCCATCTCGGCAACGAGATCGATCTCGATGCGAAACGAGGTGGTCTTGTCCGGGAACACCAGGCGAGCCAGGTAGTTCGCCTGCGGGTCTTGTTGCCAATTGGTGAAGTGCGTGGCCGGCTCGACGCGCATCGAGTAGCTGAGAATGCGGGTGCGCGAATGCGGCGCCGGGCGCAGCCGAACCACTTGAGGCCCGAGATTGATCGGCCGGTCGTACCGATAGTGGGTCACGTGGTTGAGCGCAACGTGGATTGACATTCAGGGCTCCAGAGAAATCATCAGGTTCGGGTGGTCGGGGCTTCGCGAATGTCGATGCGAACCCGCATGGATTCATCGCCACCCCCTTCGCGCATGCCGCGGATCGGCGAGCAGGTGGTGTAGTCGAGGCCGACGGCCAGGCGCACGTGGCGCTCGTCCATCAGGCAAATATGGGTGACGTCGATGCTGAGCCAACGGTGCGCGCCGGGCTCTACACACACGTCGACCCAGGCGTGGCTGGCCAGGTGCGGTGCGTGGGGTGCATAGAAATAGCCGCTGACATAGCGCGCCGGCACACCGTTGGCCCGGCAGGCAGCGATGAACACGTGTGCATGGTCCTGGCAGACGCCACCGCCAAGTTCCCAAGCCTGCTGCGCTGTGGTCTGCACGGTGGTGGCGCCGGTCTTGTAGCGCACGCGATTCAAGACCGCCTTGGCCAGCGCCATCGCCGACTCTTCATCGACGACTCCTGCGAGGTGGACGCGGCCGAGTGCACGCAGGCGGTCGTCGGCAGCGGTGAGTGGCGTCACGCGCAGATAGAGCTGCGGTGGCGCCGCGTCGTCGACGAGCCAGGGCGACGCATGGGTTTCGACCGTGCCCCCTGCACGAACTGCATTGGCATAGGCACGTTGGGCCAGGCTCCAGGTGTGCGCCATGTTGCCGTAGCCATCGCGCTGTGCAAACAAGGGCGCCGGCGCGCTGAGCGTCCAGTCATGCACGGTCTGGTGGGCACTGGCTTGCGGTGTGAGACACAGAGATTGCAAGGCATATCGCACCGGTGCGCTGTAGTCGTACTGCGTCACATGTTGGATGGTGAGTTTCATCCAGCATGCTCGTTACGCAGCCGCCACGGGAACCAGGAAGTCGCGACTGATGCCGATGCCCAGCGTGCCCACCCGCTCGAGGAACTGGGTGAGGAACGCATGCAAACCAGTCGCCAAGATTTCATCGATGCGGCCGAAGCGAAGATCGGCCTGCAGGCGCCCTGCCCGGCGCAGCGTGTCGTTCGACTGCTCGTTGGCTACGCGCTGCAGGTTGGAGACAACCTCGTCCATGCAGGCCGCAAGCGAGCGGGGCATGTCGGCGCGCAGGATCAACAGCTCGGCCACACGTTCGGGTCGAATCACGTTGCGATACGCCTTGCGGTACACCTCGAAGCCAGAGACGGAACGCAGGATGGCCGACCAGTGATAGAAGTCGTACTCCTGGTCCTTGCCACCATTGCCGTTGGCCGAGCCCGTGCCGAAGAACTCGCTCTCGACAGCGTGGAACTTCACGTCCAGCATGCGCGCCGTGTTGTCGGCTCGCTCAAGGAAGCTGCCGATGCGCAAGAAGTGAAAGGCCTCGTCCTGCAGCATGGTGCCCACCGTCACGCCACGCGAGAGGTGCGAGCGGAACTTGACCCATTCGAACGCCGCGCCCGGGTCTTTCTCGAACGCCTTGGCGCTCAGCATGCGCTGGAATTCAAGCCAGGTCTGGTTCTGCGTTTCCCACACTTCGGTGGTCAGCGTGCCCCGCACTGCCCGTGCGTTCTCGCGCGCAGCCATCAGGCAGCTGTAGATGCTCGACGGGTTGCGCTCATCGCTCACCATGTAGTCCATCACACGCCTGGGCGTGACTTCTCCGTGACGCTGCGTGTAGTCGGTGGTGAGTTCAGAAATGCTCAACAGGCCACGCCAGCCGTTCTCGGCCGCGTCCGCCGATTGAGGCAGCAATGACGTCTGGTAGTTGACGTCGAGCATGCGGGCGGTGTTCTCCGCCCGCTCCATGTAACGAGCCATCCAGAAAAGGTGGTCGGCGGTTCTAGACAGCATCGCTTACTCCCTTTCGTTGCGTAGTGCCAAGCGTTCAGCTCTCATCATGCTTCCAGTACCCATGTGTCTTTGGTACCGCCGCCCTGCGACGAATTGACGACGAGCGAGCCTTCCTTCAGTGCGACGCGGGTCAGGCCGCCTGGGACCATCTGCACGTGCTTGCCTGACAGCACGAAGGGCCGCAGGTCGATGTGGCGCGGCGCGATGCCGCTCTCGACGAAGGTGGGGCAAGTCGACAGGCTGAGTGTGGGCTGCGCGATGTAGCCGGTCGGATTGGCTTCGAGCGCCTTGCGGAAGTCGGCGATCTCGGCCTTCGTGGCCGCAGGACCGACGAGCATGCCGTAGCCACCGGCGCCGTGAACCTCTTTCACCACCAGTTCGCCCAGGTGGTCGAGCACGTACTTGAAGTCGTCTTCTTCACGGCACTGGTAGGTCGGCACGTTGTTGAGGATCGGTTTCTCGCCGAGGTAGAACTCGATCATCTTCGGCACGTACGGGTAGATCGACTTGTCGTCGGCCACGCCGGTGCCGATGGCGTTGGACAGCGTCACGTTGCCGGCGCGGTACACGCTCAGCAGGCCCGCACAGCCCAGCGTTGAATCGGGGCGGAAGGCCAAGGGGTCAAGGAAATCATCATCGACACGGCGGTAGATCACATCCACGCGCTTCGGGCCTTGCGTCGTGCGCATGTAGACGAAGTTGTCCTTGACGAAGAGGTCTTGCCCTTCGACCAGCTCCACACCCATCTGTTGCGCGAGGAACGCGTGCTCGAAGTAGGCGCTGTTGTACATGCCGGGGGTGAGCACGACGACAGTCGGCTCGTTGACGGCAGCCGGCGCCACGCCACGCAAGGTTTCGAGCAAGAGGTCGGGATAGTGCGCGACCGGGGCCACCCGATGCTGGCTGAACAGCTCTGGGAAGAGCCGCATCATCATCTTGCGGTTCTCGAGCATGTAGCTCACGCCGCTCGGGACACGCAGGTTGTCTTCGAGCACGTAGTAGCTGCCGCTGCCGTCGGGGTTGGCAGCCCGCACGATGTCGATGCCACTGATGTGCGAATACACGCCGCCAGGCACATCCACGCCCATCATCTCGGGCCGGAACTGCGCATTCTTGAAGATCTGGTCGGCCGGCACGATACCGGCGCGGATGATCTCCTGCTCGTGGTAGACGTCGTGGATGAAGCGGTTGAGCGCCGTGACCCGCTGGGTCAGGCCTTTTTCCATCTCGCTCCATTCCGATGCCGGAATCACGCGAGGGATCAGATCGAATGGAATCAGCCGCTCGGTGCCGGAGCCGTCTTCATCCTTGGCGCCATAGACGGCGAAGGTGATGCCGACACGGCGGAAGATCATTTCCGCCTCTTCGCGGCGGGAGTGCATGACATCACGCGGTTGCTGCGCGAGCCACTTGTCGTACACACGATAGTGGTCACGCACCGTGGTGCTGGTGGCCTGCATCTCGTCGAAACCGGGTCTACTCATCTGCAAGTCTCCTTGGGGGCAGGGTAGCAAATTCCAGGCCACTTTCGCACCAACGAGGCGCATTCACGCTGGTTTATTCGATGATCGCGCGATGGTGCCAGTAGCGCCGCGCCGTGTCTCGCTCGCATGCGGCCGTCGCAATGTCGGTCCCGCTGTGCCACCACCACGCACCGCACGCCGGGCTCGTTTGGACTGTGACGCCACGCTCGTCGAGCCGCGCCAGCACCTCGGCCACGGGGTGGCCGAACCGGTTCCGATAGCCGGCCTGGATCACCGCAATGCGCGGTGACACCGCATCCAGGAACCCCGCCGTTGATGAAGTTCTGCTGCCGTGGTGCGGCACGACCAGCAAGTCGCTGCGCAACGCGTCTCGCTGGGAGCCAAGCAGATCGGCTTCCTGCTGGCGCTCGATGTCGCCAGTGAGCAAGGCAGTGCCCTGCGCCCCGCTCACCTTCACCACGCACGACATCGCGTTGGACTTGAGCCCACGCTCGTAGTCGGCTGCTTGAGGATGGAGCACGTCGAACCGCACGCCGTCCCACGACCACGATTGGCCAGCTTCACAGCGCCGGGGTTGGGCTGCCAAGGCTCGCAGCGGATGCTCGGTCTCGAGCGAGCTGAGCAGCTCGGTGACCGGCATGTTCTTCAGCAGGGCGGCAGCACCGCCCACGTGATCGAGGTCGCGATGACTCAGCACCAGGCGATCGATGCGCTCTTCTCCCCGGGCCCGCAGCAGAGGCAGCAAGACGCGCTGGCCAGCATCGCTATCGCGTGAATATTGCGGTCCGGTGTCGTACACCATCAGATGTTGTGCCGTGCGCACGAGCACCGAGGTGCCCTGCCCGACGTCCACGGCCATTAACTCGAATTGCCCTTCGCCCGGCAAGTCACGCACCGGCAGCAGCAAGGGCACCACCAGCGGCACGGCCAGTAAGCGCATGCGCCAGGGCAGGGGCGACACCATCAGGGCAGCGGCCAGCAGCCCGGCCGCCTGCGCCCACAGCGGCGCCACCGGCACCAACCACACGGCGCCGGGCACGTGATCGAGCTGCGCCAACCCGGCGCACAGGCCCTGCTGCACCCACGCACCCACTTGCCACAAAGGCGAGAACACCACGCCCAGCAAGGCAAGCGGCGTGATGACCAGCGTGACCAGCGGAATGGCCACCAGATTCGCCGCAAAGCCCACGATCGACACTTGCTGGAAGAACACCAGCGTCAGCGGCGTGAGGCCCAGCGTCGCAATCACCTGCGTGCGCAAGCCGCCCTTGACGCTCGCCCCCATGCGTCGGAGCCAGCCCATTTCGGCGACAGGCTCGCGATGGCTCTGCACCGCCTCGGACGACATGAGAAGGCCCACCGCCATGAACGACAGCCAGAACCCCGGTTGCAGCAGGGCCCAGGGGTCGAGCGCGCTGACAACTGCAGCGGCGACGAGCAGCACCAGCGTCCATGGCCAGCGACGACTCAGCATCTGAAGAATGGTCACCGTGACCAGCATCCACACCGTGCGCTGCGCCGGCACACCCCAGCCCGAGAACAGTGCGTAACCCGTCGCCGCCAACAGCCCGCCCCAGCGTCCTGCAATCTGCGCCGGAACAAATAGCATCGCTCGCGTGCTGCGCCGCCACAGGCTCGTGACCAGCAGACCTGCCAACCAAGCGAACATCGTCACATGCAGCCCGCTGATGCTCATCAGGTGGGCGACACCCGTGTTGCGAAAGAGCTGCCAGTCTTCGCGTTCGATCGCCGACTGATCACCCACCGCCAGTGCCGCCAGCACGCCGGCAGAGCGCAGGTCGTTCACCTTGGCATAGATGGCGTCGCGCACACGCTGGCGCAATCGGTCGACGGCGTAGCCGGCCTTGGCGTCCAGCAGTTCGGCCGACGCCTTGTCACCGCCACGCACATACCCCGTCGCACGAAGCCCCTGCTCGAACAGGTAGAGCTCGTAGTCGAAACCCTCGGGGTTCATGTTGCCGTGTGGCTGGCGCAAACGCAGCGTGAAGCGCCAACGTTGCCCGGCCCGCAATGACTGTTGCGGCTCGCTCAAGGCCGCGTCTTCGTGCCAGCCAACATACCAACCCAGCGCAACCAGGGACGGCACGCTCACGGGCTGACCCTCGTACCGCGCTTCTTCGATCTGGAACCGGAACCTGAGTCCGACCGCCGACTGTTGAGGCAACCCGGCCACCACGCCAATCACCTGAAGGTCCTTACCTTCCAACGCCACCGGCAACGCATCGGCCAGCCTGTCGCTGGCGCGCCATCCGGCGGCACCGGCTCCAACCAGCTCCATGGCGATCAACGAGAGCCACCACCATCGCGACCACCGCCAAGCGATGGCACAGCAAAGCATGCCCACTGCGAGGCAAGACAGATAAGCCCACAGCGGCAGCAGCGTGCGCTCCTGCAATTGCAGCGCCACGCCGAGCAGCCATGCCAAACCCATGCCCGCCAAGTGCCAACCTTGGTCTTTTCCTCCCATCCCTGCAGTGTAGGATTTGCGCCTCCCCAGTTTCCCGGTGCATCCGATGTCCGTCTACGACCGCTTGAAATCCCTCGGCATCGAACTGCCGCCCGTGGCTACGCCGGCCGCGGCCTATGTGCCTTTCGTCCGCACCGGCAAGCTGGTGTTCCTCTCCGGGCACATCGCCAAGCGCGAGGGTAAGCCGTGGGTTGGCCAGCTGGGCCGCGACATCGACACCGCCACCGGCAAACAGGCCGCACGCGCCGTGGCCATCGATCTGGTCGGCACACTGCACGCTGCGGTAGGTGACTTGAACAGCATTGAGCGCATCGTCAAGGTGATGAGTCTCGTCAACAGCACACTGGACTTCACCGAACAGCACCTCGTGACCAACGGCTGCTCCGAGCTGCTCGGCGAGATCTTCGGCGCCAGCGGGACCCACGCGCGCAGTGCCTTCGGCGTTGCACAGGTTCCGATGGGCGCTTGCGTCGAGATTGATCTGATCGCCGAAGTGAAATGACGGCCCTCCAGAAGCAGCCGACCCTGCTGCTCGTGGCCGGCGCGGTGATCGGCATCGCCGCCGTCGGCGCGGCGCTTGTGTCGCAGCACGTCTTCGGCATGGAGCCCTGCCCGTGGTGCATCCTGCAGCGGCTCATCTTTCTTGCCATCGCACTGGCCTGCCTGATCGGTTTGGCGGTCCGCCGGTTCGGCGCGGCGCTGGTGATGCTGCTCTCGCTGTGCGGCATCGCCGCGGCGCTGTGGCAGCACTTCAAGGCCGCGGCCTCGTCGTCGTGCGCGATGACGGTGGCCGACCAGATCGTCATCGCGACGAAGCTCGACAACCTGTGGCCCGACGTGTTCCTCGCGCGCGCCAGCTGCGCCGACGCGGCGGTGAGCCTGTTCGGCATTCCCTACGACTTCTACAGCCTTGCGCTTTTCGTGCTGACGGGTGTAATCGGCTGGTCATTGCTGCGAAGACGCTGATATGGCCAAACGCTTCCTATTGCCTATTGCGAGGCAACGGCGCCACTGGTGAGGGGCGGCGGCTTGTCTGCCACTTGCCCGCCCTCACAAGAGCTTACCGGCGCAGGAACGGACAGAAGCCCGCCCCGTAGCGTCCGCAATGTGAGGCGGTCGCAGCGTTCCTCGATCAACGACGCACGTTCGATGCTTTCAACACCGCCGAGCTTGTACCGGACCGTCTTCGGTGCCGATGCAGAAAGCTCGGGGCCTCTCGCCAGATCAGCCAGCACGACATCCAGTGACTTAGCGAACAAATCGGCACTTTCCTGCGCGATCATGCGGCCCTCGTCGGCGGTCCAGAATTCGACAATCCCTGCTTTCTGTTCTGCGGCAGGCCGCGGCACAGACACTACCCGCACGACGTTTTGGTAGTTGATAACGTCTGGTGAACCAGGCGCACGGACAACGATGACGTTGTCCAGCAACAAAGCTCGCTCGTCCTGCGTTACTGAGAATACCGGTGCTGTTTCAATGATCCAGCCATTCGATACCGTTGCGTTTGGCTCGACGACTTTCTTACCTGCGCCTCGAGTCATTCGTTCAAATGCCCGTTGCGCAAGCAAGCCATGAGTGACCTTGTCGAGGAGCGGTTGGTACGGCAAGAGAACTTTGTCTGCTTCTTCCTGTGCCCTGGACTTTTCTTTCGCCTGTCTCGAACTCGAAACCAAGCCATGTGCCGCTATCGCGGCAAACAGTCCAACCAAGTTAGGAGCCGGGTACATCACAGCGACACCACTCGGCCCAGAGGTGTCCTGGCTCACCAGCCCACGGTAGGCTACCTTGTCGTCGGCGGGCATCCGAACGGCCCAATCGGTTTCATTCGGGACGGCTCGAGTCACGACGCCAGCAGCCGGTGGGTCGCTGGCCGCAAAGCCGAGCGAAGCGACCGACAGCCCCAGCAGTGCGGCCATCAGCCGCGCGACGAGTGAGATCGTCATCACGTCACTGGGCTTTGAAGGGCTTCAGGACATCGTCCTTGCCTAACTCGATTACCTGGAAGTAAGCATTGGTCAGACCGGGGAATTTCGGAGGTTCGTCCCATTTCCCTTCGGTCTCACGGACAAGTTTGATGGGCCGGTACCACTCATAGGTGTTGCTGGACAAATTCACCAAATAGGCGGAACCCGCAAAAATGGCGTGCGGCGGCCCGTTCGGAATGTAGGCAGAGTACGAACGTTCCATGCCAAGCGTCGTCAATTCCACGACCACCAATTTCTCGACCCCGTACTTCTTCTTGAGGGACGAGAAGTCTTTGCGGGCCAAGTTCGGCCCCTTGGTCGCATCAGGCAAGGTTTCCAGGTTGAGGGGCTCATCGATGACGACCGCCTCTTGTCCCTTCTTCGTCAGCGCTTGCGCCAGATCGGCATTCAGTTTCGGCAGGTCTTCGTACCCCAGCGTCTGAGTGTGCGTTGTCAGGCTCGAGTTGGCGACGGACGCGGCTGCAATGCAGAGCAGGCAACTCGCTCCAGGCAGATTGACATCGACCTTTGGCAACTTTGCCATGACGACACCGATGCGAGTTTTGCCGGCAAGCGTCGCCGGGGTCAATTCGATCGGGGTCTGCGGTGTACCTGCGCAGGCCGTCAAGCTGATAACGATTGCCGCAAGCGCGGCGCGACTGAACAGTCTCATGGTGCCCCTCCTCTGTTGAAATATCGTTTTCCGAGATTCTTACCGAAGCTCGGTGCGGAACAAATCGTGTGCCCGGCCTGCGTGGCGAATGCGCATCACAGCTTCTCGACGGAGACGACACCCGATGCCGCTTCCGTCCTACAGCAAGAAATCTTGATTCGATGCATAACAGACGGGTGAACGACAAGTCGTTCACCCAGCCATTCGCGCCGGTATCGAATCATCTGCTTTTGCTCCCCGCCTTCATGACAGCCGTTATCAAATTCCTGACCAACGAGCAATCGATCACGCTTCGATCGATGGCCTGCTCTGAGCAGTCTCGGTGAGAGCAAGGCTCACCTTCGAGCATGAAACTCCTCACGCCACCGGCCGCCCATGTGCTTGCACATCCGGGCGCGTTCATCTGGCAGTCGTTGAAGGGGTTCCGGGCCAACCAGGGCCTGTTGCTCGCTGGTGCGGTGGCGTACTACGCGCTGCTGTCCATCGTGCCGTTGCTGGTGCTGGCGGTGATTGCGCTCTCGCAATTCATCGACCAGGCCGAGCTGCTGGAAACCATCGACCGCTACCTCTCGTGGTTGATTCCAGGCCAGTCGAAAGCGATCGTGGCCGAGCTGTCCAACTTTCTGCTTCACCGCGACTTGACCGGCTGGTTGCTGCTGGTGACCATGCTGTTCTTCAGCTCGCTCGCCTTCACCGTGCTGGAGAACGCGATGTCGGTGATCTTCCATCACCGTGTGGTCGATCGAGGTCGCCACTTCCTGGTCTCGGCACTGCTGCCCTACTGCTACATCTTCGTGCTGGGCGTGGGCTTGTTGCTGGTCACGGTGGTGTCGGGCGGCTTGCAGGTGCTGGGCCAGGAGAGCATCAACCTCTTCGGCCGCGAATGGTCGCTGGGCGGCTTCTCCGGGCTGCTGCTCTATCTCGTCGGGCTCGCCGGCGAGATCTGCCTGCTCACCTCCATCTACATGGTGATGCCGGTCGGCAACCTGTCGCTGCGGCACGCTCTGATCGGTGGCGTGACGGCCGCCCTGCTGTGGGAGATCACCCGTCACGTGCTGGTGTGGTACTTCGCCACGCTGTCGCAGGTGAACGTGGTCTACGGCTCACTCACCACGGCGATCGTGGCCTTGCTCAGCCTCGAGATTGCCGCCACCTTGCTGCTTTTCGGCGCGCAGGTGATCTCAGAGTATGAACGTCTTGGCAACGCGGATGCGCTGGCATCGGACGGTTCAGCGCAGTAAGCTCGACTGCCTTGGCTGCCAAGGAGATCCGTCATGTGGCACTGGAATTCACTGTGGGCCCGCGCGCCGGGGGACCCGCCGACGATCGACGACCCTTCCCTCTGGGCGACGCCCTGGACGACCGAGCAGGCTCTCGCCATGCAAACACGAAGCTGGGAGGCCATGCTGGCCGCTTCTCACTCGTGGTGGAGCATGCTTCTGGCGGGCTGGCCGATGGTGCCCGCATGGCCTTTGCCGCCGTGGGCGGCGGCGCCGTCAGACCCAAACTTGAATTCGGACCAGAAAGCCGGCGCGAGCGCAGGTCCCGAAGCAGAACATCGTCCTGCAAAACAGCCGTTGCCAGGCAAGGCTGTCATCCACAAGCTGCCCACCACCTCGCGGCGCCGCACGGCCACACAGGCACGCAAGCGCTGAGACGTCAGTCCATCGCCTCGGCGATGCAGCGCGACACGCGCGGCGGCTCGTCGCCGATGTGCAGCGCCAGGCGGCGGTTTCGCAGCGCCACGTCGTACGCGGTGACGCGGTCGAAGCGGCGCAGGTGCTCGACCCACGACTCGTCAAGCATGTGCTCGAGGTAGCGGCCCGGCACGGTGCCGTCGCGGAAGAGCTCGCATGACAGAGCGCCCTGCCTCAGCCGGCTGCTGCGGGTCTCGCGCATCACGGCGAGAAAATCTTCGGCGTGGCTCGGATCGATCAGGTACTCGATGGTGGTCAGCACCGGGCCTTCGTGGCCTTCGATCGCCACCGGCATCACCGGCGGCTTCCATTCCTGCGACGGCGTCAGGTCGTCGTGTTCCGACAGGCCGCGCGGACTGCGCTTCAGCACCCCCACCATCGCCAGCGTGCCGCCCGCTGACGCGATGATCAGGCTGGTGCGCACATCGGTGAAGGTGGCCACCTGCCCCCACACCGCCGCGCCGATGCCGCCACCGCCCATCAGCGCCATCTGGTAGACCGACATGCCACGCGCGCGAACCCAGTTGGGCAGCGCCAGTTGAGCCGCGACCGACAGCGAATTCGCGACCGAGATCACCGCCACGCCGTTGAGCATCATCGCCGGCGCCGCCACCCAGATGTTGGGCGCAAAGGCGACGACGACCATGGTCGCCGCCTGGACCAGGCTCCCGTTGCGCACCAGCACGTCGCCATCCATCACCGCGCGAATGCGGGCCATGGACAACGCCGCCACCACCGCGCCGGAGCCCATGGAGGCGAGCAGCAAGGTGAAGGTGCCCGCCCCGCCGTCGGGCAGTTGCTTCGCAACCAGCGGCAGCAGAGACGTCAGCGCAATGGCCTGCAAGAAGAACGTGGTGATGCGCAGCAGGATGGCGCGCATGCTGGCCGACTCGCGCACGTGCCGCACGCCCACGCGGATGGCACCGAAGAAGCGCTCGGCCGGCAACGCACTCACCTTGGGCTCGGTGCGCCAGCGCATGATCACGAAGCCGCAGATCACCGACAGCGCCGCGTTCAGCGCGAACACATAAGCGCTGCCCGCGCTCGCGATCAACGCACCCGCCAGGATCGGCCCGAAGATGCGCGAGGTGTTCATCGCGACTCCGTTGAGTGCCAACGCTGCCGGCAGCTGCGCCTTGGGGATCAGCTCGGGGATCACGGCCGAGAACACCGGCCACCGCATCGCGAGGCCGATACCGTTGGCAAAGGTCAGCAACAGCAGCAAAGGCGCCACCATGTGGCCGCTCAGCGTTACGACGCACATCAGCACGCCAACGGTCGCCACCCAGAACTGCGTGAAGATGAAGTACTTGCGCCGATCCAGGATGTCAGCGAGAGCGCCGCTCGGCAGCCCGAGGAAGAACACCGGAAGCGTCGACGCCGACTGCACCAGCGCCACCATCACCGGCGAAGTGGTCAATGAAGTCATCATCCACGCCGCCGCCACGTCGTTCATCCACATGCAGATGTTGGCGGTGAGCCAGACGCTCCACAGCATGCGGAACACCGGCTGCCGCAGCGGCGCCCACGGGGATTCGAGAGGTGGTGTGGCGAGGCTCATGCTGATGCGGTGCGAGCCTTCTTCGACACCCCGGCGCGAGCTGTCAGCGGCATGGCGGGGCTTCCAACACACTCGGCCCCATCAGCCAGAGGCATCGAAGGCCCGCTCACGACTACCCACCCACCAGGACACGATGCGGCTTCATCCCCGCATCCACCAGCTTGCCCTTGCGCGCCCGCTTGCCGGCGTAGACGCCGAGCGACGCGCCCTTCAGCTCCTCTTCCTTCGCCTTGCCCCCGCGGCCCGTGCCCAGCACCTTGATGGCGTTGGCGCAACTGGCCACCGACACCAGCGGGTCGTTCGTGTCTACGTCCATCAGCGTGAGGCCGCGACCGCCCTTGGGCTGCAGCTTCAGCTCATCGCGCTTGAACACCAGCAGGCGCCCGCTTAGCGAGAGGCAGGCGACCTGTGTGTGGGCGGTGTTGACGGTGGCCGGGGGCAGCACCTTGTCGCTGGCTTCCAGCGCCAGGAAGCTCTTGCCGCCACGCTGGCGGCTGACCATGTCGCCCACCTGCGCCAGCAGACCGAAGCCGCCGGTGTTGGCGAGCAGCAGCGTGGTGTCGGCCGCGGCCGCGAAGTAATGCAAGGGCTGGGTTCCGCTTTCCAGCTCGACCAGCGTCGTGATCGGTTGACCGTCGCCACGGCCACCGGGCAGTTGCGCCACGGTGGTCGAGTACACGCGGCCATTGCTGCCGAACACGAGCAAGGGGTCGACCGTGCGGCACGGAAACACGCCGTACAGGCCGTCACCGGCCTTGAAGGCCAGCGTGGCCGCGTCGATCTCGTGGCCCTTGAGGGCGCGAACCCAGCCCTTCAGGCTCACGACAACGGTCACCGGCTCGTCGATCACCTTGATCTCGGCAACGGCCTTCTTTTCGGCCTGTATCAGCGTGCGGCGGTCGTCGCCATGCTGCTTGGCGTCGGCTTCGATTTCCTTGACGATGGTGCGCTTGAGCGTGGCGGGGCTGTTGAGGATGTCTTCGAGCTTGCCCTGCTCGATGCGCAGATCCTTCAGCTCCTGCTCGATCTTGATCGCTTCGAGCCGCGCCAGTTGGCGCAGGCGGATGTCGAGGATGTCGTCGGCCTGCGTCTCGCTCAGCTTGAAGCGCGCGATCAGCGCCGGTTTCGGCTCGTCCGCATGGCGAATGATCCGGATCACTTCATCGATGTTGAGCAGCACCAGCTGCCGCCCTTCGAGGATGTGGACGCGCGCCAGCACCTTGTCGAGCCGGAACTGCGAACGCCGCTGCACCGTCTCGGCCCGGAAGGCGATCCACTCCGAAAGCATCTGCCGCAAGTTCTTCTGCGTGGGCCGGCCGTCGCTGCCGATCATCGTCAGGTTGATCGGCGCAGAGCTCTCCAGGCTGGTGTGGGCGAGCAGCGTGGTGATGAGCTCCTGCTGTTCGATGCGGCTGGTCTTGGGTTCGAACACCAGGCGCACCGGGGCGTCCTTGCTCGACTCGTCACGCACTGCGTCGAGCACCGACAAGACCGTCGTCTTCAGCTGAACCTGCTCGGCGCTCAAGGCCTTCTTGCCAGCCTTGATCTTCGGGTTGGTCAGTTCCTCGATCTCTTCGAGCACGCGCTGCGAGCTGGCACCCGGCGGGAGTTCGTTCACTACCAGCTGCCACTGGCCGCGCGCCAGGTCTTCGATCTTCCAGCGCGCACGCACCTTCAGGCTGCCGCGGCCGGTGGCGTAGGCCGCGCGGATCTCTTCGGTGCTGCTGATGATCTGGCCACCGCCGGGGTAGTCGGGTCCGGGGACCAGCGTGGCGATTTCGTCGTCCGTCAGCCGGTCGTTGCGGATCATCGCGACGGCCACAGCCGCGACCTCGCGCAGGTTGTGCGAAGGCACTTCGGTCGCCAARCCGACGGCAATGCCGCTGGCGCCATTCAGCAGCACGAAGGGCAAGCGCGCCGGCAAGAGCTTCGGCTCTTCGGTCGAGCCGTCGTAGTTGGCAGCGAAGTCCACCGTGCCTTCGTCCAGCTCGTCGAGCAGCAGCCGCGAGATCGGCGCCAACCGCGCCTCGGTGTAGCGCATCGCCGCCGCACCATCGCCATCGCGCGAGCCGAAGTTGCCCTGGCCATCGATCAGCGGATACCGCTGCGAGAAGTCCTGCGCCATGCGCACCAGCGCGTCGTACACCGACTGGTCACCGTGCGGGTGGAACTTGCCGAGCACGTCGCCCACCATGCGGGCGCTCTTCATCGCCTTGGCACCGGCGGTACCAGTGAAGCTCAGGCCCAGGCGCTCCATCGCGAACAGGATGCGCCGCTGCACGGGCTTCTGGCCGTCGCACACGTCGGGCAGCGCGCGGCCCTTCACGACACTCAATGCGTATTCGAGGTACGCACGCTCGGCATAGTGGGCGAGCGTGATGGCGTCGCTGCTGCTTTCAGGGGTCTCGGGGGTCATCGTCATTCGAGTTGTTCAATCAGTTGGGAGCGGACGCGGGCGGCTCGCCATGCACCTGCAGTTTCACGGCACCGCGCGGCATGTTGTTCTGCAGCAGTGCCCAGTAGAGCTCGAGCACCAGGTGCACGTGCGCCTGGGTCTCGTCGATCGGCGGCATCCCGCCGCCATGTTTCATCACCGTGCCGACACCGGCATTCCATGCCGCGAGCGCCACGTCGACACGGCCAAAGCGGTGCATCAATTGCGAGAGCAGCTTCGCGCCGGTGAGGATGTTCGCGCGCGGGTCCAGCAAGCGCTTGGCTTCCAGCTCGCGCGCCACTTTTGTCTCGCCGAGCGGCATGATCTGCATCAGGCCGACGGCACCGCGCGGCGACACCGCGTCGGCCTTGAAGCCCGATTCGACCGCGATGATGGCCTTCAGCAGCTCGATGTCGACCGCATGCGCCTGGGCCGCTTCACGAAGAATGGCCTGCAGCGACTTCACCTCGGGCGCGAACTCCAACCAGGTGATGAGGCCGCCGGCGCCATCCGTCTTGCCCGGCACGCGCGTGTCGCCACCGGCCGGGTTGCCAAGCACCAGGTGGTAGCGGGAGTCCACCTGCGTAGGCGCCACGTGAGCCACGCCAGCGCCATCGACGTAGCCCCACAGCTCGGCCTGCGCGCAGAGCGGCACCAGCAGCAGCGCGGGCAGCGCCAACCTCACGCGGCGCCTGCCTCGCGCCTTGCGCACAGCGCCTGGTATTCGGCCGCCAGCATCGACATCACGACCAGCGAGTCGTAGCCGTCCGATGTCTTCACGCTGTCGCGCAGACGCCCTTCTTCGACGAAGCCTTCGCTGCGGTACAGCGCCAATGCGCGGTGGTTGAGCGACTTCACGTCGAGCCAGAAGCGGTGGGCGCCCAGATCGCGAAACGCCATCTGCGCCAGCAGCCGAATGCAGGCACGGCCCAAGCCTTGCCCCTTGGATTGCAGCACGATGCGCTTCAGCTCCACCGAGTGATGCGGGTTGCGGCAGCCCTGCAGGATCACGAAGCCGGCCGACTGATACCCCGCCCCGGCTTCGACGATGAAATGCCGAAAGTCCGGGAAGCGCACAGCGCCTTCATGCTGGATGCGCTCCCACGGCGTGATGAACGGCAAGTTCTGCGCGTCCTGCTCGACAGAGATCACGAAGTCGAGATCGCTCAGCATCGTTGGGCGCAGGCGCAGCGGCATGAAGGTGCTCATGGCAGGTCAACGCAGGCGGGTCGAGCGCCGGGCCGCTCCCAAGCCGGCCCGCATCCCCTTGGGGGATCGAGCGACGTACCCGTCGATCGAGGGGTTGTCTTCATACATCAACTTCGACGTCGTCTCCGTGCAGTTCCATCAGATCACGCCGTGCCTGCGCTTCGCCCTTGCCCATCAGCTTGGTGAGCGATTCCGTCGTCGCGATGAAATCGAGCAGGCCAAACCCAACCTGCAGCAAGCGGCGCGTGTCGGGGTTGAGCGTGGTGTCCCACAGCTGCTCGGCGTTCATCTCGCCCAGGCCCTTGAAGCGGCCGATGCTCCATGAGTTTTCGCGAGCACCTTCCTTGCGAAGCTTGTCGAGTGTGGCGGTGAGTTCGCCGTCATCGAGCGCATAGATCTTGGTCGCGGGCTTCTTGCCACGCGCCGGAGCATCCACGCGAAACAGCGGCGGCTTGGCGATGTAGATGTTGCCGCTCTCCACCAGCTTGGGAAAGTGGCGGAAGAAGAGCGTGAGCAGCAGCACCTGGATGTGCGAGCCGTCGACGTCGGCGTCGCTCAGGATGCAGATCTTTCCGTAGCGCAGGCCGCTCAAGTCAGGCGTGTCGGTCGCGCCGTGCGGGTCAACGCCGATCGCGACCGAGATGTCGTGGATCTCGTTGTTGGCGAAGAGGCGGTCGCGCTCGACTTCCCAGGCGTTGAGGACCTTGCCACGCAGCGGCAGGATGGCCTGCGTCTCCTTGTTGCGGCCCATCTTGGCGCTGCCACCGGCAGAGTCGCCTTCGACGAGAAACAGTTCGTTCAGGTTGAGGTCGCGGCTCTCGCAATCGGTGAGCTTGCCGGGCAGCACCGCCACACCCGAGCCCTTGCGCTTCTCGACCTTCTGGCTTGCGCGCTGGCGCGTCTGCGCCTGCTTGATGACGAGGTCGGCCAGCTTCTTGCCGAGGTCGACATGCTGGTTCAGCCACAACTCGAGCGACGGCTTCACATAGGTCGAGACCAGGCGCAACGCGTCGCGGCTGTTGAGCCGCTCCTTGATCTGCCCCTGGAACTGCGGGTCGAGCACCTTGGCGCTCAGCACGAAGCTGGCACGCGAGAACACGTCTTCGGGCATCAGCTTCACGCCCTTGGGCAAGAGGCTGTGCAGGTCGATGAAGCCTTTCACCGCGCCGAACAACCCGTCCTTCAAGCCCGACTCATGCGTGCCGCCGTTCACGGTGGGGATCAGGTTGACGTAGCTCTCGCGCATCGGCGAGCCGTCTTCGGTGAAGGCGACGCACCAGGCGGCGCCCTCGCCTTCTGCGAAGTTCTCGGTCTCGCCCTTGTCGGCGTAGTGCTCGCCTTCGAACAGCGGGATCACCGGGTCGGCCGTGAGCGTCTGCATGAGGTAGTCGCGCAGGCCTCCCTTGTACAGCCAGCTCAAGACTTCGCCGTTCTTCTCGGTGGTGAGCGTCACGCTCGCGCCCGGCATCAGCACCGCCTTGCTGCGCAGCAGGTGGATCAGCTCAGCCTTCGGGAAATCAGCGCTCTCGAAGTACTTGGGATCGGGCCAAGCGCGCACCGTGGTGCCCGACTTGCGATCGGCATTCGTCGTCTTGCGCAGCTTCAGCGGCTCGATCACGTCGCCGCCCGAGAACACGATGCTGGCGACCTGGCCTTCGCGCCACACCGTCACTTCGAGCCGCTTGGCCAGCGCGTTGGTCACGCTGACCCCCACGCCGTGCAGGCCACCCGAGAAGCTGTAGGCGCCGCCTGAACCCTTGTCGAACTTGCCGCCGGCATGCAGCCGGGTGAACACGATCTCGACCACCGAGACCTTTTCTTCGGGGTGCAGGCCGAAGGGAATGCCGCGGCCGTCGTCTTGCACGCTGACCGAGCCGTCGGTGTGCAGCGTCACGTCGATGCGCTTGCCGTGGCCGGCCAAAGCCTCGTCGGCAGCGTTGTCGATCACTTCCTGGATGATGTGCAGCGGATTGTCGGTTCGGGTGTACATGCCCGGCCGCTGCTTGACGGGCTCGAGCCCCTTGAGCACACGAATCGAAGACTCGCCGTAGGAGTTGCTGGGTTTGGTTGCCATGGGCGGGAATTCTAGGAGCATCGATCGCGCGGCACTTCACGCGCACCACAGGAGACCTTGCACATGACCACCACCGTCGCCCTTCGTCCGCTCGGCCGTTCCACTCTGCAGGTTTCGCCGCTCGCGCTGGGCGGCAACGTGTTCGGCTGGACGGCCGACGAGCCAACGTCGTTCCGCCTGCTGGACGCCTGGGTCGACGCCGGCATGAACCTCATCGACACCGCCGACGTTTATTCGCGCTGGGTGCCGGGCCACACCGGTGGTGAATCAGAGACCACCATCGGCAAGTGGTTGAAGCAGAGCGGCAAGCGCAACAAGGTGCTGATTGCGACCAAGGTCGGCAAGGACATGGGTGACGGCAAGATCGGCCTGTCGCGCCGGTACATCCGCCAAGCCGTCGAGGCCTCGCTGAAACGACTTCAGACCGACCACATCGACCTGTACCAATCGCACGACGACGATGCCGACACGCCGCTCGAAGAATCGATGCAGGCCTTCGCCGAGCTGATCAAGGAAGGCAAGGTGCGCGCGATCGGCGCCTCGAACTACAGCGCCACGCGGCTGAAACAGGCGCTGGAGGTCACCCGGTCGCTCGGCCTGCCGCGCTATGAAAGCCTGCAACCGCTGTACAACCTCTACGACCGCGCGCCCTATGAAGATGAGCTGCAGGCGGTGTGCGTCGAGCACCAGGTCGGCGTGATCAATTTTTATGGCCTGGCCAGCGGCTTTCTCACCGGCAAGTACCGCAGCGAGGCCGACGCGTCCAAGAGCCTGCGAGGTGGCAGCGTCGTCAAGAAGTATGTGAACGAACGGGGGCTGCGCATCCTCGCCGCGCTCGACAAGGTGGCTGCTCAAACGGGCCACACCGTCGCACAGGTGGCGCTGGCGTGGCAGATGGGGCAGCCAGGCATCACCGCACCCATCGCCAGTGCCACATCGGTCGAGCAACTGAAGGAGATGGTGGGCGCCACCACACTGCACCTGGATGCCGAGGCGCTTGAAACGCTCAGCACCGCAAGCGCTTGAGCGGCGGCTGAGACCGATGAGCCGGCGCCCGCTGGAGGAAGTAGATACAGTGCCGCGATGACTGCCGCCCCACCCGCCCCGCTCTCAATGAAACAGGTGCTGCTGTGCGGCGCCATGATCGTCACGCTGTCGATGGGCATACGCCACGGCTTCGGCCTGTGGCTGCAACCGATCACCATGGACCGTGGCTGGACGCGCGAGACCTTTGCGTTCGCACTCGCGATCCAGAACCTGTCGTGGGGCATCGCCGGGCCCTTTGCCGGCATGCTGGCCGACCGCTACGGCGCATTTCGCGTGCTGATCGTCGGCAGCTTGTCCTATGCCGGCGGGCTGGTGTTGATGGCGCTGGCCACTTCGGGCCTCGCCTTCACCGGCAGCGCCGGCCTGGTGCTGGGCCTGGCCCAGTCGGGCACCACCTATGCCGTGGTCTATGGCGTGATCGGCCGCAACGTGGCGCCCGAGAAACGAAGCTGGGCCATGGGTGTGGCGGCAGCTGCCGGTTCGTTCGGCCAGTTCCTGATGGTGCCAGTGGAAAACTGGCTGATAGGCAGCTTCGGCTGGCAGAACGCCCTCTTCCTGTTGGGCTGTCTTGCACTGGCCATCGTGCCGCTGGCCTTCGGCCTGAAGGAGCCGGCCGCCGCCAAGGCCACCGGCTTCCAGCAAAGCATCGGCAGTGCGCTGCGCGAGGCCTTGAGCTACCCGAGCTTCCTGTTGTTGATGGCCGGGTACTTCGTCTGCGGTTTCCAGGTGGTGTTCATCGGTGTACACATGCCGAGTTACCTGAAAGACCACGGCCTCACGCCGAACGTGGCGACCACCGCACTGGCGCTGATCGGCCTCTTCAACGTGGTCGGTACCTACGTGGCGGGGTCGCTCGGCGAGCGCATGCCGAAGAAGTACATCCTCTCGACGATCTATGGGCTGCGCGCGGTGGTGATCGTGGTCTTCATCAGCGTGCCGCTCACGCCCATGAGCGTGTATGTCTTCGCGTCGACGATGGGCGTGCTGTGGCTGTCGACCGTGCCGCCGACCAACGCGGTGATCGCACAGATCTTCGGCGTGCAGTACATGTCGATGCTGGGCGGTTTCGTGTTCCTGAGCCACCAGGTGGGGTCGTTCCTCGGCGTGTGGCTCGGCGGCCGCTTGTACGACGCGACCGGCAGCTACGACGTCGTGTGGTGGATCGCCGCAGCGCTGGGCGTCTTTGCCGCCATCGTCAACCTGCCGGTGCGCGAGGCGGCCATCACGCGCGTCGCACAGCGCACGGCCTGAGCATGAAGCTGCACCGCATTGCCGCCTGGTCTGCCGCCACGCTGGCACTGCTGCTGGTGTTTGCCGCCTACCTGCAGCCGGAGGTGGCTTTTACACTCGCCAACCAGCTCTGGAACTGCTTCTGACATGAACGTGATACTCATCACCGGCGCCTCCGAGGGCATCGGCGCCGAGATGGCTCGCCAATGGGCGTCACGGGGCAAAAGCGGCACCGCGCTCGTACTGGCCGCCCGCAGTGTCGACAAGCTCGAAGCCGTGGCGAACGAATGCCGCCAGTTCGGCTGCCAGGTGCTGGTGCAGCGCTGCGATGTCGGCGTGCAAGCCGATTGCGCGGCACTGGTCGGCGCCGCCATCAAGGCCTTTGGCCGCTTGGACATTCTGGTCAACAACGCCGGCATGTCGGCGCAGGCGCTCTTCAGCGACGTGACCGACCTCGGCTGGTACGAGACGCTCATGCGCATCAACCACTGGGGCAGCGTGTGGTGCACCCATGCCGCGCTGCCTCACATCAAGGCCGCGCGCGGGCGCATCGTCGCGATCTCGAGCCTGGCCGGGCTGGTCGGCGTGCCGGGCCGCACGGCGTACTGCGGCACCAAGTTCGCGATGACCGGCTTCTTCGAAGCACTGCGTGTGGAACTGGTGTCGGCCGGCGTCAGCGTCACACTGGCTTATCCCGGCGTCGTGGCCACCGAGATCCGCTACCGCGGCTTCAACGCCAAGGGCGAGGCGGCCGGCAAGAGCGGGCTCGACGAATCGGGCGCCATGAGCGTGGAAACCTGTGCGCGGCTCATCGTCGATGGCACCGAGGCGCGCTCGCGCGACATCGTGATGACGACCAAGGGCAAGCTCGGCCGCTGGATCAAGCTGCTGGCGCCCGGCGTCGTCGACAAGCTGGCGCTCAAGGCGCTGAACCAGCACGCCCGCCCGCAATGACGCTCGCGCCGTCGCCCTGGGTGCAACGCTGGTCGCATCTCGTGCCGCCCCGTGGCAGCGTGCTCGACGTCGCCTGCGGGTCGGGCCGGCATGTGCGCTGGTTCGCCGACCGCGGCTGCCGTGTCACCGCGGTCGACCGTGATGCCGCGGCCGTCGAGCCGCTGCAGGCCATCGCCGAATTGCTGGTGGCCGACATCGAGAACGGGCCGTGGCCGTTTGCCGGGCGGCGATTCGACGCCGTGATCGTGACCAACTACCTGTGGCGGCCGCTGTTGCCCACGCTGATCGCGAGCGTGGCTGACGGAGGCGTGCTGATCTACGAAACCTTTGCCGATGGCAATCAAACCGTGGGAAAACCCTCGAACCCCGACTTCTTGCTGAAACCCGGGGAACTGCTTCAGGCCGGGCAGGGTCTGGATGTCGTGGCTTATGAAAATGGTTTTCTCGACACTCCACCCCGCTTCGCGCAGCGCATGGCTGCGGTGAAATCGGCGGGGGCCGCGGCCCCGTTTCCCCGCCGCCATCTGGCCTGCGGGACGAGCACCCCGGGACGGCTAAAATCGTCGGATTCCGAGGAACCCGCATGAAACCCATTGTTGGCAGCATCGTGGCGCTGATCACGCCGATGCACGAGGACGGCAGCGTCGACTATGACGCGCTGCGCCGCCTGATCGACTGGCACATCGACGAAGGCACCGACTGCATCGGCGTCGTGGGCACCACCGGCGAGTCGCCTACGGTGTCGGTCGAAGAGCATTGCGAAATCATCCGCGTGGCGGTCGAACAGGCACGCGGGCGCATTCCCATCATGGCCGGCACCGGCGGCAATTCGACGCGCGAGGCGATCGAGCTGTCGCGTTTCGCGAAGAAGGTCGGCGCCGATTGCACGCTGTCGGTCGTGCCGTACTACAACAAGCCCTCACAGGAAGGCATCTACGCGCACTTCAAGGCAATCGCCGAAGCCGTCGATGTGCCGATGGTGCTCTACAACGTACCCGGCCGCACCGTTGCAGACATGCAGCCCGAGACGACGCTGCGCCTGGCACAGGTGCCTGGTGTGATCGGCATCAAGGAAGCCACCGGCAACATCGAACGCGCCTGCACGCTGATCAAGAACGCCCCCAAGGGCTTCTCGATCTACTCCGGTGACGACCCCACCGCCGTGGCGCTGATGCTGCTGGGCGGCCATGGCAACGTGAGCGTCACCGCCAACGTGGCGCCGCGCGCGATGCACGAGCTGTGCAAGGCGGCCATCGCGGGCCAGGCCAAGGAAGCCGCGCAGATCCACCTGAAGCTCCTGCCGCTGCACAAGAACCTGTTCGTCGAGTCGAGCCCGACGCCGACCAAGTGGGCAATGTCCCGCCTGGGCCTTTGCGGCGCCACGGTCCGGCTCCCGATTCTTCCCCTCACCTCCGCCGGCCAGACTTCGGTGGAACAAGCATTGCGTGAGTCGGGTCTGTTGTGAGTTGACGCTTCCGCCTCATCGTGCAGGCCGGTACACCCGGCCCTCTGATTCCCCCTCATTCTTCAGCCAGTTCGCCAGGCAGCCCAACCGGGTCTGCTCCCTCCGGAGATGTACAACGTGATTCGCCCTCCCCTTCGATCCGCTCTCGGCTCCGTTGCCGCTGTCCTGGTTCTGGTTTCTTCGCTCTCTGCGTGTTCTGCCCTCGACAGCTTTGCTGGAGGCGACAAGGTCGACTACCGCGCGGCCAAGGCCAAGACCACGCCGCTCGAGGTGCCCCCTGATCTGACGCAGCTCGCCGTCGACCCGCGCTATTCGCCGCAGGCTGGTGTCATCAGCGCAGCAGCCTTGCAAGGCGCAGCACCGGCAGGCACCGCGGCCTCGGCACCGGTCAACAACGCCATCGCGCCTTCTGCGGTCGGCAGCGTGAAGCTCGAACGCCAGGGCAATACGCGCTACCTCAGCACGAACTTGACGCCTGATCAGCTGTGGCCACAGCTTCAGACCTTCTGGAAAGAGCGCGGCCTGAGCTTGGCCATCGACCAGGCTGACATCGGCATCATGGAGACCGACTGGGCCGAGAACCGCGCCAAGCTGCCGAACGACATCATCCGTAACACGCTCGGCAAGGTATTCGATTCCCTGTATTCCACCGGCGAGCGCGACAAGTACCGCACGCGTGTCGAACGCACGCCCACAGGCACCGACATCTACATCTCGCACCGCGGGCTCGAAGAGGTCTACCTCGACCAACGGCAGCAGGACAGCCTGGTCTGGCGCCCCCGCGCCAGCGATCCGCTGCTCGAAGGTGAGATGCTGTCGCGCCTGATGATCAAGCTCGGTGCCCAGGACGAAGCGGCCAAGGCCGCGCTGGCACAGACAGCTTCGGCATCGTCGCCTGTGCCGTCTGCCACCTCGACCCTGCCCCCACGGGCCCGCGTGCTGGATGGCCGGCCTGCGGCCACGCTGCAGTTGGACGAGGGCTTCGACCGCGCCTGGCGCCGTGTCGGCCTCGCGCTCGACCGCAGCGGCTTCACGGTGGAAGACCGCGACCGCGCGCAAGGGCTGTACTTCGTTCGCTACGTCGACCCGGCGCAGGCCGGCAAGGAAGAGCCTGGCTTCTTCAGCAAGCTCTTCGGTGGTGGTGACAAGCTCACTGGCCCGGTTCGTTACCGCGTCAGCGTGAAGGGCGAAGGCGACGTGAGCACCGCGTCGGTCCTTGACAGCAAGGGCGCGCCCGAGAACGGCGACGCAGGCAAGCGCATCGTCAAGCTGCTGGTCGAAGACCTGAAGTAACCAGCGAGCGCATCGGATGGTGATGCGCTTTTGCAGCCTGGGCAGCGGTAGCACCGGGAACGCGACATTGGTCGAGGCAAGCGGCGGCATCACGACCAGCCGCGTGCTCATCGACTGTGGGTTCTCGCTGCGCGAACTGGAGCGGCGCCTGGCGCGGGTTGGCTTGGCGTCGTCCGACATCGATGCGGTGTTCGTCACCCACGAGCACGGCGACCACGTCGGTTGCGCCATGACCCTGGTTCGCCGCCACCGCATTCCGCTGTGGACCAGCCGCGGCACCTGGCGCGCCATCGGGCAACCCGAGATTCCCGATGGCCTGCTGCACTTTGCGCGCGACCTGAGCCCTGTTGCCATCGGCGATCTGGAGTTGTCGCCTTACACGGTTCCTCACGATGCCAACGAACCGCTCCAGTTGTGCCTCAGCGATGGCGCCGCGCGGCTCGGCGTGCTCACCGACGCTGGATCGATCACGCCGCACCTGCTGGCTCAGTTGCAGGGTTGCCATGCACTGCTGCTGGAGTGCAACCATGACCGCGCACTGCTGGCCAACTCTTCGTACCCCGCATCGCTGAAAGCACGCATCGCAGGTCGCCTGGGCCACTTGGCGAACGACACTGCCGCAGAGATTCTCGCGGGCTGCCTACACGCGGGCCTGAATCGACTGGTCGCTGCCCACTTGAGCGAAACGAACAATCGCCCGGATCTGGTCCGCGCCATCTTGGCACCGGTGCTTGGTGGTCGACCCGAGGACATCACGGTTGCGGACCCCGCCGCAGGATTCAACTGGCTCGACATCCGCGCGTGAACTCAACGCGTCGACATTCCAACCGAACCAAGAAAACAATCAGCCAAAGAAAAAGCCGCCCGAAGGCGGCTTCTCTGAATCGGCGAAGGGCCGATTACTTGCTGGCAGCCGAGGCAGGAGCCATTGCAGACGAAGCAGCATCAGCGGCGCTCGAAGCGGCAGCCATTGCCGAAGAGGCAGCGTCCGCGGCGGACGAAGCGGCGGCATCAGCCATCGGGGCAGCAGCCGGAGCGGCGGGTGCAGCAGCAGGAGCCTCTTCAGGCTTCTTGCCGCAAGCGGCCAGAGCAACAGCAGCAACCAGGGAAGCCAACAGAAGCGACTTTTTCATATTTATCCTCAGTGAAAGGTTCAGACAATTACCGGTAATTGTGGGAACCCTCCAACCTGGCAGATCCCCAACGAATCAAGGCGCCGAGAGCTCGAGCATCTCCTGCGCCTAGCCCACGATTATACCCAGGCCTAGGGACTTCCCTATAGTCCCAAAGTAGTCGCAGGGAAAGCCTCTTCAGAGCGTTGCAAAAGCGCATCAAGGCTGTCGCGGGCCTGAATGGCGTCCGACTCTTGGAACGACAAAGTGGCGCGGTAATGCTCTGGATCGAGCATGCGAAGCGTGAGCACACCGGGTGCCAGGAACAGAGTGGGCGCCGAGCTGGCGTCGGCATCAGCCAAGGCGCGGCACTCAACCACATGCGACCACTGCCGCCGCCATTCGACCCAGCGTGCATGGCGCCGTGGAAACTCGTCGAAGTGCCGTGCCAGCAAGGTCAGCTTGCGGTGCGCGTAGGCCCAGCGTGTGAGGTCCTCGATGACCGCACGCTCGCTCAGCGGCCAATCGGCAAAGTTCGGATCACAGATGAAGACCTCGCGGCAACCCTGATCGGCGACCAGCGCGAATGACTCTCGCAAGGCATCGTGAAACTCACCGCGCGACGTCAAGATCCGCGCTTCGGGCAGTTCGCTCATGGCACTCCTTCTATTCAACGACCGGTCGCAGCCACCCCGCTTGCGCCCACTGTGCGAGCAATTCTCGGGCGTCATCGCCGAGCTTGGCAAGCTGGGGCGCAGGCAGGCTTCGTTGGTCCGCCAACAGGCGCATCAAACGCGCATCTCGGCCCGAGGCGCGGTACGACTCGCCGTTGATGAACACATGGTGATCGTCGTACAGCATGCGGGTGCGCCGATCGAGCTGCACGCCGCTGCCCGTTGTCAGCGCCTGGCCAACGTCGAACCACACCTGCGGCTTGGGTTCGCTCAATACCTCGCCAAGTGCGCACGCAAGCGAGCGCGGCTCGGCGAGCCAGCGTGCCACTTCGCGGCTCACGAATTCGTTCATCGCGGTCGGAATGCGCGCCGGCTCGTCCGTGGCTGACTGCTGCGGGTCACGGTACAGCGGGTCGACGTCCGGCGCGTCGCTCGCATCGAGCATTCTCTGCAAGACTTCGGTGCGCATCTCGGCGCGACCGGCGGCACGAAAACCGATCGACGCCGTCATGCATTCGCCTTCGGCGACACCGTCGTGCGCCCAGCCCGGCGGCAGGTACAGCATGTCGCCCGGCTCGAGCAGCCACTCCTGCTCGGGCTTGAAGCCCTCGATGATCTTCAGCGGCACACCAGCCTGCAGACGGTGCTCGCCGGGCGGCGCGATTCGCCAGCGCCGATTGCCTTGCACTTGCAGCAGGAACACGTCGTACGAATCCAGGTGCGGGCCGACACCGCCGCCATCGCTGGCCCACGAAACCATCAGGTCATCGAGCCGCGCGTCAGGCACGAAACGGAACCGCGACAGCAGTTCGCGCGCTGAATCGAGATGCGTGTCGAGGCCTTGCACCAGCAGCGTCCAGCCAGGCTCATCGACGCGGGGCAACGCACGCCGAGGCAACGGCCCCTGGCGAAGCGTCCACCCCTTCGGCCGGTGAACGATCAGGCGCGACTCGACATCGTCGCGCGCAGCCATCGCGAACAGCTCGGCGCGGCTCATCAGCGGGGCCGCATCGGGCACCGCCTGGCGGATCAGGAGAGGTCGCTTTTGCCAATGGCGACGCATGAAAACCTGGGGTGACAGGCCGCCCAGCAAAGGCGTCGGCGAGGAGATCGTCATGGGGTGATTGTGCGATCATTGTTCGATGTTGATTTCATCCCCCTGCGTCGTCAGCCTGACCTGGCGACTCGAAGACGCCCAAGGCACGCTGATCGATGAACTCGAGGCACCCGTCGAGTTTTTCTACGGTGGCGATGACCTGCTCGCCAAGGTCGAAGAGGCCCTCGAAGGCCAGGAAGCCGGCTTCGAAACCAAGCTCCATCTCGAGCCCGAGCATGCGTTCGGCGAGTACCACCCCGAGCTCGTGTTCTTCGAAGAGCGTTCGATCTTCGGTGAGAACATCGAACCCGGCATGCAGTTCGACGGCCCGCCCCAAGGCGCCACCACCGAGGGCCTGCCGGCCGATGCGATCTACACCGCGACCGAGGTGTACGACACCCACGTGGTGCTCGACGGCAACCACCCACTCGCCGGCATCGCGTTGCGGCTCGACGTGAAGGTGCGAGACGTGCGCGAGGCCACCGAAGAAGAGATCGAGGCCGGCAGCGTCGGCCAGCCCGGCATCAGTGTGATGAGCACCGCGCCGAGCAGCTCACAGCTTCACTGAACCCTCAGGCAGGGCCTCGGGCGTCGTCACCGGGCCCTTGCCGCTCAGGCGGTCGAGTGCGAGGTAGATCACCGGCGTGATGTACAGCGTGATGGCCTGGGAGAACACCAGGCCGCCCACCACAGCCAGACCCAGCGGCTGGCGCAATTCGGCGCCGGCGCCCAGGCCCAGCGCAATGGGCAGTGCGCCCATCAGCGCGGCCAGCGTCGTCATCATGATCGGACGGAAACGCAGCACGCAGGCCTCGCGAATCGCGGCCTCGGGCGCCATGCCATGCGTGCGCTGCGCGTCGAGGGCGAAGTCGATCATCATGATCGCGTTCTTCTTCACGATGCCGATCAGCAACAGGATGCCGATGGTCGCGATCAGCGTCAGGTCGAGCCCGCAGATCTTGAGCATCAGCAAGGCGCCCACCGCCGCCGAGGGCAAGCCGGCGAGGATGGTGATCGGGTGCACGTAGCTTTCGTACAGCACGCCTAGCAGCACGTAGATCACGAGCAGCGCGCCAACGATCAGAATTATCTGGCTGCCTTGCGTGCTCTGGAACACCGCCGCGTCACCGCCGTAGGTGGCGATGATGGATTCGGGCAGCTGGATCTCTTCGCGGTAGCGGTCGATCTTGGCGGTGGCATCGCCCAACGCGGCGCCTGGCGCAAGGTTGAACGACACCGTCACTGCCTGCAACTGCCCGACGTGGTTGATCGCGGTCGGGCCGACGGTGCGGTCGACAGTCGCAAAGCTGGACAACGGCACCAGCGAGCCATTGCTCGAACGCGCGTAGATGCCATTCAACGCACTCTCGTCCTGCTTGGCACCGGGAGCGACTTCAAGGATCACCTGGTAGCTGTCGACACTGGTGTAGATGGTCGACACCTGCCGCTCGCCGAAGGCGCTGTAGAGCGCCGACCGCAACGTGTCGATCGACACGCCCAGCGTGTTGGCGCGGTCGCGGTCGATGTTGAGCGAGGCTTGCAGGCCGCGCAATTGCGAGTCGCTCGTCACGTCGCGGAACAGCGGGTCGGTGCGCAGTTTGTCCTGCAGCTTGGAGGCCCAGGTGTTCAGCTCGCCGGCCTGCACGCTCTGCAGGATGTACTGGTACTGCGCCTTGCTCTGCCGTCCGCCGAGCTGCAGGTTCTGGATCGGGCGCATGAACACTGCAATGCCCGGCACTTCGCGCAGCTTGCGGCGCAGCCCTTCGGTCACCTTGCTCATCTGCTGCCGCTCGGCACGCGGCTTGAGCAGGATGAACATGCGCCCGGTGTTCTGCGAACCGGTGCCGCCGTTGAACGAACTCACTGCCAGGACGTTCGGGTCCTCGCGCACGATCGCAGCCGCCCGGTCCTGCAGGCGAACCATCTCAGGAAACGAGGTATCTTCTGCCGCCTCGGTCGAGGCCGTGATCTGGCCGATGTCTTCTTCGGGAAAGAAGCCCTTGGGAATGGTGACGAACAGGTAGGCGGTGGCGACGAAAGTCAGCAACGCCACCAGCATGACCACCCAGCGGCGAGTCAGCGCAACGTCGAGCGAGCGCGAGTACCACGACAGCAGCACATCGAAGCCGCGCTCGAAGGAGCGCACGATGGCGCCGGGCGGCTTCTTGTGCGCATCGTCCGTCAGGAAGCGGCTTGCCAGCATCGGCACCAGCGTCAGCGACACGAAGGCCGACGCGATGATGGCCAGCGAGACGATCACCGCGAATTCGTGGAACAGCAGGCCGATCACACCGGGCATGAAGAAGATCGGGATGAACACCGCGATCAGCGAACTCGAGATCGACAGGATCGTGAAGCCGACCTCGCGTGATCCACGCAAAGCGGCCTGGAACGGTGGCACGCCGTCTTCCACGTGCCGCATGATGTTCTCGAGCATCACGATCGCATCGTCAACCACCAGGCCCACGGCGAGCGTGAGGCCCAGCAGCGAGATGTTGTCGAGCGTGTAGCCGAAGGCCCACAGCAGCGCGATGGCACCCACCAGCGAAACCGGCAGCGAGAGCGTCGGAATGGCCGTCGCGACAAAGCGCCGCAGAAACAGAAAGATCACCAGCACCACCAGAACAATGGTGCCCAGCATGGTGAGCGTCACGTCGTGCAGCGCATCGCGGATCGACACCGAGCGGTCGTTCAGCGTGGTCATGCGCACCGACTGCGGCAGCTGTGCCTGGAAGCCCGGCAAGGCGGCGCGCACGGCATCGACCACCTTCACCGTGTTCGCGTCGGTCTGGCGCAGCACGGCCAGGCTGATCGAGGTTTCGCCGTTGACGCTGGCTGACGTCTTCACCGTCTCGAAGCTGTCTTCGACCTGCGCCACTTCACGCAGGCGCACCGGGTTGCCGTTGCGGTTGCTCACGATCAGCTCGGCGAATTCAGCCGCGTTGCGCAGCTGCTTGTTGGCTTGCAGCGTGAGGGTCTGCTTCGGACCGTCGAGCGTGCCGACCGGCGTGTTGACGTTGGCGGCCCTCAGCGCGTTGCTCAGCTCGTCGAGGCTGATGTTGCGCGCGGCCAGTGCTTCCGGAAGCACGCGCACGCGCACTGCAAAACGCTTCTGGCCAAAGATGTTGACCTGGGCCACGCCTTCGAGCGTGGACAGCGTCGGCACGATCAGGTGCTCGGCAAAGTCGTTCAGGTCAGAAAGATTGAGCGACGGCGAGGTCAGCGCGATGAACAGGATGGGCGCGTCCGCCGGGTTCACCTTGCGGTAGGACGGCGGCACCGTCATGTCGACCGGCAGCGTGCGCTGGGCGCGCAACAGCGCAGCCTGCACGTCGACGGCAGCGGCGTCGATGTCGCGCCCCTGGTCGAACTCGAGCGTGACCGAGGTGCTGCCCAGCGTGTTGGTCGAGCTGATGATGTTCAGCCCGGGGATGGTCTGGAACTGCTTTTCGAGCTGCAGGGCCACCGAGGTCGCCATCGTCTCCGGGCTCGCGCCCGGCAGGCTGGCCGACACGTTGATCACCGGCGTGTTGTAGCTCGGCAGCGCCGCCACCGGGATGCGGCCGTAGGCAATGATGCCCGCCACCACGATGGCGGCGTTGAGCAGCACGGTCATCACCGGGCGGCGGATGAAGAGCTCGGAAAGATTCATTTGGCTTCTGCCATCGCTGCGGCGCCCGTGACCATGCCGGATGCGGCGCCCGATGCCGACGAACCCGCACCGCCGGCTGCGCCACTCGCCGCACGCCGCGGCGCCGAGGCCGCGTCAGCGCTGCGCTCGGCCACGGCACTGCCCGGGCGCAGGTTCTGGCGGCCGTCGAGCACGATGCGCTCGCCAGGTCGAACCCCCTTGACCACGGCCTCGGTGCCGATGGCCTCGACGATCTCGACCGGTCGCAGCGCGGCGCGCTTGTCGTCGCCCACCACATACACCGCCCTGCCCCGCGCGCCCTGGATGATGGCGGCCTGCGGCACGGTCACTGCATCCTTCAGCGTGTGGGTCACCAGACGCACCGTCACATAGGCGCCCGGCCAGAGCTTCTCGGTGCGGTTGTCGAACACGGCCTTGACCTTCACCGTGCCCGAGTTCGCGTCGACCGCGTTGTCGACGAACTGCAGCTTGCCGGTGAGTTCACCACTGCCCTCAGGCAGGATCGCCGCGACGCTGCCGCCACCGGCGCGCAAGGTCTGGAGCGCATCCCCCAGGTTGCGCTGCGGCAGGTTGAAGCTGACCGCCATCGGGTCGATCTGCGTGATCGTCACCAGCGACGATCCGCCTGGCTGCACATAGCTGCCTGGGAAGACGTTGATGGCACCAGCCCGCCCGGCCGTGGTGGCGACGATGCGGCTGTAGCCCAGGGTGACCTGGGCCGCCTCGATTGCCGCGCGGTCGGCGGCCACGACGGCGGCAGCCGATTCGACCAGCGTCTGGTTGGTGTCGACGGCGCCTTGCGAAATGAAGTTCTGCGCAAACAGTTCGCGGCTGCGCGCCAGCTGCCGCTGCGCATCGGCCAGCGCCGCCTGGTCTTTGGCGAGCTGCGCGCGCGCCTTGACCACGTTGACCTCGTCGGCGCGGGCATCCAGCGTGAACAGCAGGGCACCCGCCTTCACGAACTGGCCTTCCTTGATGTGCACCTTGGCGATGGTGCTGGCCACCTGCGGGCGCACCTCCACGCTGTTGAGGGCACTGACAGTGCCGGTGGCTTCGAGCGTCACGTTGACGTCTCGTTTGCTGGCGCGTACGGTGCTCACGCTGACGGGCGGGCCGCTCGCGGCTGCCGCCGGCGCAGAAGCCGATGCACTCGCCTGCCCCGGAGCCGGCGCCTCCTTACCGCAGCCCGCGATCACCACTGCCAGGCCTGCGAGGCCACACCACCAAACTGCGTTCTTTCTCATCCGACTCTCATTCACGGCGAAACAATTTCTTCAATGCGGCGAGCCCGTCCATCAGGGCTTCGATCTGCGATTCTTCTGCGGCGGCAAGAGTTTCAGCCATGTCGCGCCGGGCCGCGCTGCGGATGCGGTCGACCAGTGCCTTGCCTTGCGCACTGGCGTTCAGCGCCACGCGGCGGCGGTCTTCAAGGGATGTCTCGAGCAGCACATAACCGGCGCGTACGAGACGATCGATCATCGCCGACGCGGTGGCCAGCGTGACCCCAAGGAAACCCGCCACGTCGCTCACCGAAGAGCCCGGCTGGCGAGAGATGTAGCCGAGGCAGCGGAACTGGGGAATCGACAGCCCCTCGGAGATGTTGTTGCGCATGCTGGTGCGCACGGCGTTCATCACCACGGGGATCACGTCGATGATTTCGGCGGCACACTGGCGCACATCGGCCGAGCTGGCCTTGCTGTTCAAGCGGGCTGATGACATCGATGGGCGGCATGGGTTGCCGCAAAGAAAAATGCTTAGTTCAGCATAGCATTGACATGCGGCAACCAGCGTGGCAGAGCGTCGTCAGCGACGCTACTTGACGATTCTTTACGTCAGTGTTTGCCAGCAGAGCGGCCTGCTGAGCGCGCGCCGCGCACCCTTCCCTCAACCCGCCGGCATCGTCACCACGATCTTGCCGAAGGCGCCTTCACGAAGCCGCACCAGGGCGTCGGGCACGCGATCCAAGGGAAAGCTCGCCTCCACGACCGGCTCGAAAGGGTTGGCGTCAACCGCCCGCACCAACTCTTCCAGGCTGCGGCGGTGGCCGACACCCACACCCTGCACCGTCGCGCGGTTCACGATGGTCGGATAGAACGGCAGGCGCATCTCGGTGCCGGCCTGCATCCCGATGGCGGCAACGTGGCCTCCGGGTGCCAGCAACTCCATCGATTTGCCCAGGTTCTCGCCACCTGCCGTTTCCAGCACGTGGTCGACACCGTGGGCGCCGGTGAAGCGGCGCACTTGCTTCACCCAGTCGTCGTCACGCAGCACCGCATGCGTGGCACCGAGTGCCATGACGCGTTCGCGCTTCGACACCGACGACGTGACCACCACCACCCGAGCACCGTGCATGCGCGCAATCTGCAGCCCGAACAGCGCGACGCCACCCGTGCCGTGAACCAGCACCGTCTGGCCAGCACGCAGCGCGCCGTTCTCGACCAGCGCTGTCCACGCCGTGAGCCCTCCGCAAGGCAGCAGGCTGGCCTGCGCGTGCGTCCAGGCTCGCGGCTTCGCCACCAGGTCGTGTTCGTCGATGACGGCGTGGCTGGCCAGCACGCCAGGGCCGGGCGCTCCGTGGGGCCGCGAATGCACGGGACGCTCACCGTCCCACCACCCGCTCCAGAACGTGTTGATCACTTCATCGCCCGGGCGCCACCGCGAAACACCCCGGCCCACCGCCATCACATCGCCGCTCGCATCGGAACCCGGCGTGAACGGCAACTGCAAGGGCATGCCCATGCCGTTTTCGACGATCAGCAGGTCGCGGAAATTGAGTGACGCCGCCTTGATCCGGACCAGCACCTGGCCCGGCCCCGGTTCGGGCAGATCGATCTGCGCGAGTTCGAGTCCCGCCAGGCCGTAGCGAGTGACTTGCCAGTGGTGCATCTTCATGTGCAGCTTCTCCGTGTGTGTTGACAGGCCACCACCTTATTGCTTCCGGATAGGATTCAGTGCCGCCATTTCGGCGCCTTGGTGTAGAGGGAATATCGACAATGAAGACAGAGCCGTTTGCCCTTCTGGATGTGTTCGTGGCCGCGGTCGAGGCCGGCAGTTTTGCCGGCGCAGCACGACGGTTGCACCGCACGCGCTCGGCCGTCGGCAAGGGCATCGCGCGGCTGGAAGAACGGCTGGGCGTGCGCCTGTTCCTGCGCGACACGCGCCACTCCTCGCTCACCGAGCAAGGCCAGCTGTTCTACGAGCATGCGTTGCGGGCCTCGGCCGAGCTGCTGTCGGCCATCGCCGCGCTCGACCGATCGCGAGACGAGCCGCGCGGGCGCGTTCGCGTCACCATGCCGGTGGCCATCGGCCGCCGTTGCGTGGCACCGCTGTTGATGGCGCTGGGCCGCAAGCATCCGGCGCTCGAACTCGATCTGTCGTTCACCGACCGCGTGGTCGACGTGATCCATGAGGGCGTGGACCTCGCCCTGCGCGTCGGCCCGCTGCGCGACAGCAGCGACTTGGTGGCACGGCGGCTCGGCGATCACCGCATGCTGGTGTGTGGAGCGCCTGCATATCTGCACGCCGTCGGAAGGCCCGACGGCCCCGGTGCGCTCACCTCACACCGCTGCCTGACGTACGGACGCAATGGCCGGCACAAGCCCTGGCAGTTTCACGATGCACAGGGCCGGGTGATCGAGGTTGCGGTCACCCCGCGCTGGCGCTTCGATGATCTCGAGGCCATTCGCGACGCTGCGCTCGCCGGTGACGGCTTGGCACGGCTTCCCAACTGGCTGGTGGCCGACGACCTGCGCAGCGGCGCCTTGCAGGTGGTCTTCGACGAGCCCCGGGCGCTGTCCTATGAGATGCATGCCGTGTGGCCGCGTATGCACGCTTTGCCGTTGAAAACGCGCGTTGTGGTGGACACGCTGGTCGCCCAATTGCCGCCCCTGCTCGACCCGATAGTCGACCCGGTGCTGGAGAGCCCGGTCCGCAAGCCCTCCAGGTCGAAGAAGGTGCCGACCTGAAAGGCTGCCGTCAGTGCTTGCCGGTGGAGCCGAAACCGCCGGCGCCACGGTCTGAGACGCCGAACTCTTCCACCACCCGAAACTGCGCCTGCACCACCGGCACGATCACGAGCTGCGCGATGCGCTCCATCGGCTGAATGGTGAAGCTGGCCTGCCCGCGGTTCCAGCAACTCACCATCAGCTGGCCCTGGTAGTCGGAATCGATCAGTCCGACCAGGTTCCCGAGCACGATGCCGTGCTTGTGGCCCAAACCCGAGCGCGGAAGGATCAAGGCCGCCAGGCCGGGGTCGGCCACGTGGATGGCCAAGCCCGTCGGGATGAGCTGTGTCTGCCCCGGCTCCAGCACCAGCGGCGCGTCGAGGCAAGCACGCAGGTCGAGGCCGGCGCTCCCGGCGGTGGCATAAGCGGGCAGTTGCTCGGCCATGCGGGCGTCGAGCACTTTCAGGTCGATTGGGGTCATGTTTTCTTCGAGAGACGTGAAGCGATCTCGCTCACCAGTGCACGAGCGAGCGTGAGTTTGTCGGCCTGTGGCAGGTTGCGGTGGCCGTTCGCATCGACCAGCACCAGCGCGTTGTCGTCGCGCCCGAAAGTGGCCGGGCCGAGGTTGCCGACGATGAGCGGCACGTTCTTGCGCGTCAGCTTCTCGGTGGCGTGTTTCAGCAGGTCGTGGCTTTCGGCGGCGAAGCCCACGCAGTACGGCCGCTTCGGCAGCTGGGCCACGGCGGCGAGGATGTCGGCGTTCTCGGTGAGCTCGAACGTCGGCGCGACCTTGCTGCCGTTCTTCTTGATCTTGTGGTCGGACAGGCTGGCCGGCCGCCAATCGGCCACCGCGGCGGTGGCGACGAAGACCGAGTACTGCGGCGCCTGCGGCACCACGGCGTCGTACATCTGCTGCGCGGTCTGCACGTCGACACGGCGCACGCCACGCGGCGTGGGCAGGTGCACCGGGCCGGCAACCAGCGTGACCTCGGCACCGGCCTCCTGCGCCGCCCGCGCGATGGCAAAACCCATCTTGCCGCTGGAGAGGTTGGTGATGCCGCGCACCGGATCGATCGGCTCGAAGGTCGGGCCGGCGGTGATCAGTAGCCGCTGACCAGCCAGCGCCTTGGGTGTGAAGAAGGCCACCAGTTCTTCGACGATCTCGTGCGGCTCGAGCATGCGGCCATCTCCGATCTCACCGCAGGCCTGGTCGCCGCTGCCCGGGCCAAGAACCGCAGTGCCATCTGTGCGCAGCTGAGCCACGTTGCGCTGGGTGGCGGGGTGCGCCCACATCTCGCGGTTCATCGCGGGCGCCACCAGCAACGGGCAGCGCTCGATCTGGCGGGCCAGGCACATGAGGCTCAGCAGGTCGTCGGCGCGGCCTTGCACGAGCTTGGCCATCAGGTCGGCGCTGGCCGGGGCCACCACCACGGCGTCGGCATGGCGCGTCAGGTTGATGTGGGCCATGTTGTTGTCTTCGCGCGCATCCCACTGGCTGATGTAGACGCGGCGGTTCGACAGCGCCTGCATCGTCACCGGCGTGATGAACTGCTCGGCCGCTTCGCTCATCACCACCTGCACGGTGGCGCCGGCCTTGATGAGGGCCCGTGTCAGCTCGGCGGCCTTGTAGCAGGCGATGCCGCCACTCAGGCCGAGCACGATGTGCTTTCCCTGCAAATCAAGTGTTTGGCTCATAAGTTTGTGGCGATGTGAATCAGAGCGGTGTCCAGCTGCGCGACATGTCGGACAGGTTGAAGAGCACCCGCACGGCCTTGCCATACACCTGCTCGTGCGGCAAGAAGCCCCAGGTGCGCGAGTCTTCGGAGTTGTCGCGGTTGTCGCCTAGCATCAGGTACTGGCCGGGCGGCACGGTGCACTGCCAGGTGGTTGCGGTCTCGACGCTGCAGTGCTGGGCAAGCTCGGGCTGCTTCATGTTGAGTGCGAGCCGGCCTTGCACAAAGGGGTTGAGCTTGATGACACGCGGGCGGTCTTGCACGGTCTCGCGCATCAGCCACTGGCCGCGGTCTTCGCTGCGCACGCTGTCGCCGGTGCCGTCGCTCAGCATCTCGGGCTCCTGGGTCTCGCCGTTGACGCTGACCACGCCATTCTGGAAACGCACCACGTCACCGGGCAGGCCGACCAGGCGCTTGACGTAGAACTCCGACACGTCGAGCGGATAGCGGAACACCACCACGTCACCCCGCTGCGGGCGCCCCATCTCGATGGCGGTGTTGGTGAACGGCAAGCGCGGCCCGTACGCGAGGTGGTTGACGAGCAGGTAGTCGCCGACACGCAGCGTGGGCTCCATCGAGCCCGAGGGCACGCGCGGCCAGTCGGCCAGGGCCACGCGGCAGGTGAACATCAACGCGATCACGATGAACAGCTCGGCTCCGAGCGTCACCCAGATCGGCTTGCGCTCGGGCCACGGGTGGCGCTTCAAGCGCTGCCGCCACGCGAGCCACAGCGCACCGCTCGCCAGGCTCAGCAGGCAAAGAATCTCGTTGACGGAAAAGCCGATCTGCATGGAGAAGGTCCAGGGCGAGCCAGGACCGCGATTATGGCGGCGGCTGCCGGCCTCGCCGGAGCTTGGGGCTTAGGGTCGGTAGGCCTGTAGAAACTGCAGCAAGCGTTCGCGCGAGCGCTGCAAGGCAGCGGCATTGCCACCGACGTGCACGCCCTCGCCGGGGTGGACTCCGTTGGGCACGTCCTTGCGCAAGCGCACCCGCTCGTTCGAGTCGAAGCCGTGGTACGCGCCGGCATACGCCTCGATCTCGGGCTGAGGGCCGTCCGCGTGGGCAGCAAGTTCACGGCATGGCGCGGCAGGCGTCCAGTCGTCGGCCTCGCCGACCAGCATCAGCAAGGGCGCTGAAGGCGCGTAGCCACGTTTCAAGTCGGCTTCGCAACCGGGGTAGAAGGCGACGGCGAAGGCTGGCTTCACGGCAAAGCCCGCCACCTCGCGATGGCGTTTGTTGGTGGCCGACAGCACCGTGCTGCCGCCGTTCGACCAGCCCATCACGCCGACACGCTGCGCATCCACGTCGCTGCGCTGCGCCAGCCATTGCATCGCTGCCAGGGCATCGAGCCGGCGGTTGGCCTGGGTGATGCGGCGCGTGCCGGTACGCTGGGTGCAGATCTCCTTCTCGCCCCGCGGTGTGAGCGAATCCACCACCAACGCATGCATGCCCTGTTCGTTGAGCAAGGCGGCATAGCCGCGCATGCGCTCGCCGATCTGGCCGTGCTTGCCGTACAGGCCGCTGCAGCCATGGAACAGCGCCACGGCAGGAGCCTTGGGCGATGCCGCGGCGTACCAGTAGCCCTTGAGCTGAACGGCATGGCCGTCGGGCGCGTCGAGGCTGGCGAACTCGATGGTCGTCTGCGCGTGCGCCTGGCCCGTTGCGCCCATCCCGCCGATTCCGCAGACGGCAGCCAGCAAGGCCACCACACCGAAGCGACTCATCGCGTGGGCAGCCCGTCCGGCGCGAAGGCCGGCGTGGCGGGCAGCGGCGCGGCGTTCAGCGCCTGGGTGCCGGGCGTGTCCGACAAGGTCGTGATGGACCCGAGGCCCAGGTCACCGATGACGCCCACCGCGCGGTAGCGCCACTGCATCTGGTTGCGCCATGCACCGGCACGCTCGAAGTTGCGGTCGACCACCAGCTGCAGGCGTGCGCCCTTGCTGGTGAGCGCAGCCAGCGCCTCGATCAGCGCTGTGCGCAGTGCCGGGCCGGCAGTCTGGTCCGCCCACACCGTGCATTGCCGGCCCTTCGCCGCGGCCAGCAGCACACGGCCGCGCGTGCCGGGTGCCGCCAGCACACTGCCGGGCTGACCCGAGAGCAGGCCGTCGACGTTGCCGCGCATCGCCTCGGCCGGCTCGAAGCCCTGGGACAAGGCCCAGTCCACCGCGGCCGATTCGTCGCCGCCCGTGGCCACGCACGCCTGCTGGAAGGTGCGCGCCACGCTCTGCGGCGTGGCCCAGGCAGACAACGGCGGCTCCTGCGGTGCCTGCGCCCAGGCACCGTGGGTGGCGAACTGGGCGGCCAAGCAGAACGCAGCGATCGTGAAAGCTCTCATGTGGAATCCCTTGTCAGGCCGGCAGTATGCGCGGTGGGTTGGGATGAAACCGCGCCATGGCGTACGCATCCACGTACACCCCATCTCGCAGCGCATAGCCCTTGAACGTGCCTTCGATCACGAACCCGAACTTGCGGTACAGCGCCAACGCCTTGTCGTTGTCGACATACACCGTGAGTTCCAGGCGCAGGGCGCCCACCCAGCGGTCGGCATAGTCGCACATGGCCGCCATCAGGGCCGAGCCCACGCCGAGGCCTTGCGCTTCGGGCAACACCGAGATCCCTAGCACCCAGGCATGGCGCCGCCGCACGGCCGGGCCGACCGGGTGCAGGCCACAGGAGCCGACCACCTTGCCGTCTCTCTCGGCGCACAGCAGCAAGTCGATCTTGCCCGGCGCGCAGTTCTCGGTGAGGCGCGCGCGCCAGGTGTCTTCGTCGGTGTAGGGCATCTGCATCAGGCCCGGGTAGACCGCAGGGTCGCCCATGATGCGTGCCAAGGCAGCTGCATCTTGTACCGAGGTGCGACGAACGGTGATCGTCATGACAAACACTCCTGATGTGGCTTGGGTATCAAGCCGGGCCAGAAACGACAACGCCCGCTGGTGGCGGGCGATGAGGGGGTGAAACGAATCGGTGAAACTGCGCGCCCGCTACAGAAGCCCCTCGATCTGGACGTGCTGCATGTGAATGACAGCGGCCGCAAAAGCGCCCGCCGTCATCGGCAGCAGCTGGATTGCAAGGGGATTGGTGCGAGAAGGCATGCCAGCAGTATCGAAGCAGCCGCTGCGCTTCGTCAAGCGTGCACTGTGGCGGTGCTTGCTGGATTGGTGCATGCGATTGCATGGCGGAGGCCCCGCTTTTCGATGCTTACGCCTGCACTGGCCTCGTTAGCCTACGTTGTCCGCACTAGGGTGGCCGATCGTCGTGCCGCATCGACATGACTACGAAGAAGATCTTGCGTCGGGGGATTCCGTTCTCAGCCGAAGTTGCCCCGCTGGTGGCGCGCATGCCCGCGGTCGACGAATACCGCGAATCGCTTCTGCGCCTGCAAGGCGTGTGGGACAGCCTGTCCATGCTCGGCCAGATGAGCGGCACGCTGCCCGACATCGTCGCCACGCGCAGCGCGTTTCAGGCCTTGACCGAAAAATTGCTCGACAGCCTGGGCCGCTGCTTGTTGACCAACGTGGTGCAGCAGATGCGCAACCAGGGCCAGGTGGCGATCGACATCCTCGTGCGCAACCTGTTCGAGCGCACGGCCGACATCGGCTTCCTGTCGACCGACACCAACGTGCGCGAGTTCATGCAGGCCCACACCGGCACCGATGCACCCGACGCCGAGTTGCAGCGCCAGCTCGAAGCCCGCTTCGCCGACTACGCCGCCAAGTACAGCGTGTACGACGACATCGTCGTGCTCACCCCCGAAGGCCACGTGCTGGCCCGGCTCGACGGCCGCATCAGCACCAGCGCCCCTTGCACCGAACCCTGGCTCGCACAGGCCCTGGCCGGCGCGCCCTACGTCGAACACTACGGCCCGTCGCCCACCATGGGTGGGCGCACGGCCCTGCTCTACGCCGCCGCCATCCGCAACGGCAGCCAGACGCTCGGCGTGATGTGCCTGTCGTTCCGCTTTGCCGACGAGATGCAGGGCGTGTTCAAGCAATTGCTGTCCGCCGACGACCCGGCCGTGATCGCGCTCGTCGACCCGGCTGGCGAGGTGCTGGCATCGTCCGACCGCTGGCAGTTGCCGCTAGGCGCCGTGCTGCAACCCACCGGCAACAGCGGACACCAGCACATGAAGTTCGCCGGCCGCGAGTACCTGAGCGTGACCGCCGCCGCCAATGCCTACGAGGGCTACCACGGCCCGGGCTGGTCGGCCCGCGTGATCGTGCCCATCGACCAGGCTTTCGAGCCGCGCAACGACGGCTCGTCGGCCATGCCCGAGAGCGTGCTGCGCAACATCGACACTCAGGCGCTCTTCAACGAAGAGCTGCGCGGCATTCCCACCGAAGCCCTGCACATCCAACGCGATCTCTCACGCGTGCTGTGGAACGGCAAGCTGCAACCGGCCACCGCCGGCTCGTCACCGGCGTTCACTGCCACGCTGCTGCGCGAGGTCGGGCTCACCGGCGAACGCATCCGCCAGGTCTTCGACCAGGCCACCGAGCAGCTGCACCTGTCCACCTTGTCGGCGGTGTTCGAGCAGGCGCGCCACCACGCGCGCCTGGCCATCGACATCATGGACCGCAACCTCTACGAGCGCGCCAACGACTGCCGCTGGTGGGCACTCGACGGCGTGCTGCGCCAGGTGCTCGCCCAGCCGGCCGAGCAGCGCGACGCCAGCGCGGCCGCCGCCGTGCTGGCGCGCATCAACGGGCTGTACACCGTGTACTCGCTGCTGGTCTTGTTCGACACCCAAGGCGAAGTGATCGCGGTCTCCGACCCAGCCGCCGCGCAGTGGCGTGGCCAGACACTGGATGCTCCGTGGGTGCGCGAGACGCTCAACCTGCGCGATTCGCAGAGCTACGCCGCCTCGGCTCACACACAGAGCCCGCTGTACGGCGACCGCGCCACGTACGTGTTTGCGGCCGCCTTGCGTTCACCCGACTCGCAAGCGCGCGTGGTCGGCGGCATCGCCATCGTGTTCGACGGCGAGCCTCAGTTCGAAGCGATGTTGAGAGACTCCTTGCCGCAAGGCAGTGAATCTCAATCGGCTGCAAGCTTGCTGGTCACACGCAGCGGCAAGGTGGTCTCGAGCAGCGACATGCGCTGGCCCGTCGGCAGCGATGCCCCGCTGCCTCCCGGCCTAGCAACACTCGCTCGCGGCGCGGCCGACACGGCCGTGATCGACATCGACGGCACGGCCTACGCCGCCGGCTACAGCATGTCAGGCGGCTACCGCGAATACGGCGCCAGCGGCGACAACCGGCCCGACGACGTGGCCGGCCTGATGCTGCTGCGCCTGGGAAGCCACAAAGCCGCCGCCGCACCGGCGACACCGGCATTCGAGGTGTCGGCCCCGCGCCGCACTGCGGCAGCGGTTCCGGTGATGTCGATCGCCAGCTTTCTGTGCGACGGCCAATGGCTCGGCCTGCCCGCCGCGGCAGCGCTGCAGGCTTTGCAGCGCCCGCGGTTGGCCGCGATCCCGAACGCACCCGCCCACCTGCTGGGCATGACGGTCTACGAAGGCCAGCTGCTACCGGTGGTCGACGTGGCGAGGCTGCGCACGCGACGCGCCACCACCGACCTCGACGCACCCGTCATCGTGGTGCAAGGCCCGGCCGGCCAGCGCTTCGCCTTGCGTGTCGACGAACTCGGCCCGGTGTTCGAAGTGCCCGAGAACGAGCTCCAGCCAGTGCACCAGAGCGCGCACAGCGGCGAACGCCTGGTGCGCGGGCACCAGCAGATGTTGACGCTGCTCGACATGGCGCAGCTCATCGCGTCGTCAGGCGCCGTCAAGCTGGCCAGCGACGCGCTGGTCTAGCGCCGCATCACACCCGCTCGGCGACCCAGCCCTTCACCGACGCCAGCGCTGTCGACAGGTTCGTCGGGTCAGTGCCACCGGCCATGGCCATGTCGGGCTTGCCGCCGCCCTTGCCGCCTACTTGCTGGGCAACGAAGTTGACCAGTTCGCCGGCCTTGACCTTGCCGATGCTGTCGCTCGTCACGCCTGCGGCGAGCTGAACCTTGCCGTCTTGCACCGCGGCCAGCACGATGGCGGCGGTCTTGAGCTTGTCCTTCAGCTTGTCGAGCGTCTCGCGCAGGCTCTTGGCGTCGGCACCGTCGAGCACGGCAGCCAGCACCTTCAGGCCCTTCACGTCGATGGCTTGCGACAGCAGGTCGTCACCTTGCGACGAAGCGAGCTTGCCTTTCACGGCATTCAGCTCTTTTTCCAGGGCCTTCACCTGCTCCAGCACCTGGCTCAGGCGCTGAGGCACTTCGGTGGGCGCGGACTTGAGCGTGTGCGCGAGCTGGTTGACGGTGCCTTCGAGCGTCTGCAGATACGTCAGCGCATTGGCGCCGGTCACCGCTTCGATGCGGCGGACGCCCGCAGCCACGCCGCTCTCGGCCACGACCTTGAACAGGCCAATGTCGCCGGTGCGGGACACGTGCGTGCCACCGCAGAGTTCGCGGCTGCTGCCGATGTCGAGCACGCGCACGCTCTCGCCGTACTTCTCACCGAACAGCATCATCGCGCCGGTCTTTTGTGCCGACTCGATGTCCATCACACGGGCCTGCGTGGCCTCGTTGGCGAGGATCTCGATGTTGACGCGGCGCTCGATCTCGGCGATCTGCTGCGGCGTCACCGGCGCGTTGTGCGCGAAGTCGAAGCGCGTCTTGTCGGCATCGACCAGCGAGCCCTTCTGCTGCACGTGCGTGCCCAGCACCTCGCGCAGTGCCTTGTGCATCAGGTGGGTGGCGCTGTGGTTGCGCACCGTGGCCGCGCGCACGCTGCCATCGACGCGCGCCATCACGGTGTCGCCGACCTTCAGCGTGCCCTGGCTCTGGATGCCGTGGTGGCCGAACACATCGGCCTTGATCTTCTGCGTGTCCTGCACGCCGAACAGCACACCTTCGGCCGTCAGCGAACCTTGGTCGCCGACCTGGCCGCCGCTCTCGGCGTAGAAGGGTGTCACGCTCAGCACGACGATGCCGGCCTGGCCTTCGGTCAGCTGCTGCACCGCATTGCCTTCGTGGTACAGCGCCAGCACCTTCGCCTTCTCTTCGAGGTGCTCGTAGCCGGTGAAGGCATGGCCCTCACCGGTGTACTCCACGGCGCGTGCCATCTTGAATTTGCCTGCGGCGCGGCCGGCGGCCTTTTGCTGCTCCATCGCCGCATCGAACCCGGCTTCGTCGACGCCGACACCGCGCTCGCGGCAGACGTCTTGTGTCAGGTCGAGCGGGAAACCGTAGGTGTCATGCAGCTTGAAGGCCACCTCGCCCGGCAGCGTCTTCTGGCCACCAGCCAGTGCGGCGTCGAGGATCTCCATGCCGTTGGCCAGGGTCTCGAAGAAGCGCACTTCCTCGGCCTTCAGCGTGTCGGTGATGTGCTGTTGCTCGGCGGCGAGCTTCGGGTAAGCGGCACCCATTTCGCTGACCAGATCGGCCACCAGCTTGTGGAAGAACGGCTTCTTCTGACCGAGCTTGTAGCCGTGGCGAATGCCGCGGCGGATGATGCGGCGCTGCACGTAGCCGCGGCCTTCGTTGCTCGGGATCACACCGTCGCTCACCAGGAAGGCGGTCGCGCGGATGTGGTCGGCAATCACCCGCAGGCTCTTGTTCGACAGGTCTTTTTCGCCCGTCTCGCGCGAGGCGGCGCGGATCAGCTTGTCGAACAGGTCGATCTCGTAGTTGCTGTGCACGTGCTGCAGGATCGCCGCCAGGCGCTCCATGCCCATGCCGGTGTCCACGCAGGGCGCGGGCAGTTTCTTGATGCTGCCGTCGGGCTGCATGTCGAACTGCATGAACACGTTGTTCCAGATCTCGATGTAGCGGTCGCCATCGGCATCGGGCGAGCCGGGCGGGCCGCCGGCGATCTCGGGGCCGTGGTCGTAGAAGATCTCCGAGCAGGGGCCGCAGGGGCCGGTGTCGGCCATCATCCAGAAGTTGTCGGAGGCGTACTTGGCGCCCTTGTTGTCGCCGATGCGCACCACGCGCTCGGGCGGCAGGCCGATCACCTTGGTCCAGATGTCGTAGGCCTCGTCGTCATCGATATAGACCGTCGCCCACAGCTTGTCGGCCGGCAGCTTGTAGACCTTGGTCAACAGCTCCCAGGCCCAGGTGAGTGCGTCGTGCTTGAAGTAGTCGCCGAAGCTCCAGTTGCCGAGCATCTCGAAGAAGGTGTGGTGGCGCGCTGTGTAGCCCACGTTCTCGAGGTCGTTGTGCTTGCCGCCAGCCCTCAGGCAGGCCTGGACGGAAGCCGCGCGCACGTAGGGGCGCTTGTCGGAGCCGAGGAATACGTCCTTGAACTGCACCATGCCCGAGTTGGTGAACATCAGCGTCGGGTCGTTGGCCGGCACCAGCGGGCTCGAGGCCACGATGGTGTGGCCCTTGGATTCGAAGAACTTCAGGAAGGTATCGCGGATCTCGGAGGCTTTCATCCGGTTCTCTCTTAAAGGCCGCTAGCAAAGGCTGCCTGCGGCGGAACCGTCGATTATAGAAAGCCGCTCCCGTCGGACAGCTCAGGCCGCTGCGCTCTGTGCCTGCAGCTGGATCTGCCCGGCCAGGAAGGCGTACACCCGCTCGTCGTCGCTGAAGGCCACGTTGAAGCGCAACCAGCCCGTGGTGCGCGGCTCGACCAGGAACAGCTGCCCCGGCCCGAGCATCATCCCCTCGCCCGCGGCCAGGCGAGTGAGCTCGGCACCGTCGGTCAGATCGGGGTGGCGCGCCCACAGGTACATGCCGGCCTTGGGCTCGTTGAACAGCTCGAAGCCCAGGTCGGCCAACCGGCGCGCGACGCGCCCATGTGCGTCTGCGAGCCGGCTGCGCAGCGACTTGAGGTGCTTGCGCCAGCGCCCTTCGGACAAGGCGCCGAACGCCAGGCGCTCGGTCAGGTCCGACGAGGTCAGGCCCGACACCATCTTCAGCTGCGCCAGGTCTTCGAGCAGGTCGGGTTTGGCGACGACGTAGCCGACGCGGATGTTGGGCGAGATCGTCTTCGAATAGCTGCCGACGTAGACCACGCGCTTGACCTGGTCCAGGCTCGCCAGTGAGGGCCGTGCCTCGGGGTCGAGGTCGGTGTAGATGTCGTTCTCGACCAGCGTCAGGCCATGCTGTTCGGCGAGTTGCAGCAGGCGAAAGAGCTGCGCCACCGGCGTCACCGAGTTGGTGGGGCTTTGCAGCCGCGGCTGGGTGAAAAAGACCGTCGGCTTGTGCTCGACGATCAATGCCTCGAGCGCCGTCAGGTCGTAGCCATTGGCCAGGCGTGGCACGCCGATCAGCCGCGCGCCGAGAAAGCGCAGCATGAACATCAGGTTGGGGTAACCCGGGTCGTCGACCAGCACCGCATCGCCCGCCTTCACGAGCCGGCGGGCCACCAGGTCGAGCGCCTGGCTGGAGCCCTGCGTCAACAAAACGTTCTCGGCACCGACTGCGATCTGGTGCTCGGCGAGCGACTCGGCAATCAGCAGGCGCAAGGCCAGGTGCCCGTGCGGCAGGCCGTATCCGCCCAGCTCGGCACCGTCGGTGGCCAGCTGGCGCAGGCTGCGGCGCACGCCGTCTTCGAACAGCCAGTCGTTCGGCAACCAGCCACAGCCAGGCTTGAGCGAGAGATTGCGCGTTTCGAAGATCTGCTGCAGGTACCAGCGCGCGTCGAAGCGCAGGTCGGTGGCCACCCGCTGGCCTTCGCCAGGCGCCGGCGTGTCGCGCCGCTTCACATAAAAGCCCGAATGCGTGCGCGACACCAACCAGCCCTGCGCGACCAATCGGTCGTAGGCCTCGACCACCGTAAAAACGCTGACGCCGTGCGACGCGGCAAAGGCCCGGATCGACGGCAGCTTGGCGCCGGGCCGCAGCGACTGCTCCACGATCAGGCGCCGCAGACCTTCGACGATCTGCGTCACCAGGGGCGTGGACGATTGCGGGTTGAGGATGAACATCGGTGCTTGTGATTTCGGCGCACCGCCTAGGTGCTTTCATGTACAGGTGCTTTGGCCTGCACAGTGCACCACCGTCTGCAGCCCGCTGTATATGGTATCGCCCGGCCACGCTGCCTAGAGTCTCGGCTTTCCGACGAAAGGAACACCATGGCCACCACTGCACAACCCGACAACGCCACGCTGATGGCCCGCCGCCACGCCGCCGTCGCGCGCGGCGTGGGCCAGGCCCACCCGATCTTCATCAGCCGCGGCGCCAACGCCGAGGTGTGGGACGTGGAAGGCAAGCGCTACCTCGATTTCGTCGGCGGCATCGCCGTGCTCAACACCGGCCACACCCACCCGCGCATCATCGAAGCGGTGAAAGCCCAGCTCGACGCCTACTCGCACACCTGCTTCCAGGTGGTGGCCTACGAGCCCTACGTCGAACTCGCCGAGCGCCTGATCGCGCTGGCACCGGGCAGCTTCGCCAAGAAGGCACTGTTCCTGTCGACCGGCGCCGAGGCGGTCGAGAACGCGGTGAAGATCGCCCGCGCCCACACCGGCCGCCCCGGCGTGATCGCGTTCAGCGGCGGCTACCACGGCCGCACGCTGCTCACGCTGGGCATGACCGGCAAGGTCACGCCCTACAAGACCGGCTTCGGGCCGTTTCCGGGCGAGGTGTTCCATGCGCGCTTCCCGAACCCGCTGCACGGCGTGAGCGTCGAAGACTCGCTGAAATCGGTGGAGCAGCTCCTCAAGAACGACATCGAACCCGGCCGCGTGGCGGCCTTCATCGTCGAGCCGGTGCAAGGCGAAGGCGGCTTCTACATCGCTCCCAAGGCCTTCATCGCCGGCCTCAAGGCCATTGCCGACCAGCATGGCATCCTGCTGATCGCTGACGAAGTACAGACCGGCGCCGGCCGCACCGGCACTTGGTTCGCCAGCGAGCAGTGGCCGGTGGCGCCCGATCTGATCGCGACCGCCAAGTCGATGGCCGGCGGCTTCCCGATCTCCGGCGTGGTGGGCCGAGCCGACGTGATGGACGCGCCCGGCCCCGGCGGACTGGGCGGCACCTACGCCGGCAGCCCGATCGGTTGCGTGGCGGCACTCGCGGTGCTGAAGGTGTTCGAAGAAGAGCAGCTGCTGGCACGTGCGCAGGCGATCGGCGAGCGGCTGATCACCGGGCTCAAGGCCATCGCGGCCCAGGTGCCGGCGATCATGGACGTGCGTGGCCTCGGCGCGATGGTCGCCATCGAGCTGTGCCAGAACGGCGACCTGGAGCAACCCGATGCCGAGCTCACGAAGCGCGTGATCGCCGAGGCGGCACGCCGCGGCCTGTTGCTTCTTTCGTGCGGCAGCTATGGCAACGTGATCCGCTTCCTCGTACCCTTGACGGCGCCCGACGCCCAGATCGACGAAGGCCTGCAGATCCTGGCCGACAGCTTGCTTTCGGTCCAATAAACCTGTCCCTCGAGAGCCCGCCATGCCGCCATCGCCCGCTGCTGAATCTCGCCCCTCTCCCGCCACGGCAACGCGGCCGGGCACCGACGTGCCCTTGGTGCGCTTCACTGGCGTGCAGAAGACGTATGACGGCGTGCAGCTCGTCGTCAAGCAGCTCGACCTCGACATCCGGCGCGGCGAGTTCCTCACGCTGCTCGGCCCCTCGGGTTCGGGCAAGACGACCACGCTGATGATGCTGGCGGGCTTCGAGTCGCCCACCGCCGGCGACATCCTGCTCGACGGCAAGCCGATCACGCGCACTCCGCCGCACAAACGCAACTTCGGCATGGTGTTCCAGAACTACGCGCTGTTCCCGCACCTCACCGTGGCGCAGAACGTGGCCTACCCGCTCACAGTGCGCAAGGTGCCGCATGCCGACATCACCAAGCGCGTCGAGCGCGCACTCGGAATGGTGCAGCTGCGCAACATGGATGCACGGCTGCCGGGCCAGCTTTCGGGCGGCCAGCAGCAGCGTGTGGCGCTGGCCCGCGCGCTGGTGTTCGAGCCGCAGCTGGTGCTGATGGACGAGCCGCTGGGCGCGCTCGACAAGCAGCTGCGCGAGCACATGCAGATCGAGCTGAAGGAGCTGCACCGCCAGCTCGGCGTGACCTTCGTCTACGTGACGCACGACCAGGGTGAAGCACTCACCATGAGCGACCGCGTGGCCGTGTTCAACGACGGCGCGATCCAGCAGATCGACGTCGTCGAGCGCATGTACGAAGCGCCGGCCAACCGCTTCGTGGCCGGCTTCATCGGCGACAGCGCCACGCTGCGTGGCACCGTGCGCGCCGCCCAGGTCGACAACGACAGCGACCGCTGCGGCATCGTGCTCACCGACGGGCGCGTGCTGACCGGCCTCAACATCAACGGTGCGAAGGTCGGCGCGCAGGTCGAGGCCTGTATCCGCCCCGAGCGCATCGCAGTGCACGCCGAAGCGCCCAGCGAGCGCGGCAACGTGCTGCAGGCCGAGGTGCGCAACCTGATCTATTTCGGCGATCACCTGAGGCTGCTGTGCCACCTCGGCGAAGGCCAGGCCCTCGCCACCGTGAAGCTGCCGCTGTCGGCACCGCAGGTGCCGCAGGTCGGCAGCGCGGTGTGGCTTGAACTGGCGCCTGAGCTGACGCGCATTTACGCTTGATCCCCCGCAAGAAGTTTCCCAACCTAGGAGAAGTTGACACCATGAACAAGAGCATCCTGGCCGCGCTGCTGGTGGCCGCGAGTTCGCTGCCCGCCCTGGCGCAGCAGCAGATCACCGTCGTGAACTTCGGCGGCGCAAACGCCAATGCACAGAAGAAGGCCTACTACGAGCCCTTCGAGAAGACCGGCACCAAGGTCGTCGCGGTCGAATACAACGGCGAGCAGGCCAAGATCAAGGCCATGGTCGAGACCAAGAAGGTCACCTGGGACGTGGTCGAGGTCGAGTCGCCCGACGTGGCACGCGGCTGCGACGAAGGCCTGTTCGAGAAGCTCGACTACAGCAAGATCGGCAACAAGGCCGACTTCAACCCCGCGGCCGTCACCGAGTGCGGCATCGGCGTCTTCGTGTGGTCGACCGTGATGGCCTACAACGGCGACAAGCTGAAAGACGGCCCCAAGACCTGGGCCGATTTCTGGGACACCAAGAAATTCCCCGGCAAGCGCGGCATGCGCAAGGGCGCGCGCTACAACCTCGAATTCGCGTTGATGGCCGACGGCGTCAAGCCCGCCGACGTCTACAAGGTGCTGGCCACCAAAGACGGTGCCGCCCGCGCGTTCAAGAAGCTGACCGAACTCAAGCCCAACATCCAGTGGTGGGAAGCCGGCGCGCAGCCGCCGCAGTTCCTGGTCGCCGGCGACGTGGTGATGACGACCGTCTACAACGGCCGCATCGACGCCGCCAACCGCGAAGGCAAGAACCTCAAGATCACCTGGATCGGCGGCATCTACGACCTCGACTACTGGGTCATCCCGAAGGGCGCACCGAACAAGGATGCTTCGCTGAAGTTCATCGCCTTCGCCAGCACCGCCGATGCGCAGGCCGAGTACGCGAAGAACATCGCCTACGGCCCGACCAACAACAAGGCGCTGGCCAAGCTCGACGCCAAGGTGCTCGACAACCTGCCGACCTCGCCGGCCAATGCGAAAGAGGCGCTGCAGATGAACCTCAAGTTCTGGGCCGACCAGGGCGAGGATTTGGAGAAGCGCTTCGCTTCGTGGGCAACCAACTGACCTGAAACCGAGCCAAGAGAAGCGAGGCTTCACCATGACCACTGCAAGCCTCGCCCTCCCCGGCATTGCCGACCCACTGGCGCTGCGTCGCCAGCTGGCGCGTGCCGATCGGTTGCGCAAGTGGCGGGCGTTCTCTCTGACGCTGCCCTTGCTCATCTTCCTGCTGCTGACCTTTCTGGTTCCCATTGCCACGCTGCTGAAGCGCGCGGTCGAGAACCCCGAAGTTGCCAATGCATTGCCTCGCACCGTGACCGCCTTGCAAGGCTGGAAGCGCGAGGGCGTGCCCGAAGCAGACGCCTTCGCCGCCATCACGAAAGACCTCGCCGCACTGCCTGACAGCTCCGACGCCGGCGCGCTGGCGCGGCGCCTCAACAGCGACACGCCCGGCGCCCGCTCGCTGGTGATGAACACCTTCAAGGCCTTGCCGCTGGAGGGCGCCACCACGCCGGCCGACATCAAAGCCAAGCTGCTCGCGCTCGACGACCGCTGGGGCGACGTCACCTACTGGCGCGCCATCGCAAAGAACGGCGCGCGCTGGACGCCCGATTACCTGCTGACCTCGGTCGACCTGCGGCGCGATGCGCAAGGCAGCGTCGAGCGCGTCGACCCCGAACAGCGCGTGTTCGGCCGCATCCTGCTGCGCACCTTCGAGATCAGCGCCGTCGTCACGCTGTTCGCGCTGCTGCTGGGCTACCCGCTCGCCTACTGGCTCAGCACGCTCTCGGCGCGGCAGGCCAATGTGCTGATGATCCTTGTGCTGGTGCCCTTCTGGACCTCCATCCTCGTGCGCGTGGCCGCGTGGATCGTGCTGCTGCAGTCCGAAGGCTTGGTGAACCACGCGCTGAGGGATCTGCACCTGATCTCCTCGCCGCTCGCGCTGCTGTTCAACCGCACGGGCGTGGTCATCGCGATGACGCACATCCTGCTGCCCTTCATGATCCTGCCGCTGTACAGCGTGATGAAAAGTGTGCCGCCCACCTACCTGCGCGCAGCGGTGTCGCTGGGCAGCTCGCCGCTGGCGGCCTTCTTTCGCGTCTACGTGCCGCAGACCTACCCCGGCATCGGCGCCGGTGCGTTGCTGGTGTTCATCCTGAGCATCGGCTACTACGTGACGCCCGCGCTGCTCGGCGGTGCGGATGACCAGATGCTGAGCTACTACATCGCGCAGTACACGAACGTCACCGTCAACTGGGGCATGGCCTGTGCGCTGGGCGCCTTGCTGCTCACCGCCACGCTGGTGCTGTATGCGTTCTACCGTCGTGTCACCAAATCCGAACTGAGCCTGGGCTGACCTGATGAACGCCGTCGCACGCCTGCTACCGACCTTCCCGGCCTACGCCACGCCGCTCGACAAGCTCGGCTGGTGGGCGTTGCGCGTGCTGTGCGTCGCTGTGCTCGGCTTCCTGCTGCTGCCGATCCTGGTGATCATTCCGCTGTCGTTCAGCGACAGCTCCTTCCTTTCCTACCCCATTCCCGGCTGGTCGCTGAAGTGGTACGAGAACCTCTTCACCTCGGCCGAGTGGGCACGTGCCACGAAGAACAGCTTCATCGTCGCGCCCGCCGCCACGCTGATCGCCACCACGCTCGGCACCATGGCCGCCGTGGGCCTGGTGCGCACGCAATTCGCGTTCAAGGGCCTGGTGATGAGCCTGCTGATCGCGCCGATGGTCGTGCCCATCGTCGTGGTGGGCGTCGGCACCTACCTGTTCTTCGCACCGATCGGCCTGGCGGACAGCTACCTGGCGCTGATCCTCGTGCATGCCGCCCTGGGAGCGCCCTTCGTGCTGACGACTGTGCTGGCCACGCTGCAAGGCTTCAATCAGAACTTGGTGCGCGCGAGCTTGAGCCTGGGCGAGAGCCCGCTGCGCAGCTTCTTTCGCATCACGCTGCCGGTGATCGCACCCGGCGTGATCTCGGGCGCGCTGTTTGCCTTCGCGACCTCGTTCGACGAGGTGGTGGTCGCCCTCTTCCTCGCCGGGCCCGAGCAGCTGACGCTGCCGCGGCAGATGTTCAACGGCATCCGCGAGAACATCTCGCCGACGATTGCCGCCGTGGCGACGCTGCTGATCCTCTTCACCACCAGCCTGCTGCTCGCGCTCGAGTGGCTGCGCGGGCGCCGCCGCTGAGGCCCTCGCCCTAAAACCCGCTTGCGACCGTGGGCCCCGCCTGCGCAGTAGAGTGGTCCCAACCCCCTTTGACCTCGCCTCAAGGAGATATGACATGGACATGAAATCCTCGCCTCTGGTTCTGCTCAACGACCCCAGCCTGCTGCGCACCAATGCGCTGATCAACGGCGAATGGGTCGGCGGCAAGGGCCGCTTCGACGTGATCGACCCGGCCACCAGCCAGAAGCTGGTCGACGTGGCCAACCTCGGCGTGATCGAGACGCGCGCCGCGCTGGACGCTGCGAACAAGGCCTTCCCGCTTTGGCGCAGCAAGACCGCCAAGGAGCGCGGCGCGATCATGATGAAGTGGTTCCATCTGATGATCCAGCACGCCGATGACCTGGCACGCATCATGACCGCCGAGCAAGGCAAGCCGCTGGCCGAGGCCAAGGGCGAAGTGGTCTACGGCGCGAGCTTCATCGAGTGGTTCGCCGAAGAAGGCAAACGCGTCTATGGCGAGACCATCCCGACCACCGACGTCAACAAGCGCTACCTCGTCATCAAGCAAGCCATGGGCGTGTGCGCGGCCATCACGCCGTGGAACTTCCCCATCGCGATGATCACGCGCAAGGTCGGCCCGGCGCTGGCCGCAGGCTGCCCGGTGATCGTGAAGCCTGCGGGGCAGACGCCGCTGTCGGCACTTGCGATAGCCGAGCTCGGCCAGCGCGCCGGCCTGCCGCCTGGCGTGCTGAACGTCATCACGGCCGACAAGTCCGCCGAGATCGGCAAGCTGCTGTGCGAGAGCGAGATCGTGCGTCACCTGTCCTTCACCGGCTCCACCGAAGTGGGCCGCATCCTCGCCGCGCAATGCGCGCCGACCATCAAGAAGCTCTCGCTCGAGCTCGGTGGCAACGCGCCCTTCATCGTGTTCGACGACGCCGACATCGACAGCGCGGTCGATGGTGCGCTGGCCAGCAAGTACCGCAACGCCGGGCAGACCTGCGTGTGCGCCAACCGCTTGTATGTGCAAGACACCGTCTACGACGAGTTCGTCGAAAAGCTGGCTGCCAAGGCCAAGGCCATCAAGGTCGGCAACGGCTTCGAAGACGGCGTGACGCAGGGCCCGATGATCGATGACAACGCCATCAAGAAGATCGAGAGCCATGTGGCCGACGCATTGTCCAAGGGCGCCAAGCTGCTCACCGGCGGCAAGAAATTCGGCGACCGCTTCTTCGAGCCCACGGTGCTGACTGACACCACCAGCGAGATGCTGTGCGCCCGCGAAGAAACCTTCGGCCCAGTGGCACCGGTTTTCCGCTTCAAGACCGAAGAAGAAGCGCTGGCGATGGCCAACGCCACCGAGTTCGGCCTGGCCGCCTACTTCTACAGCCGCGACATCGGCCGCATCTTCCGTGTGGGCGAAGGGCTGGAATCGGGCATGGTGGGGGTGAACACCGGCCTCATCTCGACGGCCGAAGTGCCGTTCGGCGGCGTGAAGCAATCGGGCCTGGGGCGCGAAGGTTCGCGCCATGGCATCGAAGACTACGTCGAGATCAAGTACCTCGCCCTGGGCGATATTCTCAAGTGATCGGGTCGTTGGCGGCGCCCGGCTGCATGCCGTAGGCGCCGAGCATCGCAGCGGTCGACGCGTGGCGCAGCAGCTCGTCGGGCTGGCGCCCGTCCTTCGGGAACTGCGCCACGCCGACGAAACTCGTCAGCGCGACGCTGGTGCCGGTGACGGTCACCGGCTCGCGCAGCCAGCGTTGCAGCTTGTCGACCACGTGCGTGGCGTCGGCCGGTGATTCGGTCGACGACAGCAGCACCGCGAACGCGTCCACGCCGAGCGAGGCCACCACATCGCTGGCTCGCACACCTGCGCGCAGCCGCACCGCCACCTTGCGCCGCACGACATTGGCCGACTCCTGGCCACGCGCCGCCTCCAGGCCTTGCAGGCCTTCGATGCGAAACACCAGCACGCTCACCGGCTTGGGCTCACGCTCACGCAGCGCCAGCAGTTGGCTCATGTGCTCGATGAATTGCTGCCGATTGGGCAGGCCCGTGCCCAGGTCGGTGGCGTAGGCCTTGACCGCGTCGTTCTCCACCGAACGGCGCTCCACGGCCAGGCGCACACGCTGCGCAAGCGAGGTCGAGTTGGACTCGAGCACCACGTCTTGCACCCCGGTGGAGAGCAGCCGCTGCTGCGTGGTGATGTCGACCTCGGCCGTGACGACGATCACGGCCGCTTCAGCGCACGCGGCCGACAAGGCCGGCCATGCAACAGGCTGCGCTTGCGCACCGGAGGGCAGGTACAGCAGCAAGGCATCGGCCGGCTGCGATTCACCGGCACTCAACACGTCGAGCGTGTCCACCGAGTCGGCCACGAATGGCCCCCACGGCGAACCGGCGGGCAGGGCCCAGGGCAAGGTAGCGCCTTGGGGCAAGCCGATCCAGACAACGCGCAACAGCTTGTCACTCATCTCACATCACTTTCAGCGATGGCGGAAACGATGCGGGCCGCACTTGGGCGGCCCGGGACACGAAATATGGAGCGGGTGATGGGAATCGAACCCACGTATGAAGCTTGGGAAGCTGCCGTTCTACCATTGAACTACACCCGCGTTGAGCGCAGATTCTAGCGTGCCGATCCTTGACCGGCAGCCGCTCAGCCGGGCGAGATGTAAGCCGCACGCACGACGTCGGGCCAGCCCGCCAGCAACGCATCATCTTCGGCCACACGGCCCGTCGACACCAGTACACGCAAGCTCGCGAGTCGGTACCCCGCGAGCAACAGCTGCGCAAACGGGTCGGTCGCCGCTGCGAAACTGCCCGTGTATTGCACGTCACGTGCAGCTTCATGCAAGGCCGGGTTCAGACGCCAGGCCGTCACCAGTTGCACGAACAAGCGGTCGCGCCGCGAACAAAAGCCCTCTTTGAAGCCGCTGCTGAACACCATCTCTGCCGGTGGGTGCTGCTCGAACACACGCTCCAGCGCCCGCAGCCCGGCCGTCCAGCCCACGTTGCTCAGCAAGCCGCCGAGGTACGCCTCGAACGGGTCGACCCCTTGCGCCACGGCCAGCGCGCGGCACAGATCTGCCTGCACTTGCGCCTGTGTCCACACCCGAGCCGCGGCCCGGCTCGAGAGGCTGCCCGACTGCGCATCGAACATCGGCTTGAGCACCACCTTCGCGATGGCTTGCTTGAGGCCGGCCGTGCCGATGCGACGCACCGCCTCGGCCAGTTCGCTCGCCTGCCCTTCGCCGCGGAACGCGGTGCTGTTGGCGAGCCGCACGACCTCGGCCACGAGATTAGGGTCGCGCTCGACACGTTGCGCCAGTTCGGCGGATGACTGGTTTTCGTCGCGCAGGCTGTTGAGCAGCGGCGGGATCACGCCAGCCGCGCGCGGCAGCAATTCACCGCGTCCCTTGTCGGCGGCGATCAGTGGATCCAGCTCCGCGAGCCAGAGGGATTCGGCGGCGTTGGCATGGCGCTCAGGTCCGGGCGGGAGGTCGAGCAGCCAGTCGAACAGTTCAGCGTCCAGATCGGGCAGTTCGGCCACGCTGGCTGCAGCCGGCGCGCTTGCCTCGGAGAGAGGCTTCTTCACCTGAAGACGCTCCGATCCCGTCTGCGTCTCAGTGGACAAAAGCTTGCCGATTCGACGTACCCAATTTGCCATGGCGACAACATGCCTCTTGAGAAGGAAACAGTATCGCAGCAGCAGAGCCCCGGCAATGCACATCAGCCTCGTTCGATCGTGCCGCATTTGTCGTGCTAGCCAAGTCACACTCCACAGTCGATGCGGCACCAGCCCAAGCGTCGACACAGGCACAATGCGAGCCCCTCAACCGCCCCGAGCGGCGGGCCAGCCATGACCGACCCACAACATCCCCCAGAAGACGACACCGCGCCACGGCGCCGCATCCGCAGCTTCGTGCTGCGCACCGGCCGCATGGGCACGGGCCAGATCCGCGCGCTCGAGACGCTGGCACCGAAATACGTGCTGCAGTACTCACAGCAGCCTCTGGCGCATGAGAACGTTTTTGGCCGCAACGCGCCGGTAGTGTTGGAGATCGGCTTCGGCATGGGAGACGCCACCGCCCAGATCGCGCAGGCACTGCCCGGCACCGATTTCATCGGCGTCGAGGTTCACACACCGGGTGTGGGCGCGCTGCTCCAGCGCATCGAAGAAAAGCAACTGGGCAACCTGCGCATCGTTCAGCACGATGCCGTCGAGGTGCTGCAGCACATGATCGCGCCCGGCTCGCTCGCCGGCGTGCACATCTTCTTCCCCGACCCGTGGCACAAGAAGAAGCACAACAAGCGCCGCCTGATCCAGGCACCGTTCGTGGCTGCGTTGGTCAGCCGTCTCGCACCCGGCGGCTACCTGCATTGCGCGACCGACTGGCAGCCCTATGCAGAGCAGATGCTGGAGGTGCTGGCAGCCGAACCCGGCCTGCGCAACACAGCCGAAGGCTATGCGCCGAAGCCCGACTACCGGCCGCTCACGAAGTTCGAGAACCGCGGCCTGAAACTAGGCCACGGCGTCTGGGACCTGGTGTTCACCAGACCTTAGTCGGACCAGACCACCGCGCCCGTGTACCAGGTGGCAAGCACGACGATTCCGAACGCGATGCGGTACCAGGCGAATGGCACGAAGTTGTGGGTGGCGATGTAGCGCAGCAGCCAGCGCACGCACAAGAAGGCCGAGACGAATGCGGCGATCATGCCGACCGCCCACATGCCGAGGTCATCGACCGACAACAGGGCGCGCTCCTTGTAGAGCGAGTAGGCCGATGCGATCACCAGCGTCGGAATGGCGAGGTAGAAGGTGAACTCGGTCGCCACCTGGCGCGACAGGCCGAACAGCATGCCGCCGATGATGGTGGCGCCGCTGCGGCTGGTACCGGGGATCAGCGCGAAGGCCTGGGCAATGCCCACCTTCACGGCATCCAGCCAGGTCATCTCGTCGACGCTGTTCACGCGCACCGCATGCGTCCGGCGCTCGGCCCACAAGATGATGAAGCCACCGAGGATGAAGGTGGTGGCCACCGTCGGCGCGTTGAACAGTTGGGCCTTCAGCATCTTGCCGAACACTATGCCGAGCACGGCCAGCGGCAGGAAGGCAATGGCCACGTTGATCAGCAACCGGTTGGCCTTCGGGTCGCGGCCGATACCGCCGAGCGTTGCTGCGATGCGCACGCGAAACTCCCACACCACCGCCAGAATGGCCGCCGACTGGATCACGATCTCGAACAGCTTGCCGCGCGCATCGTTGAAGTTGAGCAGCGACCCCGCCAGGATCAGGTGGCCCGTGCTCGATACCGGGAGAAATTCGGTCAGGCCTTCAACCACGCCCATGACCGCGGCCTTCACCAACAACAAGACATCCACGCGCATACCCCGGCTGAAAAACGACGCGCGATGATAGCGGGCGGTACTTAGGCAACACTGAACAAGTCCCTCGCGGACGGCCATCCTCACGTCGCCTTAGCTAGGGCTGAAGGACGGGCCATCGCACTTCACCGATCTTTACCCTGAACTCGCCGCCGCCGATCACCCCTCGGTTAGGCTGCCGCCTTGACCCTCGGACACGCCGCGGCTACATTACTGACTAATTAGTCAGTATCTCCCCATGCCCAAACCCACTCCCGCTGCCCCGCCGCGGCAACGACGCAAAGAAGCCCGCCCACAGGAACTGCTGGACGCCGCGCTTGAGCTATTCGTCGAAAAAGGGTTTGCCGCCACCCGCTCCGACGAGGTGGCAGTGCGCGCTGGCGTCTCCAAGGGCACGCTCTATCTCTACTACCCCAGCAAGGAAGAACTGCTCAAGGCGGTCATCCAGCAGAACCTGTCTCAGCTCTTGGCCGAGAGCAGCGGCATTGCTGATGAGTTCGAGGGCCCGACCACCGAATTGCTGGCTTTCCTGATGAACGCCTGGTGGGAGCGCGTCGGGAACACGCCGGCAGGCGGCATCCACAAGATCATGATGTCGGAAGTGCGCAATTTCCCGGAGATCGCGCAGTTCTACCGCGAAGAAGTGATCCAGCCCGCCACCGACCTGCTCGTGCGCACGCTGAAGCGCGGTGTCGCGCGCGGCGAGTTCCGCGAAGTGGCGTACGAAGAAGTGACACACGTGCTGTTCGCGCCGCTGATCTTCATGGCGCTACACAAGCATTCGTTCGGCGCCTGCGAGGGCATGGATTCCCTCGACCCGAACAGCGTCGTCGCCACCCACATCGATCTCGTGCTGCATGGCCTGCTCAAGCACCCTGCTTCCCCCAAAGGAAAGCAAGGCCCATGAAAAAGCATTCGCAGCCGACGCCAACGGTGCCCAATAAAATCGCCGCCTCTCTCTTTCTGCCCCCGCAAGGAACCACGCAATGAACACCGAGCAAGCCCGCTTCAACATGATCGAACAGCAGATCCGCCCCTGGGATGTGCTGGACACCGGCATCTTGTCGCTGCTCGCCGTGGTCAAGCGCGAAGACTTCGTGCCACCGGCGTACCGGAGCATGGCCTTCTTCGACACCGAAGTGCCGCTGACCACGCCGCCGAAAGAGGGCCAGCACATGCTTGCGCCAAAGGTCGAGGCACGACTGCTGCAGGAGCTGAACGTGCGCCGTCACGAGCGTGTGCTGGAGGTCGGCGCAGGCTCCGGCTACATGGCCGCCCTGCTGTCGCACAAGGCTCGCCAAGTGGTCACGCTCGAGATCGACCCGGTGCTGGCCAAGATGGCGTCTGACAACCTGAAGCGCGCCGCCATCTCCAACGTCAGCGTGGTCGAGGGCGATGGCTCCAAGCGCCTGCCCACCGCCGGCCCGTTCGACGCGATCCTTCTCTCGGGCTCGGTCGCCGCAGTACCGCCTGCGCTGCTGAACGAACTGAAGGTCGGCGGACGACTGGCCGCGATCGTCGGGCAAGAGCCAGTGATGTGTGCCGTGCTCGTCACTCGCCTGAGCGACAAGGAATTCACGAGCGTCAACCTGTTCGACACGGTGGCAGCCCGGCTGTCTGGCTTCGACGAGCCTTCGCGCTTTCAATTCTGATGCAGCAGGTTCAAGTTCGCGACGTGGCCACCCTGCTCTCCGGCCTGGGTCGGAGGGCGAGCGACCCGGAGCCCGTGTTGCTGGACGTGCGCGAGCCATGGGAGGTTCAGCAGGCTCCGCTTTCGGTGACGGGAGCACGCACCCTTTGCATCCCGATGCAGGAGATTCCATCTCGCCTGAACGAGCTCGAGCCTTCGCAGCCCATCCTCGGTTTATGCCATCACGGGATGCGAAGTCTGCAAGTCGTCGCATTTCTGGAGCGGCAGGGCTATGAGCGCGTGTACAACGTCGCCGGGGGGATCGACGCGTGGTCGCGCGAGGTCGACGCATCCGTGCCCACCTACTAAGAATTCAACACGAGGAACGCTTCCCATGTCCGCTGTTTCCATGTTTAGCCTGCCGCGGCTGAGCCGCCTGGCATTTGCCTGCGCCTTTCTCCTCGGCGCTGCGCCGTTCGCCCAGGCGCAAAGCCTGCAGGAGCTGTACGACACGGCGCGCGGGTATGACGCCAGCTACCTGGCAGCCCGAGCGCTGGCCGAGTCGGCACAGTACCGGGCGGAACAAGTGCATGCACTGCGCCGACCCTCGGTCAATGCCACCTTGGGAGCCAGCCGCGCCACCAACGACACCACGTTGAACAGCACGGAAATCAACGACACCACGACCAAGGGCACCAGTGCGAACCTGAATGCCACGCAGTCCTTGTTCAATCGCGCAAACGATGCCGCCATCTCGCAGGCCGACCTGGGTGTCACTTCCGCGAAGGCCGACCTGGAAATCTCCGAACAGGACCTGATCGTGCGTGTCGCACAGGCCTACTTCGACGTCCTGGCGGCGCAAGATGCCCTGAGCACCGCGCAGACCAGCAAGAAAGCCATCGCCGAACAGTTGGCCTCAGCAAAGCGCAATTTCGAGGTCGGCACAGCGACCATCACCGATACCCGTGAAGCTCAGGCGCGCTCCGACCTCGCCACCGCCCAAGAAATTGCCGCAGACAATGATCTTTTGACCAGGCGCATTGCGCTGGATCAACTCGTCGGACGCACCGGCGTGACGCCCAAGCCGCTTGCCACGCCTGTGGCACTGCCGCCTGTTTTGCCGGCGGATGTCGAAGCCTGGGTGTCACAGACGACCAATGCCCCGCTCGTTCGCCAAGCCCAACTCCGCTACGAGACGGCGCAGCTTGAAACCACCAGGGCGCGCGCTGGTCACCTTCCCACCGTGGGGCTGTTGGCCAGCTACGGCCGCAGCAATGGCAATGAAACCGGTACGTCGCTGCAAGGTGGCCTTGGCAGAGGCAACGTGACCCAGTCGAGCATCGGCGTTCAGGTCAACGTGCCTTTGTTCGCTGGTTTCTCGGTGCAGAACCGCGTCAAGGAAACGCTGTTGCTCGAAGAGCAATCGCGAAATGCACTCGAAGCAAATCGCCGAACTGTCGCCCAGAACACCCGCCAGGCCTACTTCGGCGTGCAATCGCTGCAAGCCCAGGTCAAAGCACTCGAGGCCGCCGAATCGTCGAGCCAGCTCGCCCTCGAAGCGACGCAGCTCGGCTACAAGGTCGGCGTGCGCGTCAACCTCGATGTGCTGAATGCACAAACGCAGCTCTTCACCACCCAGCGCGACCTCGCCAAGGCCCGCTACGACGTGCTGGTAAACAGCCTCAAGCTCCGCCAAGCCGCGGGTCAACTCGTTCCCGGTGACGTGGCTGCCGTGAACTCGATGCTCGCCAAGTAAGCGCCTCAGCGCTCGGCCAAAGGCCCCGCGTCGCGGGGCCTTTTCACGTAGGTCAACGACGTCGGTCGATATACTCGCGCCCGCACTCGTCATTGGGGAGTAGCCGCCCTGCACCCGCAGGGGTCCGCGTCAACACACTTGGTCCTCACGGCCATGGCGCGAACAGCTCCACGCCTGGCAAGACCTTTGACTGCACAGCCTCCCGGAACAAGGGCCGGGGACGTTGTGTGGTCTTCGGTTTTCGGCCCTGGAATTTTCATGGAAGCATTCCTGGTCTCCACCGGCGTGGTCGCGCTGGGCGAAATGGGCGACAAGACGCAGCTGCTCGCGATGCTGCTGGCCGTCAAGTTCAAGCGTCCTCTGCCCATCGTGCTGGGCATTCTCACCGCCACACTCGTCAATCACGCCGCGGCGGGCGCGCTCGGCGGCTGGGTCGCGTCGGCGCTCGGGCCTGACCTGCTGCGCTGGGTGATCGGCTTGTCGTTCATCGCGATGGCTGCCTGGATCATGGTGCCCGACAAGCTCGATGACACCAACGGCAGCAGCACGCGCCACGGCGTGTTCCTCACCACCGTGCTGACCTTCTTTCTCGCCGAGATGGGCGACAAGACGCAGCTCGCCACCGTGGCACTGGCCGCGCGTTACGACGACCTGATTGCGGTGGTCGCTGGCACGACGCTCGGCATGCTGATCGCCGACATACCTGCCGTGTTCATCGGCGACAGGCTGGTGAAGAAGGTGTCGATGAAACTCGTGCACGGCATCGCCGCAGCGATCTTTGCGGGGCTGGGCGTGCTGACGCTCTTCAACGTCGGCAGGCTGTTCTGACCGGTGTGCCTAACGCGGTCGCAGCAGCGGCTCGATCTGCTGCGCCATGCGCTGTGCCGCACCGCGGTGCTGTGCCGCGAACGCAACGGCGCGCTGGGCCACGGCGTCGAGCTCGTCATGGCCAGCCAACTCGAGCGCACGAGTCACGCCCTCGCTCATGTCGGCCACACGCAAAGACGCGCCGGCTTCGAGCGACAGCCTCGCTGCCTCGGCAAAGTTGAAGGTGTGCGGGCCCATGACCACCGGACAACCACAGGCCGCCGCTTCGATGAGGTTCTGTCCACCCAAGGGGGCGAAGCTGCCGCCCAGCAAGGCGACGTCGGCCGCCCCGTAGTACAGCGGCATCTCACCCATCGAGTCGCCCAGCCACGCGTCGGCACGCAGCTGCGCTTCATCCGGCGCATCCGTCCACTGGCTTCGGCGAGCGAGCACGAGACCCGCTTGCTGCACCAGCGCGGCGACTTCATCAAAGCGCTGCGGGTGCCGCGGCACGATCAGCAGCAAAGGCCGCTGATCCGCCAGTTGGCGCATCCACGCGCCAAGCAGCATCGCCTCTTCGCCTTCGCGCGTCACGGCGGCCAGGACGACCGGGCGACCCAGCGCCTCGCGCCAGCTTCGCCCGCGCGCCAGCAAGGCCTCGTCGGGCGTGATGTCGAACTTCAGGTTGCCGCACACCACCACGTCGCGCGCACCCGAATCACGCAGGCGCGTGGCGTCGTCTTCGGTCTGCGCCAGCACCAGGGCCAGCGAAGCCGCGGCCGGCTGCATCACGACCGACAGCCGCTGGCCTTGCCGATGGCTCTTGACGCTCAACCGCGCATTGGCCAGCACCATCGGCACCTTGGCCTCCTGCGCGGCATGCAGCAGGTTGGGCCAGATCTCCGTTTCCATCAGCACACCGACGGCAGGCTTGAACTGCGTGAAGAAGCGCTGCACCACGCCGGGCGTGTCGTAAGGCAGCCAGGCTTGCAAATCGCCCTCGCGCAGCAGGGCCTGGCCCGCTTCGCGGCCCGTCGCAGTGCTGTGGGTCAGCAGCAGGCGCAGCGTCGGGTGCGAACGGCGCAGCGCGTCGATGAGCGCTGCCGCCGCACGTGTCTCGCCGAGCGACACCGCATGCACCCACAGCGCGCCCTGGCGCAGCTCACCACGGTAGTCACCCAGGCGCTCCCCGATGGCGTGGCGATACAGCGGCTCCGCACGGCCGCGCCACCACAGGCGGAGCACGTAAACCGGCGTCAGCAGCCGCAGCAGGTTCGAATAAGCCCCGCGGGCGAGCCAGCTCTGGAAGCCGCTCATCAATGGCCGATCCGGCGCACGACCTGCCAGGTGGCCCACACCAGATCGACCTCGGGCGTCGGGTCGCGCTCGATAGCCACCTGGTGCCGGTGGCCATGCGACTGCAAAGGCCCGGTGCGCCAGGCCGTCGGGAAGTTGTAGAGCTGCACGTGCGGCAGGTTGAGCGCCGTGGCGATGTGGCTCAGCCCGCTGTCGATGCCGATGACGCCGTGCGTCCCGCCCATGCTGTCGACCAGTTGGTCGAGCGGCATCATCGGCCAGACGATGGCATGGGAGCCGAGCGCATCGGCCAGGCGCTGGGCACGCGCCAACTCTTCGGCGCCCGCGTGCGGCAATGCCACGTCGAACCCCGAGGCCACCATGCGATGGCCCAGGTCAACCCAGCACTCCTCGGGCCACAGCTTGTCGGCACGCGAGCTGCCATGCACGAACACCACGGTCGGCCGCTCCGTGCGGACTCCATGCGATTGCAGGCCGAAATGCGGTGGGCCGCCCACTCGGTAGTTCAAGGCCCGCGCCACCAGCTCGCGCGAGCGATCGAGTGCGTGAATGCGCGGCGTGATCTCGATCGTCTGATCGACCAGCCAGCGCGCCGGCAGTTCGTAGCTCGACCCTTCCGTGCGATTAGCCAGGCCGAAGCTCGGCCCCAGCGCCATGCGCGCAACCAATGCCGATTTGGTCAGCCCTTGCAGGTCGATCACCGCGTCGTAGCGCTGGTCGGTGAGCCGCTTGCGAAAGCTGCGCCACTCGGCTCGCACGGCTGACGTCCACCAAGCCCGGCGCCAGCGGCGCTGCGCGCATTCGATCACCTCGTCCACGCCTTGCACCCGCCGCACCAGCGGTGCGAAGGCGGGCTCCACGACCCAGTCGATGTAGGCGTTGCTGTAGACGCTCTGGATGTCGTGCACCACCGGCATCGCGTGCACCACGTCGCCCAGCGAGGACAACTTGACGATCAGAACGCGCACGAGATCAGTGGGCGGCTGCGGCGACTTGCGCGTCGGGTTTGGCCGCCTTGAGCGCTGCCATCAGCTGGGCCTCGATGCGGTGCAGAGCCTCGGGCGTGTGGCCTTCGAAACGCAGCACCAGCACCGGCGTGGTGTTGGACGCACGAATCAGGCCGAAGCCGTCGGCGTACTCCACGCGCAGGCCGTCGATGGTGATGATCTCTTGCGAGCCGGGGAAGTCGGCGTTGTCCAGCAGCCGCTGCACCACCTGCTTCGGTTCGCCTTCGGCGCAGGGCACGTTCAGCTCGGGCGTGCTGTAGCTTGTCGGCAGGTCGTTCAAGACCTTGCTCGGGTTCTTGCTGCGCGACAGGATCTCGAGCAGGCGCGCCGCGGTGTAGGTGGCATCGTCGAAGCCGTACCAGCGCTCCGAGAAGAAGATGTGTCCGCTCATTTCGCCGGCCAGCGGCGCCTTGATTTCCTTCAGCTTCGCCTTGATCAGGGAATGCCCCGTCTGCCACATCAGCGCCTTGCCGCCCGCCTTGCGAATGGCCGGCGCGAGGCGCTGCGTGCACTTCACGTCATAAATAATCGTCGCGCCCTTGTTGCGCGAGAGCACGTCGGTAGCGAACAGCATCAGCTGGCGGTCGGGGTAGATGATCTGCCCGTCCTTGGTGACCACGCCGAGGCGGTCGCCGTCGCCGTCGAACGCGAGGCCGATCTCGGCATCGGTGGTCTGCACGGTGCGGATCAGGTCAGCCAGGTTCTCGGGCTTACTCGGGTCCGGGTGGTGGTTGGGGAAGTCGCCATCGACCTCTGAGTACAACTCGGTCACGTCGCAGCCCAGCGCACGCAGGATCGCCGGCGCCGACGCGCCCGGAATGCCGTTGCCGGAGTCGACCACGATCTTCATCTTGCGCACCAGCTTGCAGTCGCTCACGATGCGATGGCGGTATTCCGCCAGAATGTCCATCTCGGCCGAGCGCCCGGTGCCGGTCACATAGTCTTCGGCCTCGATGCGCTTGCGCAGCGCCTGGATCTCCTCGCCGTAGATCGCGCGGCCGGCGAGCACCATCTTGAAGCCGTTGTAGTCCTTCGGGTTGTGGCTGCCCGTCACCTGGATGCCGCTGTTGCAGCCGTGCTTGCCGCGCGTGGCCGCAACGTAGTACAGCATCGGCGTGGTCACGGCGCCAAGGTCGACGACGTCGAGCCCGGTCGACTTCAAGCCCTTGATCAGCGCAGCCACCAGGCCTGGCCCCGACAAGCGACCGTCACGCCCCACCGCCACTGCCTTCTCGCCCGCCACCTTGGCAGCGCTGCCGAAGGCACGCCCCAGATGTTCAGCAAACGCCTCGTCGATCGTCTTGCCGACGATGCCGCGGATGTCATAGGCTTTGAAGTTGGACGCAGTGACTTGCATGGGTGGACGCTCCTGAGCTGAGGGTGGGCGGATTGTAGAGACGCTCCCTGCCGCTTGACAGCGATTCGTCGGCCGGTCTGTCGATTCGTCGGCCAGCCCGAAAATCCACGACTTGCCCTGCCTAAACTGGGTGCCCATGAACACGAAAGCCTTGCTCCTGGCCTCCTGGCACTCCTGGTACAGCCAGGACTTCCGGCACGTGGGCCCGCGGTGGCTGCAGTACGTCTGGACCTTCGTCTTTGGGGCCGTCGTGGCGATCGTCTTCACCGTGCTTGGCGTGGCCGTCAATGCAGGGCGAATCCGCTCTCTGGACGTGCTGGCGAGCGAGCTGTGGTCGTCGTACCTGCAGAACCTGGTCGTCAGCGTCTTCGTGAGCTACACGATCCACCTGCTGCTCGATCTGAGCGGGTGGCTGATCGGCGTGCAGCGGCTGCGCAGCCTGCCGAAACGCCTACGCAGCCTGTTTTTCACGCTCGTCCCCGCTGCCGGCCTGGTCATCGGGTGGCCCATCGGCATGTGGCTCGTGTTCGGCACGTTCAGCGAATTCCTGCCACCGCATCGCCCCAGTGCGTGGGCCGGCTCCTTCGCCATCGTGCTGCTGATCTGCGGCGCGTTCTTCGTCTACTTCGGGCTGAAGCACCGCGAACTCGATGCCGAACGACGCGCCACCGACGCACGGCTCAGGTTGCTGCAGGGCCAGATCGAGCCGCATTTCCTGTTCAACACGCTGGCCAACGTGGTCAGCCTGATGGAAGTCGACACGCCACGCGCGCGCGCCATGCTCGAATCATTCGTCGACTACCTGCGATCCTCCCTCGGCAGCCTGCGCCAGGAGGGCCACACGCTCGGCGACGAATTGGCGCTCGTCGGCGCCTACCTTCATGTGGTGAGCATCCGCATGGACGACCGCTTGCGCTACCGCATCGACGTGCCCGACGAGCTGCGCCGTGCGCGGCTGCCCGCGTTGACGCTGCAGCCGCTGGTCGAGAACGCCATCGTCCACGGGCTCGAGCCCAAGATGGAAGGCGGCGAGGTGACGATTGCGGCCGCATTGCAGAACGGGCGCCTCGTCATCACGGTGCAAGACGACGGCCTCGGCCTGCCCACCGACGAACACGCCCGGCGGGCTCCGCGGCAGCGCACGGGCAGCACCGGCACTGCCTGCAACAACATCCGCGAACGCCTGCTGAACCGCCACGGAAGCGAAGCCCGGCTCGACATCGCCCCAGCCGCGCCGACCGGCGTACGCGCCACCCTCACACTGCCGCTCGACACACCATGACCACTGCCCTGATCGCCGACGACGAACCGCACCTCGCCCGCTACCTGGGCGACCATCTGCGCAAGCTGTGGCCCGAGCTGCAGATCGTGCACGTAGCCCGCAACGGCGTCGAAGCGGCCGAGCAGATCGCAGCCCTCCAGCCCGACCTGGCCTTCCTCGACATCAAGATGCCCGGGCTCACAGGGGTGGAAGTGGCACAGGGCATCGAGGGCAAGACGCGCGTGGTCTTCGTCACCGCATTCGACGAATTCGCGGTGCAGGCCTTCGAGCAGGAGGCCGTCGACTACGTGTTGAAGCCGGTGCGTGCCGAGCGGCTGGCGCAGACCATCGAGCGGGTTCGCCGCGTGCTTGCCGCACCGCAGACCGCTGACAACCCGGCGCTGCTGGCGGTGCTGCAGCGCCTGCTGCCGGCCGCAGCAGCACCGACCGCGCGCCTGCGGTACGTGCGCGCCAGCAGCGGCGACGTCACCCATCAGATCGATGTGGCCGACGTGCTGTTCTTTCGCGCCGACGACAAGTACACCTGCGTGCAGACCGCCCAGGGCGAGCACCTGATCCGCACGCCCATCGCCGAGCTGGCAGCCCAGCTCGACCCCGACCAGTTCTGGCAAGTCCATCGCTCCACGCTCATCAACCTGAAGCACGTGGACGGCACGCGCCGCGACGAGCTAAGCCGCCTGTTCGTGCGCATCAAGGGCCACGCGGCCGAGCTGCCGGTCAGCCGGGCCTATGTGCACCTGTTCAAGACGATGTGAGTTGCCACAGGAGGTCTGAAAGACCTGCCGGGCACGTGTCCGAAAACGGCGAGTCGGACTCGGCGCAGTGCCTATCATGGCCTCATGAACTTCGATGCAGACGCTGCCTACCAGGTCTTCAAGGCCCGTGACGCCCGATTCGACGGACGCATCTTCGTCGGCGTGACATCCACCGGCGTGTACTGCCGGCCCGTCTGCCGGGTGCGCACACCGCGCCGCGAGAATTGCCGCTTCTTCGACACCCCGGCGCAAGCCGAGGCCGAGGCTTTCCGCCCCTGCATGAAATGCCGCCCGGAAGTGGCACCCGGCCCCGGCCTGGCGTGGACGGTGATGGACGCCTCGCGCACCCTGGCGCGCCAGGCCGCGAGCTGGCTCGACAGCCGGCTCGGCGATGAAGAAGCGCTCTCGATGACCGGCCTCGCCGATCACCTCGGCGTGAGCGACCGCCACATGCGCCGCATCTTCGCCACCGAACATGGCGTGACGCCGTTGCAGTACCTGCAGACGCGCCGCCTGCTGCTGGCCAAGCAATTGCTGACGGACACGCGCCTGCCGGTCGCCCAGGTGGCGCTGGCCAGCGGCTTTCGGAGCCTGCGGCGATTCAACGCCGCCTTCGCCGAGAGCTACCGCATGAGCCCGAGCCGCCTGCGCGGAGAGGTCGATGAAGACGCCGCGCCAGCAGACGACGCCATCAACGTGCGGCTGGGCTACCGGGCGCCGTACGACATCGCATCGATGCTGAAGTTTCAGGGCCAGCGCGCGATCCCCGATGTCGAGATGGTCGACGGCATGCGCATCCGCCGCACCTTGCGCGCGGGCAGCATCGCCCCACCGTCGGGTTGGCTGGAGGCCGAGTTCGTGCCCGAGACGGAGACACGTGCGCCGCACGTGCGGCTCGGCTTCTCACCCGCACTGGCGCCGCACAGCGCACGCGTGGTGGCTGCGGTGCGCCGCTGGCTCGATCTCGACGCGTCACCCGAAGCCATCGACAGCACGCTGGCCGACCTGCCCGGCGAACCTGGCCTGCGCCTGCCCGGCAGCATGGACGCGTTCGAGATGGTGGTGCGCGCCGTGCTCGGGCAACAGGTCACCGTGGCCGGTGCGCGCACGCTGGCCAAGCGCTTCGTCGACCGGTTCGGCGAGCCGCTGGCAACGCCCTGGCCCGAGATCTCGCACACCTTTCCGTCGCCTGCCGTGATCGCGCAGACGCCCATCGAGCACATCGCCGAACTCGGCATCATCCGCACGCGGGCCGGCGCCATCATCGCGCTCGCCCAGGCCTGGCCCGAGATCGCGGCAAAGCTGCACACGCAGCATCAACCCGAGGCGCTGATCGAGGCACTGCATGCCCTGCCCGGCATCGGCCCGTGGACGGCCCACTACATCGCGATGCGGGCGCTCGGCTGGCCCGATGCCTTTCCACCCAAAGACGTGGCGGTGCTGAACGCGATGAAGCCGCTGTTCGGCGTCACCACCCAGCGCGAAGCCGATGCGCTGATCGAACGCTGGCGGCCATGGCGCGCGTACGCCGTGCTGCGGCTTTGGAACACCCTCACCTGAAGGACCTGACCATGTCACTCACTCCATCGTCTCTTGCGTCGTCCCCCACGAGAAAAATCGCGGCTCGCTGCACCGCGCAAGCCCGCTTTCCCTCGCCGCTCGGCCCCATGCTGCTGGCCCGTACCGAGCTTGGCCTCGCCGGGGCCTGGTTCGAAGCGCAGAAGTGGCACCCCGAGCCGCTGGATGCGCCCGAGCGGCCCGACGACCCGCTGCTGCAGCTGGCTGCCCAGCAGATCGCCGAATACTTCGCCGGCACCCGTTCGCAGTTCGACCTACCGCTCGACTTGCACGGCACCGACTTCCAGCGCTCCGTGTGGCTGGCGTTGTGCGGCATCGAGGTAGGCGGCACGCAAAGCTACGCCGCCGTTGCTCGCCGCCTCGGTGCGCCGCTGGCCGTACGCGCCGTCGGTGCCGCCGTCGGCCGCAACCCGGTCAGCGTGATCGTGCCTTGCCACCGCGTGGTGGGCACCAACGGCAGCCTCACAGGCTACGCCGGCGGGCTGGAGCGGAAGCGCGCGCTGCTGACGCTGGAAGGAGTGCTGTGAGAAGGTCCGACTTGTTGGAATTGCTGACGCTCGCCGCCGTGTGGGGCGCATCCTTCCTCTTCATGCGAGTCGGTGCGCCCGAGTTCGGCGCCGCACCGCTCGCCGGCATGCGCGTGATCGGCGCGACGCTCGTGCTGCTGCCCCTGCTCGCGATGCGCAGGCAGATGGCGCCGCTGCGCACGCACTGGCGGCCGATTTTGCTGGTGGGCATCACCAACTCCGCCCTGCCGTTCATGTGCTTCAGCTACGCGGCGCTCACGATCAGTGCGGGGTTGAGCTCGATCTTCAATGCGGCCACACCGCTCTTCGGTGCCGCCATCGCATGGCTCTGGCTGCGAGACAAGCTCACGTCCCTGCGCACCTTGGGCCTCGTGATCGGGTTTGTCGGCGTGTTCGGCCTCGCCTACACCAAGGCCAGCGTGAAAGCCGATGTGGACGGCGCGCGTGTGGCACTGGCCACCCTGGCCTGCATCGTGGCGGCGCTGTCTTATGGCTTCTCGGCCAACTTCACCAAACGCCACCTCACCGGCGTGCCGCCGATGGCCGTGGCCGCAGGCAGCCAACTGGGCGCGGCCCTGGTGCTGGCGGTGCCCACGTTCCTGATGTGGCCGGCGGCCATGCCGAGCGTGGCTGCGTGGACCAACCTGGCGCTGCTGGCCACCGTGTGCACGGGCCTCGCCTATGTGCTGTTCTTTCGCCTCATCGCCCACATCGGCCCGGCCAACGCGATCACGGTGACCTTCCTGATCCCCGCCTTTGCCATGGCTTGGGGTGCCATCTTCCTGGGTGAATCGCTCACGCCGCAGATGGTGATCGGCTGCATCGTCATCCTGGCCGGCACCTCGCTCGCGACCGGCTTCCTGCCGCGGCCGAAGCCGGTTCAGGCGGCCGCCAGTTCCTGACGCTGGCGCCTCGCGCGGTGCAAGAGCAGCGACGCGATCGTCAGGTTCAGCAAGTTCCAGCCGATGCCGTTGACGAAGGCGGCCTGGTAGGAGCCGGTCAAGTCGAAGACCTTGCCCGACATCCAGCCGCCGAGCGCCATGCCCAGGAGCGTGAACATCAGCACGGTGCCCACCCGGGCACCGGCCTCGGCAGGCGGAAAGTGCTCGCGCACGATGATCGCGTACGACGGCACGATGCCGCCCTGGAACAAGCCGAACATCGCCGATATCACGTACAGCGACACCAGCCCGTTGAAGGGCAGGAACAGCAGCAAGGCGACACCCTGCAGCACCGACCCCAGCAGCAAGGTGCGCAGCCCGCCGATGCGGTCGCAGATGGCCCCTGACACCAGGCGGCTCACGATGCCGCAGGCGAGCATCAGAGACAGCATCTCGGCACCGCGCGCAGCGCCGTAACCCAGGTCCCCGCAATAGGCCACGATGTGCACCTGCGGCATGGCCATCGCCACGCAGCACGCCACGCCGGCCACGCACAGCAGCGCCTGCGCGCCACCCATCGGCAAACCGAATGGCCGTGTGGACGACACGACCGGCGCGCCGGCAGACTTGCCCACCACGGCCGCCGGAGGCCGCGGCCGCATCATCAGGGCGAGCAGCGGCATCGTCACCGCACAGAACGCCGCCAGGCCGAAGTAGGTGTGACGCCAGCCGACGCTTTCGATGAAGTGCTGCACGATGGGCGGCCAGATCGCACCGGCCAGATAGTTGCCGCTGGCGCAGATGGCCACCGCAATGCCTCGGCGGCGCACGAACCAGAGCGACGTATCGGCCACCAGCGGTGCAAACGTGGCCGAGCTGCCCAACAGCCCGAGCAGCACACCGTGCGCTGCCGAGAAGACCCAGATGTTGCTGGCCGAACCCGCGGCCACGAAGCCGAGTGCCAGGCCGACGGTGCCGATGAGCACCGGCACCATCACGCCGAACCGGTCGGCCAGCCGGCCCATCAGGATGCCGCCGACGCCGAAGCCAATCATCATGGCCGTGTACGGCAGCGAGGCATCGGCCCGGGCGATACCGAACTCGGCCTGCACCGGCGGCAGCACCACGGCCACCACATACATGCTGCCGCTGCCGATGGTCATCAGTGCCAGCGTGACCATCAAACGCATCCAGGCGTAACGGGAATCGGCTTCGTGCTGGGTCATCTGTAAAGAAGTGGTTACCTGTGAGCTTGAACGCGGCAGTACTTCGCGGCTACGCGGGCAGCCGCCTATGGGATAACCCCGTATTTGATGATGTAATGAAGCGCTCTTCGGCAGCTGCCGAGGGCGGACCTCCCGGACACCCGTTGTCATGCCCGTCGTAGCAGTTGTCAATCGTAAAGGTGGAAGCGGCAAAAGCACGCTAGCCGCTCACCTCGCAGCTTATTGCGCCCACAACGGCATGCCCGTGATGTTGGGCGATGTCGACAAGCAGCAATCCACGCAAGCCTGGCTCAAGCTGCGCTCGACGCAAGTCACACCCAACCGCTCGCCCCTCGTCGGCTGGACGGTCGATCCCAAGAGCGTGCTGCGCGCCCCCACCGGCGTATCGCACGTCGTGCTCGACACGCCCGGCGGCCTGCGCGGTTTCGACCTCGCACGCGTGGCCATGTTTGCCGATGCGATCCTGATGCCGGTGTGCAACTCAGTGTTCGACCGCGAATCCGCTGCCGCCTGCTATGCCGAGATGATGACGCTGCCGCGCATTGCGAGCGGCCGCTGCGTGGTGGCCGCCATCGGCATGCGGCTCGATGCGCGCACCAAGGCCGGTGAAGTTCTGCATGCCTGGGCCGAGCAGCAGAAGCTGCCGTTCCTCGGCGTGCTGCGCGAAACGCAGAACTACGTGCGCTGCATCGAACGCGGACTCACCCTCTTCGACCTGCCCCCGGCCAAGGTCCAGGACGACCTCGACCAGTGGCAGCCCATCATCGAGTGGCTGCAACCCATCCTGCGACCCGCACCGCGCACAGAAGCCGCCGCGGCGCCCGTGGCACCCGTGCCTGCACCCGACAGCGCACGCTTCGAAAGCCTCCGGCCCGCGCAAGTTTCCTTGTCGTTGAACCGCGATCAAACCTTGGAGCAACTCGACAAGGTGGCTGCCGCAGCCGCGCCGCGCGCCGGTGTGATGAACCGCGTCGGCAGCCTGCTCGGCTCGCTGACCGTGCCGCGCTTCCTGCAGCGCTGACACCCCAACCTCGCTAAGCCTGCAAGGCGGGCGGGTCCGTGTCCTGATCCAGCTCTTGCAGCACTTCGGCCTGGCGCTTCAACCGCTTCGCAGCGGCTTCGATGGCCGCCGCGGCGGCGGCATTTGATCCGTCGGCCCGTTCCACCTCGGCCATGTGCTCAAGAAGGAGCTGCTTTTCCTGCAGGGCCCGCAGCGCATTCTGAATTGCGTCGTCGGCCCCTTCGGACATGGCCTGCTCGAGGGTGCGCAGGGTGAACGCGTGACCGGTGTGGCATCGGTATCGCTGCGGGCGGGAGTCCAGGATCTCCCATAGGCCGCCGTGGCAGTCCGGGCAGGCGAAGGTGGTGGGTTTCGCGATGGCTCGCAGGTGCTCGAGTGCATTGCCCCTGCGCAGGCTCAGTTCATGTTCATGGTCCAAGTTGGCCTCCGAAACAGTGATGTCAGGAGCGGCCATCTCTTGGCTGGCAAGTGACGCAAAAAGCGCTGGCATCAAAGCCAACGAAACACAGTGATCGATCTCTGCATGCCGCAGAGCGCTCTCCGGCATGCTGCTGACGAACGCCTCGTCCGGGTCCTGCACGACCGTCGTGCCACCGGCTCGCTTGATCGCCTGCAAGCCGCCGGTGCCATCGTCGAACTGGCCCGTCAGGACGACGCCGATCGCACCTCGGCCATAGGCGAGTGCCGCGGACCGGAACAGAGGGTCGACGGCAGGCCGGGTGTGGTGCTCCTTGGGCCCGCGGGTCAGCACCGTGCGGCCGTCTTCCACCAGAAGATGATGGTCCGGCGGGGCGACGTAGATGTGTCCGCTTTCGATGGCTTCGCCATGCACCGCATGCGACACCGGCAGCCGGCAGGTCCGCGACAGCAGAGTCGGGAGCAGGCTGGGATGGGGGCCGACATGCAGCACCACGAGCACAGGCAAGGGGAAGTCTGCAGGAAGCCCGGCCGTCAACTGCATCAGCGCCTGACCACCGCCCGCTGCGGCTCCGATCACGATGATTCTTTGCATCTCACACCAGTCATTCGCAGACGCATGGTGAGAGAACCAGCCGCCGCGCAAGAACACCTTTCGATTTGCTGCGGAGGCAAACGGCGTTCCATGGAAGCCGAGCGGCCGGGTCTCACGTGTGGTTCACGACCAGGCGATCTGGACTTTTACGCGTCTGCCCATGCCGGGGTCTTTCCGCATCTCAGCAATCTTGCAAACCACAGCGCCTTCAGGCGGCGTGCTCATGTCGCAACAGGTCGCGAGCCGGCAATCGATCGCACACGGCTTCTCGGCGGCTGCTGCGCAGCGGGGGCTTCGTAGGTCAGCACCGAGTCGTGCAGCCCCTCGAGCGCGTCACGCGCAAGCTCATCGGCTTGGGCGATCAGCTCGTCGACCCGCTCCGGCGAGTAATCGAACTGGCCCGAAACAGCGTCGTGCGGCAACGGCTCCCGTGCGATGCGAATCCATCGCCCGATGATGGCCGTGTCGTCCAGTTCAGAGGGCGCCAGCTTGCCGATCTGCAGCAGATTGAACACGCGGTAGGAAATCTCCACACCGGAGCTCGGCAGCCGGTGCAACACCTTGGGCAGCTGCTCGATGGTCACGAGTTGAAACGGCTCGCCGGGGTCGACGCGGCCGCTGCTTCGCACCCGTTCGCGATGGGCGACCACCCGAAGAATGAGCAGGACGGCGTCGCGATGTCTTCGCGCCACAGCCTCTCGAGTGCGTTCACTCCCCAGTCCGGCTCATCAAGGTGATGCGCGACCACCGCTGCGTTGATTGCACCGATGGAGCCCCGGCCAGTGCGACGACAACGTCACCGCGTTCCTGCATCCAGGGTGCCAGACGCGACCAGGCGCCACACCCAAACGCGCCCAGTGCCCCACCCCCTTGAAATGCCACCACTGTTTTCATGCACGTACTTTCCATCTCGGCCCGAAGCGGCCGACTCGTATCGCGTTGGGCAAGCGATGTACCTCGGTCACCGCCTCACCTTGCTACAGAAAATTCTTCCCCCTGCACGACAGCGCAGCCGCGAGTAAGGGGTGAGCCACCGACCCAAAAAAGGAACGCGCCTTGCTCGATGAACGCGAAGGAGCAGCCATGACCGACAAACGCACGCAAGCTCAAGCGCCCCTGGACAACATGGAGAAAGACCCCGCCGATTGGGTCACCGGCAACGAGCCCATGACAGGCGCTCAGCGCTCGTATCTGAAGACACTGAGCGAGAAGGCCCACGACCCATCCGCATTCGACGAGACCTTGACCAAGGCCGAAGCGTCGCGCCGCATTGAGGAATTGCAGGCCCGTACGGGAACGGCGCCCGCAGCCCAGGCGCACACAGCCGACGAGGCGCCAGCCGAAGACGAGGGTCCCTTGGAGTCACTGGGGCGCGCAGTCTCCGAGACCGTGCTGGGTTCGCAACCTGACGACGCTGGCCAACCCCGCAAAACGGGCGAGTGACCTCGGGTTCCACCGGCGTGAGGTGGCGCCACGCCCGCCGTCGAGAGGACATGAACACGTCGCCACATTCACCGAGCCGACGCCACTGGATGGCCGCTACGCTCGCGGCTTCACTGACCTCGGCCGCCTCGGCGAAGCCTGCGATGTTCACCCTCTACACCTTCGGCGATTCGATTCTCGACAGCAGCCGCTACAACGACCACGGGCTCGACGCCGGCCAGCTCATCGTTCGCAACGACGATGGCCTGTTCCCCGAGTTCATCGGCCGCGACCTGCAGTCGCGCGGCCCAGCCCGGCTTGCCCACCGTGCGGTCGACGGCAGCACGGTCGACGACCTGCTGCGCCAGCTCGATGGTCTTCAGCCTGACGGCCATTGCGCCGCCTTGCTGACCATCGGCGGCAACGACCTGCTGGTCGGCCTGGCGGCCGACACAGGCAATGGGCTCCGCTCGTTCGAGGCGGCGCTGCGACGCTTCGTCACCAAGCTGCCCGTCGGCCCGCTGCTGCTGGGCACGGTCTACGACCCCACCTTCGGCGACGACTCGCAGAACTTTCTCGGCGTGCCGGCAAGCGTGGCGCGGCGCAATCACGCGCGGGTGAATGCCGTGATCGCCACCGTCGCCGGGCAGCGGCCAGGTGACCGGCTCGTCGATCTGCACGCGCACTTTCTGCGCGGGCGACCCGACTGGTTCACGCGGACGATCGAGCCCAGCTTGATCGGGGCCTCCGAGGTACGCCGGGTCTTCATCAACGCGCTTTGAACGCGCTTGAATGCCGTCATGAAGACCGCATCAGCCTCGAAGAGACCAGCAGCGCGTGCCTGGTCGTTGGCATCGTTGCGGTTGCGTTTTTCCACTGCGCCGGGCTGCCTGTCGAGTCCTCCGCAATTGCGGCAACTCGTTCCTTATTCGGTCGGCCGGAGTGCCTTGCTTCGTCTGGCGAGGCCGCCTTCAAAGCACGCTTCTCCCCTCCAACGCCAGGGACGTGAACCGGAGCAGAATCACCGCGCTTCCAGCCAGGGGCGAGCTGGCGCTCTCGCGTCGTTCTGTTGCGGCGCACACATGCGCGGGTACGCCAGTTGCTGGTGGCTGATGATGAGGAGGCCTCATGTCGATGGAAAAAAGCACGGCCTTGAATGCCCGTTTGAGAAAGCAGCTCTCCCCAGAACGTGAACCGCGTTCAGTGGTGCCCAGGGTGCTGATCGTCGAAGACGACATCGACTCCGCAAAGTCCTTCGAGGCCTTGCTCAGGCAGTGCGGTTACGACACCCGTTGCGCGAACGACGGCGCCAACGGGCTGGCAGCAGCCGCTCAGTTCGACCCCCACTTCGTGTTGCTCGACCTGCATCTGCCGCGCGTACACGGCGCCGACGTGGCGCGCCACCTGCGCGTCAATGAAGACGGCATGCGCCGCGTCATCATTGCGACGACAGGCACGCCTCGCGACATGGTCAGCAGTTCGGAGTTCGACCGACACCTGCTCAAGCCGATCCAGCCAGACGAGCTCTTGGCTGTCCTGGCCGATGAATGGAGCGTGCGTTTCGTCGGCACCCCGTGGTGCTATTGAAGGCACAGACCCGAAGGCGCTGCTGACTCGTTCGCTCCAGCGGCAGCCGGGAGCGCGGCCAGGGTCAGCAGCAGGATGGCCACCAGGGCGGCAATTGCAGCGCGGCGTGGCGGGGCGGTCATGGCGGTGGGTTCCGTAGAGGCGTGCCGCGATGGCGACGAAACCGGCAACCCGCGTTCCAGCTGCGCTCGCACCTGCGACCGCGTCAAGCGTCGATCTCGCCAAGGGTGTGAAGGACGGGGAACGCCGATTGCCTCGCATTCCGCTATGCCATTGCCACCTCTCGCGATCCCGGCCGCCCGCCACCCATGAGCCTGCGGCCCTCGCTCCATGTCAGCCCCCAGGAGCTGCAGGTTGGCAAAGGTGCGCTCGTGGCCGACGCGGCCTGGGCAAGCATGACGGGGGCGTTCTCAGGCGGCATCGTGCTGGTGGCCTTTGCGCTCGAGCTGGGTGCCGGCCCGCGGGCCATCGGGCTGCTCGGCGCCATTCCATTCCTCGCCCAGGCGGCGCAGCTGCCGACGATCTTTTTGGTGGAGCGGCTGCGCGCGCGCAAGCTGATCGGCATCCCGACCCTTGCGGTGGCGCGTGTGCTGATCCTGCTGCTGGCGTTGCTGCCCATGGTGCTACCGGTCGATGGTCGGTTGGCTGCGCTGATCGCAGCGCAGGCCGTCATCGCGATGATGGGCGCGGTGGCGGCCTGTGCCATCAACTCCTGGTTCCACCAGTTGTTGCCGCCGGCCGAACTGGGCGCGTTCTTCTCGCGAAGGCTGCTGTGGGCCACCGGCATCGCGTGCGCTTGCACCCTCGGTGCCGGTGCATTGGCGGAGCACCCGCCGCTTGGCGATCGCATGCTCGCGTTCTCGATCTTCTTCGGCGTGGCGGGCCTTGCAGGGCTGATGAGCTCCTACTACCTCTGGCGTTGCCCCGAACCGGTGATGGAGCAAGGCGGGCCGACGCGGCGCCTGCGCGATCAGCTCAAGGCGCCCTTCACCGACCCGGGCTTCCGCGGCTTGCTGCTCACGCTCGGCAGCTGGAACCTCGCGAGCAACCTGGTCGCGCCGTTCCTTGCCGTCTACCTCATTCGCCAGCTCGGCTACGGCCTCACCACGGTGACAGGCCTGTGGGTGGCGAGCCAGCTCGCCAATGCGGCCACCTTGTTGTCGTGGGGCCGTGTGTCCGACCGCCTGTCGAACAAGTCGATCCTGGCGGTGGCGGTGCCGCTGTACTTCGCCTGCACGCTGGGGCTGGTGTTCGTGCCGAAGGAGGTTCCGCACGCGGTGCAAGTGGCCTTGTTGCTGGTGTTGCACGTGCTGATGGGCGTGGCGGGCGGCGGCATCGGGCTCGCCACCGGCAACCTCGGCATGAAGCTCGCACCGCGCGACAGCGCCACCGCTTATCTGGCGGCCATCGGCCTCGTCGGTGCGGCGGCTGGCGGCATGGCCCCACTCGTCGGCGGCGCGCTCGCGCAGTGGTTCAGCGAGCGCAAGCTGTCGCTGGTGGTGCGCTGGGTGTCGCCCAACCACGTCAACGAGGTCTCGGCGCTGAGCTTTGCGCACTGGGAGTTTCTCTTCGCTCTCTCGGCCTTGCTGGGGCTGTACGTCATGCACGCGGTGTCGCGCATCCGCGAGGGGGCCGAGGTGAGCGAGCGGCTGGTCATCCGCGAGATGGGGCTGGAGGCGTTGCGCACCGTCAACCAGCTGTCGTCGGTGGGCGGCCTGGTCGGCAGCGTGTTCCCGTTTGGCCGCCTGTCGGAACGGCGGCGCAGCTCTCGCACCGCGCGTGCCGGGTGATGCGGGCAAGACGCGCAATGGCCCCGGCCATGCGTTCTTGTCAGCCTGCGCCTGCCGCCAAGGGCAAAGGCTGCCGGTCGCTGATGCAGGGCAGCACCTCGTGCAACGACCGGAACACCCTCAGCGCCACGGCGTGCATCTCCGGCGTGGCCTGCAGAAGGTCGGGCACCATGACCACAGGCACGCCGGCGGCGGCCGCAGCGCGCACGCCGTTGTACGAGTCTTCGAAGGCCAGGCAACGTGCCGGCGGCACCCCGAGGCGCCGTGCGGCCTCGAGGAACAGGTCGGGGTGAGGCTTGCCGCGGGCCACGTCGTCGCGCGTCACCACCGCCTGCATGCGATCGAAGATGCCCGTCAACTGCAGATGATGGTGTGCTCGCCGCTGCCCTGACGAGGTGGCGACGGCACGCGGCACGCGCAGCCGATCCAGCAGGGCGAGCATGGCTTCGACACCCGGCTTGAGGTGCAGCTGCCCCGCCTGCACAAAGGCCTCCAGGTGGCGCGTGGCGGCTGCGAACAGCGGCTCGATGGCGACGGCGTTGCCGTACCGGTCGGCCACCAATTTGCGGCAACCGTCTGCCGGCATGCCGATCATCTGGAACCGCAGCTCGATGGGCATGTCGATTCCCTGCTCCAGCGCTGCAGCCTGCATCGCCTGCAGCGCGATTGACTCGCTGTCGATCAGCAGGCCGTCCATGTCGAACAGCACGGCGTCGAAGGGGGGGATGGGATGGCAGTCGATGGAGCTCACGAGTGGGGGGTTCTCTTCAGGGCTGCGCTCACGGCGCCGAGAGCGCCATCTTGCTGCAAAGAGCGCACTGCCTGCACCAGTTGCTTCACAAAGCCCTGATGCATCGGCAACTGGTCGCCGAAGACCTTGCGCAACCCGAGAAACCCCTGCACGAGCTGATGCGCATCGCCGCCCGAGTCGCGGCCGAGCCGCAGCAGATCGAGCTGCAGATGGTCATGCGCCAACAGCGCCTTGCCAAACCGGTCGCGGCCGCTGGCACACCAGATCCATGAGGCCACTGCCAGCACCGTGAGCGGCGCCGGCCTGCCCGCGTCGAGGTGCAGCAATAAGCCGGCGAGCAGGCGCGTGTGCAGCTTGCCCGAGGCGTTGCGGCCCACACGCACGAGCTCGTGTGCGATGGCCGGGTTGCGCCAGCGCGCCACCAGCTGGTGCGCATAGGCGCGAATGTCGTGGTCGCTGGGCGGCAGCGTGAGGCGTTGCTCATCGATCAGCAGCCGCAAGGCGTAGGCCGACAGCGCGGGTTCGCCCATGGCCTCGGCCACCGTCGTGAAGCCGGCGAGCAGGCCCAGGCAGGCGATGGCGAGGTGGCCGCCGTTGAGCAGGCGCAGCTTCGAGGTCTCCCAGGGCGCGACGTTGTCGACGAACTCGACGCCCGCCGCTTCCCAGAACGGCCTGGGCCCGTCGAAGCGCTCGATCACCCATTGGCAAAACGGCTCGGTCGTCACGGGCGCAGCATCGTCGCGGCCGATCAGCTCGGCGGCCAGCTCGCGGTCATCGTCGGTCGTGGCCGGCACGATGCGATCGACCATGGAACACGGGAACTGCACATGGCACTCGATCCAGTTCGCCAAGGCATCGCTTTGCAGCCCCGCCATGTCGAGGCACACCTGCCGCAGCAGGCGGCCGTTGCCGAGCACGTTGTCGCAAGAGATGAGCACCGGCGGCGCGAGTCCGGCAGTACGGCGCAGCTGCAGCGCCTTGACCAGCAGGCCCGGCACGCTGCGCGGCCGGCGACCCTGCAGGTCGGCTTCGATCTCGGGGTCGTTCGCATCGAGCCGCCCGCTCGATGGTTCTGCGCAGTAACCCGACTCGGTGACGGTGAGCGTGACCAGCTGCATACGCGGATCGAGGATCAAGCCCAGCAGGCGCTCGGCGTCACGCTGGGCATGCAAGGGCTCGCGCAGCGCACCCACCACCTCGGCCGTCGACCCGCCCGGGCCACGCTCGACCACGGTGTACAGGCCTTGCTGCCGTGCAAGCCCGGCGATGACACCGCCCGTGCGCAGGCTCGCCGCCGCAATGCCCCACGGCGGCGGCACACCGTTGAGGCCGGTCTCGGCCTCGATCGCACGCTGAGTGATGAACGCCTGGTGGGCACGATGGAAGGCCCCGCAGCCGAGGTGCAGGATGCCCGTGCGCAGCGCGGCCACGTCATAGCGCGGTCGCCGCACGTCCGGCGGAAGCGCATGCAAACCTGCAAGCGACAAGTAGCCTGTAGTGGCACCGCGTGGCCGCAGGCGAGCCGCGCCACGGGAAGGCGCTGCACCTTGCACAGAGCCCCTCACGCGACCGCCTGCACGGGTTCGTCGCGCTGCACGGCGCGCGTGGGCGTGCCAGCCACCGGGTACTCCGGCCAGCCGTTCTGCGGCGATTGCGACTGCACGATCCACGGCAACACCACCGGGTTGGTGGGCACCAGGTACTGCCAGCCGTCGGCCAGCAGCGCCATCAGCTCTGTGGGGTCGAGTTCCATCGGCCGCAGGTCGGGGCCGATGGCTTCGAACACGCGGTGCACCTGGCAGCACGCGTGGTCGCGCAGCAGCCTGTCCGATTCGGCGAGCACACGCTCCCCGAGCTCGGGGTCGCGGAACGCGCCGACCGGCCGCGTGTGCAGCACCGGCGTGTCGTCGATGACGCCCATGCGCTGGTAGTCGAGCAGCTTGGGCCACACCGAGTCCAGGCCCCAGCCCCAGCCGGTGGTGCTCAGCGACAGGGTGGGCAGCAGGCGCTCGAGCGCCGCACGGCTGAAGCACGGCACCATGATCTCGACGAAGCCCGCGCGCCGCGCGGTGCAATTGCGATTGCGCATGGTGCTGTAGTGCGCGTAGTAGGAGTCCTCGTGCAGCGCCGGCGCGCACAGCTCCCATTGCAGCGCAGACGCTGTCGAGAAGAAGCGGTTGATGTTCGCGGCCGTCGTCAGCACATCGTCGTCGGGCAGCCAGATGTAGTCGTAATCACGCCAGCCGTTCCACGCATGGAGCAACTCGCGCAGGCCCGCCCATTTGGGCCCAGGGATCACCTCGCTGGATGTGCAGTTGGCGCGCGCATCGATCGCCAGGGGTTCGAATGGGCAGAGGTGCAGATCCCAGTTGCGTCGGGGTGCACCTTCCAGCCAGTGTGGGTGAAGAGAGTTGCGCCCCACGCGCGGGATCACGAGATGTCGTCTGTGCATGGCAGGCAATCGCGTTGGCGTGTCACCTTTCAGGCAATCGATGTTCCGATTGGCCGGCGGCGCGAGTGGACATACGTATCGTCCTTGTCAGCTACGCGTACTCGCCGCATACCGCCGAACCTATCGGCAACTGACCTGCACTTCCGCATTTCGATCCATTTGCGGCAATCTGCGCATGAGCGCCGCTGCGGCCTCAGCCCGAGGAATCGGAGGTAGACACCTGCCCCACGGGCTTCGCCTCGGGCACGTGTTTCGGTGGCGGCGTTTGCTGTGCGTACGTGCCGCCGAGCCTCAGGTGCAGCCACAGCTTGTGCCGCTCCAGGCCGGCCACGAGCGCTGCGTTCACCGTGTCGGGGAGCGGCCAGCGGTAGACATGGCCGCCCTGCAGCGTGTGCATCGGCTCGCGAATGGGATAGCGTTTGTGGACCCAGGCGAGTTCCTGCGCAGGGTCGATGCCCATGCTCTTCAAGCGCTGGTAGAACGGGCCGCCCGTTATGTCCATGGGCTTGGTGTGGTGCATGGCCACCGAATCGACCACCGCGAGCCGGCCATGGGGCGAGAGGATGGACGCCCAAGCCCAGTCGATGCCCCAGGTGCACATCGTGAGCGAGAGCGTTGGCATGACGCGCTCCACGGTCACGCGGTCGAAACACGGTGCCATGACTTCAACAAAATTAACCCGGCGCACCTCGCACAGCGGGTTGCAGATGTTGATCGCGTGATTGGCGTGGCTGCCGAGCCGGATCGCCGGCTGGGCCAGGTTCAGGCGATGCGTTTCGCAGTAGCGAAAGAAGCGCGAGATGTCCCCGGGCGTGAACTCCAGGTCGTCGTCGAGCATCAGCACGTACCGGTGCGAGAAGCGCGCGAGCAATCGCGGAAAGATCTCCTGGAAGCCGATGAACTTGTTCAAGCCTCCGGTCTCATGCCACTCCGCCTCGGCCCCTGGGCGCTCAGGCACCTGGTCACCCCAGGCATTGACGCAGCAGTCCCAATTGCGGTCGGGATCATCAGCCAGCCACTGGGGATGCAGCGAAGTCTTTCCGGCTCTGACGAATACCAAGTAGTCACGCATGGCTTGACGAGGCAAGCCGTGTGCCCACAAACGAAACTGCTTCAGCCGCGTTTCGAAGCCGCCTGCCCCCCGGCTGCGCTGCCTCGCCAGCCCAGGCCTACCGATATCTGGGCCGCGGCAGCGCGCACCGCGTCTGCCACCGACGAGTTCCAGTCGCTCGGGAAGTGATCCTGGTGACCCAGCGTGGTGATAACGATTGCAGCCTGGCCTTCGTGGTCGAACGCCGGTGCGCTGAAGGCATTGACGCCTGGGATCGGGCGGCCCTCTGCGCGAACCAGACCGTGTGCGCGAAGGTCTTGCCTGGCCTGGCGCAGCACCTTGAGTTCGGCCGCTGAGTACGCGATGGCAGGGCCGGGTTCGTCGCCCACTGCGCCGGTCGATACGCCGACCACGCGGTCTTCAGGCAAGGCGCCGGCGAATGCGCGCCCGGTGGCCGTGCCGAGCACCGACATCACCGTGCCGGAGCGCATGGCCACCAGCAGCGGCTGACGCGCCTCGATCATGCGAACGACCGTCGGCCCGAGGTTGCCCCACAGCGCCAGCGCCACCGCGAACCCGGTGGACGAGGCCAGCTCTTCGGCCACCGGCACCGCCACGCGCACCGGGTCGAGCTGACTCAAGCTGGCCAGCCCCACCTGCAACGCAGACGGGCCGAGGGCATAGCGGCCGCTGAGCTTGTCCTGCTCGATCAGGCCGAGCTTGCCGAAGCTCACCAGGTAGGGATGAGCGCGCGCAGGCGTGAGGCCGGCCTGGGCGGCGAGGTCCTTCAGGTTCATCGGGCCGTGGTACGCCGCCAGGGCCAGCAGCAATCGGCCGCCGACTTCGACCGACTGCACGGCGCGTTGTCCGGGGTCTTTCTCAACCTCGTCTTGCATAAGGAATGGGCCTCCGTGAATGGATCGATTTTGCCCTACACAAACTTGTTTGCCAAACGCAAACTCAAAACCTATACTGCAAACTCATTTGTCAATTACGAATACGAGGTACCCATGACCGCTCCGAAGAAGTTTGCATCCCAGGCCGACCTGGAAGAGAAGAAGGTCAGCTTCACCCAGCTTTCAGAGCACGCCTGGGCGTACACCGCCGAGGGTGACCCGAACACCGGCATCGTGATCGGCGACGACGCCGTACTCGTGGCCGACACCCAGGCCACCCCTGCCATGGCCGCCGACGTGATCCGCCGCATCCGCGAGGTGACCGACAAGCCGATCAAGTACGTGGTGCTGACGCATTACCACGCAGTGCGCGTACTGGGTGCCTCGGCCTACCAGCCGCAGCAGATCCTCGCCAGCCAAGACACCTACGACCTGATCGTCGAGCGCGGGGAGGCCGACAAGGCCAGCGAGATCGGCCGCTTCCCGCGCCTGTTTCGCAACGTCGAGACGGTGCCTGCGGGCATGACGTGGCCGACCATCGCCTTCACCGGCAAGATGACCCTGTGGCTCGGCAAGCTCGAGGTGCAGTTGCTGCAACTCGGCCGCGGCCACACCAAGGGCGACACGGTGGTGTGGCTGCCGCAGGAGCGCACGCTGCTGTCCGGCGACCTGGTCGAGTTCGACGCCACACCCTACGCCGGCGACGCCTACTTCAGCGACTGGCCGCAGACGCTGGCCAACATCGCTGCCCTCAAGCCGCTCGCGCTCGTGCCGGGCCGCGGCCCCGCGCTGAAGGGCGAGGCCCAGGTGCAGCAAGGCCTGGACGCCACGCGCAACTTCGTCAGCGACCTGTACGCCAACGTCCAGAAGGCAACTGCCGCCGGCAAGGATCTGAAGACCGTCTACAAGGAAACCTACGCCGCCCTGCAGCCGAAGTACGGCTCGTGGGTGATCTTCGACCACTGCATGCCGTTCGACGTGACCCGCGCGTACGACGAGGCCACACAGTTCCGCGACCCGCGCGTCTGGACTGCCGAACGCGACCGCCAGATGTGGGAAACGCTGGAGGGCTGAGCATGGCGCGCGCCTCTCTCGGCTACGGTTCGGACGGCCGGTCGATCCAGTCCCACGAGTTCGACTACCGACGTTCGATCGACCAGGACGCGGCCGCCCCGGTGCGGCACCCGGTGGTTGTCGTCGGCGGCGGCCCGGTCGGCCTGAGCCTTGCGATCGACCTCGCGCAACGCGGCCAGCGCGTGCTCTTGCTGGACAACGACAGCAAGCTGTCCACCGGCTCGCGTGCGATCTGTTTTGCCAAGCGCACGCTCGAAATATGGGACTGCCTGGGCGTCGGCGACGCCATGTGCGCCAAGGGCGTGGGCTGGAACGTGGGCAGGGTCTTCTTCGGCGACGAACAGCTCTACCGCTTCGACCTGTTGCCCGAACCGGGACACGAGCGACCGGCGTTCATCAACCTGCAGCAGTACTACGCCGAGGCCTTTCTCGCGGTGCGCGCCGCCGAGCTGCCGAACATCGAGATCCGCTGGAAGAACGACGTCGTCGCGCTCGAACAAGACGCCGACGGCGTGCGCCTCGGCATCGACACGCCCGACGGCCGCTACACGATTGCCGCCGACCACGTGGTCGCCTGCGACGGGTCCCGTTCGCGGCTGCGCGCGCTGCTGGGCCAGGAGAGCAAGGGCCGCACCTTCCGTGACCGCTTCCTGATCGCCGACATCCGCATGCAGGCCGACAGCCTCGCGACCGATCGCCCCGAGCCCGGCGCAAGCCCTCGTGAAGCAGCCGCCTTCCCCGCCGAGCGCTGGTTCTGGTTCGACCCGCCGTTCCACCCCAACCAGAGCGTGCTGCTGCACCGCCAGCCCGACGGCGTCTGGCGCATCGACTTCCAGCTCGGCTGGGATGCCGACCCCGACGAAGAGAAGAAGCCGGAGAAGATCAAGCCGCGCGTCGACGCGATGCTGCGGCAGGCGCTCGGCCGCGAGGTTCCGTTCGAGCTGGAATGGGCCAGCGTCTACACCTTCTCGTGCCTGCGCATGGACCGCTTCCGCCTCGGCCGGGTGCTGTTCGCCGGCGACTCGGCGCATGGCGTGTCGCCGTTCGGTGCGCGCGGGGCGAACTCGGGTGTGCAAGACGCCGAGAACCTGGCGTGGAAGCTCGATGCGGTGCTGCGCGGCGCGGCCGGCGATTCGCTGCTGGACAGCTACGCCGAGGAACGCGAGTACGCCGCGGACGAGAACATCCTCAACTCCACGCGGGCAACCGACTTCATCACGCCCAAGAGCGAGATCAGCCGGCTCTTCCGCGACGCGGTGCTGCAGCTGTCCAAGCAACACCCCTTCGCGCGCACGCTGGTCAACAGCGGCCGCCTGTCGGTGCCCGCCACGCTGCACGGCTCGTCGCTCAACACGCCGGACGTAGACCGCTTCGAGGGCCGCATGCTGCCCGGTGCGGCGGCCGCCGATGCGCCGGTGCAGCTGCCGAACGCACAACGCGGCTGGCTGATGCGCCAGTTGGGTGCCGGCTTCACGCTCCTGCTCGCTGCCGGCGAAGGCAGCGCTGCGCTGGCGGCTCGGCTGTCCGACATGCGCCTGCCCGTGCCGCTGCGCGTGTTGACGATTGCCCTGCCCGGCACCAACGCAACCACCGCTGACATCACAGCCGCGCTGGTCGACGTGGACGGGCTCGTCGCCCACCGCTACGACCTGCAACCCGGCAACGCCGTGTTGCTGCGCCCCGACCACCATGTCTGCGCACGCTGGCGCCACCCCGATGCGGATGCCGTCCGGCGTGCCGTGAACCGTGCGCTCGCAATCCACTGAAGGAGCCGCAATGCCCCTCATCACCACGCCGAACCTGAGCGCACCCGACGATTTCTACGAAGCGCTGATCGAGGCCCACAAGGACTTGGCCAGCGAAGAAAGCCACGCGCTGAACGCGCGGCTGATCCTGCTGCTGGCCAATCACATCGGCGCGATCGACATCCTGCGCGAAGCGCTGGATGCCGCGCGCCACAACCCCACCGACCGCTGACCTTGGAAGGACTCCAATGAACCCGTCTCGCACTGCACGCCGCCGCCTGCTCGCTCTGGCAATGGCGGCCGCGCCCTTCGCGCTGCTTCCCTCCGTCACGCTCGCTCAGAGCGACAAGCCCATCGAATGGGTTGTCGGTTATGCCGCCGGTGGTGGCTCCGACGCCGTGGCCCGCACGGTGGCCGAGGCGATGAGCAAGTCGCTCGGCCGCAACATCATCGTCAACAACAAGCCCGGCGCTGCAACCAACATCGCGGCCGACTACGTGGCCAAGTCGAAAGACTTCGGCAACATCATGCTGACGGCCGATTTCGCGACGCTTGCCGCGAACCCCACACTCTTCAGCAAGCTGCCCTACGACCCGGTGAAAGACTTCACCCCGATCGGCCTGCTGGCACGCTTTCCGTTGATCCTGGTGGTGAGCCCTCAAGTCCCGGCAAAGGACTTCAAGGAGTTCGTGGCCTGGGTGAAGAGCCAGCCCGACGGCGTCAGCTACGCCTCGGCCGGTGCCGGCAGCCCGCACCACCTGGCCACCGAGCTGTTGCGCGAGCGCACCGGCTTGAAGCTGCAGCACGTGCCCTACCGTGGCGCGGCGTTGGCAGTGCAAGACCTGATGGGTGGGCAAATCCCGTTCGGTCTGATGGACAGCGCCAGCGTGCAGCAGCACATCGCGTCGGGCAAGCTGCGTGCGATCGGCGTCGCAAGCCCCGCACGGATCAAGACGCTTGGCGACATTCCGACGCTCGCCGAGCAAGGCCTCACCGGCTACGAAGCCTTCGCCTGGCAAGGTCTCGTGGTGCCCGCCGGCACAAGCCCGGATGTCGTGGCCAAGCTGAGCAAGGCACTGCAGGAGGCTCTCGACTCGACCACGGTGAAAGCCCGCTTCCAGACCCTGTCGCTCGAAGCGCTGCCCGGCACGCCGCAGCAGATGGCGGCCTACGCTGCGGCCGAGCGCGAGCGCTGGGGCAAACTGATCAAGGCCAACAACATCCGACTCGACTGAAGAGAATCCGCCATGAATGACAACGCACGACGCCACCAAGCCGGCTTCGGCAACGAGTTTGCGAGCGAGGCGGTGCCCGGCGCGCTGCCGGTGGGCCGCAACAGCCCGCAGAAGGTGCCGCACGGCCTGTATGCCGAACTGTTTTCGGGCACGGCATTCACCGCACCGCGCCACGCCAACCTGCGCAGCTGGCTGTATCGCCGCCAACCGTCGGTGGTGGTCGGCGGCTTCGAGCCGCTTCAGCAACCCTTCCTGAAAACCGGCGCCCGCGATGGTGTCGTGGCACCGCCGAACCCGATGCGCTGGCACCCGGTCGAGATCCCGGACACACCGACCGATTTCGTCGAGGGCCTGCGCACCGTGGTCGTCAACGGCGACGCCGACGCCCAGACCGGCATGGCCGCCCATCTGTACCTTGCGAACCGCTCGATGACCGATCGCGCATTCGTCAACGTTGATGGCGAGCTGCTGCTAGTGCCGCAGCAGGGCAAGCTCACTCTCACGACCGAGTTCGGCGTGCTGGACGTCGCACCCGGCGAGGTGGCCTTGCTGCCGCGCGGCATGGCATTCAAGGTGGCGGTCGACGGGCCGTCGCGTGGCTATGTCTGCGAGAACTACGGCGCGCCGTTCCGGCTGCCCGAGCTCGGCCCGATCGGCAGCAACGGGCTCGCGAACCCACGAGACTTTTTAGCACCGGTGGCCGCCTTCGAAGACACGGCCGGCAGCTACGAGATCGTGCGCAAGTACGGTGGCGCGCTGTGGCAAGGGCACTCACCGACGACGCCCTTCAACGTCGTCGCGTGGCACGGCAACCTGGCGCCGGTGAAGTACGACACGGCGCACTTCATGACCATCGGCTCGATCAGCTTCGACCACCCCGACCCGTCGATCTTCACGGTGCTCACCAGCCCGAGCGATACCCCCGGCACGGCAAACGTCGACTTCGTGATCTTCCCGCCGCGCTGGCTGGTGGCCGAGGACACCTTCCGGCCGCCCTGGTACCACCGCAACGTGATGAGCGAGTTCATGGGCCTGGTGCACGGGCAGTACGACGCGAAACCCGAAGGCTTCAAGCCCGGCGGCATGAGCCTGCATAACAGCATGGTGCCGCACGGGCCCGACACCGAGGCCTTCGACAAGGCAACGAACGCCGAGCTGGCACCGCACAAGCTCGACGACACGCTCGCCTTCATGTTCGAGAGCCGCTGGCGCTTTCACCCGACCGAGTTCGCACTACGCCACAGCGCGTTCGACGAAAACTATGCCAACTGCTGGGCCGGACTGAAAGACTGCTTCACGACATGATGATCGACGCCACCCATGACCCGGCGCTGCAAAGCTGGGTCGAGTCGGCCAACGCGGCGGACACCGACTTCCCGGTCCAGAACCTGCCCTTCGGCCGCTTTCGGTCCGCAGGCCATGACCACTGGCGCATCGGCGTGGCCATCGGCGACCAGGTGCTCGACCTGCGCGCTGCCGGGCTGACAGACCACGCCGACATGAACCGGTTGATGGCGATGGCACCGGCCGAACGGCGTGCCTTGCGCCGCTCCTTGTCTGAGGGGCTGCAGCGCGGCAGCACGCAAGAGAAGGCGTGGCGAGCGGCCCTGTTCGCCGCCGACACCGTCGAGCTGGGGCTGCCCTGCCGCATCGGCGACTACACCGACTTCTACGTCGGCATCCACCACGCCACCACGGTCGGCACGCTGTTCCGTCCAGACAACCCGCTGCTGCCCAACTACAAGTGGGTGCCGATCGGCTACCACGGCCGCGCCTCCACCATCTTGCCGAGCGGCCAGCCGTTCAGACGCCCGCAGGGCCAGCTCAAGGCCGCCGACGCAGCCCCGCGCCTCGCGCCCACGCAACGCCTGGACTTCGAACTCGAGCTGGGCCTGTTCATCGGCCAGGGCAACCGCCTGGGCGAGCCGATTCCCATGGCGAACGCCGAGGAACACCTGTTCGGCATCGCGCTCTTCAACGACTGGAGCGCACGCGACATGCAGGCCTGGGAGTACCAGCCGCTCGGCCCCTTCCTGTCGAAGAGTTTCGCGTCGACGGTTTCGCCGTGGATCGTGACGATGGAGGCGCTCGCCCCCTTCAGGCGGCCCCTGGTCCGCCCTGAAGGCGATCCGCAGCCCCTGCCCTACCTCGACAGCGAGGCCAACCGCGATGCGGGCGCGATCGACATCGAACTCGAGGTGCGCTTGCAAAGCCGTGAGATGCGTGAGTCGGGCATCGCAGCGCAGTGCATCAGCCGCTCCAACTTCGCTGATGCCGCCTACTGGACCGCAGCGCAGCTGGTCGCGCACCACACCGTCAACGGTTGCGCGCTTGCCAGCGGCGACCTGTTCGGTTCGGGAACGCTGTCGGGCCCACGTCCTGAACAGGCCGGCTCACTGATCGAGTTGTCGCAAGGCGGCAAGCAAGCCATCAGCTTGCCCCATGGCGAGGTGCGAACCTTCCTCGAAGATGGCGACAGCGTTACCTTCGTGGGCAGCTGCACTCGGCCCGGGTTCCGCCGCATCGGCTTCGGCCGCTGTGAAGCGACCGTTGAACCTAGTCGCGCGAGCGGGTCGTAGACACGGGCCTCCAGGCGTTCACGATCCGCTGTCGTACGGCCCGCGCAGGCCGATGCAATTGCCCCACGGGTCCCGCACCTGGCACATGCCGATGCCCGGCTCGATCTGCATAGGGCCGCGATAAACAGTGGCTCCATGAGATGCAAAGTGTCGAATGGCCTCATCCAGATTCGCCATTCCCCAGTAGACGACTGAGCCGGCAGCGCCTGAACTGACCTTCTCGTCAGCGGGCACGACCTCGAGTTGGACTGCACCGACCTGCAAAAACTCGAAGTTGGTCCCCCGTGCAACAAGGCGACGCGCGTCCGGAAATACTCGCTGATACCACGCCAGCCCTTCTTCCACATTGGAGACGTGGACCATCACTGCGACCGGGCTGTGGGGCATAACGTTTCGGCTTAAGCGGCGGATCCAAGGCACGTCCACTTGGAGGGAGCGCTTTGGCGCAACCGCCTCACGGTGCGTTGCGCCCGCTTTCAACATGGCGCGCAAAGTTGTCGAGGATGGCCTGCCAGCCGTCACGTTGCTGCTCGACAGAGTGGGTGGATTCGGCGTCAAAGGTTTCTCGAACGGTGACGCCCTCAGGACCGTCATCGAATTCAACCAACAACGTGCGATCGCCGAACGTGGCTTCGATCAACCTAGGGTGCACAACCTTCGTGTACGTGCCGCCGAAATCGAATCCCATGCTGCCGTCTTTGGCCTCCATGCGGGAAGAGAAACTCCCGCCCACTCGCAGGTCAACGGACGACTTTGTCGTGTGCCAGTCGGGTGACGCGACGTTCCATTGCTTGATGTCATCAGGCGTCGTCCAGGCTTGCCAGACAAGCTCAACGGGAGCCTTGACCAGTTTCTCGATGGTGATCTTCATGTTTCCACTCCTGTGTGTATGGCGGCTCGCAGCGCCAGTTCGATGGAAGGTCAAACGCCATTGTGGAACGACTCGACTGCTGCCCGATACGCAGCCGCAGGTTCAGAAGCACCTGCGATGGAGCGGCCGATCACGATGTGCGTGGCACCGGCCTTGGCTGCTGCGGCAGGAGTGGAGATGCGCACTTGGTCCGTGGCTGCAGCCTCAGGAAGCTGAATACCGGGGCAGACAATGAGCGCCCCACGAGGCAAGGATTGACGCAAGTAGGCCGCTTCTTGGGCGGAAGCAACGACGCCGTGGCAGCCAGACTGGCAGGCCAGCGATGCAAGACGGAGAACTTGGTCTTTGATTGACGGTGGAAGACCGATTTCCGGGGGTTCGGCGTCGGAAAGGCTTGTGATGACCGTAAGGCCGAGGACCTTTAGATTGGGGTATGACTTGGCGGTCATGGCAGCCACCCGCAGAACGGCGGAGCCTGCTGATGCGTGGACGGTGACCATCGAAACCCCGAGCTTGCCCGCAGCGTTGACGGCACCGGCGACAGAGTTCGGTATCTCATGAAGCTTCAGATCTAGGAAGACCTGTTTGCCCGCCGAAACCAGCTCTCGAACGACCTGCGGGCCAGCTTCGGTGAGCAGTTGCAGACCGATCTTGTAGTGATTTGCTTCTGATCCGAGCCGCCTCACCAATGCCAACGCGTCATTGGAGGATTCGAAATCAAGCGACACGATCACTGGTGATGACATACGACGATGGCGCAGCGTTCGATGGAGACGCTAGGCGCAGCCTTGCGAATTCGGTTGCAGTTCCTGATTGTTCAGGAACAACTGCAAAGAAGGCGTGGCACAAAGAACGCCAAGCAGCCAAGTGTGAAGCTGAGGCAAGTCGATCGTGGCTGTTTGCAGCTGAGGTTTGATCGTGCCAGCTACTGTGTTGCCTGTCTTCTCCGAGGCCGCGTCGACTCTCTCGCTGCGAAGGAACTGCCCGTCCAGAAATGAAAGGTGAAGAGTCGCCTCAGGTTTGCGAACCGTGACCGTCAACTGGCGGCATAGCGTGTTGAGCAAAGACATTCCAAGCCCTTGCAATTGGATCGGTGCGGCCTGATTCGAGCCGAATGGGTACTCGAGGTGCGTGTAGATGAATTTGAGGTAGGGTGAATCGGAAACCATTCTTTCGACGGCGTGCCCTCTTCCATCGTCACTGACGCTGAATGAAGTGTCTTCTGCCGCAACCCAAATGGTTTTTGCATAACCAGACTGGACTTCGGCCACTGAGTACAACACCAGAGTACGTACAGCGTCGAAGGCCAAGCTTTCTGAGTGCGGAGCTGAGAGCGTCATGCCAAGAGCCAAGAGTCAGCCGGCGACGTTTGCAAGCGACCGCCAGGCATTCGCGCGCGAAGCGAGCCAGTTCGTCATTTCTTCTCGGCTGACGGCTGTTGAGTGGTCTTGTTCGCCTTCACTCTGCAGGTGGCCGCAATGGAATTGTTGACCGTCGAGATTGTGTTCTGCGTGATCGTGTACGGCACTTCCTTGCCATTCGCCTTGAAGAGCTTAGCCGCCGCTTCGCTGGTGCAAAGATTCTTCACTTCAGCCGGAGTTTGTGTTTCCTGACCGATGTATGTGTTGGACACGCTCTCTGAAAGATCTGCGCTCGACGGAACCTCTTCATCGCCCTTCTTGCCCGCGACAGATTTGTAGGTGTCTTTGGCAACCTTGGCTGAGTCAGACACAACGCCTGGCAGATCGATGCTCACGCAAGCCGAAAAAATCGGAAGAGCGAGAAGAATGAGTATGTGTTTCATGTGCGTGGCGACTCGTCGGGTAGCGCAGCCGACTGACTGTCCGCTCGGAGGATGGGTTAGCCGACATTGTGCTTGAGCCTGCCGACGGTGCCGTGCCAAGAACACCAGCGCCCGAACCGGAACGAGCAGCTGTGAGGCGCTTGAACGCATCGAAGTTCAGCTCTCGGGGTCGTAGTGGAACTCGCGGAGTTCCTGTGAGCAGCGGCACGATTTGGCGATCTTCGCGGCCCACTCGATCGCGGCTTCGCGCGACGGAAGTTCAAGGACGCAAAAGCCGCCGTTGAACTCCTTGGTCTGTGGGTAGGTGCCGCTTGTGACCGTGCCGTTCGCGGCGACCAGCAGAGGCGCGACGTCCTCGTTGATTCCGCCGCCGAACACGTAGACGCCGGCGTCTTTCGCCTCTCGTATCACCGCATGCGACGCTTCGACGACGGCAGCCCAGTCTTCTTGGGGGACGTCCATCGCTGCTGCGGGAAATGAGATCAGGTACTTCGTCATCCTTACTCCTCCAATGGCTTATCTGGAACGGGCGCCGCGCTCAGGAGCGGCTTGGGAATCGCACGACCCGCCTGCCTGGATCGGAAGAGCGCGGCCCTCGCAAGCAAGACGGTCGTGATGGGAGCGGTGACCGCCAGGATGACGACCACCAGCCACACGTGCAACGTGAGCTGCTTTTCTCCGGCGCTGAAATACAGCACGGACGCGAGCCCGATCGACCAGCTTCCAAGCGTGTAGCAGATGGCGGGCGCGTGCATGCGCAGAAAGAAATCCCGCAGGCGCAGGAGCCCCAGAGATGAAATGAGCGCGGCTGCCCCACTGACGAGAAGCAGTGCGGCGACGAGCGCGTCGTTGATCATTCGATCACCTCGCCGCGAAGCAGAAACTTGGCCATTGCGGCCGAACTCACGAAACCGAACAGCGCCATCAGCAACGCTCCTTCGAAGTACATGCTGCTGTCATAACGAATCGCCAGCGCCAGCATCATGAGCGTTGCCACCAGAAAGATGAAGTCGAGTGCCAGGATCCGGTCTTGCGCGTGCGGGCCGCGAAACAATCGAACCATCGCGACGCAGATGGCGATGCTGTAGAGCAGGAGCGCCGTGGTCACGGCAAAGCCGATGAGGGTCATTCGAAAATCTCCTTCAGCGGGCGCTCGTAGCGCGCCTTGAATTCTTCGATGTAGGCCGCGCTGTCGCTGATGCCGAAGACGTGCAGCAGCACCGCACTCCGGTCGGGTGCGAGTTCGGACCAGATGGAGCCGGGCACGACGGTGGTGATGACAGCCAGCGCTGCGAGCGCATTGGGATGGCGCAACTCGAGTGGCACGGTGACGAAGAGTCCGCTCGACGCCGGTGATTGCGGGCGCAACGCGCCCCACCCCACTTGCAAGGCCGACGCCAGAACGTCGCCTCCCACGCGCAGCACGAGGCGGATCAGAACCCATGGTTTGCGCAGCGGGCCGCCGCGAGGGCTCAGCGGTGCGGCCAGCCCGGGCACGACGACCGCGACCAGCGCCGCGACGATCAGGTCAGTGGGCGCCAGCGAATCGTTGAGCAGCAGCCAGAACGCGGCCAGGCTCGCGGCAAGCAGCAAGGACGGCACGCGTCTCACCTTGCAGCCCCTGGCGCGTGCGGCCGTGCGCTCATCACGGCGTCGACGTAACCCTGCGGAAGGTGCAGGCCTGCGGCCGCTTCGCTTGTGTACCGCAGGGCGCGCTCACCTGCGACAGAAAGTGCGATGCAGCACCCCAGCAGCAGCACGATCGGCAGACCTTCGATCACCCGAAGGCGCGGCGAAGCGCGGTCTTGCGTGGCCCAGAAGTGGACGATGAACGCACGCGACAAGGCAACGGTGGAAAGCAGCCCGGATGCGAGCAGCAGGCCGAACATCAGCCACGCGCTCGTGGCGTTGCCGCTCATCGGGCCGGGCGCCGCAAGGGCCGACAGCATGGCGAGCTTGCCCACGAACCCGGACAAGGGCGGCAAGCCGGCCACCACCACCGTGCACGCCAGGAATGCGACGCCGAGGAAGGCCAACGCGCCCGGGATGGCCCGCCCGACCAGCGGGATCTGTTCATCGTCGAGATTGGCGTCCAGGCGGGGAGGCGCCTCGCCGAATGCCGGCAGGCGCCCCGCGACATCGTCGATGCCGGGCCCCTCCACCTCGATCTGCCGCTGGCGCTCCACCACCTCGACCAGCAGGAAGAGCGTTGCTGCGGCAAGCGTGGAACTTGCCATGTAGAAGAGCGCGCCCGCCGTGAGCGACGGGTTGTCGAACCCGGCGGCCGCGATCAAGGTGCCCGACGAGGTGATCACGCTGTACCCCGCGAGGCGGGCGAGCTGCTGCGAGCGGAGCATGCCGATGGAGCCGAATGCCATCGTCGCAAGCCCGGCCCCGACGAGAACGGCATGGCCAAAGAGGGCCGAGTCGCCCGCGGTTGTGGGGAACCACAGCGTCCACAGCCGAAGGATCGCGTACACGCCGACCTTGGTGAGTATGGCGAACATCGCCGCCGACGGTGCGCTCGCCGCGGCGTAGGCCGAAGGCAGCCAGAAGTTCAACGGCCAGATCGCGGCCTTGGCGAGAAAGGCCACTGCCAGCAGCGCAGCGGCAGCGTGCAGCAGGCCACGGTCCGAGGCGGGCACGTGCGGCAGCTTCTGCGCGATGTCGGCCATCGTCAACGTGCCGGTGACGCCGTACAGCAGCGCGGCACCCGCGAGGAACAGCAGCGAGGCCACCAGGTTCACCGCGATGTAGTGCAGCCCGGCACGCACACGCAGCGAGCCGCCGCCGTGCAGAAGCAGCCCGTACGAAGCCGCCAGCAGCACCTCGAAGAAGACGAAAAGGTTGAACAGGTCCGCAGTGAGGAATGCGCCGTTCAAGCCCATCAGCTGCAGCTGAAGCAGCGGGTGGAAATGAACGCTCGCACGGTGCCAGCGCGCCAAGGCGAAGAGCAAAGAGCCGACACCGACCGATGCGGCCAGCAGGAGCATCAGGGCTGACAGCCTGTCCAGGGCCAGCACGATGCCGAAGGGCACGGGCCAGTTGCCGGGGAGGTAGACGACCGTGGTGCCATGGGTGCCTCCCGCCACGACAACCACGAGGAAGATGGCCACCGCCAGATTGGCCAGCATCGCGGCCAGGTGCACCCCCGCCTTCACCCGGCGCAGCCCATCCGGCATCACAACGAGCAGTGCAGCCGCCACCATCGGCAGCAGCACGGGGAGCAGTATGGCGTGGCCGGTGGCGTTCACGAATCCTCCTCTTCGCCGTCCACGTGGTCGCTGTCGGTGAGGCCGCGCAACGCCAGCAGCACAACCAGGAACAACGCCGTGGTCGCGAAGCCGATCACGATCGCCGTGAGCGCCAGGGCCTGTGGCATCGGGTCGGTGTAGTTCACCAGGTCGGCCGCCACGCCGGGCCGCACGATCGGCTCCTTGTCGATCGACAGGCTGCCCACGCTGAAGATGAAAAGATTGATGGCGTAAGAGAGCAGCGACAGCCCGACCAGCACCTGGTAAGTCCGCGGCCGCAGCACCAGCCAGACGCCGGCCGCCACGAGCACACCGATGGCGATGGAGATGATGGCTTCCATCAGCGGCGCTCCTGGCGCCGCGCGCGCAGCGACTGGTGAGCCAATGCCGTGAGCATCAGCAAGGTGGACCCCACCACGACGGCGAACACACCAGCATCGAACAACGCGGCCGTGGGCAGGTGCAACTCGCCCAGCCACGGCAGCGTGACATGGGCGGTGTGTGTCGTGAGAAACGGAAAGCCGAACGTGAGCGCACCCAGGCCCGTGCCGACGACCAGCAGCAGCCCGGCCCCGATCCACCACGGCGGATTGAGGTCCATGCGGTCCTCCACCCACCCTGTGCCGCTCACGATGTACTGCGCGATGAACGCGGTGGCCAGCACCAGCCCTGCGACGAAGCCGCCTCCCGGTTGGTTGTGCCCGCGCAGGAACAGGTGCAGCGAGACGACCATCGCAAACGGCAACAGCAGGCGCACCAGCACCGACGGCACGAGCAGGTAGCCCTGCGCCGGGTCGGCTTCATCCGCTGAGAGCTGTGGTTGCCAGAGGTCGGTGCTGCGGTCCACCAGCAGCGCCCGCTGCTGCGGCGGCAGCACGGCGACTTCACGCGGCGGCCGGAACCGCCTGAGCAGCGCATAGATGGTGAGCGCGACGGTGGCGAGAACCGTGATCTCCCCCAGGGTGTCGAAGGCGCGAAAGTCCACCAGCATCACATTGACGACGTTGGTACCGCCACCGCCCGGCAACGCGTTCTCGATGAAGAAGGGCGAGATGCTCTGATAGCCGGTGCGCGTGAGCATCGCGTACGACAGCGTCGCAAGCCCGGTGCCGGCCAGGGCTGCGATCAGCAAGTCGCGGCCGCGCCGCCAGCGCGCGCGCCGTGTTTCGTCCACCTCCTGCCCCGGAACGCGCTTCGGCAGCCAGCGCAGGCCGAGCAGGATGAGGACCATGGTCACCGCCTCGACCGACAGCTGCGTGAGCGCGAGATCGGGCGCTGAGAACCACGCAAACGTGAGGCACACCGCAATGCCCACCACACCGAGCAACGCCAGCGCCATGAGCCGGCGGAACTTGGCATGCCATGCGGCGCCGATGGCCGCCGCGCCGGCGACCAGCCAGAGCAGCGCAAATTCGGTCGTGCCTGCAACGCGGGGGCGGTCACCCCAATCGAGCGGAACGACCAGCGCAGAGCCGAGCGCAGCGCCCCCTGCGACCACCAACATGCAGAGCATCTGCAGCTGCAGGCGCCGGCTGCTGGCACGCATGATCGCCGCGCGGGCGCCGCGGTTCGCCAGCGCGAGGGTTCGATTGAAGAGGCGTCTGCCGTCCAGCGTGTCGAAGAGCGGCGTCGACCGCAACGCGCGTTGCTTGAAGCGCGCAGCGAAGACACCATAGACGCCCATCCCGCCCGCCAGGGCCACCAGGCTCATCACCAGCGGCGCATTGAAGCCATGCCAGATGGCGAGGCTGTACTCCGGCAAATGGCCGCCCACGACCGGCCTCGATGCGGCAGCCAGGATGGGACCGATCGACCAGTCGGGCACGATGCCCACCACCAGACACGTCACCACCAGCAACTCGATCGGAATCCGCATCCAGCGCACCGGCTCATGCGGCATGCGCGGACAGTTCTGCGGGCTGCCACCAAAGAAGACGTCGTGCCCGAAGCGCAATGAATACACCACCGCGAACACGCCCGCGAGCGTGGCCGCCAATGGCAAGCCGTATTCGATCCACGCACTGGATTGCAGGTAGACCGTCTCTGCGAAGAACATTTCCTTCGACAAGAAGCCGTTCAGCAGCGGCACGCCAGCCATCGCCGCGCAGGCCACCATCGCGAGCTTCGCCGTTCCGGGCATGTGGGGATAGAGGCCGTCCAGAACGCGCATGTCACGCGTGCCGGTCTCGTGGTCGATGATGCCCACGGCCATGAAGAGCGATGCCTTGAAGGTCGCGTGATTCATCATGTGGAACACCGCAGCAACCGCGGCGAGCGGGCTGTTCATGCCGAGCAGCAGCGTGATGAGCCCGAGGTGGCTGATCGTCGAGTACGCCAGCAAGGACTTCAGGTCGTTCTGGAACATGGCCGCGAAGGCACCGAGCAGCAAGGTCGCAAGGCCGGTGCCGCTCACGATCCAGAACCACTCGTCCGAACCCGAGAGCGCCGGCCACAGCCTCGCCAGCAGGAACACGCCTGCCTTCACCATGGTCGCGGAATGCAGGTACGCCGACACCGGCGTGGGCGCGGCCATCGCGTGCGGCAACCAGAAATGGAAAGGGAACTGCGCACTCTTGGTGAGTGCCCCCAGCAGCACCAGCACCAGGGCCGGCGTGTAGAGCGGATGGGCGCGCAGCCGGTCGCCGGAGGCAAGCACGTGCTCGAGGTCGAATGTGCCGACGATCTGCCCGATCAGCACCACACCGCCCAGCAGGCATAGCCCTCCGGTGGCGGTGACTACCAGCGCCATGCGGGCGCCACGCCGGGCGTCTTTGCGGTGGTGCCAGTAGCCGATGAGCAGGAACGACAGCACGCTCGTGAGCTCCCAGAACACCACCAGCTGCACGAGGTTGCCCGACAGCACGACGCCAAGCATCGCACCCATGAACGCCGACAACAGCGAGTAGAAGCGTGCCGCCGGGTCGTCGGCAGACAGGTAGTAGCGCGCGTAGAGCACGACGAGCGCACCGATGGCGCTCACGAGCATGCCGAAGAGCCAGGCCAGCCCGTCGACTCTCAACACGATGTCCACGCCGAGACTCGGCAGCCATGACCATCGTGCGGACACCACGCCACCGTCTGCGATCGCTGGGAAGAGCACTGCCAGCACGAGGGTGTTGCTCAACGCCACGGCGCCCGTCAGAAGCGCCTGCGCGTTGCGCGAGCGCGTTGACAGCACGGCCGCCAGGACGCTGGCCACGAAGGGACTGACGATGACCCACCACAGAATCATGGCGGGCAGTGTAGGTCGCGACAGCCGTCGAACTGGCAATGCCTGAGCGTTCGCGCGTGAGCGCTGGCGCAGGTGAACGCAGGCTTGCGCACACAACCGCGCGCTTGACTACCGATGCCCCCGCGCGCCTTGCCAGATTGGCCTTTTCGGCGCGGCTCAACCCTATACTTTGACCATGGTCACCTCCACGTCCCTGCACCTGATCGAGATCGCCGTCGCCGCCTTCGTGCGCGACGCCGAGTCGCGTTCGCGCGTGCTCGTGCAGGTGTTCGAGCAACGAACGCCTGCACATCCCTAGGCCCGGCGGCCACCACCTCCCTCTCAAGCGCTAACCATCGACCGCCGGGCCCAAAGACCTGGCGCATAGCGAGCTTCGCGATCCGCGTGGCTCAACGTCATGGAGTGCTTCATGCAAGTCCTCAACATCTCGGAGCGCAAGCTCACCGAGCTCGATTTCGCTCGTCTCAACAAGCTCGTCGCCGCCGGCGCCACGCCGTATCTCGACGAGATGCTGTGTGACGCAGAAGTGGTGCCGTCCCAGGCCATTCCCGCGGACGTGGTGACCATGTACGCGCAGTTCAGCGTGAGCGACATGAAGTCGCCGCGGCAGCAGACGTTCGTCTTGTGCTACCCGCGAGACGCGGAGCCCGCCATGGGATTCATCTCGGTTCTGTCACCCGCTGGCATGGCGCTGATCGGGCTGCCTGTCGGCGCCCTCGCCACGTGGACCGGACCGAACGGCGAAGAAAGCGCCGTCCGCATCGAAGGGATTCTGTTCCAGCCGGAGGCCAGCGGCGACTACGTCAAGTAGTCGCCCGCCCGAGCTTCTTGTTGACATCCGGTCCCTGCGGACCGGCCACGTTCATGAACGAAGGAACAGACATGCCTATCAAATCCATTCTTGTCGCAACGGACCTCTCGGCACACGAAAACAAGGCCGTGGTGCGAGCTCAGCAATTGGCGCGCGCACACAACGCCAGCCTCAGGCTGGTGTACGTGCCGCCGCACGGCCACGCTGCGGAGCCTGGTGCCCACGCCGAACTCGCCGCGATGGCCAGGCGCATCGAAACCGACCTGCGGTTGGACGTCCAGGCGCTGCCTGCCAGTGCGGGCAGTTTCGAGGAGGTCGCAGCAAACGCCGCCGGCGTCGATCTCGTCGTGGTGCCACAAAGGCGGGAGCGGTCTCTTGCTGCGTTCTTTCGCGGCCAACCGGTGGTGCGGTTGTTGCGAGAGTGCAAGGTTCCGGTCCTGGTGACCCGCAACGCGCCCGACAGGCCTTATGCCCGCATGGTCGTCGCGGTCGACCTCTCCAAACATGCGTTGGTGCTGGGCGCGTTCGCCGGAAACCTCCAACCGAGTGCGGAGCTGCGGCTCTTCCACGCAGTCGCACTGCACGACGAGGCAAAACTGGTGTTCGCAGGGGCCACCGGACAGGCGATCAAGATCTATCGCCAGCGCTGGGTCGCCAACGCGAGGAATCGATTGCGGGAAGTCTCGAACCAGCTCGGCGTGCACGGCAGCCGGCTCATGACCCAAATCGGCCGCGGGGACGCCGCACGCCAGGCGGTCGTGCAGCAAGAGAACTCGGGCGCCGACCTCATCGTGGTGGGCAAGGCGCACAGCTCCGCCTCGAACGATTTCCTGTGGGGGAGCGTGGCTCAACGCATTCTTGGCTGGGCTCGCAGCGACGTTCTCGTCGTGCCGAAGGCCGCCCCACAAGGCCGGTCAAACGCCAACCCGCAGCACTCGCATGCGCGTCGTCGACGCGATGCCGTGCGGCTGCAACCCAACGGAAGGAGAGCAGCATGAAGAGCCATCGCTGGTTGACGCTCGAAGAAGCGGCACTGATCGAGCGGGCCGCAGAGGATTGGCTTCGTGTACGCGAGGTCGAATTCAACCCTGGGGAGTACGCCGCGCGCCTGCTGGTCGACATGGAGCTGCGCAGCGCCGACTGCGCCAGACGAGACATCGCGTCTCTTGGCCGCAGCATCCTCCTCGAGATGCCGGGCGAAATCGCGCCGCTTTCGTACACCCTCGTGCGGCCGGAGGAAGAAGATCTGCAAGGCGCACGCGTATCGATCTTGAGTGAGATCGGGCTGGCTTGCATCGGCCAGGTGGTCTGCAGCGAGATCAGCCTGCCGTTCGGGATTGCAACCTTCATCGGCTTTGCAGACGCCCGTCCGTTCCCGGTGGAATGCCTCGGGCGGGCACGGCGGCGCAGCCTGCTGCTGCCTTATCACGGCATGCTGGTTCCTGCTCTGCAGGACTTGCACGGGATCACCACGCCCTGAAGCGCAAACCGTGGTGTGCGACGGGGGTTCACACTCCCGTCGCTTCAGTGCTCGCCTGGCTGGACCGGGCCCACGTGCTCGGGACGTCGCCATGCCTAAGCCGAACTGCGCTTGGCATACGATCGAAGCCTGTTCACGGGACGTCACCATGTCAGTCCGCGTCGATGAAGAGATCACCTTTCGCAGGCTCGAAATCCTCCTGGCTTTCATGGAGGCCGGCAACCTCGTGCGTGCCGCCGACAAGCTGGGCATCAGCGCCGTCAGCGTGCATCGGGCATTGCACTCGCTGGAGACAGGGTTGCGCTGCAGCCTGTTCCGGCACGAAGGCCGCAACCTGCATCCCAACGACGCGGCCCATGCGTTGGCCGAGGTGGCGCGCGAGGTTTTGCGCACCATGTCCGAGGGCATCCGTTCCACACGCGAGGTGGCCGGCTATTCGGCCGACCGCATCCGCATCGGCTCGCTCTACTCGCTGACCCACCACACGGTGCCCACGCTCGTGATGGGCATGAAGCTGCGCAAGCCCGACATACAGACCGAACTCGTCCTCGGCTCCAACGCCGACCTGTTGCAGAAGCTGCGTGACAGTGCCGTCGACGCTGCGTTGATGGGCACGCCCGAGGGCGCCGCTGACATCGAATCGGAGCCGCTCTTCGAGGACGACATCTTCTTCGCTGCGCCCGTGGGCTCGCGCTACGCCGCGCTGGAGCAGATCGATCTGGCCGCGTGCGCCGAGGAGCGGTTCGTCACGCTGAGCGAAGGCTTCGTCACTTACAGCGGATTCGTCGATTCGTTTCGCATTGCTGGCTTCACACCCAACGTCGTGATGAAGACCGGCGACATCTTCTCGCTGATGAACCTGGTGAGCGGCGGCATCGGGTTCACGCTCCTGCCCGGTCGCGTGCGCAGCGTGATGCCGCAAACGATCCAGTTCATTCCCTTGCAACCCAAGTACCTGATGCGCCAGACCATCGGGCTCCACTTCCTGCGCACCCGCGAGCGCGACCCGAACCTCCTGGCGCTGCTGACGGTGTGCCGCCTCGCCCGCGCCGAGCTCGGCGGCTGAGCCCCAGGGCCTGCTCACACAGCGAGGGCGAGGTCGAGGGTTAACCCTCGATCGTTTCAGCTGGCGTAAAGGTCGACGCCGTTGCTTCATTGATCGTCCCGGGCGGGGTGCGTAACTTTGGCACCCAGACGAACGGCGCCTTGCGTGCCGTCCCATAAAAACCCGCCGGAGACAGATCGATGAGTGCTCACTGGATTTCCATCTACATGCTGATCGGCATGTTCGTGCTGGCCACCGTACTGCCGATCAACATGGGCGTGATTGCCTTCGTTGGCGCATTCCTGGTCGGCACGCTGGCGGCTGGCATGAACGCCAAGGCCATCATGGGCGGCTTCCCGGCTGACCTGTTCCTCACGCTGGTCGGCATCACCTACCTGTTTGCGCTGGCGCAGAACAACGGCACGATCGACTGGCTTGTCAAGTTGGCGGTGCGCGGGGTGCGCGGGCGCATTGCCGCCATCCCGTGGATCATGTTCTTCATCGCCGCACTGCTCACCGCCGTGGGTGCGGTCAGCCCGGCTGCCGTGGCCATCATTGCGCCGATCGCGCTGGGCTTTGCCGCCAAGTACGGAATCAACCCCTTGCTGATGGGCCTGATGGTCGTGCACGGCGCACAGGGCGGCGGCTTCTCCCCGATCAGCATCTACGGCGGCATCACCAACAAGATCGTCGCCAAGGCGGGCCTGCCACTGAGCGAGATGACGACCATGCTGGCCAGCCTGGGGGTCAATCTGTCGGTGTCCTTGCTGCTGTTCTTCATGTTGGGCGGCATGAAGCTGCTGAGGCAGAAGGCCGACGTCACCGGTGCCATGCCGGCTGTGCGGCGCGTGGCGCACGGCCAGGGCGGAGCGCAGGTCTACGGCGACGCCGAGGGTGAGTCGTTCGGCGAGGAGCGACTCACCGCCGGGCACAACAGCGATTCGCTGATGCGGTCGCAGCCGTCGGGCACGATCGGCAAAGGCACAAGCCTCTATCAATACGCGACCGTGGCGGGGCTGCTCGCCCTCGCGGTGCTCACGCTCTTCTTCAAGCAGGACATCGGCTTCGTCTCGATCACGATCGGCCTGCTGCTCACGCTGATGGCGCCCAACCTGCAGAAACGCGCACTGGGCCAGGTGTCGTGGCCCGAGATCATGCTCATCGTCGGCGTCAGCACCTATGTGGGCGTGATGGAGAAGATGGGCACGATCGACTTCGTCGGGCACAGCGTGGCGGGGCTCACCTCGCCGATGATGGCTGCGCTGCTGCTGTGTTTCGTCGGCGCGGTGGTGTCTGCATTCGCATCGTCGACCGCCGTGCTGGGGTCGCTCATCCCCCTGGGCGTGCCCTTCCTCCAGGGCGAGGCAGGTGTCAGTGCCATCGGCTTCATCGCGGCCATGGCGGTGTCATCGACCATCGTCGACGTGAGCCCCTTCTCCACGAACGGTGCACTGGTTCTCGCCAACGCCAAGGGCATCGACCGCGACGTGTTCTTCCGGCAGCTGATGGTGTACGGCGCGATCGTGACACTGGTGGCACCGATCGTGGTGTGGCTGCTCTTCGTGGTGCTGTGAGGCGGCACCGCATCAACCGAATCCTTGAACCCGACGGCAATCCATGAACACAAGAGACTGGAACTCCAAGGCCGATGACCGCGCTGCGCGGCTGGCGCGCGCGGCCGATGCGCTGGGTGCGCGGCTCGCCGGCAAGGTGGTGGATGCGCAAGCCATTGGCAGCCTGCTCGAAGGGGTGATCGCACCCGGTGACCGCGTCTGCCTCGAAGGCAACAACCAGAAGCAGGCCGACTTCCTGGCCAAGGCCTTGGTGCAGGTCGACCCGAATCGGGTTCACCACCTGCACATGGTGCAGTCGGTGCTGGCGCTGCCCGAGCACCTTGACGTCTTCGAGAACGGCATTGCGTCGCGGCTCGATTTCAGCTTCTCGGGGCCGCAGGGCGCGCGCCTGGCCAAGCTGGTGTCGGGCGGGCGCATCGAGATCGGTGCGATCCACACCTACCTCGAACTTTTCGCGCGCTACTTCGTCGACCTCACGCCCAAGGTGGCGTTGGTCGCGGCGCAGGCCGCCGATGCAGAAGGCAACCTCTACACCGGCCCCAACACCGAAGACACGCCGGCCATCGTCGAGGCCACGGCCTTCTCTGGCGGCATTGTGATCGCGCAGGTCAACGAGATGGTCGACGGCGAGACGACCACGCTGCCGCGCATCGACATTCCGGCCGATTGGGTCAGCTTCGTCGTGAAGGCGCCGCGCCCTAACGTCATCGAACCGCTCTTCACGCGCGACCCAGCGCAGATCAGCGAGATTCAGGTGCTGATGGCGATGATGGCCATCAAGGGCATCTACGGCGAGTACGGCGTGCAGCGCTTGAACCATGGCATCGGCTTCGACACCGCAGCCATCGAGTTGCTGCTGCCGACTTACGCCGAATCGCTGGGCCTCAAGGGCAAGATCGGCAAGCACTGGGCCCTGAACCCGCACCCTGCGCTGATCCCAGCCATAGAGGCGGGCTGGGTCGAATCGGTGCACTCCTTCGGTTCCGAGCTGGGCATGGAAGACTACATCCGCGCCCGCTCCGACGTCTTCTTCACCGGACCCGACGGCAGCCTGCGCAGCAACCGCGCCTTCTGCCAGGCGGCCGGCCACTACGCCTGCGACATGTTCATCGGCTCGACGCTGCAGGTCGACCTCGACGGCAACAGCTCGACCGCCACGCTCGGCCGCATCTCCGGCTTCGGCGGCGCGCCGAACATGGGCGCCGATGCACGCGGCCGCCGCCACTCCAGCCCTGCGTGGCTGAAGGCCGGGCGCGAGGCGCGTGCCGGCCGCACWGGCGCAGCCGGCACGCCGCGGGGGCAGAAGCTGGTGGTGCAGATGGTCGAGACCTTTCGCGAGCACATGCAGCCGGCCTTCGTCGACCGGCTCGACGCCTGGACGCTGCAGGAGCAATCGGGCATGGAGCTGCCGCCGATCATGATCTACGGCGACGACGTGTCGCACATCCTCACCGAAGAAGGCATCGCCAACCTGCTCATGTGCCGCAGTGATGCCGAGCGCGAGCAGGCCATCCGTGGCGTGGCCGGCTACACGGCCGTGGGCCTGGCACGAGACAAACGCGCGGTCGAGAACCTGCGCGACCGTGGCGTGATCCGTCGGCCACAGGATCTCGGCATCGACCCCCGCCTGGCCACGCGCAACCTGCTGGCGGCACGCAGCATGCGCGACCTGGTGAATGCCTCCGGCGGGCTGTACCAACCCCCAAAACGTTTCAGAAACTGGTAGCGGGAGATTTCAACCATGAGCGACGTTCCAGCAGGGCTTGAAACCCTCAACTTCTCCTTCACCGGCGGGCAGCCGGTGGGCGGCTTCGCACCCGTGTTGGTCGGCGTGGTCGGCTCGGGCAACCTCGAGGTGATGCTCGAGGCCGATGCGAGCACGGATTGCGTGGTACGCGTCGAGACATCGGCGCGTGGCTTCGGTGCGATCTGGCAGGCCGTGATGAGCGACTTCCATGCGCGCCACCCGCTGGCCGGAGTGCGCATTTCCATCAACGACATGGGCGCCACGCCCGCGGTCGTGAGCCTGCGGCTCGACCAGGCCGTGGCCGAGATCGCCGGAGCCACACCATGATCAGCTTTGCCGAATGCTCGGCCCGCGAGCGGCTCGCGTTGCTGCTGGACGCGGGCTCGTTTCACGAATGGTTGCCGCCGAGCGAGCGGGTCACGAGCCCTCACCTTGCGCAGCTGGGCGTGCCCAGTGCATTCGACGACGGCGTGGCCATTGGCCGCGCCACGCTCGATGGCCACACCGTGTTCGTCGCTGCGCAAGAGGGCGAGTTCATGGGCGGAGGCGTCGGCGAGGTGCACGGCGCCAAGCTGGTCGGCCTGCTGCAGCGTGCGCTGCGCGATCGGCCCACTGCCGTGCTGCTGCTGGCCGAATCGGGCGGCGTGCGCCTGCACGAGGCCAACGCGGGGCTGATCGCAGTGTCTGAAGTGATGCGCGCCGTGCTCGACGTGCGCGCGGCCGGCATCCCGGTCATCGTGCTGATCGGCGGAGCCAACGGATGCTTCGGCGGCATGGGCATCGTCGCGCGTTGCGCGGACCACATCGTGATGAGCGACATGGGGCGGCTGGCGATGTCGGGGCCCGAAGTGATCGAGGCCTCGCACGGCGTCGACGAGTTCGACTCGCGTGACCGCGCGCTGGTCTGGCGCACCACCGGCGGCAAGCACCGCTGGCTGACGGGCGATTGCGACGCGTTGGTCGCAGACGACGTTGCCGCGTTTCGTGCGGCCGCCATTGCAGCACTCGGCGCCTCGAAACCGCTGACCCTGGCCGCATTGGACGAAGAGCATGCCTTGCTCTTCGCGCGCCTGCATGCCCTGCCCGCCGAAACCGCCGGCCAAGACGAGGCCACGCTGCTATGGAGCGCACTGGGCGTCACCGACGCGCAGCGCGTGCCCGAGCTGGGTGTCGACGCCGTGCGCGCCTTGCGCACGATCAACTGAGGAGCATCTGAAATGCAGTGGAACGCTCTTGTCACCCAGCTCTTCGGCCCCTTCCACGGCATGCGTGAGGCGGGCGACTTTCTTCGCGGCGAAGTGATGTTCGAAGGCCAGCCGATCACCGTGATCGGCAGCACGAACCATGCGCCGATCGGCATCGAGCTCGCGCTCGCACAGGCGCGCGTGGTCCTCGACACCGTGGCGCAACACCCAGGCCGGCCCATCCTGCTGTTGATCGACACGCAGGGGCAGCAGCTGCGCCGGCGTGACGAGTTGCTCGGCATCAACCGCGCGATGGCACACCTCGGTGCCAGCATCGACCTGGCGCGACGCCAGGGCCATCGCGTGATCGGGCTGGTGTACGACCAGGCCTTGTCGGGCGGCTTCATCACCTCGGGGCTGATCGCCGACGCCTGCTACGCGTTGCCGGAAGCAGAGATCCGCGTCATGCGCATCCCGGCGATGGCGCGCGTGACCAAGCTGCCTGAAGACAGGCTCACGGCGCTGTCGCAATCCAACCCGGTGTTTGCGCCCGGCGTGCAGAACTACGTGGCGATGGGGGGTGTGCGTTCGTTGTGGGACGGTGATCTGCAAGCCGCTCTGCGCGAAGCGTTGAGCCAGACATCGACCGAAGACCGGCGCGCGCAAGACGGCGCCGAACGAGGCGGCCGCAAGCTCGCAGCGGCCGTCGTTCAACGCGTGCTGGATGCTGCCTGAGCACGGTGCCATGACGTCACTGCGTCGACACCAGCTTGCGCGGCTCTCCGAAGCCGGCTGGGCCACCATCCTGGCCCGGCCCTGGGATCGGCAAGCGCGCGAATGCCTGGCCCATTGGGCGAAGCAGGGGCTGCCGCTGGTCGTGACGACCCAGCCTCTCGATGTGGCTTCGAGTGGATCGGTTGCCCTCGGCTTGCCCGCGCCGGCGCGCTGGGACCGGCGTCGCCTGGCCTTGCAGGTGCCGCGCGCGGCGCTGCGTCGCGTTGACGAATTTCCGCGCCTTGCCGAGGTGCGCGACCTGTTGCCGCCGCTGGTGCGATACCGGGCACGCAGGCTGATGGCCGAGCTTGACGCATGCGATGCGACAGCGCGCGTATTCGGCAGCTATGGCTGGCAGGCGATCAGTGATCTCGACTACTTGCGGCCGGAGTCGGACCTCGACCTGTCAGTCACCGTCAACGGCGCGACGCATGCGGACGTCGTGGTGCAGGCCCTGCAGTCGTTCGACGCAGCCCGGCCCCGGCTGGACGGAGAGCTGCTCTTCAACGACGGCGCAGCGGTGGCTTGGCGCGAATGGATCGACTGGCGCGCAGGCCGCGCGCATGCTGTGCTGGTGAAGCGCTTGCACGGCGTGGCCTTGCATCGCGACACCGTCTGGTGTGAGCGAGCCGAGCGGGCGGAGCCGTCCGCATGAACACTTCGGCCTTGCGCGCTCAAGCCGGCTCAGGGCTCACGCCCGAGGGCATCGGGCGCGCCGCCACGCTGGCGCTGTGGGACGAACTGTCCCTGTCGCCCAAGCCCGGCCTGGTGACCTTGGTCGACTGCGGCAGCCACGACGACATGGACGCGCACACCTTCATGCGCAGCCTGTTCTCGCTGCGCCACTACTTCGCCCAGATCGCCGAAGCAGGCTTCGCCGGCGTTGAGTTCGCGGTACTGGAGCGCCTGGGCATCGATGCAGAGGCCCGCATGCTCGCCGCCACCGGCGGGGTCAATACCCATCGGGGAGCGATCTTCATGCTGGGCCTGCTGTGCGCGTCGGCGGGTGTGGTCGCGCGTGAGCACGGTGGCGTGGAGCACCCGGCCCAACTGCGCGAGGCCTTGCGCCGCCGCTGGGGCGATGTGCTCGCCCGCCGCAGCCAACGCACGCCCACCCTGCCGGGTGGCATCGCAGCACGCCGCCACGGGCTGCGCAGCGCGTCCGAAGAGGCGGCGCAAGGCTTCCCGGTGCTGTTTGAGGCAGCCGTGCCCGCGCTCGCGTCGGCGCTCGCCCGCGGCCTGACAGCCCAGCAGGCGCGGCTCGACACCTTGTTCCACATCATGGCCGTGCTCGATGACAGCAACCTCGCGCACCGTGGCGGCCTGGCCGGCTTGCGTTATGCCCAGCAGCGTGCGCGGCAGTTTCTCGAAGCAGGCGGCGCGGCACGCCCCGATGGGCTTCGAGAGGCACACGCCATTGCGCAGGACTTCGTCGCGCAGCGCCTGTCCCCCGGCGGTGCTGCAGACACGCTCTCGGCAGCCTGCTGGATCACGCGCATCTGCGCGAGCGCATGAGCTTCGCCCTGCTCTTCTCCGGCCAAGGCACGCAGCACGCCGACATGCTGCCGTGGCTGGCGGATGACGCCATCGTGCGCAACACCTGTGCGCGTCTCGGCGTTGAGGACTGGCGCGCCTCGCTGGCCGACCCAGGCTGGGCGCAGCGCAACCAGAACGCGCAGACGCTGCTGACCGGGCTCGCCTTGGCGGCCTGGAATCAACTGGCCGCCAGAGTCGCGTCTCCTGCGGCGGTGGCCGGCTACAGCGTGGGGGAACTGGCGGCATTCAGCGCCGCAGGCGTGATCGATGCCGATGCGGCGGCTGCCCTTGCAGCGGTGCGAGCCGAGGCCATGGATCGGTGTGCGGTGCACGCGCCTGGCGGCCTGCTGGCCATCAGCGGCCTGGCCGAGGCGCGGGTCGAACAGTTGCTGCTCGAAACCGGCGTGGCATTGGCCATCCGCAACGGCATCGAAAGCGTGATCGTCGGCGGCCCGCATGCTGGGCTGGACCGAGCCGAGCGCATCGCCTCGCTGCAAGGTGCGCAGTGCACACGCCTTCGCATCGATGTCGCGTCACACACGCCGTGGATGCGCGAGGCGGCAGCGAGCTTCTCGCAGGCGTTGGCGAATGTCGCCTTCCATGCGCCGCAGAGCGTGCTGTTCAGCAACGTGCGCGATCGCATCAAGGACGCAGCAGCTGCACGCGTTGCGCTGGCGGCCCAGATCGACAGCACCGTTCACTGGGACGAATGCATGGAAAACATCGCCGCCAGACAAGTGGCCTGCGTGCTGGAGGTCGGCCCCGGCCAGGCACTGGCGCGCATGTGGAACCAGCGCTACCCCGCCATTCCGGCCCGCGCGTGCGATGACTTCCGCAGCGCGGCGGCGATTGCGGCGTGGCTGAACAGCCAGTCGAACCCTTGAACCCGAACAGGAGACGGTCGTGAATCACACCAGAGCAGACACCCAAGCAGCCACCCCAGCAGAAAGCCGCGTGATTGCACCCACGAACATGCAGGGCGCGCATGTGGCCGGCATGGCCGCCTACGACAAACTGGTGGCCGAGGCCGAAGCAGACCCCATTGGCTACTGGTCGCGGCTCGCGCGCGAATTCCTGAACTGGAAGACGCCGTTCACCCGCGGTCTCGACGACAGCCAGGCGCCGTTCTACAAGTGGTTCGAAGATGGCACGCTCAATGTCTCGTACAACTGCCTCGACGCCCAGGTCGAGCGCGGCCTGGGCGAGAAGACCGCGATCCTCTTCGAAGCCGACGACGGGTTGGTGACGCGGGTCAGCTACCGCGACCTGCTGGCGCGCACCTGTCGCCTGGCCAATGCGCTGAAGGCGCGTGGCGTTCAGCGCGGCGATCGCGTCGTCATCTACATGTCGATGAGCATCGAGGGTGTGGTCGCCATGCAGGCCTGTGCGCGCATCGGGGCGATCCATTCCGTGGTCTTCGGCGGCTTCTCGGCGCAGAGCGTGCGCGACCGCATCGAGGGCGCGGGTGCTGTGATGGTGATCACCGCCGACCAGCAGGTGCGTGGGGGCAAGAAGTTGCCGCTGAAAGCCATCGTCGACGAGGCCATCTCCATGGGCGGCTGCGAATCGGTGAGAGACGTGATCGTCTACCGCCGCACCGGCGGAGACATCGCCTGGCAGCCCGCGCTGGACCGGTGGATGCACGAAGAGATGCAGGCCCAGGCGGAAGTCTGTGAACCCGAATGGGTGGGTGCCGAGCACCCGCTGTTCATCCTCTACACCTCGGGCTCGACGGGCAAGCCTAAGGGCGTGCAGCATTCCAGCGGTGGCTACCTGCTGCACGCCGCACTGACCACGAAGTGGACCTTCGACCTGAAGCCGGACGATGTGTTCTGGTGCACTGCCGACATCGGCTGGGTCACCGGCCACACCTACATCGCCTATGGCCCGCTCGCGCTGGGCGCGACGCAAGTGGTGTTCGAGGGCGTGCCGACCTACCCCGACGCGGGCCGCTTCTGGAAGATGATCCAGGACCACCAGGTCAGCGTGTTCTACACCGCGCCCACGGCGATCCGCTCGCTGATCAAGGCAGCCGAGGCCGATGCCGCGGTGCACCCGAAGCGCTACGACCTCTCGAGCCTGCGCATCCTGGGTTCTGTCGGCGAGCCCATCAACCCTGCCGCCTGGGAGTGGTACCACCAGCACATCGGCGGCGGCCGCTGCCCGATCGTCGACACCTTCTGGCAGACGGAGACCGGCGGCCACATGATCACGCCGCTGCCCGGAGCCACACCGCTGGTGCCCGGCTCCTGCACGCTGCCGTTCCCCGGCATCACCGCAGCCATCGTCGACGAAGCCGGCAACGACGTGCCGCACGGCCAAGGCGGCATCCTCGTGATCAAGCGCCCCTGGCCAAGCATGATTCGCACGATCTGGGGCGACCCAGAGCGCTTCAAGAGCAGCTACTTCCCGCCGGAGCTCAAGGGCTACTACGTGGCCGGCGATGGTGCCATCCGCGACCCGCGGACCGGCTACTTCACCATCACGGGCCGCATCGACGACGTGCTCAACGTGTCCGGCCACCGCATGGGCACGATGGAGATCGAATCAGCGCTGGTCTCCAAGACCGATCTCGTGGCAGAAGCTGCCGTGGTTGGCCGCCCCGACGAGACCACGGGTGAAGCGATCTGCGCCTTCGTCGTGCTGAAACGGCCCCGCCCCACCGGTGAAGAAGCGAAGAGGATCGCCAACGAGTTGCGCAACTGGGTCGCCACACAGATCGGCCCGATCGCCAAACCCAAGGACATCCGATTCGGCGACAACCTGCCGAAGACACGCAGCGGCAAGATCATGCGCAGGCTGCTGCGTTCGATTGCGAAGGGCGAGGCCATCACACAGGACACCTCGACGCTGGAGAACCCGGCCATCCTGGAGCAGCTCGCGCAGAAGAACTGAGCATCACTCGGCTGGCAAGCTGGTGCAGCGAGATCAGATGTGCTGCGCCTGCGTGCGAGCGGTGAACGCCGGCAGTGCCTGCCGGTTCACACAGGTCGGCGGGCATTCGCCGCGCAGCAAGTGCTCCACCGCCTCGACCGCGCCCAGGCCCATGGCGCGCATGCTGTCGTCGGTGACGCCAGCCGCGTGCGGCGTCACCAGCACCTGCGGCATCTGCCAGAACGGATGGTCGGCACGCAGTGGCTGCGTATCGAACACGTCGAGCGCGGCACCGGCCAGGTGACCGCGCTGCAGAGCATCGAGCAACGCAGCTTCATCGACCACCGGCCCGCGCGCCACGTTGACAAGCCAGCTGCCGCGCCGCATGCGGGCGAGCTGTACGGCACCGATCAGGCCACGCGTCTGCGGCGTGAGCGGGCACGCGAGCACGACCACGTCGCTTTGCGCCATCAACTCGTCGAGCGTTGCCGCTGTCGCGTGAGCGCTCTCGCGCAAGGGTGATTGGGTGTGTGCCAGCACGCGCATGCCCAGCCCCAGGTGGGCCAGCCGTGCAACCGCCTGGCCCACGTGGCCGAAACCGACCACGCCCAGGGTGCGGCCGCGAAGCTCGACGCCGCTTTCAGCCGCGGCACGCGCAGCAACCCAGCCCTGCTCTCGCAGCACGGCCGAGACCTGTTGCGTCTGGCGGGCCAGCGACAGCATGCTGCGCAGCACGTGCTCAGCCACCGCATTGGCGTTCACGCCAGGCACGTTGGCCACCAGCACGCCACGCGCAGTGGCTGCGTCGATCGGGATCATGTCCACGCCTGCCCCGTGGCGCACAGCGCCGATGAGCGTCGGCACCGCATCGAAGATGTCGTCGGGCAGCTGCGAGCGCACCATCACCACCGCACAGCCTCGCGCGGCGCTGCGCAAGGTGTCGGCGTTGGCCTCGGGCGCCACGACGAGATCGGCCGAGCGCGCCAGCCGGGCGTGTGCTTCGGGGTGGATCGCGTTCGTCAGCAGAACGCGTGGCAAGGCGGCACTCACCGGCGCGACGTGGCTGGTGCGGCGGCGCGCTTCGGCTTGACTGGACTTGCCTTGCCGTTCGCGGCGGCCGCGCGGCTGGCGGGCTTGGCAGCCGCCACGGTGTCGGCCTCGAGCCCCTGTCCTTCGGAGAAGAACATGCGGAAATAAGCGTCCACGCCCTTGAGGTGGCGGCGCAAGACCTGCAGCCCGGCCTCAGCGTCTTGCTGCTCGATGGCGCGGTACAGCTGCTGATGCTGCGCGTGGGAGCGTTTGCTCTGCATCGGCGTGTCGAAGTAGATCTCGCGGCGCTGGCGCGACATCCGGTAGAACACGTTGATGAAGCGCAGCAGCACGTCGTTCTTGGTCGCCGCGACGATGGCCTTGTGAAACTCGGCATCGAGGTCGGCGAGGCTGTCGCCGCGTTTGATGATGGCTTCGCTCTCGGCCAGCAGCGCCTGCAACCGATCCAGGTCGTCTTGCGTGCGGCGCATGCAGGCCAAGCGCAAGGCCTCGCTCTCGAGCACGCTGCGCAGCTCGACCGACTGCGCCACCTCGGCGGCCGACAGCGGGGTGTTGGTCTCGGCGAACAACACCATCGCCTCGATGCTGCGCTCGGCGCCGTAGGGCTGCAGGTAGATGCCCGACTTGGGCCGGCACTCGATGATGCGCAGCGTGTCGAGCCGGATCAGCCCTTCGCGCAAGGCGCTGCGGCTCATGTTGAACTCCACCGCCAAGTCGCGCTCGGAGGGCAACTTGTCGCCGGGCTTGAAGCCGCGCTCGCGGATCATGTGCAGCAGCTTGGCAGTCTGTTCAAGACCTTCCATGGTCGCCCCTGGGTGTGTTGGAGAACTGCCGGTACGCCGCCGGCTGAAACCAGCGCTCGCGTGGCCGGTAAAGGCGTTCGGGCGCGATGACAGGCACCGGCTCGCGCTCGGCTGCCGAGTGGAAGGTGAGCTCCAGTTGCACGCCGTTCGGGTCGTAGATGAAGAGCTGCCACAGGGGCGTACGGGGCACCAGGTTCTCGCGGTATGGCAGCCCGAAGCGCTCGAACTGCGCACGGAATGCGCTGTAGCCGCCGCAGACGATGGACAGGTGGTCGATGGCGCCCGAGCCCGTTTGCACCGAGCCGTCGGCCTCTTGCGCGGCATGGCCGGCGTAGAGGTGGATGGTGGCTTCGGCGCCCGCTTGCGCGGGTGCGAGCCACGCACCGGGAAAGTCGAACGGCGGGCGTGTCACCTGCACCATGCCCAGCACCTCGGTGTAGAAGCGCACGCTGGCGTCGAGATCGGCGGTGCGCAGGCCGGTGTGAAAGAGTTTGCCGAAGAGCATGGAACGGTGACTCCTGTTTGACTCAGGTTCAGCTGCGGGCGACCAGCGGGCGCAGCACGTCCATCGAGCGCCCGAAGAGCGAGCTGTAGAACTCGTCGGACAGCAGGTTGGAGCCGTGGTCGATGATGAACTGCCGCTGCTGCGGCGAGATGTTCACCGGCCGTGTCTCGACCTGCGGGCCGTAGGGGTTGGCCGGCGTGCGGTCGACGGTGGCCACGAACTCGAGCGACAGCGCACCGTCATAGCCTACGCTGCGCAGCGTCTCGACGATGGCGCCGAAATCAAGGTGGCCCATGCCCAAGGCGAAGCGGTTGCTGTCGGCCAGGTGCACGTCGTGGATGCGGCCCTTGGCGTGGCGAAAGGCCGCGTGCAGGTCCGCCTCTTCGATGTTCATGTGGAAGACATCGAGGCACACGCCGCAGTTCGGGCCCACTGCGTCGGCCAGCGCCAGGGCCTGGTCCCCGCGGTTGATGAGGTAGGTCTCGAAGCGGTTGAGCGGCTCGATGGCGATGCGCACGCCGGAGCGCTCGGCATGGTCGTAGACCTCTTTCACGCCGTCGACCAGCCACTTCCATTCTTCTTCGGGCGAGCCGTCGGCCACCACCTTGCCCACGGTCACCGGCACCAGCGAGACGATCTCGCCGTCGAGCTCCTTCGCCATCGTGACCACGCGCTTCATGTAGTCGACGGTCGCCTCGCGCTGCGCGGCATCGCGCGCGGCGAGGTTGCGTTCGCCCAGCGTCAAAGTCACGGCGCCCCAGCAGCGCAAACCGTATTCCTTGAGCAAGGCGCGCACCTCGCGGGTGTCGTACTGCTCGGGTTCGCCGGCAATCTCGAGGGAGTCGATTCCGTGGGCGTGCATGCGCTCGAGGGTTCGTCGAATGGGTTCGGCACGCATCCAGTTGTGGGCGGCGATGTGCATGGTCTTCTCCTTCGGTCTTCGGCGGGCGCTGCAACGCCACCCCGAGTGAAGGAGAACTGTACCGGGCCGCGTCTCACGGCACCGATCGGCTCCAGCTTAGGAGCGGGATGGGTCGAAGTCAACTGGTCTGACCAGATTGACAGCCGCTTTTTGCGGCGCGATCATTTGGCGCAGTGCCGATTGACGGCATGACCGGAAACCGAGGAGACACGCATGAAAACCATCAAGGGCCCCGCCATCTTCCTGGCGCAGTTCGCGGGCGACGAAGCGCCTTTCAACTCACTCGACACCATTGCCGCATGGGCCGCCGGCCTCGGCTACAAGGGCGTTCAGATGCCCAGCTGGGACGGCCGCCTCTTCGACCTTAAAAAGGCCGCCGAAAGCAAAACCTATTGCGAAGAAGTGAAGGGGACTTTGGCCCGGCATGGGTTGGAGATCACCGAACTGTCGACCCACTTGCAAGGCCAGCTGGTGGCAGTGCACCCCGCTTATGACGACGGCTTCGACGGCTTTGCCGCACCCGAGGTGCGTGGCAACCCGGCCAAGCGACAGCAGTGGGCGGTACAGCAGATGCTGTACGCCGCCAAGGCCTCCGAAAATCTCGGCCTCACGGCGCACGCCACTTTCTCGGGCGCGCTGGCCTGGCCGTATCTCTATTCGTGGCCACCACGGCCTGCTGGTTTGATCGAGAGCGCGTTCGACGAGCTCGCCAAGCGCTGGCGGCCCATCCTCGATGCCTTCGACGCGAGCGGAGTCGACGTCTGCTACGAGATCCACCCCGGCGAAGACCTGCACGACGGCGTCACCTACGAGATGTTTCTCGACCGCGTGAACCAGCACAAGCGCGCCTGCCTGCTGTACGACCCGAGCCACTTCGTGCTGCAGCAGCTCAACTACCTCGACTACATCGACATCTACCACGAGCGAATCAAGATCTTCCACGTGAAGGATGCCGAGTTCAACCCGACCGGCCGCCAGGGCGTGTACGGCGGATTCCAGTCGTGGGTGAACCGCGCGGGGCGCTTCCGCTCGCTGGGCGACGGGCAAGTGAACTTCCCGGCCATCTTCTCCAAGATGGCAGCGTACGACTTCCCTGGCTGGGCGGTGCTCGAATGGGAGTGCTGCCTCAAGCACCCGGAAGACGGCGCACGCGAAGGTGCCGCCTTCATCGCGGAGCACATCATCCGCGTGGCCGACCGGGCCTTCGACGACTTTGCGGCCAGCGGTGTCGACTTGGCCAAAAACAAGAAGATCCTGGGCCTGGCTTGAGGGGGCGAGCAGATGACCATCGAAGCTTCTCGCGCACACAGCGCGACGCCGCGGCGCATCCGCCTCGGCATGGTGGGTGGTGGCCAGGGCGCGTTCATCGGCGGCGTGCACCGCATGGCCGCGCGGCTGGACGACCGTTATGAACTGGTTGCAGGCGCGCTCTCGTCGCAGGCCGAGCGCGCCAAGGCGAGTGCTGCCGAGCTGCACCTCTCGCCCGAGCGCAGCTATGCCGACTACCGCGAGATGGCCACGCGCGAAGCGGCACGCGAAGACCGCATCGATGTGGTGGCCATCGTCACGCCCAACCATCTGCATGCACCGATCGCCCACGCGTTTCTCGACGCCGGCATCGACGTCATCTGCGACAAGCCCATGACCACCACGCTGGCCGAGGCGCTGTACCTGGTGCAGCGCGTGAAGCGCAGCGGCCGGCTGTTCGCGCTAACGCACAACTACAGTGGCTATCCGATGGTGCGGCAGGCGCGCGAGATGGTGCAGGCCGGCGAGCTGGGCGAGATCCGGCTGGTGCAAGCCGAGTACCCGCAAGACTGGCTGAGCACCGGGCTCGAGTTCACCGGACAGAAGCAGGCCGCTTGGCGCGTCGACCCGAACCAGGCCGGCGCGGGCGGCTCGCTGGGCGACATCGGCTCGCACGCCGAACACCTGGGCCGCTTCATCTCGGGCCTGACCGTCAAGGCCGTGAGCGCTGACCTGCACACCTTTGTGGAAGGCCGCCGCCTCGACGACAACGCTCACGTGATGCTGCGCTACACCAACGGTGCGCGCGGCCTGTTGTGGAGCAGCCAGGTGGCGCCGGGCAACGAGAACGCGCTGCGCGTGCGCGTGTACGGCACCAAGGCTGGGCTCGACTTCTGCCAGGAGCAGCCCAACCACCTGTGGTTCACGCCGCTCGGCCAGCAGCCGCGCCTCATCACCCGCGCCGGCAACGGCAGCGGCGAGGCAGCGCAGTACGCCACGCGCACGCCTTCGGGCCACCCCGAGGGCTACATCGAAGGCTTTGCGCAGCTCTACCGCGACATTGCCGAGCAGATCCACGCCCGCTGGCAAGGCCGCGCGCCCGACCCGCGCGCGTGCTCGGTGCCCGGCGTCGAAGACGGCGCGCTGGGCATGAAATTCATCGAGGCGGCAGTCGAGTCGAGCCGTGCCGACGGGCGCTGGGTGGATGCGCAACTGCCCCCCGCAGCCGCCACTGTGATGGCGCCGCACTGCTGAAAACCCTCCGTCGACACGCACCGCCGGGCTGGTAGATTTCCATCTGGTCAGACCAGATGGCAACAAGCGTTTTCTCTGTCAACTTCCCTCTCGCCAGCCACGTTCTCTCACCAACCACCGCTCCACACATGAGCCTCCACGTCCGCTTCGCCGACATCACCAAGGACTTCGGTCCGGTGCGCGTGCTGCATGGCGTCAGCTTCGAGCTGCAGCCCGGCCGCGTGTACGGCCTGCTGGGCGAGAACGGTGCGGGCAAGTCGACGCTGATGAAGATCCTGTCGGGCTACGAGGCCGCGAGCGGCGGTGAGTTCTTCATCGATGGCCAGCCCTGCCGCTTTGCCGGCTCGCGCGATGCCGAGACCGCGGGCGTGGTGCTGATCCACCAGGAGTTCAACCTCGCCGACGACCTGACGATTGCGCAGAACATCTTTCTCGGCCGCGAACTGCGCCGCGGCTGGTGGCTCGACGATGCAACGATGCGCGAGGCCGCGCGGCAGGTGCTAGCGCAGGTGGGCCTGCAGGTCGACCCGGCCAAGCGCGTCGGCGAACTCATCGTGGCCGAGAAGCAGCTGGTCGAGATTGCCAAAGCGCTCGCACGGCAGGCGCGGCTCTTGGTGATGGACGAGCCCACCGCCACGCTCACGCCCACCGAGACGCAACGGCTGTTCGCGTTGATCGAGCAGCTCAAGGCCTCGGGCGTGACCATCCTCTACATCTCGCACAAGCTCGACGAGGTGGAGCGCATCACCGACGAAGTGCTGGTGATGCGCGATGGCCGCCTGGTCGCGCGCGAGCCTACGCCGGGCCTGTCGCGCCAGCGCATGGCCAACCTGATGGTGGGCCGCGAGCTGTCCGACATGTTCCCGCCGCAGCACCCTGCCCCGCCCGGCGAGCCGTTGCTGCGCGTGCAAGGCCTCACCGTGCCGGGCTGGGCTCGCGAGGTGAGCTTCGAGGTGCGCCCGGGTGAGATCCTCGGCTTCGCCGGCCTGGTGGGCGCGGGCCGCACGGAGCTGTTCGAAGGCTTGCTCGGGCTGCGCCCCGTGAGCGCTGGCGAGGTGACGATGCTCGGGCGGCCGGTGCGCTTTCGCAACCCGCGTGAAGCGGCTCGCCACGGCCTCACCTACCTGAGCGAAGACCGCAAGGGCAAGGGCCTGCACGTCGCCTTTCCGCTCTACCAGAATCTGACGCTGATGGACCTGTCGCGCCACGCGCGGCCGCTGCTCGACGCCGCCTCGGAGCAGACCGCGCTGAAGAAAGCCGTGGCCGACTTCGGCATCCGCGGCAATCCGCAGAGCCGCGCCTCGTCGCTGTCGGGCGGCAACCAGCAGAAACTCGCGATCGCCAAGGTGCTGCAACCCGACCCGCGCGTGGTGGTGCTCGACGAGCCCACCCGCGGCGTCGACGTGGGGGCAAAGCGCGAGATCTATTTCCTGATCCAGCGGCTCGCCGACGAGGGCCGCGCCGTGATCGTGATCTCGTCCGAGCTGATGGAACTGATCGGCCTGTGCCACCGCGTCGCGGTGATGCGCGCCGGCGCACTGCAGGCCACGCTGGCCTCGGACCACCTGACCGAAGAGGAACTCATCGCCCATGCCACCGGCACCCACTGACACGAGCGCGGCCGTGGCCGCGCGCGCACCGACCCCAGGGACCGGGTGGTTGCGCCGCGGCCGTCTGCAAGGCATGGGGCCGGTGCTGGGGCTGGTGCTGCTGTGCATCGCCGGCACACTGCTCAACAGCGATTTCGCGACGCTCGACAACGCGATGAACCTGCTCACCCGCACGGCCTTCATCGGCATCATCGCGGTGGGCATGTGCTTCGTCATCATCTCCGGCGGCATCGATTTGTCGGTGGGCTCCATGGCCGCGCTGATCGCCGGCTCGGTGATCCTGCTGATGAACGCCGTGGCCGGCACCGTGGGCTCGCCGGTGCTCGTGGTCGTTCTCGGCATGGGCTTCGCTGCGCTGCTGGGCGCGCTGTTCGGTCTGGCCCATGGGCTGCTCGTCACCAAGGGCCGCATCGAGCCTTTCATCGTGACGCTAGGCACCTTGGGCATCTTTCGCGCGTACCTCACCTACTTCTCCAACGGCGGCGCGATCACGCTCGACAACGCGCTGTCGGACGTCTACAGCCCGGTGTACTACGCCAGCCTCCTGGGCGTGCCGGTGCCGGTGTGGGTCTTTGCAGTGGTGGCGCTGGTGGGCGGGTTGATCCTCAATCGCACCGCCTACGGCCGCTACGTGCAGGCGATCGGCTCGAACGAACAGGTGGCGCGCTATGCAGCGGTCGACGTGGACCGGATCAAGGTGATCACATACGTGCTGCTCGGGGTGTGCGTGGGCATTGCGACCTTGCTGTACGTGCCGCGCTTGGGGTCGGCGTCACCGACCACCGGCTTGCTGTGGGAGTTGGAGGCGATTGCGGCGGTGATCGTCGGAGGCACGGCGCTCAAGGGCGGCGCCGGCAGCATCACGGGCACGGTGATCGGCGCCGTGCTGCTCTCGGTCATCAGCAACATCCTCAACCTCACCAGCATCATCAGCGTGTACCTGAACGCCGCCGTGCAGGGCTTCGTGATCATCACCGTGGCATTCATGCAGCGCACGCGACGCTGACGTTTTCATCCGCTTCGAAGCCTCTGCCTCGAAGCGATTTCGTTCCGCAACCTCCTGTCGGGAAGCGGCTTTCCAGACCTCAGACTCAACACGAGGAGACATGCAATGAACAACAGAAGATTCGCAATCCGCACTGCCATCGCACTGGCCGCACTGGTGGCCGGTGGTGCCGCCCTAGCCCAAAACAAGGTCACGATGGGTGTGTCCATCCCGGCGGCCACGCACGGCTGGACCGGTGGCGTTGTCTATTGGGCCAACCGCACCAAGGGTGAGCTGGAGAAGCAGTACCCCGGCATGACGGTGATCGTTAAGACCGCGTCGTCGGCCACCGAGCAGGCCAATCAGGTGCAAGACCTGCAGACCGCCAACAAGATCGACACGCTGGTGATCCTTCCGTTCGAATCAGCCCCGCTGACGAAGCCGGTCGCACAGGTCAAGAGCAAGGGCGTGTTCGTGACGGTGGTCGATCGCGGCCTCACCGACACCAGCGCGCAAAGCGCCTACGTCGCCGGCGACAACCCCGGCTTCGGCAAGGTGGCGGGCGAATACATCGGCAAGGCACTCGGCGGCAAGGGCAACGTGGTCATCCTGCGCGGCATCCCGACCGTCATCGACAACCAGCGTGTCGATGCGTTCAATGCCGCCCTCAAGGCCTCGTACCCCGACATCAAGGTGCTGGATGCCAAGCACGGCAACTGGAACCGCGACGACGCCTTCAAGGTGATGCAGGACTACCTCACGCGCTTCAAGCAGATCGATGCCGTGTGGGCCTCTGACGACGACATGGCCGTCGGCGTGCAGAAGGCCATCGAGCAGGCCAAGCGCAGCGACGTGAAGCTGGTGCTGGGTGGCGCAGGCTCGAAGGACTACATCAAGAAGGTGATGGACGGCGACAAGATCGTCACCGCTGACGTGACTTACTCACCCAGCATGATTGCCGATGCGATGAAGCTCACCGCCGAAGCACGAGTCAAGGGCACGCCGATGCCCGCCACGACCATCATCCCCTCGGTGCTGATCACGAAGGAAAACGCCGCCAAGTACTACGAGCCGGCTTCTCCGTTCTGATCTTTCTGGGCTGATCTTTCTGTGAGCAATGCGGGGCGGGCGTCGGGAGACGCTGCGCCCCGCCTCAGTTCAGCGAATCCGCTGAAGGTCGCGAGGACAGGAGAAGTGGTGATGCAGCATCGGATTTTTTCGATGGCATTTGCAAAGATTCATGCGCTGTACGTTCAGAAGGCTGAACGCAAAGGCCGCACGAGAGACGAAGTCAATCAGATCATTGGCTGGTTGACGGGCTACGACCCAGCCGCGCTACAACGGCAGATCGAACTGGGCACCGACTTTCAGACCTTCTTTGACCAAGCGCCCGCCATCCATCCGAACAGCTCCCTCATCAAAGGCTTGGTTTGCGGCGTTCGCGTGGAAGAAGTCGAAGACCCGCTCATGCAGAAGATTCGCTATCTGGACAAGCTGATCGACGAGCTGGCGAAAGGAAAGTCCATGGAAAAGATCTTGCGGCAGTAGCAGATCGGTTTCGGCTTTAGGAGGCCGACGCGTGGACACGACCGAGGAAGTCACGGACAAGCGCCACCACCTCGTCGAGGTGCGTCTCCAGCAACCAGTGGCCGCCGGTGAGCAGGTGCAACTCCGCTTCGGGCAGGTCGCGCAGATAGGCGCGGGCTGACTGCTCAGGCATGTAGTCGTCCTGCGGTCCCCAGACAATCAGTGAGGGCGGGCGGTGCTCGCTGAGGTACTTGCGATGTTGCGGGAACCAGGCCCGGTTTTCCCTCAGGCCGGCGATCAGGTTGATGGCGATCTCCTGCCGTTTCGGCGTCATCAGTGACCAGTGCAGCTTCCACAGGTCGGGGGGAATGTGCTCCGAGAGCTCTGGTCCGACCGCGTTCAGGAACTCCTCCTTGAAAGTCTCTTCACGGATCGATTCAGCCAGCTTCGAGTGCATCTCGGCGGCCGGGAGCGTCCAGGTCTTCTCGATCTCCGCGTACTTCGGCCCCAGCGCATCCTCATAGGGGATGTCACCGTTCTGGATGATGAGCGCCACGACGCGCTCGGGCGCCCGGATCGCGAGCCGCGCACCGATGGGAGAACCGAAGTCGTGCAGGTAGAGGGCGAAGCGGCTCAGGCCGAGTTCGCGCACGAAGTCATCGAGAAACGCGGAGTAGCCATCGAAGCTGTATTCGAAGTCTTCGGGCGTTCCGCTGTACCCGGCGCCCGGGTAGTCCGGTGCGATCAAACGCCAGCGATCCGCCAGGCGCGGCATGAAGTTGCGGAACTCGTAGGACGAACACGGATACCCATGCAGAAGCAGCACGACGGGTGCGCCTTCCGGCCCAGCTTCGCGATAGAACGTATCCACATTGCCGATCGTGACGCGCCGGTGCCGCACGCGTGTATCCATGAGCCATCTCCTGCTTCACTCCTCGAACGGCGACCGTATCGCATGGAGCCCAGACGAGTTCGCGAGCTCCTCACGAGAACCCAGGGGCGATAGGGTTTTGGCCCGCGATGCGGGCTCGGCGGTTCCGGTCGGCTTGAGCGCAGAACATCAGGTGAGTCGCTAGACTGGTCCTCGATGCACTCTGCGAGCACTCGACCCACCCGATGCCAGAAAAATCCGAACACCCCGGCCCCCCTGCTGCCGGCCCCTCCTCTGTGAGCGCATCGCCACAGGGGCGTGCGCTCGACATTGCCGCACTGGGCCTCGATGCACGCGATCGTGCCGTGCTGGTCTCGATGACGCGCATTCTCGACGGCCAGGCCGGCCTGCGCCTGCGCTGGGTGGAAGACGCCAACGCCTGCACCACACTTTTCGTGCCGCACGACTGGTCGCAGTACGTCTCGCCACCGCGGGTGCTGGTGCGGCTCACGCCACGCGGCGCGACGCCGGCCGACTCACCGCGCGGCCTGTCGGTGGCCTCGCCGCTGCGCGTCGGCGAGATGACCGATGCGCTCGAAGCCGCCGCAGCGCTGTACGAGCTGGCGCGCGGCGCTGTGCAGCGCGAGCATGCCCGCATGGCGCTGCACGCATTGCACGACCTGCTGGTCGGTGCCCTGCTCGCCGGCGAGCGTCGACGCACGCTGTTCGGCGTGGGTGACGGGCACTGCATGGTCGTCGACTTCCGCACGGGTGAGATCACGAGCTCGCTGCCGCAGGCCGAGCTGCTGGCGCGGCCGCTGCAGTTGGCCGACCCGCAGCGCGCACCCGACGCCATGTCGTGGCCGAGCACGACCCACACCTTGCGGCTGTCGACCTTGCTGTGGGGCCTGACGCACGCCCTCATCGACCAGGGTGTCTCGCCCCGCACCATCAATGGCCGCTACCAGCTCACACGTCCGCCCGAGCCTGCGGCCCTCACGCGCCCGAGCACACCGGGGCTGGTGGCCGCCTGGACCCAGCGCGCCATGGGCGTTGGCGAAGCGGCCGCGGCGGGTCGGCTTTCGGCCTTCGAAGTCCTGTGGTTCCTGAGCACGGCGTTGGCCCTGGGTATCGCCGTGCCGGCTAGCGAGTCACAGGCGGGCATGACGCAAGCCTGAGCGGGAGAGGTCGAGACCAGGATCGCTGAATGCGACTACAACGAGACGTCGAACTGCCGGCGGAAGTCGCCTGGCGTGCATCCTTCGATGCTGCGAAAGAACTTGGTGAAGTTGGTCGCCTCGTCGAATCCGAGCCGCTGCGCGATGGCTGAAATCGGCATCTCCGTGTGCACGAGCAGGCGCTTGGCTTCCAGCGCAAGGCGCGTTGCGATGAAGGCCTTCGCACCGACACCAGCCACCGCACTGCAGATGCGAGTGAGAGTCTTCTCGGAGCATCCCATGGCATGTGCGTAGCGTGAAACGTGATGCCACTGATGCACATTCGCGTCCAGAAGCCGTTTGAAAAGACGAAAGCGCTCCGGCGCGTCGGACGATGTTCCGGCGAACGGCTGTTGCTCGGCGTGAAAGATGTGCAGCCGCGTCACAAGCGTTGCCACTTCACTCTGGAGCAGCCAGTTCAGCAGCGGTTGCCGGGCGTCGAGCGCGCACTCCTCCTCCAGCCGCGCGAGCGTGTCGGCCAAGAACCGACCCGTCGACCGGTCGAGGCGCAGATGGCCAGGAAGCGCATCGACCAGTTCAGGCATCTGAAGGCGTTCCTCGTCTTGCGAAGCCTGCAGCAGCTCGGGTCGGAACAGCAGGAGGTTTGCATCCCAACGGCTTCCCGGGCCGAAGCGGTGAACCTGTCCGGGCCGGATGGTCAGCAGCGATCCGGCGCCACATTCGATGTGACTGAAGTCCACCACGGCGCGGCATATACCGCGTCTGACGTGCACGAACATGTGAAAGTCATAGCGGTGGTAACGCTGCAGATGGGCTCGGGGCACCCTTCGTCTCAGATTCGACATCGAGAAGACCTCGAGATCCAGCGCGCTCTCGGCCGAGGGCCGATATTGGACCTGTTCGATGTCGATGGATCTCGTTCCGCGCGGCATCGATCCATTGTCCGATATTGACCATTCGGCAACCGACTTTGATCGTGTCGAACACGCCGGCAACTCGAACAATATGGCAACGCGGGAACCGGGCGGCCACCATGCCCGGGTCTCGTCCTGATAGACAGTCCGAGGTGACCGATGCAAACCACAAACCGACAGTTCATGGCCCGCTTCGTGGAGTTCATCAACACCGCGGACCCGCGGCTCGCCACAGAGTTGGTTTCTCCGAACGCCGTGTTTCACGTTCCCGGGCGCGCCGAACCCGTGCAGGGGCCACAAGGCTACCTGGAGATCATCGGAATGATGCGCGGCGGGTTCCCAGACATTCAGTGGACTCTTGAGGAAACCGTCATCGAAGGTGATGTCATCGCGGCGCGATTCACGATGCGCGGGACGCACCGCGGAGCCTTCTTCGGCGTGCCTCCCACCGGCAAGACGATTGCCGTGCAAGCGCTGAACATCTATCGGCTCTCGACCGGGAAGATCGTCTCCGAAGTGGGGCAACCGGACCTGCTCGGCCTGATGCAGCAGATCGGCGGGTTGCCGAGTTCCTGAAGCCCTGCGCACCGACGGTCTGTCCGAGCCGGACATCGTCGTGGCATTGCGCGAGGTCGCCGGGCATGGCATCGACCATGTCGTCGAGGTTGCACTCCAGTTCATCTGAAGCGTTGCCCGCCACGCGGCTACAGCACAAGTCCCTTGGAGAGTGAACCTGTAGGAGCCTGCAACTGCATCGAGCCTGCCACTCCGGCGGCAGGCCGTCGCCAGCTGAATGCTGAAGACGGGCAGAATCGGCAGCCGGCTCACGAGGCCGACTCAACTCCACCGGACACTCATCATGCTGGACACCCTGGAACAACACGCCCGCCGCGCAGCCGGGCGGCTGCCCGCCACCGCTCATCACTGGTCAGTGCGTGGCGTGCGCGAATACTCCGAGCAACTCAGCGTCCGCCAGGACGTGGCCGAAGCGCCGCAGCGCGCTCACGAGAACGGGGCCATGGTGACCGTGATCGACGGTGGCCTGGGTTACGCGGCGACTTCGGATCTTTCCGAATCCGGCCTGGCGGCAGCCTTCGAACGGGCGCAGGTACTTGCGCGGGCCAGTGCAGGCCGGACGGTGATCGACTACGAACGGATCGCGCGGCCGGCCGCTTCAGGGCACTACGCAAACCTTGTCGAGCGCCCGGCATCGAGCGCCACTCTGCCGGAGAAACTCGGCTGGCTGCGCGATGTGTGCGCTGCTGCAGGGGGTGATACGCGCATCGTCGACCGCCATGCGACGCTGTGGCACGTCAAGACCGAACAGCTTCAATTCACCAGCGACGGCGCGCGCACCGAGCAGCACTGGGAGTTCATGACACCCTCTGTGCAGGTGACAGCGCACGCGAACGGGGTGACCCAGGTGCGCTCGAGCGCCGGCCAGTACAACGGGTATTGCCAGCAAGGCGGCATCGAGGTGCTCGAGCGAGCCCGTTTTCGCGAGAGTGAAGGTCCGCGTGTGGCACACGAGGCGCTCCAACTCATCACGGCCACGCCCTGCCCAAGCGGGACGTTCGATCTGATCCTGATGCCCGACCAGATGATGCTGCAGATCCACGAGAGCATCGGCCACCCTCTCGAGTTGGACCGAATCCTCGGCGACGAGCGCAACTTCGCCGGCACCAGCTTCCTCACGCTCGACATGTTCGGCCACTACCAGTACGGCAGCGAGCTGCTCAACGTCAGCTTCGACCCCGGCCACGAACATGAATTCGCCGGTTTCGCGTTCGACGACGACGGCACGCCAGCCGAACGCGCGCTGCTGATCGAGCGCGGGTTGCTCAAGCGCCCGCTCGGCGGGAGTCTCTCGCAAGCGCGGGCGCAAGCCCAGGGTTTCGAGCTCGGCGGGGTGGCAACCACGCGCTCTTCCAGTTGGAATCGCGCCCCGATCGATCGCATGAGCAACCTCAATGTCGAGCCCGGCGACAGCAGCCTCGAGCAGATGATCTCCGGCACCGAGCTGGGCGTCGTGATGCACACCAACTGTTCGTGGAGCATCGACGACTCGCGCAACAAGTTCCAGTTCGGCTGCGAGTACGCACGCATGGTGCGCGGCGGCCGGCTCGCGGAGGTCGTGCGCAACCCGAACTACCGCGGCATCAGCGCGACCTTCTGGCGCTCGCTGGCGATGGTCGGCAATTCGGAAACTGTCGAGGTGATGGGCACGCCCTTCTGCGGCAAGGGTGAGCCCTCGCAGGTGATTCGCGTCGGGCATGCATCGCCGGCCTGCAAATTCTCCAACGTCGACGTGTTTGGAGGTGCGCTGTGAACCGCAGCCTGCAGTCCTCCGGTGCCTACACCGATCCGGTCGCCTTCGAGCTCCTGGCCGACGGGTTGCTGCGCGTCGATCCGTCGGTGGATCGCACCAGCCTCTACCTGCGCGCCGAGGCCAGCGACTTTCTGCGCTTCAATCGTGCGGCGCTGCGGCAGGCCACGTCCGTGCAACAAGCCCACGTGACGCTTGCCGTCGAGCGCGGGCAGCGCCGCGCCGAGAGCACGCTCACGCTGGGCGGTGAACCGGCACTCGATGTCCAGCGGCTGCGCTCCGAGCGCGAGCTTCTGGTGAGCCAGCTCGACCTGATCTCCGACGATCCGTGGCTGTCCTACCCCAAGGCCGCCACGCACAGCCGCCGCGACGACCGCGGCGCACTGCCCGAGGCCGGCCATGTGATCGAGCTGGTCCATGAACTGGCGGGCGTCAAGCTCGAGCAGGATCTGGTGGGCTTCTACGCCGGGGGCCCGGTGGTGCATGCGTTTGCCGACAGCCTCGGCTCGCGCCACTGGCACCGGGTGGAGAGCTTCCACTTCGACTGGTGCCTGTACCACCGAGCCGACAAGGCGGTGAAGACCAGCTACGCGGGCACGCATTGGGATGACGCCGCGTTCGCGGCCAAGCTCGAGGAAGCCGCGCGCCGCATGCCGCTGCTCACCCGCGAGGCCCGCACACTCGAGGCCGGCGCCTACCGCGCTGCGTTCTCCCCATCCGCAATGGTCGAGCTGCTCGGCACGCTGGGCTGGAGCGGCTTTTCGCTGAAGTCGCGCCGCACTGGGGTCAGCTCGCTGATGCGCCTGGAGCGCGGCGAGGCGGCATTCGACGCTCGCTTCAATCTCGACGAGGCCGTTGCAGTGGGCACCGCGCCAGCCTTCACGGCCGAGGGCTTCGTTCGCCCGGATCGCATCGCGCTGGTCGAAGCGGGCAAGCTGCCGGAATCTGGAGGCACCTTGAATTCGCCGCGTTCCGCGGCCGAGTATGGCGTGGCCGCCAACGGCGTCGGCGCACAGGAGTCGCCTGAGGCGCTGCACCTGGGGCCGGGCTCGATCGCCCACGCCGATCTGCTGAGTACGCTGGACACCGGCCTGTATGTCAGCAACCTCTGGTACCTGAACTACAGCGATCGCCAAGCCTGCCGCATGACCGGCATGACGCGTTTTGCGTGCTTCTGGGTCGAGGATGGCAAGCTGGTGGCGCCAGTCAACGTGATGCGCTTCGACGACGACGCGTTGCGCCTGTTCGGCTCGGGGCTGGTCGGCCTCACCGACGCGCTGGAGTTCACGCCCAACAGCGACACCTACGGTGGACGTCAGCTTGGCTCCGTCACCACGCCGGCTGCGGTGGTCGAGGGTTTCAAACTGACGCTTTGATCCTGGGCGGGGCGGTCGCCGGCGCACCCAAGGACTCGCGTGCGGTGCGGGGGCTGCCCGGGCCCCCGGTCCACCGCGAACCTGCGAACGTCCCCGCTCCGACCAGGCCCGTACGCCTGGTCCCTCTCAGAATCAAACCTGATTCGGAGAACGATCCGCGGAGGCCTTATCGGTCAGCAGCTCCCATTCGCTGCGAAGGCTCTTGAGAGCGTAGTCGGCAAAGTGGCGTACTCGCGGGGCCAGATGCAATGCATGCGGGTACACGACATGCAGCGGTGCGCTGGGGATGCTGTATCGCCCCAGCACGCGCACCAGCGTTCCATCCCTCAGCTCCGAGCCCACATCCCATATGGACTTGAGAAAGATCCCGCCGCCAGCGAGCGCGAGCGCTTTGGCCGCGTTGCCGTCATTGCACAGAAAGGTCGCGTTCACCTCGGCCGAGACCGGCTTGCCTTCGTGCTGGAAGAGCCAATGCCGCGTGCTTCGCGTGCCGTAGAGGATGCAGTTGTGCGCTGAGAGCGCAGCCGGCGTGTCGGGAGAGCCGAAGCGCCGCACGTAGTCCGGCGCGGCGCACAGGACGAGCTCACTGTCGGCGATGTGGCGTGCCGTCATCGTCGAGTCGTCGAGCACCCCGAAGCGCAGCGCGAGGTCAATGCCTTGCTCCACGAGATCCACGACGTCATCGCTCAAGACGATCTCGATCCTCAAGGCCGGATGCATGGCTTGGAACTGCGCCGCCAGCGCTGCGAGATAGCGCGTGCCCAGCATGCGCGGTGCCGTCACCCGCAGGTGTCCGTCGATGTCGGTGCGGCTGTGCTGCATCACCGCCTCGGCCTGCTGCACCTCCGCAAGGATGCGCACGCAATGCACGTGGAAGCGTTCGCCTTCCTGCGTCATGGATTGCCGCCGTGTGGTCCGGTTGAGCAGGCGAACGCCCATGCGCGCCTCAAGGGTGGCCAAGCGCTTGCTGACCACGGCCAGAGACAGGCCCAGCTCGTTCGCGGCCCCCGTGAGACTGCCGGCACTGGCGACCTTGTCGAAGATCGCCAGTTCGGCCAAGTTGTCGATCATTGTTTCCATATCGTTGATTGTGAAATCGCCATATCAATCTTTATCAACCAGATGGAGATAACTATAGTGCTTTTCATCGCTTAACAGGAGTCTCACGATGAAACGCACATTCCTTGCGGCCTTCCTGGCCGCCGCTGTCGCCACCAGCTTCGTCGCCCCGGTCTCATCCGCGGCCGAGGCGCCTGCGACCAAGGTGAGCCGCTACCAAGCCGGCTACTACCACTTCAAGCTCGGCGACTTCGAGGTCGCGGCACTCTCCGACGGCACGCTGCCAATCCCGACGCTGAAGCTGCTGACCAACGCCCAGCCCGGCGAGGTGGCGTCGCGCCTGGCGGACACGTATCAGACGACCGAGGTCGACGCCTCGGTCAACGCCTACCTGATCCGGGCGGGCAACCGCCTGATCCTGATGGACGCCGGCACCGGCGAGCTTTACGGCCCGACCTTGAACAAGCTCGAGGCCAGTCTCAAGGCGGTGGGCGTCACGCCGGAGCAGATCACCGACATCCTGATCACGCACATCCACACCGACCACACCGGTGGCTTGATGGATGGCAAGCGCATCGTGTTTCCCAACGCCACGGTTCACATCGAGCAGAAGGAAGTCGCGTACTGGCTGGACCCCAAAAATCGCACCCAGGCGCCGGAGGCGGCGAAGAAGTACTTCGACGAGGCTTCAGCCAAGGTGCAGCCCTATGTCGATGCCGGCAAGGTGAAGACGTTCTCCGGCGCGACCGACCTGTTCGCCGGCATCCGTTCCATCCCCGCTCCGGGCCACACACCGGGCCACACGTTCTACGCGCTCGAGAGCAAGGGCGAGAAGCTGGTGTTCTGGGGCGACCTGGTTCACGTGGCGGAAGTTCAGATGCCCGACCCGGGCGTGACGATCGTCTTCGACGTCGATCCCAAGGCCGCCGCGGCGACGCGCAAGAAGGCGTTCGCCGACGCGGTCAAGGGCCGGTACTGGGTCGCGGCCGACCACATCTCGTTCCCCGGCGTCGGCCACCTGCGCCGCGATGGCACAGGCTACCGCTGGATCCCCATGACCTACGTGAACGACCACCACGAGGCGAAGTGAACATCGGATGCTTTTACTCGCTTCATGCAGGCGCCTAACGTCCAGATGAAGTGGAGCGACGTATCGGTGGCAGGGCGCGAATCGAGGCCAGAAAGGCGAGCGAGGCAGCCGGGCCGATTGTTGCGAAGATGGACAACTCGTTCTTGGCGCCAACCTCTTTCCCGCCTGCGAAATAGCCTCTTCCGCGGCGGACGACACAGCAACCGCGACGTCATCAAAGTTGCTGAGGCTATGCACTCGGCCGGGAGCATTTGATGATGGCCGTGAGTTCTTCGGTTCTCCGACGGCGACCGGAGTCCAGCGCATCGGCCCGGCGGCGCGCGCTCAGCGGCATCCATTGCCACTCGACGAAAAGCCTGGTGTCGGGAGGACAATGATGTGGCTTCCGCACGAGATCACCCATGACCAAGTACATCGACTACTACTTCACTCCGGTCTCGCCCTGGGCGTTCCTTGGGCATGCGCGCTTCATGCAACTGCTGCGCGACTCTGGCGCCTCGGTATCGGTGCGGCCGGTCGACTTCGGGACGATCTTCCCAGCCAGCGGCGGACTGGCGTTGGCCAAGCGCGCGCCTCAACGGCAAGCCTACCGTCTTGTCGAGTTGAAGCGCTTCGCCGACGCGTTGCAGGTGCCTTTGAACCCCCAGCCGAAGTTCTTCCCAGTGCCCGCAGACCCGGCTGCGCTGCTGATCGTCGCCGCTGGCGAGCACGAAGGGGAATATGCAGCGCTGGAGCTCGCCGGGCGCTTCGGTACAGCGGTCTGGGTCGAACAACGCGACATCGGCGACGAGGCGACGCGGCGTGCGATCGTCGCCGAGGCCGGCCTCCCTGATGACCTGCACGCGCGGGCAGCCGCGCCGGACACCGCCGGCCGCTACGCCACCTATACGCAGCAGGCACTGGATGTCGGCGTCTTCGGCGCTCCGAGTTACGTCGTCGATGGTGAAATCTTCTGGGGCCAGGACCGGCTCGACTTTGTTGCCAGGCGGCTGCACGCTGGATGAGCAGGCGGAGCGGCGCCTTCGTCTCAGTAGCCGACAACGCCACGAGCAGCTTGGCGGTTGCTGCGGCGATCACCTCCAGTCGGACGGCGTGGTCGATGCGCGCGCTGTGTGCGGCAACACTGGCAGCGCACACGGCGCTGGCACCGATCGAGTAGCTGCCGCTGATCGGGGGCAATGCCGCCTTGTTGACCGGCGTTAATCCTGCGCGCCCAGTCTGGTCATCGTCACGCCATGTCTCCCTCGATGAACGGATTCTCGGCCTCGTATTCGGCCCGGCTCTTGCGACGATGTTCGCCCTGGAGATGCACCGACGCCATGGCACGGTCTACGTAGATCTCGGATCGAAGCGGCCACGCGCGTGCCGCGTCGAAGAGGCCAGGCATCAACTCGTAGCTCTCGGGCTCACCCCCTTCCTGGACATCGTTGAACCAAAGGTGCGAACCGCAGCGCGGGCAGAAGGCGCGTTCGGAGAAGGCGGAGGAGCGGTAGCGCGTGACCTCGCCGGTGATGGTGACGGCAGATGCGTCGGCCTCAAAGCACAAGAACAGGCCCCCCGTCCATTGTTGGCACATCCGGCAGTGACAGGCGCCGACGCGCGGCTCGTGCTCGCCGGCCACAGTGATCGTCACGGCACCGCAGAGGCAGTGGCCACGGAGCAGAGACGAAGAGGAATTTTGGATGACGGATGACATGTTCCCGGCTCCTGAATCGGATACCAGGCGGTGGCAACCGACGTGCCGGGGCGCGCACCAAGCCCGTCTGTCGCGTGTACAAGCGCCATGCAGGTCGACACTTAGGTCGGGTCTCGATCACGTGAGTGGCAGACAGAACGTGACGCGGGCGCTCCCACCGTGGTGTGGGGCGCCCGCGGGTCTGGCTACGGAACCGATTACATCGATCGGGGATCCGCCCCGGACCTAGAGGGTGTAGACATATCACCTCCTTTCGCAGTGGCAACGAGGCCTACAGAGTAGCCGGTTTGGGCTCGTGTTGGCGGTCGAATTGACCGAAAGTCTGGAAGATCGGGTGGACTCTTGAACCTGCCCACCAGCGCCGGACTGCTCGCCATCCTGAATGAATCTCGTCTGAATGACGGGGGACGGGCGGTACCGCCGGGTCTACGTAGTAAGAGTGTGCGTTCGACTAGCGCGCGCCCGCTTCGGGCATTCCGTGCAAGTAGCGATACAGCGCTCGCACCTCCTCACTGGTGAAGTTCGAGAAATTCATGGCGGCCCACCCCGTCATCACGCCGAGTTTGCGCCCGCCGCTGCCGACTCCCGTACGCATGAGCGTCGCAAAATCCTCAGGCGAATAAGCTGCCACCACGCGCAGGCTCGGAGCGACGCCCTCGGGATGCTCCGCTCCACCCAGGTCCGCCGCATGACATTGGGCACAGGAAGTCCGAGCGAGATAGCGCCCAAGAGTCGTTTCGGCATCTGTCGCCTGCGGCGGCGGCGATGCCCGTTCGACGAGCTGCAGAGACGTTTGGTACTTGCCGATCAGCAGACCGAGACGCCCGATGGGCCCAATCGACAAGCCGCCTTCGAGACCTTCCGACGGCGGCAGGCTTGCGAGGTACCCAAGAATGTGGCCCAGGTCCGAGTCGCTCAGTGGCGCAAACGCCTGCGACGGCATCACCATCATCGTCGTTCCATCGTCGGGTCGAACGCCTTTTCGGATCGCCGTGATGATGTCTGCCGTGCTGTGGTGCCTGATTGAATAAGTCAGGTTCGGTGCCACGATCCTTGCGATGAGCGGCTCGTCGAACAACACGTTCCCCTCCGCGGAAGGGCCATGACAACTGAAGCATCCGTGCACGAATGACAAGCGCTTGCCCTCGGCGATTGACGCCGCGTCTGACGGAACATCGATCGCAGCGGCTTTATCCGGCGAGCTTTGCCGCAACATGTATTCGGACGCGCCGTAGACGCCCATCCCACCGACGAAGACTGCCAGCGCAACCCCGGCCAGCGCAACGCCGCTCCATCGCATGAATCGCTTGAGAGTCATTCCTTCGTTCCCCTGAACTGTGTTCGAACCGCTCGGTCGTCGGCGAAGGCCGGGTTCGGATGACCTTCAGTTCGTTGAACGATCTTTTTGGCTCACAACTGACATCGCTCGCAAGCATGTCCATGCTTAACAGCGTTTCTCGTTCACCCCTTCAGGACCGCGCGATATCTCGCGCCGTTGCAAAGGGCGGACGATGGATTGGTTGTGCAAGGCCGTGCTCACGGCGGGCGTTGTGTTGCTGGTGATGATGGCGGCGAAACGAGGCAGCCGTCGGTGGGCGGGTATGGTCGCTGCGCTGCCGACCATCACCGCGCCGACGCTGGCCTGGCTCGCGCACAAAGAGGGTGTGGCGTTCGCCATCAGCGCCTCGATCGGAAGCGTCGCCGCCTGCGCGATGCTGGCGGTTTTCGCACTGGGCTATGCACGCGTCTCCCGGTACGGCATCGCTGTTGCGCTGATCTGCGGAGTGGGCGGTGCGCTGGCAATGGCTCTTCCGGCTGAGGCGGCCAGTGCTCATCTGACCTGCGCGTTGGCACTCGCGCTCGGGAGCTGTGCGATCGCGTTCGCCGCGATGCCCAGCCTGGGTGCAGATCTCGTGTCGCGGCAGCGATCGTCCAGTTCGATGGTCCTCGTCGCGGTGACCACAGGCGGATTCACCGCGCTCGCGGCGACCATCGGCCCGTCGATGGGCGGGTTCGCGACCGGACTTCTCTCTTCGTTGCCGTTGATCACCGGGTCGGTGGCCGTTGCCGAACACACCGCCTGCGGGCACCGCGCTGCCACGCATTTTCTGCGCGGCTATGTCGGCGGGCTGTTCGGCAAGGCCGCGTTCGGCGCTGTGTTTGCGTTGGTCGCTCCACACGTCGGTGCGATCGCGGCACTGACGCTGGGCTGCGCATGCGCCTGCCTGATGTCGACAATTCAGACGCGCCCAGCGCCCGCCAGAATCGCCCCGCTGCCGGCTCCGACATCACGCCGGTGGGAGTGACGCGATGACCCCGCGTGTGCAGCTCCCGCTCAGGGCCTCCGACCGCGGCCAAGAGATTCTCCAGATACCATCGCTGTTCCGAATCTTCACGTGGACGGAACACTGGCATGGGAGAAGTGACGCTGCTGATTGGACGCGCGCGCGAAGGAGACCGCGAGGCCTTCGACCGGATCTTCGAGCTGCTCTATCCCGAGCTCCGGCAGATCGCCCACCGGCGCTTGGCGCGCGGAGCGCGCGACGGGCTGATAGAAACGACCGCGCTCGTCAACGAGTGCTACCTCAAGTTCATCCAGCGCGAGACCTTGACCCCAGCGGACCGCTCCCACTTCCTGGCGTACTCGGCAACGGTGATGCGCTCGATCATCGTCGACGCAGCGCGCGTCGCGCAGACGGACCGTCGCGGCGGCGACATGGAGCATGTGACGCTCGACTCCGAACTCATCGGCACGCTGCCGGCCGCGTCCGATGAGATCCTCGACGTGCACGCCGCGCTCGAGGATCTCACCCGCATGGACGAACGGCTCGCGCGAGTGGTCGAGATGCGCTACTTCGGCGGCATGGAAGACGCCGAGATTGCCGAGGCCCTCGGCCAGTCGACACGAACCGTGCGCCGCGACTGGGACAAGGCTCGGCTGCTGCTGGCCCACGCCCTGAAAACCTGAGGGCGCCGGCCGCCGCCCGCACGACGGTATGACGCCGCTCTCGCCGTTCGAAGCACATTGGCCTGCGATCAGCGCGTTGCTCGACGAGGCGTTGAGCCTGCCAGTGCCTGAGCGCGCGGCGTGGCTCGAAGGCCTGGCTGGCGAGCGAGCGGCTCACCGCGAAGCCCTGCGCGCATTGCTGGCCCACCAGGCCCAGGTCGAGACCGATGACTTCCTGAACGCGCTACCAAGGCTGGACACGGCAGACACAGCCCCGTCGCTCGGCCGGCTGGCCGCGGGCAGCAGCGTCGGCGCCTACCGACTGATCGCGGAGATCGGCCAGGGCGGCATGGGCACCGTGTGGCTCGCCGAACGGGCGGACGGGCTCATGAATCGCCGCGTGGCGCTGAAGCTTCCGCGCATCGTCTGGGGCGACAGCTTTGCCGAGCGGCTGGCGCGCGAGCGGGAGATTCTCGCCACGCTCGAGCACGAGCACATCGCCCGGCTGTACGACGCCGGCATCGATGCGCATGGCCGGCCATTCCTCGCGATGGAGTATGTCGACGGAGAACCGATCGATGCCTACTGCCGCACTCACGCGCTGTCGGTGCGCGAGCGCGTCGCGCTGCTGCTGCAGGTGATGGCGGCGGTCAGCCACGCGCATTCACGGCTCGTCGTCCACCGCGACTTGAAGCCGAGCAATATCCTGGTGACGCTCGATGCGAAGGTGAAGCTGCTCGACTTTGGCATCGCCAAGCTGCTCGAGGGTGACAGCACGCTGCGCACCGCGCTCACCGAACTCTCGGGCCGCGCGCTGACGCTGGACTATGCGAGCCCCGAGCAGATCCGCGGGGAGCCCCTGGGCACGGCGAGCGATGTGTACAGCCTGGGCGTGGTCGCGTTCGAAGTGTTGGCCGACGCGCGACCTTACCGGCTCAAGCGAGGGACTGCCGCCGAGATGGAGGATGCCATCGCGAGTGCCGAGCCACGGCAGGCAAGTGATGCGGCGACTGCGACTGCGGCGCGCAAGGCATTGCGCGGCGATCTGGACGCCATTCTCAATCGCGCGCTGAAGAAGGCAGTGGTTGAGCGCTACCCAAGTATCGACGCCCTCGCGCAGGATCTCGAGCGCCACCTGCGCGACGAGCCGGTGCAGGCCCGGCCTGACCGGCTCGGCTACCGCGTCGCCAAGTTCATCGGCCGTCATCGGCTGGGCACTGCGGCGACGGCGGCGCTGGCCGCGTCCATCGTCGCAGGCACCTCGGTCTCGGTTTGGCAGGCGCGGCTCGCGAAGCAGGAGACCCAGAGGGCGCTCGGCGAGGTGTTACGGCAAACCGCCGTCCGCGATCTCTATCTCGACACCTTGGCGCGCGTGTCCACAGTCGCGCAAGAACACCCCGAGGCACTCGCCCGATCCGGCGCCGTGACCTCGATCATGCTGGAGCGGTTGCGCGAAGTGGCGCCCCTCTATGCGAACGACCCGCGTGCCCGAGGAGGGCAATATCAGGCGGCGATTGTGCAACTTGAAGCCGCCAACCGCATCGAGGAAGCGATCGCGCTCATCACCGAGTACCTGGACCTTCTGAAGCGCAGCAACGGCCCTCCGAAAGACCTAATTTGGGCCTACACCGACCTCGGCCGAGCCTTGGTGCGCGTGGAGCGCTTCGATGAGGCCGAAGCGGTGCGGCGCGCCGGCGCCAGCGTGAACCCCGGCAGCGACGACATCGAGACCGAGTCGGAACGCGTATTTCTGCTCGCCGACATCGGCGACCTTCTGAGCAAGCGAGGTTCCCGCGACGAGGCGATCAAAGCGTTCATGCAAATCGACGCGCTGTCCAAACGCCTTCCCGAACTCGCCGACCATAACTTCTTCTCGTTACGCGGGCTGGGGGTTCTCAACCTCGGTGTCAACGACGGTCAGGCACTGACGTACTTGCGACAGGCGCGGGCCGCCTTGGCCGCCAAAAACAGCGCGCCATCCACGGAGCTCGCGAACACGAGTGGGCCGCTTGGCGATGCCCTGCTCGCCAACGGCGAGGCTGACCAGGCCGAACGCGAGTTCATCGACGTCGTGGCCCACTATCGGAGAAGGAGTGGGCGCAACGCAGCGTTGAGCCTGCGCAGTTTCGGCCGCCTCACGGCGGTGGTGGCGCGGCGCGACCCCGCTCGCGCATTGGCCATGCTGGACGACGAGATCAAAGCTCTGAGCGCACTACCGGGGGGCGCGTCGCCGCGAGCCGATCAAGTGCTGGGCGCTCGCCGCCTGGAGGTGGCTTGGCTGACCGGTGATACGTCTGCGGCGGTCGGAGCATCTCCCGAGGAGACTCGCAAGCCTTTGGCCGTGTTGATGGACGAGCCGGGCCAACTGTCAATCGCCGCGAGCCGCTTGCTGATCCTGCAGGGACGAGCGGGCAACGCACTGCAACGCATGCAAGCCCTGCGCGCAAGGCTGCCGACCGGCGACAAGCCGAGCGTGCCGTGGCTGGTCGTGACGCCAGCTCTGCTCGAAGCCCAGGTGGCGGCCGGTCAGCCTGCCGACGCGAAACGTACCGCAGACGCACTGCTGCAGTTCTTCGAAGGCGAACACGCACAGGGCGGCCACGAGTACCGCACCGCCGCAGCGCTCGGCGCACTGGCCACAGCTCGGGCCGGCGATCGCGATGGCGCTGCACGCCTGCTCGCGCGCCTTGCGCAGGCCAAACCGCCGCCCTTTCCGTCTGCCGTGGAACGAGCCCAGTGCGAGCTATACCGCGCTCAGGCGCTCGCGGAAACCGGTCAGGGAGCCGCAGCGGCCGAAGTGGCCCGCGCCGCACTGCCCGACCTCGCCGGCCAGAACCCGTCCAGCCCGCGCCTCGCGCTCGCACGCCGACTCGCCGAGGGCGGGTGAGCCGCTCAACCGCGTAGCGCGTGCGCGAGCAGCAGCCGTGCCTTGTCCTAGTCGCGCTGCACGGTGCGTTCGGAGAGTTCGAGCGCCTGCGCGATCTCGATGTTGCTCATGCCGCCGAAGTGGCGCATCTCGACCACCCGGACGACGCATGGATCAACCTGCGCCAGTTCTTCGAGGGCCGCGTGCACGTCGAGGATCTCCTCCGCCGGGTCGACGAGCGGACCTTTCCCTCACCCACAAGCTTGGAGCGATCTCGCCAATCCAGGCGTTGATCAGATCGATTCCCTCTGTGTGGTTGACTTTGCGACTGATCGGAGGCATCACGTCACCCGGTCCGGGGTAGCTATGCGCCGGGCACCTTCTGGTACTACAACAACTGGGATTTCAACGTCCTCGGCACGATCTATGAGCGAGCGGTCGGCACCTCGATCTTCGAGAGCTTCAAGCAGCACATCGCCGATCCGATGGGCATGCAGGATTTCCGCACCCGGGACGCAGCGAGCCAGCGGCCTGAACGCGTCGTTGTTCAGACCTTCCCTGGCTCGCGGACCACCTCCGGTCCCACCGCTCGGTGATGGGACATCTCATTGAATGGCCGTCAGCGAGTGAAGGCGTATCCGAAGGCGATGCTGGTCCAGTACTTCCCTTCATATTTCCAGCTACTCCCGACGTCGCCGCCCAAGCGGTCCTGACCCACAAAGATGCCGATTTGAAACGCGTCGAGGTGCGTCAGGATGAAGCCGGTTGACCAAGTAAATGCGGCTCGCGTGCCGGAGTCTCGGACCGAGCTGCCCGTGGTTGCAGAGTCATCGGTGATGTTGACGAGTGACATGCCGACGCTCGCGGCGGGCGTGATTGCCACTCCCAACGGTCCGCCGAATCGATAGCCCACGAAATAGCCGAGATTGGATTCACCACTCAAAGACTTGTCACTGCGCCGCTTGAAGGGGACGAACAACGCTCCGTGGGTGATGCCGAAGTGTCGATAAAAGTCTTTGGGAATCTCGACCGGGTCATTTGGCTTGTACAGACTCCTGTCATCACCAGGCAGCCCAAGCGAAGTTGTCTGGTCGCAGGCGAGTGCCAGCGACGCATTGGCCTCGGACCCGAAGGTCCAGCGGCTCTTGCGCCTGAGCAGCGTCTGTCCTGTCACCGCTCGCACCACTTCGAATTTGGAACCTCGCTTGAAGCAGACGGTGTCTCCGTCATCACCCTGAGGTGAAGTCCGGACCAAGTTGTAGTCGACGTCAAGGTGAATGACGTCACCCCTCTGAAGCACCAACGGCGCATCTTGAGCGAATGCTGTCCCGGGTAGGGCCGCGAGACCAGCGGAAAGCCCGATGACAGCCGCGTACACGCGGCCCATTTCTCGATTCTTCATACTGTTTCCTCGCTTGGTAAGGATCTCGTGAGAGCTGCAAACTGGAGATCGCTCTATCGAGCATTCCGTGAGGTATGACGGCGGGCAAGCATCGCGGCTTCTGCAATGGATGCCTGCGGTGTGGCTGCCGCCTTATCGGACCTTGCCGACGAGGCCCTCAGCGGGACCGGCGGCGAGGTCGAGTTGCAGCAAATCCTCAAGGCGTCTTCTTCAGCAACACGATGCTGAAGGTGTTGTTGAGTCCGCCAGCCACGTTGGACAGCGCCGGCACGATCGCCGCCATGTAAATCTCGCCGTCGACCACCAGCAGGCGGCCGTCAGTCAGGTTCCGCGCCGGTGTCACTCCGTGCGCGGTGTAGGCCGCGAGCGTGCCGTCCACGCCGGTGCCGAAGCCGGACCAGCCCGACGTGTTGCGCTGGACAACGGCGGCGGTGTTCGAACTGTTCTGGTTCAACCACGTCATCAACGCGTCGTTGCCGAGCATGGCAAAGCCTGCGAGACCGGCCGTGTTGAACATGCTGCCGGGTAGCTGATAGCCGCCAGTCGTGAGCCAGTTGCTACTATCGAAGCGATAGACAGCGGTGCCGCCGCTGGTGGCGGTTCGCTCGGCGTTCAGCACTGCGATCGTTCCGCCGATCACGGGCTTGCCTGTCGTGTCGAATGCGATCCGGAACGTGCTGAAGCCCAGCGTGTTCGACTCCGGCAACACGCCGCCATTCGACCCGACGGTCTGCCAGGTGCCGCTGGTCGCATCGAATCGACGCACAACGGTCGAGTCGGCGTTGACAGCGTTGCCCTTCAACACGAACCACAGCGTACCGGCCGGGTCCAGCGCCAGGTCGTGCGCGCTGTAGTTGACTGCGAACGAGTCCTGCGCGTTCGCGGCGAGCTTGCTCCAGGCCGTGCCGTCGAAGCGCTGGATGCGGATGGTCGCGGTGCCGTGATACGCGACGATCGGCCGGTCCGCCGCGTCAATGACCACGCGCGGGGATTGGGCGTCGGTGCACGAGTCGGTCGACTGCGGCAGCACGCCTTCGTTCGGCCCGATCGCCTGCCACACGCCGCCAACCAAACGGCGTGCCGTGACGGAGTAGGCGTCGGCCGCAGTGCGGGTTGCATAGACGATCGTCGGCGTGTTCGTGCCGTCGAACGCGATGCTCGTTGTGTGGTTGCCGCAGCCGAGCGGCGAGGTCGTGATTGTTCCGCCGACATCCTCCCAGGCGGTGCCGTTGAAGCGGCGCAGTTGCAGGGTGGACGAGTAGATCTGGTTCACAAGCACTTGGCGCCTTACGCCCACGACCGGTTGGCCGTTTCGGTCGGCCACGAGGTCGACGAGCGAGAAGGTGTCGTCGACCGCAATCTCGTCGGTGACCCGCGTCCAGTCGATGGCTTCGCTGGTGAGCCGAAGCGTGCTCGGCGTGACGTCCGCCCGGCCGTAAGTGAACACGTAATGACCCGCGGGCAATGCGAGGTCTGCGATCTCGGGGTGAGAACTGCTGACCTTGCTTCTCGACCAGAGAACGCTGCCGTCCAGCCCCGCCAGGCGCATCTCGCCCTTGGGGTTGAACACGTTCACCTTGGCCGCGATGTGCACCGTGGTCGGCACGGCCAAATCGAAGCCCGCCCGATACGTCTGGTACTGGGCCACGTCACGCGTCACATCGGCCGGCAACGCGATCGTTTCATTGTTCACGCCACCGAGCAGTTCGCCGTTGATCGTCACACCCGCCGGCTGGTCGACGATGACCTCGAGCAGGTAGCTGCCCGCGCCGGGCAACCCCAGGAGAATGCTGCCCACCTGCGTGCTGCCGGTCGTGCTGGCGAACGGCGCGCTGGCCAGCACGGTCGTCCCTTGCAGCAGACGCACGATGCCGCTGACATTGGTACCGGGCACGCCAGACACGGTGAAGCGCGCAAACTGCAACTCCGTTGCCTTGAAGGAGAAGCGCCCTGTCTGACCCGCGGCGATGGACCGCACGAGGTTGGTGACTGGCAGCGTGAGCGCCTCCGTGGCCGAGCCAACGCCCTGGACGGGGCGCATCTTGATGATGACGTCGTCTTGCTGGCCGACCGGACCGTTGATGATTTTGGTGCCGGCCCAGGTCCCGTTCAACGCGGTGGCAATCAGCGACACGTTGTTGTTGGCCGGCACCGGGATCACTGTGCCGCCGGTGATCGGAATGAACGCCCTGCGCGAGAACCCGGGATAGGTCGACGTGGTGGGCGTGGCCGCCAGAGGCCTAACGCGATTCACGGTGGCATTGCCGCCCAGCGTGCGATCGATCTCGGCGAGCATGTTGCAGATCGTCGCGGTATTGAAATAGTCGCGTGCCTCGGGCAGGCCGATGATGTCGTCGTCGTACTCGCACTTCGGCTTCGGGCCGTACGGCTCGAAACCCAGGTCGGTGTTCCACCAGCTGAAGTGCGAGACGAGCGCACGCATGGCGAGGCCCGATGCAGCACCTGCATTGGCGACGATGGTTCCGGTGCCTTCCTGGATCCACACGCCGGTGGTCTCGTCGAGCGACCACAGCGGCAAGGTGTCGCCTGCCACGACAGCGCTCCCGTCGAGCTTGCGGTTGGCCATTACGGGCAGTTCGATGGTCGCGGTCTTGCCGGGCGCCAGCTGCAAGCGGTTGGCATCGTCGCCGAGCACGAACTCGACCGTGCCGAAGCTCACGATGGGCGTCGTTGCGCCATCGGGCGTCACACCATCGAAGCGGCCCGGGAAGCCGCCACCGCCTGGCAGCGTGGGATCCACGGTGGTCATCGAGATCGGCACGGCCCCCGTCGCGAGCGCGCCGCCGGCGGTGACGAGCGCGTCGGCGGGCAAGGTGATCGTCGCACCGGCCCGACCGGTCAACGATCCGCCCGCATGGGCGTCGGCCAGTGTCTCGGCCTCGTCACGTGGCCGCATCACTGTGGTGATGCGTGTATCGGTGGCGGCCGTGGCTGGCAGTTGTACCGTGCTGGTCTGGTCGGCATAGCCTGACTTGGTCAGGCGCAGCACGAGCAGTGGTCCCTTGTCGAGCGTGACGTCGGCAAGACCTGCGGAATCGGTCGTGGCCAATGGCGTCGCGGAGCCCGGCTTGCCGATGACCACCCCCGAGAGCGCCGCGCCATCGGCATCGACGACGGCCGCGTGTACGACGACCGTACCGGCAGAAGCCGCCGCTGTGGTCACGTCCACGCCACGCGTGACTTGACCCTGACGGCCGCTCGCATCGATGACTGTCAGCGTGACGCTGCGCGACCCCGCTGCGGCAAAGGCATGGGCAATCTTGACGCCCCCGCCTCGCACGCCATCGCCGAAGTCCCAGACGTACTGCAGCGAACTGCCGTCAGCCGATGTCGAGCCGGAGGCATCAAAGGCAATCGGCGTCTGCACCGTCGCCGTGGCAGGCGCCGCGAATGCCGCGGTTGGATTGCTGACAGGCGTCACCACAGGCGGCTCCCCATTCGCGGGAGGCGCCTCGGGTGGAGACGAACCGCCGCCGCACGCGGCCACGGCTGCAAGCACGACCAGGGTCGTCAGATGACGAGAGGTCGATAGAACAAGGCGGTAGAACACAGTTCAACTCCATGGTGGTCTCCTGAAGTTGAACGTGCTGACCATCTCATCCTGGACACGGAGCTACAACAATCTTCTGCCTAAGAATGTCCTTCCTTGCCCGCGCATCTCGTTCAACCTTTTAGGACGCGCGATGTCTCGCTGACAAGGGACCACGATGGATGGGTTGATCGATGCCATGCTGACAGCAAGCAATGACCCGACATCTGCGGCGCCTGTGCGCGGCGACCAATCACGACCACGAAATGCTCCAGATACCATCGTCGTTCCAAGGCTTGATGTGGACGGAGCAACGGCATGGGGGCAGTGACGCTGATGATCGGACGCGCACGAACGGAGACCGCGGGGCTTTGCCACTGGGACAAGGCACGACTGCTGCTATCGCACGTGGTGCACGGCCGATGACCGGCCTTGAGGGAGCCTCAGCGTGTCACCACTCCTGAAATTTGCAGCCGATTGGCCTGCAATCAACGCCCTGCTGGACGAGGCGCTCAACCTGCCGCCCTCTGAGCACGCAACCTGGCTGGACGGTCTGGCTGGCGAGCGCGGCGCACACCGCGAGGCGCTGCGCACGCTGTTGGCGCAGCAGGCAGAGATCGAGACCGACGATTTTCTGCAAGAGATACCTCGGCTGAACATCGACGCGGCGCGGGCGCCGCCTCATGCCTTGGTGGAAGGGAGCCATGTCGGCGTGTACCGGTTGATCTCCGAGATCGGGCGCGGGGGCATGGGCACGGTGTGGCTCGCCGAGCGTGCGGACGCCATGATGAAGCGCCGTGTGGCGCTGAAGCTTCCGCGGATCATCTGGGGTGATGCCTTTGTCGATCGCCTGGCGCGCGAACGCGAAATTCTGGCCACGCTCGAACACGAGCATATCGCGCGGCTGTACGACGCCGGCGTCGATGCGCAAGGGCGCCCGTTCCTGGCGATGGAATACGTTGAAGGCGAACCCATCGACGCGTATTGCCGCGCGAATGTGCTGAGCGTGCGCGACCGCGTCGTTCTGTTGCAGCAGGTCATGGCCGCAGTGGCACATGCGCATGCACGGCTCGTCGTGCATCGTGACCTGAAGCCGAGCAACATCCTGGTCACCAAGGACGCGCAGGTGAAGTTGCTCGACTTCGGCATCGCCAAACTGCTGGAGGGCGATCGCACCCGCGAGACCGCGCTGACCGAACTCGGCGGCCGCGCACTCACACCCGACTACGCCAGCCCCGAGCAGATTCGCGGCGAGCCGCTGGGCACGGCGAGCGACATCTACAGCATGGCCGTCGTCGCCTACGAGGTGCTGACGGGTGCGCGACCCTACCGGCTGAAGCGAGCCAGCGCGGCCGAACTGGAGGAAGCGATTGCGACCGTCGAACCGCCGCTGGCCAGCGACAGCGCATCTGAGCCACGCATGGCACGCGAACTTCGCGGTGATCTCGATTCGATCCTCAACAAGGCTTTGAAGAAGGTCGCAGGCGACCGCTACCCCACGATGGAGGCCTTCACGCACGATCTGCAGCGCTTCCTGGACGGAGCTCCGGTCGAGGCGCGGCCGGACGGCTGGGGCTATCGGGCGATGAAGTTCATCGGGCGTTATCGGCTTCAGGTGGCCGCCGCCAGCGCGGTGGCAGTGGCGCTCGTCGCCGGCACGGCGGTTGCGCTGTGGCAGGCGCGCGAGGCGCAGCGTGCGGCCGCTACGGCGGAGGCGGTGCAGGGCTTCATCGAGTCGGTGTTCAACGCCAACTCCGGCGATCAGGCTGATCCTGTGGCGGCACGCGCCACCACCGCGCGCGAACTGCTGGATCGCGGCGCGGAGCGTATTGACCGAGAGCTGGCATCGGCACCTGAGGCGCAACTGCGGCTCTACAACCAGCTGGCGGCGATGTACGCCGGCATGGCATTGAACGAGCGCAGCCTTGCACTCCAGCGCCGCAGCCTTGAACTGGCCACGCGGCTCTACGGTGCACGCAGCGACACGGCCCTCGGTGCGGCAGTTGAGATCGGTCTGTCCCTCGATGACATGGGCCAGCGGGACCAAGCGCTGGCAACCTTGCTACAGGCCGATGCTGTTGCGCGCGGCCGTCGCAACGATGACGACCATGCCCGGATGATGATCGACAGCAGCCTGTCTCATGTGTACTTCAACGCCGATCCGCCGCAGGGGCTCGAGCGAGCGCGACGAGCAGCGAAAATCGCACGAGCGCTGGGCATGTCGACGGATGGAGTGGATGTGCTCTACAACTTGGCCGAGAACGCTCGGAAGGCAGGGCATCTCTCGGAGGCACGCCTTGCGCTGGTCGATGCCGTTGAATGGATTCGCCGGCAAGGCAACACCGGCGTGCTGCCCAATGTGCTCGCTTCGCTCGGCGAGGTACAGGACGAACTTGGCCAGATCGAAGCCGCTAGCGCCACGTTCGCCCAAGCCATCGCGCTGGGCGAGCGCGTAGGCGATCCGCGAAACTTGCACGTCTCTCGTCTCAAGCTGACGCGCTTCCAGTACGAGAACCGGCTTCTGCGTGAGGCGCTGGACTCTGCCGGCGCTGACGTCACCTGGGCCCGCGGGCTCCCGCCCGACCACGAGTTCGGCGACTTGCCGTCGGTGGTCATGCTGAACTACGGCCGTACCCTGGTCGCGTATGGCGACGCCGAACGAGGGCTGACGCTGCTCGAGGAAGCGCGCATGCTGCTGCCGCAAGGTTCAACCGACCGCATGGGGCCGTTGCTTGCCGCACATGCGGATGCACTCGTCTCGCTCGGACGATTGAACGAAGCGAAAGCCGACATCGAACAGGCGCTCGCAACCACGAGCCGTGCAGGTTCACGTGTCATCGACGCGGTACGCGCGGTGCACCGCCGTTACCTGGTGGCCGCGGGGCGGCCCGAACAGGCACTGCAGGACTTTAGAGACAACGCTCAGAAGGCTGGCGAAACCGACACCGCGCAGGTGCGGCTGCGCCGGCAGGCGGAGGAAGCGCAACTCCTGCTGGCCGCAGGCCGCAATGCTGACGCGCGCACCGTGGCGACCGAAGGATTGACTGCACTCGAACGGCTCCCAGAGCGTCGTTTCGAGCGCGATGCCGAAGCTCGGCTGACCGCCGTGCGCGGCGACGCGCTGTTGCGCGAAAACCGGGCTGCCGAGGCGCTGCCGGTGCTTGAAAAGGCGCTCGCGCTGCACCTGGCTCAATACGATCCACACAGCCCGGCGACCGCGAAAGTCCGCTTGGCACTGACCAAGGCCCAAGGCTTGGCTGCCCCGCTCTCCCCTGCGCGCTGACGCACAAGCGCCGTTTATCCACCTGTCAACGACACCGATGCGGCAAGCCGTCAGCGTGCGAAGCTCAGGTCGGGGAGCAGGTTGTACGGTGGCGTCGGGGCTTGGTCGGGCGGAAGAAATGGCGGCGCGGGCAAGCCAAGCGGCTTCAACGAGGCGATGTACGTGTACATCGCGACCAGATCTTCATCGGACGTCTCGCGGAAGCTCCACCACGGCATGGGTGCACGTGGCCGCGAGTTTCTTGCGGCGACCAGCCACGCCTCCAAGGGCATGGATTGAACGTACAGCCGCAGGTTGGGCGCGTACACCGTACCGGCCTTGCTGCGCCACCCCACCGAGTTGCCCTGAAGCCATTTCGCCTCGGGAACTTCGCCCGATTTGGCGGCATAGCCCTCGGTGTGGCAGTTGTTGCAGTGCCCCGTCACGACCATGTACTTGCCGCGTTCGAGCAGGCCGCTGCCGTCAGTGCGCGGAGGTGCCTGATTCTCGGCAGGAGCCGCCGAGGCGACCCCAAAGGCGAAGAGCGCTACGCCTATCAGGAGGATCCGGAACGGCTTGTGCGTACGCATGAAAGGTCCTTCCACGAAGACTGGTGGCTACATCTGCCAAAGGCAGCATCTGTACTTACTAGTACAAGAAAACCATGGGAATCAAGACATCTACGGCAAGACCCCGGCCGCTCTCCATGACCGCTTTCTCATCGCAACAGCCGGATTAGCACCAGGGCAACTGCGTGGATGGCTATCGCAGCCATGAGGAAGCGAGCCGCGGGACGTAGGCTCGAACGCCCTACCGGACCGGTTCCCCGCGGCACAAATCCGGTTCGTTCGAGAAGTGCGAAGACCTCGTCGCTGCCGCCGCCACAGGAGAAGGTCATCTCGCGTGGATAGTCTGCCCGGTTGTGCACGATGCGCACGCCTGCGTCGAGCCAGAGCGGCTCTCGGCGCTCGATGGAGACCACTTCGTCGGGGGCGAAGGTGTAGGTGCTGAAGCACCGTACGAAGAGACGATCTCCGTCAATGCCGAGTAGATCGGCACCACGTCGCCTCCCGAAGCCTACTCTGACGTCGCCGCTGAGGCTGAGCCGCGTCTTCAAACGAAGAACACCACAGCCATCAGTCCGGCCATGGCGAACGGAACGAGGCTCAGCATGCGCAACTGCCGCGCCTTCTGGGGCTGCTTCTGTGCCTGGATAAGTGCGAGTGTCCCGGCGCAGACACCGGTGATGATGGAGATCGCTGCCAGCATGGTCGTCCTTTCGATGGGGTTTGCACAATGAGGAAGCGGTCAGCAACCCCTCCCCTCCATACGAACGTTGCCGAACGCTTGAAATGGACATCCGACTGGCGTGTCATGCTTGGCGAGGACGCGAGCAACTCAATGCCGAGGTTCGCCGACTGAGCTGGGCGAACGAGCCGCCCGGTGGCGCGCCCGCTGCGGCTGTGCAAGAAAGATCGAGTTCGCCTTGACCGGGGATGCAGATTCAGAGGACGGGACGTGCTCGGCCAGCCGTCAACTCGTCCATCCCATTGTTGCGCTTTGCGCTCGCCGATGGCGAGTGTCGTCACCCGGTCACACGCCCTCGATCACGCTGTTGTCGAAGCACTGAAGAAAACCGTCCCACCGATCGTCGTGAAGCTCGTGCTCGACGAAATTGCCATTCGTGTACTCGCTGATCGTGCGGCGCCAAAAGGCCTGAGCTGGATAGTTGAGCGGCATTTGGCCGATTTCCCACTTCCCTCGGAACTGATCGAAGATGGCGCAGGCGCCCTGGGTACCGACGCCAACTCGGCTATAGCGCTTCATGACGAAGAACTGGCCCATCCAGAATCGTTCCCTGGCAAGCTGACATCCGGGTCGACCAAGCCGAAACCGGCGTAGTCACCGTCGACCAAGAAGAGGAACGCGCGGAGGCGTGGATTGCGAAGGTAGCGGTCCACCGCGAAGCCGTACTCACCATGGGCATTCAGCGCCTGAGGCCAGATCTCCGACATGTCGTACTGATATAGCTCGAGAAGTCGGGAGAGGACCGTCTTGTCCTGCCACACAGCGGTTCGGATCACGATGTCGGGCATGGCTGATTCTGACGCAGCTTGGCACGGTCGATTCGCTCTTGAGCGATTGCGAGAAGACGCGCCTGATCTTCACAGCTGCCTTGCGCGGCCAAACGGAAGCAAGGCGTCGGTCAATTTATTTTCGCCAAAGTGGCCGCATCTGCCTCAGCATCGCGTTACAGAAGACAGGAAGCTCTCGTCATGAAGATGCAGGGCTCCATCCCTTTCTTCAGGAGACGCGATGTGTACCCGCACCCTGCCCTCGCCTCTTTGCGGCCGTTCGTCTGCGCACCGCTCTTGCCCGTGCTGCCTCCCCGATCCGTGCGGTGATCGTCGGCGTCACCGCCAACCAGCCGGCGGGCTTCATGGTGGCCGGTCGTCGTGACCGTGCCTGATGCAGTGAACCACCCGTGAACTCGCTCAACTGCCTTCACCTGCTGACAGTCGCGTCGCTGCTCGCCGCAGGTGTGGCACCAGCCGCGACGCCGCCAGACCACCCGCCCGTGGTGACGCTTCAGACGCGCGTCATCGCGACCGGGCTTCATCGAGCTTTCGGTATCCGCCAGGTCGGCCGCTTCCACAGCGGTGGGCCCTTCACGTCGAACGCGGAGTTCCTGCTCCAGACGCAGGCCGGGCGCGTGCTCGATCCTGAGCGCTTGCTGATCGCGGTCGATGACAACTTCGGAGCGACACCCGGCAACGCGTCGCATGCGGTTGGCGCGTTGCTGTCCATCGACCCGCGGGCGGCCAGCGATGCGCATCCGCTCGTGGTACCGGCAGATCTCGCAACGAGGGCTCCCATCCAAGGCACCGCCGTGATGCTCTACAGCGCGCAGTCCTCGCGTTTCATGAATCGGCAACACAACGGCAGCGCACGCACGGCCGAACTCGCAGGCGTGTCGGGGCCGCGTTATGTTTCGGTCAACAACGCCTTCGGCCGCCCCTGGATCGCCAATGCGCCGCTCGGCCTGCGAGGCGCGGGGAGCGAGAGCGTGCTCGACCCTGACGGAGCGCCGCTGGCCAACGCGCCGAGCGACGACGCCGGCGGCGTGTTCTTCGGGACTGAGACCAGCCGATCGAGCACGCCACGAGCCGTGCGCACGGGGTGGTTCGCGTCGCTGATGAACCGGCAGCAAAGCGGCCAACTCACACCCGGCTCCATGGACAACGGTGCCTTGGGCACGGCGCTCCTGGGCGCGTCGCCCGACGGCAGCGGCTTCGCCGTGTTCGCGGTCGTGACCGGCAGCGGCGCGATCGTGCAGGTCCACGTTCAGGACGGTGTCGACGGGCTGGCACCGCCCGGCACCATCGACGTCGGCCACGATGACCCCGGCGTCATCGGCATTGCCTTCAAATGGAACCCGGACCGCGCACTCTTCGTCGTCGACGGTGGGCGCGACCGCATTGCGGTGCTGCACCTCACAGACGACACGCGCCATTTCAAGCTGGCGCGCACCAGCCACATCCAATCGCCATGGCTTCACCGTCCCACCGACCTCGCTGCTTGCATCCCTGAAATCGCGAACCCGCGCTTCGCGAGCCACACCACGCTCGCGGGCGGCTCCGACCTGTACGTAGTCAACCGCGGCGATGGTTCGCTGCTGCGCATGCGGCAGGACGGCACCGTGCTGGCACGCGCCGTGATCGCGTGGCCCGACGGACGCCCGGTCGGCGTCGATAGCTTGCGCTCCATCGCGGTATCGGCGGACGCGCAGCGCATCTGGCTGACAGCCCAGGCGACAGACGGTGCAGGCAGCGTGCTGCTCGAGACCAGCGCCTTCGATGCCGACGGCACCTTCGCCGCTCCCGCTCGCATCGCAACGACGACGGCACCCGCCAACACCACGACTGCCGGTGCGCGCCTCTTCGCCACCACCTTCACGCCGGCCAACGGACTGGGCCCACGCTTCAACGCCACCTCTTGCGTGGCTTGCCACCCCGGGCCTGGTGGCGCGAGTTCACTCGAAGAACACTTCGCGCGGCGCGTGGCCCGCATGGAACCAGGTAGCGGACGCATTCTTCGCGTCGACGGACAAACAAGTAGCTTCGCGCAGCGGCACGCCGTCGCTTCCTTGCTCGAACGCGATGGTCCGATCGGCGGGATGCCACGCGCGGCCAACGTCGTGTCGCTGCGAATGCCGCTGGTGCTGTCGGTGGCGGGCCGCCTTGACGAAATCGACGACGCCGCGATCGAAGCCGAGGCGGTCAGCAAGGGCGACGGGATCAAGGGCCGCGTCCACCGTGTCGTCGCGGCGGACGGCACGCGGCGTGTCGGCCGCTACGGTTGGAAGGCCGACATTGCGCGACTCGACGACATGGTGGCCGAAGCACTGCGCCATGAGATGGGCATCACAAGCGCGTTGGGGCTGAACCCTGTTGCGGACGCCAAGGACGATGGGACGATGGTGCGGGCGCTCTCGGCGTACATCCGCACGCTCGACGCGGTCCCGCCCGCCTCGCTGGCTGCCAATGGGGCACGGCGATGACCACGACGCTGCGCTTGCCGCAGATCGGCCTCTCCTTGCGCAGTCGCTGGCCCGGCGTCGCCATCGCCGCGGCAGGCGGTATGGCCGCGGCCTGGATCGCCGGTGGGCTGGGCGACCCGCTGGCACGCAACCCGGTGCTCGTCGCGATGATCTTCGGCCTGGCACTCGGTGCTGTGTTTGGATGTCCAGCGTCGTTGCGTCCGGGGCTGGACTTCACGAAGCGCTACCTGCTGCGCCTCGGCGTGATCCTGCTCGGCTTTCGCATCACGGTGGTGTTGTTGAGCGACCTGGGGCTGGTGCCGATCACGGTGGCGGCTCTTGAGTTGGTGACGGTGCTGGTACTTGTGCGCTGGGTGGCCATTCGCTTCTTCAAGCTTGACCCGCATCTCGCGTTGCTCGTAGCCGTCGGATCGTCGGTGTGCGGGGCGGCCGCGATCCTTTCTGTAGCGTCGATGGAAAAGGAGCGCGAGCCCCATGCCGGCGTCGCCATTGCCTTGATCACGATCGCGGGGACAGTCGCGCTGCTGCTGCTCCCCATCGCCTTTCTGGAGGGCTGGCTGCCGGGGCTTGATGAACGAGGGTTCGGCGTTGCGGTGGGCGCCAGCATCTTCGAACTTGCCCAGGTGTACGGTGCCTCGTTCGCCGTTTCCGAAGGGGCGCTGAACACGGCGACGCTCGTCAAGCTGAGCAAGGTCGTGATGCTGATTCCGTTGCTGCTCGTTCTGGGCACACGCCGCCGCGTCGATGCCTCGGCGCAGACAAGGCGCCGGATCCCCGTGCCGTGGTTCGTGGTGGCCTTCCTGGGCGTACTGCTGTTCAACTCGGTCGTGACCGTGCACCCGCAGGTGCGCGCCGCCATCCTGCAAGGCGACCAGTTCTTGTTTCTGATGGTGATGATTGCACTCGGACTCACCACACCGCTGGCGCAGCTGCTTGGGCGCGGTGCGATGCAACTGATCGGCGCAGGCGCGTTCGCGCTGGTGCTGTCCACCGGCGTGGCCTACGGCCTCGTCCTGATGAGCCACACGTCCATGGCAACCGAAGCGACCTTGCCGCTCGGCAGCGTCCACGCCAGCCCCGACCGGTTGGCGACAGTGGGGCACGGGGCACGGCTCTTCAATGCCGTGGGCTGTGCCAAGTGCCATGTGCCGACATTGCGGGGTGCCACGGGTGAGGTGCCCGTTTACTCCGACCTGCTGCTGCACGACATGGGGCCGAGCCTGGACGACAAGATCGTGCAGGGCGATGCGACCGGGGCCGATTGGCGCACGGCCCCATTGATCGGCCTGCACCTCAAGGACCGCTTCCTGCACGACGGTCGTGCGGCCACGTTGCGCGACGCGGTACTCGACCACGGCGGCGAAGCCGAGATCGTGCGCAGGCGGTTCTTAGAGCTCGACGAGGCGGAGCAACAGGCGGTGTATCGCTTCATCGCTTCGCTTTGATGCTGAATCATCCAGCGGCTGGTCGTCACAAGGAACACATCGACCACATCCTTCGCTGAAGAGGCGTTCGAGTAGTTACTCAACGGCGAACGCTGCCGGCTCCCGCCTCTGGACACCGCAGCAACACGAGATAAGGCTCGTGAGAGCGGACGATTCCTAGAAGGGCCGGAGCAGGCCCGGCCAATGGATGTGGGACGCCGCGATGCAGTGCCGCCTCATCCGCTAAACGCGATGGTGCCCCGTGAAGTACTAGAACTCGCGCCGTCTCTCTGCGGGTCTGCTGCGAAACAGTCGCGATTTTTAGCGCACATCAGAAGCTTGTGAAGCCTGAGCCATATTCCAACTTTGGGAATATGCAAAGAAAAACGGGTTAGCACTTTCGCGCTAACCCGTTGTCTTTATTGGCGGAGCGGACGGGGCTCGATATGAAGCCCCGAAACCCCTACCAAATACTGCCCTGCGTTGTGCATCGGTGTCGCGCAAGCCTACCGTAGCCAGGGTAGCGACGCAAGCCCTCTAGTATGTGACGCGGGTTCTAAACCTCTTCACATGGCAAGCGCCGAAGCATCGTCTGGATGTATTGGGAAGTACCGCAACACTTCCCCAGCCGCCTCGCGAATCCACTCGTTCTCCAACATTGCTTCCATCCGTTTTTTTTGTGAAGCAATTCTTCCTGTGGACGGTGGCTCCGAAAATCCCTCCTGCGACGGCCGGCCAACGGGGGGTGTCGTGATCACTCTTCCGGGTACTTTTAGCGCGCCGCGAGCACTCCATTGAGGAGTGCTGCGAGCCGTCGACTCGCGGACGACAGACGCTCTTTCAACGCCGGTGCTGCGCTCCTCGCGTAGTCCGCGTCGATCTTGTGCCCGGTTGGGTAGAAGCCCTCCGCGGCGACGACGCGGCACGACTCTTCAGCCCACCGGGCTGGTGCGGCATCGGCGACCTTGTTCGGCATTGCCTTCAGTTCTGCCAGCAAAGCCTGAGCGCCACCCGGCCAGTTTTCGATGAGCCGGCTGTCCCACAGCGCATGCAAGTTGGTTCCGCGTCCGAAGGCCTGCACCTGGTACGTGTTGCCGCCTTTGTCATCGGCGTAGCCGGCATGCAATGGCTGGTGCACGTCAGCCACGAAGTGCACGACGTATTTGAGCGCCTTGAGCTTCTCCGCATCGGTGGCAGACGAGGCCAGCACCCTCGCCTGCCGCTCGATCGCGCCGACGACGCAATGGCCGTCTGGACAGTCGCGCACGGCTTCGTACTTGCAGCCAGAGTCACGCGGCAGGTTCCCCTCGTACTAGCGCTGCAGGGTCAGCACACCCGGCCGGTAGGGCAGGATGCCGTAGTCCATGCCGTCGGTTCTGGGGTCGCGCCCCTGGTAGAGGAACTGCAGGTTGCAGGGGTCGATGGTCTTGGTCTGGTCGGGGTTGGTGCGAACCACATCGCCGTGGCTGATGTCTTTGGTCCAGGCCGTCGCGCCGCTGCCGCTGTTGGCACTGCCGGCGAAGGGGTTGCTCTGGGTGTCGGCCTGCGGTGTCCACGTGCCGTCGAGGCTGGTGGCCGTGAACGAGCGGAAGAAGCGGCCGCGCCAGTCCTGCGCCTCGACAATCATGAGGTACTGGTTCTGACCTTGGACCTTGTAGACCTCAACCGCCTCGAACAGGTTGGCCGCCGTGTCGCTCATGATCTTCGTGTACGACGTACCGAAGCTGCTCGGGAAGTCGGCGATGGGCATGCTGGCGCGGTAGATGCTGCCGCGGTCGTCGGCAAAGAACAGGTACATGTTTCTGTCGTCGGCGATGAGCGTCTGGTCGATGGGGGCCCCAGGCTCGGGGATGGTGCCTGCGAACAGCTGCTTCTGCGGGCCCCAGCCGTTGGGGTTGGTGGGGTCGTTCGAGGTGCGGTAGGAGAAAGCGTCCGGCCACCCCCCCCACTGGTAGGCGAGCACCCAGGTGTTCTTCGGGGCGAAGTAGAACAGCGTCGGCGCGATGGCGGCGAAGGACAGTTTGTGCTGGGTGGCCGAGGCCATGTCGGACCAGTTCGTGAAGGGGCTGAAGGTCGTCGCCTCCCAGGCCCCCTTGTCACCGGCGATGGTGTTGTGCGTCGTGGCATAGACCACATGCTGTCCGTTGTAGACGACGTTGGTGAAGTCCTTGAGCGATACCCACCCCGCCTTCGGTTCCGCCAGGGGGCCAGTCGAGGTCCAGTTGTACGTCGACGGCAGCGTGCATGTGCCGCCAGCCGGTGCCGGTGCCGGTGCCGGTGCAGGTGCAGGTGCAGGTGCAGGTGCAGGTGCAGGTGCAGGTGCAGGTGCAGGTGCAGGTGCAGGTGCAGGTGCCGGTGCAGGTGCAGGTGCAGGTGCAGGTGCAGGTGCGGGTGCGGGTGCGGGTGCAGGTGCAGGTGCAGGTGCGGGTGCGGGTGCGGGTGCCGGTGCGGGTGCCGGTGCGGGTGCCGGTGCCGGTGCCGGTGCCGGTGCAGGTGCAGGTGCAGGTGCAGAAGCGACCGGTGGCGCTGCGGCGCTCGAGTCGTTGCTTCCCCCGCAGGCAGACAGCACCAGTGAGCACAGCAGTGCGCTTATCGCAGTGGGGCGTGTAGGGCGTTGGTTTGGCATGCTCATCGTGAAGTTCCTATGCGTCAAAGTGCGGCGCGTACATGTCGTTCGACTTGCGACGCTCTCGTTTCCCCGGCGCGATTGTGTGGGGCGCCACATGGGGCGAAATTGATCAAACTGTGACGAACCGACGAAAGCCACGTGCAGCGTTGGCACGGCGAGACGCCATGCAACAGGATGCAAATTCACGCCACATCGATTGATACCGAATCGATACGGCGCACGGCTGACCAGGTCACAAACTTCCTGGTTTCAGACAACGTGCTGGCCCGACGCTTCAACCCGAGTGGCCCCAACCAGGCCTGGGTGAGCGACATCACGTACATCCGCACGCGCAGTGGCTGGCTGTACCTGGCGGTGGTGCTGGACCTGTACGCCCGCAAGGTCGTGGGCTGGGCGATGGCGCCAAGCATGCATGCCGAGTTGGTGTGCGCGGCACTGCAATTGGCTATCGCGCAGCGCCAACCTGCGCCAGGATTGATTGTTCACTCCGACCGTGGCAGCCAATACGCCAGCGCACTGCATCAGGCTGTGCTGGCTCGTCACGGACTGGTGGGCAGCATGAGCCGCAAGGGGAACTGCTGGGACAACGCGGTGATGGAGCGCTTCTTCCTGAGCCTCAAGACGGACCGGGTCTGGCAGCGCGACTACGCCAACCACGCCGAGGCCATGACCGACATCGCCGACCACATCGTGGGCTTCTACAACAGCGTGCGGCTGCACTCCAAACTGGGCAACTTGCCACCCGATGCCTTCGAGCAGCAATCGGCAATCAATCAACCTATCGCTGTGTCCGAAAAAACTTGACCAGGACAATGAAGTAGCGCTCGGCCAACCTCATTGGTATCCGATCCACTCGGCCACTTAGATCCTCGGAGTAGTTGTCAAATTCGATGAATGCCTAAAGAATTTGATTACGAAATTAGGTTCAGTCAAGAAATCGACTAGAAGTGCCAGGCACCCCATGCGGTGCCGCGACTGTTCCGGGCGCACAAGCCACCCCCGCGGCATCCGCTGAAGTGCAAGCCCGACGAGCGCCCACAACATGACGCCTCCCATCACCGTCGCAATACCGACAGCGTGACGCAGCAACAAGACGCCGATGACCGTCCACAACAGCGCGTTCACGAGGGCCATGGCGCGGCGTCCACGCCAGTACGGCGCTTCCGGGCTCGGCTCACGCGCAATGAATATCCACATCATCGTCTCGTGCAGTTGAAACACAGCGTCCATGGGCACCGCTGCAGCTTTGCACCCCTTCACTCAGCCGCCAAGATCTCTTACCGTGCGAGATGAACTCGGATGTCTCGCTGGCCCGCCTGCACTGCGAACGCCAATCGCGATCACACTCGCGCTGATGACCCATCTCTCCAAACCCCTCTTGACAACTATTGATAGTGCGAGAGAACCTTCTGATCATGAGCACCAACACCATGAGCTTTGCTCTGCCCGAGGCAATGCGCAGCTACGTTGACCAGCGCGTACGCTCCGGCCAGTACCGGAACACCAGCGAATACCTGCGTGAACTGATCCGGCGCGATCAGGAGGAGCAGGCCAAGAGGCGGCTGCGCGACCTTGTCGAGGAAGGCCTGAATTCCGGCCCTGGCCAGGCGCTCACCCCCCAGCGGACCGCCCAACTGAAGCAGCAGGCTCTGGGCAAGCTGCGTTGAAGCGCGCCCACCTGCGACCGAGGGCGGAGGCGGACCTCGTTCGCCGCGAGGCACTATGCATCAGAAGGCAGTGTCGAGCTTGCCGAACGCATGTTCGATGCGGCGATCGCAGCACTCCAACCGATCGAACGCATGCCCAGCATGGGGTCACCTCGTCTCGATGCGTTGTGCGAAATCCCGGGCCTGCGTTCCTGGCGAGTCACCGGTTTCCCGATGCAATGGCTGTACTTCGAAGGCGACGAGCACCTCGATGTCGTACGCGTGCTCGGTGACCGCCAGGACATCATTGCCATCCTGAGCGACTGACAAGCGATCTTGCCAAGCATAAAAACCCGAGCAAGTGCCCGAGCTCGTGACTGGCTTGTCGCCGACGGGCGCCGGCCCCCAAAGTGAAGCTGTGGACTTCCAGACCTACCCGGCGCTCGTCATCATGATCTTGAGGATGGCCCCCAAGACGAGCAACGCCAGCATCACCTTCGCCAAGCGCCAGGTCGTGAAGTGGTAGCGGCTGTTCGCCCACCACGCCCTCGACATGCGATGAAGTGCAAGCCCAACGAGCGCCCACAACATGACGCTGCCCGTCACCGTCGCAAAGCCGACAGCGTGACGCAACAACAAGACGCCGATGAGCGGCCACAACAACGCGTCCACGAGGGCCATGGCGCGGCGTCCACGCCAGTAGGGCGCTTCCGGGCTCGGCTCACGCGCAATGAACATCCACATCATCTTCTCCTGCCAGTTGAAGCACAGCGTCTATGTGCACCGCTCTAGCTTCGCACCCCTTCACTCACCCGCCAAGATCTCTTACCGTGCGAGACGAACTCGGGTGTCTCGCCGGCCGGCTGCACTGCGAACACTGACTGCAATCGACAAGTTCCAATCAGACGTTGAAGTGCTCGCGGATCGCAGTCGACCTCGCGTGCGTCGGGATCTCCGCAACGCTCCCTCCAACGGGTTCCCGCCGAAGGGGGCCCTCGCCGAGGCGATAGCGCACATGCGCGATGAGCAGAAAATCGTTGATCCTCAGGAGGATCGACGATGGACTGGATCACCAAAGCCGCAGCCATGGCCATGGCGCTTGAACCGACGATGGATAGCGACGAGGCGCTCGACCTGGCCGATGACCTGCATCCCATCTGCGTGGATTCGATGGGACCTTCGGAAGCCGTCTACCGCTTCTTCAACGTGATGCCGCCAGGCTGGACGTCGGCACGGCCTCGCCGATGCAGAACCAGCATCTTGGCCAGGACACCCATCGGCGGCGAGTACTTCGCTCAAGGCGAAGGCGACGCACGATGGCTCCTCGCGACGTTGGCGAAGCTGCGCTCCATCTGTGCGCGCATGTCGGGCGAGACCATGGTGCCGCTCTCGTCGTCGCCAGCGGTGCCAGCCACCTCAACCAGGCGCGCCCCAGGCTCGACCACGATCACCTGGCTGTAGCTCCACAGCTTCTGGTTGTCTGCCAGGCGCTTCGGTGCTACGCGCTTGGAGGCAGCTGATCAGAGCTTGGCCAGGCCTTCGCCGAAGATGTCCAGTGCCTTGAACATCAGCTTGCGCGGGATCGTCAGCGACGGCATCACGCGCATCACGTTGGTGTAGCGGCCACACGGGATCATCAGAACACCGTGGCTGGTCAGGTGGCCCATGAGCTGGCCCAGGCGCTCGCCCTTCAGCGGCTCCTTCGTGGCCTTGTCCTCCACGAGTTCGATGCCGATCATCAGTCCCCTGCCGCGCACTTCACCCACCACAGGGCTGTTGAAGGCGCGGATGTAGTCCTGCGCTTCCTGGCCCAGCTTGTGCGCGCGGTTCAGCAGGTCGAGCTTCGGGTCCTGCAGGATCGCGATGTTGGTCAGCGCAACGGCGGCCGACACGGAGTTGGCGGCGAAGGTGTTCGGCGCGGAACCATCGGGAATCTTCGCGGCCAGGTCGGCGCGCATCACGAGGCCGGCCATCGGCACGTCGCCGCCGATGCCCTTGCCGAAGGTCAGCATGTCGGGCTGGACGCCGGAGTGTTCCACCGCCCACATCTTGCCGGTGCGCCCTGCGCCGGCCTGCACTTCGTCGACGATCAGCAGCGCGCCGCTCTTGTCGCAGGCCTTGCGCAGCAGCTGCAGGAACTCCGGCGACGGTGGGACATAGCCGCCCTCGCCCTGTACCGGCTCGACGATCACCGCGGCGACGTCGTCGGCCGCGGTGTAGGGAGTGTTGAGCAGGTAATCGACGTATTCGCCGGCAATCTGCTCCGCACTCTTGTGCGTGGTGTCGAACGGAAAGCGGTATGCGTACGGATACGGCGCATGGATCACGCCGGCCATGAAGGGCCCGAAACCCTTGCGGTAGGCGGTGCCCGTGGTCAGCGAGCCCGAGGCGTGCCACACACCGTGGTAGCCGCCGTGGAAGGCGATGATCTGGTGGCGGCCGGTGACGCGACGCGCGAACTTCACTGCTGCTTCCAGCGCGTCGCTGCCGCCTTGCGCAAAGTAGGTGATGCAGTTGCCGCGCAGGCCCTCGGGCATGATCTCCGAGAGCTTGGTGGCCAATTCGGTCCGCTTGGTGCTGTTGACCTCCATCGAGTGCATCAGCAATTCCGATTGCTCGCGCATCGCCGCCACCACACGCGGGTGGCAGCGGCCCACGCAGCTCACGCCGACGCCGGCCGACAGGTCGATGAAGGTGTTGCCGTCGGGGTCCTTGAACGTCACGCCGAAGGCGCGGTCCATGACCACGGGCATGCGGCCGCCGCCGCGCGCCATCGACTCGGTGCGCGCCGACTGGGCGAGCGCGCCAGCGGCCTTGGGTCCCGGGAATTCAGCCGAGACCATCTTCGGCGCATCGGCAAAGTTCAGAGCTTCCAGTTCAGTTTCGATCACGACGAGCCTCGTAGAGAGCGTTAGGGGTGAGCGCAATGGTGGTCGCGTCGGCGGCGCGCAGGTAGCCCGAATCGGCAGCCACTACGCCGGGCCGGACGTGGCGGCCACTGCCAAAGGTGGCTAACGCGCAGGCGTCGCCGACTTCTAAAGTTCGAACCGAGGTCCCGGTCAACTTCATGCACCGATGGATCGAACAAAGGCCAGGAAGATGAACGACTCAGACCCGAACGCGCTCCCGCGCCCTCAAGGCATCCCCGATCTGTCCGAGCGCGAAGCTGACCTGCTGGGGATGAACACCTCGATTTCCAGGCGCGACTTCGTCGGCTCGACATTGCTGGGCGCCGGTGCAGCCTTGATCACGGCGGCCGCGCCGGGCGCCATCAAGTCCGCCTCCGCCCAAACGGTCAACATGCCGATGACGGGCCTGGACGAAAGCTGGACTGGGCCCGGAGGCATCGGCGACTACGGCCGATCCAACGGCAACACGCATGCGGTGCTCAATGCGGCCCACGGCCACATTCGGAACAGGGATCTCGACACCTACCTGGACTCAGCCACCGACACCGGCGAAGTCTTCGACCTGGTGGTGGTCGGGGCCGGGATCTCGGGCTTGACGGCGGCCTACACCCACCACCGCCACCGCCCGAAGAGCCCCGTGCTGTTGCTCGATCAGCACGCGGTCTTCGGCGGCGAGGCCAAGCAGAACGAGTTCGATGTCGATGGCGTCCACTTGTGGGCGCCGCAGGGCTCCACGGGCATGGTGTTTCCCTTGAAGCGGGCGAAGGAATACAACTTCTACTCCGACTTCTACGAGCAGCTCGATTTCCCCCGCGAATTCGAGTTCCAGCAGCCACGCAACATGTCGTCGAAGACGCTGGTGCCCGGCGACATGTGGGGGCCGATGCACATCCAGTGGGAGGCGGCGGACATCGGCTACTTCTTCGAGTCCAAGGGCTTCGTCAGGAACATGTGGCGCGACGGTCTGCGCAACACGCCGTTCAGCGACAAGGAGCGCCTGGATTTCATGGCGGCGGAGCTGTTCCGCACGCCGAACCGCCGCCCCGATTGGGAACAATGGCTGGATTCGATGACCTATTCCGAGTACCTGCGCAACGAACTCGGCATCAGCTCCCCCGCGTTCGAGAAGTACATCAGCCCCGTCAGCGCCGCCATGGGATGCGGTCTCGGCGCCGACGTGATCTCCGCCTATGCGGCCTTCAACTTCATAGCGCCGGGCCCGGTGGCTCAAGGCCGTGACCTGGCCAAAGGCTATGCCGACCCGGCCGACCAGGTCTACCTGGTGACCCTGCCCGGCGGCAACGCCAGCATCGCACGCCGGCTGGTGCAGAAGATGATTCCGGGCGCGTTCAAAGGCAAGCGCCTGAGCGAGGTGCTGCTGGACCGCATCAACTTCGACGTGCTCGATCAGCCGGCCAACGCCGTGCGCATTCGCCAGTCGAGCACCGTGGTCGCGGTCAAGCACGATGGCGACCCCGCCAAGGCAAAGAAGGTGACCGTGTGGTACGAGCGGGGCGGCCGACTCTACAAGGTCAAGGCCAAGGGCGTGGTGATGGCGGGCCAGCAGCACGTCAATCGCCACATCTGCCGGGACGTTGACGACGAGTATCGGGCGGCCATGCAGACCTTCCACCACGCGCCCATTCTGACGGTCAACGTGGCGCTTCGGAACTGGCGCTTCCTGGACAAGCTGGGCATCAGTTGCGCACGCTGGTTCGAAGGATTCGGCTGGTGGACCGGACTGCGACGCAACGTGATCGTCGACGGCAAGGAGACGATGCCGCTGGACCCAAACAAGCCGGTGGTGCTGACCCAGTACAACCCTTTCCTGCTGCCGGACTTGCCGTTCCCCCAGCAATGCACGTCCGCGCGCATGCAGCTCTACGGTCTGAGCTACGCGGACATCGAAGCCGCCGTGCGCACCCAGTTCACCAAGATGTTCTCGTCCGCCGGCTTCGATGCGGCGCGTGACATCGCCGGCATCACCACCAACCGGTGGGGCCACGCCTACGTCGTCGATCCGCCGGGCTTCTTCTTCGGCAAGAACGGCAAGCCGGCACCGCGCGAGATCCTGCGCAAGCCCTTCCACCGCATCGCCTTCTCGCACTCCGAGTTGACCGGAACGCAGATGTGGGAGACCGCCGCCGACGAAGGGCAGCGCGCCGCCACCCAGCTCCTCAAGCTGACCTGACCCACCTCAACCCCATCGAGACACCATGAACAACATTCCACGACTCCTGGTGAGCCTTCTCGTCGCCGCTGCGACGCTGGACGCATCGGCCATGCCGGAGTCGAAGCAGGCTCCGGCCGACTGGCCGGCCGCCTCGTCGCCGGCGCTGCAGGGCTTCAAGAAGGCCATCCGATCCAAATACGACCTGAAGGAGCGGGCCTGGGCCGCACAGGACTCCGTCGGACTGGTCAAGGGCTTCTATTCGCCGCAGGCGTTCAGCGCCGCAGAGGGCGAACCGGACTTCTTCGCGATGGGACGCTCGCAGTTCCTGGAGCTGTACAAGACCTTTGTCGCCGACACGACCAAGGTACGGATCGAGTCGGTCCATACCTATGTGAACGGCAACATGGGCTGGGACTGGACCAACTTCTACGCCGACGTGAAGCCAGAAAAGGTGAAGGACTACCCGCCCTCGCCGGTGCGCATCTTGTTCGTGTGGGAGAAGATCAATGGCCAGTGGTTCTGCTCGGGAGACGTCGTCCTGCTCGGAACCTTCAAGACGCCCGCTGCGCCGAAGTGACCGGGCCTCAGCTGCGCGCCAGCGCGCGCTGCAGCGTCTGCGACGGCAGTTCTCCGAAGTGGGTCCGGTAGTCGCGGCTGAATCGGCTCAGGTGCCAGAAGCCGAAAGCCTCGACCGCGTCGTTCACCTTCGTGTCCCGGCCCGAGTGAAGCAGCATGCGCCGGGCGCCGTTCAGGCGCATGAGGTGCAGGTAGGACCACGGACCGATGTCGAGCACCTCGTTGAAGCTCCACTGCAGCCAGCGGCGCGACACCCCCAGTGCACGGCACAAATCAAAGATGCGCGGCGGGTCATCGGCGCGTTCGCGCATGTAGTCACGCGCCCGGCGAACCACTTCGAGGTGCGGCATCTCGCGCCGGGCAGCGGGTGGCTGGCGCAATCGTCGCAGGATCAGCGGGAACAGGATCTCGATGACCTCATCCGCGAGCCGTTGTTGCGCCCCCAGCTGGTCGCCGCGCAGCCACCCTAGCTGGCAAGCTGTCTTCACGTCGTGCAAGCGCCGCGAGACCCGCCGCGCCAGATCCGCATCGTCAAGCACGATCGGTCCTTGCGACAGCCAGTGCTCCAGATCGACGTGCCCGGTGGTCCACGCGTACTCGGTGAGCACCCGGCGATCCATGACCAGGGTGATCAGTTCGACCGGGGGGACAAGGGAGAAGAGCTCCTGCCGGGAATCGAAGGCGGTGATGCCGTCGCTCCATCGCAGGCCGTTGAACCGGCCCTGCCCCTCCATCGATCCGGCGATGCCGAAGATTGCGGTCCCGGCCGGTGCCGTTCCGCAATGGCTGGTGCTCACGTTGCGATAGGTCTCGAACAAGAGCTGGATCGCGGGCAGTTGCACGTCGACCGATTCGCCAGCCAGCGAACCGGCGGACATCTGCACGCAGTGAAGATTCCAGCCTGCGACGTGCTCCACCGACCCTTCGTCGTCGGAGAAGGATCGGACCCGGAGCGCGCCTGCTTCGTCCATGTCCGGCCCGCTGCACTTACAGCATGCGGCGTAGCACGTCGGCCTGCGCGTCCTTGTCGAGGAAGCGGTGCTTGAGGGCACCCGCCACGTGCAACACGATGAGCGCGAGCAGCGCGTACGCGAGGATGCGATGGAGCAACTGGAAAGCCTCGAACCATCGGTCGTTCTTGGGCAGCAACTCGGGAAGTTGCCCGAAGAAGAAGAACGGCACACCGTCGCTCTGAGTGAAGGTGCTGGACATCGAATAGCCCATCAGCGGCACGATGATCAAGAGAACATACAACGCGCGGTGCGCGAAGGTCGACAGCATGCGTTCCCATGGCCGCAGGCCAGCGGGCGCCGCGGGCAGGCACGCACGTGCCCGCGTGCGCAGCACGAGCTGCACCAAGCCCAGCAGCAGCGCGAGCAGGCCGAACTGCTTGTGGTTGGGATAGAGCTGCTCGAACTTCACGGGCAGATCGTCCGGCAGGTTTACCATCACCAGGCCGACGCTCAGCGTGCCGATCACCACCAGCGCCCGCAGCCAGTGGAAGACCCGCATGCTTCCGGGGTACTTCTGTGCATCATTCGGGTCGGCAGGATTCATCGTGTGTCCCTATTGAATCTGAGATCGTTGAAGCGTCTGTCGACTCAGGCTGAGGCGACCGAGTCGACGAAGCGGACCTGGGACCCAGTCGGTCCGTAGCGGTCGATCGTCAAACCCTCCGTGTCGATTTGCGGCTGCTCGCCCGACATCCAGTCCGCCAGCAGACGGCCCGTGCCCGCTGCCATTGTCCAGCCCAGGGTGCCGTGCCCGGTGGCCAGCCAAAGCCGCGGAATGGGTGTCGGCCCGATCACCGGCGTGCCGTCGGGTGTCATCGGTCGCAAGCCAGCCCAGAACTCGGCACGCGCCACGTCGCCTCCGCGTGGGAAGAGGTCCGTCACCACAAACTCCAGCGTGCGGCGCCGGGCGGCGTCGAGGTGCAGATCGAAACCCGATAGCTGCGCCGTTCCGCCCACGCGGATGCGGTCGCCCAGGCGGGTGACGGCGACCTTGTGGGTCTCGTCCATGATGGTGGAGACGGGAGCGGCCGCCGCGTCGGTGATCGGCACGGTGATCGAGTAGCCCTTGACCGGATACACCGGCAGGCGCAGACCCAGCGGCTCCAGCATGCGCGTGGAGTAGCTTCCGAGCGCCACCAGCACGCGGTCGGCCTGCAAACGCCCGATCGAGGTCTCCACCCCCACCACGCCGTGCGGGCCACCGACCAGCCGCTGTACCTGCACACCGAACCGGAAATCGACACCGTGCTGCGCAGCCAGGTTGGCCAGTGCCGTGGTGAACTTGAAGCAGTCCCCGGTCTCGTCGCCCGGAAGGCGCAAGGCACCGACGAACTTTTCGCTCACCTGGGCCAACGCCGGTTCGTGCCGTATGTAGCCGGCAGGGTCCAGCAGCTCGAACGGCACGCCGTTCTGCCGCAGCACTTCGATGTCCTTGGCCGTTGCGTCGAGCTGCTTGGCGGTGCGGAACAGCTGCAGCGTGCCCAGCGCGCGCTCGTCGTATGCCAGGCCGGTGCTGGCACGCAACTCCCTCAGGCAATCGCGGCTGTATTCGGCCAAGCGAACCATGCGGGACTTGTTGATGCGGTAGCGCTGTTCGGTGCAGTTGCGCAGCGTCGCCGCGCACCAGCGCCACATGGTCGGGTCCATCATCGGCTTGATGACCAGCGGGCTGTGGTGCATCAACAGCCATTTGATGGCCTTCAGCGGCACGCCAGGGCCGGCCCAGGGCGACGAGTAGCCCGGTGACACCTCGCCGGCATTGGCGAAGCTGGTCTCAAGCGCCGGCCCGGCCCGACGCTCCACGACGGTCACTTCGTGGCCACGCAGCGCCAGGTAGTAGGCGGCAGTCGTGCCAATCACGCCGGCGCCGAGGATGATGACCTTCATGGCGCAACCCCGTTCGTGTACTGACGCCGGTAGCGCGAGCCCAGGCTGGTCAGGATCTCGTATGCATTGGTTTCGGCCTCGGCGGCCAGCACGTTGACGTCGTGCACGTTGTCCACCACGTCGAACAAGGCGCCGGGCGCTAGCGACGACGGATCGATGTCGGTCACATCGACCGTCACCGTGTCCATCGACACGCGCCCCACCAGCGGCACCGCTACGCCGCCGAACCGCAGGTGGCTGCGGTTACTGGAGCTGCGCAAGTAGCCGTCGGCATAGCCTACCGATACGGTTGCCACGCGGGTTGCCCTGCGCGCCTGCCACGTATGGTTGTAGCCGACAGCCTCTCCGGCGGCGAGCTCGCGGCACTGGATCATGCGCGCCTGCACCCGCACCACCGGCTGCATCGGGTTCGGAAGGCCCGCCACCGGCGCAACGCCGTACAGGGCAGCCCCCGGGCGCACCAGGTCGAAGTGGTAGTCCGCGCCGAGGAAGATGCCTGACGAATTGGCCAGGCATGCCAGCGCGGCTGGCAAGCGCCCGCGCCAGAGTCGGAACAACTCGAGCTGTCGTCGGTTCACAGGATGGCCCGGCTCCTCGGCGCTGACCAGATGGCTCATGAAGAGCGTGGTCGCGATGCCCGCCAGGCCTTCGCCCGTTCCGGCCAGTCTCGCGAGCGACGCCGGAGACAGCCCCAGCCGAGCCATGCCGGTGTCGACCTGCAGCGCCGCCGGCAGTTCGCGGCCCTCCTTGCGTGCCAGGGCTTGCCAGCGGGCGACCTGGTCCGCGCTGTTCAGCACCGGCACCAACCCACGCGCCAGGCAGTCGACTTCTGCACCGGGCAGAGCTCCGTGCAGCACATGCAACCGTGCGTCGTTCGGCCATGCCTCGCCGAGCGATTCGCGCAGGCGAACACCCTCGTCGACGAGGGCGACGAAGAACTCGCGACAACCCGCCTGCAGCAAAGCCCGCACGACCGGATCCGCGCCGAGTCCATAGGCGTCGGCCTTGACCACGGCGCCGCAGCGCGCAGGCGCGGTGCGGCCCGACAAGTCCTGCCAATTCGCGACCAGCGCCCCGAGGTCGATGGTCAGCACCGCTGCAGATCGATTCATGAGTGGCGGACCCTTCAGTTCGATCCGGGCGCATCCGGGTCGGGCACGACACCCTGGCGCGACAGCAGGACCGTGCGCCCACCCGAGGTCACCGTCACGCCGGTCAGTGCGGCACGATCGCTGCGGACTTCGCTCGAGAACGTGGCACCGGCGTCGGTGCTGCGCAGCACCAGGCCGTCCAGCCCCACGGCGACCACCCTGCCCTCGTGCACCGCCATGGCCGTGATCGACGACTTGCTGTCCGTCGCGACGCGTGCCCAGTTGCGCCCGTCGTCCGCGCTTCGGTAGAGCGAGCCGCGCAGACCACCCGCCAGGAGCACGCCACCGGGCAGCGCCAGGCCCGTCCAGAACGAGCCCTTGTAGCCGGTGGCGGCGTAGGACCAGCTCGCACCGCGGTCATCGGAGCGCAACACCATGCCGCGTTCCGCTGCGGCGTAGACCCGGCCTCGATCGTCGGCGAACAGGCCGAGCAGGTTCAGGTCGGCCTTGTTGCTGCCTTCGGGCGGAGGCGGCGCCACGCTGCGCCAGTTCGCACCGGCATCATCGGTGACCAATACGAGCGACCACAGGCCGACCGCCACGCCGTTGTGCGCGTCGAAAAAGTGCACGGCGAACAACGGCCGGTCCACCTGCACATCCTTGCGCCGGAGGGCCCAGGTCTCGCCGCCGTCCCGGGTGGCGAGCACCACGCCCCAATGTCCGACCGCCCAGCCCTGTCGCTCGTCGACGAAGCTCACCGAGGTCAGGGTGACGTCCACCGGCACGTCTCGCGCCTGGCGGAAGGTTCTGCCCTGGTCATCGGACAGCATCACGACACCGCGCTCGCCGACAGCCACCATCCGCGTGCCGGCGCGGGCACTGGCCAGCAGTGCAGCCCGCGCGGCGTGAGGCACGCGCGCCGCCGGCGCCACGATGGGCTCCGTCGGCATGGCGCCATTCACCGCATCCGCACGTGCGGCGCTACACGACATCACGGCAAGGCCCGCGAGCAGCACAGTTTTCAGGAGGTGGTTCATGGCGTCAGTGGTGCTGCAGGCCGGTCGCCCGGACCGGCTTGCGTCGAGGAAAGAGCCGCTCCAGAAGGACAGCCACCGCAGGCAGCGTCGTCATCGCCATGACCATGTTGACCATGAACATGACGGCGAGAAGCTTGCCCATGTCGGCCTGGAACTTGAGCTGCGAGAAGGACCAGGTAGCTACACCCACGGCCAGGGTGATGGCGGTGAAGATGGTCGCCATTCCAACCTCCAGGATCGCGTGCTCGATCGCCTTGACAATGGGCTGGCCAGCGGCAAGATGCAGCAGCAGGCGGTTGTAGATGTAGAACGCGTAGTCGACTCCGATGCCCACGGCCAGCACCATCACCGGCAACGTCGCGACCGTCAGGCCGATCTGCAGCTCCTTCATGAACCAGTAGCCGATGAAGGTGCCCACGGTCAGCGGCAGACAGCAGGCCACCACCGCGCGCCAATCACGGTAGACCAGGAACACCAGGATCACGATCGCCGCGTAGACGTACATCATCATCGGCAGCTCGCTCTTCTCGACCTCGTCGTCGATCGCGGCCAGCACGCCGGCGTTGCCCGAGGCCAGGCGGACCGTGATGCCGGGCACCACGTTCTGCGCCCGGAACACCTTGACGGCATCGATCACGCGCTGGATGGTCGTGGCCTTGTGGTCGGCCAGGAACAGGTGCACCGCCGTCATGCTGCAATCCTTGCGCATGAGGCCGCGGATGCGCCCGATCTCGGTGGACAAGGCGGCGTAGTTGCCCGCATCGATGGGCACCGTGCTCATCTTCGGGTTGCCCTCGTTGTAGCCCTCGTTGAACAGGCGCAGCTGCGTGGCGTACGAGGAGATGGAGAGCACGCCGGGCACCGGCTGCATGGCCCAGGTGAAGCGGTCCTGGTACAGGCCGACGTTCACGTTCCCGCAGGATGACAGCCCCGGAACGCCCGCTGCGTCGTCGCTCCCCGAGGAGGGCTGCCCGCCTGGGGGCGGCCCGGCGGCGGGCACCGGCGGTGCCTCGAAGATCACCGTGAGCCAGTCCAGCCCGATGTCGTAGCTGGTCGAGATGGCCACCGCATCACGGTTGAAGCGCGCGTCGGCGCGCAGCTCCGGCGCGCCGGGCTGCAGCGTGCCCACCACGCGGTCGCGGCTTTGCCAGACCGCGGTCGCGAAGATGACGGCCGTGACGGCGACGACCGCCACGGCGCGCCGGGGCTCGGCCAGGCGCGCGAGCACGCGCAGCCAGCCGGCGCGGCGCTCGCGCTTGATCACTGCCTTGTCGGCATAGGGCTTGTCGACGTTGAAGTAAGAAGCCGCCACGGGCAGCATGACCAGGTTGGTGACGATCTTGTAGGCCACGCCCAGCGAGGCGGTGATCGCAAGCTCGCGCACCATCGGGATCGGGATCAGCAGCAGCGTGATGAACGACACGAAGGCCGTCACGAGTGCCAGCGTGCCGGGGATCAGCAGGCCGGAGAAGCTGTCGCGGCAGGCGTCGAAGGTGCTGCGCCCGTTCGCGATCTCGCGCACGATGTAGTTGATCTGCTGCACGCCGTGCGAGACGCCGATCGCGAACACCAGGAAGGGAACGAGCACACCCAGCGGATCAAGCCCGTAGCCGAGCAGGCGCAAGGTGCCGAACTGCCAGACCAGCGAGGTGAGCGAGCAGGCGATGGGCAGCAGCGTGAACCGCAATGAGTGGCAGTACCAGTACACGGCCAGCGCGGTGAGCAGCAAGGCGACGGCGCAGAACTTGAGCACCGATTGCGCACCGTCGGCGATGTCGCCGATCTGCTTGGCGAAGCCGATGATCTGGATCTCGAAGTCCGCATCCTCGAACCTGGCCCGCAGCTTCTCCTCCAGCAGGTGGTTGTAGGCGATGTAGTCGATCTTCTGGCCGGTGCTGTCGTACTCGATCAGCTCGGCGCTCACCATCGCGCTGGTGCCGTCGCGCGAGACCAGCGTTCCGACGAAACCGCCCTGGCTCGTGGCCTGCCGGATGGTGGCGATGGTCTCGGGCTTGAGAGCCTCGGGCGTGACGGTGCCGTCGATCAGCGGGTCGGCACGAAAGCCCTCCTCGGTGATCTCGTTGACGAAGCTGTTGGGTGTCCACAGCGATTGAACACCCAGGCGCTCGACGTTGGGCAGGTAACCGACCGCCTGCGTCACCTCGTACAGCCGCTTGAGCGCCACCGCGTTCCAGATGTCACCTTGGCGGGCCTTGACGACGACGGTCAGCCGGTTGGCGCCGAGCACGTCGTCGCGGTACTTCTGGAACGTGGCGATGTACTCGTGGCCGATCGGCATCTGCTTGTCGAAGCCGGCGTCCATGCGCAGCTGCGCGGCGAACCAGCCCATTCCCAGCGTGAACAGGATCAGCGTTAGCAGGATCGCGCGCCGGTGGGCGAACGCCAGCACCTCGACCCACGCAACGGCGCGGGTCAGCAGGTTGTCGGAAGCGGTGGGATGGGTCACTTCAGAAGTTGCGAGAGAGCGTCAGGCCGACGAAGTCACGATCGCGCAGCGGCTGGTCGAACACACGGCTGCCGCCGAGGAAGCGGGCGTAGTTCACCGAGGCCTGCCAGTTGGCGGGGTTCTGCACGAAGTTCACGATGAAGTTGACCGACTTGGCGCCTTCCATGAACAGCGCCACACCGTTGGGTGTGCGCCCCTTGACGGCCTGGAAGTAGTAGATCTCCGGTGTGACCTGCCAGCCCGGGATCAGCGTGCCGTCGTACGTCCAGCTGAAGTCGAAGTTGTAGCCCCACGAGGTCCTGGTGCCGACGGCCTCCGGCGTGCCGGCGGGATCGAACTCCTGGCCCCAGCCCCATGCGCCCGCGGAGACGGGGTCACCTGCGTACGTGGGCTGCAGCCGCGGATAGCGGATCACCACGGCTTCGGCCATCAGCGTGGCGGTGTCGGCGCCCAGCGCCTTCAGGACGTAGCCGGCGGTGTTGGGTGTGATGCTCAGCAGCCCGGTCAGGTGCCATTGCAACTTCTTCTCGTCGACCCAGCAGTCGCCGTTCTGCGACGAGCAGCCGCTGACCGCGGAGTTCAACGACACGGCGTCCTTCGGGCGGTAAGACAGTTCCGTGCCGATGGCCCAGTCGCCGACGGGCAGGTTGGCACTCAGGCCGTACATGCGCCGGTTCTCTGCATAGCGCCATCCGATCACGCCAGCGCCGCCAGCACTGATGCTGAAGTTCGGCGCCTTGTCGTGGTAGTTCATCGCGAACGCCCCGAGGTTCAGCTGCGTGCCCTCGGGTTGCCAGCGCAGCGCGGCGCCCCACTGGCCGCCGTCCCTGGGTTTTTCCTCGACCAGACCGTAGGCGTCATGGCCCTTGCCCAGGCCATTGGCCACCGACCAGTAGCTGCCGGTGGGCGGCAGGTAGTTGCCGTTCCATTTCGCCTGCACGTAGGCCTCGGCGTTGAAGCCCTTGCCCAGACCGGTGGCCACGCTGGCGATCGGCGCCGGCAGGAACACCTCCTTGAGTTGCGTGCCCGGCTGCGACAGGCGCATCACGTCGATCGCGTTGGTGCTGTTGATGCCACCCGGCAGGAACAGGCTTTCGCCCCAGCTGATGACCTGGTTGCCCACACGCACGCGGCCCTGCTGGTCACCCACCTGGAAGCCCTTGCTGACCCACAGGTCGAGCACGCGCGCCTTGAAGCGCAGGTCCTTGCGCGCATCGTCGGCCAGGCCATCGGTGAGCGTCGGCGGCGTCGTGGCGCTGAGATGGCCGGTGGTCGAGGTGGACGAGAAGTCCCTGACCCAGTTCACGCGCCCGAGGAAGGTGACCTCGCTCGGCATCTTCAGCAGCAGTTCGTGGCTGCCCTTGAGGTAGGTGGTGAAACGGTCGCCTTTGCCGTAGTTCAGGTTGCCCTGGTCGCCCAGCGCGGAAGTTGGCGCGAGGCAGCCTGCCGGCGCGCCTGTGCCGCTGGCGCCTGAGACCACCAGGTTGCAGTCCGGGTCCTTCATGCGGATGCCCGTACCTGTGGTGAGGGTCGAATCGAAGTTGCCGCGCCCCCCTTCGAACTCGAACGTGAGGGCCTGGGCGGCGGTGCCGGCGAGCGCACCGAGGGCCACGACCGTTGCCTTGAGGGCAAGGCCTGAAGTCTTGTTCATTTGCTGGTCTCCGCTCGAAGTGATCAGCGCTCGCTGATGGAACGCAGGTTGTCGGCGGTGTAGAAACCGGCCTTGTAGCGAGAGCCGTTCGGCTCGGTCGCCCAGCGGATGTCGGCGCCTGTTCCGACCGTGTGCGAGTCGAACACGTAGCGCCCTTCGGCCACGTTGTACTGGACCATCGCCATGACGTCGCAGGTACCGGTCTCGAACACCGGGATCGTGAAGCCCTCGCGCAGCTTGGCGAGTTTTCCCTGGCCGTCGAAGTCGTCCATCATCACCGGCGCCCAGCTGTCTTCGTCGAGGTAGATCGTGCGCTTGGGCGCGGAGTGCCGCATGCCGGCCTTGACGGTCGCCTCGACCACCCACACGCGGTGCGCCTCGTATCGGCGGTGGCTGGGCGCGATGAAATCGGGGCCAGCGACGTCTTCGAACCTGGCCTTGAAGTCGTGCCCGCCGAAGTTGTTGTAGGGAACGATCAGTTCCTTCTTGCCCACCAGCTTCCAGTCGAAGCGGTCGAGAGCGCCATTGAAGACGTTCGGCTCGTCCAGCGTGTACTGGTTCTCCATGCCGATCTGCGGCGAGTCGTGCGAGTACGTCGGCATGCGGCGCACACGGCGCTGGCCGGGGAAGTAGTAGAAGGTCTCGTTCTCGGCCTGGTCGATGTACTGCGTGATCGCCAGGGCCTGGCCCGCCAGCGCGGTGGGTGCGCTGTAGCCGAAGTACACATAGAACTCCACCGGCGGATACGACGACAGCGCGTGCGAGCCCTTGGCGCCGGTGGGGATGAACAGCGTCTGCTCCGAGTCGGCACGAATCCACTCCGTGCTGCCGCGGCGTGGCGAGACGGCCGTGATCGTCTTCTTGAAGTCGATGCCCACGCCGCGGTAGCGCAGCTTGGCGTTCCACATCGCCACCACACCGTTGGACGGCACAGGGAACGGGTAGCCGGGAACGGTGGCTTCCTTCAGGCTCCAGCCGTCGGCCGACAATTTGGCGGTGCCCACGTTCTTGCGCGTGTTCGCCGCCACGAAGTCCGGCACGCCGCAGGTGCGCCGCGACGGATAGACGTCCATGCGATAGCCCTTGACCTGCTTGAGCACCGAGAGCTGTCCGGCCGAGAGCTTGTCGGCGTACTTGTCAACCGATGCGGCATCGATGCTGTAGAGCGGCTTGTCGTCCTTGTACTTCCAGTGGTCGCGGCGCAGCTTGCCCCACTCGTAGCCGGGCAGCGGGGCGACGGCGCCCTCCCAGGCCGGGATGCTGCCATCGCTCGTGCCTTCCTTTGTCGCGCCCGAAGGGGTCAGCTTGTCGAGCTGCGAGACGTCGGCCGCAGCGGCCATCTGCGCGCTCGCGCACAGGCCGATGAGGAAGGCGCCGAATCGCCGGAAGCGGCGGACGCTCGAGCGTTGGGAAGCACGGTGTGGCATGTGATGGATCTCCGAGGTGCGAAGCAGGTGGGGTTGGGGGTGTCGCTAGACGATGTCGAGCACGTCCGGCACCGGGCGCCGCGGCTTGCGCGGCCAGTTGCCGGGAACAGGACGGCCGACGGTGACAAGCAGCGCGGGAATCTCGTCGGGGCCGAGATCGAAGCCGGTGCGGACCTGGTCAGGGTCGAAGCCGATCATTGGCCCGCTGACCAGTCCCATCGCCTGCGCCGCCAGCATCAGCGTCATCGCGGCGAGCGAGGCCGACCGGATGGCTTCGTCGCGCTGCATCTGCGTGTTGTCGGCATAGCCGCGGGTCGCGCTGCCGACCACCGCGTCGACCGTCGCAGCATCGGCGTGCCCGGCATTGACGAAGGGCTGCCACGCTTCGCCCAGGGCGAGGTGGGGGTTCAGCCGCCCGCAGACGATGAAGGTGACAGAGGCCTCCTCCACCTTCTTCTGCCCGTAGGCCATGACGCACAGGCGCGACTTCTGCGCCGGCGTGCGCACGGCGACGAAGCGCCAGTTCTGGAAGTTGTAGGCGCTGGGCGCCTGGCTGGCGTAGCACACGAGTTCTTGGATCGTCGCGTCGTCGATCGCGTGCGACGGATCGAAGCGGTTGATCGAAGTGCGTTCAACGATCAGGTTCAGGGTGGGATGGGTCATCTCGGGGTCCGGGGCTCAGGGCAGAAGCAGCGTGATGACCTTCTCTTCGGTGTAGGCCAACGCACCGGAGATCCCGCCCTCGCGGCCGATGCCGCTGGTCTTGAGCCCACCCCAGGGCAGATTGGCGTCCAGCGGGCTCCAGCAGTTCACGCCCACCGCGCCAACCTCCAGCGCATGCGCCACCTTGTGCGCACGCGTCACGCTGGACGTCCACACCGTGGCCGCCAGGCCGTAGCGCGAGTCGTTGGCCAATTCGACAGCCTGCTCGTCGGTCTCGAACTCGATGATGGTTCCGACCGGCCCGAAGATCTCTTCGCGCGCGATGGTCATCGCGTTGTTCGCGCCGGCAAAAATGGTCGGCTGGACGAAGTAACCCTTGGCCGGCGCAGCCACGCCGCCTGCCAGCAGTTGCGCGCCTTCGCGGATGCCGGCCTCGATGTAGCGGTTGACGCGCTCCTGCTGCGCCTTCTTGGCCAGCGGGCCCATCTGCACTCCCGGCTGCGTGGGGTCGCCCACCTTCACCGAACGTGCCGCTTCGGCCAGCGCAGCAGCAAAACGCTGCGCGATGCCCTTCTGCACAAGAATGCGCGAGCCCGCCGCGCAGACCTGGCCCTGGTTGACGAAGATGCCCGCTGCGCAGCCTCGCAGTGCGTCGTCGAACGAGGCGTCGTCGAAGACGATCTGCGGGCTCTTGCCACCCAGCTCCAGCGCCACGCGCTTGAACAGCGGGCCGGCGATCCGCTGAATCTCGCGGCCGGCTTCGGGGCTGCCGGTGAAACTGATCTTGTCGACCAGCGGGTGCTCGCACAACGCGCGTCCCACCACTTCGCCCAGGCCGGTCACCACGTTGACCACGCCATCCGGGATGCCAGCCTCCTGGCACAGCGCGGCCAGGTGCAGCGCCGACTGCGGCGTTTCCTCGGAGGGCTTGATCACCACCGTGCAGCCTGCCGCCAGCAGCGCGGCCAGCTTCCAGGTGGTGATCATCAGAGGGGAGTTCCACGGCACGATCGCGCCGACCACGCCGATCGGCTCGCGCAGCGTGTACGACAGCGTCGGCATGCCCATGTAGCCGCCGTTGGGGATGGTGCGCCCTTCCAGCGCGTTCGCCCACCCGGCCGCAGCGCGCAGGTTCGCCACCGCATTCGGCACGTCCATCATCCGCGGCTCCATCGGCGAGCGGCCGATGGCTTGCGCGTCCATGTCGGCCAGGCGCTCGGTGTCGCGCAGCACCAGGTCGGCCAGCCGATGCAGCAGCAGACCGCGCTGCGCGCCGGTGAGCTTGCTCCAGACACCGCGCTTGAGCTGTTGGCGGGCCGCCTTGGCGGCGCGATCCACGTCGGCTGCGGTGCCGCGCGCTGCGGTGCCGTACTGCGCTTCGTTGACCGGGTTGACCAGCGCCATGCGGGCACCGTCGGACGATTCGACCGCCGCGCCTTCGATGAAGTGTTGGAGAGAGTGATTCATGCCTGTCCTGAAAAATGGGATCTGGGCGAACGTCGCTTCCCGTGATCGAGGGATGCCTCGGTGCGAAGAGTCGCTCGGCCCGGACGCCATTTCAGATCCGCAAGCCCCTGCGCCGTTAGCCCAAATCAGCAGGTCCGCGGCCAGGTGCCAACGGGGCGGGTTTCCTCGCATCCCCCTGAGGATCGACCGTTGCACAATTCTTGCAATCCGCATATGCGGGATTTGCGGATATCACCATCATGATGCTCAAAGTCGAACATTTCGAAGATGTGCACCTTCATGCAGCGTCGGTGCACGAATGGGAGCAGACCTACAGCCAGCTATCGCCCGGACTGGCGTGCAGCTCGCTGTGCCAGATCAACGGAAAGCGATTCCAGTTCTTCCGGGAGCGGATCAACCAGCGCCTGGTCCAGCACGGGCAGGCACCGCGCGACCGCGTGTGCTTCGCGCTACCGCTATCGCTGCCGGGCACCGCGCGCCTGCAGGGCCGCGAGGCCGACGACCGCAGCATCTTCATCCTCAACGGCGGTGACGAATTCCTGTTCCACATGCCGCAGGGCCTGGACATGCTGTCGATCACTTTCGACCGCGAGACCTTCGAGAGGGAGTTGGAGAACTCGCCCTGGAGCGGTGAATTCAGGCAGTGGCTGCGCCAGCCGGTGCTGCGCGTGCCCGAGCGCCGCCTGGCCCAGTGCCGCGAGCGCCTGCTCTGCCTGCTCACCCGATCGGTAGACGACGTCAACGGCGGTGCCGCGGCGGGGCAGGCCGAAGACGAACTCGAGCGCGACCTGCTGGAGGAACTGACCTGCCTGCTCGCCGACCCCGGCTTCGACCGCAGTCAGCGGCTCACCAGTTCGCCGGGCAGCTACATCGTGGAGAAGTGCCACCAGATGACACTCTCGGAGCGCCAGGCGCCGCCTTCGGTCATCGAACTGTGCGACCGCCTGCGCATCAGCCGCCGCACCGTGCAGAACAGTTTTCGCGCCGTCACGCAGACCACGCCGGTGAACTACATCCGCTGCATCCGACTGAACGGCGTGCGGCGCGAACTGCTCGGCACGCACGCCAGCGAAACCTCCATCGGCGACGCAGCCAGCCGCTGGGGCTTCTTTCACCTGAGCCATTTCGCGTCCGATTACCACACGCTGTTCGGCGAGCTGCCCTCGCAGACCCGCCGTGCCGGCGCAGCCAGGGCCTGGGCCAACGCAGCCTGAGGGAATGGCTGATCCCCCGAGCCGCGGCAGCGCGGCTCGGGCCAGCCCTATTTCAGTTCATGTGGGCGTCCCGCACCACCCGACGCCAGCGTTGCGACTCCTGAGTGAGCCTGTGCCGGAACTCGTCCGGCGTACCACCGGCGGTGCGCACGCCCCGGTGGAGAGGTCCGTCGAGCCGCCGGGTTCGAACGAGACGACGAGCGTGATCGCCCGGGTCAGGTAGGCTTGCGTCGCGGCCGGAAAGAACGCGCTGGCGACGAGTGCGGTCATCAAGCTCAGCGAGCGGCGACGTCGTCTTCCACGAACGCTGCGAGCCAGTCTCGGATGGCGCCGCATCATGTGATCCCCATGCACAGGTATTTCAGCTGCAGGTATTCGTCGATGCCGTGGCGCGAGCCTTCGCGCCCGTAGCCGCTCTGCTTGACGCCACCGAAGGGGGCCACTGCCGTGCTGATGATGCCGCTGTTGATGCCCACCATGCCGTACTCGAGCCGGCGCGACACGCGCCACGCTCGTGCCAGGTCGCGGCTGTAGAAGTACGCAGCAAGGCCAAACTCGGTGTCGTTGGCCATGCGCACCGCCTCCTCTTCGGACTTGAAGCGGAACAGCGGCGCCACCGGGCCGAAGATCTCCTCGCGCGCGAGCTTCGCCTGCGGGCTCACGTCGGCCAGGAGCGTGGGCTCGTAGAACGTGCCGCCGAGCGCGTGGCGCCGACCGCCGGTGAGCAGGCGCGCGCCCTGGGCCAGCGCGTCGGCCACCAGTTCCTCGACCTTGGCCAGCGCCGCGGCGTCGATCAGCGGGCCTTGGACCACGCCGGGCTCGGTGCCGTCACCGACCTTGAGTGCCTTGACCGCGACGGCCAGCTTCTCGGCGAAGGCATCGGCCACGGCGTCCTGCACCAGGATGCGGTTGGTGCACACGCAGGTCTGGCCGGTGTTGCGGTACTTCGACGCGATGACACCTTGCACCGCTGCGTCCAGGTCGGCATCGTCGAACACGATGAAGGGCGCGTTGCCGCCCAGTTCGAGCGAGAGTTTCTTCAGCGTGGGTGCACATTGCGCAGCCAGCGTGCGGCCCACCTCGGTGGAGCCGGTGAACGAGAGCTTGCGCACCACCGGGCTGCGGGTGAGTTCGCTGCCGATGGCTGCGGCGCTGCCGGTGATCACCTGAAACACGCCACCCGGAATGCCCGCTTGCTCGGCCAGCTTGGCCAGCGCCAATGCCGACAACGGCGTCTGCGACGCCGGCTTGACGATGATGGTGCAACCGGCCGCCAGCGCAGGCGCCACCTTGCGCGTGATCATCGCAGCCGGGAAGTTCCACGGCGTCACGGCCGCGCACACGCCTACCGGCTCCTTCACGGCAATGAGTTGCCGGTCGGCCCAGGGCGACGGAATGACGTCGCCGTACACGCGCCGCGCTTCCTCGGCAAACCACTCGATGTACGACGCGGCATAGGCGATCTCGCCACGCGCTTCGCCCAGCGGCTTGCCCTGCTCCAGCGTCATGATGAGCGCGAGCTCCTCCTGCTGCCCCATCACCAGGTCGGCCCAGCGCCGCAACAGCCGTGCGCGTTCGTCGGCGGAGCGGTCGCGCCACGGGCCGAGCGCGCGCTCGGCGGCGGCGATCGCCTGGCGCGTCTCGTCGGCGCCGCACTTGGGCACGACACCCACCAGTTCACCGTTGGCGGGGTTGTGAACGGGAATGGTCGCGCCGTCGGCCGCATCGACCCAGCGGCCATCGAGCCAGCACTGCGCCATCAACAAGGTGAAGGTCTGTGTCACGGATTTACTCAGTTCATCTGCGTCACGAACTTGGTGACGAGGTAGGTGTCGAAAGTCTCGGTGCCGCCTTCGCTGCCGAAGCCGCTGTCCTTGATGCCGCCGAACGGAATCTCGGACGGTGCCATGCCGAAGTGGTTGATGTTCACCATGCCGGCCTCCAGCAAGGTGGCCAGTCGGTGCGAGTCGCGGTTGGAGCTCGTGAAGCCGTAGGCCGCCAGCCCGAAGGGCAGGCTGTTGGCGGTGGCGATCGCCTCGTCGAGGTCGTCGAAGGGCACGATCCCCGCCAGCGGGCCGAAGGGCTCCTCGCACATCAGCTTGCTGCCGGGCCTCGGGTTCAGCACCACGGTTGGCTCGAAGAAGTTGCCGCGTTCGCCGATGCGCTGGCCGCCGGTGAGCAGTTCGCCGCCGGTGGCGCGCACGTCGTCGGCGAAGGCCTGCATCTCGGCCAGGCGCCGCCCGCTGGCCACCGGGCCCATCGTGATGCCCGGCTCGAGGCCCGAGCCGACGCGAACCGCACGCACGCGCTCGAGAAAGCGCGCGGTGAAGCGCTCGAGCACCGGCCGCTGTACCAGGAAGCGCGTCGGCGAGATGCACACCTGGCCGGCGTTGCGGAACTTGTACGGGGCCAGCAGGTCGGCCGCGCGGTCCACGTCGGCATCGGCGCAGACGATCACCGGCGCGTGGCCGCCCAGCTCCATCGTCATGCGCTTCATGTGCTGGCCAGCCAGCGCCGCGAGCTGCTTGCCCACCGGCACCGAACCGGTGAACGAGATCATGCGCACGACCGGCGACTCGATGAGCTGGCGCGAGATCTCGTCGGCTGCGCCCCACACCACGTTCAGGCAGCCCGGCGGCAAGCCGGCGTCGTGAAACAGACGCGCGAGCGCGCACACCGCACTGGGTGCATCGGCGGGGCCCTTGAGGACCAGCGTGCAGCCGCTGGCCAGCGCGGCGACGATCTTGCGCAGCGCCTGGTTGAACGGAAAGTTCCACGGCGCAAACGCGGCGCACACGCCGATGGGTTCGCGCAGCACCATCTGGCGCACCTCGGGCAGGCGCGGCGGGATCACGCGGCCGTAGATGCGGCGGCCTTCCTCCGCATGCCACTCGGCGTGTTCGGCCGTGCCGTTGACCTCGCCGATGGCCTCGGCCAGCGGCTTGCCCTGGTCAAGCGTGATGTTGCGGCCGATGGCCTCGGCGCGCTCACGCATCAGCGCCGCGACGCGGCGCAGGATCTCCGAGCGCTTCAGCGGCGACTCGTGGCGCCAGCTCCGAAAGGCCCGCTCGGCCGCGGCGATCGCGCGGGTCACGTCATCGCGGTTGCCGCGCGGCAGCTGACCGAGCACGCTGCCGTCGGCCGGGTTCAACACCGGCTGCGAGGGCCCGTTGCCGACGCCGATGAACTCGCCGTCGATGTACTGGATGAGGGTTTCGTAAGCTTGGGCAGCGGTCATCGCGTGGCCTCCTTCTTCGGAGCCACTGCGGGGAGCAGGAGCGTGTTCTCCTGCTTCACCACGAGGTGGCGGATCTTGCCGCGGAAGATCTTGAACTCGGCGTCGCCCATCAGCTCGGTGCGGCGGCGGGTGCGCTCGTCCATCGAGTCGAAGGACCAGAAGTACACCAGCTGGTTGAGTTCGCCGATGTCGCGCGTGTAGTAGCCGAGCATGTTGCCGAGGATCCGTTCCTGCGCGGCGCGGCCACACTCTTCGTAGATCAAGATGTACTCGGCCGTGCCGCCGGGCACGAGTGAATAGATGCGTTGTTCGACGAACATGGCGGGCCTCGGTCTCGGTCTCAGGCCGCCAGGCGCTCGTCGCGCGGCGGCTCACAGGTGAAGGCGCTGAACTGGCGCGTCACCTCGGCCAGGTCGGCGGCGCCGCACTGGGCCGCGATGTAGCGGTCCGGGCGCAGCACGAGCACGTTGCCCGGGTGGGCATGGATCCAGTCGGAGAAGTGGTTGTCCACGTCTTCGACGCAGGTGGTGCCGTGCATGGAACTCTCTCTCACACCCGGCGCACTGCCGCAGCGGGCGCGGTCGATGCGCACGAAGCGCGCGCCCAGCGCCTGCCAGCGGGCGCGGTCGACGTCGCTGAGCGCTGCCTGCGGGTCAGTTTGCCAGCCGATCACCGCGAACCACGGGCCCAGCACGTCGTCGAGCTTGCGGCGTGTACCGCGCGCGTCTTCGACGTCGGGCTGGATCAGCATGCGGCCCACCATCGGCGAGCCCGGCTGCTTCACGATCACGCCCTGCTCGTACTTCGGCATGGGCTTGAAGCGCATCTGCAGCACGTAGTTCTTCACGCCGGGCATCAGCCGCACGGCGGAGAAGAAGCGGTCGCGCAGCCAGGCTTTCAGGCGGCTGGTGGGCATCAGCATCGCGCCGAAGACGTCGGCCAGGTCGATCATGGCCTTGGCGTGGCGGTAACGCTCCTCGTGGTAGCTCTGCAGCACCGACGGCTGCAGGCGGCCTTGCACGATGCCGGCCAGCTTCCACGCGAGGTTGCCCACGTCGCGCAGGCCGGCGTTCAGGCCCTGGCCGATCCACGGCGGCGACAGGTGGGCCGCATCGCCGACCAGCGCGACGCGGCCGACGACGAAGCGGTCGGCCACGCGCGAGTGGTGGGTGTAGGTGCGCGCGCGCACGATCTCCACCGCCTGCGGGTCCGTCACGTAGGGCGCAAGCAGCCGGCGCACGGAGTCGGGCGAGGCGATGGCCTGCTCGTCCTCGTGCGCGAAGACCATGAACTCCCAGCGCCGATAGCCAAACGGCAGGTAGATGCACACGTTGGGCCGGCGCGGGTCGCAGTTCAGCGCGGTGTAGGGTGCATCCAGCGGCGCGTTGCGCACGTCGACGACGAGCCACTTGATGGAGTGCGTCTTGCCCAGCAGCTTCACACCCAGCATTTCGCGCAGGCGACTGCGCCCGCCGTCGGCGGCCACGCAGTAGTCGCAGCGCAGCACGGCGGGCTGGCCAGCGGCATCGCGCACCTGCAGCGTCACGCCGGTCTCGTCTTGCGCGAGGCCGGTGACCTCCTCGCCAAGGCGCAGCTCCACGTTCGGGTAGCGCGCCAGCCCGCCACGCAGCGTCTTCTCGGCGATCTGCTGCATGAAGATGTTGCGGCGCCACCAGCCGAACTCTCTGGTCGAGGCACGGATGTCGGCGAAGCAGCGGCCGTCGGTGCGGAACATGCGCAGCGGCACGTTCGGGATCATGTTTTCGAGCAGCGGCTCGGCCAGCCCCACGGCCTGGAACAGGCGCAGCGCTTCGTCGTCCATGCCCACGGCGCGGGGGTACTCGACGATCTCGCGTTCGCGTTCGATCACCACCGTTTGCACGCCGTAGGCGCCCAGCAGGTTGGCCAGTGCGATGCCGTTGGGGCCGCCGCCGACGATGGCGACGTTCGCGCGCGGCGCCGTGGTCCCGCTCATCGCGCGCGGCGGCCGGCCCAGCCGGCCAGTTCAGGGTCGGCCAGGTAGGCGTGCAGCACGGCTTCGAAGCCGGCGAGGTTGTCGTCGTGCACGTAGTGGCTGGCGTCGGGCACGTCCACGAGCCGGATCATCGGATTTCGCAGCACCATCGCACGCGCCGTCTCGGCGGTCAGGAAGTCAGATCGCGCACCGTGCAGCAGCAGAGTCGGCAGGCGCAGCGACTCGACATGCGGCCACAGGTCGACCAGTTGCTGCGGCGTGGCAGCCAGTCGCGCCGCGGTGATGCCCTCGGCATCGTGGCGCCAGACGACGGTGCCATCATCGGCCCGCTTCATCGAGTGCTGCACACGCGCCGCGATGGCCGCATCCGGCACGTTGGGCCGCTGGCTGCGCCAGAACGCGGCAGCCTCGTCCCAAGAGGCGAATTGCGCAGGTGTGGCGAGCAGCTCGCGCCGGATGCGCTCGGCACCCACACCACCGGCCGAGGCGCCCGGCCCCATGTCCTCGATCACCAGGCCCGCCAGGCGATCAGGGTGCCCGCCGGCATAGACGAATGCGTTCGAACCGCCCATTGAATGGCCGAGCAGAACGAAGCGCGCGAGACCCAGGTGGTCGACCAGGGCATCGAGGTCGCGCACGTAATGCTCGGTGTAGTAGCGGTGCTGCGGGTCCCAGTCACTCTCGCCGCGGCCGCGCTGGTCCAGCGCGATGATGCGAAAGCGGTCGGCCAGCGGCAGCGCCACGGGCTCCCAGGTGTAGGCGAAGCTGCGCAGGCCGTGCAACGCGATGATGGCCGGTGCATCCGCAGCACCCCATTCGACGTAGCGCAGCCGCAGCCCTTCGCTGTAGATCCAACCTTCTCGTGCGTGCGTGGCCATGCTCGTGCTCCCGTGGCGCGAAGGTTCAGATCAGGCCGTCCTGGCCCTTGATGTCACTGGCCTTCAGGCCACCCAGCCTCGCGTTGAGGCGGCCCCGCGTGGCGAAGGCCCAGACGAGCAGCAGCTCGTCGCGGTTGGGCGCGTCGTTGAACGTCGCGCTCACCGTGTCGTAGTGCGAGCGCACGTACAGCGCATCCTTGTGCGCCAGCGGCACGTCGATCACGGTGCCGGGCCCGCCGCGCTTGCCGGTGGAGGGCACCCAGGACTTGCCACCGCCGAGTGCGTCGCGGATCGGGTTGGCCGCCGGGTTGGTGAGCAGTGCGTTGCCGTGTTCGTATTCGCCGTCGATGCCCACGAGGCAGGCCTTGCCGTAGCTCTCGATGGCCTGCCCTGCGGCTGCTTCGCGGATGCGGCGGCCGAACTCTGCGCCCAGCTTGGGCGATGGCTCGATGAATGCCGACAGGTCCGGCTCGTAGCGCCCGGCGTAAGGGTTGTGGATCGCCGCGGCGACGACGATCTTGCGCAAGGGCGCGCCGTCGGCGGCCTGGCCGGTCTCGCCGGCCAGCGTGTCCTCGATCTGCAGGTACCACTTGCGGATGTGGTAGCCGTGGAAGTTGGGTGACTTCGTCATGGTGTGTTCCGGGATGGACTCGGGGTCAGTCGAATGGCCGTCGAACGTCAGTCGAACAGCGGCTCGAGGTGGAAGGGGTCGCTGGCGGCGTTGTACTGGGTCATCAGCTTCTTGGCCTTCGCGTCGTCCTTCTCGGTTTCGCAGAAGAACTCGAGCCGGTTGCCGTCGGGGTCGGTGAAGTACACGCCGATGCCGGCCTTGTGGTCGGTGATCTTCACGATCGGCACGCCGCGGCGCAGCAACATGCCGTACAGGCGGCGCAGCTCGTCGAGGTCGCCGTCGATCTCGAAGCCGTAGTGCTGCAGGCCGATCGTGCCCAGCTCGGCCGGCGTCTGCGCCTTGATGAGCGCGACGTCGTGGTGCTTTTGTCCGAAGGACATGAAGGTCCAGCGCGGCTCGCTGGCGACCACCTCCATGCCCAGCACCTCGCCATACCAGCGGCCCGAGACCTCGGGGTCGTGCACGTACAGCGCAACGTGGGTGCGCAGCACACGCGGCGTGGGCAGCTTCTGTCCGGGCGCCAGCGGCGGGATCGGGGTCTGGGGTGTCATGGGGTCTCCGATGTCATTGGATGGACTGCGCGTGCGACACCAGCGGTGCCTTCATCGGCGTCCAGGTCACGGCCGTGATCTCGGGAAACTCGCGCCATTCCTTCCGCCAGCTGAGGCCTCCATCGCGCGAGCGGAACAGGTCGCCGTACTTGGTGCCGGCGTAGACCAGGGCCGGATCGGCGGCGTGGCTGCCCAGGGCCCAGAAGGTGGAGTTGGGCACGGTCTCCAGCTGCGTCTCGGTCCAGTGGTAGCCACGGTCGGTGGAGCGCATCAGGCGCGTTTTGAAGCCGGGCGTGCCATCGCCGATGGCCATCAGCAGCGCATCCGGCGATTGCGGCAGCGGCATCACGGTGCGGGTGTAGTAGAGACCGTCGAAACGCTGCTTCGAGAGCCGCCAGTCCCAGGTCTGCGCGCCGTCCTGGCTCACGTGCACGGCATTGACCGTCAGCACGATGAAGGTGCATGGCGCGCTCGCCGTGGCCGGCAGGATGCTGATGGCGTGGATATCGGAGCTGCGAATGGATTGGTGCGGGTCGTCCAGTCGCACGAAATTCTGGCCGCCGTCGCGGCTGCGCCAGCAGCCACCCTCCTCCACGCCGAACCAGACGTCCTGGCTGTCGTCGGGGTTGACGCAGATCGTCAGCATGCGCGGGCGGTTCACGCCCTGGCAGAACTCGGGCATCTCCGGCGGAAGCCGCGCCCAGCTCTCGCCGGCGTCGGTCGACTTGAACAACGCCGAGCGCGACGGTGCCCCGGTGCCGGCATACAGCACGCGTGGGTCGTTCGGGTCGATCGCGATCGACCACACCGTGAGACCGACGATGTCGCCCGCGGCGCGGCGCCAGTGCGCGCCGCCGTCGTCGCTGATGCACAGGCCGCAGTCGGCGCCGGCGTACACCCGTTCGGGCCGCGACGGGTCAACGGCGAGCGCACGCACCACGCCGTCGAACTCGATCGCTTCCTTCAGGCCCAGTCGGTGCCACGTGCTGCCGTCGTCGTTGCTGCGCAGGATGCCTTGGCCGGCGGTGGCCACCATGATGGTGAAGTCCATGCTCTTTCCCAATTTGTTCAGAGGAAGATGCCGCGCGTCAGGCCGCCGTCGCAGCCCAGCGACTCGCCGGTGATCGAGCCGGATCGAGGCGATGCGAGGAAGGCGATGATCCAGCCCATCTCTTCAGGCTGGAGCACGCGCCGGATCGGCGTGACCTTCACGTAGTTGGCCTCGACCTCGGCCGCGCTCAGCCCCTGCTTCTTCGCTTCCTTCTCGTACAGCTCGTGAATGTGCGGCGTCTCCACCACGCCCGGGTGGATGGTGTTGACGGTGATGCCGTCGGGGCCGAGCTGGTCCGACAGCGTCTTGGTCATGTGCACGATGGCCACGTTGCGCATGCCCGAGAGCTGCTTGCTGCCGCGCCCGGTGAGGCCGCCGATGTTGATGATGCGGCCGTAGCGGTGCTTGCGCATGTGCGGCGCCACGGCCTTGGCGCAGCGGAAGTAGCCCACCACCTTGATGTCGATGTCCTGCAGCAGGCCCTGCGGATCGGCCTCGTCGAGTTCGCTGCGCACCAGGCCGCCCGGGTGGGCGGCACCGTTGACCAGGATGTCGATGCGGCCGAAGGCCTCTGCCGTCTTGGCCATCGCGGCGCTGACGGACTGCATGTCCGTGGTGTCCACCGTCACCGGCAGCACCCGGCCGGCGCCGGGCACCTCGGCCAGCGCCGCGCGCAGCTCGGCTGCAGCCTCATCCAGGATCGGCAGTCGGCGCGCAGCGATCGCCACGTGCACGCCTTCACGCGCCAGTTCCAGCGCAGCGGCCTTGCCGATGCCCATGCTGCCGCCGGTGATGAAGGCGACTTTGCCCTTGAGTTGAAGGTCCATATGTCCTCGTCGTTGAATTGGCCTCAGGCCAGGCGCATCTCGATCAGAAAGGGGCCGTGCGTGTGCGCGATCGCTTGATCCAGCGCCATGCGCAGCTGTTCGCTGGTGCTTGCGGTCACGGCCGGCACGCCATAACCCTGCGCCAGCGCGACCCAGTCGAACGGCGGGTCGTCGAGCAGGGTCAGGCGCTGCGCCTGCGGGCCGGGCTGGATTCCGCTGCGCCCGAGTTCCGTCTGCAGGATCCCGTAGCGGCGGTTGGAGGTGATCAGCATGACCACCGGCAGGCGCTCTCGCGCCATCGTCCACAGCGACTGGATCGTGTACTGCGCGCTGCCGTCGGACTGCAGCGCAAACACGCGCCGGTCCGGGCAGGCCACCGCGGCGCCGAGCGCGACGGGCAGGCCCTGCCCGATGGCGCCACCGGTATTGGTCAGGATGGTGTGGTGCTCGGCCTGCGCCGACGCGGTGACGAAGGGGTAGCCGCAAGTGCCGCCCTCGACCGACACGATGGCGTCGTGCGGCAGCGCATTGGACAGCAGGCGCCCGATGGCCTGCGGGATGAGTGGACCGTCCGGCACGCTGTAAGGCTGACGCGCAAGCGCCGCCGGCAGCGCCGGGGCATCGAGCAGTTCGGCCAGTCGCTCCAGCGCTTCGTCGGCAGCCTCGCCCGGCACTGCCAGCGTGACGAGCGACTCCGGTGGCGCCAGTTCGCTCGGCAGCCCTTCGTAGCCGAAGTACGCCACCGGCGCGATCGCGCCAGCCAGCACAACCACCGCATCCTTCAGCACCGCCAGGGCGGCCTCGGGGAAGTAGGGCAGCCGGTCGATGTCCGGCAGGCCGCCGCCGCGCTCGGTCCGGGCAGGAAAGGTCTCGCTGTACAGCCGCGCGCCGGTGGCCGCGGCGATGCGCCCCGCTGCGACGTGGCCGCGCTGGCTCAGCGCCCGGTCGCCCAGCAGGAACACCACCTTGGCCCGGTCGCGCAGCGCCTGCAGCACCACGGCGACCCGCGCGGGGTCGAACGTGGGTGCCGGCAAGGCAACCGCAGTGCGCTTGATCTGCTGCGGCGCGGGCAGCTGCTGGAAATCCACCGGCAGCACCAGCGTCGCCACGCAACCCGGCGCCGCCATCGAAGCCATGACACCGTCGACCGTGTCCTGCCAGAGGCGCTCGGCACCCGCCACCGAGCGGTACCAGCCCGACATGGGGCGCGCAAGTGACTCGATGTCCGAGGTCAGCGGGGCGTCGTACTTGAGGTGCCAGCTGGCGTGGTCACCGACGATGTTCAGGATCGGCGTGCGCGCGCGCCGCGCGTTGTGAAGGTTGGCCAGCCCGTTGGCGAGGCCCGGCCCGAGGTGCAGCAGAGTCGCCGCCGGGCGACCGGTCATGCGACCGTACCCGTCTGCCGCGCCGGTGCAGACACCCTCGAACAAGCCGAGCACGGCATGCACGCCGGGCACCTGGTCGAGTGCGCCGACCAGAGGCATCTCCGTCGTGCCGGGGTTGGCGAAACAGACGCTGACGCCAGCCGACGAGGCGGCCTGAAGGGCGACCACAGCGCCGGATGGTCGGTCCTCGGAGATGGGGTTAGTTCGCATGGATCAAATCGTACATCGCGGGAATCATGTTATTCCCATTAAACGGGATTCGTGTACTGACAATTAGCCGAGATCGGCATGTCGTGGCCCCGGCTGTTCCATGCGCGGGGCGAGCGATTGGCATCAGAGTTGCGTTTCCGCTTCGTGGAAGAAGACACGTCCGCCCCACCCGATGAAAGCGAGTTCCCCCATGTCCGCACTGCACCTTCGATTGGCCCAACTGCTGTGGGTCTGCCTCGCAACCTGCTGCACTTGCGGCACGGCATCGGCCCAGCCCGGCGACTGGGCGGCACGGCCGATCCGCCTCGTCGTGCCCTATCCCCCCGGCACCGGCCCGGACATCATGGCGCGCCTGGTCACCGAGAAATTGGCCAAGGAACTGCCTGCGAGTTATGTGGTGGACAACAAGCCCGGCGTGAACGGCAGCATCGGCAGCGAAATGGTCGTGCGCGCGCCGGCCGATGGCTACACCTTCCTGCTGGTGGACCGGCTGACGGTGTCGGTGAACCCGCTGCTCTACAAGCTGAGCTACGACCCGCGCAAGGACCTCACGCCGGTCAGCAACATCGCCGACGTGAGCCTGTACCTGGTGGTCTCGTCGGCGCTGCCGGTCAGCGACTACCGATCGTTCGTGGCCTACCTGAAGGCCAATCCCGGCAAGGTGGCGTTCGGCAGCGGCGGCGTCGGCAGCATCATGCACCTGAACATGGTGCTGCTGCAGGATGGCACCGGCACGTCCATGCTGCACGTTCCGTACAAGGCCTTCGCTGAAGTCATCCCGGCCATGCTGGCAGGCGATGTCGCGGTGTCCTCAGGCGGTGTCGAAGCGCTCAAGCAACACGTGGCCGCGGGCAAGTTCAAGCTGCTGGCGGTAGGCGCCCCGGCGCGCACCGAATCCGAGCCCAACGTGCCGACCATCAAGGAGGTGGCCGGCGACGACCTGCTGATCTCGACGTCCTACGTCATGCTCGCCCGCACCGGCACACCGCCCGGCATCATCGCCAAGATGAATGACGCGCTCAAGCGCGTGCTGGTGGATCCAGAAGTCCGTGCGGCAACGGTGCGCCGCGGCCTCAAGCCCTACGCCACCAGTCCCGAGGAGCTGGAACGCGTGATCGGGGCCGACGCCACGCGCATCGGCAAGCTGATCAGCGACCACAAGATTTCAGTCCAGTAGCGGCATGCGTGGGCGCCGGCCGCGCGGCACAACTCAGCCCGCCCTCGCCGCCTTCGACCTGACCGCCCGGACCGGGCGCGGCGCCGCACGCCCGCCCCGACCCGATCGGCTCGACGCTTTCGCGGGCGTGGCCGGTGCCTTCTTCGCCCGAGGGCGATTCGCAGGGCGTGATGCCTTGACCGCACGCTTGCGGGAGGCCGGCAGAGGCTGCTCTTCAAAAGGGATCAGTTGTCGCGAAACGTCAACCGCGGCGACACCCAGGCGCGCGCCCAGCAACTGGACATCGAAGCGATCGAAGTCCTCACGCAGGAAGATCAGCGACATGCAACCCGCCACCTCGCCGCTGCTGAAGGTGACCGGCGCCGAGATGCCGGCCAGTTCGGTGTTGAGTTCGCCATAGGACGCTGCGTAACCCAGTTGGCGGATCTCCTGCAGCATTCGCCAGAAGACCTTCCAGTCGGCGCCGATCGCCAGGCAATCGGGGTCGTGTTCATGCCGCTCCCAGAGGCGCCGCAGCCGGCCCCGGCTCATCATGGCCAGCAGGACCTTGGAGGTGGACGACCGGAACATCGGCATGGTCGTGCCGCGTCCGAACGACAGCGGCAGCGGGCGCGGCGAACCGGTGTGCGCGAAGACGTTGACGACGTGGTCGTCGTAGCTCGCCGTCAGCAGACCGGTCGCGCCCAAGGCGTCGGCCATCGCGCTGACCACCGGCCCGCCCGCGTTGATGAGCGGGTCCGAGCCAAGCATGCGGTAGTCGAGCTCGATGATGCGGGGACCCAGCATGAACAGCCCGCCGTGGCTCACCAGGAGACCCGCCTGGGTCAGCTCCCTGGTGTATCGGTAGCAGGTGGTTCGGGTCAGCGACAGTGAGTCGGCAATCTGTTCGGCGGTCAACGTCGTGTGATCGCGCGAGAACAGATCGAGCACCGAGAGCATGCGGGTCAGGCTGGACACATCGTCAACCGTTCGTTGTGAATCCCGTATGTTAGGAGATCAGGAGCGACTTCAGGGCCGCGTGATCTGCTCCGCGAGCGTCGCCATGACGTGCTCGAGATGCTCCGGCGAGGCGACCGCCGCGACAAATCGGTCAAGGCGAACGACGACGATCGCATCCATGGCGACCCACCGCGCTCCATTGTTTATCGGATGCGCCTCTCACGTGGTCTGGTGTTTCCATCCTGACGCGGACAATGTCGCACCAGCACAAGGCATGTTCACCAGTCTCGCATGGCTGCATTCCCGTTCAATCGGGAATAAACGAAGTCGAATGCAAATCGCCGGTCGCGCTACCGAGGAAGTGATCCACCTCAGTCGCTCAGGAAGGCTCCCACCTGCATTCGGGAGCCGGCACGCCGTGGCGAGTCGTAGTGTCAGACGCGGCTCGCACCCATGCTCGCAAAGGCACTAGGGCGCCCCGCCCTCAGACGCGCCGCCACCGCCCATCCGACGATGCCGGCCGCCGGAATCAAGGAAGGCAGAAGCACACCCAGCACGCCGCCCTGGGTGCCCGTCAGGTCGCCGAAGTGCAGGAAGACGTAGACGAACAGCGCAGCCATGATCAGGCCGGAGACGCTTGGAAGCACGAGCGTCTTTATCATCGACCCACCGCCCTCCCGGCGGAAGAAGACGACCACCGACATGGAGGTGATGGCCATCATGCCGAGGACACCCAGCACACCGATCTGCGAGATCCAGGTGAACAAGTTGAGCACCGGGTCCAGGCCGAGCGCGGCGAAAAGCGCGACCACGCCCAACGCGCCCACGGTCTGGATCACTGATCCGACGTGCGGACTCTCGAAGACACCGTGAGTGCGGCCGCATGCGGCAGGCAGCAGGCCTTCACGTCCGGCCACATAGCTGTAACGGGCGATGTAGTTGTGGAAGGCCGACACGGCCGCGAAGAGGCTGGAGACCAGCAGCACGCCGGCGACGGTGGGCACCGGCCCGCCCACGTAGCGGCCGGCCAGTTCGAAGAAGAAACTGGTCGGGTCGCTAAGCGACTTCAGCGACGGGATCAGCTCATTGGCGCCCACGCCCGCGATCATCAGCCAGGTGGTGAAGACGAAGAACCCACCGATCAGCAACACCGACAGGAAGGTGGCCCGCGGGATGGTCTTGTCAGGGTCGCGCGCTTCCTCGGCATAGATGGTCGTGGCCTCGAAGCCCATGAAAGAGCCCAGGCAGAACAGTACGGCGGCCGTGAGCGACCCGGAGAAAAGAGCCGACGGATCGAACAGGTTCACCGACAGGCCGCTGGCCCCACCTGCGCCGAGGATCGCGAAGTCGACCACGAACACGATGAGGTACTCCAGCACCACAAGGACCACGAGCACCTTGGCCGAGAGGTCCACCTGCCGGTAGCCCAGCACGCCCACGAGCAAGACGGCCATGAAGCTCCAGGCCCACCACGGCAGTGCCAGGCCAAGCCCCGAGAACACGCCCGAAGCGACACCGCCGAGCAAGCCGATGAGGCCGAACTGCAAGGCGTTGTAGGCCGCGAGCGCGATGAAGGCCGAAGCGCCGCCCCAGAGCCCCCCCAGACCGCGCGCGGCATAGGCATAGAAGGCGCCGGCATTGCGCACGTGGCGCGACATGGCCACGTAGCCCACGGAAAAGGCCAGCATCACGAGCGTCATGAACATGAAGGTCGCGGGCACGCCGGTGCCGTTGCCGAGCAGGAAGGCAATTGGCACCGCGCCCGCCACGCCGGTCAGCGGCGCTGCGGCCGAGATCACCATGAAGGTCACCGAGATGAGCCCCAGCGAATTCCTGCGAAGTTGATGCCTGCCAAGGTCGGCGCTGTTCGTCATGGGGCTCTCGTCAGATGGGGCTGAGGTTGGCAACGTTGCTCTCTTGCGCCTCAACTGTATGGGCGCGTCGGGCGCAGCGTGATCCCAAATCGGCAGGCGGTGCAACAGACTGCCCATGCCCCGCAACTGTGCCTCCACGGACTCCTGACCCGGCCACGCCCCAGACACGGCAGGCGGGCAACTGCTTCTGGCCGAGCCGTTGGGCTGGCACCGGTTCGACGTGCCGATACGGGCTAACCGAAGCGTCTGACCTGCACCAGCATTCCTTTTGGGTGCTATGCACCCATCCAAGGAAGACGATGCATGGGCTACTTTCTGAACCTCTTCAATCCCTGCGGCAGGCCTCGGCACCGCCGGTTGATCCTGACTACATGCGCGGCGCTGTGTCTCGGGCCGTCCAGGAGCGCCTCGGCCGCCGAGCTCACAGTGGTCCAGGTCGCTCCACTGAAGGGAGAGTTGGCGCACTACACCAACGAGATTCGCATCGGGATGCAGGTTCACCTCGACCAGGTCAATGCGCGTGGCGGCGTGAATGGCGACACATTTCGACTCGTCTCGCTGGATGACTCTGCCAACCCTCAAGAAGCCCTCAAGAAGATCGAGTCGGCCGCTGCCACGTTGAATCCTCTGGTGTTCATGTATCTCATCGGACCAGAGACGGTTGCTGCAGCGAATGATGCAAACATCTTTGGCCGGATCGGCATACCGCTCTTGGGGACCTCTCCTGCTGCTGCGCAGCTACGCGCTCCCTTGAGGTCGCATGTCTTTCACCTCACGCAAGGCGAGGACAAAGAGTACGCAAAGCTCGCGCAGCAGCTTCGGATCGTCGGGCTTCGCAAGGTGGCTTTGATCCACTGGGACGACAGCGCCACCATGGGTGAGGTGCGCTACTTCGAACAGACGGCAGCCCAGTCTCCGGCCATCGAGGTGGTTGAGCGCGTAGCGGTCGCAGCTGGTAGCGGGCAACTCGACAAACCGTTCGAGCGAATCTCGATGGCAAATGCGGAGGCGATCGTGACCATGTTGCCTGTGGAGGAAGCTGCAAGTCTGCTCAAGGCACTGCGCTCCCGAGGAAAACCAATTCCGGTCTATGGCGCCTCCTACAACGAATCAGGAAGGCTGTTCGATCACGCAGGGGAAGCGGCTGCGCGCGGCGTGACGGTCACCCAGGTTGTGCCGAACCCTTTCAGCGGCACGATGCCCGCCGTGTGGGACTACCAGACCGAGATGAAACAGTACGCACCCAAAGGGGCGCGCCTGGGGACCTTGTCGTTGGAAGGCTTCCTGGCCGCAAAGCTTCTGGTCGAGGCGGTGCGCGTGACACCACGGCCCGTGACAGCAGCTGGGCTGCGCAACGCGCTGGAGCAGCGCGGTCCGTTCGACCTGGGAGGCCTCAAGGCCACGTTTTCCAAGAACGATCACGTGGGCCTGGATTTCCTGGACATCGGAGTCGTCACATTCGGCGGACGCTTGCGGTACTGAGCCTGGGACCACCGGCAGTCAGCGAGCGTGACAGACCCACACCCTGCCCTTACGAAATGCTTCTGGACCTCTATCGTTGTGCGAGAGATCCGCAGGGATGGGTTCGGGTGCTCGACCACCTGTGCGAAGACCTCCAAGCCCGCTCCGTTGTCGTGCAGGCGTTCCGGTTCGATCGTGACGACGTTCGCGTCGTCTGGCAGATGAGCGACAGCTGGACTTCGCGGCGCACCTCGCTCGAGGCCCGGTTGGACCAGGTCTGCAGCCCGCGCATCGACCGCGGCCGCATGCTCGGTGCCGCGGATCGCGCGGTCGGCGACGAAGACATCTTCGAGCGTGGCGAACCGGCGCTCGAGTCCATGCGCGCCCAGCTTGCGCAGAACGGGCTCGGCGCGTTCATGGGGATGCTGCGGATGCAATCCAAAAACTGGGCATTCGGCATCGCGCTTCACCGCGCAGTGGAACACCCGCGCGACTTCGGTCGCACCGATGCGACCCAGCTGGAAGGGCTCGCACCGCACTTCGGACAGGCTTGGGAACTCGGCCGCGAGCTTCAGTCTGCGCAGGCCGACACGCAACGAATGCGCAAATGCGTGGACACGCTGCGCTGTGGCGTGCTTCTCTGCGACGCTGCGGGCCGCGTGCAATGGATGAACCACAGCGCCCACGGGCTCATCGACGACCAGCTCGGGCTGACGATGAGCGACGGGGTGCTGCGCGCGAGTCGTCAGCCTCAAGCGGCACGCTTGCGTGACGAGATCGCGGCCACCGCGCGTGCCGAGAGGGGAACCACCCGGTACCTGGCTGTCGAGAACGAGAGCGTCGTGCTTCACCTGGCGATGCGCTCGCACGGGGAATCCGGCGACGAATTGCCGGCCGTGCTGATCGCCATCACCAGTGCCAGGTCAATGGTCGACGTGCCCGTCCAGGCCTGGTGCAACCTGTTGAGGGTCACGCCAGCGGAGGCATCGCTCGTCGCCGCGCTGGTGCAGGGCAAGACCCTCGACGAGTACGCCGCCCGGCGTGGCATTTCGACCGGAACGGCACGCAACCAGCTCAAGCAGGTGCTGATCAAGACCTGCACGTCGCGCCAGGTCGACCTGGTACGCCTCGCCCTGAGCTCCGCGGCCACCCATGTACTGGGCGCGCTTTCGGCGACGCAGGCCTGACCGTCTGGTGGCCTGCCCGGGCTCAGGGCTGCTGTCTCTTTTCCATGAGCCCATCGTAAACGAGCCGGCCCTGCAGATAAGTTCGAAGCACCTTGGTCCGATGCACCTGGCCAACCGGCACGCGGAACGGGTTCTGGCTCAGGACGATCAGATCAGCCGCTTTCCCGACCTCGATGCTGCCCGTGACCGCGCCGAGTCCCATGGCCTGCGCGTTGTCACGGGTATGGATGCGCAGCACCGTCGCCAGCGGGATGCGCTCGCTGGGGCCCAAGACCCCGGGCACCATGCCGGACGGATCGCGGCGCGTCACTGCGCCTTCGATGCCGATCCACGGATCGGGGTTCGGGCCCGCGGCAGGCCAGTCCGATCCGATCGCGAGGGGCGCAGCAGCGTTCAGCAGGCTTTTCATCGGATTGGTGGCGGCGGTCCGCGCACGGCCGAGGACTCGCTCGAGCACGGGCGTGACCGGTGTCGGGAACCACACCGCCGGTGACATCTCCGCCGTGACATCGAGCTTCTTGAAGCGCGGCATGTCAGCCGCAGCAACCCAGTTGACGTGGGCGATCTGGTGGCGCGGCCCGTTCGGGCCGTTTCGCTTGCGCACCTCTTCAATCGCGTCGAGTGCCAGACGAACGGCAGCATCTCCCGCGGCGTGCAGCTTCACGCCGATGCCGCGCTTGTCCAGCACGGCAATCTGATCGGTCAGTTCAGCCACTGTGTAGTGGGCCTTCCCTCTGAAGTCGTGGCCATGCTCCTTGTCCGGCACATAGGGATCGAGCATGGCCGATGTGTGAGCCATGGGCACGCCATCGACGAAGAACTTGACGAAGTCCGGGCGCATAAGCTCGCTGCGCATCGTCTGACCCGCCTCGTACAAAGCCAGCCCTCCCGGCTCTTCATCGGTGGAGCCCTTGGCTCCTGCGAGTGTGGCCACCACGCGGAGCGAGAGGCCACCGGGCAGCTGATCGGCCCGGTGCCACACGTCCAGCTCGGTCCGATTGACCATCGCCGGCTGGACGGACGTGATGCCCAGCGCGTTCAGCGTCTTCATCACGCTCTGCGCAGCTTGGAGAAGCCGCTCCGGCTTGCGCGGCGGGATCAATTGTTGAACCCTGTCGAAGGCGGGGAATTCCTTGAGGAGGCCGGTGGGCTCACCCCCTTCAAACACGTAGGTGCCCCCAGGCGGCGGCGTGGATCCGGCCTGGATGCCGGCCAGGCGCAGCACTTCGCTGTTGACCCAGCGGTTGTGGTAGCTGTCGTCGCGGATCACCACCGGGTGTCCCCCACTGGCCTCGTCGAGCCGCCGGAGGTTTTCTCGCTTCTCCAACTCGGGAGAGATCGCACTGGCATACGCCGCGGCGACGATCCAGTCGCCGGGCGCAGCGCGGGCGGCGCAGTCCTTCACGGTCGCGAGCAACTGCGGCAGGCCGGCCGTCGGGGGCAGCCCGCAATGGAACATCTGTTCATACGCGGCGTCGACCGGGTGAATGTGTGCATCCAAGAAGCCCGGCATGGCCATGCGCCCCTGCAGATCGACGACCTGCGTGGCCGGCCCGATGTAAGGCGTGATGTCGCGGTCTTGCCCGACCGCGACGAATTTGCCGCCCCGAATGGCCACCGCGCTGGCCCAGGCTGGGCCGGTCGCAGACACCCGATAGACCTTGCCGTGCCGCAGCACCAGATCCGCAGGTTCGGCCGCCTGCGCGGCGAACGCCACCGACGACAACAGGGCACAACTCCAGCGGGCCCAATGAACGAATCTTCTTCCCATGAACAACTCTCCTGTCTTGCCACGCGCGAGCGTCGGCCACGTTGAGAACCGGGCAGACCGCCGGACTTCCGTCTCCAGCGGTCATGCGGCCGGGAGCAATCAAAACGACCAGGCAGCGCGGACCGCGAAGTGCGTCCCCTGGGCCGTGTTGCGCGCCGCGAACTCCTTGTAGACATGTGCCCAGACGGCCGGCAGGCCCGAGCCGGCCTCAAAGAAGTTGACGGCAGGGCCCAGTGCCGCCAACCGCTTGCGGTTGCCGTCGAGCAACCCCGGTGCGGAGTCGTCGTTCAACTGGTGGTGGTAGTAGCCCCCGAGGCCGATCGTCCACGGGCCGATGTGCTGGCCCACCGCGAAATCCTGCTGGTACTCGCTGCCCGAGCGGTAGTCGGTGTCCCTGTTTCGGCCATTCAACGTCACCTGAAAGTTCGACGAGACCTCGAAGCCGCCCGGGCTGATCGACGTGATGCCGAAGCTCGGAATCACGCTCCAGTAGTTGGTGCCTGCGTTGATGAGGCGGTTCTTGTCGTAGGAGCCAGTGGGCGCCTGCACGGCGAGCTGGAAGTTCGTGAACAAGCCCGGCGACGGCACCCATTGCAGCAAGACCGGCATGAGCGAGACATCACCGACGCTGCGATTGCGACCAGACAAAACGAGCGGCCCGCCCGGCGTGGGCACCGTCAGGTCCAGCGACATGTCGAGGTACGGCACCACGGCGCCCCACCCGTACTTGGCACCCCAGAGCGTCACGTTCGTCATCTTGATGAGGGCAAGGGAGTAGGAGGTGACCTCCAGGTCCGGAACGGCCGGGGAACGGTTGCCGCTGCCATCGCGTGCCTGCTTCGCGCGGGCGCCAGCAACGCGCAGGCCGACCGCACCCAGCTCCGTCGGAGGTGGAAGCATGCCGGCGCCGAAGTCGTACACGCCAGGCGGCACCACCGGCGAACCGTTCTCCACCGCATGGGCCGATGTCAGGGCGGCGAGCCCCATCGCGGCAGTGGCGGTCTGCGCCACGATAGACATCGTCTTCGTCTTCGTCTTCCTCTTCATCGCCTCATCTCCTCTGATGGTTGGAGCGTTCAGCTTAGAGAGGCGGTGCGCATTGCGCAGGTCCCGTTTGGGATACGGGCTAACCATGGCGGCGACGGTCCATGATCTGTAGCGTCCGAACGCTTTGATCCCGGTTCGCCCTGCCAGCCGCTTGACGAGATGTGTCGATGGGTCGGCAGGCCGTAGAGGTGCTGGTACAGCGCATCGAGGCGCTCCGACGGGGGCGATCCGTATCCCGGGCCATTCAACCTCGACCTGCCCACCGAGATCGTCGTCCGAGACGCTGGCCGGGTCACGACGGACGCGCCTGGCCGTCGCCTGAAGGTGCGGGCCGTCGTGCGTCGTGCCTCACGGACGACGCAGAAGTAGGTGTTTTCCTTGTCAAAGTTGGTTCATCGCTCGAACTATCATCGCGACAGTGATTTAGCGCAACATCAGCTGCGATAACCACCATGTCCAAATTTCTCTCCCTCGCCGCTGGGGCTTGAGCCATTGCCTGCGCCGTGATGAGCATCGCCACGTCAAGCCCTCAACGACCGCCACGACAAGCATCGATGTGAGCGGCATGAAAGACAGCGATGTGGCCGGCCTCACGGTCTTCCAGAAACAGTACGGTTTTGTCGGCGTCAAGATGGTCGACGGCGTCAGATCTCTCGTCATGGTGAGCGCCGATTCCGACAAGCCCGAGGAGATCACCTCCATTCCCCTCGCTGGCAAAACCGTTCACCTCAAGGTCGAAAGCGAATTTGAGCCCGCGCCTGAGGTCGCCCGCTTCTTCTACAGCCTCGACGGCAAGTCCTGGACTCCCATCGGACGTCCCTCGCGCCTAACCTATTCCTACCCAAAGCATTTCATGGGTTATCGCTTCGGCCTCTTCTTCTATTCGACGAAGACCGCCGGCGGCCGGGTGGACTTTGACTACTACCGGATCGAGCCGGGCGGTGGTTCGCGCTGACCTTCGCCGTGCGCCTCACCCACAACACATTCCAGCAGCCGCAGGCCGTCGTGCCGGCACCGTTCTCCGCAAAGCCCGGCCCGCAAGGCTTGGTGCTGGAGTTGCCACTCCAATCCATCGGAGTTGTCGGGATGTAAGCCCATGTACTGAGCTGCGTCCTTCCATAACGCTCGAGTCCGGAGGAGACAACCGGCCGAGCGCTTTCAACCTTGAAAGGTAGAACATGAGAACCTTGATACCAGCACTGCTGCTTGCCTTCGGAGCAAGCGCAGGCAGCCTCGCGCAGGCGCAAAGCTGCGGCAGCGGCGGCGGCGCCACCGTCTGCCTCACAGCCAGCAGCACGGCCAACAACAACCAGCTCAGTTGGACCGTCAGCGGCACCGTCACGTCACTGGAGGTCTACCGCGACATCGACGCCAACCCTGCGGGCCGGACCCGCGTCGCCGTGCCGGGCAGCAGCGCCCGGAGCTACGCCGACGGCTCGGCCAACACCGGCACGCCGTACTGGTACTGGGTCAAGTTCACGACCAACGCGGGCAGCTACAACTCCGGCTCGGCCAGCGCCACGCGCGGCACGGCCTGCACGCCGACGGCCATCACGCCCTACATCAGCGCCAACGGCTCCTGGATTCAGACTTCATCTGCCACCGTCACTGCTGGCAACTCGGCCATCCTCGGCCCGCAGCCCRTGACCGGCGGCTCGTGGGCCTGGAGCGGCTGCAGCACATCAGGCTCGGCACGCCAGCAGACCATCACGCCCGCTGCCAGCTGCACGACCACCGCCACCTACACCAACACCTGCGGCGCCAAGACCACCCAGGAGTTCGTGATCACCGTGCCCAGCGCGCAGACCCAAGTGATGCCGAATCCCGGCATCAACCTGGGAAACACCTTTGATTCCTTCTGGGGGTATACGCCGCCGACCAAGGCGCTGATCGACTCCATAAGGGATAGGGGGTTCAAGACCCTGCGCATTCCGGTTGCGTGGGATTTCAATTCCACCAACGGAACGATCAATCCCGCGTTCATGGCCCAGGTCAAGCAGACGGTCGACTGGGCCCTCGCCGATGGCCTGTACGTCGTCATCAACGACCACTATGACCTTGGCTGGTTCGAACGCAACGGCTTCAACTCCTACGACCCTGCGATCAACGCCAAGTTGATCAACATGTGGACTCAGGTTGCGAACACCTTCAAATGGTACGACAGCGACAAATTGGCCTTCGCTGTCGCCAACGAACCTGACGCGCCAACCCAGGCGAAGACCGATGTGCTCTACCAATACCAGCAGAACTGGGTCAACGCGATGCGCGCCAACGGCGGCGGCAACGCCGTTCGCTGGCTGATCGTCCAAGGGCCGAACACCAATATCGATAACACGATCAACTGGGGAAAGAATCTACCTTCGGACCCGGCGAACAAGCGGATGGTCGAAGTGCACCTCTATGACCCCTTTGATTTCACCTTGATGGAAAAAGATGAATCGTGGGGGACTTGGAGCGCCTTCTGGGGATACAACTATAAGGTGAGCAACCAGTTCACGAATCGCAATGTCAAGGCGGGGAGCGACGAAAGCCTCATTGATATTCAGCTCGCCAAGATGAAGTATTTCACGGACCGGGGCATCCCCGTGCTGATCGGCGAATATCGCGCGGGGGTAAAGCCGGCGAGCCTCGGCCTGACCGGCTCATACAAGGACCAGAACTACCGGTCAAGCACGCACTGGAACAAGTACGTGCAGAACAAGATCGCCAGCCTTGGGTTCAGTGGCACCGGCTGGGTAATCCAACACGACCTCTTCCACGAGACGACCGGTGAGGTCCTGGACTGGAACATGCTGGGCGCCATGCTTGGCACTTCCGAGATCGGTCCGATTTCGGGTCTGTAATTCCCTGTGAGGGTGTCCGAAGGTCCGCCGCATGGCGGGCCTTCCGTTTGAATTCCTTGGCCGATTCCGGACTCGCGCGGGCACGTTGCCGCGGCAGCCGACGCTGACGTGCGCGCGTTGGGACAGGAGCATGTGGCTGACGTCGTGCCTAGGGATCCGGCTTTGACTTTCCCACGGCACGGAGCGCTGCCGCCTCCTCCAGGATCCTCCGCACCGGCGTCTCCAGGATGCGTCGGTCAGCCGCTCGCGCTCGACAAGCCGCCATCTGTTCGCTGAGCGTCGCCTTCGCCTTGCGGAAGTACCTCGCAACGGACGACGCCGAGCACAGGCGATGGTCCACGGCCAGGCAAGCAACCAGCGCCCGACCACGCGCGTCCATGGCGCTCGATCCCCCGTGCAGGTCCAGCACGTCCGAGGTCTTGATTCTGGCCGCCACCCAGCCCGCGAGCAGGGCCAACGCGCCATCCACGTCATACGTCCTGCCCGCAGCTACCAGTGCCGCAGCCGGGCCGTGCACCGCTCTGGCCATGGTTGGCCGCGGCCCCACGCTGCCCGTCGCCATCTGCAGCCCGCGCGCCAACTCCCACGCCCGCCATTCTTCGTCGCTGGGTCGGCGGCGCATCGCATTGCCCACACGGCGCGTTGCGCACGGCGTCGGCGTCGAGCACAGGCCAAGGTACACCGGCCGCCAGCCCAGCATGCGCGCTTCCTCGCGCAGGCCGTCGACCGAGGACAGCGGCTGCGCCCGGTACGGGCCGGCCAGCACAGGGCTGCGCACAGGCTGCATTTCGCGGACCCATCGAGACAGCACGTTGCCGAAGGCACGCGCCACGTTTCCGACCGAGTCGCCTGCAGGAACCTGCGTCACGGTGTGGATCTCTCCCGGCAGCACCAGGTAGTCGATCAGCACGCGTCCCACACGTTCATGCGCACTGATCAGGCGCTGCCGGATCCGCCAGTGCAGCGAGGGATCGACGAGGAAGTCGCGCCCGACAGCAGCTTGCCAGCAGAGCGTCCAGGTCGACGCGAAGGCAGGATCATCGTCGGTGGATCGGGCGCAACGCGCTCGACCCTAACGCACACGACCCGGTCGCATTCAATGAGGTCACCAAGACCTCTAGGCCATCTGGTGAATTGAAGGTCGGGAGTCTGTTCGCCTTCGCAATTGCGCACGGACGATTTTCAGCTCTCCTTGACGATGCGCTCCATGTCTTCCATCGACAATCCATTTACCTTGGTCCACATCGTGATTGCGGCGACCAGGAAAGACACGCTATAAAACTCCGTGCCATCCGGAAGACCAAGGATCTTCATGCGCTCACGCAGTCTCCAACGGCGTACTTGAACCGGTGGATGACTTCCTGTTCCGACGACCCCGAGCCGAGCGCGCTCCAGCTCAATGAGGCGTAGCGACACCATCATGATCTCTGGGGCGACTGACACTATCGCCGCGGTGCCGGAGCGATAGCGGTGCTTCGAAAGCACCCGGATCCACATCTTGAAGCCGACGTCATCGGCAAATAGCTCGTTGCGAAACTGGTTCGAGAACTGCTCGACGTTCTGACGACTGGTTGGAGCGCGCAAGAACTCGGCGAGATCGAGCACCTGGTGGCCCAAGAACGAATGCGCGTACTCGTGCGCTATCAGGAAATTGATTCCCTCGTCGGAAAGCATGTCCACCAACTCCGCATGGATGGCCGTCCTCTCGGCGTCGTCGTCAGATCGTTTCGGCAAAGTCGCTGTGCCTGGCCCCTGCGGTAGAGGTTTGCCTGTGGCAGCGCTTGATATGAGCCATTTGAAGTACTCAAGTCTCTCGGGGTGCGCCGAAAGCTGGTCGACGAGACGCAGCGGGTCGAGCTTGAGCTCGACGCCATCGCTGCCAGCGTTCATGGCAATCAGGTCGAGAACCAGCCGAACAATCTCTCTATGAAATACACGTAGATTTGGATCGACCAAAATCAATCGACCTGCCGGCATATCGAACTGCACGGCCACAAGATTCGCTTGACCCGTTCTCAGGCTGCCGACCACTGGCCAAATTTTCTCCGGCAACTCTTCGCGATAGAGCGCTTCGAGATCTCGCTCGAAAAGCTCACTCGAAAGATGATTCAGACGGGACTCGCAACGCGTCTTGGGAACACTGCGCAGTGCGTTCTCGAAAGCAGGTCGAGTTCGCAAGCAACGCCAGTCGTCGGGCTGTGCTCCGCAAGATTGGTCAAGACTCCAAGTCTCCCACCAGATACGGATTCCATCTTTCCATCCCTCCCCGCTCGAACACTGGTTTGCCGCTCGCTGTACTTCCTCCAAGCGGGCAAAAGTAGGATTGAAGTCCGACAAGAAGGAGCCTGGCGCGTTCGAGAGCGAGCTGCCGCCCGACCCGGCTATCAGAGCGAGAAATGAAATCGCGATCGCGGCATGAACTTTCAACGAACCCTCGGAAAGACTCTGACCGAGAGCGGTTTGCTATCTGCAACGACTTGCTCACCGTTTCGAAGCGTCAGGCGCACGTCGAAATCCGTCCATGCCTCCTTGCCAATCGCCACCGCAGAGAAGCGAACTCGGATACGCTCAACGTCCTTAGCAGGGAGTGACGTCGGCACGCGATCGATGACGACGCGTTCGCCGGGTTTGGTCGGCAGTCCGACATCGAAGTTGTCTTGAACGGGCAGTGTCGCATTGCCAGATGACTTCGCGTCAGACGGTCGAACGGCAAGGACCTCCACGCCTATGCCCGTGATGACAACCGGAAGCTCTGTCCGATTGCGTACGGCGATCTCGTAGATTCCCACCGCTTCGGGCGAAGGCATTACCGTCACGAACTCGACGTCGGGAGTAAGTGCACCACGCCCTTTTGACAAGAGTTCGGGCAACTTGGACGCCGCCACGGCGGCCCCCCCGATGATGCCAAGAATCACGTAGATTCGTCGCCATCGCTTCGGGAACAGACGCTTCAGCGGCGACTTCAGCCATGCATTCTCGTCTGCGCTTCCCACGTCGCCCTCCTTGCCCGTTGCTTCGATTCTGCTGCGCGAGACGGTCCCTAGCAAGCAACGTTTATGGCCCATTCGGCCGTACGCGACGGGGCGACGCCAAGGGGATGCTTGAGACGATGTGACCGCGTTGAGCGACGCCGCGATGGAAGAGGCCCGGCAGCTTCCCCGCATGGAAGTGGGCTCAACGTCCCGACCAGTTCCTGTCGCTCGGGGACGTCAACTTTGCGGCAAGCAAATTGGCGAACCTTCGGGGATGTCAAACCGCGGGACAGCAACTGCCATCGGCGCTTCGATTGCAGCAAGCATCGGCCTATCGGCACGCAGACGTTGGAAAGAGGAGCGTTGAAAGCATCTCAGGCGAAACGAATAGACGTTAGTCGTGTGCGGACGCTTCATCAAAACAGCCGATGTGGCGGTCAGGCCATGGCGTGACACTGCATCCGTGTGGACGGAAGCATCCCGAATGTGGGCGACATGCCGAATCGTTTCGAGAGGCTGCAAGAGCTCATGGATGAAGTTGCTTCCCTCTACATCTCTTCCTCAGAAGTGATCCCGACCTCGCGAACGATTCTGGCGGCGCATGCTGATGCCGTGCCAGGCAGCACCTGCGCTTGGATACTCGTCGCCAGCGAGGCTTCGATGATGGCGGATGCACTGAAAAGCCGGGAGCCGACCTTCTCTAGGCAACTCTCGACCCTGACGAAGAGCGGCGTGCTCGAGAAGGAGAGTTCGAGGACTCGGGTGACCCGACTCGCCTACGCCGATCGGTCGGCGGTGACCCGGCGCGGGATTCGTCGCGGAATGCGGGTGAATGCGTGTGAATGCGACACATGAAAAATGAGGAAGGAGAAAGCCATGGCGAATTTGTTGGCGACGGGCGGATGCATGGCGTTGGCGGTCCTCCTGGTAGGATGCGCAACGCCCTCAAGCTGCGGCCTCGGCGGAGAGAAGGTCGTGATCGCGGCATCGGACAGCAGTCCGCCGTCGGTGTCTGTGGATTTCGTGATGCCTGACGGCAAGACAGTCTCTCGCACTCGCCGGGCGGCACACAGTCAGTCGCAGCGACTCGCAGCGGCATCGTGATGCATCGTAGCCAGCGTCCAGGACGGCCAAGGCGTCAAGGATGTGCAGATCTGGGCCTCTGAACGGAGATGCGAGATCGATGGGGACTCCAGGTCGTGTTCAGCACCGGTACGATCTAACGTGCCCTCGGCCAGCAGCCCGGATGGCGGTCGCATTGGTGATGCGGCCTGCAATATTCGGCGTACATCGCACAACGTTCAGATTGGGAAGAACGACAGGATCGACCTCTCGCAGCAGGTCGAAATCAGCGGCCTCAACTTCGGCGGGCAGCTCACGCAGTTGGGGACCATCACGATCCGGGTCCGCTAGCTAAGGAACCTCCGCAGAACTCATCGACGACCGATTCGGGGATTCGGGTGTCGCTGATTGGCGGCCGTCGCTCGCGCGGCTGAGGCCCGCAATGGGTTGGCTATGTCCGCTGAACTTTGGAGGCTGAAGCTCGGAAGCAAGCTGCAGGACACCTGGAGCGCAGCAATACGGCCGAGGCTGCGCCTGGCCGAGTTGCGGCAGTCGCCGGAACGCGATCCCCGTACGCCCTCCTCCTTTCTAACGATGCCACCGCGGGGCCCGGCGCCCACAATCCCCGAGGAGCCGCACAACGGCTTCCTTGGGAACCCCTATGAAATCCGGTCTGAATCTCGCCCGCCAGCGCCTCGCAGTCGCGGCCTCGTTCTTCATAGCCATCGTTGCAATCACGGCTTGCGGCGGTGGCGGCGACGACGCAACCGGGGGCGGTGGGTCGACGACGGGCGTCGTCCCCGCCATCACGTCGCAACCAGCGTCAGCCAGCGTCGTTGTGCCGCAGACCGCCACCTTCACCGTAGTAGCGACGGGCACGCCTGCACCGACGTACCAATGGCAGCAGAGCGCAGCGGGCGGCGTGTACAGCAACATCGCAGGCGCCACCGGCGCGAGTTTCACGACGCCGGCGACGACGGCGAGTGACAACGGCAAGTCGTTCAAGGTCCTTGTGAGCAACGCCTCTGGCAGCGTGCTCAGCGGAAGTGCATTGCTGACGGTGGCCTCCACCGCGGTGGCGCCGGCGTTCAACCAGGATGTGGCGGACCTCAGCGTCCTGGCACCCGAGCCGGCTGTGTTCTCGGCGCACGCGACGGGCGCGCCTACCCCTAACTATCAATGGCAGCGGAGCACGGACGGCGGGATCACCTTCTCCGACATCGGTGGCGCCACGGTGGCCAGCTACACGAGCGCTCCGACAGCACTGGTCGACAACGGAACCTTCTTTCGCGTGGTGGCGACCAACAGCGCAGGCAGCGCGACCAGTCGTTCTTCCAAGCTGACGGTCTACAACCCGGGCATCGGCGGTTTGGTGTCCAGCGTCGCCCGGGACAGTGCCGGCAACCTGTACGCGAGCGTGGTGCCCGATTCGATCGGCATCCTCAGCACGTTCAGGACGGGAGCGTTCTACGGCATGCGGAAGGTCGACATCAGTGGCAACGTCACGACGCTGGCCGGCAACAACACCAAGGCCTTGGTCAACGGCACCGGATCGGGTGCTAGCTTTGTGTACCCCTTCGGCCTGGCGGTCGATTCGCAGGGCAACGTGTTCGTCGCGGACTCCGCCGTGTCGACCATTCGCAAGATCACTCCGGCAGGGGTGGTTACCACCTTCGCGGGCGGCAACACTGCCGGAGGATACGTAGATGGCACCGGCACCCAGGCGAGCTTCTGGAATCCGGTGGGCATCGCCATCGATGGCGCCGACAACCTCTACGTGGCCGACGTCAGCAACAACAGGATTCGCAAAATCACGCCCGCGGGCGTGGTGACCACCCTGGCCGGTGGCGGCCCAGGTTCGGCCGCTCCGGTCGACGGCACGGGTGCAGCCGCTTCGTTCAGTGGGCCTAAGAGTGTGGCGGTCGACGTAGCGGGCAACGTCTTCGTCGCGGACACGGGTCATCACGCCATCCGCAAGGTTACCGCGACCGGCGTCGTGACCACGCTGGCCGGGGGCCAGATCGTCGGCTTCCTCGACGGCACCGGAAACCTCGCACAGTTCAAGTTCCCCGGCGCAGTGGCCGTGGACGGCAACGGCGTTCTCTGGGTGGGGGACACGAACAACAGCGCTGTCCGCAAGGTGACGCAAGCCGGAGTCGTCACGACCTTGATGACGGGCAACGCGCCCAACAGCATTGCGGTGGACGCCGATGCCAACCTGTACATGGACTTCAACTACGGGTCGCAACAGTCGCCTTACGAAATACGCAAGATCACGCCGGCCGGTGTGACGTCCACGATTCCCGACTGCTGCACACGAGCGCCCTGATCTCGACGGCCGCTGCCGCGTCTCGACAAATGCATCGGGTCGACTTGGGGCAGCGGCGAAGCATGCGGCAGCCGTCGATTCACCAGCGCGGGGCATTGAAAGAGGGACGGACATGCTTGACTATTTCAAGAAGAAGCTCACGGAGCTGCTGGATTCACTGCTGAATCCATTCTGGTTGCGGCTTCTCGCTGCTTCTTGGTGGATGCGGCTCGGCGCAGTGGGAATCGCAGTCGGCATCATCGCGTCAATCACGTTCTGGTCGATGCTCCAGCCATGGGTGGAACTGGCCATGTACCTCCCGCGGGTCGAATTTGGGACAGCGGGTCGGCTGCACCTACATGACATGTCGCGCCAGCGCGAAACGGTCGAGCGGCTTAGCGTGATCGTTGCAGCGGACCTGCATGCACGCGACCCAAAACCATCGGTATGGACTGCGGCGGAGAACGTCTGGGTACTTGCGAACTTCGTCGGACCTACCCGGGAGTTTGACCTGGCGCGCTACGCGCGGGCGCAAGCGAAGCAGCCGTGTGCATGCTGGCCAGAGTTGCCCGACCGACCCGGCGACCCGGCCAGCGTATTCATTTCAGGTTTCGTGCTCGCCGCGATGGCGAGCCAAGCGACTAAGGCGTCGGCTGCAGAGATCGGATTTCTACTTCAGCAGCAGCACGCCCAGGGCAGCTGGCCAATGTTCGAGGGCGTGAAGACGTTGGAGTATGCGTCCACGTATACGACGGCGTGGGCGTTGATCGGCCTGCATGCGCAGCACCAACTCGCTGACACGGCAGAACAAGCATTGATTGACGCGGCGATTGACCGTGGCCGTGCTTGGCTACTGCGCGTGCGCGAGCCGGGTGCACGTTGGCGTGCATATCCGGCCTTGGCCGGAAGCACGGTGTCGGGCAGTATCTCGGGCATGGTGCTGCATGCACTTCATCTTCTGGGCACGACGTCCCTGGCTACGCTCGACGACGAATGGCTCCAGAATCTGCCGCCTGTACCCGAGGCGAGCGCCGTTGAGCACGCCTATGTGGTGACGCAAACGCCGCTTGGCGAAATACACGACAACTCAGAGCAGGTCATACTGCCTTGGACGCTCGCGGCAACCGTTGATGCCTACGAGAATGGCGGGTTGATCAGCCGCGCGCGGGCGCTTAGGTGGATCGATCATGCTGTGTCCGACCCAGGCGTTATCGCCGGTGACCGGCAGAAGGATTCCTGGACACGAGCCGAACTGCTATACGGCCTGCAATTCAGCCTCAAGTGAGCGGGAGCCGTTTTATGCAATTCATTTCCCCGCGCATTCGATTTCTCCTTGGCTGTCTTGGACTGATGGGCGCACTGCACGGTTGCGCAAACGGACCCAGCTGCACCAGCGACATATGCGACAAAATCAAGGGCCTGGCTGGCGGTTCACAAAAACCGCCTACTCAGATGCCGCCGCCGAGGCCTCAAGCGCCGCCCCCTTTGACGGCATCTTGTGACACGGACAGGGTCGCGGAGTTGGTAGCGCCCACGCTGCTGGAGCCCTTCGATCGCCCACCGCAAGGCTGGTATGTCGACACCCTGGCCCAGGGGGCGCAGATGTCCATGATCAACGTGGCCAAAATCCAATCCACCCGCGGCCGACGCATGACATTCGCAGAGATGGCGGCTTTGCGACGTCAGCGGCCCGACGTCTACGCATTACTCAATCTGGCCTACATGCCAAATCTTTCCGATGTCGCACTGATGGGTCGTGCCGCACGAATGGCGAAGAGCGGTGGTGTGGATGCGAACTTGATCCTGACGGATGTCGAAAGCACTGGACACGCGCTGGCCCGCGCTATGGCGAAGTCGCCCGCCGACGCGAAGTTCATCGAAGACAACGTGCAGAGCCAGCGGGAGAACCTCAACGGCATGGCTGCTCGCGCAGCCGTGGGCGACGCGGCCTCGATGGCCGAACTCTCGACGCTGGCTGACCGTGCGCTGAAAACGGAAGTTGGAGCCGCCGCATCGGCCTCCACGACCTCTTACGCAAAAGCACTCCACTGCATGCGGGTGCGGTCGATGACCGATGGCGGCTCGTTCGACGCCTTCTGGCTTCTGAAGACGCCTTCATTCGAGACGGCCCTGCGGCGGGTTTCGCTGGTCGAAGTGATGATGAATCTCCCTGTCGAATGGATCAAGTACGAGGCAGGAGGTGGATTCGATCGCAACGTGCTCAGGCCGCGCGCCCAAGCTGGGTGCTTTCCTTTGGAGAGCAACGGCTGGGAGAGCAGCGAGGTCAAGATCTGGAATCAGTTCTGTGGCTCGGACGTTCACCCGGTCGTCACCAAAGCCGGCATCTGCAATTCGCGCGAGGCGTTCCGAACGATGAGCCTGTTGGCGACGACTGCGTTGCTGAGTGACCCCAGTCTCGTCCCCATGCGCGCCCTGCTCGCAGCGGGACGCGGCGTCCAGCTGGTTCGAATCAATGTGGAAGGAGTCGAGGCGATCGATGGCCATCGGGCCAAAGACGGTTTGCACTGCGTCGCCAGCGGCGAACCCATTTATGGTGAGGGTCAGCCGAGAGCGGGCAGCGGCCTGATGCAAGCGGCGTCTGTGCCCATGGACTTCTTGGTAAACCCTGTGGCGGCGGGCCGTGCCACTTTCAGCTTAGTGCTGCTGATGGGCAACAAGCCGTCTCAGCCTTGGGTGGCGACGGCGGCCACGAGGTGATGCCAAGGTAGATGGGAGAGTTGAAGGCATCTCTGCATCAAGGCGGGCCCCAACGAGCACGCGCGGTCGTCAAGCCCCCAAGCGGCCTATGAAGGCGGTGGCCGACACGCACTCAAGAGCCGCTCCTACGGGAGCGGCTCTTATTTCGAGAGAGCATGTCACCTAGCCAAGCTGGAGGTGACGCATGCGACATGCCTTTGGGATTTCCGTTCTTTTGCTGGGGGTTTGGACGGGTGCTCAAGCTCAACAGCAACCGTCACGACCCCCGATGCCAGCTTCCGCCACGGCGAATAGCACGGCACCCACAAACCCTACGACAAGAGTCCTCCAAGACGCACGACCCTCCGATGGCGGCCAACAGAGTGCTGCGACGCCACAGGTGGCGATACCGCTCAATCGCGCGGCATCTGGCGCCGTCGCATTGAAGCCGGGCAAGTCCGGGGGCGCAAGCGGAGGCGTTGACGACACAGTTGCGCGCTGCAAAGCAGGGACCGCCTCAGCAGTGTCCTCCAAGTGCACGACGCCGTAGGGAGGTCGCCTCTGGCGCTCGACCGATTGGGAAGTTACAACCGGCCAGTTCCTGCCGCTCACCAACGACCGGTGCGTCGACCGCCATCGATGCCGATAGCTAAACATACTCCAACGCTCTACAACACGCGGGACGCGGCGTCTATGTCGCGCCGGTCCGGGGCAAGTTCGGAAAGCGGGCACCAGAGGTCGGCAAGGTGGTCCAGGAATGGGCCTGCCAGCAAGGCGAAACCGTCGTCAGCACCGGGGCGGCAGCTGCCAACGCGATGGGCTTGACCACGCAGGTTGCGGTGCGCCAGGTCTTCCTGACGTCGGGTCGCAGCCGCAAGCTCAAGTTCGGCTCGCAAACGGTCGAGCTGCGCCATGCGCCGCCTTGGCAGCTGCTCTACCCGGGGCAGCCGCTGGCGAAGTCATCCGGTCTCTGGCCTGGGTGGGACCTTCGGGCCCGGAGGCGGCACTCGGCCAGCCCAAGCGCAAGCTTCCGGCGTCGGAACTGCAGGCCGTCGCCAACCCGCGCGCTCGGCTGCCTACCTGGCTCGCCAAGCAGGTCAGCACGCTGGTGACACATGCCTGATTTCTACTCGCTTTCGCGTGAGGATCGGCGCGAAGCACTGCTGACGGCGACAGAACGCGCCGGGCGCCCTCTGCATCTCCTCGAGAAGGCAAGAACCTCGCGGAGACAAGGTGAACGCAACCACCACACAAGCATCAGCTTGACGAACAACGCCGTACTCAACAAGCGGCGCAAGTCCGACAACCCTTGCGACCTTTGACTCGACCACTTCAAAGATGACCTGCGTCATCTGTCAAGGCTTACAGGTTGACGCAAATCCAGACCGCACGTTACCGTGGTGACCCAATAACGGGCACATCGGTCGAGGGGACTCATGCGAAAACCAAAGAGCGGCGCCCCGCTTGTGGCCGAGCCGCGGACCTTCGCGCCGAACGTATCCCCCTCCTCGCTTCAGGCCGACAGCGGCGCCACGACGCGCCGGCTGCAAACGCTTGCCTATGAACTCACCGTTGCCGAGGCACGCGAACGGCAGCGCATCGCGCACCTCCTCCATGACGAAATCGGCCAGTTGCTGGCGATGGCCCAGCTTCGACTCGGTGAACTCGGTCAAAGCCTGGCACCCGATACCCACCAGGCCGCCGTGCTCGAAGACCTGCGCATGCTGTTGACCCAGGCAGCTCAAGCCACCCGAACCGCCACCTTCGAGCTGCACTCGCCTGTGCTGCATCAGCTCGGACTGGAGGCCGCCCTGCAAAGCCTCGCCCAGCGGCTGCAACGCAGCTCAAAGATGCTGGTTCACCTCAGCTGCGACCTGAAAGACGTGGCGTTGGCGAAGGCCGTGCTCTCCGTCTTGCTGCGCACGGTGCGCGAGCTGGCGTTGAACGCACAGAAGCACGCCCAGGCCGCCAACCTGTGGATCGTGCTCGGCCGTGGTGACAGCGGCTTGCACATCAGCGTAAAAGACGATGGCGTGGGCTTCGATGCCCGCGAGGCGCCCCATCACTTCAGCCGCGAAGGCGGCTTCGGCCTGGTAAGCGCCGAGGCACAGATGCAAGCCATTGGCGGGCAGCTGGCCATCGAATCCTCTCCCGGGCGCGGTACCACGGCCACCGTGACGCTCGAGCTCGACGAGCGCAGATACCGCCCCACTTCCCTTCAATTGCCCATCCAGCAATGAGCCGCACATGACCATACGCATTGTCCTGGCCGACGACCACCGCATCATGCGCGACTGTCTCGGCGCCCTGCTACGCAAGGAGCCCGGTTTCGAACTCGTCGGCGAAGCCCACGATGGACAAGGCGCGATTCAACTGGCCTGCCAGCTGCTGCCCGATGTCCTGGTGACCGACCTCGCCATGCCCGGCATGAACGGTCTCGAGGCCATACGCCGCGTGCGTGCCGAGGCACCTTCGGTGCAGGTGCTGTGCCTGTCCGTGCACGACGACGACCGCATGGTGCTGGCCGGCATCGACGCTGGCGCAGCCGGCTATGTGCTCAAGGACTCGTCGTTCGAGGAACTGGCCCTGGCCATCCGCAAGGTCGTGGCACGGCAGAGCTACCTGAGCCCCAGCCTCATCGGTGTCTTCGTGGAAGGCTATCGCACCCGCGGCACCGCGCCGGCGGCAAGCGCCTTTTCGCAGTTGACTGCGCGCGAGCGCGAGATCGTGCAGCTCTTCTCCGAAGGACACTCCACCAGCCAGATCGCCGAGCAGCTGCACCTCAGCGCCAAGACGATCGCGACTCACCGAGAGAACGTGCTCCACAAGCTGCACATCGAGGGCATCGCCGAACTCACCCGCTACGCCATACGCGAGGGCTTGAGTTCGCTGGATGCGCCCTGCCGCGCCCACATGCCAGTGCAGGATCAATCCACCAAGCGAGCCAAGGCAGCCACGGCGAGACTGCATTCGGATTGATGGCCAATCTGAAGTAAGGTTTTGCCTACGCGGCTTTCAGCTAATTGCTGATGGCCGCGGCGCGCTGCATGGAGTGAAGATGCGCGGTCCATCGCCCGCCGCGCAGCGACATGACCATTCGCATCGTTCTCGCCGACGACCATGCCGCGTTTCGCAGCTCTCTCAAGGTGCTGCTGGACCGACAGCCCGGCTTGTCGGTGGTGATGGAAGCCGACAGCGGCCGCGGAGTGCTCGAGGCCCTCGGGTCCTGTGACGAGAACCCGCCCGACGTGCTGCTGCTCGACATGGACATGCGCGACCTCAGCGGCCTTCAGGTCGCGCGGGCGCTCTTCGATCTGCGGCCCACGCTTCGCATCCTCATGCTGTCCTGGTACGACGAGCTTCCGCTGGTAGATGCCGCAGCTGCGGCACGCTGCCGCGGCTACATGCTCAAGGACGATCCGCTGGCCGAGCTGGTGTGTGCCATTCAACTCGTCGCATCCGGCAGCACGTATCTCAGTGCGGCACTGCGCAGCGTTCAGACTTCAGGCAACCGAATCTCAGCATTCTGCTGATTAACGCCGACCGCCTCGGCCGCTATCGTGGCTTCGACTGGGCATTGGTGCCCGGGCTTGCACGGAGTTCCTGGCCATGGGTGTTTACGCAGCGGGCATGTCGCGTCTCGGGGGTCTCGCTTGATCGCTGCCGCCATCACGGGCATTGCGGGGCAACTCAACCAATCGCTGCGGCGCAGCTTCAAGGTCGGTGAAGACCTGGTGGTGGTGTCCAACCTCACCGAACCCGATGGCAACCTGGTCTCGCAGGTCTCCAACAAGCTGGCGCTGTTCCTGGTCAACCTCGAGAAGGACACCCTGCCCTACCGGCCCTCGGCGCTGAGCCACGCGAACATGGGCCGGGCCGGCCTGAGCCAGGCACCGGTGCACCTGAACCTGATGCTGATGTTCGCGGCCACCTTCAGCGGCACCAACTATCCCGAGGCACTCAAGTTCATCTCGCACACCATCGGCTTCTTTCAAAGCCGACCGGTGTTCGACCACCAGAACACGCCCGAACTCGACCCCCGCATCGACAAGCTGATGCTCGACATCGAAAACCTCGGCATCTCCGACCTGAGCAACCTGTGGGGCATCCTGGGCGGCAAGTACATGCCGTCGGTGCTCTATCGCATGCGCATGGTCGCCATCGACTCGGGCCAGTTGAGCGGGCAGGCTCCCTACGTGTCACAGCCCCAGGCGGGCGTTTCTGCATAGGCCGGCCATGGGTACGTACCTGCCGCTGTTCAGCCTCGAGGTAGAGCACTCCTACTTTCCGAACGACATGTGCCGTGGCCTGCGCATCGCGCCTTCCGCCAAGTCGGCGCAGCTGCTGGATCGCAGCGGCTGCATGCTGCGCACCACCGACCGAGGCGTGCTGGTTCTCTTCGACGCGTCCGGCACCGAAGCCTTGCGCCAGCGTGCAGGCGATTCGATCGAACCCTTCTTCCTGCACTTCCTCGCGCACGCAAGCGATGCCGCGTTTGCCAACTACACCGAAGGCGTGTTCGGTTCTTCGCAGTCGATTCTCTTGCTCGACAGCCGGCGAGCCGCCCTGGATGCCACGGGTCGATGGAGGCTGCATGCAGCGGCCAGTGCCGGAGCTGCCGACATGCGCCGTCTGACCTCAGCGCGTGCGGCCAGGGCAATGTCGCAGCGGGAGCGCCATGCGCAGCCGCATTTCGTCATCTCCATCCGTGTCTGCCCCGCCGACGTGCCGCAAACGGCGCAGCAAGCCAAGCGCTACTACTGCCGCTTGCAGGCCCGGGCCACGGTGTGGAAGTACTACTTGTTCGGCGATCTCGCCGTCGCCCCCGACGACGTGCAGGTGGTCGACCTCGGGGAGTCTTGCGAGTTCGATGCGGCTGTGGGCGAGCACCTTCCCGATGGGCAGAACGTGCTCGCGGTGCGTTCCCGCGCGCCCATCGCACTGCAAGACCGATCGTCTCAGCGGTTCCAGCTGCGACGCCGCGACGGAGGCGCCGACAAGGTGCTCGTCAAGCGCTTGCCGGTGGCTTCGCCGTCGCTGATCCACCGCGAAACCCTGGGCGGCGTGCCCACCTGGGTCTCGGAAATCTATGTGCACCGCTAGCCGTTAACCACAGGAGGCCGTCATGGGTCAGATGAAGACACCGGGTGTCTATATCGTTGAGAAGAATGCGTTCCCCAATTCGGTGGTCGAAGTCGCGACCGCCGTGCCGGCTTTCATCGGATACACCGAGATCGCCGACTACCAGGGCAAGGACCTGCTGAACAAGCCTTGGCGCATCACCTCGCTGGCACAGTTCCACCTGCACTTCGGCTACGGTCCGTCGCCGCTCTTCGACATCAATCCGCAGGCCTCGCCCGCCACCGAACCCACGGCCTTCAAGCTCGGCACGGCGGAGTACACGCTGAGCCAGGCGGTAGCGAAGGACGGCGGCCGCTTCCTGCTGTACTACGGCATGCGCCAGTTCTTCCAGAACGGCGGCGGCCCCTGCTACGTGGTGTCGGTGGGCAACTACGAGGCGACCGAGATCGACGCCACCAAGCTGAGCGACGGCATCGCCACGCTCATCAAGGAGCAGGAGCCCACGATGGTGGTGATCCCCGACTGCATGCTGCTCAAGCAGCCCGCCTGCATCAGCGTGCAGCAGGCCGCCCTGGCGCATTGCGGCACGATGAAGAGCCGAGTGGCGGTGCTCGACGTCTGGGAAGGCTACAAGCCCCCGGTCGAGTGCATCGGCGCCTTCCGCGGCGACCTCGGCATCAACTACCTCGACTACGCCGCCGCCTACTACCCCTGGCTCAACACCTCGGTAGTGCAAGACAACGAGCTGAGCTACCGCAACATCAAGAACCTCGACCAGCTGCAAACGCTGCTCAAGAGCGAACTGTCGTTGCCCGATGCCCTCCCTGAGAACGCCAATGCCAAGACGAAGGCGCAATGGCAGGCGGTGCAGGACGTGACGAAGACCAAGGAGGCCTGGATCGCCGAAGACACCAAGTCGGCCGACAAGGACAAGCCCGAGACGGCACGCCTGCAGATGGTGTTGCTCAACAAGAGCCTCGCCGCGCTCAGCCCCATGTTCAACACCATGATGGACGAGCTGAAGAACAAGCTCAACCTGCTGCCGCCCAGCCCCGCCATGGCCGGCATCTACACCATGGTCGACAACTCGCGTGGCGTCTGGAAGGCGCCCGCCAACGTGAGCCTCAACGGCGTGATCTCGCCGGCCGTCAACCTCTCGGCCGAAGACCAGGAAGACCTCAACGTCACCACGCAGGGCAAGTCGATCAACGCCATCCGTTCCTTCATCGGCGAAGGCGTGCTGGTGTGGGGCGCGCGCACGCTCGACGGCAACAGCCTCGACTGGCGTTACATCAGCGTGCGCCGCACCATGATCATGCTCGAGGAGTCATGTCGCCTGGCCGCCAAGGCCATGGTCTTCGAGCCCAATGTGGCCAACACCTGGGTCACCATCAAGAGCATGATCCAGAACTTCCTGACCGGCATCTGGAAGCGCGGCGGCCTGGCTGGCGCGGTGCCCGACGACGCCTTCAGCGTGCACGTGGGCCTGGGCGAAACCATGACGCCCGAAGACGTCCTCGAAGGCATCCTGCGCGTGACCGTGCTGGTGGCGATCAGCCGCCCGGCCGAGTTCATCGAGATCACCTTCCAGCAGCAGATGCAGAAGTCCTGAAGCCGCGCGGCGGGGCTGACGCGCCCCGCCCGCACCCTCTCAATCAACAGGTGGAGTAAGCAATGGCAGACGATGGCTCAGCACAATCGACCACGGTATGGCCCATCCCGAAGTTTCGCTTCGAAGTGAAGTGGGACGCAGCCGTGATGTCGTTCCAGGAGGTCTCCGGCCTCGACGTGGAATCGCAGCCCCTCGAATACCGGCACGGCGACAGCCCGTCGTTCTCCGTCATCAAGATGCCGGGCATCAAGAAGTACAGCGACGTCACGATGAAGAAAGGCGTCTTCAAGTCCGACAACAAGTTCTGGGACTGGTTCAACGAGATCAAGATGAACACCGTCAAGAGAAAGCCGGTGACCATCAGCCTGCTCGACGAGGCCGGGGCACCGACCATGGTCTGGACGCTGGCCAATGCCTGGCCGACCAAGATCACCGGCACCGACCTCAAGTCCGTCGGCAATGAAGTGGCGGTCGAGACCATCGTGATCGCACATGAAGGCCTCACCATCGCCAATGCCTGATGTGCTGTGGACCCGGCCCGAAGACCCGCCCGCAGCGTTCTATTTCACCGTGACCTTCGGCACCCAGCCGAAGGACGCCGACAGCTCGTTTCGCGAGGTGAGCGGCATCGCGCCCGAGATGGAAACCGAGTCGGTGGTCGAGGGCGGCGAAAACCGCTACGTGCTGGCATTGCCCAAAGCCGTGAAGAACCCGAAGCTCGTGCTCAAGCGCGGTATCGCGCCCAACAGCTCGCGTCTGCTGATGTGGTGCCAGGCCGCGCTCGAGGGTGGGCTGAACCGCCCGCTCTTCCCCAAGCAGATCCACCTGTTCCTGCTTGACGGGCTGGGCAGCCCGCTGCGCGTCTGGTCCTTCGCCAATGCCTTTCCGGTCAAGCTGGAGGTCGAAGCCTTCAACGCCACCAAGAACGAGGTCGCGGTGGAAAAGATCGAGCTGAGCTACGCGTATTCCAAGCGGGAGGTATGAAGCATGACGATCGAAGTGAGGCAGCTCTTGATCAAGTCGCAGGTGAACACCGCGCCCGCCGCGCCCGTGCCGGCCGAACGGGCCGAGCAGGCACTCGCCCTGGCGAAGGAAGAGATCCTCACCGAGTGCAAGGCCTGGCTGGCGCAGCAGCTGCAGAGCGCGAGAGAACGGTGAACACCATGACAACGATGACCGCGAGCGCACTGCATGCCTGATTCCACCGCCGGCGAGAAAACGCGCATGACCCTGGTTCGCTACAACGTGAGCGAATCCGGCACCACCTCACTTGACACTTCGGTGGCCTTCACCGTCTTGCTCAACCCTGCCGACGTGAAGCACACCCGCGGCATCGTCTACGACAAGAAGATGGCCCAGGGCCAGCCGGCCCTCGACCCGAAGTTCAGCGCCGCCGATGTCGAGACGCTCGCCTTCTCGCTGGTGCTCGACGGCACCGGCGTCGTGCCCTTGCCAGCGGGTGAAGCGCGGCTCGACGTGAAGGGCTACCTGGACAAGCTGAACAAGGTGGTCTACCAGTACGACGGCAACCAGCACGAGCCAGGCCGCGTGCGCCTGCTGTGGGGCACGCTGATCTTCTTCGGCCGCATGCAGAACATGTCGACCCACTACACCTTGTTCAAGCCCAGCGGTGCGCCGCTGCGCGCCAAGATCGATCTGTCGTTCATCGGCGCCATGAGCAAGCGCGAGACCGAGCTGGTCTCCAACCTGTCGTCGCCCGACCTCACCCACCTCGTCGTGGTGCGCGACGGCGACACCCTGCCCCTGCTGTGCAACCGCATCTACGGCGACCCCGGCTACTACCTCGACGTGGCGCGCTTCAACCAGCTCAGCGATTTCCGCAAGCTCAAGCCCGGCGGCAAGCTGCACTTTCCGCCGCTGGGGTAGACAACAGCCATGGCCAACTCTCCCGAGCTGGATGCCGAGGGCGTCGTCCGGGTCACCCTGTTCAGCGAGGGCACGGCGCTGCCCGAATCGGTGCAGATCATGTCGATCACCGTCACGCGCGCGATCAACCGCGTGCCGACGGCACGGCTCGTCATCGTCGATGGCGACATGCCCAACAAGGAATTCCCGGTCAGCGACACCAATGACTTCAAGCCCGGCGCCGCCATCAAGATCAATGCCGGCTATGGCGACGACGAAGCGCCCATCTTCGAGGGCATCGTCGTCAAGCACGCGGTGCAGATCACCGGCCAGAACGACGCCCGCCTGGTGGTCGAGTGCCGCGACAAGGCCGTCAAGATGACGGTCGGCCGCAAGAATGCCAACTACGTCGACAAGCTCGACAGCGACGTCATCGGCACGCTCATCGGAAATGCCGGCCTCACGGCCGACGTCGAGGCCACCACCGAGCAGCACAAGGAGCTGGTCCAGTACTACTGCAGCGACTGGGACTTCATGCTCTCGCGCGCCGACGCCAATGGCCTGCTGGTGATCGCAACCGACGGCAAGGTGGCTGTCAAGGCACCGGCCACCGACGCGGCGGCCGTGCTGAAGGTCACCTATGGCAAGGACCTGATGGAGTTCCACGCCGAACTCGACGCACGCACCCAGTACACCTCGGCCAAGGCGGTGTCGTGGGACATGAAGACCCAGGCCGCCATCACCGGCGCCGAGGCCAGCCCCGCAACCCTCAACGAACAAGGCGACCTGACATCGGCCACGCTGGCCGAGGTGATCGGCCTGGCGTCGTACCGCCTGCAAACCGCGGCCCCCACCACCAAGGAGACGCTCACCCAGTGGGCCAAGGCGCAGCAGCTCAAATCGGGTCTGGCCCGCATGCGCGGCCGCATGAGCTTTCAGGGCAGTGCCAAGGCAGAGGTCGGCGGCATCATCGAACTCGAAGGCGTGGGCAAGCGCTTCAGCGGCAACGTGTTCGCGAGCGGCGTCACGCACACGATCGGCGACGGCGACTGGGTCACCGAAGTGCAGTTCGGCCTGTCACCCCAATGGTTCACCGAGCAGCCCGATGTCGCGGCACCCGGCGCCGGCGGCCTGCTGCCGGCCGTCGAGGGCCTGCAAGTGGGCGTGGTGCTGAAGCTCGATGGTGACCCCGAAAGCGAGCAGCGCATCCAGGTGGCGGTGCCCGTCATGCAGGCCGAAACCGAAGGCGTGTGGGCGCGGCTGCTGCAGTTCCATGGCTCCAACGGCTTCGGCGCCTTCTTCCTGCCCGAGGTGGGCGACGAGGTCGTGCTGGGCTACTTCAACAACGACCCCTCGCACCCCGTGATCCTGGGCAGCCTCTACAGCAGCAAGCAGGTACCGCCTTATTCGCTGGCCGCCGAGAACAACACCAAGGCCATCGTGACGCGCTGCAAGTCGAAGATCGAGTTCGACGAAGACAAGAAGGTGATCACCATCACCACACCGGGCACCAACAAGATCGTGATCAGCGACGACGGCAAGTCGATCCTGCTGCAGGACCAGAACAACAACAAGATCGAACTCAACCCCGGCGGCATCACGCTCGACAGCCCCAAAGACATCAAGCTCACGGCCAAGGGCGGCATCACGCTCGATGCGGTCAACGCCATCAGCATCACGTCGAAGGCCGACGTGAAGAGCGCCGGTCTCAACATCAGCAGCGAAGCGCAGGTGGGGTTCACGGCCAAGGGCAACGCGAGTGCGGAGTTGTCGGCAGCCGGGCAGACCGTGGTCAAGGGGGCCATGGTGATGATCAATTGACTCAAATGGTCAAGACAACTTCATCGTTCACCGGGGCCTCCTGAAGGCACTTCACTTCTGGCAATCCTTCCGTCACGACAACCCCATGCCCCCCGCCGCCCGCCTCACCGACATGCACGCCTGCCCGATGGTCACGCCGGGCCTGCCACCGATCCCGCACGTGGGCGGGCCGGTGATCGGCCCCGGCGTGCCCACCGTGCTCATCGGCAAGCTGCCGGCTGCGGTGCTGGGCGACAACGCGGTGTGTGTGGGCCCGCCCGACGCCATCGTCAAGGGCTCGGCCACGGTGATGATCGGCGGCAAGCCGGCAGCCCGCGTGGGCGACACCACGGCGCATGGCGGCAGCATCGTCATGGGCTTTCCCACGGTGATGATCGGGGGCTAGCAGGCATGACCACCGAGACTCAGTTCCTGGGCACCGGCTGGGCCTTCCCGCCGAGCTTCGACTGGCGCAGCAAGGAAGCGCTGCTGGTGTCGCAGGTGCAGGACATCGAGCAGAGCCTGCGCATCCTGCTCGGCACCGTCCCGGGCGAGCGCGTTATGCAGCCGGCCTACGGCTGCGGCATCAAGCGCATGGTGTTCGAGACCGTCAACGACAGCACGATCACCGAGATCAAGGACATCGTCACCAAGGCCGTGCTCTTCTTCGAAGTGCGCATCACCCTGCACGAGATCGACATCGACTGGACCGACGCCCTGAATGGCGTGCTGCGCCTGAAGCTCGACTACACGGTGCGCACCACCAACACGCGAACCAACATGGTCTACCCGCTGTACCTGCGTGAAGGTACCAACCTGAGGCTGCCCGAATGAGCGCCGCCCTCCTCCCCGAAAAGGCTCATTGCCCCTCGGCGGGACAACCCGACGTGCGCAGAGTGCCCCCATGAGCGACGGCTGCGAGCAGCGCGAGCGCTTCCCGACTGCCCTGGGCGAAGGCTACTTCCGGGCGGACGAACTCGGCTTCGAAACGCTGGTGGCCATGAGCAGCGGGCTGGCCTCGCACCTGCGCTTCATCGACCACGCGCACAACGAGATGGGCAACTGGGGCGAGCTGTTCGACGGGGACGAGGCCCTGGTCATGGCGCGCATCATCGCCACCGACCTGCGCGAGACCCAAGCCGACTTCGTGCGCGACGCCGATGGCGCCCCGCTGACGGTGCTGGCGGAGCACGTGATGGCCCTCGCGAAGCGGATCGACGGCTGGCTCAAGTCCCTGAAGATGAGCGAGCACCCCGCCGGCCGCCGACTGTGCGCGCGCATCGAGCACCTGCTCGCGCAGCCCTTGGGTGACGACCTGCAGTGGGTGCTGGAACGCTTCGGCGCCCATCCATGGGAGGCGCAGCGCATCGATCACGCCAGGAAGCGCTTCGACCCTGCCTGGTTCGGGCAGCAGTCCCTGCACGAGGCTTCGGCCCACCGCAGCGACCGCGAAATGCTGCGCCGCCGCTTCTTCTCGTTCGTGAGTGCCATCGAGCGGGTGCAGGACCTGGCGCGCGAGCTGCTGCCGGAATCGCTGACCAGCCAGGCCCATGCACCGGCTGCCGGGCTCTTGATGGCCTTCCTGCAACTGCACCAGGCGGTGCAAAAGCGCGTCAACCGCTTCACCGACCGCCACGCGGATTTCTACTACGACGAATGCCTGCGCATGCGGCCGCTGCCGGCCGTGCCCGATGCCGTCCACCTGATCTGCGAGCGCAACCCGCGGGCCAAGCGCGAGGTGGTGATTGCGCGCGGCACCCCGTTCCTCGCCGGCAAGGACGCACAGGGCCGGCCCATCGAATTCCGTGCCGACGAGAGCCTGCTCGTCACCGACTGCCAGGTGGCCGCGCTGATCACACTCAAGCTCAGCCGCGACAGCCTCATCTCGCCCGAGCGCGAGTTCGGCTACGTGACCCGCGCCGAGGCGGCCCGCCTGCCGTGGCCGGCGGCCGCCGCACCGCAGGCCGATGCGCCCTTGCCCCACTGGCCGCTGTTCGGCGGCAGCACGCAAAGCAGCTCCGACGGCGTGCACAAGGACGCCGAGTTCGGCCTGGCCATCGCCTCGCCGCTCCTCGCCTTGCAAGAAGGCCAGCGAGAAATCGAGCTCACGCTCGAACTCGGCCATGCGGTCGAGTCCGACCGCCGGCTGCAGCACCTGGCCGACCTCGTCGGCAGCGAAGCCCGATCCATCCGCCGCAGGCTGCCCGCACTCTTCAAGCGCTACCTCTTGCTGGCACCGGGGCTGCTCAGCGACATGGAACTGAGCGACATCAACGCCACCGCGCTGCGCCTGACCCGGCAAGCGCTGGAACGCACCGTAACGAGCCCTCGGGCGGCCGGTTACTACGAGCTCTTCCTGGTCGAGCTGACGGTGCGCGCGCCGACCCGCACGCTGTTCTTCGCGCGACTGGGCAAGCTCTTCTCGCGCTGGCTGCTCGCGCGCACCGACTGGCTCTCGGACGGCAGCCTGCAGGCCCTGCGCGAAACCGCCAGCCGCCTGCTCGACGAGAGCGACCGCCCGGCACCGGTGGCCGGCGATCCGCGCTGCCTGCTGCAGGGACCGAACCGGCCCGAGCGCGCGCTGATCTTCGGCCAGCTGTTCAACAGCATCTTCAGCTTCAGCCTCACCACCTCGTCCGGCTGGATGCCGGTGAACGATTTCTTCGTCACCGCCGATGACACCGCCACTCGCGCCACCCCCTTCGCGGGCGTGGGCATCGTCTTGCGCCTGCGCCCGCAGGACCCGCCCGTGGTGGGCTGCAGCGTCACGGTGCACGGTGCCGGCTGGCCCACCGAACAGCCGGTGCTGCGCATCCAGCTGCGCCCGCAAGGACGCCTGTACCCCTATTCGCTGCTCGAAGAGACGCTGCTCGCCGAGGTGGCGCTGACGGTGCGCGTGCAAGGCCTGCGCGATGTGGTGATGCACAACAACCTCGGGCGGCTGGACCCGTCCAAGCCCTTCATGCCCTTCGGCCCGCTACCCAGCACCGCCTCGTACTGCGTGTTCGGCGCCCCGGAGATCGCACGCAAGAACGTCACTCGCCTGAGCGTGAACGTCGAGTGGTCGGGCCTGCCCGTCGCAGAAGGCGGCTTCGGCCGCTACTACGCCGGCTACGACGCCGAGATCGGCAACGCTTCGTTCACCGTCACGCCCAGCATCTTGCGAGACGGTCTCTGGCACGAGGCCGGCAGCCGGGGCAGCGTGGCCCTGTTCGAGACGGCCGACGCCGGCGGCCGGCTGCGCTCGCAAGCCCGCTGGGTGATCGGCGAGCCGGCCCTGCGCGCCCACGGGCGGGCCACGCTGGAGCCACTTGACTTCCAGCTCGGCGCGCGCAATGGCTTCTACCGCATCCAGCTCGACAGCCCGGCCATCGGGTTTGGCCATGCCGCCTACCCTGGCCTGCTCACGGAGGCGGTATCGGCCAACACCCTTCGCCGCCGCAAGCGCCCCCTGCTTCTGCCTCTGGCGCCGTACACCCCTCTGGTCGAGCGGCTGACGCTCGACTACGAAGCCCAGAGCCACATCGTGCTGGGCCGCGAGCGCAACAACACCGACGACGGCAGCGACGCCGAGCAGGTGCTGCACCTGCACCCCTACGGCATCTCGCGCATCTACCCCGGCGAGGCGGGCGCCAGCCCCAATCTCTGGCCTCGCTTCCAGCACGACGGCAACCTCTACATCGGCCTGGCCGCCGAGGAGCTGTCGGGGGTGCTCACACTGCACTTCCACCTGAGAGACGAAGCCGCGGTGGAGTCGCTCGACGGCGAGCCGCGTCCGCAGACCACCTGGGCCTATCTCGCGTCCAACCAGTGGAGCGCGCTCACTCCCTTGCAGGTGATGGCCGACACCACCTGCGGCTTCCTCACCTCGGGCATCGTCACACTCGACGTGCCGGCCCAGATCGACCGCAACAACACCATCCTGTCGGCGGACTGGTACTGGCTTCGCCTGTCGGTGGACGGCGGCTTCGACAGCTTTGCCGGCTTGTACGGAGTGCGCACGCAGGCCCTGCGCGCCAGCCGCGTCATCGACGGCAGCACGGTGTTCAACGCCGAGCCGCTGCTGGCCGGCAGCGTGAAGGAGCCGTCGGTCACGGTGTTCGGCCTGGCCGGGGTCATGCAGATCGGCCCTTCATTCGGCATGCGCGCGGCCGAAGACCGGCGGCAGATGCGCATCCGCGTCGGCGAACGGTTGCAGCACAAGCAGCGCGCCTGCACGCCCTGGGACTACGAACGCCTGGTGCTGGAGCGCTTTCCGTCGGTGCTCAAGGTCAAGTGCTTTCCGCACCTCTCCACGCGAACGACGCAAGCCAGTCCGGGCGACGTGCTGGTGGTGGTGGTGCCGGCCCCGCCGGTGGCCCGAGCCGCGACCGAGCGCGAGGCGCCGGTGCTGTCGGCCACCGCCGAGCCGCACCTCAATGCCGTGGAACTGGCGCGCATCCAGGAGTACCTGCGCGGCCTGTCGTCGCCGTTCGCGCAGCTGCAGGTGCGCAACGCCGTGTACGAGCGCATCCAGGTGCGCTGCACCGTCAAGCTGGCCCGCGGCGCGCAGGCCGGGCAGGCGCTGCGGCGCATCAACCAGGCTCTCACCGACTACATCTCACCCTGGCGTGACGGCGGCTGCCAACCGAGCTTCGACTGGACGGTGCGCTGCGAGGACATCGAAGCCCACGTGCGTTCGCTCGACTGCGTGGAATTCGTCACCCAGCTCTCACTGCTGCATGTGGCGCAAAGCGACGAGCGCATCTACACCCTGAGCGATACCGCACGCGGCCAGGCCGAACTCGCCACCCGGGTGCGGCCGCGCTCGCCCTGGAGCATTGCGCTGCCCATGCGCGAGCACATGCTGAGGGCGGTGGACAGCAGCAGCGACGAACGGCCCGAAGTGACCGGCATAGCCCGCCTGGGCGTCAGCGGCACCTTCATCGTGGGCGGGGCCGGGTCATGACCATCCGCAACCGCGAGACGCTGCGCAACTACTTCGGCGACGGCAAGCTGCCCACGCGCTACCACTTCGGTGACCTCATCGACTCCATGCTCAACATGAGCGATGAGGGGTTCCGCAAGTCGGCCGAGAACGGCGTCGAGATCTCCACGCCCATTGGCCACGACGCGCTGATGAGCTTCTACCGCGACCAGCGGCCCAAGTCGGCGCTGTGGTCGGTGAGCTATGGCGGCGGCCAGGACATGCTGCACGTCCAGCCGGGGAGCGCCTCCGCCGCGCGCGGGCGTCCCCCTGTGCTGGCGCTCGGTGCCCAGCCCCCCCGCGTGGGCGTGAACACCGGCACCCCGAAACACACGCTCGACGTGGAAGGCGTGGTGGCATCGACCGGCCGCCGCGGCACCTACCAGCCCATGGAAGCGGTGCCGATCCTGGCCAATGGCGAATGGCAGGACATCACCGACACCCTGAGCGGTTGCCAGGGCTTCGAAGTGATGGCCGGTGCGGGCCACCCCGGCGAGGGCCGCTTCGCCCTGATGCATGCGATCGCGCTCAACACCTACAACCCCACCGCCGGCTGGCTCGACTTCTTCTCGCGCAGGAAGCGCATCACACCGCACCATGCCTACTACGGCCGCCGCTGCGACAAGCTGCAGCTGCGCTGGGAAGGCTCGAGTGGCAAGAACGCTGCCTACCGCCTGCGGATCAAGACGGGCTGCGACTATGGCAAGGACGATCGTGGCAAGAGCGCTCTGATCAAGGTGCTCGTCACGCGGCTCTGGTTCGACGACACCACGCAAGGGACCGAGCCATGACGCTCTCTTGTCCAGCCAGTGCATCGACCGCGAGGGCGGCACCGTGATGCCCGCCGTCATTCCGCGCAGACGGCGGGCCGCACGCGGCAGCGCGGCCGACTCCGAGCTCAGCTTCGAGAGCCTGCGCGCTGAAGGCCTGCGCCTGTCGCAGGCCCTGTCGGGCGGCACGTGGACCGACTACAACCTGCATGACCCCGGCGTTACCCTGCTCGAGGCGCTCTGCTATGCGCTCACCGACCTGGTCTACCGCGCCGACTTCCCGGTGGCCGACCACCTGCAGGCGCCCGGCGCAGCGCAGATCGATTTTTCCGGCCGGTCGCTTCACCCGCCGGACCAGGCCTTTCCCTGCCGCGCCACCAGCGCAGCGGACTATCGCCGCGTGCTGCTCGACCAGGTGCCGGGCCTGGACGACGCCACGCTCGCCGCCGGTCCGTCTGCCGATTCCGCTGGCGTGGCCCTGGGCGATCGGCGCGGCCTGTACCGGCTGCAGCTGAAGCTCTCGCAAGGCGTGACCAGCGGACCGGACACGCGCGTGGCCGATGCCCGCGCCGCCTACCGCGCGCGGCGCACCCTGTGCGAAGACATCGACGCCCGCGTCAGTCTGATCGACGACGCCCTGTGCAACCTGCAGCTCGACGTGGAGCTCTCCGGCCCGCGCGACGCGGTCGACGTGCTCGCCGACATCTATGCACGTTGCGCCCGCCACATGGCGCAAGGCCTGGTCTTCTACAGCCTGGGGGCACTGATGGCGCGCGGCGAAACGCTGGAGCAGATCTACACCGGGCCGGTCGCGGAACGAGGCTTCGTGGCCCAGGGCGACGGACCGGCCGGCGAGTTGCTGTTCGTGAGCGACCTGACCGCGCTGGCCAAGGGCGTGGAAGGCGTGCACGACGTGCGCTCGCTCAGCCTGCAGCGCGATGGCGAGAGCGCGTACAGCAGCGCGCTGCGCTGGCGTGGCGACACCTGGGCGCTGCGCCTGCGGGTACCCGGCCTCACGGCCGACGTGCGCGCGCCCGAGGCCGTGGCCGAACTGCTGCAGCGCCAGGTGAAGCTGCGCCGGCGCGGCGCCGAAATCACGGTCTCGCCGGTCGACCTGGCCCATCGCTTGGCCGACCTGTACGCCGCCGGCCGCACGCGACGCCGCGAGGCAGCGGCCAGCGAGTCGGTACCGATGCCCATGGGCCAGTACCGCGACATGCAGCGCTACTTCTCGCTGCAGAACGACCTGCCCGAGGTCTATGGCCTGGGCCGGCACGGCCTGCCCGCGTCGGCCACGCCTCAGGAGCGAGCCCAGGTGCGCCAGCTGCAAACCTATCTGGCGCTGTTCGAGCAGGTCATGGCCCACAGCGCCGCGCAGATCGAGCACCTGCGCGACCTGTTTTCTGCCAACGACATGCGCGGCCCGAGCTACTGGTGGAACATGCTCGACAGCAGCACGATCCCGGGACTCGACGCGCTCTACCTGCCGCGCGCCGGCGCGCCAACCGCCAGCCTGGATGCCAACCTCGATGCCGACACGGTGCGTGCACAGGTGCAGGCCAAGGTCTACGGGACACGCGACCCGCAGGCCGAGCGCAAGTCGCGCGCACTGGACCACCTGCTGGCGCTGCAAGGCGAGACCTATTCCCAGAACTCGATGCGCCAGTTCTGCGACTACCTGAGCCCGGCCGAACTCGACACCGCGCTGCTCGACAACAAGGCGGCGTTTCTCAAGGACATCGTCAGCCTCACCCGCGAGCGAGGAGCCGGGCTCGACTATGCAAAGCCCTCGTGGAACAAGCTCGGCAGCGGCACCGGCCTGCAACGGCGCGTCAGCCACCTGCTGGGCCTTCGGCACGCGCACACCCGCTCGCTCCTGCTGGCGTTCAGCCAGCAAAGGCGCGTGCTGCGCACCGTGGGCGATGACAGCGTGCTCGGCGCCGTCCGCCACGTGGGCGAGACGCAGGCACTGCGGCCGCACCGACGGAAGCTCACGCAAGACGAGCTGCGCGCCGACCTGTCGGCGATGCAGCCGCTGCGCGGCGAGTCCCTCAGCGAAGCGGTGCTGCGCTGCGGCCTCTACCGCGACCGCTACCGCCTGCTGGGAGCGCCGCACGATCACGCCGGCACACCCGCTCCGCAAGGCCCGCAACAGCTCGTGCTCGGCCCCGACGAGACCGGCCGCTGGTGGCCGCTCGGCCACTTCGCCAGCGTCGAGGCCGCAGCGCGTGCGGCCGACAGCATGCGCCGCTTTCTGATGCACCTGAGCCAGGAGAGCGAAGGCCTGCACGTGGTCGAGCACGTGCTGCTGCGCCCCGTCGGTGACAGCCCGACGCACGCCAGATTGAGTGGCCTGAGGGCCGACTTCTACCCGCTGCGCCTGACCGCCGTCTTCCCGGCCTGGACGGCGCGCTTCGTCCAGCCCAACTTTCAGCGGCTCGCCGAAGAAACGGTGCAGATCAACTGCCCCGCCCACGTGGCGGCGCGCTGCCTGTGGCTGGGGCATGAGCAGATGGGCCACTTCGAGAACTGCTACGCCGAATGGCTCGACGCGCGCATCGCGCTTTGCAAGGCCGCCGGATCGGAGCTCGACGAATCGCGTGCCGCGGCGGGCACCGTCGACCGGCTGAACCAGGCGGCCTGCGCCGTGATCGAGTGCCTGAGCACGGTGTGGCCCCTCTCATGACACACGCTGGCGCGCACTGCATCGAAAACCTGGAGTTCCAGGTCGACTTCGGCTCGGCCGAGCACGCCTTCGAAGAACACAACCGCGTCGCCGCATTCGCCCGTGCGCGGGCGCCGAAGATCATCGACGAGGTGTTCGACCAGTTCTCGCGCGCCGGCCAGGTCTGGTGCCTGCCGTCGCTCGAGATCGACCTCGGCCACGTCGAGCACGATGAACTGGAGCAGCAATGGGAAGCCCGCTTGCGCGAGCGCCTGGCGCAGGCGCTGCAGGAACAGCAGGCGGCGCAGGATGGCGCCGCAGCGGGCGGCCCCGATCCGACGTCGCCTGCGGCGCACCGCAGCCGGGAGCAAGCGCAGCTCGAGACCTTGCTGTACTTCTTGCGGCGTGGTCACCTGCCCTGGCATGCACCGCAGGCCCAGGCGCTGGCCTCGCCGATCGAGCAACTGGCCCACGAGGTGCTGCGCGACAGCGGCCCGGCGCTGGTGGCCGCCTGGCGCAAATACCCGGAGGCGCCGGCCATGGTGCAGCGCGCGGCACGCCAGTTCTCGCCGACCTGGCTGGCGAGGCTGTCCAAGGAAATGGCACGCAGCCTCGGTGTGGGCGAGGCCGCCGGCTGGGGACGCGAGGCAGAGGCCTGGGTCCAGGGCTTCGCGGCCCTGTGGGGTGAGAGCCACCTGCCTTCGTCCCCACCCCCCCACCTGCTGTGGCAGGGCCTGCTGACGGCCTTGTGGGCCGACGCCGGCGTCGTCGACCGCAGCCAGCCACTGCACTCCATGGTGCTGGCCGTCGCGACGAGCACGAATGAAGAGCTCACCGTCTGGCGCGCCTTGCAGGCCGTCGCACGGCGTGCCGTGGATGGCACGCCACCCGCGCCCGCCGCCACCCTGGGCGATGAGCTGCTGCGCACCTGCCTGGCCGCGCAACTACCCCCGCTGGCCGAGACCGGCAAGCCAGGGGATGAACGAACGGTTCACTCCGGTTCGCGCAGCGACGAGCTGGCACGCCTGCAGTTGCGCCTGCACGCCTGGTTCGACCCGCACACGCCAGACGATGACATCGCGCCCTGGCTGGCGTTGCTGCGCGCCGAGCCCTCCTGGGCCCGGCAGACCCTGCTGCTGCTCGGCCGCGGCGCCCAGGCCCGCCGCCGCATGGCCCAGGCCCTGCCGCCTGCCACCTTGCTGGCGCTGACGGCCCTGTGGCTGGGTCCGACCGAGCAAGGCCTGCTGCTGGCCGCCCTGCCCAGCACCGCGCTGTGGGGCAAGGGCTCGGCCGCGCCCGAGACAGCGCAGCGCTGGGAGCTCACGCTGTCCCACCTGCTGCTGCACCCCGCGCCCGCCTTGTTCAACGCCACCGACTACCTCGACGACATGCTGCAGCAGCGCAGCGAGCGCGAGAACCGGCCGGCTGCCACCCTGCTGCACGAGCTGGCCGAGGCCTGGGGCGACAGCGGGCAACGCGACCCCGCCACCGCCCCGCCTCACGCGCTGATGCTAGCCTGGCTGCGCTTGCGTCTGCCCACAGAGCCGCCCGAATCGGCCCACACCGCGCTGCGCCGTTCGCGCCTCGACGCTGCGCTGGCGCTAGGCCTGCTCGATGGCGCGGAAGACGACTGGTTCGAAGCGCTGCACGCCGACGCCACCTGGCTGCAAGCCGTGCTGCGGCGCGCGGGCCGCCACCCCGCGCAGCTGCGCCGCATGGCGCGCGACTGGGGCACGTTGCCGCGTACCCAATTGATCGGCCTGTGGTTGCCCGCACCCGACCGCGCCGCGGTGATCGCCGCCGTCCGCAACCCTGCCTTTGCTGCACTGGCGGGTGCCGACGAAGCAAAGCCCGAACTCGCTCTCTGGGAAGACCTGCTTGCCCACCTGTTGCGCCTGACCCCGGGCACCTTCTTCAATGCCGATGCGTATGTGCGCGGACTGCACGAGCGTCTGGCAGCCGTTGAAGGCACACCGCACCCTGGCCGCGGCGCCGAAGCGGATCGGCACCCAGCCACTCGCGAGGACGACGGACTCGACCTCACCGACCACCTGCTGCACGACCGGCCCCTGGACATTGCCGTCGCCGCCGCCATCGCGCAGCAACTCGACCGGGCGCTCGAGGCCCAGCGCCCGGATCAGCGCCGCACCTGGCTGCGCGTGCTCGAGTCGCCGCGGGCGGCACAGCGCCTCCTCGAGCTGTTGCGTGCCACGCAACTGAACCGGCTCGTGGCCTGGTTGCGCCCCGCCGATCACCCGGCCGTGCAGCAACACGTCGTGCTGCTGCACGGCGCCTGCCTGCACATCGACATGCCTGTGAACGCGGAGGCACTCACGCGCCTGAACTGGCAGTTCGCACTGCGCGAGCTGGTCGAAGAAGGCCGCCGCTTCGAACCCATCACGTTCTCGCTTCGCCTGGCGCAGCACCTGGCAGAGGCGCTGCGCCTGCCCGAGCCGCAGCGCTGGCTGGCTCGGCTCGCCCGGCACGTGGGCCGCGAGGTGGTGCCGTCCACGGCACCCCGTGTTGCCATGGCACTCGCTGCGGCGGCAAAGGGACCTCCTCACACGCCACCGCATTCGCCTGCATCGGCGCCGGCAGATGCAGCACGCGAGCCCCCCGTCGATGTCATCTACATCAACAACGCCGGGATGGTGCTGGCCGGCGCCTACCTGCAGCGCTTGTTCGGCATGCTGGGCCTGGCCGACGACCAGGCCTTCTTCTCGCCCGCTGCTGCCGAGCGCGCAGTGCACCTGCTGCAGTACCTGGCCACCGGCCACGCCGGCACGCCCGAGCCGCTGCTGGTGCTCAACAAGGTCCTGTGCGGCCTGCCCATCGGCGCCCCGGTCCTGCGCGAATTCGCCATCACGCCGCAGGAGGCCGAGGCCATCGACGGCCTGCTGCAGGCCGTGATCTCGCACTGGAAGATCCTCGGCCACACCAGCATCGCCGGGCTGCGCGAATCGTTTCTCCAGCGCGAAGGGCGCTTGAGCTTCAGTGACGAAGACGGCTGGCAGCTGCAGGTCGAGCCGCGCAGCTTCGACATGCTGCTCGACCAGCTGCCGTGGGGCTACAGCCTGCAAAAACTCCCGTGGATGGAAAGGCCGCTTCATGTCGAGTGGCGCTGAACTCATCGCGTTTCCCGGCGCAGCGCCGGCAGGGGTGGATGCCGGCACGCTGGAGCGCGAGCTCGAGTGGTTCGATGCGGTGCTGCAGGCGCGCATCTGCCTGCACTTCAAGCAGCCGTGCGAGCATGCCGACGTGCGCGAGATCGGCGCGCCGGAGCTGGCCGGCGACAGCTCGCCCTATGCCCGGCTGGTACTGGAGAACCGCATGGGCTTTTCCGAGCGCATCGTGCTCGTGCTGGCCCTGCTGCCGCACCTGCGGCCGGCCCTGCTCGATACCTTGTTCGTGCGCAACAAGAACTTCGACCGGGGCTTCACCGAGTTCGGTGGCTGGAAGGGTCGCGCCCACGGCGGCTTCCTGCCCACCTGCGAAACCGCCGCCTTCATCGTGGCGGGCGAAGACCTGGCGCAGCGCTTTGCCGTGATGCAGCTGTTCGACGACGCGCACTACCTGCGCAAACGCGGCATCCTGCGGGTGGAACACGAGGCACCGGGCGAACCCTTCCTGAGCGCGGCCCTGGTGGTGGGCAGCGAGTACCTGTCGTGGCTCACCACCGGCGAGCGCCACAAGCCCGACTTCAGCAGTTCCTTCCCGGCCAAGCTCATCACCACCGCACTCGGCTGGAACGATCTGGTGCTGGGTCACGAAGTGCTGGAAGAGATCGACGCCATCACGACCTGGATACGCCACTCGGACACGCTGCTGCGGGACTGGCAGCTCGACAAGGCCATCAAGCCCGGCTACCGCGCGCTCTTCTTCGGCCCGCCGGGCACCGGCAAGACGCTCACCGCGACGCTGATCGGCCAGGCCGCGCAGGCCGACGTGTACCGCATCGACCTGTCGATGGTCGTCTCGAAGTACATCGGCGAGACGGAGAAGAACCTGGCCCAGGTGTTCGACCAGGCGCAAACGCGCAACTGGATCCTGTTCTTCGACGAGGCCGATGCCCTCTTCGGCAAACGCACCGCCACGTCGAGCTCGAACGACCGGCATGCCAACCAGGAGGTGTCTTACCTGCTGCAGCGCGTGGAAGATTTCCCCGGCACGGTGATCCTCGCCACCAACCTCAAGGCCAACATCGACGACGCATTCGCGCGCCGTTTCCAGTCGATGGTGCACTTCCCGATGCCCGACGCCGATCAACGGCTGCGCCTGTGGGAAGGCATGGTCCGGCACACCGGCCGCCTGGCCGACGACGTGAATCTCGTGCAGCTGGCTGAAGTCCATGAGCTGGCCGGTGGTGCCATTGCCAACGTGGTGCGCTTCGGTGCCATCAACGCCCTGCAGCGCGGCCGCGCGCTGATCCAGGCAGTCGACCTGCAACGGGGCATCGTCAAAGAACTTCGCAAAGAGGGGCGCACGGCATGAAGCCCGGCCCGATCGCAGCCCTGGCGGCAAGAGCACTGCTGCTGTCGGCATTGCTCGGCGCCTGCCTCTGCCCAGGGGCCGCGGAGCGTGCGGCACAGCCGGCGAGCAATGCCGCGTCGGCCTTGCGCTCGATGCTTGGCGACGCGGCGCGGCCGGCCACCGACGCCGCCTCGGCAGTGCGTCGAGCCATTGAAACCGCGCCCAGACCAGCCGATCTGGCAGCCTCGGCGGTGAAAGTCGTCCTCGATCCGCTGCTGCCGCCCAGCGTCGCGCCCGTGCCCACATCGCGTGCTACAGCGGTGCCGATCGCAGCCTCTGCGGCCAGCGCCGATGTAGCTGCCGCCTGCATGCGGCCCAGCGATCAGGTCGCCTCCTGCCAACCCGGGCAGCAGCTATCGCTCACGCCGATCGCCTTGCCCACCGCCCGGCTGGGTGCGGTCTACAAGCCCCGGCGCATGGTGGCCGGCGGCGTGGCGCCCTACCTCGTCCAGATCGTCGAAGGCAGCAAGCCCGAGGGCCTGGACTTCAGCGCGGACGGCTCGCTGGCCGGACGGCCCGTCGGCCCGGTGCGCCTGCACACCTTCACCGTGCAGATCACCGATTCGTCGACACCGCCGCTGTCAGTGCGGCAGGCCTATGCCCTGCGCGTGGAGCAGACACCTGCGCCCCGCCCCGCCGCCAGCGCGGCGTCCGCCGCCCCGCCTGCGGCCCCGCCCGCCGCTGCAGCCGTGCGGAGCCCACCCGGCCCGGCCCACAWCACCAGCTACATGCTGCTGCAAGAAGAACTCGATGACATGTTCCCCAAAGCCAAGCCGGCCAACACGGCAGCATCGGCATCCGAGGCCGGGGCATCGGCCCCAGGTGCACCGCGCCGGCGCTTCCGGGCCAGGCCGGCCGCCATGCCGACGGCCCACGCCGACAAGATGCAGGCCATGCTCGCGCCGCTGGTTCACGTGGACTTCCCGACGGCCGGGCTCTTCGCCGAGGCACTCGAAGCGGCCCATTGCGCCTACTTCCGCAGTGTCGTGACCGAAGCGGTCGGGAAGGCCAAGCGGACCGTGGCGCCGGCCGATCTGAAGTGCCCACCGGCGGTCACACCCGCCGCCGCGGCCAGCGCCTCCAACCCATCCTCTGCCACGGCCCTGCCCGGGATCTCGCCCACGCTGTATTCCGAGTTGTTGCCGGAGATTGCCAAGCGCGATCTGATCGCGCTGGCCGAGTGGCAGCACCCGCTCGACGGCAACGCCAAGCCGCCGCGCTGGAGTGGCAACGGCTGCGGCTGCGCCCCGCCGACCACCGAAGACTGGGGTTACGGCATCTACCCATTCTGGCAAGCGCAGGACGGCCCGCCGCAGAAGATCGACTTCAGCCTCTTCAACCGCATCGGCTACCTCGGTGCGCAACTCAGCAACACCGGCGCGCTGGTGACGTCCATGCCGCTCAACCCGGACACCGATGGTTTCACGAGAACGGCGCGGCGCTTCGACACCTACGTCGACCTGGTCGTGCACCGCGGCGAGTGGGCCGACCTGCTCAGCCAGCCCTACCAGACCGAGATGATCCAGCGCGCCGTGAAAGACATCGTCTCGCTCGTCGACACGCGCATGACCGACGCCGCCACCACCACCAAACGCTACCTGCTGCCGGGATGGAACGAGCCGGTGCACCTGTTCGACGGCGTGACCCTCTTCTTCGACAACGCCCCCACCGACCCGGGCGGCAAGAAGAAGTTCGAAGCCTTCTACGCCACCTTCGTGCACAGCCTCATCGCCGAAATGCAGAAGACCAAGCGCCCCTATGCGCTGAACATCGCGGTGCCGGCAACCGAGATCGGCCAGGACGGCGCCTACAACTTCAAGCAGCTCTGGGGCTACATCCAGCGTGCCCAGAAACTGACCGAAGCGAACGCACTCGCCGGCGCCGCAGACAGCGACTACCTGGGCACGACCGACATCACCGTGTCGATACTCGCCCTGCTGGCGGAACCCACGAGCCAGGCCAAGAAAGACCTGCGCGCCGCCGCCGACAAGAACGACGTGCTCCACGGCCACAGCCGCGTGGCGGTTCTCAACGCCATCGCGCCCGTCTTGTTCCACGCGGCCGGCAACATCGGCCTCGCCGGGGCGGGCATCAACGCACAGCAGCTGGACGACGACATCGCGTACTTCAAGTGGCAGTTCGGAGGCATGGGCCTGTGGCCCATGCCGCTGCAAGACACTGCGACCGGGCCCGACATCTACAAGCGCCTGGCCGAGAACTTCTCGCCCCGGCACGCCGGACCGGTCGACGGCCTGTGCAAGTGGATCTGCCCCAACCGCAGCGCCCTGCGGCTGCTCTTCATGGGCCTGCTCGTCACCGGCGCCGTGGCCCTCGGCCTGTACCACTGGGTGTGCGAAGTGCGGCGCATCGGCCGCCTCTACATCGTGTTCCTGTGGCTGGGCGGCGTGCTCACCATGGCCGTGGGCCTCTTGCTGCTGAGCTGCGACCCGCAACTGGCCCAGGTGCGCCGTGGCAACGGCCCCTTGATCGCCTTGCTGGCCGTCACGGTGGCGACCGGCATGTACTACAGCCTTCGACCCCGCATTGCGCCCCCATGAGGCGCTAGCCACAGCGCAACAGGAGAACTCACCCATGAAACGCAAACAGACCGCAGCAGCCGAGCCGGTGACCGAACAGCGCCGCCCTGCAGCCACGAACACGGCCAGTTCAAGCTCGCGCACTGAAACTGAAGGCACGCGCCTGACCGGTGGGCCGGCCTCTTTGGCCGACAGCCTGAACAACAGCCCGCGCATGCTGACCCAACGAGCGCAGCACGACGTGGTTCAAAGAGTCGTTCGATTCAAGGGTGTCGACTATCACAACGCCAAAGATCTGTGGGGCGGCGAGGCCTACGCCTACGCCAAGTTGAAGGGGATCAGCATGGCCGATGTGAACCCGCTGGTGAGAGAAACCGACAAGATCTATGACCTGGAGAACGGCCTGGCGCTCGTCGACGAAGCGCTTGATGCGTCACCAGAGCAGCTGGAGATCGCCGAGGGCCGCGCCGCAACCACTGAGGGTGAACTGGAAAAGAACACGGAGCCCTACGAAAACACGAAGACCTATGACGTTGCGATCGACGAAGGTGCCGCATTCCTGAAGGGAGGCCCCATCGAGCTGCTCGGCACCAGCGGCCTGAACGGGTGCGTGGCCGTCATGATCGAGTGCGTCAACAAGGGGACGACCGCGTACTTTCTTGCGCACGTCAGCAGCCACCTGGCAGGCCAACAAGATCTCGTCCAGGCCGAAGTCAACAAGATCCTCTACACCCTCAAGGAGGCCGTCGGCGAAGAGCTTGAATGGTCAGACTTCGACGGTGGTGCCGACACCCAGAGCAAGATCATGCTGGCCAGAAGCCCAAGCGAGAGCCAGGAGCTGTTCATCAACCTGCAGTCCGTTCTTGCCAAGAGCGGGGCAAAGATGCTCGCCGCCCTTCACACCAACGTGACGCTCGACTTCAGCGGCGATGAAGCGAGGTTCATCGGCAATGACGCGCCACGCTGGGGCGTCAAAGCTCCGACCCTTTCGCGAGACAACGCGGCCATCAAGGAGCATGGCTACGGCAAATCGCACGACGACTCGGAGTACATCGAGTCATTGAACAGATCGGGCAAGGAAGACGCAGCCGAGGCGGAGATCTTGCGCATTGAAGCCGCGGCTGAGTTGATGGGCTTGTCCCCCGAGGAGCGAGCACACGAAGAGCGCTACCAGCAATACGCCCGAGAGGTCGGCGACGTGTAGGTTTGAGTCTCAGGGGGGCGGCGCCCGCCTCTCCCCGGCCCCGCATCACCGCTTCTTGATCACCTCTATTTCGCTGATGTAGATGCTCTCGCTCATGTCGCTGATGTCTTGCCAGTCTGTGTCGGTGAACTCGTCTTCGTCTTCTTCGTCCAGTTCCAGCACGGTCATGGCCAGCAGTTCGGTCAAGCGCGCCAAGTTGCCAATGCCGATCGGGTGGCCCGCAAAGAGACCCTTGCCGATCTTCACCAGGTTCTCGTTCTCGTAGTCGGTGCCGGCCGCGTCGTCGTCGTCAACCGTCAGCATCACGCGCGTGCCCACAGGCGCGCTGAGCACGATGGCATCCACCGACGCCCCCTTGACCTCGCGCGACTCGGCCTGCCCGTCGCGCTTGAACTTGAGCACGCCATCGGGGCTGAAAAAATCATCTTCATCAACGCGGCTGTAGGTGCCAACGCTCTCGAGCCCGGTGGACTCGTGGGATTTCAATTCGAACTGCATTCCGCTCACGCTCTCGTCGAACTCATCAGCTCCCATCGCCATGCGCATGGCGTACCAGCGCGCCACCTGAATGGCGTCGGCGCAGTCCAGTGCCCAGGCGTTCAGGTTGTCGAACAAGAAATCAATGGCAGCTGAGGGTTTCGTGCCGCCTTTCAGCACCAGCTTGCGATCTGGCTCTTCTTCATCGTCGCTGTCGCTTTCTTGAACGGGCGCGGGCGTTGTGACGAGTTTCCAGTGGCTCTTGTCAAACGCCTGCCAGAAGCTGCCGAAGCGAACCCCGCCGCCAATGCCCCCGGCTTCGGAGCCGAGGATGAGCTTGATGCCGTGACGCAGGTGCCGGTCGAAGGTGGTTTCGTATTCCGCAGCTTCATCGCGCTCGACGTCGCGCGGGTCAGGCTCAGGCTCCATTCGCTTCTCGAGGGCCAGCTTCTGGCGCTCGTTCTTGAACTCCTTGCGCCGCACCCGCCCGAGTTGCACTACTCGCTGCACGCTGATCTCGTGCCCTGCAGCCAGCATCGCCTCACCGAAGGCGGCCGACAGCTGCTCGCGCTGCGCCACGCAGCGGGGGCTGCCATCCAGTTGCGCAAGCGGCATTGGGTTGGGCGCGTGCAAATCCTGCGAGGCCGACGGTTGCCGGGACTCAGGCACAACCGCTGTGGTTCGCCTAGGACCTGTCAACACGAAAGAAGCGCCCGCGCCGAGGCCTGATGACATGTACGGCTAGCCACGGGGAATGACGAGGATGCGCCCCGTGCCATGGAGACGGGCGTCGTCTTGCCCAACCTGCTCGATGTCACCGTGCGCCGGGTCACGGATAGCGAAGACCCGCTGCCCTGGTTCGCCGGTGACTGAATCGACCACGATCACGTGTTCAGCCACCTCCAGCATCACGGTCTGCCTGCCTGTCAGGAAGCGGGCCAGTGCCTCGGTGTCCTTGGCGATCTCTTTTGCGACACGCATGCCGAAGTATTCGTCGAAGACCATGGGCAAGTTGTGAAACGGAATGCCGCTGCGCTTGATCTCTGACAAGACCGAGATCCGCTCGGTCAAGTAGTCGATGAGATCAGCCCTGTCCACCGGCACGCCGGTCAAGCCTTCGACCACCATGCGCATGCCTTCGATGCCGCATGAATTCGGCCACTGCTGGCGGTAGCCCGGCAGCGGGCGCGGCTCCAGTTCGGCGCGGTACAAGGCTTTTTCATCCCACCACTCCCAGCGCAGAGGGAAATCGGGCTCCTGCCACCATTCCACCTGGCCTGCTTCCTCGTTGAAGAACGACAGGTCGTTTTCGCCGCCTTGCTCGATCCATCCCAGCTGGGCCCAGATGTCCAGCCAGTCGTGGTAGCTGTGTTCCTCGTCCCTCAGACGGTTGATGTGCGCGATCAGGTCTTCGTCTTCGGGCTGCGTCACCACCTCGAAACTCATGAGCTCGGTTTCGGTGTCGAAGTACCAGCGCAGGCCACCGAGCGGCCGGTCCCACACCACGACCGTGTCGTTGAGGTTCTTCCACTTCGCCTGGATCACGGGGCCCGCTGCAATCTGTGCCTGGCCGAATGCAGTGCTGAGCTGCTCGCGCTGGGCCACCATGCGCGCAGACTGGCTCAGCTGCTCGCTCAGCGGCGTGCTCCCACCCGCCGTGTCACCGTGCGTGGCGCAGTGGTGTCCATCGGCTTGCTTGGTTGCGGGCTGCTCGGCGTGTGACATGCGATTGGCTGTGATCGTAGGGAGCACGGCACTCGCCAACCATCGGTAATTTGCGGATTCGGGCAGCCGCGGCCTCAGCAATCCACCGATGGCATCGAGCAGCATGTAACTCCGCAAATTACCGATGTTCAGGAGGCTCTCGGGCCCTGATTCGGGGTCAGGTCTTGCCTTTTGCCTCCCCTCTCCGCCTACTCCCCCACCATGTCCCGCCCCCTCCGCATCGAATTCCCCGGCGCCGTCTACCACGTCACCTCTCGCGGTGACCGGCGCGAGCCCATCTTCGTGGACGACACCGACCGCGCGGCCTTGCTGACCGTGCTGGCCCAACGCATGCAGCGCTTCGACGCGCAGGTGCTGGCCTACTGCCTGATGGGCAACCATTACCACTTCGTGCTGCACACCCGCCAGGCCAACTTGTCGCAACTCATGCGGCACCTCAACGGCGTCTACACCCAGGTCTTCAACCGAAGGCACGGCAAGGTGGGCCACCTGTTCCAGGGCCGCTTCAAGGCCATCCTGGTGGACCGGGACGCGTACCTGCTGGAGGTGTGCCGCTACGTAGAACTCAACCCCGTGCGCGCCGGCATGGTGGCCGGGCCAGGCGAATGGCCCTGGTCCAGCTACCGGGCGCACGTGGGCGACGCAACCACGCCGCCCTGGCTGGATACCGATGGCCTGCATGGCTACCTGCTGCAGCGCCCCGCCGCCACGGCCGCCGACCATCGCCGCGCGGCCCGGCACTATGCAGCGCTGGTGGCCGAGGGTCAGGATGTCGCGCTGTGGGAAGAGGGGCTGCGCCAGCAGATCTACCTGGGCGACGAGGCCTTCGTCGACCGCATGCAGGCGCTGGCCGAGCCGCCTCGCAAGGCCGCTCGCGACACACCACGCACCCATCGCCTGTCGGCTCGGCCGCTGGCGCACTGGCTGAGCCTGTGCGTCAGCCGCGAAGACGCGCTGTACCGCGCCCACACCGAAGGCGGGTTGACCATGACGGCACTGGCCGCCGAACTGGGTTTGTCGGTATCCAGGGTGAGCCGCTTGATTGCCAAGGCAGAGGGTGCATCAACCGGCCAGCCTTGAGCTGTTCCGAGACGCAATCTCCGCAATTCACCGATGGATTTCGCCCGCGCGGCCTGCGATGCTGGCCAGTGCGTTTCACGAAAGCAGCCTCATGAACCTCATCGACCGCGCCACGGTGATTCACTTCCACCGCCACCGCATCGCCGAGTTCGGCGCCGACAGCGTGCGGGCGCTGGGCTGGGTCAGCGAAGCCAGCCAGGCGAGCCGCTTCGAGGTGATCGCTGAAGCGGCCGATTTCGACGACAGCAGCGTGCTCGACCTGGGTTGCGGCGCCGGCGACCTGAAGGCGTTTCTGGACGCGCGCTACCAGGGCATCAGCTATCTGGGCATCGAGCAGGTGCCCGAGTTCGTGGCGCAGGCGCGCAGCCGGTATGCCGGCGACACCCATGCCGGCTTCGAGTTGGGCGACTTCAACACGATGATCTTCCCGCGCGTCGACCACGTGGTGGCCTGCGGCTCGCTCAGCTACCGCAGCAGCAACCCGCAGCATGTGTACGGCGCCATCGCCAAGATGTTCGTGAGCGCAGCGCAGACAGTGGTGTTCAGCGTGCTGGACGAAAGGCATTTCCCTGAACACCCGTTGCTGGTGGGCCACCCGGTCGACGAGATCGTTGCGTTTTGCCGCAAGCTGTCCTCCAGCGTGAGTCTCGTGCGCGGCGATGTGGCCAACGCCGTGACCGTGGTGATGCGCACGGCCGCCTGACATGATGAAAACCCGCAGGCAGGCAGCGCCCCCACGACGCGAGCGCCAGGCCGCCGCCCAGCGCGAGCCGGCCGAAAAGCCTGTCCAGGATCAGGCCGAAAACCCGCGCATCGCGGCCCAGCGCCAAGCCTTGCACGCAGCCTTCGGCCCGGCGCTGCCCGTGCAGTCCGGCGCGCCGAGTGGCGTTGTCCAGCGCGTGAATCTCTACGCCGCCGCCCTTCTCACCAGCGGCTACTTCGACCACAGGCCTGCGCTGCGGGTGCCGGAGTTCGACAAGGTCAAGAGCAGCGTCAATGCGGCAGTCCGCATCCTGTTGCCGCACCAGACCCGGCTGAACACTTTCCTGCAGCAACTGAACCTGGCGCCCGATCCGGCCAACCCCCTCGCCCGCAAGATCGCCGAACTGAGACTGCTGGTGAGCGGCACGCTGAATCTCAAACCCACCGAGACCCGCTGGTCCGCGGTGAAGACTGCTGAAGCCGCGCTCGTGGGGCAGGACAGCGACACCTTCGTGGCCGCGTCGTTCGCGCACGAGCAAGCCCGCATGAAGGCGGCTCTGCACCAGATGCGCGCCGACACCTTCGGCACCCGCGAATTCATCCTCACCCAACTGGGCGATGGCAAATGGATGGACCTCGGCCAGCGAGGTGCGGTGACCACGCTGCGTGGCCTCAAGGACGAGGTCGACGCCATGATGGCCACGCTCGACACGGCCGCTGACTACACCGGCTGGGAGGGCATCCCGGCCCGCCTGATCGACGCAGAACAGCGCGCCCGCGATGCCACCGACCTGCCCTTTGAAACCGCCTTGGCGGAGGGCTGGAACGAAGTCGGGCCCGAGGTGCCCAGACCGCGGGAGGCCGCGCTGTTCTTCCAGGCCCACATCATGGATCGGCACCGCCTGTCGTCGGCCGCCGCCGGTGCGGGCAAATTCAACACTGACGATTGGGGTGTGATCCGCGGCCGCATCACCGCCGCGTTGGGGGCCGGCGCGCTCACCGGCCCACACCTCAACGTGGCCGATGACAGGCCTCGCGGCCGCTTCGAGATCACGTACGACTCGGGCGCAGCGACGGGGACCACCATCGCCGGCCATGCCACCAACCGCATCTTCGTGGTCGTCACGAGCAGCGGCAAGACGGTGGTCACTGCGTATCCCGTTTGAGCGATGTGTAACTCCGCAAATCACCGATGGTCAGACAGCCTGCGTGCGCGGAGCATGGCACCCGCTGGCCACTCTCTGGAGCTTCGCCCATGAAAACCCGTGTCTCACAGCGTTCGGCATCGTCGACTCCGGGCGCCGAGCAGATCCGCCGGCGCAGCTCAAGCGGCCATGCCGCCGCGCAGCTGCAAGCCAGCGAGCGCATGGTCGCGCAGCGGCAGCAGGTCGAGGCAGCCTTCGGTGCAGCGGCTCAGCGACAGGGGCCTGAAGAAGAGCTACAGATGAAGGCCGTGCAGCGCGTCGGGCCCGACGAGGAAGAGTTGCCAATGCAGGGCAAATTCGCCGTCGCGCAGCGCCAAGGTCCAGAGGAAGAAGAACCCTTGCAAGGCCGCTTTGCCACCGCGCAAGCCAAGGCCGAGCCCAACCGGACCGGCATGCCCGACGGCTTGAAGACGGGCATCGAATCGCTCTCGGGCATGGACATGTCGTCGGTCCGCGTGCATTCGAACTCCGACAAGCCGGCCCAGCTGAACGCCTTGGCCTATGCCCAGGGCAACGACATCCACCTCGCGCCGGGCCAGGAGCAACACCTGCCGCACGAGGCGTGGCACGTGGTGCAGCAACGCCAAGGCCGGGTGCAGCCCACGACGCAGATGCAGGGCGTGGGCATCAACGACGACCATGCGCTCGAGAGCGAAGCCGATGCCATGGGTGCACGTGCGCTCAGTACCGCCTCAACCGTGCATGGCGAAGCAGCGCAGCGCCTCGACGACAAAAGTTAGTCGAGTTGCAAGACCGGTGGAGAGAGCGCGCGGCGTATGGGCATGAACGGCGTCGGCCCGGCTTCAACGCACCCGTGCACCGGACTTGGCCCCACTTCGGACTGCCAACGGACTGGTGCCCCTCGGCATCGGCGGCATGATGTTGAATACCCCGCGCAGGTGACGTCGTGCCTAGGGAGATCGCTTTGACTCTCCCAGGGCACGAAGCGCAGCCGCCTCCTCCAGGATCCTGCGCACCGGCGTCTCGAGGATGCGTCGGTCAGCCGCTCGCGGTCGACAAGCCGCCATCTGTTCGCTGAGCGTCGCCTTCGCCTTGCGGAAGTACCTCGCCACGGACGACGCCGAGCACAGGTGATGGTCCACGGCCAAGCAAGCAACCAATGCCCGGCCGCGCGCGTCCATGGCGCTCGATCCCCCGTGCAGGTCCGGAACGGCCGAGGTCTGGATTCTGGCCGCCACCCAGCCCGCGAGCAGTGCCAACGCGCCGTCCACGTCATACGTCCTGCCCGCAGCCACCAGTGCCGCGGCGGGGCCATGCACGGCCCTCGCCATGGTCGGCCGCGGCCCGACGCTGCCGATCGCCATCTGCAGCCCGCGCGCCAACTCCCACGCCCGCCATTCTTCGTCGCTGGGTCGGCGGCGCATCGAGCGACCGAGCGACGCCCGCGCCTCCGTCACGGTGGGCCCGAAATGCTGCAGCAGCGGTCGCGCATCGAACCCGTTTGCGGGCGTGAGGCCGAGCACCGTGCGCAACGCGCCGTGCGGGCAATGCGTCGGCGTCGAGCACAGGCCGAGGTACACCGGCCGCCAGCCCAGCATGCGGGCTTCCTCCCGCAGGCTGTCGATCGAGGACAGCGGCTGCGCCCGGTAGGGGCCGGCCAGCACCGGGCTGCGCACAGGCTGCATTTCGCGGACCCATCGAGACAACACGTTGCCGAAGGCACGCGCCACGTTTCCGACCGAGTCGCCTGCAGGAATCTGCGTGACGGTGTGGATCTCTCCCGGCAGGACCAGGTAGTCGATCAGCACGCGTCCCACACGTTCATGCGCACCGATCAGGCGATGCCGGATGCGCCCGTGCAGCGAGGGATCGACGAGGAAGTCACGCCCGACAGCGGCCTGCCAGCAGAGCGTCCACGTCGACACCAGGGCAGGATCTTCGTCAGTGGACCGGGCGCAGCACATCTCACATTGACGATCTCGCTTGTCGCTGCCTCACCCCCCATTGGGGTGATAAAGCGGCGAAGAGCGGCAACGACGCCGACAACGTTCGGCCGAACCGTGTGCAGCGTCGTTGATCCAGCTGTTCAAGGCCGAACAAGCAGAAGGTCGTTGAGATTTCCTTGGACGGTGACGGGAGCGGCGGCGTGTCGCCTGCAAAGCACCCTGCAGACGCACCGAACGCTCGCACGTCGGCAAGGCTCGGGCATGGACCGCGTGATCCGACACGCCTACCTTGAGGACGCCGAAGCCCACAAGGCCGAGGCACCGTCCCTTCAACCTCAAGGAGTTCAACATGAACGAGAAGTCGCAATCCGAGCAGAAGCTCGACCTGGAAATCGTCGACCTGGGTGACGCCAAGGACCTGACGATGGGCGTGGCGGCCCAAGTCCATCTCGAAGACAACCCCACCATCTTCGCGAAGAAGCAGCCGTAACCGAGCGTCGGTTGGCCACGCGCGCCGGCCCGACCGGCGCGCGTGGCGCACCCGATGCGTGCCACGGCCCACAAGGCCCGAGGCAGCGGTCCCTCCCTCCAACCTCAAGGAAATCAACGTGAACGAGAAATCGCAAGCGGAGCAGAAGCTCGAACCGGAAGTCGTCGACTTGGGTGATGCCAAGGCGCTGACCATGGGCCCCCCGGCCCTGGCCCATCTCGAGGACAACCCCATCCTGATGGCTCGCAGGCAGTAGCGGAGCGCCGCCCGACGACGCGCGTCGGTTCGACCGGCGCGCGTCCCACCGCCAAGTGGCGGCATCGCAAACGCCTGCAGCACCCACTTGAAGTTCCTCGCGTCGCGAACCGCCTGGCGTTCCCGGCCTCGCGCGCCCTTTCCACCCAACCCAACATCAGGACACACCCATGCGGGAAGTCGATGCATCAAGTCAACTACCCATGAGGCTGGCCTCACACGTATGCGCGTCCAAGGTCGACGACCAGATCGTTCTTCTGGATCTGCGGCGCAATCGGTACCTCAGCATCGGCGCCGAGGGTGCGAGCGCATTGGCACATCACGTCGAAGGTTGGCCTCTCGCCGGCGAATGCACCGATGCCGACGCCACCCCCTTCACCTTGCCTGCGTCGTGCGCCAGCTCCGCACTGATCGAGCGCCTCGCCCACCAGGGCTTGCTCACGCGTGAACGGACCTTCTCGCGCGACGCGACCCCGGGCGAGGTGCCCCGACTCGACGCTGCGACAGCGTCGATCGACCCCGAACAAGATGACACGCATTCGAGCACGGACCTCTGCCACGTCGCGCGCTTCCTGCGATCGGCCGCCGTCGCGGCACTCTGGCTGCGGTGTCGCTCACTGGAGTCGATTGCCACCACCGTGGCCTCACGGAGCGCCCGCATCGAACGACAGACACCGAACGCGCGCGTGCCCGAGGCGGCCTGCCGTGCCGCTTTAGCCTACGAGAGGCTGCGCCCCTTTGGCTTCACCGCGGAGGAGAAGTGCCTGCGGGACTCCCTCGCGTTGACGAACTACCTCGCCGCGGAAAGCGTCCTGGCGCGGTGGGTCATCGGCGTCAAGATCCGTCCCTTCGGTGCGCACTCGTGGGTACAAAGCGGCGCGATTGTGCTCAACGATCAGCCCGACCACGTCCGACGCTACACCCCGATCCTCGTCGTTTGACCCGAGGGCGCCAACGTGTTCCGGTACATCGCCCTGGCCTGGGACGACGCACACGCGACGCACGCGTCGACTGCGCTGCGCCTCGGCCTCGAACTCAAAGCAAGCCGTGACTGGGAGCCTGCGCACAGCCGCCCGGGCTTGCAGGTCTACATCACCGGTGGGCGCGAAGGCGCCAACGCAGCGTACCCGCTGCCGGCCGGGCAAGGCGTCGTGCTCGGCAAGCTGTTCCGGCGCAGCGAACTCGGTTCTCCCGCGCCGAAAGCGGTCTCGCTGGTGGGACCGGATGGCGACAACGCCGTGCGTGACGCAGGCGCGACCCTCGTGCACGACTTCTGGGGGCGATACGTCGCTTTCCTGCGCACGCCCTCGGGACAGACCCGCCTGCTGCGAGACCCGAGCGGCACGCTGCCATGTTTCGTGACGGTGCACGAGGGCGTGTCCATCGTCTTCTCGTGGCTCGAGGATGCACTCGACCTGCTGTCGCACATTGCGCTCCCGCGCATCGAGGATGCGGCACTGGCCGCCTACCTGCTGCTCGGAGAACTTGGCGGTCAAGAGACCGCCCTGCGCGGCATCTCGCAGGTCCTGCCCGGTCAATGCATCGATCTCGAGACGGGCAAGGCGACGCAGCTGTGGACGCCGTCGACATCGCCCGCGCCCCGGCGACCTACGGCGCCGAAGAAGCGGCGCAAACACTGCGACACCTCGTTCGCGCCTGCACCCATGCGTGGGCATCCTGCTACGACACCCTCCTGCTGCGCCTGTCAGGCGGCGTCGACTCGTCGATCCTGGCGAGTTGCCTGGCCGCCACTGAATCGCCGAACGACGTGCTCTGCGTCAACTACCACTCGCCCGGCTCGGACAGCGACGAGCGCTTCTACGCGCGCCTCTCGGCCGCACGCGCCGGACGCGACCTCATCGAGCGAGAACGAGAGCCAGGCTTCGAGATTGCGCAGACGCTGTCGATCCCGCGCATGCCGGCCCCAGTCCACTACGTCGGCTCGATGAACGCCCGGTCTGATGCGAGGCTGGCCACGGCGCATTCAGCCACAGCCATGTTCACCGGCGCGGGGGGCGACCAGCTCTTCTTCGAGTTCGGCGCCTGGTGGCCGATCGCAGACTACCTGAGGGGGCGCGGCATCGACCGAGGGTTTGCGAACGCGGCCTTGGACGCCGCACGCCTCGGCAAGGTCTCGGTCTGGCGCGCCATCGCCCTCGCCTTGGCGGACCGCATCCACCCTGCCCTGCTGAAGCGAGATCAGGCCCCGCGCTCGGTCCTGCTCAGCGAGGGTCTCCTGCGCATGGATCTCGCGCGCGAGCGCTACGTTCATCCGGCCCTGAGCCGTCCGACCGGTCTGCCCATCGGCAAGCACATGCAGACGCGGGCCTTGATGCACCCGCTCGGTTACTACGACCCTTTCGAACAGGACGCGGCCCCCGAGTTCGTCCATCCGCTGCTGTCGCAGCCGCTGGTCGAACTGTGCCTTCGACTGCCGACGTACCAGCTGACCGAAGGCGGGAACGGCCGCGCGTTGGCAAGACGGGCGTTTGCGTCGGACCTGCCGGCGCGCATCGCCTGCCGTCGCTCCAAAGGCGGCATGGAGGAGCACGCCGTCGCCGTCCTGCGGAACAACATCGACTTCGCCCGCGGCCTGCTGCTCGAAGGCGAACTGGTGCGCCGCCAGCTGATCGATCGCAGCAATGTCGAGGAGATCCTGTCTGGCAGGCCGACGGCCCTGGTCAGCCATCCCAGCCAGATCCACACCCTGATCGCCATCGAGGCGTGGTTGAGCCGCTGGACCGACACGCCGCCGACGACGCACCATGGCAGGCGCCGCTAGCGCGTCAGCAGCACGCCGCAGGCGGATGTCGCGCATGGACTGGGCTCGCGACCTGGGTGCTGCGCTCCGCGTCCTGTGTCGAGGCGCGGGCCGCTACGTGGCGTGGCGACTGTCGATCACCGCGGTCCTGGTGGTCGCAGGCGGCCTGCTCGCCGGCGTCGCGCCCCTGGCCCTGAAGGGAATGGTCGATGGCGCATCCAGTGCGCCAGGCCGCTGGCAGGCATCGGCTTGGTGGCCCTTTCTGAACGGGTCAATGGCCTGGGCGATCGCCTACCTGGGCGCGCTGTGCGGCGCCCGGCTGCTCGGTGAGTTGCGCCCCCCGCTGGTAGGCGCAGCCGAGCAGCGCGTCTATGCACGCCTGAAGCGGCGTTATGTCGAGCACCTCCTGGCATTGCCACTCTCGTTTCACCTCGGCCGACAAAGTGGCAGCGTCGCCGACGGCCTTCATCAGGCGATCACGGGTTACCAGCTGATCGTCTTCCACCTTGTCCATAGCGTGTTGCCCGTCGCGGTCGAACTGGTCACGGTGACCCTCGTGCTCGCGACGGTGGCGCCTCCCGTGCTGCTGACAAGCTTTGCGGGAACCGCCATTGCGTACCTCGCGGTCCTCAGCTTCTGCACCTTCCGGCTCAGCGACGGGGCGGACGCGGTCTGCGAAGCCAGCCTCGACGCACACGGCATGCTGACGGACAGCCTGATCAACTGCGAGGCGATCAAGTGCTTCAGCGCCGAGCGGGCCGCGGGTGAGCGCTACGGCGCGATCGCCACGCGACTGGAGGATCGTTGGCGCCACCTGAATCGCGCACGCACACGAATGGGCCTCGCGTTGACCGCCACGTTTGCAGGGGCCATGGCCGCCTGCCTCGCCGTCGCGCTGCACGCGGTGAACCAGGGCATGCTCAGCGTCGGCGGTCTGGTGCTGGCGAGCGTCTACCTGCTCCAGGTCGTGCGCCCGCTGGAGATGCTGGGCGGCGCCGCACGCGACCTGTCGCAAGCGCTGGCCTTCATCCGGCCCCTGCTCGACGTCCTCGACGAGGCGCCCGAGGCGCTCCGCGCGCACCACCCCACCGCCCCCAACGCCGACCTCATTGCCGATGATCCGACGCGCGAGCAGGCGATGCCTTCGGGCCACGCCATCGAAGACGTCGACATCCGGAGCGCCACGAGCAGGAGCACGCAGACCACAAACGCCGAGAGGAACAACGCCCAGAACAGCGGGCCGGCGTCGATCAGCTTCTTCAACGTCCGGTTCTCATACGACGAACAGAAACCCGTGCTGAATGCCTTCACCCTGGACATTGCGCCGGGCCGCGCCACCGCGATCGTCGGTGCGAGCGGCTGCGGCAAGTCCTCGCTGGTGCGGCTGCTCTTGCGCCTCTACCGGCCCCAAGCCGGTCGCATCCTGATCGACGGCGTCTCCATCGACGCCCTTCCGGCCGACGAATTGCGCGCCATGATCGCCGTGGTGCCCCAGGACACGGTGCTCTTCAACGACACGATCGCGTTCAACATCGGCATCGGGAAGCCGGGCGCACTCCAGCAGGACATCGAGCAGGCGGTCCGCCTCGCCGGGTTGCATGACCTGATCCACCGGCTACGCGACGGCTACGACACGGTGGTCGGCGAACGCGGACTGAAGGTCTCCGGCGGTGAGCGCCAGCGCATCGCCATCGCGCGCGCGGTGCTCAAGCGGCCGAGGATCTATATCTTCGACGAAGCGACCTCGATGCTCGACAGCACGACCGAGCGCGCCATCCTGCAGAACCTGCGCGCGGTGTCGCAGGGCTGCACGACGATCACCATCGCCCACCGCCTGTCCACCATCCGCCACGCCGATGCCATCGTCGTGCTCGAGCACGGTCGAGTCGTCGAGCAAGGCAACCACGCCACGCTGCTCAGGCAGGGAGGCGCGTACGCGCGGCTGTGGCAAACACAGCAGGCAGGCACCAACGCGCAGGACCATGGCGAAGCGATTCCGGCACCCGCCCCTAGCCGCCACGGGTGGCGCGCACGCAGGCCGGTTTCGCGTCGTCGGCTCGCTTGAGCTCGGCCATCTGGTCCCAGCGACGGTACTGCTCGCTCAAGCTTGCTGCGGTCTCACCCGGAATCAGGACGTCCGAACGCTTTTCGTCCTTGAGCCAGAAGCGGTACCAGTCCACGTTGCCCTGCAAGGAGATCATGCGGTCCTTGGGCCGGGCCAGTGCGTGTGCGCCGTGCGGGAAGAAGATGAACTCGGCGGGCTTGTACTGGCGACGCAGCAGCGCGTAGATGTCCCAGTTGTTGTGGACTTCCGGCCCGTAGGTCTCCATGCGCAGCGCAGCCCGTATGCATTCGGTGTGCAGCGACGGATCGTTCCTGATCCAGCTCGCCCACGAAGCACCGTACGGACCACCCTGGTTCGCTTCCTCCTTGCGCAGCTGGATGCTGTCCCTCACGGCATAGGTGATCGTCACCGAGAACAGCGTGTTCGCGTCGCCGTCCATCATCGTCGCGGCGCGGATCGGCGCATCCGAGAAGGTCAACGTGTTCAGCACGCGCTCGCCCGTCGCGCTCCAACCCATGATGCCGATCCGATCGCGGTCCACGATCCCTTCCGCGACGAGCGCATCGATGGCGCCCCGCACACCCTCGGATGTGGCAATGATCGCCTCGTGCTGGCCATCGGGTGCACCCGAGGAAGCACGCCAGGGGAACGCCAGGACCAGCACACCTTCGCGCAGGAACGCGCGCCCGGCAAAGCCGCTGGTGAACCCCTCGTAGTCGTTCGAGCCGTCGCGATAGAACCTCGCCGGATCAAACCCGTAGGTCTGGATCACCAGCGGGTACCTGGCCTTGGAGTCGTAATTGGCGGGCACCATCAACCCACCCTCCCACAGCCTGTCCTTCACGTCCTTCCAGGCGTACGGGCGCATCGCGCCCCAGCTCGCCGCCGAGTACTGCGGATTGAGGTGGGTCAGGCGCACCACCTGCCCGCCCGAAACGGTCGCGAACACATCGGGCGGCTGATTCAGCGACTCGTCAACGTGCAGGACCCGCGTCGCGGCCGGTGTCGACGGACCGCCTGCAGCGCTCGCCACATCGGCCTTTGCCTCCTGCCAGCGTCCGTCTGCTGTGCGCTGGAAACGGCGTTGCTTCGTCCCGTCGAGCACGACGAAGGCGTCCCGCTCACGTACCGCCGGATAGATGCCCTGAGCCGTCTGCTCGAGGACGGCGATGTCCTGCCAGCGTCCCGAGTCGGGCCAGTACTCGACCACGTGGGATGCCAGCGGCGCGGCGTCTCGCTGGGCCGTGCCCTCGCGGATGTCGCCCTTGGCTGCGCCTTCAGCGACAGCACCGGCTGCGGCCAGAGGCAGGTGGGTTCCTGCAATGAGGACGGAGTGGCCCAACGCCGACCAGAGCCGATCAGCACGCGTCTGGCCGCCCGGCCTCGAATCGTCCGGCGCATCGATCACCGCCTGTTCCACAGGCCGGGCCTTGCCATCGGCAAGCCGGTACGCCACGAAGCGTCGCGGCACGTAGGAGCTGGGGCCGGAGAAGTAGGCGAGCGGGTCGAGCTTGCGCGCCGGCCCATAGAGAGACGTGTACTGCGCCACCAGCGGGTACTGATCGCCCCACGCGAGTTGGCGATTGGGCTCATAGCGCGGCAGCACCGCCCAGCGGCCGTCCGGCGAGATGCTGGTCGCAGGGATGCCGTTGCTGCTCTCCAGGAAGGGCTCGCCCAGCGTGCGCGCAAGTTGGCCGACCTCCACGAAACGGTAGCGATACCGCCGCTGCTGGCGACGTGTGTCGTCCTGTCCGAAGTGCACACTCCAGAACGAGGTCGTACCGACCACCAGGCTGCGCGCACCTGCGGGCATCGGTGGATTGAGAACAGGCGCCAGGTACACCACGCGGCGCAGGTCGCGGCTGACATCGAAGTTCAGGACGCCCAGCGGCTCCTGCGTGAGCTGCACCAGACGCCGCGACGCGACGTCAAGCCGATAGGCCTGGTACGGACGGTCCTTCACCCGTCCCCGAAACGCGATCGTGTCGTTGCCGACCCATCTCGCTTCGCGGATCTGGTGCTCGTTGTCGTCGTTGTCCTGCGCCCCCTCGATCGCGAGTAGCCGGACCGGTTCGGGGGGCTGCGCGGACGCCAGGTGCTCGGGCGCCACGTCGAGCAGCAGGATCTCGAAGCGGTTCAGGTCGGTCCGCACATCGGCCTTGCGCGTCACGAGGAAGGCGCGGCGGCCGTCCGGCGAGATCTGCGTCTGAAAGGCGTCGTTGTCGTGATTGAGCGGCTGCACGATGCGGGTGAACTCGATCACCTCCTTCACGGATGGACCGATGGGTGGGCCGGGCGGAGGAGGACTGACAGGCAAGCCGGGGGACGCGCCCTCCGCGACCAACGGCCAGGCCGATAAAAAAGGCGCCAGGAGGAGCGCCAAAGCGGTGAGCCGGACGGCGAGGCGAAAGAAGATCGCGCGCACGCATGGCGCCAGCAGAGATGACAGCATGGAAGAGCCCTGTGATCCGGCAACGCCGGAGAAGAAATGGAAGGGAAGAAATGGAAGAGACGGTCCGAAGGAATCAACCGCCGGGGAAGCGGGCACGTGCGGCCCGCGCGAGGTCGCGCGCTACCAGTTCACCGAGAAGCGCAAGGTCGCGTAGCGCCCACGCCAGTCGCCCTGCGTGACGTCGTAGTACGGCGAGCCGTCGACGTACTCGGGCATGCGGTCGGCGAGGTTGGTGATGGCCAGCGAGAGCTTGGCGCCGGCCACCGAATCGAAGCCCCAACCGGCCCGCTTCAGGTCCAGGGTTCCGGCCAGGTCATGGACCCAGTAGTCACCGAGCCGCCGCTCGCTCGGCAGCGCGTCCGCGTAAGCACCGAGGTAGCGGCTCGTGAGACCGAGGTTCCAGCTGCCCTGGTCGAACACGGCGGACAGCCGGCCCTTCCATTTCGGGGACCAGAAGTCCGGTGCACGCCGGCCCAGGCGGTTCTCGACCGGCGCGTCAGGGGAAAGCATGACGTCGTATGCGTTGGTGCGCGTCACGCCGCCTGAGATGGCCCACTTGCCGCCGGTCGCCTTGAAGGCATGCGATGCCTCCAGGTCCGTCCCCGAGGTGTCGACACGGCCGAAATTGACCTCGGAGTACAGAACCTGCGTGACAGCGCCCGACGCGTCACGCGTCACGAACCCCGGAAACAACGCTTCGTGGTCGAGCGTCACCTGCGGCCACAGCGCCGAGATCAGCCCCTTGATCCTGACGCGCCAGGCGGTGAAGCCGACCCGTGTGCCGGCCATCGAGTCGGGCTCCCAGATCGCACCGAAGGCATAGGCCCGGCCCTTCTCGGGCTGCAGGTTCGGGTTCGTCGCGCGCAGCACCTCGGCCCCCACGATGGGCGCACCGCCGCGTGCCGGGTCGACGAGACCGAACTGGTCCGACGTGTAGCTCGTGTCCTCCACGCTCGTCTCCAGCAAGGTCGGCGGCTTGAAGGACGTCGCGGCCGAGGCACGCAACAGAAAGGAGCGCGACGGACGAAGCTCAAGGCCCGCCTGGTAGGTGTTGGCCCCGCCGAAGTCGCTGTACACGTCGCGGCGCCCCGCGAGCGTCAGCGCCGCCAGGTCCCAGGCCTTCTCGCCTGACGGGGTCGCGCGCATCAGCGGCGCACGCAGCTCGCCGTACAGCGCATGCGACGACCGCTTGCTGTCGAACTCGTACTGCCCGGGCGAGTCGGTGCGGTAGCGATCGCGTGAGGCCTCCAGGCCCACGATGACGTCTATCGACCCGGCCGGAAGCTTCGCCGCCGGCCCGCGCACGAAGAGACTGCCCTGGTCCTTGCGACCATGGTTCGTGCGCAGCGTGTCCGACCAGATCGATCCGAGGACGTCGGGGCTCGCCGCGGCGCCGGTGGCAAACGGATTCAAGGCACCGGCCGTGGTCGACGACGCGAGCGCGGCAGCCAGCGCCGCCGCATTCACCGTGTCGTTGAGCAGGTGCCGTTGGCCATCGTCACGCGTGACCGACAAGGCGGCCTCCAAGTCCCAGCCTGCCCCGAGTTCCCCACGCAGCCCGGCCATGCCGCGCGCGAAGCGGGTGGTGCGCGTCATGCCTGTGGCGCCGTTCTCCGTCCCCAGGCGCCCTGTGACCTGCACGTCCTCGCCGAACGGGTTGTAGGGATTGCCGGCCGCCACGGTCGCACCGTTCAACTGCATCCCATCCTCCTTCGCATACAGCCGGTCGCGGTTGAAGCTCAGCTCGCCGAACACAGCCCAGGCATCGCCGAGCAGCAGCTCGCCCGTGCCATGCAACGCAACGTCTTCCTTGCCGTACACCAGCGACGTGCCGTTCCCGCTGGCCAGCGGGTTGCAGAGGTTGGGAAGCCCCGCTGTCGCGGCGAAGTCCGCCACCGTCAGCCCCTGGCCGGGCACGGTTCGGGGAATGCCGGCGGTGGGCGAGTTCAGGCCGGGCAGGTTGCCGCCGCTGACGCTGCTCACCGTTCCCGGCACACAGGACGTCATCCGCGCATCGACGCCCCCGAAACGCCGGTAGTCACCGTCCTTGAAGAAGTCCCGCTCGCCCATCGTCAGCGGCGTGGCCGTGCTGTAGGCGCCCAGCAGCAGGAACGATCCCCGCTCGCTGCGGCGGCCCGTGGCCAGCGAGACGCTGCCGTCGCTCAGCCCCCGGCCAGCACCGACCCGGGCATCCAGCGTGACGCCATCGAGCGACTTCTTCAGGATCACGTTGACCACACCGGCCAGGGCATCGCCACCGTACACGGCGGACGAGCCGACCGGCACGATCTCGACCCGCTCGACGGCCGCCATCGGAATCAGGTCGAGGTTGAAGAAATCGGACGACGACGACCCCACCGCCTGGATGCGGCGGCCATTGATGAGGACGAGCGTCGACCCGAGCGGCAGGCCGCGCAGCTGCACCGAGCCCTGCCCCGTGGTCGCGCTGTACCCGCCCTCGCCCGGGCTGACGGAGGCTTCGTTGAGGCTGCTGAGGAAACGCTCCAGCGTGGGCTGCCCGCTGCGATCGATCTCCTCGCGCGAGTAGACGTTGACCGGCGCCGGCCCTTCCGACTCGATGCGCTTCAGGCGGGTGCCGGTGACCTCGACCCGCTCGAGACGCGATCCGGAATCGATCGCCCGCGGACCCGACGCAGACACGGACGCAGAATCCGGCGGCACCTCAGCCGGAGGCACCTGCGACACCTGAAGCGGCGCTTCGGTCCCTTCGCCATCGGCAGCCGAAGCCGCAGCACCGCTCATGGGCGCGAAACGCGGCGGACCGGGAGGCCGCACCACGATCGACCCATCGGCCATCACGCGGACGGTCAGGCCGGTACCGTCCAGCGCACGAACGATGGCCTCGGCGGCGGTGAACTGCCCCGACACGGCGCGCGACGTCCGACCGGTGACCACGGCCGCATCGAACAGCACCGACACACCGGTCTGGGCCGCGATCGCCCGCAGGACCTCGGCCACGTTGCGAGAAGGCTGATCGATGCGGAACTGCGCCGCAGCCGTGGCCTCCGAGGCGAAGGCGATGCTCCAGCCGAGGCCGGAGCCAAGAAGAAGCGCGACCAGCGCGCCGATGCGCATGCGGCGGGCGCAAGAGGGTCTGGGAGAAGCGTTGCGCGGCATCTGTGATTCTCTTTGTCGGGTTGGGGACAACGAGATGACGCTGCTGTCGAGCAGTATTCCGCCAGGGGTATTCCTATGGAGGGTTGGACAACTCCAATCGTCCAGCACGTGCACGGACCACCAGGCCGTGCAAGTGGGCCACGGAATACGCAAAGCTCGTGGTGTCGCCGAGGTGGAAGGTGCCGCTCACGCGCAGCAGACCCAGCGAGGCAGGGCCGACCAGGACGACCGGCGTTCGGTCATAACGGTTCATCTCTGCGACGGCATCGCTCAGCACCACGTCGTCGAAGACGGCCTCATTGCGCTTCCAGGCCGTCACGCCCTCGAGCCGCGGGCGGTCCACCCGTTGCACCGCGCGCGCATCGGGCCCGGGCGCCAGACGGACGCGGTCTCCCGGCTGCATCTCCACCGGCGCCGCGGGTGCCAGCCCGCCTGCCTTGCCGGGCTCCGCCTGCACGGTTACCTGGCCCTCGATCAGCGTCACGTCCAGTGCCCTGCCCGCCTCCGCGCGGTCCGGCATCCAGCGCACCGAGAAGACGGTGCCGTGGGCCACGACTTCACTGCCCGCCACCCGCACGACGAACGGCCGCGACGGATCCTTGGCCACTTCGAACAGGGCCTCGCCCTCGTCGACATCCACGGTCCGCCGGCGCGAGTCCATGTCCACCCGGACCCGGGAGCGCGTGTTGAGCGACAGGCGGCTGCCGTCGTCCAGCACCATGACGCGCTGCTCACCCACCCCAGTCGTGTAGACCCCCATGTCGCGCCAGAGCACCAGCGCGACCGCGCCCAGCGACACACACGCGGCCACACCCAACGGCAGCACCCAGCGAGAGAGGCGGCGATGTACCCCACCCTGCTCCCGCTGCTCTCGTTGCGCGCGCTGAGCACCGGTCGCTGCATACGCCTGGCCCAACGTCACGCCTGCCACGTCCTCCCAGGTGTCCGTGCAACGCTCGAACGCCAGGCGATGTGCGGCGGAGCGAGCCTGCCACTCGCGGCACTCGCGCTCCATCTGCGGCGACCGGTCGGGGCCGTGCAGCCGCGCGATCCAGACCGCCGCTTCTGCAGCAATGTCACGCGTCACGCGCGGCGAACCCTCGTCACCGCCACCTGCTAGGCCGCCCTGACGCGGGTTCATGGGTACCACCCTTCCATCCCGCTCGTGATCACCAGCATCGCCTTGGCAATGTGCTTCTCCACCGCACTGACGCTCACGCCGTGCCGAGCCGCGATGTCCTGGTAGCGCAGGCCTTCGTGCCGATGCGCCAGCAGAATCTCCCGCGTCCTCTGGGGAAGTTCATCGAGGCACACGGTCAGTCGCGCCGCGCGCTCGCGCGCCAGCAGCACGTCTTCGACGCCGGGCGAGGCATCGATCAGGACATCGTCTTCGAGCACCACTGCTTCACCGTGGTGCATGCGGGCACGATGGGCGTCGGTCGACAGGTTCAGTGCCGCGCGCATCAGGAACGCTTCGGGCTCGATGACCGTCTCCCGAAGCTCGTAGCTCGCAAGCCGCAGCCAGGCCTCCTGCACCAGATCCTCGGCATCGTGCTCCGTCCGGCCACGGCGCATGAGCGCAGCCCGGATGCGAGAGAAAACGATTTGCCAGTTCTTGACCATCGCAAAAACAAGGACCCAGAGGTGTTCGACATCGGCCGTGATCCTATGCCCGTCCGCGTGCCGTGAACAGCGCGCGCGGACCACGGCCCGCCATGCGCACATTCTGCGAGAAGAACCGCGAACGACACCGAACGAAAGCGACGTTGTTCAAAGTTTCTGGGCCGAACGCTCGCGCGCAGGCGCCTCCGGAAAATTGGTCCTCCGCTTCTCGCATCCCAGCGACCGCCACCACCCTGGAACCCAGGACCAACGGATCGCAGAACCCACACGCGGCGATCCACCGAACAGGACGCGCACCAGACCAGAAAAGACCGAACGCTTTCTCTCCTATCCGATCGGCGTGTTGAAACGCAAGGCGCAAGAACTGAGCATCTCGACCAAAGAAGACGATCTTGGACGCATGGACCCAACGGGAGCCGTCATGTCGAAACGAAGCCCATTCGCCAATCTGCGGTCGATACGACCAACCGCCCACCCGCGGGAGCGGCCGCATCGCGGCCAGATCCGCCTCGTCAAGGTCCGCTCGGGCGTCGCCGCAGGCCACACGACGCGGCACCCGACGGACGCCGAGTGGTGGACGCTCTTCAGGACCCGTGACCAGTTCGACGCCTGCACGGCGGACGATCCGATGAGGTTCCGGGATCCGCTGCTGTTCACGCAGATCAAGGCGCAGCTCGATGATCTCTTCGATCGATGAGGCCGTGTCGATCGGTCGAAGCGACGTCGGACCAGACGCGCTCTACCCGGCTCGTGCGCTCGAGCTCATCCTTCAGCTCCAGGGCGCCGAGGGGCCACCGCAACTTCTGGACGCGCTGGTGAGCGCCACGGAGGCGATCGGGGCTGCCGCAAGTCTCTACAGCGTTGCCATCCCGGAAACCGAAGCCGAACGCGAGCCCTTCAGCTTCAGCCTGTTCGCGTGCGATCCCGCGTTCGCCCATCGACAACAGCAGCGCGGTCCCCTCCCCGACCATCCCTGGTTCCGATTCGCCCGCACCCACAGCAGCCCGGGAACCGACCGCGCGGTCCATGTCGACGGACTGGCCGATCAAGAGGCCCTTGCGCTCGCGCAACAGCACGGCTTCGCCTCGTGCCTGATCGTGCCCACGCCGGCCGGCCCCGACCTGCACCGGGTCGAGATGCTGTGCCTGGGCAGTCGGCGCCACGCGGCGTTCGAAGGCGAGGATGCCCGCATCGTCCGGGCGCTGGCCCGATCGCTGGCGGCCGAGCTCCACGACTGGGTGACACGCCACCTGAGCGTGAGCCTCAAAGAGGCCGCGCGACTGCAACAAATCGACATCACGTTGCTGCACCTGGAGTGGCAAGGCCTGGGCACCAAGGCGATCTCTGCCCGCACCGGCCTAAGCCCCTCTGCCGTGGACACCCGGTTCCAGCGATTGAACTACCGGCTCGACTGCCCCAACCGAAAGGCATCCGCCCGCCGGGCCGCCGAGCACGGCCTGCTGGAATCGCGCGGCTGAAGCGAAGGCCCCCTCGAAGCAAAGGCGCAGAAGGCAAACAGATCGGGCTACCAGCCTTCCATCCAGGTGGTGAGCTGCAGCGTCGCCTTGGCCACGTGCTTCTCCACCGTGCTGATGGCCAACTGGTGACGCTCCGCGATCTCCCGGTAGCTCAAGCCATCGACACGATGGGCGAGAAAGATTTCGCGCGTCTGGTCGCTCAAGCGCCCCAGGCCGACGCCAAGCCGAGCCATTCTTTCCCGGGCGAGCAGCACGGCCTCGGCATCGGGGCTCGTGTCGACCAACACCACCTCGTCGGGAACCACCTCTTCACCGTGGTTCGACTGCACTCGGTGCTTGTCGATCGAGAGGTTGAGCGCCGTGCGCATCAGAAACGCCTCCGGCCGGTCCACCGGCTGCGAGCGTTCGTAGCACGCAAGCCGCACCCAAGCCTCCTGTACCAGATCATCTGCATCGTGTGTGGAGCGGCCGCGTCGCATCAGAGCAGCCCTGACGCGGAGAAACGCGGTTTGCCAGTTGGTGGCCATGCGCTGTGATCAGCTCAGGCTTATGCGACTCGGTGTTGCAGCCGATCGACGCTGGGTGTGATGCTGAGAACGAGAGTCCACTGGTGCTTTGACGTCGGTGCGAAACGCAACGATCCTTCGTTCGGCGCGCCTCAATTCGCCAATGACGAACGAGCAGGCTTCCTCCAAGTTGCTGAAGGCACCGTGCCGGGCTATCGCCTTAGATGCGAGAGACTGCAGTCGCTGTGCGGCGCTCTCGCTCGACGGAACGATTCGTTGGCGCAGCGACTCCCTCAATGGAGTGTGGCAACGCGGATCGGCAGCACGCCATCGCAGGGAAGCGTTAGCACGTAAGCAGGCCGAAGGCTGAGCCGTTCCGAGAGATTCCGCCCTTGAGTCCTCCCGCAGCAAGGCCGCAGCGCCCATTGGGGGCTCAACACCGACGACAGACTCGATCCGTTCCACGCCTCGCAGCTGGAGGTCGGCAAACACGTCCGTCCACCACGTTGCGGTTGGCTCTCTCACGGGCCAAGCGCCTAGCACTTCGTACTCGGCACCGGAGGGAAAACCGAATGCCCATAGGACTGTGCCGAATGAGGCGACGTCTTTCGCCGTCTGGACGGAAAGGTTTTCGAAGCGCACTAGGCAATACCGCCGGCACAGCGGAACGGATTGCCATGCAGCATCGCTTTCAAAGAGGCCTTCGTCCATGACTTGCTCCAGACCAGACGTTCGTCGACCCAAGTACCCATCGACCGATGAGTCGATTCTTAAACAGGGAAAGCGATTTTCGCATAGTACAAGTTCGCTTGGAAGCTCGGCAACCAACACACGTTGCCGATGTCCAAGCCACTCCATTCCGCCGCCTACTCGCTCTTCATTGAAGAGTTGCGAGCGGCTCGCGACCGAGTCGGCCTGAGCCAGAGTGAACTGGCAGCGCGGATCGGAGAGGATCAGACGTTCGTCAGTAAATGCGAGCGCGGAGTGCGTCGCCTCGACGTTGTGGAATTGAAGCGTTGGACCGACGCGCTTGGCGTGGGTCTGATCGATTTTGTTAAGTTGCTCGATCGCCGTTTGGATAGGAACCAAGCTCTTAATCCACTACGGCGGCCGAAGAGCTGAGCCACTGAGGGCTCATAACTCGCAGCTGACGTGGATTGCGGCACACTGCCTGACAACGGAGGCCGAACAGTTGGCATCCAGCCTGTCATCAATGGAACTACTATTCATCGACAGTCTTGGGGAAGTCGATGGTTCCGTTAGGTCCAAGAGAGTACGCCGCAATCGGCAAGATCGCGGTGCATAGCGCAATTCTCGATGATGAGGTAGTCGACTACTTAGGCCATCTTGCGCCAGTCGCGAAGGTCCCTCACAACCTTGGTCCTAAGCTCGCCGTCCTTCGCGAGTACCTCAAAGACAGAACGGAAGCGGCTCAACCAGTGGGGTGGGCGGACCTCGAAGCAATAGTCGACAAGACTATCGAGCTGGTTCGCCAGCGGAACACTTTCGTGCATGGGCTCTGGGAGGCAGACCCTGCGGATCCAAAGGACCGCACGAGGTCAATTGGCAAGAACATGAACTCCAAGACCAGGGTCGTGGAAGTGGTGAGCGCGAAGGACGCCGACGCAATTGGGCAAGGCCTGCGCAACGCTCGGATGCTGCTCTTGCATCGCCTGCACGATCATTGCCCGGCAGCAGCAATGTCCTTCGGCCGGCCAGCGTCTGACCCAGCGAAGCTCAAGTTTGAACTCGGGCTCTAAGCCTCCCCACTCAAGATGCTCGTCAGCTGGTACGCGCTCGGCCCGTTCGGAAGGCTATGCGACTACATGGCTCGGTCTCCGTGGGCTTACGTCCCAGCCCTCGCTCGAGTGCCGTAGTTGCCTTGTCTTCTCGATGACGTTTCCGATGGGCGGCGAAACGCCCAGGCGAGCGACGAGTGACATCGCGTCGGCTGGCACCAGAGTTTTGGAGACTGCACGACCGCAGTCACCAAGTGAAGACGCATTTTTGCGATTCGTCACTGCGATCCACCAACGGAGCGGCCCCAGCCCAAGGTCTGTCGATGCGCATCGTTCGGCGAGCGTGCTGTCTTGCGCTACCCAGTCGGATAGAAATCCGGCTGTTCTGTTACGAAAACGGCACCGAGTTAGACTGAAATCGTGGTGATCACCCAACCAGCATTTTCGACAAATAAGTAACGCTTTGTATCTGTCTTTCCGCATCGCACAAAAATGGCCTGTTCATGTATCCAGGCTTCTTGAGCGGTTTCCCACAAGCTTATCCACAATTTCTGTTGATAACTTTGTGGGCAACTATTGCACAACCTGTGCACAAGAAAACGGTGATGAGCCTTTTTAAGAGGAAGGTGCCTGAGGTGACGGGAAAACACCGGCGTGTGCACAAGATATCCAACGGCGGCCCCTTGCGGCGCAAGAGCGGATCGGCATAATCTGTGGAATGGTTGGCACTCGCTAATGGAGTCTGCCAACGATCTGATGTTAGGCGAGAGGAAGAAAGCCCTGTGGCGGGGCCCCCAACCTCTCTGGTGCAACTGGCCCGTGGAAGGCAGTTCAGCTAGTGAACTTGGACTAGCAGATAGCTGAGGAAAGCAACAGACGACTGATACCCAACCCATCTACCTCCGACAAGCCGTCGCGCAGCCCATCGGAAAAGTAGTTTCACGCAAGTTGACGGTAGCGTCAATTAGGCTCGGGGAAGACCCGTGGGCGTGCGCCGCTTTTATAGGAAATCCCAAATCATGGGTAAAAGACTGACTCCGGGCACTCCTGCCCCAATCTCTGGCCAGTACAAGAATCCAGTCACCGGAAACGAAGTCACTGGTGTGCGGGGTCACCCGCTGCCTCCAACTCCAAAACCCAACCAAGGCTATGTGCTGGTCGATGCGACCAAACACAAGTCTGGCCGTTGAGGAGCGCGAACATGGTGTACTACGTGTATCGCGATGCAGCCAACCAATGGCGTTGGTATTTGGAAGCGAGCAACAACAAGAAGATCGCCAATTCTGGCGAGGGCTACTACAACCAGCAAGATTGCATCCACGCAATCAACCTGGTTGCGTCGTCCGGTGGATCATCGATCCGCTACATCTAACCTGTCGCTGATTTGATCAGCTGAGCGACGTGCATTGCCTTCGGGCGGTGCCGTCGCTTTTTCGTTGCGCCTTCTTGCGGCCGATTCAACGCTCATCTCGCAAACTCGCTTATAGAACAGACGAATTCTCACCCGGGAAAGCAGCTGAGTGAGCACCTGATCGTCTTCTGTCCCAGCCAGAACTGCATTGGATTGGAAATCACCATTGACGCGCCTACGCGGGCTGGCAAGGCGGTGTGTTGGAAATCAGTACTGACGCTGTCGGTGTGACGCCGCTGCTGAAGCGACGTCGCAGAGCCACTCGACTGCGGACAAGATCGAGGGTGCTTCGAACATTCTTACACCGGAAGCTTCTGCGACACGCTTCACTCGTTCGTGCGTCCGCGTTGCCCACTCGTAGGGCTCGGAAGACTGTGATGCGCTCATCGCATCCATGTTGATCAAGAGAGCGGGTTGAACGCCTGCCGCAGACATCTCACGTCGAGCCAAGTCGAGTTCAAATATTTTGCTTTGAACTTCCTGTTTGGTTCGGTCTGCTTGCCGTTTCGYCGCGGCAAGGCTGGTCATTTGCACCAGAAGTGGCCCCGCCGCGAAATCTATCGTGATGTCCTCAACGCCGGCCAAGGTTAGCGGCACGTCAAAGCTATTCTCGAATCTGCTGTCGTTGCTCGACAGCGTCGTCTTGATTGCTCTCAAGAACTCTGCCGTTCGAATGGTGTGTCTCAGGGCCTCCGAGCGTGTCGCCCCCGCTATTTGCTCAGCACTTCCAAAGGCGGAGACGCTTCGAACTGCTGCGTCCAGAAGCTGCGCTACAGAGTTTGCTCGTGCCACCATAACGGGGCCGACCGTGAAGCTTTGAAAGAGAGGTCGAAGCTCGACGATCGGAGAGCCATGTCGCTGCCGCTCCGTCATGAAGCCAGCGCAAGCCTCAAGTACTCCGGTAGCAGATGCCGCACGCTGCCTCCCTAACAGCTGGCGCAGTCGTTCCTGCGACAGCACGGGATACGTGGCGCGGTCAATGTGCAGCTGATTTGGTCCATGCGGCTCCACGCAGATAAGTGCAACGATCTTTTCCCCGGTTCCCGCAACTGGTTCCCACATGACTGGCGCATAGCGCGCGGTCAGGGTCGGGGGCTTGAACGACACTAACTCGGCTAGGAGTGGTCTTCCATCCGCCATAGCGACCTTCCTTCCCTCATACCCAAACGATCTCGCAACATAAGCGCGAGGGCTGGCAGCCGAGCATCGATAGACCTCAGAACGATCTCGGTGTCGACGAATATTGGGTCCAGCTCCGCGTCACCGGTCACCCATCCCCGAACAAAGTTCATCGCGGCCTGCAGCTTTGAACGGTCCCGCAGGAACTTGTCAGGCTGACCCTGTATTCCATGGTCCTCCGGCCGGCGCTTTTTCATCTGATCAGCGAGTTGATTGACCGACGCCCTGTGCTCTGCAACCTGCATACGAACCATTCGTTGGGCGAATCTGCGCATTACGGATGCTAACGGTTGCAATGCCAAGTCATGGTCGATCAGCCAGTGTCGCGACCCGTCGTAGACAAGGTTTCCGGGATGTCGGTCCGGATTGGCAATGAGTTCATCCCAGGCCGCACCTCTGCTTCCCACCTTCGTGTTGCAGACAATGCCCCAAGTGTGCTCCGCTGCGGCGGTGTCGCCGGGATTCAGCCGCTCAAAGGTATCGTCTGGCCACTGCAGTCGGCTGCCGAAGCAGACGACGCGCTTTCTGGCCTCAGCCATCCGACGCCCTGCTGCTGGCAGGCCGGGCAACTGGTCCGGGTCGGCAAGGACCAGCATTCCTGGCGGAACTGGCAACTTCAAGATTGACGACGTAATAGCACAGGCCAGCTCAATTGAAAGCTTCGGGCCAGTGGGAATCCACTTGAGGACGACCGGAACTGACAGCTCGGTGCTGCCGCTGGTTTGGACCAAGCCCCGCCAAGCCTTGTTGGTCTGTCCGACCGTGATAGGCACCGCGCCGGAGTTGAGATCCATGACCGGCGGCTGCCGCCAAAATTCAGGTTCATTCGGATTGAGCATAGTGCTGCCGAGACCATATTTGGACGATACGGATCATAAAGCTGCGGCAGCAGAGACTTGCGGCGCATGCGAATTGCCAGCTTGATCGCAGACTTTCAAGATCGATCTATGCCTGCCCGGGCTGCTGTGCTGAAACTCGGCCGATTCTGGAGTTCGAATCTTTGACAAGGACTAGCCATCGTCCCTCAGCTCTCGTCGTCCGGTGCGGTCTGCACCTCTCTCTGATATGCAACGACCTCCGCTGGACGGACGCTACCCAGGATCTCGCGAAGCTCCAGCGCGAACTTGTCACGCTCGCTCTTACGCACGGTAATCCCGGTGTTTAGATTTAGAAGCATCCGCTCGAACGCGTCCGGCCCGAGGACCTTTCCTCGCATGCTGTACCAAGTTCCTGCAGGCCTTTCGTACTTCTGCCGCATCAAGAAAGCGAGGTGATCTCGCCGGTAGCTGATCTCTGTCGTATGAGCCTCGACTAACGCAGTCAACGCGGAGATTCGAACGGCTTGAACTTGTGCCGTGCTCGACTTGGCCAGTTCAGACTTCGTCTCCGCCAACTCCTGCTTCTGCAGTCGAACCGCCTTGGTCAACCAGTAAAACGCCGCGAAAGAGATGATCGGGTTGAGCACTCCACCAAAGAAGTCACCCATGGAGCCGCCGCTCGTAGGCGCTTCTCCGACCACTTTGCTCTTCCAGAGACAGAACCAAACGACGTAAGCGACGATCGACGCGCCCAAGCAAACATACACGCCGATACGAGCCTTCTCAATGCTGCGATCCAAGGCTCTTAGTTCGGGGTCGAGGTTCAGTGCGGTCATGTGCCCTCCGTGTGACATGCAAGCCATGATAGGTGTGCCTTTTTTGCTGCCTTTCCTTCTGAAATATTCGGAGTTGCATGGCGCTTCAAACCCGGCCGTTAGATTGCGCTACGAGTGAGGCCTCTACCAGCTTCGCCTTTGCCCGCTCCGACCACGTCAATCTTTCGCTTACGCAAGCATTGCGGACGAAGATCTCCTGGCGGGAGTCGCAACGCCCTGTTGCCGAATCGTTATGTCGGTGCTAGTCTCCGTCCCCGAATACTCACCATCGCGCTACGGCCAGCGGCCCGCACGAGAAATCTATGAAGCAGTTCCTTACCTCGCAAGACGCGTTGATGACCCGCACAGCGGCGGCGTCGCTGCGCGCCTATCGCGCCGAATTGTCTTCATAGAGCCTTTCATGTCCGGGGGCTTCGCCTCCTGAGTTTGCAAAGACCCGGTAGGCCCCAAGCCACCGGGTTTTTTGTTTTCTGCTTGCCGCGTTGGAGATCTGCACATGAGCCACGAACGAGAACGTCTTTGCACCGCACGCGCTGCCAGCGCAGTGCGGTGCATCAACTCGGTGGAGTGGTTCGTGTAGACCCTCTGGGCACCTGTGCGCCTGGAGGTCCATCCTTCAGGCAAGAAAGCCTGTCGGGTGGTCCACACCTCGCAGGTTTTTTTTCGCCCGCATGGCGGGCACCCCAAGTCTGGCGCGCGCGCCGACAACCCCGCCGACCGCTTCGCCTGGCCAGCGAAACGAATCGGCTTTTTACGCAAACTGGAGAAACCCATGACCAACAAGATTCATGTGAACGTCGGAACCATCGGCCACGTCGATCACGGCAAGACGACGCTGACGGCCGCCCTCACCTTCGTGCAGGCCGCGCGCATTGGCGGCCGTGCCCTGTCCTATGGACAGATCGATAACGCGAAGGAAGAGCGCGAGCGCGGCATCACGATCAACACCTCGCACGTCGAGTACGAGTCGGACAGTCGTCACTACGCGCACATCGACTGCCCTGGGCATGCCGACTACATCAAGAACATGATCACCGGCGCGTCGCAGATGGACGGCGCGATCCTGCTGGTGGACGGCACCGAAGGCGCGGCACGGCAGACCATTGAGCACGTGCTGCTGGCGCGCCAGGTGAACGTGGGCCACATGGTGGTGTTCGTGAACAAGATGGACCTCGTTGCCGAGGGTGACCGTGCGGAGATCGAGCAGCTGATCGAAATGGAGATCGGCACGCTGCTGGCTTTGCACGGCTACCACGACGCCTGCTTCGTTTTCGGCAGCGCGCTGAAGGCCCTGGCCGCCGCCGAACGCGGTGACCTGGGCGGTGCGGACGTGCAATGCATCGTCGAGCTCGTGAACGCGTTGGACTCGCGCATCCCTGACCCGGTGCGCGACTACGACGCCCCGTTCATGATGCCGGTCGAAGGCGTGCACACCATCGCAGGCCGCGGCACCGTGGTCAGCGGCCGTGTCGAGCGTGGCGTGATCCGCGTGGGCGACAGCCTGGAGATCGTCGGGCTCAGCTCGGCCGACGACGAGCAGGTGGTTGTGACCGGCGTGCAGTCCTTCCACAAGGACGTCGCCGAGGCTCGGGCTGGCATGAACGTCGGCCTGCTGCTGCGTGGGGTCAAGCGCGACGATGTCGTGCGAGGCCAGGTGGTCGTGAAGCCCGGTGCGCTGAAGCCGTACCGGACGGGGCGTGCACAGATCTTCGTCCTCAGCAAGGACGAAGGTGGTCGCCACACCCCGTTCGGCTCCGGCTACCAGCCGCAGTTCTTCTTCGGCCCGACCGATGTGACCGGTGTCGTTCGCGTCGACACCGAAACCGGTGTGGTCGAGCCAGGCGCGCAGGCGCAGATCAGCTTCGAGCTGAACAAGCCTGTGGCCATCGAGAACGGCATGCGGTTCGCGATGCGCGAAGGCGGAAAGACCGTCGGCGCCGGCATCGTGACCGAGGTGCTTGGCTGAAAGGCTGAAGCGGCACTTGCCCCTGTCGTCTGCTTGTCAGGCGACGGGGGCTCTTTTTTCCAGATGTACGAAGTGGTCGCGACCCGTCCGACGAGAGGTGTAATGGAGCGAAGGGGCTTGATTCCATGGAAACCCCTAACAACCTGTCGGAAGGCACCGCGCGCGCTCTTGGGCGGCTTGGACCACCTCGCGTGCCCCGAAGCATGAGCCAACGCGTTGATGGTGCGCAGCCGGTCGTCAGCGTGGTAGGCCCGACTGAAGCAGCATGGGGCGTTGATACCGCGTCCCAGCCAACTGTGTCGTCCAATGCGGAAGAGACCATTTCGCAGGCGAGAAAGAGGTTGGCACCAAGACCGAGTTGTCCATCTTCGCAACAATCGGTCCGGCTGCCTCGCTCGCCTTTCTGACCTCGGGATCGAGCGATATTCAGTAAGTCCACCTCGACCGCGGAGCGCTCCCCGCCGTCAGATGAGCGTCGGGAGCAACGCGTCCAGTTGCGTGAACTGCTCGGGCAGACCCTCCGTGCTTCCGATGTTGCGGTCGAGCGCTTCCTTTGTCGGGTAGAGCTCGGAGAACGTCAGGTGCGTCTTGCCGTCCTTCTCCTCGAACGTGACGGTGGTCACGGCGCCGTCGTCGCTTTCCTCGTTCGTCCAAGATAGGCGAGACGGCGGCGTTACTTCGATGTACTTGCCGAAGAAAGCCATCGTCTTCGAGTCGCCGAGGTCGAACACCAAGCGGTAGCCGCCGCCCACGCGTACGTCCTGTTCCAGGGACAACAGCACCAAGCCGATCCACTGCGGCACCCACCACTGCTTGAACAGCTCAGGCCGCGTCCAAGCCTCGAACACCAGGCGTGCGGGCGCGTCGAAGATGCGCCTGACGACCACTTCACGGTCGGACTTGCGCTCCACGGAGGTGGGATGCTTCGCGCCCGCGCGCTCACTTCTTTCGACCATCGTCTCTCTCCTTGCGTTTCAGTTCCTCGACGACCTGGTCCAGCGCATCGAAGCGCGCCGTCCACATGCGTCGGTAGCGTTCCAGCCAGGCCCACTCCTCGTCCAACGCGCCCTCCCCGAGCCGGCAGGTTCGCACGCGCCCTACCTTCTCAGTGGTGACCAGCCCCGCCTGCTCCAGCACGCCGACGTGCTTCTTCATGCCCGTCAGTGTCATTTGGAAGCGCTGGGCGAGCTCGGTGATCGAGGAGTCTTGTCGCAAGAGCTGCTCGATCACGCCGCGCCGAGTCGGGTCAGACAGCGCGGCGAAGGAGGCGTCGAGATGGGATAAACACTGAACCATTTAGTTCAGTATATGGTCGATCATCGCTGGAGGCAAGTGCGCGTGAACTCGTCAGGGTTCGTAGACCAACAGTGGCAACTCGTCCGGATCCACGAAGCATCTGAAGCGCCGCTTGGTCTATGGCTCAACCGCCTTCCGAACCGCTCGGTCGCGAACGACGCAAGGACCCTGGCCTCAATACTTGCTGAGCGCGCACGCTGACCTGGCGCGCAAAGTAGCAAGGCAAGGCGTTGACTCGCCCGGATCTGCATTCGCGTCTCGCGGCAGGCGTGCTTCGCTCGATGGGCAATAACGTTTCCTCACGCAAATCACCGGTCGCGCCCTCCTCCTACACAGGACGGGCGCGAGAACCTGCAATTGGATTTCCCGCCCCTCGTGATGATTGGTGATCTACGTCGACACGGCCCACGCCCGAGGACCATCAATGGCAGCGCATCAATCTCCGCCCAAGACGACTCGACCAGCGCGCAAGCCTTGACCGCGGCCAACGTTCACGAAGATCGCGGAAACAGCATTTCAATCCCCACCCGCAGGAGCTTCCATGAATGAAGAGCTTGAACCCCTGGGCTTGCCGACTTCCTCGCAGGCCGGGAAGACATTCACATTGAGCGAGTTCATATCCGAACATCCGCTCGTTGCCGTCGCGGTGTCGGCCGCCGTGGGTGCTGGCGTTATGGCATTGATCGCGGGAGCCACTCGGCAACGCGAGAAACCGACGTCCTGGCACGGCATCGGCAGCCACGCGTCTGACAAGTACGCGGCCATACAGGCGCAGCTGAGCGAATTGCATGCAAGGCTCGCGGATTCAATCCCATCGAAAGATGCTGTGACTCGGGCCGCGGGCGATCTGGGCGCCCAGGCATCTAAGCTCATGAATGGGGCAGTCAACGGCGCAAAACACTCCGTTCAGGGCGTGTCCGCCGCTGGCGTGAACGTGACCCAGACTGCGTTGGCCCACCCACTGATTACCTCTCTGGTACTCGGAGCACTTGGGACCGTGGTCGCTGCGCTTTCATCTTCGTCGACAGACGATCCTAAAACGTCTTCTGTTGCCCATACCAACGGTTCTGGGCAGGCTGATCAGGGACCGGTTTGACTGTGGCTGAGCTCGACCATTCTTCGTCGATGAGGCGTCGAGCGACGCCTGACATTCCAGAGGCAGGCTGGCGAGCGTGAGTTCAGGTAGAAGCCCCGAGGAGCGGCAACCGCTGTACAAAACGGGACCGCCGCGAATCGGAAACGCCTATTCAGTTCAACTCGGTGTAGACGCTCGGCGCTCGCTTTAGTCCATTCCTAGCTGTCGCCGACACGAGCCACGATCTTCCCGTCTGTGACGACCACCCGGTTGATGCCCATCATCACCATTGTCGACAGCAACTGCTGGCGATCGATGGCCAGGCGTCGCCTGGCTGCCGCCACGAGATCTCGCGTATCGACACTCGGGCTGGACATCAACAGCGCCGAAGCAAGGCCCTTGGCTCCCGCGTCAGGGGCGACGCACCAGCGAAGCCGGCCGCGCGGATCGAGCTCGAGTTGTGCGGCAAACCGTTGCGTGAGCCAATCCCTGGCCTGAGCATCGCTGATGCTGTTTTCCTTGAAGCGGTCGACGGTTTTAGCCACCTGCTCGATCAACTTGCCATAGGCCTTCATCTGCTCGATCGACGCATTGAGGATGGAGTTGAAAGTACCTTGGATCAAGCCTGCGACGAACTCGGGGAAGTCGACTTGCTGAAGAAGCGCCGCAGCAGCTGCAGATGCGTCGAGCACGCGCGGATCGCCCAGCACCGCCAGATGCGCCGCGGCCGGGCCGCGCGCTCGTGCGCCCTTCGTTGGCGCACGCGCGGTGGTCACGCGTGATTTCTTCGACAGCAGGCCATGGGGGTCTGCCATGTAGGACGCCACACGCACTGTGTCGTGGCCGATGTCGCGCCGCTTGTCGGGAGGAAGAGCACGGTACGCCGGCGAGGACTCCAGCAGCATGCGTACGGTGCTCCGCGCGACTGAAACTGAGGCCATGGAAGGTTCCTGAGCTGAATCGAAAGCCCATGGTGATCCGCCCGGCATCCGGACGCCATCCCACGATCTGCGTCGTGCAGGTGCGAGCCGTCGATCTGCCTGGCAATTGGTGCTGTATGGATATACAGTATAGAGCCCGCCCCACTTCAAGAGTCCTGCGATGAACGCCCCCCTGCTGCCTGAGGTTCTCCTCGGGGTTGATGTCTTCCAGGAGCCTCAGCTGCCGCTGGCCACTGAAGGGGTGCAGCGTTACGTGTGGGAGAGCCGGTTTGGCGCCATGCTGATTGAGGTCAGGCAAGGCAATGCTTACGTGAACGGCCAACGGGTCGACCCTCTGGAGTTCACCGTGCCGCCGCTGGAGTAACCGTATGGACGATCCATCCGAGGTTCATGCAGCCCGCCTCGGGAGAGACCGCGCTGCTTCTGCCCAGCCTCCTCGCACCAGTGTCGCCGTCAGCTTCGGGTCTCCCGCGAGCGAGTCCGGAATCACGCGGCTGGACCTGAACGACATCTTCATCAGGAACCAGCAGGCCACTTTCATGATGCGTATCACCGGCCATGCGATGCGCGAAGCTGGCATCGACGAAGGCGATATCGTCCTGGTCGACCGCGCGATCGCACCAGCGTCTGGCCATGTCGTGATCGCCGTCGTGGATCACGAGTTCCTCTGCCGTCGCTTGGTCCGGCAGGGCACCGCGTTCAGGCTGTGTGCCACCGATCCGGCCGTGGCCGATGTCCACCCTCGCGAAGACCAGGAGTTCGAACTCTGGGGCGTCGTCACGACCGTGATGAAGTCGCTGCCTGCCTGAGGTCCGCCGTGTTTGCACTCGTCGACGTCAACAACATGTACGTCAGCTGCGAGCGCGTGTTCCAGCCTTCGCTCATCGGCCGGCCTGTCGTCGTGCTGTCGAGCAATGATGGCGCCTGCATCGCACGCAGCAACGAAGCCAAGGACCTGGGCGTCAAGATGGCGCAGCCCTGGTTCGAGGTGCGCCATCTCGAGCGCTCTGCCGGCCTCATCGCGCTGTCCGCCAACTTCGAGCTCTACGGCGACATGTCCAGCCGGATGATGACCCTTGCGGCCCAGTACGCGCCTCGCCAGGAGATCTACAGCATTGACGAGTGCTTCCTCGACTTCGAGGGTGTGCGGGGAGACTTGGTCGCCATCGGGCGCGATCTGCGCCGCACCGTGCTGCAGTGGACCGGCCTGCCGACGAGCGTGGGGATCGGACCGACAAAGACGCTGGCCAAGCTGGCCAATTACGTGGCCAAGACTGCAGACCGCAAGCCGGGCAGCTACCCGTCCTCGCTCGCCCAGGTCTGCCACTTCGGGCAGATGAGCCGAGCCGAACTCGACGACATCATGCGCAGGACCGAGGTCGGCAGCGTCTGGGGCGTCGGGCCCAAGACCACCGCCCGGCTGACAGAGGGTGGCATCCGCACCGTCCTTGACCTGGTCCATGCGGACGTGAGCTCGCTGCGCCGGCAGTTCAGCGTGGTGTTGGAGAAGACCGTGCTCGAACTGCGCGGCACCTCTTGCCTCGACGTCGACGATGCGCCAGCGCCCAACCAGCAGATCATGTGCTCGCGCTCGTTCGGTGAACCGGCAACCGAGCTGGCCGCGCTCGCCGAGATCGTCAGCGGGTTCGCGTCGCGCGTAGCCGAGAAGCTGCGTGCGCAGCAGAGCGTGGCGGGCGCCGTGCGCGTGTTCATCACGACGAGCCCATTCCGCAGGAAAGATGCCCAACACAGCCCGAGCATCACCCTGCCCGTTCGGCCAACATCGGACACGCGGGTCCTCATCGCGGCCGCTGTGCGCGGGCTGGAAGGCATGTACCGCCCAGGCTTCAACTACGTCAAGGCGGGTGTGATGCTGGCGGACCTGAACTCGCAGGCGCAGTCGCAGGGAGAGCTCGACCTGTTCACGACAGCGAGCGAGCCGTCGGTCGACGACACCAGAGAGGCGACGGAGCGCCTGATGACGGCGGTGGATGCGTTGAACCAGCGCTTCGGGTTGGGTGCCGTGGCGGTGGCGAGCACGGTTCAGCAGGGACACGCGGCACGCCATGCCTCCAAGCAGGAGAGACGATCGCCACGGTACACGACCCGGCTGGCGGAGATGGCCGTCGCGAGGGCATGACGTACTGCGAGAGGCTGCAGTAGGAAGCTGCCGATACGGTAGCTGGCGCCATTTGGCGCTGAGCACGCGCACAGCGCGCCCAGCGCCCCTGCCGACCGCTACTTCGCCAGAGCCGCGACCTCCGCGGCGCTCCGCGCGCCCACGTCGACCCGGAAGTCCTGGATGCGGCCATCGAACGGCCCATGCCCGCTGTCGCGACCCAGGAAGGCGATCTGATCGCCCACCTGCCGTGGCGACAGCAGGATGCCGTCGGACCGCGCCACCTCCGCGCCGTCGACATAAAGCCGCCCGGTGCTGCCCTGCAGCGTGACCGCCAGATGGACCCAGCGCCGGATCGGCATGACCCACGGCACGGCCAGGTTCTGCTCGTCGTTGAACCCCCCGCCGCTGATGCCGAAATACAGCCCCCCGCGGCCCTTGGGCACGAGGCGCATGTAGGAATAACCGTCGTGCCCGGCGAAGAACAGGGAAGTGTCCGTGCGCAGCGAATTGGCATAGGCCCACACGGACAGGGTGAAGTCGTCCAGGTTGCTGAAGATGCCGGGCGGCAATTGCAGGCCCGACGACTTGCCGTCGAAGGCGACGGACTTGTCGTTGTTCCGCCCCGGGGCCCAGGTGGCGGCGTCCAGCAGCTTGCCTTCGATGGTCGTCCAGTCGCCCGCCGGGCTCTGCAGCGCGCCGATGGCGGCCGTGCCGTTGGCGCCGTTCAACGGCATCGAGAAGCGGGCCTCTCCAGGAACGGCCACCCGCGCCGTGTTCGAGTGCGCACTGGCGCCGCTGCTGCCCAGGGCCATGATCTGGTAGAACCAGATGCCGTTGGGTGGCGCGTCGGTGTGGGTGAGCAGCTCACTCGCTTTCAGCGTGGTCAGTGTGGTGAAAGGGCCGTTCGCCGTCGCGCCACGTTTGACGACGTAAGACTCCGCCCCGACGCTGCCCCACCACGACAGCAAGGCGCGGCCGTCACGCAGATAGGCCGTGAGGCCGGCCGGGGCTTTCATCGGCCCGGCATAGGCAGGCCTGCGGTGCGTGAGCGTTGCGTACGCCACGTCGTCGCTGCTGCCCCCGTTGTTCGGCTCGCACCACTCCACCATGCGCGCGACGTTCGGCGCGGCCAGCCCCATGCGGTTGACGTAGTGGTTGTAGATCGGCTCCCAGGCATTGCGGCGGTGCTGGAACGACTGATTCACCTGCGTCCACCTGGAGGGGTGGGGTTCGGGCGGGTTCTGCTCGGCCGCATAGGGCATGGGGTAGACGTTGCCGTTCTCGTCCAGCAGGTTGGAGCGCGCCACGTACTCGGCCCCCGCCAGGAAGCGGTTGTTGTACATGCCGTAGAGGTCGTCGCCCTGGTTCCAGGCCATCTCCAGCAGGTCGCCACCGAGTGACATGCCGAGCGTTGAATGTCCCTGGTCGCGGCCGCTCTCCTCCCATTGGCCGAAATGACCCGGGTGCATGTAGTAGACGCTGTGCACGATGGAGCCGTTGCCGAACGTCGCCACCTTGCCGCGGTTGTTGCCCGCGTAGTAGTCGCAGGCCTGCCTGTACAGCTCGGGCCGGTCGCAGAACACGCCGATGGCCATGGCGCCGCACAACGAGGCCAGGTCCCAGTTGGCATGCGAGCCAAGGGAGACCTTGCTGAGAAACCCCGAACAGATGGTCCCAAACACATCCAGCATCATCTGCTGGAAGCGCTTCACGCTCTCCGGCGCCCAGCCGGGGTAGGTGCGCAGGATCTCGCCGATCTGCGCAAACTGGTGGCCTTGTATGCCGGCCAACAGGATGTAGGTGTGGTCGTCGTGGGCGGTCGATCCGGGGGGTACGGTGCCGACCTCCTTCAGCGTGTTCGCCCAGGCGTCCAGGAACTCCACCGCCTTGTCGGCGTAGCGCGTGTCCTGGGACAGCTTCCAGCGCAGCGTCAGGAACCAGGCCCGATCAAGGTCGACGTACAGCGCGTTCTTGCTGTTGTCGGCCCGGTAGACGGCCGGCAGCGGGTAAGGCTTGGTGTTCAGGGTTGAGAAGCGGTCGGCGCAAAGCTGGTCCCACCACCGTGTCCACGGCTGCTCGCCCGCGGCGATGTGGGCGCGGATGCGCGCAAAGTCGGGCTCCGTGACGAGCAGGCCGGGATGCTGGAAGACGCCCGTGACTGAGGCGGGCTGGGCACCCGGCGCACCCGCTTGCGCGCCCCGCTCGGGGTCAGTCGCAGACGCCTGCTGCCCTACCTCGCCGCCACAGGCCTGCAACAGAGGCATCAACGGAAACAGGCTCAATCCCAAGGACAAGGCACGCCGGGCGGGGCTGGCCGGTTCGTCGGCAGCCAGGATGGGGTCGGGTGTAGTCGGCATGTCGGTCGGTGGCATCGTTGCGATGCGGCACCATAAGCGCCACCCGGTCTGTAGCCACAATGCGGTCAGACCAATTCAGCCAGCCTGTGCAGGATTGCACGGACCGAACGAACCGTTACTACGGCAGTCGCATGGCAGCTCTTTCGCCGCCCCCTCAGCCGCAGACGCCCTGAGCGCGTCGGCCAGACTGACTCAAGGCATGCCGACCCCGCCTGACCGCCATGCAGGGCGGATCAAGGTGTTGTAGCCGCCGATCACGTCCTGTGCGGTGGTGGCCATCGAGCCCGAGCGGTCGGTGATAACGAGGATTTCGGTTTTCATGGCGAGCTTCCTTCGATCGGGAATTGCTTGGGGTCAATTCGTCATTGCCATGACATAGACCTTGCCGCGGGCCCGTGCGATCCCGACCCAACCGGTCTGCGGCGACAGGTCCGATGCGTCGTAGAACTCGAGCGTCTCAAAATCCGGGGGGCTGATCCAGTGGGGCAGCGCTTTCGGAGCACGGTACACCGGTCGGCCCGCGAGCCTCGCCGCCTTCGGCGCCCACGCCGGCAACTCGGCTTCGGGCACGGAGAGCACGGTGTAAGTGACGACGTCCGAGGGGCCCAGGCTGCCGTCGCCAATCCGCTCCTGTACCTGCTCGGCCCCGTCGACGCCCGCCGACAAGCCCAGCCTTGACGCGACCTGGCGTGCGGCGGCCCCGACTCGGGACGCGGACGAGGCGTGAGCCGGTGCGGGCAGCGCGGACTCCGCTGCCACGGGCCGGTCGCTCCCCTCGCACCCGAGCAACAGGGCGACGGGCCACAGCAGTGCTGCGCGCATCACGGTCTTGCGCCCGCCGATGGAGTGCCCCCGGCAGCGCTTCGGGTCGTCGAACTTGGGTTGACCGGGAGCGGGCCCGCCTGATCCGCCGTCTTTTGCAGTTCAACACCGTCGACGACCATCTTCCACTGCACGCCGTCTCGATGGGGCGGGGTGGAGACGACGAAGGTGCTGGACAGGGGGCCGATGCCGACTTTGAAGTCGTTGCCGTGGAAACCCTTCAGCGGACCGTTCATCGAACTGGAGGCGCCCCCTTTGACCTGGTGGTACCGGACCGAACCGTCCTGAGTGATCAACAAGTACATCGAAGGGGCCTGCCACTCCCCCACAAAGGCCGACTTCTCGGGCGGAACGGGTAGGGCGTCGCCGCTCAGGGTCACGCCCGCCAGCAAGGTCATCGCCGTCGCGAAGAACCCGCTGCCGATCGCGGTCAGCAGTTGGTGGCCGCTGAGGCCGGGCAACAAGACGCTGTAGCGCGGATCGGCAGGGTCGACGGCCACGCGGACCGTCGCGCCCTTCGGGAACTGCCCGACGATGCGCTCCGGGCCTCCGCCCGACACGCCCCACATCCATCCCACGACGAGGCGATCGCTCTCGTGGGGACCGTCCGGGGTTTGGTACCGGTACCGGATCTTCGGTCGCAAGCCTTTGCTGGTGCCGACGACTCGGGCGTCGACGACGGTGGCGTCGACCGTGGGCCAGGACCGGCTCTGCCTGGCCCGCATGATCAGACGCGTGGGCAGGAGGAGCGCGAGACCCGGGACGGCCACGATGCTCAAGGCTTGAAGGGTCGCGTTCATGGGCTCCTTTCGTTAGGTGGGGAAACTGGGTGCCGCCACTTCGGGCAACGGCGGAACCGGGGGGACGGCCGCGCTGCTGGCCTGCCGACTGCCCGCGCGGGTCCTTCTTTACTGAACGCTGCCCGCGGCGCAAACCAGACATCGCCAACAGATAACTTTTGGCTCTGCGTGRCCGCTGACCCTGATGCAAGAGACCTCCATGGCGCGCGCAGATTCGGCGCGGCCTGCCCCAAGTGGCAGTTCATTCTGTGCACGCGCGCTCTCGGCGATTTCGGCTCAGCCCCATTGGTCTAGATTCATTGCTGCACAAGCGACACGGTGGCTGCGCCGCGCCTGATTTACTGCCTCTCCGTAGCAGGGGTCTTTCGAGATGCGTCACCCTGTACGGATGGCCAACCCACTCAAGGTCGACATCCCCCACCAACTTGGCCGTGCGGAAGCGCGTCGCCGCATCGAGAGCGGCTTCGAGAACCTCGTCCGCCAGCTTCCTGGCGGTACGGGCACCTGCACGCAACGCTGGGAGGGCGACCGGCTGACGTTCAGCCTCGCTACGATGGGTCAGACCGTTCCCGGCCGAATCAGTGTGCTGGAGACGTCGGTGGCCATCGAGGTCGAACTTCCTGGGCTGCTGGGTCAAATCGCAAGCGCCTTCAAGGGCCGGCTGCAAAAAGCCGGGCAACTGTTGTTGACCAAGGACTGACACCCAGCGCTACCGAACGATGGCCGGCGATGTTCGGCCTCCTGCCGCTTGATTCCCGTTCATGTGTGGTGCGCCTCTCTGTTCTGTACTTTATTGATCGCATTGCGCAGTGGTAGCCGAGTGTCTGCTGTGTGGCGTCGAGCCGAGGGACTTTTAACGGGCCATCAGCGGACAGCGGCAAAGGTCCGCTTCGAGGAGCCACGACAAACCAGGTCGGCAGAGTGCGCTGCTGGCCTTCCAGAGATGTTCAGGTGAACAGTTCTCCGCTCAGCGCGACCTTCACCGTTCGCACCGTGAGGATCGCCAACGCCAGGCTCAATGCACTCAGTAGCGCGCCCGCAAGGAACAGAAGCGGCCCGCTGGCAAGAAAGTCGGCGTATCTCAGCGCAGCGTTGACCAACGCTGCCATCGGAAAGCCGATCGCCCACCAGCCGGGAGAGAACCTCACGCTCGGGCGAAACACCTTCGGTGCGACCACGGCGAACATGAACAGGCCAAAGTAGAAGAGCAGCGCAGCGCAGCGGTCAACGCTGCCCACGATGTGGATGTACGCGAGAAAGCCCACGCCGAAGGGCGCGACCAGGATCATCAGCGACGGCGTCATCGCGAGCGGGAACGGCTCGCGGTGCACCAGCCGGGAGAAGATCATCGCGAAGAGCACGAAGGCCAGTACAAGGCCTATGGCCCCGCCGACCAGGCTAACTTCTGCCGCCCAGGCCATGGGCATGTGTCCGCCGGTCGCAGGGATGTTGAGCGGCGCCACACCGGAAATGAGCCACGCAGGCACGGCATGCGACGCATCGACCTGGCCCTTCAGCAGGCGCGAGATCGCGAGGAAGCTCAGCACGACAGCCGCCAGCGCGCCCACTACCCACAGGGCGTGCGCCGCGGGCGCGCTGTAAGGCGCCACGATGGTCGACAGCAATAGAAGCGAGATCGCGATGGTGTTGAAGAAGCTGCTGGCCATGGGATGCAGAAACTCCGCCTGTACCGCGCGTGGGTGCTTCGTCAGCTTGGCCACGTAGCCCACTGACATCAGCACGAAGACGAACAGCGCGAGCGCGCCGATGGCCTCGCCGACAAAGGCTGGAGCCGCCAAGCTGCGGTGTGCAAGCCGCCAGCAGAGCGCGAGCCCGCAAAGGCCCATGACCGCTGCGAAGAGGCTGACCGGCAGGTTGCGTATGGATGCCTTTCCCTTCGCGAGGAACTCCGGCGCCGAAGGGTTGATGGGCAGCGTATGCATGACATGTTCCCTTTGGCTGAATTTGCATGTATGGTTATTTTCTGCCAGCATCAGATTTTTACGCGCTGCACGGTACGACGTTTTCTGCCAATCACCGGGTTTCAACGGCCATGCGCATCGCGATACTCGCCTTCCCTCGCTTCCAGTTGCTGGACGTCGCAGGGCCGGCAGACGTTTTCACGGAGGCCGCGCGTCAGCTCGGCCAACCCGATGCCTATCAAGTGCAGGTGATCAGCGCCGAAGGAGGCATGCTCCAGAGCAGCAGCGGGCTGCGTCTGGCTGTCGACGCGACGGTGGCGGCGCACCGGGGAGCCATCGACACCTTGCTCGTCGCGGGCAGCCCCCGCATCGAGGACATGGCTAGCGACGTGAAGCTGCAGGAGTGGCTGCGGCGCAAGTCGGGCACCGTGAGGCGCTATGGCTCGGTGTGCACGGGGGCCTTCGTGCTGGCGGCGGCTGGGCTCCTCGACGAAAAGCGGGTGGCGACACACTGGAACTCCGCCGGTCGGCTCGCATCGGCCTACCCGCATGCGCATGTGGAAGCGGACGCGATCTACGTCAAGGACGGCAAGCTCTTCACTTCCGCGGGGGTGACCGCCGGCATGGACCTCGCGCTGGCGATGGTGGAAGAGGATCATGGTCGCGAACTCGCATTGCGGGTGGCACGCGAGCTAGTGATGTTTCTCAAGCGCCCTGGCGGCCAGAGCCAGTTCAGCGCCCACCTGGCTGCACAGACGTCCGCGCGCACCGACGTGCGCGAGGTTCAAGACCATGTGCTCGACCATCTGAAAAGCGACCTGTCCGTGGCCGCCCTGGCCGGGCGAGCCGGCATGAGCGAGAGAACCTTCGCGCGAGTCTTCCGCAGCGAGACGGGAACCACGCCTGCGGCATTCGTCGAGAAGGCGAGGATCGATGCAGCCCGCCGCCTCGCCGAGGAGTCAGACCTCCCCGCCAAGCGATTGGCGAATGCGGTGGGCTTCGCAAACGTGGACGGATTTCGGCGAGCGTTTAACCGTTGCTTGGGTGTGAGTCTCGTCGAGTATCGAAGACGCTTCGCAAGATGACGGGTCGCGCCATTTCCAGGGAGCGCGTCGTGGCCACGGGTGCTCCCCGTCGACCAGTCCGCTTTGCGGCAGCCAGCTGCACGATATGAGTGTCGGCAACGGGTCGGAATCGGGTGTTCGTCCCACCCGGAAGGAGTCAGTGAGACTGTCGCGCGCTCTTCGAGGTACCAGCGACCGGTCTTAGAGTGCTGCGGTCATCGGGCCGGCAGAGTGGCGTAGGACCGCTTTCCCGCCTGGCAGTCGTTCATCCCTTGTCCTCGACCGGCAGCACGCAGTCTCTTGCAGTCCTTCAGCCGCATAGACCTGCGCCTTTTCAACCTCTCCCGCCAGCCCCCTACCCGTCCGCCCCCAACCTCCTGCGCCCCCTCCACGCCAGCACCCCCGCCAGCACCGTCGCCGCAGACGTACACCCCAGCAAGATCCACCGCTCCAGGCTCCCGTCCCCGTCATCCGGCGATTCGTCGAGCAGCGTCTCGATCCACATCGGATCGATCAAGGTCAGCACGAACAGACCCGCGCTCACGATGGCGATCACGATCTGCGCTCGGTAGAGCAGCCTGCGTTGTTGTGCTTGCATCGTTGATGCCTCCTTGGGTTGCTTACGCCCGCTTCTTCACACCGACCGAATAGCGGCCCGTGCCGCCCGGCGTCTTGTGCCGCACCGTCATCCAGTACTCGCCTGGCTGCAGCTTGCGCACGATGCGCGCGTTGGCGCCTATGCCCCGGTCGTCGTCCCAGGCGAGCAGTGCCCCAGGGTCATTCGGCCCGTGCAGCGCGAGCACGGTGTCGGTGCCGCCTTCGGTCGTCATGATGTAGGTGGCCGCCGTCGTGATGGGCAGGTGATAGTTGTCCACCTCACCCGCCGCCGCGATGTCCGCGCTCACCTGCGAGCCCACCGTGATCTCGGTCATCGCCAGCGCGGCCTTCGGGTACTGCCGCTTCATGAACGTGACATCGGCTGCCGAGAACTCCGTGTTCCAGCCGATCGAGAAGGATCCGATGGTCAGTTCGTCCGGCACCGCGTACTCCATGATCGAGGTCGGGTCGAAGGTGGTGTGGTTGGTGGTGTCCTCGTCGTAGACCGCGAAGATGTTCGAGTCCACGTCGTCGTGGTCCCAGCCCTGTTGCGCGTAGTAGGCGTAGACCTTGGGCTTGTCCCAGGGGATCTTGCCGAGCGCGTCGGGGTTCTGGTGCTCGTGGATCATGCCAAGCGCATGGCCGAACTCGTGGCGCACCACACGCTGGTACTCGCGCAGCGGCGTGTCGGCTTCGAGCCAGCCGTAGTTCATCGTCGCCTTCGCCGAGCCGACGGTCAGCGCGTCGGTGCCCACCGTGGACCACGAGAAGCCCTCTTCCGCAAAGCTGATGCGGATCTGCGCGTTGCCCGAGGTCACGAACTCGAGCCTGAGGTTCGCGATCTGTTCCCACTCCTTGGCGATCGTGGCCACCTTGGCCTGCACCGCGGCGTTGCCGTCGAGGAACTTCACGTTGAGCGTGCGGCCGTTCTCCCACAGCTTCATGCGCTCCACCGCGGCACGAGCGCGGCCGTGGCCACGTATCGGCAGCACGCGCAGGTTGTCGATGCGTTCGGCAGAGGCCGCTTCGTCGCCGTCCGCGTGCGCCTCGCTGGTCAGGCCCGGAACAAAGGGCGAACAGATCTTGCAGATGTGACGCATGGCGTCCTCCTTTCACGGCCCTTCAGGGCCAGTCACGGATCACGGGGTCGAGTGCACGGTAGATCGGCAGGCTGCCCAGCGCGTCGGGCACGTTCTGCCACACCGCGATGAACATCGCGTTGTCGCTGGTGCGCTGCAGGAAGGCGGCCTCCGACTGCACCGAGCCCACGTTGGCCGATCCGCTCGCCGAGTGGCCCACCTTCGCGCCCACGTCGGTGAACGAGAACGTCGCCCGCACGCCCGCGGCGAGCGTGGAGAACCAGGCGCCGCCGCGCTGGATGACCCCTGCCATGGCCTGGCTCGCGGTGGCATCGATCAGCTGGCCACGCTGGATGTGTGCCCACAGGCTCGCCATCGCGATGGCCGTCATGGCCGCTGACGACGAGCCGGGTTTCGGGTTGCGGCCCTTGCTCATCGTCACCACGGGCACGTTGAAGTCGGACCAGGCGCCGTAGTCGGTGGCCATCCAGAGGCCGGTGTCGGTGTCGGTGTCCAGGAAGCCCGCGGTCTCGAGCGCGCGGTTGACGAACGAGTAACCCAGGCGCTGCATCGTGTTGCGCGGCGTGATGTTCTGCCGCTGGTTGATGAAGATCTCGCGCAGCTCGCGGTCGTGCACCTCGCTCATCACCACGCGCCACTGGTTGGCACCGGCGCTTTGCGCGGTGAGCGCCTGCGGGAACGATGTGCTGCGCCATACGCCGGGCTTGATGCGGCGCACCGAGCGTTCGATGGTGGTGCTGAACTCGCGCTCCACGGCGTCGAAGAACTTGCGGGCGGTCGGTGCGCTGATCGTCGGCGCGAGCGCGTTGACCTGCGCCACCAGCTCGAAGCTCGCATACAGCATCACCGACTTCAGCAGGCTCGCCGAGAAGTACATCTTGTCTTCGTTGACGCCGGCGTAGTCCATCGGCCCGTTCGGCGTGATCCTGGCGACGATGATCGCGGCCTTGTCGAGCATGTCGGCCTGCGCGGCGTCGAGCGGTGCACGCGCCGCCGTGAGCGCCGCGGTGAGCCGGGTGTTCTGGGCGGCGCTCTTGCGCAGCTCGAGTGCGTAGGGCACCGTCGCGAACGGGCTGCGCGCGGCCGTGACCTGCACGCTCGGGCCGTTGACACGCAGCGAGCGCACCGCGATGTTCGGCTGGCCGAGCACCAGGTTCTCGAGCGTGTCGCTGGGCACCGCCACGTCGGCTCCGTGGCGGATCACCGCGACGAGCAGCACGAGCCGGTCGTCCGGCACGAGGGACAGGTCGAGGTCGAAGGTCGCGATGCCGGGGTGCGTCGCATCGATCGTCTGCCCGTCCAGCCCCTGCCGGGTGCCGACGAGCTTCCAGCCCGCGCCGAAGGCTTGCGCCGTCGTGCCACCCGCGCTGTTGAGAACCTCGTTGACGGCCGCGCGCCACGGCACATTGCCGCCCGGCCAGGTGGTGATGTCGTCCCAGCGCACCGGCGGCCGCGCGGGCGGTGGGTCGGTCCACTGCAGCAGCGCGACACGCACGTTCGCGCCGTCGAGTGGCGCGAGGCACCGCGCCTGCACCAGCACGTCGACCTTGCTCAGATCGCGCGGCAGCGCGCACGAGGCTTGGGTCAGCACCGGCCGGTCGGGCAGCGCGGCGCTGAACTCGAGCAGGTCTGCATGCGTCGGCGCGGCGCCACCCCAGGGCTCGGCCACCGCCCAGGGCATCTGCATGCTCGCTTTCCAGAAGGTCTCGTCCAGCCGCACGGTGTTGCCGACACGTGGCGCACCCAGGCTGCGCATCACCTCGTTGAACCAGTCGTCGAAGAGCCCGGTGGGGCGGATGCGCGGGTCGCCGAGGCGCTCGCGCAGCGCGCTCTGGTAGCGGCGCAATTTCTCGGCCTCGATGCCACCGCCGCCGCGCGTCCACGGCAGCGTGGCCGGCGTCGGGCAGCTCAGCGGGGCGCGCCGCACGTGCACGTCGGGGCTCGCGTGCCATGAGCGCGCGTTGACGCCGTCGTCCGACAGCGGCGACGACGGCAGTGTGTGGCGCAGGTCGTGTTCATGCGCGCGCAGGTAGGCAAGGTCGGTCACGTCTGCGGTGTCGAGGCGCAACTCCCACACCCCGCGCGCCGCGATCGCGGCGCGCAACAGACGCAGGCCGCCACGCGTGTGGATCTGGATGTCTTCCACCGCCGCCTCGGGCAACCCGTTGACGCGCGACGACCACGCCCATGTCGGCGCCGTCGGCGTGGCGAGGTTGCGCGTGCCCTTCCACACGCCGATCGTCGTGCCGACGTAGACCTCGTCCGGAAACGCCGGGTCGCAGACGATCGAGGTCACGGGCGCGGGCACACCGTCGCGGCGCAAGTGGGTCGAGAACCACTTGTCGGTGCCGTTGAACCAGTACAGCGTGTCGACGTCTTCCTTGTCGTGCTTGCCGCTCGTGCCGAGGTAGAGCGCGCCACGTGTGCCGCGCGCGATGCCGGGCGCATCGAGGTTCACGGCGATGTCGGTCCACACCGCGGCGTCGCGCACCGGGCCATCGGCCGAGGTGGTGTCCTTCTTGTTCTTCTCGCCCTTCTGCAGGATGGTGTCCGAGGTCCAGGTGCCGGGGCCTGCTGCCGTGTCGGTGCCTGCGGTGCGTGCGTAGCGGCGCACGCGGCCTTCGCCGAGCGCCCAGGCGACCTCGCCGGTCTGCCAGCGGCAGACGGTGATCTTGTCGCCGAACTTGTCCTGCGTCAGGTTGCCGGCGGGCGGCGGCGTGGCGCTGTGCAGCGTGACCCAGGTGGTGCCGAAGTCTTCCGTGTACCAAAGCCGCGAGGTGCCGACGATCACTTGCGTGATCGTCTGCCGGCCCGCCGGCGCACCGGGGCGCGACTTGGTGATCGCGGCGGGCGTGGAGTAGAACGAGCAGTGGTCCGCTGTGTTCTCCGCGGCCGGCGCCTTCAGCGAGAAGTTGCCGTCGGACGAGCCCCAGCCGGCGCGCGTGAACTGGCGCACGTAGCGCTGCGGCTGCGTCGGATCGAAGGCCACGCCGCCGCCGTCGCCGTCGCCCTCGTGGAACCACACGGCGCCGGAGCGGCGGCGGATGATGCCGTTGTCCTGCAGGCCGGTGACGACGAGGCCGTCGCACACGGGGTGGTGGGTGAGGTAGTTCGACTCGATCACCGAGATGCCGTCGTTCATCGCGGCAAAGCCGGCGAGGTCGGTGGGCGTGTCGCTGCGGTAGACACCGCCGTCGCAGGCGGCCCACAGCCGCGCGCCGGCCTTGCTGAACACGACGTCGTGCACATCGGCGTGCACACCCGCGCCGATCATCTTCGATGGCGACGCTGGCAGGCCGAACAGCAGCGCGCCACCGAGGCCAGGGGCCACGTCGGCGAACACGATGCCGCCGTCCTTCGCGCGGCCGCTGTTGACGAGGAGCCGGCCGTCCGGCGCGAGCGCCGCGAAGGTCGAGCCCGCGATCACGACGCGGTCCTTCAGCGTCGGGTGCACGGCGAGACCGATGTCGTAGAAGCCCTGGCTGCCGAGCACGTCGGGCACGGCGGTCACCTGCGTCGCGGTCGGCGTCGCGGCGGTCGCGCACGAGATGCGGAAGAGCCGCGGCAGGCCGGTGCCGTCGCGCTTGCCGTGGTCGACGAACAGGTAGAGCTGGTCGGGCGACAGGGCCGGATCGGACATCGCGAGCACGGCTCGTTCGCGCGGCGCTTCGGTGGCCGTGGCCGAAGACGTGGGCTTGGCCTCGACGATGCGCTCGAACGCCCCGGCCCCGGCGCGTACCCACAGGCCCGCCTTGTCGCCCGATTGCACCCACACCCACTGCCGCTCGGGCCGGGCGCCGCTGCCGCGGGTCCAGAGCACGTCGGTGCAGCGCACGGCGAGGGAGTCGAACGGGGAGGCGGCGACCTTGGTCCAGTCGGTGTCGGCAACCGCTCCAGCCGGGCGCTCGAACAGACCGACGGTGGTGGCCGCGATGGCGCCGCTGCCACCCGGCTGCAACGCGATGCGGTAGATGCCGTTGCCGAGCAGGTTGTCGGCCTCACGTGTCCACGGGTCGTCGGCGGCCGATGCCGCCGGCCTCACGGCCCGCAGGATGCCGATGCCGCCGAGCGAGTGCCCTGGCTGCGCATCGGCGGTGTGCGAGGTCTCGCCGGTGCCGACGTAGACCACTTCGCCGCCGGCGGCGTTCCAGTCGACCGCGATCGAACCGCAGGCATTGCGCTGCGCCGGCCGGTTGACGCTCGCAGGCGCCGGCGTCGCGGCAAAGCCGCCCAGCGATTTCCAGTGCCGGCCGCCATCGGCCGAATGCCACACGCCGCCATTGCCGCTGGCTGCATAGACACGCTCGCCGTCAGGGTGCACCGCGAGCATGTTGATGCGCCCGGTGACGCGCGAGGCGCCGATCACTTGGCCGTCGATCACCGTGTCGGGCCCCAGCGATTGCCACAGGTTCGTGCGGGTGTTCGCCGGTGCGCGCAGCCCGCCCGGGGCTGGCCGCGCGGTGCTGCGGCGCGCCACCTCGCCGTCGAGCTCGGTGCGCTGGCGCCGGAAGAATGCGACGCGCGCGCCGGGTTCGTCGTCGTCATCGTCGCCGGATCGTGCCGGCGGCCAGTCGTAGAGGCTCATGGCTGTGCCTCGTCTTCGGGTCGGGCCGGCGCCACGCGGATCCAGCCCTCGCGGAACTCTGCCGGCTCGTCCGGCAGCAGCGCGCTTTGGGTCGCGGCGAGGATGGCATCGGTGCGCCAGCTCGCGGGCGTGTCGCGCCACAGGAAGTTCTGGTCCTTGCCGAACACCGAGACCTTGGGCAGCCGCACCTGGCCCTCCTTCGCGAGGTCGACTTCCACCAGCACCGGCCCCGTGCGCAACGAAGGCGCGATCGCCTGCAGCCCCGTGCCGATCCAGTCGCGCGCCAGCGCGAGCTGCTTGCGCGGCAGCAGCCCCGAGCTCAGCGTCATCTTGCCGGCCGGCGACATGAGGATCGTCAGCGTCACCGTCTGGCCGATGTGCAGCGCGAGCGTGTCGGCGTCGTCGGTGCCCGCGATGTACGGGTGCGCGATCGGGCTCGCGGGTGGCAGCGCCTGCGCCTGCTCGAACACGCCGAGCCGGCCCTGGCTGCGCCCGGCTTCGGCGGCGGTGGCCGCGATCACCTTGTCGACCAGGCGGAAGCGCGAGTAGTCGTCGTCGACGAAGAAACCGAGCACGCCGTCGTCGCTGCGCGTCAGCTCGCCGATGCGCACCGGGAACGCATGGCGGGCGGCATCACGCTCGGCCTGCGCCCATTCGGCAGCGCGGGCGGGGTCCGAGAGGTCGATGTCGGTGGGCGGTCGAAGTTCGAGCCGCAGCTGCGCGCGCACCACCGCCACCGGCCGGCCGACGAGCCCGGCCACGTGTTCGCTGCCGAGCGAGGCGAAGCTGTCGACCGTCCACAAGGTGGTGTCGATCGCCCGCAGCAACGCAGACAGTGCACTCTCGGCCGGCGCTTCCTCGCTGGACTGGGGCGCGCCGGCACGCGCCGCCGCATCGGCCGCCACCAGCGCGGCGGCCAGGTCGGCCAACGGCTTTTGCGCCGGCAGCAGGCCGTGGTGAGGGCCCGCATCCGCCGGGCCTTCGCGGCCGGCGGCGATCTCCCACATCACGCCGCCGCTCACGGGCTCGTGCAGCAGCTCGCCGATCGGCGCGCCGTCGATGCCGAACACCTCCAGGCTTTCGTCGAGGTGGTCGGGCATCACGAAGCCGGCCACCGGGTTGACCTGCAGCGAAGGCTCGACCTGGTCGACCCGCGCCTCGGTGCCCTCGCTGCCCACCGGTGTCGCCGCGTCCACGAGCCGCAGCAGCCAGCGCGAGGGCCGCAGCAGGCGTGGCCGCAGCTGCAGCAGGCCGGGGTGGCCCTCCAGCGTTTCGCGGGTGGGCGTGATGGTGTCCGCCACCGCCACGTCGAGCGTGCGGCCGAAGGCGTCGAGCAGGCGCGCCCGCGTGAGCGTCACACCGCCGGCGAGCACCGTGTGCGGCGCCGCGATGGGCGCCGGCTGGCTCACCCCTTGTGCCGCGGCAGGCCGGCGCAGGCCGTCGCTGACCGGCAGGCCGAGCAGCTGCGAGCGCAGGCCGTCGAGCGTGGCGGTCAGCACGTCGAGGTTCTTCACCGAAGCCGCGAGCGTGCGGTACGCGGCCTCCACGTCCTCGTCGACCTGGCCGGCGCCGTCGTCGTCGAGCGCGTCTTCGGCGGCGAGCCAGTCGGTGATCGCGTCGTGCAGCGTCGACGCCGCACCGCTGGTGAGCTGCGAGCGCCCGCGCAGCACGAGCGAGGCCCCGTCGATCACCGTGACGCTCGCTTCGAGGTCGACCTCGCGCAGCTGCCAGGCCGCGAGCGTGGGCGGATCGAGCCCGTCGACACGCGCCTCCCATTCGAGCCACATCGGCACCCAGGGCTGCGCCCAGCTGGTGACACCGACAAGGTCAGGGTCCGCGCCCTTGTAGAGCGAGAACTTGCGCAACTCGTCGGCCACCATCGTCTGCTGCTCGCGCCGACCGGGCTCGAACGGCTTTGCAGCGGCACGTGCGCCGCGCGGCGTGCCGGGGGTGGCGGCCGCAGTGAGTGCGATGGTGCTGCCGTCGTAGGTGCCGTCGCGGCCGAAGCGCAGCACCGACTCGGCCTTGAGGCGCGTCAGCAAGGTGTTGCGTCCCACGCCGGGCGGTGCTATGGCGGCCGCGATCCACTCGTCGTGATACGGGTCGTGCAACAGCACCTCGCGCGCGAGCGTCAGCGCCTCGGCCGGCACCGAGCCGTTGCCGAGCGAGCGGATGAAGCGGTCCTTCGCGACCACGCCGTCGATCTCGGTGATCACGTGCGTGGGCCAGCGGCAGGTGAGCTTGCCGTCGGCCGAGCCGCGCCCGTCGCCGCCGTGGCGCAGGCTGCGGCCGGCGCCACGCAGCGCGACCATCGGGTCGGTCGGGAAAGCGAAGCGCGGCGCGGGGCGGTCGACCACACGCGCATCGGTGGGCGCGAGCACCTCGCCGACGCGCGAGCGTGCCAGGTCGTTGACCATCATCTCGGTGGCCTTGACGAGCGCCGGCTTGCCGGTGAACGCCAGGTGCGTGCGTGAGGCCGGCGCCTGGGCGCCGAGCGCGTTGCCGACCTTGCCGGCCTTCGCCGACTTCGTCTTCGCCGAGATGCCGACCTGGTCGCCACGCTTGCGTCCGATGCCGAGGCCGCCGGTGCCGCCGGTCTGCACACGTTGCAAGAAGCGGTCGGTGCCTGCCGAGCCCGAGGGCAACGAGGCGAATCCAGCCGCGTGTTCATGCTCTTCGAGTTCGACCGCGCCATCGGCCGAACCCAGCCGATTCACCTTCTGCGCAGTGAACGCGGTGATCAGCCGCTCGGCGGCGCGGCGCTGGTCGGGCGTCGCTTGCGCGCACGAGAGACCGGCGAGCAGGTCGTCGTCGTGCAGGCCGAGCGCGACGAGGATGCCTTGCGCGGAGGGGCGACGATCGACGCCCACGTCGCCCCGCACCGGCACACCGTAGATCGCGCCGTGCAGCAGCGACGAGCGCAGGTGCCACGCGGGCGCGGCGTAGCGCGTCGCCGCGTCGCTCGCGAACACCGAGGCGGTGGTGAGCTTCTGCGTCTCGACCACGGTCTTGTCGATCGGCACGAAGGCCTGCAGGGCAGTCGCCGCAGCGGCCGCTCGCACGCCGTTCTTCTTGACCGGGCGCTTCGTCGCGCCGCGGTCGGCAGACTCCAGCCCGAGCGCCTGGCGCAGCTCGGCCCGTGCCTGGTCCTGCGCGCGGCTCCAGGCGGCGTCGCCCCATTCGTAGAGCAGTCGCCAGCGCAGCGTGTCGAGCATCTCGTGCAGGCTGCCGTTGTTGCGCGCCTTGTCGAGCGGATCGAGCGCGGGGTCGCTCCACCAGCCGGTGACCAGGTAGCTGGCGCAGTCTTCGTCGGCGTCGCCCACGTCCTTCAGCGGGTCATGGAAGGCGAAGCGGTTGAGCACCGCGTCGTAAACGCCCGACCAGCTCACCGCGCCGCCCACCGTGCCGGTGAGCTGCTGGCGCTCGATCGTGGCGCCCGCCGGCGTACCCGCGGCGGTGCCGCCTTCCTTCCACTGGGCGAGCGGCACGGCGATCGCACGATCGGCTTCGAGCACCCAGCCGGTGACGGCCGCATCGCTCGCGCCCTTGGGCAGCACGATGCGCAGCACCAGCCAGCGGTCGGGCAGCGCGGGCAAGGCGAGGCGGTTCGTGCTGCCGTCGTCGGCGCTGCGGAAGCTGCCCCGCAGCAGCGCATCGGGCATGGCCCAGTGCAGGTGCACGCCGGGTTCGCGCGGCGTGCCCGCGTCGAACGGATCGGGCATGCCGTCTTCGGCCTGGGTGACGGTCTGGCCGTTCGGCCCGGCCACGAGCATCGGCAGCCGCACCATCGCCTCGGTGCTGCCCGGCGGCACGTACAGCGCCTGCACGTCGACCGGCACCAGCAGCCGGTGCTCGCGCAGCAGGTGGTCGTCCCAGGTGCCGATCTCGGTGAGGTCGAGCGCGGCGCGGTCGGCGGCGAGAAAACGCTTGCCGCGCGTGATCTCGCGCACCACGCCGGGCTCGAACGCCGCACGCTTGGCGGTACTCACTTGATCACCTTCGCGAGATTGGCGGTCACGGTCTTCTTCCAGTCCGACAGCGCCACCGTGGCCTTGAAGCTGTTGAGCGAGTAGAACTGCTGGCCCTGCTGGTTGTCCGGGTCGCCGAACACCTGGCGGTAGGGGAAGCGCAGCATCTGCAGCGCGTACTCGTTCGGCTCCAGCGTGCCGCCGCTGTTCGGCGCCTTGGCCGCCAACCGCTTGCGCAGGTTGGTCAGGTCGATCACGCCCGGCGCGCCGGCACGGAAGGGCACGTCGACCGAGTTGTCGGGGGTGAAGTCGTCCAGCGGCGGCACGCTGTCGCCGGTGTTGCAGTCGCGCACGTGCACCTTGGCGCGGCGGCTTGCGGGCGGGTCTTCCGGGTCGAGCCGCGCGCCGAACTGGATGCCCTGGCGCGGCTCCTCGATGTGCACCACCGCCGGCACGCCGTCGAACAGCACGAACAGCACCGCGGGGGCCAGGCGCTCCATGCGCAGCACCTTCATGCGGTCGGGGTGCGACTCGGCCGCGGTGGTGAGCGCGTCGTCGGCGACCACGTCGCGCGCGTACGCCCGCACATGCAGGTTGGGCCAGCCCGAGATCGCGCGCGAACGCATGATGAAGCCGGTGATCGTGCCGCTGCCGGCGGCGAGCCGCGGTTCGCCTTTCGGCCGGCGGATCGCACGTTCGGCCTCGTCGACCTCGTCGCGGATGTGCGGGTACACGGCCTCCAGCTGCGTGCGGTCGGCGCTGGTGATGGTGCCCACGCTCAGCGCGCCCTGCACCAGCGCGTCGGTCCACGCGCGGTCGATGTAGAAGAAGCGCATCGACTCCACCGGCAGCAGCTCGGCATCCGGCACGAGGTAGCTGAAAGGCACCCCGTGCAGCAGGCGCAGGCGCGCGAGGAAGCGGCGCACCTCGCCGGGCACGACGTGGGTGCCGTCGTCGGGGTCCTGGTCGGTGACGATGTCGGCGTAGTTCAGCGATGCGGCCATCGCCGCCTGGATCGCGACCTCGCCGCTGATGTAGGCCTTCATGGCAGATCCTCCGTCTCGTCGTCGGGCGGTGCGTGCGCGATCAGCGCGTCCAGCGCGTCGGGCTGCGGCTTGCGCGCCGCGCGCGCCACGCCGAGCGGGCCGACCACGATGCGCGGCGGTGCGGCCACCCCCAGCGTGCGTTCGAGCTCTGCGCCGAGTGCGGCGCGCAGCGCCGGCACCACCAGCTTCTCGTTGGGCGCCTGGCCCGGCTTGAGGGCCACCGGCGCCTGGGTCTGCTCGAGTGCAGCCACCATGCCGACCGCATCGGCGCGCTTGCGCAGCGATGCGAGGTCGTAGCCGAGGCCGCCAGCGATGAGGACATCGAGGTCGCCGTCGACGCGCAGCGGTCGCCCCGGGTCGGCCACCGGGCGCTGCGGGCCGATCATGCGGTCGGTGTTCTTCGACAGCACGTCCAGCGTCTGCATCGCGACGAAGCGGCCGATGTCGAAGCGTTCGTGCTTCAGCACGGGCAGCTCGAAGGGCACCAGTTCGGCGAGGATCTCGCGCACGCGGCCCGCGCCGAACTGCTCGCCACGGAAGCGCAACAGCGCCGAGACGACCGACAGCTGCGACAACGCGAGCAGCCGGCCGATCTCGAAAGCGGCCGCGAGCGCGAGGTCTTCGCGGCCGTCGGGGATCACGCGGCGCAGCTGGTCGGCGGCGTGGGCGAGCGCGAGCGGCTCGTCCTTCGCGGTCGAGTCGCGCGGTGTCGGGAAGGGCACGCAGGGCCCGCGGTACCAGGCACGCGAGGTGTCGCCGCGGCGTGTGCGGTGGTCGAGGCCGATGTGGCCGGTCTGCACGACCTCCGGGCCGGCTTCGGACGCAGGTGCGTTGGGTGCACGTTCGGGCACCGTGCCGAGCAGGCCGATGTCGATGTCCTGCATCAGCGTCTCGAAGCTCTCCTTGCCGCTGGTGGTGAACGACCAATGCGCGAGCACCGGGAAGCGCAGCACCTTCTCGATCGCATACAGCTCGATCGGGTAGCGGAAGCCCACGGCCATGGTGTCGCGCACCTTGCGCTTGGCGTCGGGATCTTTCGCAGCGGCGGCGATGCTCGCGGTGGGCGATGACACCCATTGTTTCGAGACGCTCTGCTGTGCCATCGAGGCGCCGCCGTCGATCGCGTTGCCGATCTTGGCGCCGGCCGAGGTCGTCTTGAGCGCAGGCGCCGCGAGGTGCGGCGGACGGGGCGAGCCAAGCCCGGCCGCAGGCAGCACCACGTGGCTCATCGACACGCCGCCCATCACCAGCTGGTCGGGCGCGCTGGTCGCGTTCACGGTCGCGAGCACGCTCCAGTCCTGCGCGAGCGCGTATTCGAAGCTCGGCACCGGCGGTGTCGGTGGCGGCAGCGCGTCGAGCTGGCCTTCGAGGTTCACCAGGCAGGCCATGTAGCGCACCGGCTTGGCGGCGGCGGTGTCGAACACCGGCAGGCGGTTCGCGAGCACCACGGCGAGCCAGCCGTCGTCGTCGCCGTTGGCGAGCTCGGTGTCATTGACGTCGACCTCGCGCACGTGGGTGAGCAGCGGCAGGTCTTCCGCGGTGGGGAAGAGCTTCTTCACCACCGTCTCGGTGACCGCGAGGTAGAGGCCCTGTTCGACATCGCGGTCGGTCGGGTCGGCGATCTTGGCGAGCGTGCCGGCGGTGAAGCACTCGGCCACCGGCGTGGCGGTGGAGAGCTCGGCTTCTCCTTCGGCCACGACCACCAGCGCGAGCCAAGGCACCGGCGACGGGTTGGCCGAGCCGGCCGGGTTGCGCTCCCACGGCAAGGTGCGGCGCTTGAGCACGATCTGCGGCAGGCGGTCGCCGAACGCGCCTTCGGCATTGGCCGGCGGGAAGCTCGACAGGATCTGCTCGGTCGGCATCGTGTAGCGCGGCGCCGCGACGCGGACGTGCGTGACCTCGGTCTCGACCGTGAACGGCAGACCGCTTTGATCGGTGCGCAGCTCATACGGGCCGGCGGTGATCGGCGGCATCACGTTGGAGTGCAGGATGAAGTGGCCGGTGTTTGGCATCAGCGTCGTCCTTTTGTCTTGGGGGCCGGCTTCTTCGCGGGCTTCGCCAACCGCTGCGACATCAGCGTGGCGAGCCGTGCGCCGCCTTGCGCCTGGGCGCGGGCCAGCGTGCGCTCTTCGCGGGTGCGTGTGGGCGCCTCCCACTGCAGCACGCTGTTCGCGCCCGGCTGGGTGGGGTCGGCGCTCGCGAACGGCAGCATCGCGGCGTCGAGGCCGCGGGAGGCGATGAGCGCGACGGCGCCCGTCGCGTCCACGCTGTCGGACGCCATCACGCCGACCAGCGACCAGCCCGCCTGCGTGGCGATCGTTACCACCAGCGGCCGGTCGCCATCGGCGACCACGTCGTACGCGAGCACGCTGCGGTTGTCGCTCGCGAGCAGCACCGGGGCACGGTCGCTACCGTCGGCCTCGTGCAGCCGCGTCGCGCCGTCCAGGCCGAGCAGCAGTTGCCGCGCCGCCACCGGGTCGCCCGCGGCGGCCGGGTCGTCGAGCACGATCACCACGGTGCGGGGCACGCCGGTGAAGATGGTCGTGACGGTGCTGGTGCCACGCGCGAGCTCGGCGCCGCTGACCCAGCCGGCATCGAGCCGCTGGTCGTGTGCCCCTAGGCGCTCGCCGACGGTGTGCACGACGCAGCCCGGGCCGACCGCGGTCGAGCGGCCCGCATAGGGCAGCTGCATGCCGGCATGCCATCCGGCGAGGCCCAGCTGCGACGGCACGCCGCTGCCCTGCCCGATCGCCACGATGCGCTCGGTGCCGCTCGGGATCTCGATCTCGCGCTGTTCCACGCGCTCGTCGGCGAGCCAGCGCCCGCCGTGCGACAGCAGCACGATGCGCGCCGCGGCACCACTGACCACGAGCTTCGGCCGATCGCCGTCGCCGGCATCGCGGCGCGCATTGGGCAGCTCGAGCACCACCGTCTGGCCGGTCGCGAGGCGCGCGCCGCCCGCTGCGGCGCGACCCAACCCGCGGCCCGCCGGCGCCAGCATCGCGCTGCCGAAGTCGCCGAGCGTGGCCGAGAGCGGCGCCCCGCGGCGCGCCACCATCGCAGTCGCACCGTGTGCCACCGCGGTCGGCGGCAGCCGGGTCGCGGCGATCACGGTGCCACCCGTGCCGCGTCGATCATTGGCCGCGGTCGACACCGCCGGCGTGTCGGTGACCACGAGGCGCGCCGCGATCGAGCGGCTGCGTTGCGCCTCGACGGCCGCAAGCGTGGGCCGCGCGGTGCGCCACGCGCGCTGGCTGCCTTCGACCGTGGTGCGTGCCTTGTTCGCGACGCTGATCCCCACCGTCGCACCCGACAGCAGCCCCACCGCACGCGGTGCATCGACAAAATGGTCGTAGACCTTGGGCGGCATGGGCGGCGCCACCTCGGGCACCGTCGTCGCCACCGCGACCTCCAGCCCTTCGGTCAGCGTGCCCAGCCGCGGCGGGCTTTGCCGTTCGCCGCGCAGCGCGGCCAGCGCCGTGGGCGACGCACGTTCACTCAGGAAACGTGCCGCCGCCGAGAAGGCAGCGTCGCGCGTGATGGGCGCGGTGACCAGCTGGCTCACCGACTTCGCCGAGTTGCGCTGGTTGGCGATCTCGGTCGCCCGCCGCGTAAAGGGCAAGGGCCGGCGTGGCCCGATCTCGACCTGGTGGTACGGGATCTCCGGCCCGCCGCCGGACGGCGTGGCCTTGCAGACGAGATCGAGCTCGTTGAGCGCCTCGATCATCTCGCCCTTGGGCATCTTGGGCGCGTTCGCATCCTGCGGCTGGCCCCAGATGCCGGCCGGGAAGTGGCCGAAGGGGCGCACCGTGTCGATGAAGGGATAGGGCCGGTCGACACCCTCGCGCCGCCACGTGATCGTGATCGTCGGCGTGACGCTCACGGTGTCCATCGGCGCGACGCCCAGTGCGCGGCTGGGGGCGTGCGAGGTGCTCGTGATCATCGCCGGCGCCAGCGTGCGGTTAACGCGCGACGCCGGCACCGTGCTCGTGAACGTGACCGAGAACTCGACCACGACGATGAACGGCCGCTGCGACGAGCCGTCGGGCGTTGACTGCTCGCCCTTGGCCGGCAAGGCGCCGGTGTTCGTCATCACCGCGTGCGGGCGCGCATTGCCGTTGTCGGCCGCCTCCAGGTACTTGGCGATGAACGCGTCGGCCGCGATCGGCTGCTTCTGCTCCTGGCCGGAACCGCCGAACTCGAAGGTCAGCCCGATCGGGCCGACTTCGAAGGTGACGCTGCCGCGGAACTCCGGGCCCATCACGCGGATACGTGCGCCGATGTGGATGGAGATCGTGATCTCGCCGAACAGCCAGGTGTCGATGGTCACGCCGGCCGCGATGCGCGCGTACGCCATCACGTCGTACGAGAACGGATCGAAGAACACGATCCCGTGCGCGCCGAACTTCACCTCCGCCCATGCCGCGCCGAAGCTCGCCGAGGCTTCGAAGTCGCCGCCGGCCATCAGGGCCTCGGAGGTCAGCGCGAAATAGCTGCCGGCCTTGATGACGATCGTGCTGCCGATGCTCCAGCGCAGGCCCAGCCGCGGCACCACCGGGTAACCGTCGCGCCGGAAGTCGGGGTGGAAGCCGCCCAGCGTCAGCACGAACTCGCCGGCCTTCTCGCCCTTGAACCAGATCACGAAGGCAAAGCCGCCGGTGAGCTTGACGTCGGGGTAGAGCAGCCAGGAGTTGTCGGTGAGCTGGCCTTGCACCCACAGCACGCCCTCGCTGCTGGAGAAGCGCACCAGCAGCGCGAGCTCGATCGAGACGATGGCCGCCTGCGGGCGGGGCAGCGCCATGCGCGCGAGGCCGAGGATGTTGATGTCCAGCCCATCGCCGATCTGCACTGCGACCACCGCGATGCCGTCGACCAGCGCGAAGCTGTTGAACGAGATGCCGGCGGCGAACCAGAAGGTGCCCTTGCGCATCGGGTAGTACTGGCCGAGCTCGCGCAGCTGCGTCATCGGATCGCTCGGCTTGGCGGCGATGTCGAGCGCCTGGATCAGCGGGTAGTTGCCGAAGTTCGAGAGGTCGGTGGGCACCTTCAGCATGCGGTTGATGCCGAAGCCGCCGCCGATGCCGGTCAGGAAGAAGGCGGGCGGCCCACCGATCGGGCCGTTGATCGCGCCGATGGCGAAGAAGGCGACGAACTTCTCGTTCTGGTCGGTCTTGCCCTCGCCGTAGCCGCCGAAGACGGTGAGGCCATAGACCGCAAAGCGCCCGAGCAGCATGCCGAGGTACTCGGTGCCCTGCGGCGTGGCCTGTTTGAGCAGGCCGCCGGCGATCGACACGCCGGCCATGTTGGCCGAGACCGCCAGGCCGGCCAGGTCGATCGCCCAGCTCGCGGGGTTGAAGAAGTCGTTGTTGCCGACGATGTAGGTGAGCTGCAGGTCGTCGACCGCGCAGGTGAGGCCGAACATCGACACCGAGCCGTCCATCAGCAGCGAGATGCGCTCCAGCCGCCCCTGCGGCATGGTGGTGCCGAAGCCGATCTGCTCCAGGTAGAGCGGGCCGAACCCGCGCTGGATCGCGATCCACCACGGCCCGGTGCCGTCGCCCGCCGTGAGCGAGACCTGCACCGCGCCGCCGTGGTGCGACTGGATCGCAAGCGCGGGCGAGAACGCGGGCTTGGGCGGTGTCGGCCCGGTGTCTCGCATGATGCCCTTGGCGATGCCGTTCTCGCCGCCGGCACCCGACGCGGACACCGCCAGGTTCGAGAACTTCAGCTGTACGCCGCCGCTCCAGGCGCCGCCGGAGTCGATCGCCGCGAAGACGTAGAGCGCGATCGATTCGATCGTGATGCCGGCATCGAGCAGCGGGCCGGACGACCTGCCCACGCGCAGCCCGAGGCCGTTGACCACCAGGCTCGGAGTGAACGCGAGCGGCAACGTGGTCGGCAGGAAACCGACGAACAGCCCGCCGTCGCCGGGCGGGTTCGGGTCGATCCAGCGGTCGTCGTTCTCCAGCCAGAGCGACACGTCACCCTCGACCAGCGCGAAGCGGTCGGTCACGCCGAGCTGCAGGCCGATGCTGCCGCCGAGGGTGGTGAAGGCGATCTCCAGCGGGCCGATCGGGATGGTGATGCCGGCGCCGGCGATGTTGGTGAAGAGGCGATGGATGCGCGGCAGCAGCAGGTTCGCATCGAAGGGCTGGTCGATCAGCCGCGTCGGGTTGGCCGCATCGAGCAGCACGCCGGCGAGCAGGAAGCGCACGTCCTGCGCGCCGACGGTCACGTCGAGCAGGTCCTTGACCGCCTGCTGCGCCATCGCGACGGCGGCGACGACGTCAGCCACGATCTCGACGACGCGCAACGCGACCGCGCCCGGGTCGGTGGTGGCGATTGCCGTGGCGAGTGCGCCGTCACTGGCCACGAGGTCGAAGCTGGCGGTGTCGAGCGTCCAGCGGGCAGCGAAGTGGTGGGTGGCGTCGGCCGAAAGCCCGACCATCACGCGCCTGCCGCCCACCGGCGCCAGGCCCGCGCTGATGCTCACGAAGGGCTGCAGCAGCACGCCGCCGGCCTCGATGCTCGCCGGGCCGAGCGCGAGGCTCAGCTCGTCCAGCCCCGCGGCGCTGATCGCGAGCGTGCCGCCGAGCCGCTCGATGCCGGGCACCGCAACGCCGGGCACCGTGAGCCGCACGCGGCTCGCGCCCGGCTGCCATTGCAGCGTGAAGGCGTTGGTCACTTCCACCGTCAGCTCGTTGCTGGTGCCGCTCGCGCTGACGCCGTTGGGCAGGAAGTCGTCGAGCAGCGGCGCGATCAGGTTCAGGCCGGTCGCGGTGATCGACGGGATGGCCGCGGTGAGCGCGCCCACCGGGTTGGCGGCCCACTGGCGCAGGGCCTCGGCGCTGAACTTCCTGTTCGGGTCGATGCCGGTGCGCAGACCCAGCGCGTCGCCGACCTTGCCGACCAGCTCGCCCGGCGTGCCGGCTAGCCCGGCGAGCTGGTCGAGCAGGAAAGGCAGCGCCGCTTCGGCCACGGCCGACAGCGCGCCCAGGCCGGAGAACGGCACCAGCGGGACGTCGGCGCCGCTGGCGGGCCGCAGGAAGAGTTCGAGCCCGCTGTTGCCGATGCGCGCGTAGACCGCCTGGCGGCCAGGCGTCGTGCTGTCAAGCCCGAGGTGGGTTTCCAGGGCGACACGCGGCGCGCCGGTGGGCGCGATGGCCAGGCTCGCGCCGATGCCGCCCGCAAGCCGCACACTGGCGGCCGGTGTCCACTCGGAGGGATCGACGCTCAGCGCAAGACGTGCGCCGGCGCCGTCCGCCGCCACCGACAGGCTCACGCCGGTGGCGATGGGCAAGGGCGAGCCCGCGACGCCTTGCAACTTCATCAGCGGGCGCAGCGCATCGAACAGCGCCTGGATCTTGAGCGGGCTGGACGCCAGCGAGCCGGCGCTGCGCAGCCACGCGGCCGGGTCGGCCAGCAGGCCGGCGAGCGGGCGCAATGCGCGTCCGGCGTCGCTTGCGGCGCCGTTCAACATGCCGAGCGCGTCGAGCACCGCATCGATCAGTGGGCGGGCTTCCGCGTCGGCCCGGCGCATCAGCTCCAGCGTGACGTGCGCCGCCAGGCTGGGCGCGGCCTGGGCCAGCACGCGGGCGAGCGCCTGGCCGTCCGGCTGTGGCCACAGTGGCACGACGACCTGGTTCGTCGCGCTCTGCTGCCACTGCAGCGTGACCGCGAACGGCGCCAGCGCGACCTGGACCTGCAGGGAGCCGGTCGTGGGCAGTGCTGCATCCGGGCCGAAGCGTAGCGCGCCTGCCAGGCCGGTCAGCGACGCGGTGACGTCGGCCTGCCAGCCGAAGCGGCCGAGCGCGCTGCCGCCGCCTTGCACCTGCACGCTGCGCGCAGCGAGATCGATGCTGGCGCCGAGGGGGCCGAGCATCGAGGTGATCGCCGCCTGGACGGCGGTGCTGGCCGCGACCAGGCGTTGGCGAACGAAGCCGGCGGGGTCGTGCACGAACTGGTCGACGGCATCGCCGACGACGCCACCATTGACTCCGATGAGCCCGAGCGCCGTGAACAGGTTCGAGAGCGCCAGCGAGCGAGCGCTGCCGAGGTCGGCGGTGAGCCGCTGCACGGCGGCCGACAGCAGCACGCGCGCTTCTGGCAGCACGGGCACGTCGTCTTCGCCGAGGCCGACGACCAGCGCCTCCCACGACTGGCCGAACACCCGCGCCTCGTGCAGCACGACGCGCGCCTCACCCGGCGACGAGCCGTCGAGCGGCATCGTGAACTCGGCGGAGATCGCGCGCAGTTCGAGCTCGGGCGTGGCGGCGAGCCAGCCGATCGCGTCTCCGATGCGCAGGTCGACGCGCAGCTCCTGCGTGCGGTCGACGCCGTCTTCGAGGTCGAAGCCGAACAGGCCGAGCTGCGCGCTCGCACGGATGCGCAGCGTGCCGCTGGTGTCTTCCGGCAGGGCCCAGCGCAGGCCGGCGAACACGCCGGTGGGCGCCGCGATGCCGACGCTCGAACGATCGCGCGCACGGCCGGCAAGGCCTGCGGCGACGATGGCGGTGAGCGCGCTCGCGATGCGCTCGGCCGGCACGTCGCCGAACAGGGCGTGCACCGCGAGGCCGGCACGTGGTGCGGGCAGCGGGTCGGTCGGCGGGCGCAGGTTGGCAGCCGGGTCGGCGAGGGGCGCGAGCTCCATCAAGGCGCCGACCATCGAACGGCCGAGCGCGAGGTCGGCGTCGTCTTCGTCGGTCCCGTCGGTGGGCAGCAGGCGGTCGAGCAGGCGCAGCATGTCGGCGGTGGGCTGCACGCTGACGGCGGTGAGCGAGATCGGTGCGAGCGGCGTGCCGAGCAGCACCAGCTCGGTGACCACCGCCTTCGCGTCGGCGGCACGCCGCGCCGCATGGCCTGCACCACCCACCGCAACCACCACCACCCCACCGGCCACCGCGGCGAAGGCATCGAGCACCCGCTCCAGCCGCGCGGACTGCTCCGCCGTGCCGTCGCCACTGCTGGTGCCGGTGCGGCAGTCGGCGCGCGTGCCGAGCGCGATGTACCAGTCGCCGGTGTCGGCGGTGGGCGCGGTGAACATGCTGGCGTCCAGGCCGGCGGTGCTCATGTCGATGCGCCGCTCTTCGCCGAAGCCGGCCCAGGCCGATGCCCCAAGCGCGACATGGAGCGTCGTTGTCGGCGCGCGGCCGATCAGGTCTTCGAGGTTCAACTCGTCGAGCAGCTGCGACGCACCGACGTCGACACGCCGGATCGTGACGCCGGCCGGTGCCTGCGCTGGCGCGACGATGCGGCCGTCGCCGCCGACCCAGCGCTGCACAAGCGCGGTGAAGCCGGCATCGAGGTCGCGGCCCTCCACGAGTGCGCGCACCTCCTCGGCAACCTCGGCTTCGTTGCGCAGAGCCGCGGCGAGCGAGGCCGTCGACAGCCCCGGCATCCCCGGCCGCCAGTTGCGGATCGCCTGGTGCGCCGCGGTGACGACCGGCTCCAGCCCGTCCGGCGGGAACCACACCGCGATGTTCGGCAGGCCATCGGCCAGCGCGAAGCGATACGGGTCGTGCGGCCGGCCGCTGCCGGCAATCACGCCGCGCGCTGCGCCGAGGCCGCCGAACAGGTCGGCCAGCAGTTCGAGCGCGCGCTCGCCCAGATCGCTCATCGCAAGCCGCGGTAGCCAGTCGCGCAGGGCCGACTCGGGCGTGGTGATGAGATCGGCGAGCCTCAGCCGGGCACCGCTGCGGGCGACGCCGCCCGCCTCGCGAACGGACTCGGCCCAGCCGAACGCGCGCGCGAGATCACCGACCACGCCGCCGATCAGCGTGCCCAGGTGGCCGATCAGCGCCTCCACGCCGTCCCAGGACTCGGCGGGCAGCGTGACGCTGCCATCGATGCCGATCACCGGCAGCGCGATCGGCAGGTCGATCGCGTCGAGTTCCAGGCGCAGGTGGGGCGCGCTGACGTGGGCCGCGAGGCCCGCGTCGGGTGACCATGCGAGGCGTAGGCCGACGTGGTCGGCCACCACGGCCGTCGCGTCGCCCAATGCGAGCCGCGCACGCGGTGGGTTGGCGCCCCGTTCACGCGCGGTCAGCGAGGCCTCGACGCTGCCGAGCAGCACGGCGCTGCGTGCGGCGAGGTCGATGCGCGCGATCTGCGCGGCGATGCGCGTCGTGAGCACGGTGCAGCGCTGGCCGAGGTCGTCGACCTCGGTCGCGGCGGCCAGGCCGATGTGCAGCCGGGGGCCGTCGGCCACGACCTCGAAGGCCAGCGGGCCGATCACTGGCAGGTGCCACGGGCGCTCGACGGTGCCGAGGCCGGACACCACCGACACCGCTTCGCTCGCATCGGTGATCGCGCGGCGCAGCGCCGACAGCACCGTGGTCGCGGCCGCGGTGTTGGCGATGAGCTGCTGCCAATAACCGGCCACCGCCGCCACCGGGTCGGCCATCAGCGCCGCCAGCGTCACCGCAGGGACACCGGCCGGCGGCGTGAGGCCGAGCAGCTGGCGCGCCAGGCCGAGCGCACTGCCGAGCCCGGCCAGCAGTTCGTCGGCGACGTCTTCGACGGCGTTGCCCGCGGCGTCCATCACCGCGTCGGGCGAGGTGAGGTCGAGCGTGGGGTAGTCGCGCGTGCCGAGGCGCACCGTGTCGGCCGCGAGCACGAAGCCGAGCCGGCGTTGCGCATCGATGCCGAAGCCGATGCGCAAGGTGTCGGCGCGGGCGACGGTCGGTGCGGTGATGTCGAGGATGCGGTGGCCTGCGCGGCCCGCTGCGGCCCAGACGCCGAAGCTCGGCAGCGCGAAGGCAACGCCTGTGACGAGGTCGATGCGGAACACGTCGGCGCGCGCTTCGATGCGCGCGTCGTCGTTGCCGAGCTCGATCGCGACGCTGGGCGTGAGCCGCGCGTTGCCGCTCGGGCCGGTGTCGGTGCGCAGCGCGAGCGTGAGCACCGCGGCGCCGAGGTCGAAGCTCACGCCGTCGGCGATGGGCGTGCCGCCGACGAGGGTCGCCAGATGGCCGAGCCAGTCGGTGCGCGCATCGGTGTCGGTGAGGATGAAGCGCACCCAGTCGGCGATCGCCAGCACGCCGCGCGTGGGCAAGGTGGTGATGGGGAAGTCGGGCACGTCGTCGTTGGCGCGCAGGCCGAGCAGGCCGGCCACTGCACGCAGCACGGGCGGCGCGAGCGCGGCGTCGGCCTGCGCCTTGACGAGCGAGAGCACCAGGTCGAGAAGCGCGTCGTCGAGCTGCTCGGCGCCGTCGGCGCTCACGCGGATGTCGCGCGGCTCGGTGGCGCCGGGCAATTGCAGGCCGGCCAGCGAGACGCCGAACACCGGTGGCTTCGGGTCGCCGGGCGCGGTCGGCAGGTCGACCTGGAGGCCGATGCCGCCCAGCCGCGCCTGGCCGGGCTGCGGCGGTGCGCCGTCGATCGTGACCGACGTGCCGATGCGGATGCGCCCGCCGGCCGAGCCGAGCAGCAGGGGCTGCGACACGCTCGGCCCGCCTTCCTTGTGGATCCGGAACAGCGGCACCGCGAGCGTGGTCAGCGAGGTCGGGGCGGTGGTGGCGAAGCTCAGGCCGATGCCGACGTGCAGGCCATCGCTCGGGTTCTCGTCGATCGTCAGCGCGATCGACAGCGCCGGGTCGTCGATGGACACGATTGGTAGCCACGTCACGCCGCCCGAGGTGCTGCGCTCGGCACCGCCGAGCGCCTCGTCGACGAACGCGATCAGCGCCTCGCGCTGCACCTGCGACGCGAGCATCTTCTGGAGCGAGCTCTCGGGGTTGGCGAACCAGCCCTGGTTCGGGTTGCCGCTCGCGTCGAGGATCCCCAGCGCCTTGGCGAGGTTGCCGAGGATGCCGAGGTCGAGGTTCATGCCTTGAGCGAGCTGGAGCCCGCGAAACGGTGCCGGGCCATCGGCAGGATCTCGATGCCGCGCGCGCTGACCGAGAGCTCCACCGGCACCAGCAGGTTGCCGCGTGTGTCTTTGCCGATGGCCGCGGCGATGCCGGTGACGAGCCCCAGCACGCACTGCCAGGCGAACGCGACCAGGGCATCGCCCCAGGCGTCGATCACCACCGGCGGGCCGTTCGGCCGGCGCGGCGTGGCGGCGTACAGGCCGGCGGGGGCCGTGGGTGAGCCGGTGGCGAACAGAGCCTCGACCGTCGTGGGGCCGGTCTGGTCGCAGCGCACCGGGATGCGCACGCGGATCAGCCCGTCTTCGATCTTGACGTCGACGCCTGCGATGCCGACGGCGAGTTCGCTCTCGCCTTCGACCCACACGACCTCGGTGCGCTTCGTCGGGCGGAAGAAGCCGGCGGCACGGCGGGCCGCCACGCGCATCAGCTCGGCGCCCTGCTCGGGCGTGATGCGCACGGGCTCGAAGACATCGCCCTCGGCCATGGGCCGCACCGCACGGGGCAGCCGCTGGGCACGCCGTTCCGACTCGACGAATCGAGCGAATTCGGTGTCGACGGCATCGCTCATGTGCGCGCCCCTGTTGCCTAAGTTGGCGCACAGTCTGCGCATTTTCAGTGGGCGGCAATCCCTAACTTTGCGTATGACAAGCAATGACTCCGTTGATGGGTGGTCCTAGCGGTGACGGTTCAGAGATGTCCGGATGCGAGCTTGCAGTTCGTATTCCTCGTGAGCTGCCTCGCGTTCGCAGGCGTCAACTCATGAAGGCGCACCGTGCACATCTCACCCTTCGTTCGCATGCTCGCAGGCGCCATGGGCTTGTGGTGGGCGTCATGGCTTGCAGCACTGCAGCAGAGTCGCGGAACCTCCAGATCGTCCACGGCCACTTCGCCTTCACCGTCAGCGGCAAGGAGTACACGAGCGCCAGCGCCGCCTGCGCGGCGTACCTGGCATCGCTCGCCGCACCCGGGAAACACCAGGACGTGGGTGCGCCGGACGATCACGGCGAGTTCGTGTGTGCCATCGATGCGGGCCCTCGCCTACACCTTGCAATGCCCACCCCACTCGACGTCGACGCGGTTGGCGGACGTGCCCCCCTCACAGCACCGGCCGCTGCGTCTGTGACGGCCAGCGGATCGCCCGCCATGGCGCGAGCTGTGAACCACGCAGCGACATGGGCGCCTTCAGTCGTCGGCACCGTTCGGCGGGAGCATCTGCTGGTAGTGCGCCGCGTTGACGGCGCCGGCCCATGACGAAGCATGCCCGGACCTTGGGGTCATCGAAGGGGTTGGGTGGATCTTCCGGCGGCGGCGGCTCGTCCTCCTTCGGCGGTTCGGTCCATCCCGGCGGACGAATCGGTACGCCCGGCGGGCGCAGGCATCTGGACGTCATAGTGATACCCGATCACGGCCCGTGCCGGCCACCGTGATTCGCAGGCCTGCGCCAACGCGCACCCATCCCAGAAACTGACCCGTAGCGTATGCCGGGCAGAACGCCGCCCAGGTTGAGACCGAGGCCAGCCTTGCACCGGGCTCCAGCGCCAGCAACCGATTGATCTCGACACGCGCCTCGGCCGTGAGCTGCGCCTCCGCTAGCTCGGCAATTACGCGGTGCCCTTCTGCGCCCTAGGCAGACGCTTCAAGCGGAACGCAGAGTGCTGCCAGCAGCGCGGCCATCGAACAGAGAGATTTCATGGCCGCGATGTTATGGGACGACCAGCTATCGGCACGGATGGTTCAGTGATGACATGGATGACGGGCAATCACGCCGGTGCCGGGAAGTCAGGTCAGCTCGATGTCGCGGCACTGCGGTTGCAGTGGCCGGAAAGACAACCGAACCGCATCGGCAGGCATCAGAGCTGGCCACGAGCGCTACAGGTCTTCTGCCAATGCCGCGGCATCGGCTGGGTGGAAATTGGACAGGTACAGCAGCACCTGCTTTGTTGCCTTGGTGATCGAATCGTCGCGATCTGGCACTCGTTGACGCCGAGCTCGGCACTGAGGTACGTCAGCAGTACAGGTGACATCGCCGTGATCTTTACCCTATGAAGACGGGGTAAAGGACTGCGAGCCACTGGTCAGCGAAGAAGATCAGAATTTGCCGTTCCCGTTCTTCCACTCTGCGCGAGGCGGGATCTCTTGGACTGCACTCCAATGCTCAGCGATCTTTCCGTTTTGAACCCGAAACAAATCTGAGAATGCTGTGTGCTTTCCAGCAAAATGCCCCTCGCTCAAAACGAGGACGAAGTTTCCTTCGCCGAGCACCTTGTGGATGCGGTCATGCGTCACCGTGATGCCCGCTTTGGCCCAGCCCCCGAATACGGCCATCAACGCCGGAAGCGTGTCCGGGATCAGCGGATGGTGCTGAATGATGTCAGCATCGTAATACTCGCCAATTTTTTCCACTCGGCCGTTGACGAGAACGTCCTCCACGAAGGCCCGCGCAACCAGCTTGTTCGCGGCCGTCTTTTCAAGATCAACGGCTTGCGTCGGACCGTCGATCATCGTCCGCCCGCTGGGATTCGGGCTTGTCGGCGTCTCCTGCAGAGTGTCCCAGTGTTCAACGATCTTGCCGTCTTCAAAACGGAAGACGTCGAAGCCAATCTTCGGCCCGAAAACGATGTAGTCGGTGTGCGCGAACACGTAGTTGCCATCTTGGAAGACGCGCACAGTATTCACACGGGCAGAGCCTTTGGGAATGGCTTGCACGAGCGCTTGAAAACCTTTCAAGCCATCCGGTGCGCTCAGGTTGTGCTGGATGTACTTGTCCGGGTTAATCACGACGATCGGCTCAGACTCTCCGGTTTCGATTGCCTTGAGAAGGCTGACGACTTGGCTTTTTTGGGCGGTCATGGGAGATGTCCGATTTAGGTTTGCAGGGGTTACACAGCCGCCCAGCGCAGCAGTTATCGCGCCGATTGAAAGTACTTGGAGGAAGAAGGTGTTTTTCATGACGCAACTGTGCTGAATTGAGTGCGCCGGTACAAGGTGAGACTGAGGCGCGATGCGGTCGAAATCAGTCATCCGCTGACCGGGTTGTCCGACAGCGGAATCGATGCGACCACGGGACGAAGCTTTCAGCCTCGGTTTGATCCACCGAGATTGCCGGCAGGGCCTGGAGTTCATCGCAGGCACGGCGATAGTTCCCGCGTTGCTCTATCCCGTCAAAGGCATGGTTCGCAGGAAGCATTCCGCCGCGATGCAGGTATTCAACCCGTGAGGCCGCCGCTCATGTGGCGAGACGGGTGAGAGTGTTTCCTCTGGTCGCCTCAAGGCATTCGACGCCTCGCCGCAACTCGGCAGCGCGGCGTTGGAACTCGAATGTCAAGTCGTGAGCCGATCATCAGGCAACCAACCAACCGACTGGCGCTGCTGCGAGCGTTTGCGAGAAGATTGACGCAGACCCTTCGGTCCACCGATGTGGTTGCTCGGCTGGGTCGCGACGAGTTCACCGAGGTGCGTAGCCAGCAAGATCGTCCAGGCAATGCGCACGCCGTTCGTCATCGAGCAACAAACGTTCGTCGTCACGACGAGCGTTGGCTTGACGTTCTATCAAGGCGATGCCGCGACTGTGCAAGGGTGGTCTCACTTCCCCTGCTGACCTTTGCCTGTTTTCGACGACGAGCCGTGGAGAGCTTGGCATGGGTTCAGCAGGCCTCGCTGCCGAGCTCAAGTGCCATCGCGAAGAGGCGGATACATCGGGACGCTGGTCAACGTGCGTTGAACTCTGCCTGCGCTGAGCGGAAGGCAGACGGCGTCACTTTTACAAGTCGGCGGAAGAACTTGATGAAGTTTGTTGTTTCCGAGAACCCGAGCTTGGTCGCGATCTGCGCGACGTTCGCTTCACTGTGCACCAGCAACCGCTTGGCCTCGAGTGCCACGCGCTGGTCTACCGCGCTCTTCGCTGTGTGGCCGGCGGCGGCGAGGCAAGCCCTCGACAGGGTGCTCTCGGAGTAGCCGATTCGCTGGGCCAACTCTCGGATGCTGGGCCGGCGATCCAGGTGCTTGTCGAGCTCCCGCATGAAGACTCCGTAGATATCGCGGTCCGTGCTCGCCGCCACTGCCGGCAGCTCTGGGCGCTCGCGCGCAAGACGCAGGAGCAAGGCTAGCAACTCATGCCATATTTGCGCCGTCTCCAGTGCGCTGCCTTCGAAGCGCCCGATGTCCGCTCGAAGCCTTTCGACATCCGCACACGCGTCCACGAAAACCTGGCGGGTCGGTCGCAGCTTCGCGGGCCAGTCGTCGAGGGCCAACATCTTCATGTCCGCCTCGGCGCGTGCGATGAGTGGAGCCAGGGCCAGGGGAGACACCAGCACCAGATCCGCCTCCACCCTGTCCTGCAAGCCCCACTGCTGGACCTGGCCGGGACGCACGAGGAGTACGTCGCCCCGCCCCAGCCGGTGTTCGATGAAGTCGACGCGGTGCCTTCCCGTCCCACCGCGGACCAGCAGCATCAGGTAGAAGTCCGGGCGCTCTGGCTCGAGCCGGAGCGCCCCATGCCGGCGGCGCGCCTCGGGCAGTGCAAGTACCTCGATGCCGAGCTTCGCCAGGCGTGGGTTGTAGAACGGAATCTTCCGAACGGCGGCTACTTCTCGGGGCATTGGTAGTCGTTGGTTCCATGTGCCGCAAATTGGGTACGGGAGGGATTCTCGTCGACGGCGCAGGCTTGCCGCTCAAGCAAGAATGGAAGCTGCCCCGCACTTCCACGGCTGATCAGGCTCCAGATTCGCTACGAGGGCGTTTGATGCGAACTTGGTGGTATTGACCAACGGTGCCGCGGAATCCGGTATGAACTAATGTGCCGCGTGGCGCCTGAGGCCGTGCTGACGACGAAGTCGCGCTGGGGGACACTCCATGTGTGCACGACCCATTCATCGACACTCTGCTAAGCCAACACGGTGTGCGGGCCGACGCGCTGCGTTGCGTGACACGGCTGGACTGCGAGGTTTGGCGGGTACGCCGCAAGGTCAGTCCCGATCTGGCGCTGCGCCTTTACTCGGTGAGCCACCAGGATCCCGCTGCCATCCACACCGAGCTGGACTGGCTTGGGGCGCTGGCTGCCGACGGGCTGCACGTGCCGGTTCCACAATGCAGCGCCGAAGGAACGCGACTGCACCGCCATCCAGATGGGCGCTACGCGGTCCTGCTGACATGGCTCGACGGGCGTCATTGCGACCGCAGCCTTACACCCGCGCGGTTGCATGCTGTTGGCCGGTTCACTGGAGCTCTGCACCGAGTGGCCACGGCGCTGCACGCAGCCGGCCGCGTACGCACGGATCGTCAAGCCACGCCACTGGACCTGCCCGCGTGGGCCGCGGGCACTCGACCAGGGATGGAGCGCCTAAGCACGGCCAATCGCGCGTTGCTTCGCGATTCAGCCGCGCGACTGCACGATGAAGTCGAAGCCTTTAGTCGCGGGCCGGAAAGCTGGGGCCTGGTGCACGGCGACCTGCATCTATGGAATTTGCTCTTCGTGCGAGGCGCTGCCGGCGCCATCGACTTCACTGACTGCGGGATGGGCCATCACGCCATGGACCTCGCCGCCACGCTGCAGTACCTGCGCTACCCTTTGGCGAGCAATCATGACCATCGGCGACAGTACCCCGCCCTGCACGACGCGTTGCTGCGAGGCTACGCCGAGGAAAACACCCCTTCGCCAGACCTAGGCCTGCAGGTTTCGGTGCTTGTCACTGCACGGCTTTTCCTCACGCTGGCGTGGATCCTGGATGACTGGCCCACCCTGGATCACCGTCCGTGGGCGCCTGGATTCATCCGCGGGTCGCAGCAGGCTTTGCGTACGTGGCTTGCCAACCCACCTGGCGCCTGAAGCTCGCACCATCCACAAGCGGCAAGTTAGGCAGCGGTCGTTCGTGACGGGCAGCTTCTGACCGAGACTGACTCTTCCTCGCCGACCCTGTTGCACTTGCTTGTTGAAACCGCGAGCCGTTTGCCTGGGCCACGACTCCGAGCGATGCAGGTCCACAGTCGTTGCATCGACGAATGGCCGGCACCGGTCAAGGCGCCGCCATCTTTTCCCACGTCAAGCGGTTCACGATCTGCCGCCCGTCGTAGGTGATCGGGGCGGTCGTCAGCACCAGACGCGGGCCCTCAATCTTGAAGAAGCGCTTGTAGACGATGCCGACTTCCTCGGGGTAGAGGCTGGCAGCAAGTTGGTGCGAGACGCTGTTGTCGACGGGATCGATCGCGTACGTGCCCCAGTAGGCGTAGTAGCCGAGGAAGGCTCTCTTGAGCTCCTCGGGTGTCGCGGAGGCCCGCGAGCCGCTGGCAAAGAGTGGCCTTGGGTCGCGCATGATCTGCACGGACATCAGGCCATTGGGTTGGTATGTGATCAGGCCGAGCGGCTTCTCGCCCATCCAGACCGTTGAGACCTCACCCTTGTCGCGCAAAGTCTCTACTGCTAGCAAGCGCCAGTTTCCGAGCAGGCCAGCGGCGGTGCCCGGCTCCGCCGGCGCCGTGGCGCAGCCGCCGAGCGACATCAACAGGACAACGGTCCAGGCGACGGTGCGAAGGTCTGCTTGCATGCTGGTTCTCCTTGGGGGCAGGCCCAAGCATCGGGCAACGGGGCGGCACGAGTCCTGCCCGAACTATCAAGAATCCTCAAGCTCGATGAAAATCGCACCATGGGCGAATTCACGCTGGAGTCGAACGCCTCGCCCTCCGAAGTGCCGGTGGCGGGTTTCGTCGTCGATTTCGGACGCGAACAGCTGCGTGACACAAAGGGCACTCCCGTGCCGCTGCGACCGCGTGCTTGGGCGGTGTTGCGCTGCTTGGCCACAAACGCCGGTCGGGTGGTCACCAAGGACGAGTTGTTGCAGGCGGTCTGGCCGGGCCTCGTGGTCACAGACGGCTCGCTCGCGCAGGCCGTCAGCGAGATCCGCGAAGCGATGGGCGACGCCGGCGCCTGCGCGCTTAAGACGGTGCCGCGACGTGGCTACCAGCTCGTCCTCGAGCCGGTTCCGCCGAAGGTCCGCGGCGACGATGGTCCCTACTTCCTCGAAGAGGCCGACCGCCCATCACTGGCCGTTCTTGCCTTCCGTTCGATGGGCGGCGACCTTTCCTCGGATGAAGAAGCAAGAGCGTTGGCGCGCGACCTGGCCTCCGAACTGGGTCGCAACAGCGACCTGCGCCTGGTGTCGCACCACGCAAGCTTCGCGTTCGCAGGCGGCGGTACGCCGGTGGTCGAAATCGGCCGGCGCCTCGGCTGCCGCATGTTGATCGACGGCCAGCTGCGCCTGGACGGGCACACCATCGTCGTCACGCTGGAACTGCTGGACAGTGAAACTGCGACGATTCTTTGGACCAGCAAGCACAGGACCGACCCCTCGCCGACATGGATCCGTGATGCGTTCGTCCAGTCGATCGCGCGGTCGCTGCATGGCAAGGCCCGCGAACTCCAGCGCATGCGGCAAGCACGGCCACCCGCGGCGCCGAGCGTCTACAGCATGACGATGCGGGGCAGTCTGCTCGCGATGCAATTCGGCGCTGAAGCGCTGGCGGCCGGCAGGCGGTCGCTCGAAGGTGCGCTCTCGCTCGACGCCGACTATGCGCCCGCGTGGACGTGGCTGGGGTACCTGAACACGATCGACGCGTACTTCGGTATCACGGGCACGTTCAATGCCGACCGCGTGTCCGAGAGCCTGGCGCAGTTGCAGCATGCGATCGAACTCGACTCGCGGAGCGCTTGCGCGCACCGTGGGCTGTCGATGGCCTTGCGCGTGAAGCGAGACTTCGAAGCCGCGCTTGCGGCCGCCGAGCGTGCCGTCGAGCTGGCGCCGTCGAGCATCGACTCATGGCAAATGCTGTCGCACGCGCTGCTTTACCTTGGCCGCGCGCGCGAGGCGCTCGACACCAACCTGATGGTGCTTCCCCAAGGTACCGAACTTTCCGGCTACTGGGCTGCTGCGCGTTCGGTGATGCTTTGGGCGAACCGACAGCTCGTCGAGTCGCTGCGACATGCAGAAGAGGCGCTCATCAAGACTCCGCACTACACGCCAAGTCGGCAGGCCCGCGTGCTTGCGCTGGCGGAGCTCGGTCGACTCGACGAAGCGCGGCGCGAGGCCGCGACACTGCTGTCGCTGGTCCCCAAGCGGACTGCCTCAGAGGTGATGAACTACTACGCAGACTCGGCCGTCGAACTGCGCGAGAGGATTCGCGTAGCTTGCGCTGCGGCAGGAATTCCGCCCTAGGCAATGTACTGCGTTGCAGGACTGAACGACAGCTTTGTGGTGGCCCGTTGAGCGGACGGGACGTCTGCAAGGGTCGGCAGCGCCCCATCGCCACGAGCACAGGCGGTCATTCCGCGTAGGGTGCCTGGCTCTCACCGGTGACGAAGCCTGCGAGGAGGCGCTGATGGACAGCACGGCATTTCGCAGCATGAACCACCGTCTTCACCAAAGGTTTGGTGCTACATCTGCAGTGATTGCTTCGGCGAGGGAGTAGTCGCTCCTCTCTTGTCTGAGCGCGGCAGCAGCAGTGGAATCATTCCACTGCCAGCAAGCTTGGCCACCATCGCTGCAGCGGGGCATTTGCATCGTGTGGCGCCCAGCGCAAATCGGCTTCAACCGCCTGGTCGTGCAGCTGCTGGCGGTGCTGGTGGCGACGAATTGCACGGCCTCATCAGCTACCAAGACAACGAAAAGTCCTAGTTCGTGATGCTTCCGGCGGGCAAGATGATCCTGGTTTCGAGCAGCTTTCGTGCACTTGACCCCGCGCAGCTCAGCAACATTCAACACTTGAAGCACCAAACGCCGAGAACCGCGGCGTTCGGTACTTCAAAGTTCTGCCAGGTCGCTCAGAACTCCGATTCTCGACCGCTGCCCATGCACAGCCATGCAAACGCTTCAAGGCAGACCGCGGCTGATGCTTGCGCAACCCAGGACATCGTCGAGTTCACGAAAAAAGTTCTGTGTGCACGTTACTCGGACACGTCTCTGTCAAGTCAGCGGCGTTACCAACGTCCCATTGCGACTCAAATAGGAGCATGGAATTTTTCGACCGGTACCGGGACCTATGCCGGAGCCATTCATCAGCTCTGCTAAAGAGTCCCTAGGAACAATGACAGGCGATGACTAAGCGAGTGGTAGGTGCATGACCTTCTCGCCACTCGCCGGAGTTGGAACTACGATCGTCGCCACCACCCTTCCATCGCGTTCGATGTCGATGCGACCGGGCGGGGGCATGTGGTTTGGGAGACTTTCCGGTGCAAGCTCGTGCATGACTTGCTTCGGATCGGACGGCGTTCCCGTTGCCGCGATCTCCAGAGCACGTTTCATGACCCGCTCGCGGTCGCGTTCAAGCTCTGCCTCTAAGCGCGTTCCCCAGGTGGCTTGCAAGTGCGATGGCGAACGGAATGCCGCGACGATTTCCCTAGGAAGTCGTGCAAGCTTCAGAAGGCGATAGACACCACTCTTGTCGGCATTGATCGCCTTCGCAAGCTCTTCGGCCGAGCCGAAGACCTTGAAGTCGAGCGCACGTTGGAAATGCAAGCCGCGCTCAAGCGGACTCCCGTCCTTGCGAGCTAGGTTTTCATGCACCATCTCCACAAGCAGCTTCTTGTCGTCCATCGCTTCGATGAACGCGGCCACGGGAAGTCCGAGCTCTAGACAAGCCCGGTGACGGCGGTGGCCGAAGACCACTTCCCACTGGTCCTGACAGGTCGGGCTGACCGGCCGAACCTTGATGGGCTGGACATTGCCACCCGTGCTTTGAATGTGCCGCTTCAGTTCCTGAAACGCCGCACTCTCCCAAGTTTCCGGGCCCCGGTTGATGTAGAGAGTCGGCTGGACGCAGGCTGCGTCCAGCAGCACAGGCCATGCACTCAGAGCTGGCGCAGGGATGGGCGCGTCAAGGGGCGCCGACTCCTGAAAGGAAGGCCCAGCTTCGCCTAGAGAGCCGAGCACGCTTTTGAGCGCAGGGGATGAGATAGACGGTTGAGATTCCATGCTTGCGCACGCCTCTCTCGAGGCGTCAGAGTGATGAAATCTCAATGAGCAGCGGGAGCTGCCGGTCTAACGAAGAAAGTATCCAACGAAGCAAATGCGTCGCGCAAGGCATGCAAAGCAAGAAGCCTTTAACGGCGTGACATTTGCCCGCAACCTTGTCAGCCCGCGTTCAAATGTGATAGCCATTTATCCATGAATCTCGCCATCAAAGCTGGATCCCGCCAGGTTCGCGCGGTAGCGAGGCGTTGCCTCAAACCTACCCATCACGAGTCACGGCGTTGAGGTACGTCGCCCTGCACAGCACCCCGATTGCAGAGGACTTGGCCAAGCGAGCATCCATCGAGCAACACGACATAAGGCTCGTCGCAGCGGACGCTTCCTAGAAGGGTCTGAACTGGCACAGCCAACAGGGTTTGGGACGCCTCCGCCATGCGGCGCCGTTCTCGTCCGCTAAATGTGATGGTGACCGGCGAAGGGGGCAGCAGCGGAGACTCGCGATCCTTACGGCGCTTCAACAGCCGTGGAACCTGTGACCCATATTCCAAATTTGGAATATTCCAAAGAAAAACGGGCTAGCACTTTCGCGCTAACCCGTTGATTTTATTGGCGGAGTGGACGGGGCTCGAACCCGCGACCCCCGGCGTGACAGGCCGGTATTCTAACCAACTGAACTACCACTCCATGATGGCTTCCGCATCTCTGCGCAAGCGCCATCAAACTTGGCGTCCCCTAGGGGATTCGAACCCCTGTAGCCACCGTGAAAGGGTGGTGTCCTAGGCCTCTAGACGAAGGGGACTCAATCCTTCTTCCTTGAACTGCGCGCCGCCTCGAACCGTTAGGTTCTTGGTGGAGGTAAGCGGGATCGAACCGCTGACCTCTTGCATGCCATGCAAGCGCTCTCCCAGCTGAGCTATACCCCCTCCGTTTTTGACTATCTCGGATTGGACGCGCTGTTCAAGCGAGACTGCGATTATAGACAGATTTTCAAGCACTTCGCAAACGCGCAATCACGATCTCACGAGAGAACAGTTCAAGCACTGCATCTATCGATGGTGTTTGGGCGCGACCGCACACCAGCACGCGCACGGCGTGGGCCAATTGCGGCATCTTGAGCGCGTGTGCAGCCAGCGTTTCCTTGATGGCGGCAGCGATCGCGGCCTTGTTCCATTCGACGATCGACAACTTGTCGGTCAGGGTGGGCAAGGCCGGCTTCACTGCATCAGTGACATGGGCAGCGAGGTCTTCGGCGGTTGGCACCACGTCGGTGAAGTACATCTGAACCCAGTCGGCGAGATCGACCGTGGTCGAGCAACGGTCCTTGAACAGTCCGATCACACGGGTCACGGAAGAAACGCTTGCCGATGCAATGCCACGCTTTGCCAACTGCGCTGACACCAGTTCGGCAAGTTGATCGTCCGGCAAGGCCTTCAGGTAGTGGGCATTGACCCACGCCAGCTTGGCGGCGTCCCATTGCGCGGGGCTCTTGGAGAGATGGCTGCCATCGAACCACTCGACGAGTTGCGCGCGGGTGAACAACTCTTCGTCACCGTGGCTCCACCCCAGGCGAGCGAGGTAGTTGAGCATCGCTTCCGGCAGGAAGCCCGACTCTTCATAGGCCGTCACGCTCACCGCGCCGCGGCGCTTGGAAAGCTTCTGCCCGTCGTCACCTAGGATCACCGGCACATGGCCAAACTTCGGCAGCTGTGCGCCGAGTGCATGAAAGATGTTGATCTGCCACGGCGTGTTGTTGACGTGCTCGTCGCCACGAAACACATGGCTGATCTGCATGTCCCAATCGTCGACCACCACGCAGAAGTTGTAGGTCGGGATGCCGTCCTGCCGCACGATGATCAGGTCGTCGATCTCGCGGTTCGAGATGCTGATGGTCCCTTTCACCAGATCGTCCCAGGTCACCACGCCGTCTTGCGGGTTGCGGAAGCGAACCACCGGCTGCACGCCTTCGGGGATGGCGGGGAGCGCCTTGCCCGGCTCAGGCCGCCAGCGTCCGTCATAGTGCGTCTTCTCGCCGCGGGCGCGCTGTGCTTCACGCGTGGCTTCCAGCTCTTCGGGGGTGCTGTAGCAGCGGTAGGCTTTGCCTTCTGCGATGAGCTGGTCGATTACTGCGCGATAGCGGTCGAGGCGCTGCATCTGATAGATCGGGCCTTCGTCGTAGTCGAGGCCAAGCCACTTCATCGACGCAAGGATCTGGTCTACAGAATCTTGCGTGGAACGAGCCACGTCGGTGTCTTCGATGCGGAGAATGAACTCCCCGCCGAAGTGGCGTGCAAAAGCCCACGAGTACAGGGCCGTGCGCGCCGTGCCGAGGTGAAGAAAGCCGGTGGGCGACGGAGCGATGCGGGTGCGGATCTTTTGCGTCATGCGTGTTGAGTATTCACAGTGTGGCCAGGCCGCGCAGCAGGTCGGCCTTCAGGTCTTCGACATCATCCAGCCCCACCGCCACGCGGATCATTCCTTGGGTGATGCCGGCGGCTTGGCGTTGCTCTTCGCTAAGTCGGCCATGCGAGGTGCTGGCGGGGTGGGTGATGGTGGTCTTGGTGTCGCCGAGGTTGGCGGTGATAGAGCAGATCTGCGTGCTATCGATCACGTGAAAGGCGCCTTTGCGTTCGCCCTTCACGACGAACGACACCACGGCGCCGCCCTTCCCCGACTGCTGCGCCATCGCGAGTTCGTGCTGCGGATGCGAGCTCAGCCCAGGGTAGAACACGCGCTCGATCTGCGGCTGAGCTTCGAGCCAGGTTGCCAGCTGCAGAGCACGCGTGCTCTGCGCTTCCATTCGAATCGACAGCGTCTCCAGGCCCTTCAGTACCACCCAGGCGTTGAAGGGCGACAAGGACATGCCCGCACTGCGCATCACCGGCATCAACTTTTCGTTGACCATTTGCTCAGTACCGCAGATGGCGCCAGCGATCACGCGGCCCTGCCCATCGAGGTACTTGGTGCCCGAATGGATCACGACATCGGCGCCCAACTCCATGGGCCGCTGTAAGGCGGGCGAACAAAAGCAGTTATCGACGGCGAACAGAGCGCCTGCTTCTTTCGCGATCGCTGCGAGCGCGCGGATGTCGCACACCTCGGTCAACGGGTTGGTTGGCGACTCGGCAAACAGCAGGCGCGTGTTTGGCTTGACGGCCTTCCGCCAGGCGTTCACATCGGTCTGCGAAACAAAGCTGGTCTCGACGCCAAATTTGCCGAACTCGCGGCTGAACAACATCATGGTGGAGCCAAACACGCTCTGCGAACACACCACGTGATCGCCCGCCTTCAGCACGCCGAGACCGAGCAAAAGAATAGCGCTCATGCCGCTGGCCGTGGCAATGCAGGCCTCACTGCCTTCCAATGCCGCGAGGCGACGCTCGAACATCATCACCGTCGGGTTGGTGAAGCGCGAATAGGTGAAGGCTTCTTCCTCGTTCGCGAAGCGCGCCGCGGCCGTGGCGGCATCGGGCTGCACGAAGCTGCTGGTCAGGAACAAGGCCTCGGAGTTCTCACCCCAGGCGCTGCGAGGCAGTCCTTCGCGCACGGCCAGCGTGTCGCGTCGGGTGCCGACAGGCAGGTCGACACGAGGAATCTTCTTGCCCGCGGCCACGGCTATTCGGTGGCGCTTTGCAGCGCAAGCCGTGAGCGGTCGTTGGTTTCCTCTTCGTCGCCTTGCGACAAGCGCTGCGCTGCCATGGCATCGAAGTCAGCCAGCGACACGTCACCGGTGACATAGCGCCCATCGAAGCACGAGGCCTCGAATCCGGCCAGCTTGGGGTTAAGCGCGCTGACCACCTTCTTCATTGCGTCAACATCTTGATAGATCAAGGCGTCGGCACCGATGAACTGGCGGATCTCCTCGATGCTGCGGTTGTGTGCGATCAGCTCTTCGCTGGTGGGCATGTCGATGCCGTACACATTCGGGTAGCGCACTGGCGGTGCAGCCGAGGCCATGTAGACCTTGCGTGCGCCGGCGTCGCGAGCCATCTGCACGATCTCTTTCGACGTGGTGCCGCGCACGATGGAATCATCAACCAGCAGCACGTTGCGGCCCTTGAACTCAACGCCGATGGCGTTGAGTTTCTGCCGTACCGATTTCTTGCGCACGCCCTGCCCCGGCATGATGAAGGTACGGCCGACGTAGCGGTTCTTTACGAAGCCTTCGCGGTACGGCTTGCCGATGCGTTGCGCAAGCTGCATCGCCGAGGGACGGCTCGACTCGGGGATCGGGATCACCACATCGATCTCGTTCGGGCGGATGGTCGAGATCAGGCGCTGGGCCAGTGTCTCGCCCATGTTCAGGCGGGCCTGATAGACCGAGATGCCATCCATCACCGAATCGGGCCGGGCGAGGTAGACGAACTCGAACATGCACGGATTCAGCGTCGGGTTCTCGGCGCATTGCTGCGTGTGGATCTGCCCTTCGAGGTCAATGAACACGGCCTCGCCGGGTGCCACGTCGCGGATTACCGTGTGCCCGGTGCCTTCAATGGCCACCGACTCACTCGCCACCATCACCTCGCGGCCTTCGGGCGTCACGCCTTCGCCGAAACAAAGCGGGCGGATGCCATACGGATCGCGGAAGGCCAGCAAGCCATAGCCCGCAATCAGCGCCACCACAGCGTACGAGCCCTTGATGCGCTTGTGCACCGCACGCACGGCCTTGAACACCTCTTCCGGCGACAGCGGGAGGTCGCGCGCGGCCAGTTCGAGCTCATGGGCGAGGATGTTGATCAGCACCTCGGTGTCGCTGGTGGTGTTGATGTGCCGGCGGTCGATGTCGAACAGCTCCTGCTTCAGCGTGTGAGCGTTGGTCAGGTTGCCGTTGTGGACCAGCACGATGCCGAACGGCGCGTTCACATAGAAGGGCTGCGCCTCTTCTTCGCTGTAGGCGTTGCCGGCTGTCGGATAGCGCACCTGACCCAATCCCACCGCGCCGGGCAGCGCCCGCATGTTCCGGGTGCGGAACACGTCACGCACCATGCCGCGCGCCTTGTGCATGAAGCACTTCGTGCCCTGCATCGTGACGATGCCTGCAGCGTCCTGCCCACGGTGCTGCAGTAGCAGCAGCGCGTCATAGATCAGCTGGTTGACAGGGCTCTTGGAGATGACGCCGACGATGCCGCACATGGGGAGTCCTTGGAGTTCAACGCACCTTGCCAGATGCTGGCAGGTGCTGCAAAAGTTGGGGCGGAAGCACCGGGCGCAAGGCATCGAATGCCACCTGCAGACACTGTGCACCCTGGGAAGACTGCCACGCCGGTGATTTCATCAGCGGCGTGAGACTGATCACGGTAGCAACCGCCAGCAACAGCACCAGGCCGCGCAGCAGCCCGAAGACGGCGCCCAGAAAGCGGTCTGGCAGGCTCAGCGGCGTGGCATGGATGAGCAAGCGCAACAAGCGCGACCCGACCGCCCAGACCAGCAGCACCGCGATGAAAACCGCCGAGAACGCGGCCGCATGGTTGATGGCCGAGCCCGGGTTGCCGACCGGAATATGCGGCGCCACGTCGACTGCCAGCCACTGCGCCGCAAAGTACGCGGCGAACCAGCCGAGCAGCGAGAGCACCTCGAACACGAACCCGCGAATCAACCCCAGGATGACCGACAGCGCCAGGATGCCCGCGAGAACGATATCGACCCATTGCATGACTCGCCGTCAGAGCGTGTAGACCGCCGAAGACAGCCCGGCGGATTTGATCTTGTCGGCTGCCTTGTCGGCCTCGCCGCGCGAGCCGAAGGGGCCGACGCGAACCCGGATGCGCTTGCCGTTGGATGTTTCCACCACCTGGGTGTAGGTCTTCAGGCCAAGTTTCTCGACCTTCTGCCGCGCCTCTCGCGCCGCCGTGACCTCAGCGAAGGCCCCCACTTGCACCACGAAGCGTCCTTCCGCCGCTGCGACCGGCTTGGCGGCCGTTTCCTTGCCTTCGAGCAGAGCTTGCGCGCGTGCGCTCTCGACAGGCTTAGCGTCCGGCTTCGGAGCGACCGGCTTGGGCTCAGGTTTCGGCTCTGGCTTCGGTTCCGCAGCAGGCTGCTGCGCTGGCTTGGGCTGGACCGGGGTGGTAGCGGGTGCAGAGGCAACGGCGGGAGACGAGGCTGCCACAACCTCGCGCCCTGTATCGGCTGTGTTTTCCGTGATCACGCTCGGCGGCACGGCTGGGGTTGCGGGCCGCGGCGCTGTTGTCGTGCGCGGTGCAGGCGCCGCGGGAGCAGCGCTGTCCTTGCGCGCAATTTCGATCGGCGTGTCGACCGGCAAAGGGCGCGGCTGGGTTTCGAACAGCAGGGGGAAACCGACGACGCCTGCGGTGACCAACACCACGGCCCCAATCAGACGCTGGCGGGCGCGCGTGCGTGCTTGCTGCACAGAGTCGGCGGACTCAGGAATCGGAGGCGCCTTGGATGGAGCTCCCGATTTGTTGCGCTTCAAAAATGACAGCAAACCCATGCAGTGCTGGTTCCAGGTGGGCACAACGGTGCGTTCGGGCTTTTGGAGTTCACCCACCTGCACGGGTGACCGGCAAGAAGGCCGGATTGGCTGGCGTCAGCCGACGTGCTTGGCAGTCAGACGGGGCAGACCATTCTTCAGCACGCCGCCCACGGTGTAAAACGAGCCGAAGACCACGATTCTATCAGCGGGGTCTGCGGCGACGATCGCTGCGCGCAGGGCTTCTGAGGGGTTGGCGTGGCACGCTGTCGTGACAGGACCGGGGCCCCGCAATGCGAGGCTTTCGTGCAGCGATTTGAGTTGCGTCGCAGTGGCGGCCCGACCGACCGGCAGGTCACAGAAATACCAATCATCGACGACCGGTGCCATGCGCTTGAGGATGGCAGTCAGGTCCTTGTCGCCCATCGCGCCGAAGATGGCGTGCGTGCGCGGAAAGAAGCCCATCTGGTCCAGGTTCTGGAACAGCGCGCCGACCGCCTGCGGGTTATGCGCCACGTCGAGCACCAGCGTCGGCTGGCCGGGCACGATCTGAAAGCGCCCCGCCAGTTCGACCAGCGCCAGGCCGCTGCGCACCGCCTGTGCGGTGATTGGCAGGCGCTCGCGCAGCGCCTCGAAGGCAGCCAGTGCGCCGGAGGCATTGAGCAGCTGGTTGGCACCCCGCAGCGCCGGATACGCGAGGCCGTTGAACCGTTTGCTGCGCCCTGCCCAACCCCATTGCTGCTTGTCGCCAGCGTAGTTGAAGTCGCGGCCGATCTGCCAGAGATCGGCGCCGACTTCCTCGGCGTAGGCCGCCACGCTCTTCGGCGGCACCGGGTCGCTGAACACGACGGGTCTGCCGGGCCGCATGATGGCCGCCTTCTCGCGCGCGATGGTCTCGCGGTCGGGGCCGAGATACTCCATGTGATCGAGATCGATGCTGGTGATCACGGCGCAATCGGCGTCGACCACGTTGACCGTGTCCAGGCGCCCGCCGAGGCCGACCTCGAGGATCACCATGTCGAGCCCCGCCTGCGAGAGCAGCCGCATGATCGCCATCGTCGTGAACTCGAAGTACGTGAGCGCCATGTCGCCACGGGCCGCTTCCACCGCCTCGAAATGCGGCAGAAGTTCGCTCGCCGACACCATCGTGCCATTGATGCGGCAGCGCTCTTCGAAGTGAACAAAGTGCGGCTTGATGTACAGCCCCACCCGGTAGCCAGCTTGCAGGCCGATGGCTTCAAGGAATGCGCAGGTCGAGCCCTTGCCGTTGGTGCCAGCCACGGTGATTACCGGCACGTCGAACTTGAGGCCGAGGCGCTGCTTGATCAACTCGCTCCGCGCGAGCCCCATGTCGATGTTCTTCGGGTGCAGGCGTTCGCAATGGTCCAGCCATTCAGCGAGCGTGGTGGGCAGAGGCATGGTGGACAAGTTTGAATGAAGAAGGGCGGCCTGAGCCGCCCTTTGTGTCGATACCGCTGAAGGCTTAGGCGACTGCGTCGGCGCTTTGCCGCTGCAGCATGGCCAGCGACTTGGCGATCACGCCGCGCAGTTCTCGCCGGTCGACGATGGCATCGATGGCGCCCGTCTGCATCAGGAACTCGGCGCGCTGGAAGCCTTCAGGCAGCTTCTCGCGCACGGTGTCGGCAATCACGCGCGGGCCGGCGAACCCGATCAGCGCCTTCGGCTCGGCGATCACCATGTCGCCGACGAACGCAAAGCTCGCCGAGACCCCGCCCATCGTCGGATCGCAAAGCACGCTCACATACGGCAGCTTGGCTTTGGACAGCAGCGTGAGCGCCGCGTTGGTTTTGGCCATTTGCATGAGGCTCAGCAAGCCCTCTTGCATGCGTGCGCCGCCCGTGGCAGTGAAGCTGATGAAAGGCACCTTCTGCTCGACGGCCATTTCGACACCGCGCACGAAGCGCTCGCCGACCACCGAGCCCATCGAGCCTCCCATGAAATCGAACTCGAAGCACGCGACCACCACCGGGATGGTATGCAGCGCGCCGCCCATCACCACGAGCGCATCGGTCTCGCCGGTGGCTTCCATGGCCTGCTTGAGCCGCTCGGGGTAGCGCTTGCTGTCCTTGAACTTCAGCGCGTCGACCGGCAAGACCTCTTGGCCGATCTCGTAGCGGCCTTCGCCGTCGAGGAAGGCATTCAGCCGCGCCCGAGCACCGATGCGGTGGTGGTGGCCGCATTTCGGGCAGACGTTGACGTTCTGCTCGAGGTCGTTCTTGTAGAGCACCGTCTCGCACGACGGGCACTTGATCCACAGACCTTCAGGCACCGTGCGGCGTTCGCTCGGGTCGGTCTGCTGCATCTTGGGAGGCAGCAGTTTCTCAAGCCAGCTCATGCGGGAGCTCCTTTCAGGGAATCGAGGGCTGCGCGGATTTCGGCGATGAACGCCGCACCCGCGGGAGCGACATTGTCGCGCGTTTGCGTTTCGAGCAATTGCACAATGCGGGATCCAATCACCACCGCATCGGATACCGCCGCAACCGCCTTCGCTGTCTCGGCGTCGCGGATGCCGAAGCCCACACCCACCGGCACGTTCACATGGGCCTGGATGCGCGGCACCATCTCGCCGACAGCGTTCACGTCGATGCCTCCGGCACCAGTCACACCCTTGAGCGACACGTAGTACACGTAGCCGCTCGCGATGCGGCCGACGTCTTTCATGCGTTGCTCGGTCGAGGTGGGCGCAAGCAGGAAGATCGGGTCGAGTTGTTGCGCCTTGAGCTGCGTTGCAAAGGCTTCGCACTCTTCCGGCGGGTAGTCGACGACGAGCACGCCATCGACGCCGGCCTCCTTGGCATCGCGCACGAACGCGCCCTCGCCTCGGCGCTGGTCGTAGCGCTCGATGGGGTTCGCATAGCCCATCAGCACGATCGGCGTGGTGTCGTTCTGCCTGCGGAAGCCACGAACGAAATCGAGCACGTGCGGCATGCCGATACCCTTGGCGAGCGCGCGCTCGGCAGCGCGCTGGATCACCGGCCCGTCGGCCATGGGGTCGGAGAACGGCACACCGAGTTCGATGACGTCGGCACCGGCCTCGGCCATCGCCAGCATCAGCTCGACCGTGGCATCGGGGAACGGATCACCGGCGGTCACGTAGGGGATGAGTGCCTTGCGGCCCTGGGCCTTCAGCGCCTGGAAGACAGCTTGAATGCGGCTCATGTGGAGCCCTTCACGCTGCGGCCTGCCTGCGAAGGGCGGTCAAAATACTCAGCTCCGGACAGGTCGGCCACCGTGCCGATGTCCTTGTCGCCACGGCCCGACAGGTTGACCAGCAGGTGCTGGTCGGGCCGCAGGGTCGGGGCGAGCTTCATCGCGTACGCCACGGCATGCGAGGACTCCAGCGCGGGGATGATGCCTTCGGTACGGCACAGGCGATGGAATGCCTGCAGTGCCTCTTCATCCGTGATGCCGACGTACTCTGCACGGCCGATGTCCTTCAGGTACGCGTGCTCGGGGCCAACGCCCGGGTAGTCGAGGCCAGCCGAGATCGAGTGCGTCTCCGTGATCTGCCCATTCTCGTCTTGCAGCAGATAGGTGCGGTTGCCGTGCAGCACGCCTGGCGAACCTTTGGTGAGGCTGGCCGAGTGCTTGCCGGAGTCGAGCCCCTGCCCTGCGGCCTCGACGCCGATCAGGCGCGTGCCTTCATGCTGGATGTAGGGGTAGAAAATGCCCATGGCGTTGGAGCCACCGCCGACGCAGGCGATCACCGCGTCAGGTTGGCGCCCAGTCATCTCGGGCATCTGCAGAAGACACTCGTCACCGATCACGCGCTGGAAGTCGCGCACCATCGCCGGGTAGGGGTGCGGACCTGCCACCGTGCCAATGATATAGAAGGTGTTCTCGATATTGGCAACCCAATCGCGCATGGCCTCATTGAGCGCATCCTTCAGCGTTTTGGAGCCGCTCTCGACCGGCACGACGCGAGCTCCCAAAAGGTTCATGCGATAGACGTTGGGCGACTGGCGCTTCACGTCTTCGCTGCCCATGTAGACCACGCATTCCATGCCGTAGCGAGCACAAATGGTGGCGGTCGCCACGCCGTGCTGGCCCGCCCCGGTCTCGGCAATCACGCGCGGCTTGCCCATGCGGCGCGCCAGCAAAGCCTGGCCAATGGTGTTGTTGACCTTGTGCGCGCCGGTGTGGTTGAGGTCTTCGCGCTTCAGGTAGATTTGCGCGCCGCCGAGCTCGCGGCTCATGCGTGCAGCGTGGTAGACCGGACTGGGCCGACCAACGAAGTGCGCGAGTTCATACTGATATTCGGCGATGAAAGCCGGGTCCTTACGGGCTTGCTCGTAAGCCGCATTCARCTCGTCGAGCGCGTGGATCAGGGTTTCGGCGACAAAGGTGCCGCCATAGGGACCGAAATGCCCGCTGGCATCGGGCTGCTGGTAATTCAACATGTGGGTACCGCTTTCAGGTGGAGTCAAACCGGGGAGGCTGCGATTCGCGCATCCGCTTCGCGGACGGCTTCGCAGAACCGGCGTATGGCCGCGGCATCTTTGATGCCTTTGGCGCTCTCTACGCCGGAGCTGACGTCAACGGCCGATGGCCGCACCTGAAAAATGCCTTCGATCACATTTCCGGCATGCAACCCACCAGACAAAACGACTGGACGGGGCACGTTTGGAGGAATGAGTGACCAATCGAAGACCTTTCCACCGCCCCCGTAACTCTCGACATGGGCGTCGAGCAACAGCCCCTGGGCGTGCGGGTACTGAGCGGCGAAGTCTAGCAAATCGAAATTCGGCGCCATGCGGGCAGCGCGCAAGAAAGGCCGGCCCGCCGCACGGCAATCGGCCGGGCTCTCGTCACCGTGGAATTGAAGTAGCACACCGGGAATGACTTGGGCCGCTGCCTGGATCAGCGATGCCGCGGCATTGACGACCAGCGCCACCGGCGTCACGAACGGTGGCAGACGCCCAGCGAGTGCCGCGGCACGCTGCACCGTGACGTGGCGCGGACTGCGCTCGTACAGGACAAAACCCACCGCATCGGCACCGGCTTCGATGGCGGCATCGACATCGGCCTCGCGGGTCAGGCCGCAAATCTTGATTCGGGTGCGGGCATTCATGGGTGCGGCAGCCAGTCCATGGCTGGCGTGTGCGTCGGCAAGGCAAAACGTGGATCGTAGTACGGCCCCACGAAATAGAGACCATCGGCGGGAAATGTGGGCGCGGCAACTTGGCGAGAACGAGACGCCAGCACCTCGGACATCCATTCCGGCCCGTGCTGGCCACTTCCTATGGTGAGCAGGCAGCCCATGATGTTGCGCACCATGTGATGCAGGAACGCTGAACCATCAAAGTCGAAACGCCAATAGGCGCCGACGCGGTGGACCTCGATCGAACGCATCTGTTTTACCGGCGAAGCGGCCTGGCATTCGGACGAGCGAAAAGCACTGAAATCGTGATCGCCGACCAACACCGCTGCAGCAGCCCGCATGGCATCGGCATTCAAGGTGCGATGCGTCCACCCCGCCACACCCGCCTCGATGGCGGGCCTCACGGCAGACTCCAGCAGCAGGTAGGCATAGCGTCGGCCCAGGGCGCTGTTGCGTGCATGGAAATCGACATCGACATCGTGGCACCACTGCACAGCGATATCGGCCGGAAGGAAGCGATTGGTGCCACGCACCCATGAAGCCAGCTCGCGCTGCACCGGCGGGTCGATGTGGATGACCTGGTTCAAGCCGTGCACACCAGTGTCTGTGCGTCCTGCGCACATCGTGCGAACAGGCACCGCCGCAAACTTCGACAGTGCCGATTCGAGTTGGTCTTGCACGGTGCGCCTGTCGGGCTGGCTCTGCCAGCCGTTGTAGGCCTGCCCGCGGTAGCTGATGCCGAGTGCGAGCCTCATGCCAGGATCACGCGATCAAGTCGCGCCGTTCGACGAAGAGACGAACGGCGCCTGCCCAGGCCGATCAGGCCAAGTCGTTGAGCATGGCCTGCGCGCGCGTCTTCACGGCACCGCTGGACTTGGACACGACTTCCTGCAGCAGATCGCGAGCACCTTCCGTGTCGCCGATCTGGCGGAATTCCTCAGCCAACTCCAACTTGCGGACGATCGGATCGGCACCGTCATCGACAGCCTCGCCCAGATCAATAGCACCGAAGTCAGATGACACGGGCGCGGGTTGTGACTTGTTGGGTTGAGCCACCGTGGATTCTTCACCGAGGTCAAGCGAAATGCTGCCCAAATCGAAATCCATGGAGCCTGAACTTGGTGCCGAAGCGGGGGGCGGCGGTGCAGGGGGCAGGTTGAAGCTCATGTCATCGAGCGAAGGAACGTCTTGCGCAACGTTCAGCGGCTGCGTCCGCTCGACGGGCCGTGCCGCGGGAGGAGGCGGCGCATTCGAAAAACCCAAGTCGAGATCGAGATCGATGGCGCCGCCCGACGTGGAGTCGAAGCCGCTGCCCGAGTTGCCGCTCGCGCCGAACTCGGAAGGCGATGGCAGCACCGATTGCGGCATGGTGCTCGCACCCAGCAGCTCGGCGGTCGGGCGACCTTCGCCTTCGCTGGATGCAGGCCTGCCACCCGGTTGATACAGCGTGTTGTCAGGGTCGATCTGCACGCCAATCTCTTGTGCCTTGGCCCAGTCTTCGCCTTGGCCGCCGGTCAAGCCGAACAGCTGCGTTGCCAGGAGCTCGAAGCCCTTGGTGTCGCGCCGCTTGGCATAAACCTCAAGCAGCTTGGTGCGAATGGCCAGACGCTCGGGGCTCGCACGCATGGCCTCCTTGAGAATCTCTTCGGCCTGAAGGTCGCGGCCGTAGGCGAGGTACACATCGGCTTCTGCCACCGGATCGACATCGCCAATGGCGTCGAGCTGGCTCAACGAGTAGCTCATCGACGACGAAGCGCCGCCAGCATCGCGGGTGTCGATGCGTTGGCCGCCGCTGGCGCCGAAGAACGAATCAGGCTGCAGGCGGCTCTCGAGGAACGACGTCTCGCCGCTGTCTTTCTTGGCACGCTTGGTGAACCGATAGATGCCGAAGCCAGCGAGCAAAGCCACCAGGGCGGCGCCCGCAGCCAGCACCAGCGGGTTGTCTTCTAACAAGGATGCAAACGGGCCTGGAGGCTCGACAGCGGGCACGACAACGGGTGCCGAGGCGGCCGCAGGACGCGAAGGCGCCGCGGCGACCACCGGAGCGCTTGCAGGCTCGGTCACAGCGCTGGCTGCCGCCGATGCTGCAGCAACGACTTCAGGTGCCGAGGCAACAGGCGATGGGGCGGGCACTGGTGCGGGAGCCGGTGTGGCGGCCACCACAGGCGCGGGCGGGGGAGCGGGCGGCGGCGGGGCGGGAACCGGCGCAGGGGCAGCTGCCACAACCGGCGGCTTCGGCGGCGTGACAGGCGGCACGACCACCGGAGGCGGAGCCACGGGCGCGGGTGCCGCCGCTGCGGTCTTGCCCGATGCTGCAGCAGACGCGCTCGACAGCTTCTTCAACTCGTCGACGTTCTTGGAGAGTTCGGCGACACGTGCGGTCGCATCTTTCTTCTCGCGTTCCTTAGACAGTTTGTCTTCCGGTGCCGAGGCCTTGGCGCTTGCACCCTTGCTCAGGACAAGCTTGTCGGGCGCTGGGGCGGCAGATGCCTTGCGGTCGTCCACCGACGACTGCACCTTGCCGCTGGCCTGGCGTGCGGTGCCATCGGTCTTGGCGGGAGGCACGGCTGCAGCGAGACGCTGGCGGTAGGTGCCGAAGTCGGCACTTTGGGCCTGGATCAGTTGACGTGCCTCGGCCGGGGTGACGGCCTTGGCCGTCTCGGCCGACGGCACGGCAAGCACCACGCCAGATTTCAGGCGGTTGATGTTGCTGCTGATGAAGGCATCAGGGTTGGTCTGGTACAGCGAGGCCAGCATCTGGTCGAGCGACACGCCAGGGCGCTGGGTACGGCCTGCAATGCGCGACAGCGTATCGCCATCGCGAACCTTGTACTCATCGGCACCGGCTTCGGTCGGCGCAGCGGCAGGCGCTTTGGCGCTCGGCTTGCGAGGCTCGGTGGATGAATCTCCCGTCGAGGCGGGGGCGCGAGGCGTCGAAGGCTTGCGCTCGGCGGCACGCGGTGCCGTGGCAATGGCCTGGCTCGGTGCAGGCGTGATCACTGGCGACGTGCTCGCCTCGGAGCCGCCGGGAGACGCCGCCGTACGTGTGACGGGCGGGTCGATCAGAAGCGTGTATTCGCGAACAAGGCGCCCGGTGGACCAAGAAATCTCGAGGATGACATCGATGAACGGCTCTTGAACTGCCCGGTCGCTCGTCACGCTCAGGTAAGAGCGACCGTCGGTGCGACGTTGCAGCACGACCTGCGTGCCTGGCAGCACTGAGTTGTAGTCAACGCCTGCGGCTCGGTACGACTCCGGCGGCGCTACGCGCACGTTGAGGTTGGAGGCTTCTTCGGGCGTAAGGCTGGTGACGTCGATCTCGGCACGCAGGTTTTCGCCCAGCGCCGACTGCACGTCCAACCGCCCGAGGCCCAGGGCCCAGGCGTTCGAAGCCAGGAGGCACATGGCGGCCAAAGCCGATCCGGTCAGAGCGAATCGCCCTATGTACAGCGAATTTCTTTTCAAGGCGTCTCCCAATAGGACGGGGGTGGAACCGAGCGAGCCCCACAGCTTTCAGAGTTGTTGTTGACGCTAACCACGGGGTTTTCTGGGCGTAACAGTAGAAATCACAATAACATCAACTAGATACGAAGACAAGCTCATGCAATGCCTGACATTCCCTTGTAGGCGTCATTTGCACGGTCTGCAGCACCCCATGTTGTCGTACGACAACGAAGCTACACGGGGCGCTGGGCATGGTCTCAGGCCGCCAAAAGAATGCGCAGCATGCGGCGCAGGGGTTCAGCGGCACCCCACAGAAGCTGGTCGCCGATCGTGAAAGCGCCCAGGTATTCCGGGCCCATTGCCAGCTTGCGAACGCGGCCGACGGGGATGGTCATCGTGCCAGTCACCGCCACGGGGGTCAGATCGTGAATCGTCGCCTCGCGGGTGTTTGGCACGAACTTCACCCACTCATTGTCGTTGGCGATCATCGACTCGATATCGGCCAGCGGAACGTCCTTCTTCAGCTTGAATGTGAGCGCTTGGCTGTGGCAGCGCATCGCACCCACGCGCACGCAGAAGCCGTCAACGGGCACAGCAGGCGTACCGAAACCTTCGCCTTGGCCCATGATCTTGTTGGTCTCGGCCATGCCCTTCCATTCTTCCTTGCTCATGCCGTTGCCGAGATCCTTGTCGATCCAAGGGATGAGGCTTCCGCCGAGCGGCACACCGAAGTTTGCAGTCTCCGCTTCGGTGAGGCTGCGCTGCTTGGCAATGACCTTGCGGTCGATCTCGAGGATGGCGCTCTTCGGGTCGTCGAGCAGCGACTTCACCTCGGCGTTCAGCGTGCCGTACTGCGTGAGCAACTCGCGCATGTGCTGCGCACCGCCGCCCGACGCAGCCTGGTAGGTCTGCGTGCTCATCCATTCGACCAGGCCAGCCTTGTACAGGGCGCCCACGCCCATCAGCATGCAGCTCACAGTGCAGTTGCCGCCGATCCAGTTCCGGCCACCCGAGGCTAACGCCTTCTGGATCACAGGCATGTTGATTGGGTCGAGGATGATGACCGCATCGTCCTTCATTCGCAGCGTCGAAGCGGCGTCGATCCAGTGGCCGTTCCAGCCGGCTGCGCGCAGCTTGGGGAACACCTCGGTCGTGTAGTCGCCGCCTTGGGCGGTGATGATGATGTCGCAGCGCTTCAGCGCATCGATGTTGAAGCCGTCTTGCAGCGTCGTCTCGTTCTTGGCTTGCGCCGGGGCCTTGCCGCCGATGTTGCTGGTGCTGAAGAACACCGGCTCGATCAATGCGAAGTCGTCTTCTTGCTGCATGCGGTCCATCAGGACCGAACCCACCATGCCTCGCCAGCCCACCAGGCCGACCAATCTCGTAGCCATCTTTATTCCTATCGTCTGTGAATGTGTTGATCTGAAAACGCGAAAGAAGAATCAGCCCTGCGTTTTCAGGCAGGCGACCACAGCGTCGCCCATCTCCTTCGTGCCGACCTGGGTGGTACCGGCACTGTAAATATCGGTGGTGCGCAGGCCTTTTGCCAGCACAGCCTTGACGGCCGCTTCAATGCGTTTCGCAGCAGCTTCCTGATTCAAGCTGAAGCGCAGCATCATCGCCGCGGAAAGAATCGTGGCGAGCGGATTGGCAACGCCCTTGCCCGCAATATCCGGAGCTGAACCATGGCTGGGCTCATAGAGGCCCTGGTTCCTCGCATTCAGCGATGCCGAAGGCAGCATGCCGATCGACCCGGTGAGCATGGCCGCCTCATCGCTCAGGATGTCGCCGAACATGTTGCCGGTGACGATCACGTCGAGCCGCTTCGGGCCCTTGACCAGCTGCATAGCCGCGTTGTCGACGTACATGTGCTCGAGCTCGACATCAGCGTACTGTGCATGCACCTCGGTGACGACATCGCGCCAGAACTGGAAGGTCTCCAGCACATTGGCCTTGTCGACGCTCAGCACCTTCTTGCTGCGCTTGCGCGCTGCCTGAAAGGCCACGTGGGCAATGCGCTCGATCTCGGGGCGCGAATAGCGCATCGTGTCGAAGGCTTCGTCAGCGCCCTTGAACGCGCCGTCGGGCGACGTGCGGCGACCTCGCGGCTGGCCGAAGTAGATGTCGCCGGTGAGCTCGCGGATGATGAGGATGTCGAGCCCCGCCACGATCTCGGGCTTGAGGCTCGACGCGTGTGTCAGCTCTTCATAGCAGATGGCTGGACGGAAATTCGCGAACAGCTCGAGGTTCTTGCGCAGGCCGAGGATGGCTTGCTCCGGGCGCAGCGGCCGATCGAGTTTGTCGTACTTCCAGTCGCCCACAGCACCGAAGAGCACGGCGTCGGACGACTTGGCGAGTTGCAGCGTGCCCTCGGGCAGCGGGTGGCCATGGGCCTCGTAGGCGGCTCCGCCGACCTTGGCCTCTTCGAATTCGAACTGAAGGTCCAGGCAGGCGAGCGCCTTCAGCGCCTCGGCCATGATTTCGGTACCGATGCCGTCGCCCGGCAGGATCGCGATCTTCAACGTGTTTCCTTCAGTTCAAGAGAGTGAGCCAACCAGGGCTTGGTCAACAGCCGCTCGGCTTCGAAGGCGCGGATTTTGTCAGCATGCCGCAGCGTGAGGCCGATGTCGTCGAAGCCGTTCAGCAAACAGAACTTGCGGAAAGGCTCGACCTCGAAAGCCAGCTCGGCGCCGTCGGGCTTGACCACCACCTGGCGCTCCAGGTCAACGGTGAGTTGATAGCCCACGAAAGCATTCACCTCGTCGAACAGACGATCGATCACCAGCTCCGGCAGCACGATCGGCAGCAAGCCGTTCTTGAAGCTGTTGTTGAAGAAGATGTCGGCGTAGCTCGGCGTGATGAGCGCGCGGAAGCCGAATTGGTCGAGCGCCCACGGCGCGTGTTCGCGCGACGATCCGCAACCGAAGTTCTTGCGCGACAGCAGAATCGATGCGCCCTTGTAGCGCGGCTGGTTCAACACGAAGTCGGGGTTCGGCTTGCGCGTGGTCGGGTCTTGCCCCGGCTCGCCGTGATCGAGGTAACGCCATTCATCGAACAGGTTTGGGCCGAAACCCGACTTCTTGATCGACTTCAAGAACTGCTTCGGGATGATCGCGTCGGTGTCGACATTCTCCCGGTCGAGTGGTGCGACCAGGCCCTTGTGGATGCGGAATGCTTGCATGCTGTGCGCTCCTTCAGGCGATGCGCCGAACGTCGACGAAATGGCCTTCCATGGCCGCTGCTGCGGCCATCGCCGGGCTCACCAGGTGCGTGCGGCCACCAGCGCCCTGCCGGCCTTCGAAGTTGCGGTTGGAGGTGGAAGCACAGCGCTCGCCCGGCTCCAGACGGTCGGCATTCATCGCCAGACACATCGAGCACCCCGGCTCGCGCCATTCGAAGCCTGCCGCGAGAAAGACCTTGTCCAGGCCTTCGCGCTCCGCCTGCTCCTTCACCAAACCGGAGCCCGGCACCACCATCGCCAGCTTCACGTTGGTGGCGATCTTGCCGCCCACCCGGCGCACAACGGCAGCGGCCTCGCGCATATCTTCGATGCGGGAGTTGGTGCAGGAGCCGATGAACACCTTGTCGATCAGGATGTCGGCGATCGGCTTGTTCGGCTCCAGCGCCATGTAGGTCAGCGCGCGTTCCATCGCACCGCGCCTGTTCGGGTCTTTCTCGCGCTCGGGGTCAGGCACCCGGTCTTCGATGGACAACACCATCTCGGGCGACGTGCCCCAGGTGACCTGCGGGCGAATCTGCGAGGCGTCGAGTTCAACCACGCGGTCGAACTTCGCATCCACATCAGAGTGCAGCGTGCGCCAGTACGCCACCGCATGATCCCAGGCCACTCCAGTGGGCGTGAAAGGACGGCCCTTCACATAATTGATCGTGGTGTCGTCGACCGCCACCAGTCCGGCGCGCGCCCCGGCCTCGATGGCCATGTTGCACACCGTCATGCGGCCTTCCATGCTCAGCGCACGAATGGCTGAACCGGCGAATTCGATGGTGTGGCCATTGCCACCGGCTGTGCCGATCTTGCCGATGATGGCCAGCACGATGTCCTTGGCGCCGCAACCCTTGCTCAGTTGGCCTTCGACCTTGATCAGGAGGTTCTTGGCCTTGCGCGCCAGCAGCGTCTGCGTGGCGAGCACGTGTTCGACTTCGCTCGTGCCGATGCCATGCGCCAAGGCGCCGAAAGCGCCGTGGGTGGAGGTGTGCGAGTCGCCGCAGACCACCGTCATGCCGGGCAGCGTCGCACCCTGCTCGGGGCCGATGACGTGGACGATGCCCTGGCGCTTGTCGTTCATCTTGAACTGCGTGATGCCCAGGCGGTCGCAATTGTTGTCGAGCGTGTCGACCTGCAAGCGCGAAATCGGGTCTGCAATGCCATGCGAGCGGTCGGTCGTTGGCACGTTGTGGTCGCTCACCGCCAAGTTGGCCGACAGTCGCCAAACCTTGCGGCCGGCCAGGTCCAGACCTTCGAACGCCTGCGGGCTGGTCACTTCGTGCACCAGGTGGCGGTCGATGTAGAGAACGGCCGTGCCGTCATCTTCGGTATGAACGACGTGTTCGTCCCAGATCTTGTCGTACAGCGTGCGGCCCATGGCGACTTTCGTTGGCTCTGGCGTAAAGAAGGCGGATTTTAGGCGTTGCCAGAAACGCCAGACCGCTCCAATTTCCTGCGCTCCCCCTCGGGGAGCTCACCCCAGCTCGCTGAAGCCAGAAAGACCACCTCAAAAGCAAAAAACCCGGCCTGTGGCCGGGTTTGCGTGCACGAAGAGGTGCTTCCGGCGTTCAGGTGCGCTGCGCGATCGGTTTAACGTCGCGTTGCGTGGCACCGTGGAATAGCTGACGCGGACGGCCGATCTTGTATTCCGGGTCGGCAATCATCTCGTTCAGCTGCGCGATCCAGCCGACCGTGCGGGCCAGCGCGAAGATGGCGGTGAACAGCGTCACAGGGATGCCGATCGCACGTTGCACGATGCCGGAATAGAAGTCGACGTTCGGGTACAGCTTGCGGGCAACGAAGTACTCGTCTTCGAGCGCAATCTTCTCCAGCGCCATGGCGAGCTTGAAGATCGGGTCGTTGTGCAGGCCCAGAGCGTCCAGCACTTCGTGGCAGGTCTCGCGCATCAGCTTGGCACGCGGGTCGTAGTTCTTGTAGACCCGGTGGCCGAAACCCATCAGCTTGACGTTGGAGTTCTTGTCCTTCACCTGCTTGATGAAGTCACCGATCTTCTCCACGCCACCCATGCGGTTCACGTCTTCCAGCATGTTCAGCGCCGCCTCATTGGCGCCACCGTGCGCGGGGCCCCACAGGCAGGCCACACCCGCGGCAATGGCCGCAAACGGGTTGGTGCCCGACGAGCCGCACAGGCGCACTGTCGAGGTCGACGCGTTCTGCTCGTGGTCGGCGTGCAAGATGAAAATGCGGTCCATGGCACGCACCAGCACGTCGTTCGGGGTGTAGTCCTCGCAAGGCGTGGCGAACATCATCCGCATGAAGTTGCCGGCGTAGGACAGATCGTTCTTCGGGTAGATGTAGGGTTGCCCGATGGTGTACTTGTAGGCCATCGACACCAGCGTCGGCATCTTGGCGATCAAGCGGATGGCCGAGATCTCACGGTGCTCGGGGTTATTGATGTCAGTGCTGTCGTGATAGAAGGCCGACAGCGCGCCCACCAAGCCGGTCATGATGGCCATCGGGTGTGCATCGCGGCGGAACCCGCGCAGGAAGAACTGCATCTGCTCGTTGACCATCGTGTGATGGGTCACCGTCTGCACGAAGTCGGTCTTCTGCGTCTCGTTGGGCAGTTCGCCGTTCAAGAGCAGATAGCAGGTTTCGAGGTAGTCACAGTTGGTGGCGAGCTGTTCGATAGGGTAGCCGCGGTACAGCAATTCGCCCTTGTCGCCGTCGATGTAGGTGATGGTCGACTGGCACGATGCCGTGGACAGGAAGCCCGGGTCGTAGGTGAACTTGCCTGACTGGGCGTAGAGCTTGCGGATGTCGATCACATCCGGGCCAATGGTGCCCTTGTAGACGGGCAGGTCCATCGCGGGGCTGCCGTCAGAGAACGACAGAGTGGCTTTCACGTCAGAGGGGGTCATGGGCATTCCTTCTTGGAAGTAGTCGAGAAAGACACACGGTGGCTCAGTGAGGGACTCTCATCAGTCTGAGCACTTCGATCACATCGTCGCGAACCAGTTCACCTTCGGGTTGCTTGCGGGCCAGAAACAGATCCAGCAAGTCGTTGTCCGACAGGTCCATCAAGACCTGCAATCCCTGGGTCTGAGCTTGCGTCAGCGAAGCCTCGTGCCGTGTGAAGAACCGCTCGATAAACAAATCGTTCTCGAGCAGGCCGCGGCGGCAACGCCACTTCAGCTTGCTGAGTGCACGGGCATCGATCACGGATTGCACGGCGTTCAGCGGAGGTTCAGACGGCGCGGCGCACCATCAATTCCTTGATCTTGCCGATTGCCTTGGTGGGATTCAGTCCCTTGGGGCAAACGTCAACACAGTTCATGATGGTGTGGCAGCGGAAAAGACGGTACGGGTCTTCGAGATTGTCCAGACGGCCGGCAGTGTCTTGGTCGCGGCTGTCGGCAATGAATCGATAAGCCTGCAACAGGCCTGCCGGACCGACGAACTTGTCCGGGTTCCACCAGAAGCTCGGGCAGCTCGTCGAGCAGCTCGCGCACAGGATGCACTCGTACAGGCCGTTCAGTTCGTCCCGCTCCTCCGGCGTCTGCAGGCGCTCCTTCTCGGGCGGCACGTTGTCATTCACCAGATACGGCTTGATCGAGTTGTACTGCGTGAAGAACTGCGTCATGTCGACGATCAGATCGCGCACCACCGGCAGACCGGGCAGCGGCTTGAGCACCACAACGCCAGGCAGCGTGCGCATGTTGGTCAGGCAGGCCAGGCCGTTCTTGCCGTTGATGTTCATCGCGTCCGAACCACACACCCCTTCACGGCAGGAGCGGCGGAAGCTCAGCGTAGGGTCGACGGCTTTCAGCTTCATCAGCGCATCGAGCAGCATGCGCTCGCTGCCGTCGAGCTCGACCTCGAGCGTTTGCATGCGCGGCTTGGTGTCCGTATCAGGGTCGTAGCGGTAAATTTGGAATACGCGCTTGGTCATGGAATGCTTTCTCTGTCCTCAGAACGTACGAACTTTGGGAGGAACCGACTCGACGGTCAGCGGCTTCAGGTTCACCGGCTTGTACTCGAGCCGGTTGCCTTCGCTGTACCAGAGCGTGTGCTTCATCCACACAGCGTCGTTGCGGCCATTCGGGTGCTCGGGCGTGTCGGCATAGTCATCGACGGTGTGGGCGCCGCGGCTCTCGTGCCGAGCCGCCGCCGAGATCATGGTGGCGAGCGCCACTTCGATCAGGTTGTCGACTTCCAGCGCCTCGATGCGTGCGGTGTTGAACACCTTGGACTTGTCCGCCAGGTGGATGCCCTTCACGCGTTCGGCCAGCGCCTTGATCTGCACCACGCCTTCATCCATCAGCTTCTGGGTGCGGAACACGCTGGCGTGCTGCTGCATCGACTTGCGGATATCGTTCGCCACGTCTTGCGCGTACTCGCCGCTGGTGCTGCCATCCAGCCGAGCCAAGCGCGACAGCGTGTAGTCGGCCGCATTGGCCGGCAGCGGCTTGTACCGCTTGTCTTTCAATGCGCTCGCGACGATGTGGTCGCCGGCCGCCTTGCCGAACACCAGCAGGTCGAGCAGTGAGTTGGTGCCGAGGCGGTTCGCGCCGTGCACGCTGACACAGGAGCATTCGCCCACGGCATACAGCCCCTTCACCACCGCGTTGGGGTTGCCGTCTTTCGGCGCAACCACCTGGCCATGGATGTTGGTCGGCACGCCGCCCATCTGGTAGTGGATGGTCGGCACCACCGGGATCGGTTCCTTCGTGATGTCGACGTTGGCGAAGTTGTGGCCAATCTCGAAAACGCTGGGCAGGCGCTTCATGATGGTCTCGGCGCCCAGGTGCGTCATGTCGAGCACGATGTAGTCCTTGTTGGGACCACAGCCGCGCCCTTCCTTGATCTCTTGGTCCATGCAGCGTGAGACGAAGTCACGCGGTGCCAGGTCCTTCAGCGTCGGCGCATAGCGCTCCATGAAGCGCTCACCGTCGCTATTGCGCAGAATGGCACCCTCGCCGCGSCAACCCTCGGTGAGCAGCACGCCAGCACCGGCCACGCCGGTTGGGTGGAACTGCCAGAACTCCATGTCTTCGAGCGGAATGCCGGCACGTGCCGCCATGCCCAGCCCGTCGCCAGTGTTGATGAAGGCATTGGTCGAAGCCGCGAAGATGCGCCCGGCGCCGCCGGTGGCGAGCATCACGGTCTTGGCTTCGAAGATGTGCAGTTCACCGGTTTCCATCTCGATGGCGGTGACGCCAACCACGTCCCCTTCGTCGTCGCGGATCAGGTCTTGTGCCATCCACTCGACGAAGAACTGCGTGCGGGCCTTGACGTTCTGCTGGTACAGCGTGTGGAGCATCGCGTGGCCGGTGCGGTCGGCCGCGGCGCAGGCACGTTGCACCGGCTTCTCACCGTAGTTGGCGGTGTGGCCGCCGAACGGACGCTGGTAGATGGTGCCGTCGGGGTTGCGGTCGAACGGCATGCCGAAGTGTTCGAGTTCGTACACGACCTTCGGAGCCTCACGGCACATGAACTCGATGGCATCCTGGTCGCCGAGCCAGTCCGAACCCTTGACGGTGTCGTAGAAGTGGAAGTGCCAGTTGTCTTCGCTCATGTTGCCCAGCGAAGCACCGATGCCGCCTTGCGCTGCTACGGTGTGCGAGCGCGTCGGGAACACCTTGGACAACACGGCGACGTTCAAACCCGCGCGTGCCAACTGCAAGGACGCGCGCATGCCGGAGCCACCGGCGCCGACGATCACGACATCAAATTTTCTTTTTGAAATGGTTGCGCTCACGTTCACATTCTCCAAAGCACTTGGATAGCCCAGCCGGCACAGCCGACCAGCCAAGCGATGACGGCCACCTGCAGCACCAGGCGCGGGCCGACTTGCGTCACATAGTCCATCAGCACGTCACGCATGCCCACCCACACGTGGTACAGCAGCGAAACGATGGTCACGAAGGTCAGCACCCGCATCCATTGCGGATTGAAGATGCCGGCCCATTTGTCATAGCCCATCGGCCCCGGCAGCAGAACCTGCACGATCACGACCAGCGTGAAGAGCGCCATCAAAACCGCCGTCACGCGCTGGGCGAGCCAATCGCGCAGACCGTAATGCGCGCCGACCACCACGCGCTTTGAACCGTAGTTCGGTGTCGTCATGTTTGCATGAACCTCAGAATGAACTCAAAAGAAAAGCTTGAAGCCGAGCACCAGCGTGAGCACGATGCTCAAGCCGAGCGTCACCTGTGCGGAGATGCGGCCGAACTCCTTGGTGACGGAGTGCGTCACGTCCATCCAAAGGTGGCGCAAACCGGCGATGAAGTGATGGAGGTAAGCCCAGATCAGGCCGAGCGTCACGATCTTGATGAGCCACGCCGGAATGAAACCCACGCCCCCCATGAAGACCGCAGTGAACTGGCTGTAGGTGATCTCTGAAGTCAGTGTCGTGTCGAACATCCAGAGAACGAACGGCAGCAGCAGGAACATCACGATGCCGCTGACACGATGAAGGATGGAAACCCAGGCGGCGGGCGGCAGTTTGTACTGCGTGGCCTCGATGAGCCGCATGGGTGAACCGGGTCTTTGTCTTGCTGCGTCTGCCATACCCAACCTTTTTGTAATCCCGAGGAAACTTTCGAAGTTTATTGCAATGCAGCAGCCATCGCCGAACGCAGGTTCATTTCTGAGTCATTGACGCAGGTCAACTTAGTTCATTGCGGTAGTAATGCGACTGCGTGTTGTACAGGCCGCGGCGCAACTCCACCGGCTTATCGCCATAGGTGCGCGACAAGCGCTCGACGCTGAGCAAAGGCGTGCCCACCGCCACGCACAACAACTCGGCAGCGGAGGCGTCTGCCGCGACCGCGCGCAACTGCTCTTCGGCCCGAATCATGCGAACGCCAAATTCGGTCTCGAACAGCCCGTACATCGGGCCCTGGTATTCGCTCAGGCGTTCCGCGGTGAGACCTTTGAACAAGCTGCCTGGTAGCCAGATGTCGTCCAGCACGACCGGCGCGTCGCGCGAATGAAGAAGCCGCCTCACCTGCACGGCCGTGTCGCCCGACTTCAGCTCCAGCGAGCGCGCGATGTCGGCAGGAGCGCGCATGCGGCGGCAGTCGATGAAGCGGCGCTGCATGCCACCGACCTCCCCGTTATCGGGCGTGAGACGCAGAAAGCGGTACAGGATCTTCTCTTCGGCATGCGTGGCAACGAACGTGCCTTTGCCTTGCCGGCGCACGACCAGGTTTTCATCGGCCAGCGCATCGATGGCCTTGCGCACCGTACCTTGGCTCACCTTGTAGCGCGCCGCGAGTTCGATCTYGCTCGGTATGGATTCACCTGGCTTCCACTCACCGCTCTGCAGGCTGCGGGTGATCAGCACCTTGATCTGCTGATACAGCGGGCTGAAGGCCGGACTGTCACCTTCGCCTTCTGCCGAGCGGGCAGCAACGGAGGGAGGGAGCGAAGTGGCCATGGCGAGATTGCAGCACACCGCCCGCGCCGAGTCCACGACACCACTGAAAGATGTCTTATATAAGACATAAGAGTATTGACATACATCGGGTTGCCACCTAGACTCCCCTACACTTCCCGGCTGGCACAGAAAGCGCGTTTCTCGCGCCCTGTTTTCACCCACCCGAACCCCTGCGGAGCCTCCTCATGAGCAAGAAACCCGTTCGCGTTGCCGTCACCGGCGCAGCTGGCCAAATTGGCTATGCCCTGCTGTTCCGTATCGCCTCTGGCGAAATGCTGGGCAAAGACCAACCGGTCATCCTGCAGCTGCTCGAGATCCCCGACGAGAAGGCCCAGAAAGCGCTCAAGGGCGTGATGATGGAACTCGAAGACTGCGCCTTCCCGCTGCTGGCCGGCATGGAAGCCCATGGCGATGCCAACACCGCCTTCAAGGACACCGATTACGCACTGCTCGTCGGCGCCCGCCCCCGCGGCCCCGGCATGGAGCGCAAGGATCTGCTGGCCGCCAATGCGCAGATCTTCACGGCGCAAGGCAAGGCACTGAATGCCGTCGCGTCGCGCAACGTCAAGGTGCTGGTGGTCGGCAATCCGGCCAACACCAATGCCTACATCGCGATGAAGAGCGCCCCCGACCTGCCGCGCAAGAACTTCACCGCCATGCTGCGCCTGGACCACAACCGCGCTGCCTCGCAGATCGCTGCCAAGACGGGCAAGCCGGTGTCCAGCATCGAAAAGCTGACGGTGTGGGGCAACCACTCGCCGACGATGTACGCCGACTACCGCTTCGCCACCATCGACGGCAAGTCGGTCAAGGAACTGATCAACGACGACGTGTGGAACAAGGACACGTTCCTGCCCACCGTCGGCAAGCGCGGCGCCGCGATCATCGAGGCGCGTGGCTTGAGCTCCGCCGCCTCGGCCGCCAACGCCGCGATCGATCACATGCGCGACTGGGCGCTGGGCAGCAACGGCAAGTGGATCACCATGGGCATCGCGTCGGACGGCCAGTACGGCATTCCGAAGGACACGATGTTCGGTTTCCCGGTCACCACCGAAGCCGGCGAATACAAGCTGGTCGAGGGCCTGGCCATCGACGCGTTCTCGCAAGAGCGCATCAACCTCACGCTGAAAGAACTGCAGGAAGAGCAGGACGGCGTGAAGCACTTGCTCTGAGCCCACCCAGGCGGCGTGCAGGCACGGAACCCGTGAACGCTCAGGCATGAGTGACTGGAACCCAGACCTGTACCGCCGCTTCGAGGACGAGCGGACCCGCCCCGCGCGCGAACTGCTCGTCCAGGTCGCGCTCAGCGAACCGAAGTTGATCTATGACCTGGGCTGCGGCCCGGGCAATTCCACCGAGTTGCTGGTCGAGCGCTTTCCGCGGGCCAATGTGGTTGGCACCGACAACTCCGAACCCATGCTGGTCAGCGCGCGCAAGCGGCTGCCGAACTGCCGGTTCGAGCTGAGCGACATCGTCAGCTGGAAGCCATCCGCTGCACCCGACCTCATCTATGCCAACGCGGCGCTTCAGTGGGTCGGTGGCCATGAGGCCCTGATCCCTCGCCTGTTCGATCTGCTGGCACCCAACGGCGTGCTCGCGATCCAGATGCCGGACAACCGCGAAGAGCCCACACACCGCTCGATGCGCGAGGTGGCCGCGCTCGCGCCGTGGTCGCAGTTCATCGACGACGTCGCCTCGGTTCGCACCAAGATCCTGCCGCTCGATGCCTACTACGACCTGCTCTCACCCCACGCTGCCGAGGTAGAAGTGTGGCGTACGGCCTACCAGCACCCGATGGAGTCGCCGGCGAAGATCGTCGAGTGGATGCGTGCCACCGGGCTGAAGCCCTTCATCGACCCGCTTCCCGAGGCCGAACGCGCGTCCTTCCTCGCCGAATACGAGCGCCGCATCGCGCAGGCCTACCCGCCGCGCGCCGATGGCCGGCTGCTGCTCGCCTTCCCGCGCATGTTCATCGTTGCCCGCCGTCCCGCATGAGCAGCCACGTTCACCCTCGGCAAGCCTTGTTCGACAGCAGCGAAGCCGCACCTGCCTTGCCGGTTTGCGACCACTACTGCGGCGTCGAGGCACGCATGCTCAAGAGCCTGAAGATGCAGGCCGAGCTGGGCCCGGTGTTCGACGTCACGCTCGACTGCGAAGACGGTGCCCCTGTCGGCGGTGAAGCCGAGCATGCGCACCTGGTGGCCGAGCTGGTGATGTCGGCTCGCAACGAGCATGGCCGCGTCGGCGCGCGCGTGCACCCCTTCGACCACCCGTCGTTCGACGCCGACGTGCAAACCATCATCCGGCGTGCCGGCTCTCGCCTCGCCTACCTGATGGTGCCCAAGGTCGGTGGCATCGAAGAGGCCCGCGGGGCAGTCAACGCCATCGACCGCACACTGCGCGAGCACGGCCACACCCACCGCGTGCCGGTGCATGTGCTGATCGAGACACACGGCGCCTTGCGCGATGTCGACGCCATCGCCGCACACCCGCGCATCGAATCGCTGTCCTTCGGCTTGATGGATTTCGTCTCGGCCCACCGCGGCGCCATTCCGCAAGCCGGCATGAGCGCCAGCGGCCAGTTCGAACACCCACTGGTCGTGCGGGCCAAGCTCGAGATTGCGGCGGCGTGCCACGCGCATTTGAAGATTCCCTCGCACTGCGTGGTCACCGAGTTCAAGAAGCTCGACCTGCTGCGCGCTGCAGCGCAGAAGGCATCGCGCCAGCTCGGCTACCTGCGCATGTGGAGCATCCACCCCGACCAGATCGTCCCCATCGTCGAAGCTTTCGCGCCCACCGTGGCCGAGACCGACCAGGCGACCGAGATCCTGATGGCGGCGCAAGCCAACGACTGGGCACCCATCAGCCACCGCGACACGCTGCACGACCGCGCCAGCTACCGCTATTTCTGGCACGTGCTCGAACGCGCAGTGCGCACTGGCCAGTCCCTTCCGGTTGAGGTTCGCCAAGCCTTCTTCTCCGACGTGACCGGAGCGGCCGCGTGAACTGCTCCACATCCCATTCCGACGAGATGGCGAACAATTGTTTCTGCCGTTCCGAGCTCGGCGCCACGGGCGCTAGCACACGATGAATTCAGCGGCGGGTTGTCTCGGCAAGCTTGTTTGTGATTTCGTGCACGTGAGTTCATTGCACGACGAAGCGCCTCAACCTGCTTTCCGGCGCAAGCGAACCAGCGCGTTCAACGGTTATCCCGGCACTCTGTGCAATTTGTTGCAATCAAGGAATCGGCCTCGGGCAGCCGAAGTAAGCGGACCTTCACAATCCGTGCTTCTTCAACCCAGAGGAGTGATTTCCATGATTCGTACTGTCGTTCTCGCAGTCGCCTTTGCATGCGCTGGCGCATCTGCCATCGCCCAAACCACGCCGGCTGCAAAGCCTGCGGCCAAGGCTCCCGCCAAGAAAGCTGCACCGGCTCCCGTCGTGCTGGCACCCGCTGACCAAGCCCAACTCGATGCCGCCGAACGCACCTATTTCGGCGCCTATGAGTGCGACTTCAAGCAGAGCATCGACGTCGGCATGAACGCCAAGACACCCGGTTACGTCGACGTGAAGTTCGGCAAGACCGTCTACACCATGAAGCCGGTTCTGTCGTCCACCGGCGCACTGCGCCTGGAAGACGTCAAGGGCGTCGGCCTGCTGATCCAGATCGCCAACAAGTCTATGCTGATGGACACCAAGGCCGGCAAGCGCCTGGTCGACGATTGCGTCCACGAAAAGCAACGCGCCGCCCACGACGCGAACAAGTAAGAACGCCTCCGACGACGCAAGCGACAGCACCATGACAAGCGCACGACCCGCCCACTTCGCCGCCCTGCGGCCAAGCGCGGGCGTGCCTTTCTTGCCGCGACGGCAACCCGGCAGTGATTCATTGTTTTCAGTTGCCCTTCGCGGCAGCTCAGTTCGCAAGCTTCTTGCTTGTCTTTACCGTTCGTCTCGCTTTGCATCCATCGGAGAATTTCATGCTTCAAGCCTATCGCCAACATGTCGCTGACCGCGCCGCACTCGGCATCCCGCCCCTGCCCCTGTCGGCACAGCAAACGGGCGAGCTGATCGAGCTGCTGAAGACGCCGCCAGCAGGCGAAGGCGCCAACCTCGTTTACCTGTTCACCCACCGTGTTCCCGCGGGCGTGGACGATGCCGCCAAGGTCAAGGCCTCATACCTGGCCGCCGTGGCCCACGGCACTGAGATCTGTTCGCTCGTTTCGCGCGAGCTGGCCACCGAATTGCTCGGCACCATGCTGGGCGGCTACAACATCAGCCCGTTGATCGACCTGCTCGACGACGCCGCCGTCGGCGCCATCGCCGCCAAGGGCCTGAAGAGCACGCTCCTGATGTTCGACCAGTTCCACGACGTGCAAGAGAAAGCCGAGAAGGGCAATGCCAACGCCAAGTCCGTGCTGGAAAGCTGGGCTCAGGCGGAGTGGTTCACGTCGCGCCCCGAAGTGCCGCAAAGCATCACCGTCAGCATCTTCAAGGTGACTGGCGAAATCAACACCGACGACCTCTCTCCCGCACCCGACGCATGGAGCCGCCCCGACATCCCGATGCACGCGTTGGCGATGCACAAGAACCCGCGCCCCGGCATCACGCCGGAAGAGGAAGGCAAGCGCGGTCCGGTCAAGTTCATTGAAGACCTGCGCGCACGCGGCAACTTGGTTGCGTATGCAGGCGACGTGGTCGGCACCGGCTCGAGCCGCAAGTCCGCCACCAACTCGGTGCTTTGGTTCACCGGCGAAGACATTCCCTTCGTGCCGAACAAGCGCTTCGGCGGCGTCTGCCTCGGCGGCAAGATCGCGCCGATCTTCTACAACACGATGGAAGACTCCGGCGCCCTGCCGATCGAGCTCGACGTGAGCCAGATGAACATGGGCGACGTGGTCGAGTTGCGCCCGTACGAAGGCAAGGCTTTGAAGGACGGCAAGGTCATCGCGGAGTTCAAGGTCAAGAGCGAGGTGCTGTTCGACGAAGTGCGCGCCGGTGGCCGCATTCCACTGATCATCGGCCGCGGCCTCACTGCCAAGGCGCGTGAAGCACTCGGCCTGCCGCCGTCGACCCTCTTCCGCCTGCCGCAGAACCCGGCCGACACCAAGAAGGGCTACTCGCTCGCACAGAAGATGGTCGGCAAGGCCTGCGGCCTGCCCATCGTCAACGGCGAACAGGTCGGCGTGCGTCCCGGTACCTACTGCGAACCGCGCATGACGAGCGTGGGCTCGCAAGACACCACCGGCCCGATGACACGCGACGAGCTGAAAGACCTCGCCTGCCTCGGCTTCAGCGCCGACATGGTGATGCAGAGCTTCTGCCACACGGCCGCGTACCCCAAGCCGGTCGACGTGAAGATGCACCACGAGCTGCCCGACTTCATCAGCACGCGCGGCGGTGTTTCGCTGCGCCCTGGCGACGGCATCATCCACAGCTGGCTCAACCGCCTGCTGCTGCCTGACACCGTGGGCACCGGTGGCGACAGCCACACTCGCTTCCCCATCGGTATCAGTTTCCCGGCCGGCTCCGGCCTGGTGGCCTTTGCCGCCGCCACCGGCGTGATGCCGCTCGACATGCCTGAGAGCGTGCTGGTGCGCTTCAAGGGCAAGATGCAGCCTGGCGTCACGCTGCGCGACCTGGTCAACGCGATCCCGCTGTACGCGATCAAGGCTGGCCTGCTGACCGTTGCCAAACAAGGCAAGAAGAACATCTTCAGCGGCCGCATCCTCGAGATCGAAGGCCTGCCTGACCTGAAGGCCGAACAGGCCTTCGAGCTGAGCGATGCTTCTGCCGAGCGCTCGGCCGCCGGCTGCACGGTTCACCTGAACAAGGAACCGATCATCGAGTACATCAACAGCAACATCACGCTGATGAAGTGGATGATCTCCGAGGGCTATGCCGACGCGCGCACCCTGCAGCGCCGCATCGCCGCACAAGAAGCCTGGCTGGCCAACCCCGTGCTGCTGAAGGGCGACGCCGATGCCGAATACGCTGCGGTGATCGAGATCGACCTGGCCGACATCCACGAGCCCATCGTCGCCTGCCCGAACGACCCCGACGACGTGAAGACCTTGAGCGAAGTCGCCGGTGCCAAGATCGACGAAGTGTTCATCGGTTCGTGCATGACCAACATCGGCCACTTCCGCGCCGCCAGCAAGCTGCTCGAGAACAAGCGCGACATCCCGGTGAAGCTGTGGGTCGCACCGCCCACCAAGATGGACGCGAAGAAGCTCAGCGACGAAGGCCACTACGGCGTTCTCGGCAACGCCGGCGCACGCATGGAAATGCCGGGCTGCAGCCTGTGCATGGGCAACCAGGCGCAGGTGAAAGAAGGCGCGACGGTGTTTTCCACCTCGACCCGCAACTTCCCCAACCGCCTGGGCAAGAACAGCAACGTGTACCTGGGCTCGGCCGAGCTGGCCGCCATCTGCTCCAAGCTGGGCCGCATTCCGACCCGCGAGGAGTACCTGGTCGACATGGGCGTGCTGACCGCCGCCAGCGACAAGATCTACCAGTACATGAACTTCGACCAGATCAAGGACTTCACCGACGCAGCGGAAAAGGTCACCGCCTGACGACGCGGTTCTCGCGCTGAAAGACAAAAGGCCCGCGGTGCAAACCGCGGGCCTTTTTCATGGACGGCTGCACTGCGTCCTCCGTCAGAAATCGAACTGCAGCGTTGCCATCGGCCCGCGCGCCCGCACGTTCACTTCGGAGTACCAGCCAGGGATGTTGTCTTCGATGTCGTAGCGCCGCTCCGAGTAGCCGAGCCGCAGCGACGTGTTGGGCACCGGGCTCAGCACCACCGCCGCTTCGTAGCTCTGACCGTGCGCCCAGGCCGACACGTTGAAGTAGCTCAGCCGCGCCTCGATGGCCACCCAGTCGTTAAAGCGCCAGCGCGGCGTCACCCCACCGATCACACCGGTGTCCCAATTGTTCAGCACGGCCCGCGTGGTGCCGTCTGCAGAGGTGGACTTGATCTTCAGGTGGATCCGCGTCGCGCCGACGAATGGCTCCAGCTCGAAATGCGAGCCCAGCCGGAACAGGTGGTTGTAGGCGATGTAGCCCTGGCGCATGTCGGCCTGGTGGCGCAAGGTATCGGGACCCAAGATCGTGCCTCCTTCCAGCTGGATGCTCTCGCCGCCAGCAAGGGTCTGGGTGTCTTTCGCGCGGTAGCCCTCGTAGCCCACGGCGATGCCCGGACCTTCACGCTCGCCGCCTCTCCACGCGGAGGGACGAACCGTCGCGCGCACAGCGAACGTGGCCGACTCGTTATCGCGCACCGGCACGCTGTGCACCGAGCCGCATGCGCTGAGCACAACCGACACGGCCGCTCCAGCAAACAGCGCTACCAGACGAACGATGTTGAAAGACGGCATGTGATCTCCTCGGTCGGTTGTGCATCGCGACGGCCAACGCCGCGTGGGTGCCGAGGATAGCCTGCCCGCTTCCCGGTGTGGAGTCGAGCCGACTACGGACAGCTGGTGAGGCTCTGGATCCACTGCCGCACCACCGACACCGACGTCGTGTCGACCAGCTTGCTGCCCAGCGGCGGCATGGCGTACGTGTCGCGCCGGTTGATGCGTGAGAGCAGCACCGAGCTGTCGGGCGCGCCCGGGGCGATCACCTTGGCGTTGGTGATGCCGAGGCTCCCAGAAGTCGGGGTGACGTTGCAGGTGCCCGTCGACGCCAACGCGGTCGTGTAGCGCAGGTCCAGCCCCACCGGTGTCGGGCCATTCGGCTGATGGCACTGCGAACAGTTGGCATGCAGGAAGGAGCGTGCCCGCTGTTCGATGGTGCCGCCCGCGCCATGAGGATCGAAGTACGTCGGCAAGGTGCCCGGCGTGCCGGTGATCGTCGGGCTCAGCAAACCTATCGTGTTCAAGGTCGTGATCTGGTTGGCGGTACGGCCCGTGAGCGCATAGGTGATGTCGCCGTTCAGCTGCGCTGTTTCCAGCCCGAGCGTGCGCCCCGCCACCGAGGTGTGGCACTGCAGGCAGTCGCTCTCGCTCGGGTAGACCCAGGTCTGGCTGCCAATCGTCTTGTTCTTGCCGCCGACTACCCGCGTGGCATCGGTCTGCCCGGCGTTCCACTCGTAGGTGTAGCCGGCCCACACGCCGTCGGGGTGACGCATCAGAAGCCGTGTCTCGATCAGCTGGTTGTTGATCTTGAAGTTCTTCACCAACACTGTGCCGTTCGGTGGTGTCCAGCGCCCAGGTGTCTGCGGCGTGATCGAGGTGCCATTGGGCACGGCAAGCCAGCGCTGCTTGTCGGCGCCGTCAGACCAGAACGGCGCGTTGGTGCCATAGGGAATCAAACCGGCGGCTGGTTGCGTGGCATTGCCGCTCGCGACACAACCCGTCTGCGACAGCAGCGTCGGGATCGTGTCGACGCCGGCACCGGCTGCCTGGATCTGGTACAGCGCGCCGCCATAGCCCACCACATACAACTCGCCGTCGTTGCCCTGTGCGAACGAGGTGATGTTCTGCGGCGCGTTGAGGATCGCATCGCTCGTGCTCAGCACCACGCGCGGGTTGGCGGCGACCAGCGGGTTCGGCTGCGTGAAGGCGAAGATGCGGCTCGACACGTAGTCGCCGAACACGTACTTGCCCACCAGGCTCGGGACCAGGCTGCCGCGGTACACATAACCGCCGGTGATGGCCTGGCCCACGTCGCGGCCGTACTCGAGCAACGGGTCGACCAGCGCTTCGCCGTTGGCCCCGGTGGTGGCACAGCTGCTCGCGTTGTAGCAAGTGCTGCCCTCGCGAATTCGCCAGCCGTAGTTGCCGCCGAGCTTCACCACGTCCACTTCTTCGCGTGCGTCCTGGCCCACATCAGCGACCCACAAGTTGCCGTTGCTTCGGTCAAAGCTCCAGCGCCAGGGGTTGCGCAGGCCGTAGGCAAAGATCTCGGGGCAGGCGGCGCTGCCGCTGCCATTCGTGCACTTGGCGTTCGTTGCGAACGGATTCGTCGACGGAATGGCGTAGCCCGAGGCCGGGCTCGCGTCGATGCGCAGCATCTTGCCGAACAGCACGTTGCGGTTCTGCGCATTGCCGTTCAGGTCGCCGCCGCCCCCACCATCACCCGTGCCGACGTAAAGGTAGCCATCGGGGCCGAAGACGATGTTGCCACCGTTGTGGTTGCGGTCGTTCTGGTTCTTCACCAGGCGCAGCAGCACTTGCTCTGAGTTGGTGTCCAGTGTGTTGCCGCCGTCCGAGCTGGTGAAACGCGAAACGTGGTTCTCGATCGGGTTGTTGCCGGTCGAGTAGTAGACGTACACGTAGGGGGTACTCGGCCAGCTGGGGTGGAAGGCCAGGCCCAGCAGGCCCATCTCGGAATCGGTCTGGATCTTCGAGAACAGGTTGATGACCGTCCTCACGTCCGACGATTGCGCGGTCTGGCTGTTCGGGAAGCTGCGGACCAGGCCCGTCTGCTGCTCGATCACGTACCAGCGCGAAGTGTCGCCGGGTGGCTGGTACATGCCCACCGGCATGTTGAAACTCAGGTTGGGGAACACCCGTGTCAGCTGCACGCCGGTGCCCGCCTGGGGTCGTGCAGGGGCCACGCAGCTCGTGTTGCTCGGACGCGAGTCGAGGCCGGACACCGGTGGCGGTGGCGGTGGCGGTGGCGGTGGCGGTGGCGGTGGCGGTGGTGGTGGTGTAGGGGTCGGCGCTGGCGCTGGTGCCGGTGCAGGTGCTGGTGCAGGAGTCGGCGCAGGCGCCGGTGCAGGAGTCGGCGCTGGCGCTGGTGCAGGGGCCGGCGCTGGTGCAGGGGCCGGCGCTGGCGCCGGTGCAGGGGTCGGCGCTGGCGCCGGTGCAGGGGTCGGCGCTGGTGCCGGTGCAGGGGTCGGCGCTGGTGCCGGTGCGGGGGTCGGCGCTGGTGCCGGTGCGGGGGTCGGCGCTGGCGCCGGTGCAGGGGTCGGCGCTGGCGCCGGTGCGGGGGTCGGCGCTGGCGYCGGTGCGGGGGTCGGCGCTGGCGYCGGTGCGGGGGTCGGCGCTGGCGCTGGTGCAGGGGTCGGCGCCGGTGGCGGTGCAGGCGTGGGTGTAGGCGCCGGCGCGGGCTCTGGGGTCGGTGCTGGTGCCGGTTCAGGCACCGGTGCGGGGCTTGGCGATGGCGCCGGGACTGGTGCGGGCGCCGGTACCGAACCACTCCCTCCGCTCGGCTCGTCCCCTCCGCCACCGCAGGCTGCAAAGAGGAACGGCAGGGCCAGGCAGGCGAGTTTGGCTCGGGAGTCACGCACCATCGCAGCACCACCTCTCGGTCACGTCAAAGATCCAATCGATCTTTGCGCCCTGCAGCGACTTTGGCGACCCCTCGAACAGAGTGTGCGCAGCCCGCCCTGCCCCGGGCGGCGCCGTCGACTCAGTCGCGTTCGGGGGCGATCTCGGTCGCGTAGTCGACCAGTGCGCCGAGGATGTCCTGCCCCCGCTCGTCCGCCGTTTCTTCCAGCAGGTCGACGCGTTCCATGAAGGCCTGCAGCGTCAGCGCGCCGCCGGCACCGTCGTGCAGGCGGTGCGCACAGTGCTCCAGCCATTGCTGCGTCTCCACGTCGCTGAGCGTGCCGGGGAAGTTGCGCGCGCGGTAGCGGAAGAAGAGCTCATCCAGCCGCTTGTCCGCAAACGCCGGTCGCTTGTCGGCCAGCTGCGAGGGGCTGAGCCCGCGCAGGCGCTCGAGGGTGCGCCGGTCTTCGTTGCCGATGAAGCCGCCGTACAGGTCTTCGTCGACGTCGGGCTTGCTGTCGGGCGCCGGCCGCTCGAAAACGGCAGGCCACATGCCGGCCAGCAGCTGGCCTTTCTCAGCCGCCAGTTCGGCATGGCGAAGCGACTGGTCGATGTCCAGGCTCCACTTCTCGGCCATGGTGACGCCGAAGGGCTTGTAGTTGCCCACCACGATCGGCGACTTGTTGATGTGGATGGTCTTGATCGGCAGGCGCGTCACGCCCTCGGGCAGGTCGTCGGTCTTGCTGAACATGCGCTGGCGGATCGCATCGACGCCCAACGTGAACAGCTCCGACGGGTCGACCGCCAGGTCCCACACGATGACTTCGTTCTTGTTCGTCGGGTGCGGCGCAAGAGGCCAGACCAGCGCAATGCCGCCACGCTCCACGCCATACATGCCCGAGACGTGCAGGAAGGGCTTGCCAACGCCCATCTCGCGAACCACCTCGTCTTTCTTGCGCAGGCGCAGGCAGAAGTCCCACAGCTTGGGCTGGCGGCTCTTGATCAGTCGCGCCATGGCGATGGTCGCTCGCACGTCCGACAAGGCATCGTGCGCCGCCTCGTGCGTCAGGCCGTTGGCCTTGGTCAGGTGCTCGAGCTTGAACGAGGGCCGGCCGTCTTCGTGCTTCGGCCACTCGATGCCCTCTGGGCGCAGCGCCCAGGTCACGCGCACCACGTCAAGCAGATCCCAGCGGCCGCACTGGTTTTGCCATTCGCGGGCATACGGGTCGATCAGGTTGCGCCAGAAGAGATGGCGCGTGACCTCGTCGTCGAAGCGGATCGAGTTGTAGCCCACGCCGATGGTGCCGGGCTTGGCCAGCTCCTTCTCGATGACATTGGCGAACGCATGCTCGGGCACACCCTGGGCCAGGCAGGTCTGCGGGAGGATGCCGGTGAGCAGGCACGCCTCGGGCTCGGGCAGGTAGTCGGGCGCAGGCTGGCAATAGATCATCACCGGCTCGCCGATCTCGTTCAGGTCGGCGTCGGTGCGCACGCCGGCAAATTGCGAAGGCCGGTCACGCCGGGGCACGCGGCCAAAGGTTTCGTAGTCGTGCCAGTAGAAGGTCGTATCGGTCATATGGCCGCAATCTAGCAGGCCCTCGACGCCGACTGCCATCGGCTAAGCTGACGGACTCGTTTTTCCATCGCCCCCGGAGACCCTTGCATGACCCGCGTTTTCAACTTCAGCGCCGGCCCCGCCGCGCTGCCCGAGCCCGTGCTGCAACAGGCCGCCGAAGAGATGCTCGACTGGAACGGCTCCGGCATGTCGGTCATGGAGATGAGCCACCGCGGCAAGGAGTTCATGGCCATTCACGCACAAGCCCAGGCCGACTTCGCCGAGCTGGTCGGCCTGCCCGCCAACTACAAGCTGCTGTTCCTGCAAGGCGGCGGCATCGGCCAGAACGCCATCGTGCCGATGAACCTGCTGCGCGGCAAAACCAGCATCGACTTCATCAACACCGGCTCGTGGGCCACCAAGTCGATCAAGGAAGCGAAGAAGTACGCCACCGCCAACGTGGCCGCCAGTTCCGAGGCTGAGCGCTTCACGCGCATCCCGCCGCGCGACACCTGGCAACTCGACAAGAACGCCGCCTACGTGCACATCTGCTCCAACGAGACCATCGGTGGCGTCGAGTACCACTGGGTGCCGGACACCGGCAGCGTGCCGCTGGTGACCGACATGTCGTCGAGCATCCTCTCGCGCCCGATCGAGGTCAGCCGCTACGGGCTGATCTTTGCCGGCGCGCAAAAGAACATGGGCCCCTCGGGCCTCACCGTGGTGATCGTGCGCGACGACCTGCTCGGCGGCGCCCTGCCCATCACGCCCTCGGCCTTCGACTTCAAGCAGCAGGCCGATGCCGACTCCATGCTCAACACGCCGCCCACCTACGCGATCTACATCGCCGGGCTGGTGTTCAAGTGGCTGAAGGCGCAAGGCGGGCTGACGGCCATGGAGCAGCGCAACCGCCGCAAGGCCGCCTTGCTGTACGACCTGCTCGACGCCACGCCGTTCTATACCAACCCCGTCGCCCGCGGAGACCGCTCGCTGATGAACGTGCCCTTCACGCTGCGCGACGACCGGCTCAACGAACCCTTCCTGAAGGGCGCTGAAGAACGCGGCATGCGCCAGCTCAAGGGCCACAGCTCGGTGGGCGGCATGCGCGCGTCGATCTACAACGCCATGTCGGTCGAAGGCGTGCAAGCCCTGGCCGACTACATGAAGGAGTTCGCTGCTCGCCACGGTTGAGGGTGCGACGGCCGCCTGAGCGGCCCTTCATATAAGAACAAGCAACACGCACGGATAGAGAAAAGACACAGGGGCCCTGCCGGAAACGGCAGGGCCCTTTTTTGTCAGCAGTTTCCCTAGGTGGTACGCCATTCGTGACGAATGTCTCTGTCGCCATGCAGGCAACTTGCCAACTCCAACATCAAGTCACGAACTGCGCTGTTTAGGGCCTGCAAATCCGCCTTAAGTCGAACTGACGCGGGACCGATATTCCGAGGGAATGGGAGAAAGGGACTTTCCTCGTGGCCGCGTCGCGGTCTGCGACGCAAGAACCAACCGCCCTGAAGTACCCAAGTGAAACCAACCGTTCTGCGTCAGATAGCCGTGTTGCCAACCAAGAAGGTTGCCTCTCTGCCGTTGACCGGAATCACTGAACAAGCGAACTAGGACACACCATGGCCAGCTATATCCCGAATCTAAGCACCGCTGTCATCGCCGGTCTGTCGACCAAGACCATCGCTGGTTTGACAACTGACGATTGGGCGGCGTTTCGCACCGATCAGATCGTTGCGCTGACCTCCGCGCAGGTCGCCGCGATCTCGACCGCGGGCATTCAGACGCTGACGTCTGACCAGATTCCGATGCTGGAAACAAACGACCTGCGCGCCCTCGGCTCGGCGGCGATCCGCACGCTGACGAGCGATCAGCTCGGCTACTTCACGAGCGACCAGTTCCCTGCGCTGACGACCAGCCAGATCGGTTGGCTGACCACCAGCCAGATCTCGACCCTGAACTCCGCCAACCTGAACGCCCTCAGCAGCACGCAGTTCGCCGCGCTGTCCAGCACCCAGGCTCACGCACTGACGAGCGACCAGATCTCCACGCTGGAATCGTCTGACCTTCGCGCCCTCAGCACCGCTGCCCTTCGCTCGTGGGACAGCACCCAGTTCGGCGCCCTGAGCACTGACAACCTCAGCGCCTTGACGACCTCGCAAGTGGCCGCGCTCGCCAGCAGCACCCTCGCCTCGCTGGCCTCCGATCACCTGAATGCGTTCGGCACCGCCCAGTTCGCCGCAATGACCACGGCGCAAGTCGCCGGCCTCACCAGTGACCAGATCAGCACCCTCGAATCGAGCGACCTGCGTGCCCTGAGCACCGGCCAGTTCGCCGCGTTGACCACGGCGCAAGTGAAGGCGCTGACGACCGATGAGATGTCGCAGCTCGAGACCGCCGACCTGCGCGCCATCAGCTCCGCCGCGCTGCGCTCGCTGTCCAGCGACCAGCTCAACGCACTCACCTCCGACCAGATGGCGGCCCTGACGACGGCGCAAGTCGGCGCCCTCGGCACCGACCAGATCGCTGGCCTGAGCACCACCAACCTGAACGCGCTGAGCTCGACGCAATTCGCGTCGCTCACGACGGCCGCCGCCAAGGCGCTGACGACGGACCAGATTTCCGCGCTCGAGTCGTCTGACTTGCGCGCCCTGAGCTCGTCAGCCCTGCGTGCCTGGAGCACCGACCAGTTCGGCGCCCTGAGCACCGACAACCTGGCCGCCCTCACGACCTCGCAAGTCTCTGCGCTTGCCACCAACGCACTCGCATCGCTGGCTTCCGATCACCTGAATGCTTTGGGCACCGCGCAGTTCGCTGCGATGACGACCGCCCAAGTCGCCGGCCTCACCAGCGACCAGATCAGCACCCTCGAATCGGCTGACCTGCGTGCCCTGAGCACCAGCCAGTTTGCCGCGATGACCACGGCACAGATCCATGGGCTGACGACCGACCAGATGTCGCAGCTTGAGACCGCCGACCTGCGTGCCATCAGCTCCGCCGCGCTGCGCTCGCTGTCCAGCGACCAGCTCAACGCATTGACCTCCGACCAGATGGTCGCCCTGACGACCGCGCAAGTCGGTTCCCTCGGCACCGACCAGATCGCTGGCCTGAGCACCACGAACCTGAACGCGCTGACGTCGACCCAGTTCGCGTCGATGACGACGGCTGCCGCCAAGGCGCTGACGACCGACCAGATCAGCGCCCTGGAGTCTGCCGACCTGCGTGCCCTGAGCTCGTCCGCGCTGCGCGCCTGGAGCACCGACCAGTTCGGCGCACTGAGCACCGACAACCTCGCAGCGATGACCACCTCGCAAGTGGCCGCACTCACCACCGGCGCACTCGCATCGCTGGCCTCTGATCACCTGAACGCCTTCGGCACCGCCCAGTTCGCTTCGATGACGACCGCGCAAGTGGCCGGCCTCACCAGCGACCAGATCAGCACCCTCGAATCGGCTGACCTGCGCGCCCTCAGCAGCGGCCAGTACGCTGCACTGACGACCGCACAGGTCCACGCCCTGACGACCGACCAGATGTCGCAGATCGAGACCGCCGACCTGCGTGCGATCACCTCGACTGCCCTGCGCTCGCTCGGCAGCGACCAGCTGAACGCACTGACCTCCGACCAGATGGTCGCCCTGACGACGGCGCAAGTCGGCGCCCTCGGCACCGACCAGATCGCCGGCCTCAGCACGACCAACCTCAACGCGCTGACTTCGACCCAGTTCGCCTCGCTGTCGACAGCCGCCGCCAAGGCACTGACGACCGACCAGATTTCCGCGCTCGAATCGTCTGACCTCCGCGCCCTGAGCTCGTCGGCCCTGCGTGCCTGGAGCACCGACCAGTTCGGCGCCTTGAGCACCGACAACCTGGCCGCGATGACGACGGCGCAAGTCGCCTCGTTGACCACGACCGAACTCTCGTCGCTGGCCTCCGATCACTTGAACGCCTTCGGCACCGCCCAGTTCGCTGCGATGACGACGGCTCAAGTGGCAGCCCTCGGCTCCGACCAGTTCAGCACACTCGAATCGGCTGACCTGCGTGCCCTCAGCACCGGCCAGTTCGCTGCGCTGACGACCGCACAGGTCCACGCGCTGACGACCGACCAGATGTCGCAGATCGAGACCGCCGACCTGCGTGCGATCAGCTCAACCGCGCTGCGCTCGCTCGGCAGCGACCAACTGAACGCGCTGACCTCCGACCAGATGGTCGCACTCACTACCGCCCAGATCGGCTCGCTGACGACCGACCAGGTCGCCGGCCTGAGCACGACCAACCTGAACGCCCTCAGCTCAACGCAATTCGCCTCGCTGACGACCGCCGCCGCCCATGCGCTGACGACCGACCAGATCTCCACGCTGGAGTCCGCTGACCTGCGCGCCCTGAGCTCGGCTTCGCTTCGTTCCTGGAGCACCGACCAGCTCGGCGCCCTGAGCACCGACAACCTTGCCGCGATGACCACGGCCCAGGTCGCTTCCCTCACGACGGACGCACTGGCATCGCTGGCTTCGGATCACCTGAATGCCTTCGGCACCGCGCAGTTCGCGGCCATGACGACCGCGCAAGTGGCCGCCCTCACCAGCGCCCAGGTCAGCACCCTCGAATCCGCTGACCTGCGCGGCCTGACCACCGGCCAGTACGCTGCGATGACCAGCGCACAAGTGCACGCCCTGACGACCGACCAGATGTCGCAGCTGGAAACAGCCGACCTGCGCTCGATCAGCTCGACCGCCCTGCGCTCGCTCGGCACCGACCACCTCAACGCGCTGACCTCTGATCAGATTGCTGCCCTCACCACGGCCCAGCTGGGCGCGCTGAGCAGCGACCAGATTGCCGGCCTGAGCACGACCAACCTGAACGCCCTCACCTCGGCGCCGCAATTCGCATCGCTGACCAGCGCCCAGGCCCGCGCCATGACGACGGACCAGATCTCCGCGCTCGAATCGTCTGACCTGCGCGCCCTCAGCTCGTCGGCCCTGCGTGCCTGGACCACGGACCAGATCAACGCGCTGAGCACCGACAACCTGGCCGCGATGACCACGGGTCAAGTGGCTTCGTTGACCACGACCGAGCTGTCGTCCTTGACCTCGGATCACCTCAACGCCTTCGGCACCGCGCAATTCGCTGCGATGACGACGGCTCAAGTGGCCGCCCTCACCAGCGACCAGATCAGCACCCTCGAATCGGCTGACCTGCGTGCCCTGAGCACCGGCCAGTTCGCTGCGATGACCACAGCGCAGATCCATGCGCTGACCACCGACCAGATGTCGCAACTGGAGACGGCCGACCTGCGTGCGATCACCTCGACCGCACTGCGCTCGCTCGGCAGCGACCAGCTGAATGCACTGACCTCCGACCAGATGGTGGCCCTGACGACGGCGCAAGTCGGCGCACTCACCACCGACCAGGTCGCTGGCCTGAGCACGACCAACCTGAACGCACTCAGCTCGACCCAGTTCGCTTCGCTGTCGACGGCCGCCGCCAAGGCGTTCACCACCGACCAGATCAGCGCCCTGGAGTCTGCCGACCTGCGTGCCCTGAGCTCGTCGGCCCTGCGTGCCTGGAGCACCGACCAGTTCGGCGCCTTGAGCACCGACAACCTGGCCGCGATGACGACGGCTCAAGTCGCTTCGCTCACAACGACAGAACTGTCGTCGCTGGCTTCCGATCACCTCAATGCCTTCGGCACCGCGCAGTTCGCTGCGATGACGACGGCGCAAGTCGCCGCCCTCGGCTCCGACCAGTTCAGCACGCTGGAATCCGCTGACCTGCGTGCCCTGACCACTGGCCAGTTCGCTGCGCTGACGACCGCACAGGTCCACGCTCTGACGACCGACCAGATGTCGCAGATCGAGACCGCCGACCTGCGTGCTATCAGCTCGACGTCCCTGCGTTCGCTGGGCAGCGATCAGCTGAATGCGCTGACCTCCGACCAGATGGTCGCCCTCACCACCGCCCAGATCGGCTCGTTGACGACCGACCAAGTGGCCGGCCTGAGCACGACCAACCTGAACGCGCTGAGCTCGACGCAATTCGCTTCGCTCACGACCGCCGCCGCCAAGGCCCTGACAACCGACCAGATCAGCGCACTGGAGTCTGCCGACCTGCGTGCCCTGAGCTCGGCTTCGCTGCGTGCCTGGAGCACCGACCAGTTCGGCGCCTTGAGCACCGACAACCTGGCCGCGATGACCACGGCTCAAGTGAGCGCCCTGAGCACCAGCGCCCTCGCGTCGATGGCTTCGGACCACCTGAACGCCTTCGGCACCGCCCAGTTCGCCGCGCTCACGACCTCGCAAGTCGTCGGCCTGACGAGCGACCAGATCAGCACACTCGAATCGGCTGACCTGCGTGCCATGACGACCGGCCAGTTCGCCGCCCTGACGACCGCTCAGGTGCACGCACTGACCAGCGACCAGCTCTCGCAGCTGGAGACCGCCGACCTGCGCGCCATCAGCACCGCGGCTCTGCGTTCCCTGGACACCGCCCAGCTCAATGCGCTGACGTCCGATGAAATGGTGGCCCTGAGCACCGCCCAGGTCGGCGCGCTGAGCAGCGACCAGATCGCGGGCTTGAGCAGCACCAACCTGAATGCGATGACCTCGGCGCAGTTCGCCTCGTTCAGCACTGCAGCGGCCCAGGCGCTGACCACCGACCAGATCTCCACGCTGGAATCGGCCGACCTGCGCGCCCTGAGCACGGCGGCACTCCATTCCTGGAGCACCGACCAGCTGAACGCGCTGAGCACCGACAACCTTGCTGCACTGACGACCGCACAAGTCGCCAGCCTGGGCTCGACCGTCGCGTCGCTGACCACCGATCACCTGAATGCCTTCACGACGACCCAGTTCGCGGCCTTCACCACCTCGGAAATCAGCTCGCTGACCAACGGCCAGATCGGCAGCCTGGAGACCGACTCGCTGGTTGCACTGACCACGGCCCAGTTCGCCGCGTTCTCGGCAGCGCAGATCGTGGCCCTGACCACCGACCAGATCTCGGTGATCGAAACCAACGACCTGCGTGCCCTGACCTCGACCACGCTGCGCGCCCTGACGGATGCGCAACTGGCCGAACTGACCACGACGCAACTCACGTCGCTGGGCGGCCAGGTGATGAACCTGACCACCTCGCAGCTGGCTGGCCTGGCGTCCGACGACCTGAACGCGTTCACCGCGGCCCAGTTCTCGGTGATGTCCACGAACCAGATCTCGCACCTCACGACGACGCAGATCTCGACGCTGGAAAGCGCCGACCTGCGCGCCCTGGGCAACGCCTCGTTCGCATCGCTGACGACCGATCAGGTCCAGGCCATCACGACCGACCAGTTCCAGACACTGACCGCCAACCAGGTCGCGCACTTCACGACGGCTCAGATGCACGCGCTGACCACAGACCAGATCGTGGCCTTCACGACCGACCAGATCGTGGCCCTGACCACGGCTGAAATCGGTGCGATGACGATGACGCAGATCTCGGCCTTCGAAGGTGGCGATGTGGGTGTGATGTCGTCGGCACAGCTCGACGCCTTCTTCGGCGCCACGCCGATCGTGCTCGACCTCGACGGCACCGGCATCCACACGACCTCGGCAGCCAACGGCGTGCACTTCGACCTGAACGGCACCGGCACCACGAACAAGGTGGGCTGGATCACCGGCAACAGCGGCCTGCTGGTCATGGACCGCAACCACGACGGCCAGATCAACGACGGCACCGAGCTGTTCGGTGTGGCCACGAAGAATGCTGACGGCACCCGCGCCGGCAACGGTTACGCGGCCCTGGCACTGGAAGACACGAACCACGACCACAAGCTCACGACCGCCGATGCCCACTTCAAGGACATCAAGGTCTGGGTCGACGGCAACCACGACGGCAAGAGCGACGCGAGCGAGTTGCATGGCCTGGCGGACTTCGGCATCGTCTCGCTCGACCTGAACCACGTGACGGGCTCGCAGATGGACAACGGCAACCTGCTGGGGATGGTGTCGAGCTACACCACCGCCGACGGTGCCACGCACCAGATGGCCGACGTGTACTTCGCCAAGGACACGACCGCTGCCACGACGACGGCACCGGCACTCAGCGAACTGCTGGCCGGCCCGACCGCCGACGTGCTGCCCGCATCGACCACGGCCCACGCCGCGGTGGTTGCACCGGCACCGGTGGTGGCCATCAGCCAGAGCATCCTGCCGGTCGACGACAACAAGCAGCAACCGCTGATCTGATCCACGGCCAGGGCAATCGCTTCACCGCGATCGCCGTGGCCCGATCCGAACTCTAGTCCCGGCCCATGAAGTTCTCGCAATTGCTCAAGTGGGCAACGGGCGAGGCGCCGATCCGCGCGCTGAAAGCGCGGTTCGGCCACTCGCAGCACATCGCCCTGCCCGGGAGCGCCGCCGAAAGCGGCCCGCTCACCGATGCGCAGGCGCGCGCGCTCACGCCCGCGGAAATCGCGGCCATGAGCACGGCCGAGCTGAATGCGCTGACGGCGACGCAGTTCGCCGCATTCACGCCCGCGCAGGCCGGCGCCATGACCACGCTGCAGATCCCTGCATTGGAGACGGCCGACCTGCGCGCGCTCAGCAGCGCGGCCATCCGCGGCTTGAGCGCGGCGCAGCTCGATTCGCTGACGCTGACGCAGATCCCGCTGCTGACAACCGCGCAAGTGGTGTCGCTCACCAGCGCACAGATTCCACAGCTCACCACCGCCGAGCTGAACGCACTGAGCACGGCGCAGATGGCCGTGTTGACGAGCACCCAGATCGCGTCGATGAGTACCGACCAGGTCGCGGCGCTCACCACCGCCGACCTGGCGTTGCTCAGCACTGCCCAGCTCGCTGCGCTCAATGCGGCGCAGATCGGCGCGCTCACGAGCGACCAGATCGTCAGCCTGTCGTCGGACGACTTGCGCAGCCTGACGACAGCCCAGTTCGGCGCGCTCAACGCCGGTCAGGCGGCTGCCCTCACCACCGCGCAAGTGGCCGTGCTCGAGACCGCCGACCTGCGCTCACTCAACCCGCTAGCGCTGGCCGCCCTGTCGAGCGACCAGCTGCGAGCCTTGACGACCGCCCAGGTGGCGGCGCTGTCGACCGGCCAGATCGCAGCGCTCGCGAACGAGCAGCTCGCCAGCTTGTCGAGCAGCGACTTTCAGGCGCTGTCCACCGCGCAGGTTCGGGCGCTGTCCGGCGCCTCGCTCGGCATCCTGGCCACCGAACAGCTGAATGCACTGGGCACAGCGCAGTTCGCCTCGCTCACCAGCACGCAGATCGGCGGCATCACCACCTCGCAGCTCGCGGCGCTGGAGAGCGCCGACCTGCGCGCGCTCACCACCGCCGCGTTGCGTTCGCTGTCGCCCGAGCAGGTCGAGGCGCTGGGCAGCCAGCAGATCGGCGCGCTGACGACAGCGCAGGTGGCATCGCTCACCTCGACGCAGATCGGCTCGCTGGCCAGCGACACGCTGAACGCGCTGAGCACCGCGCAGTTCGCCTCTCTCAGCTCGGCGCAGAGCGCGGGCCTGTCGGTCGGGCAGATCGCCACGCTTGAGACGGCCGACCTGCAGGCGCTCAGCACGGCCGCGTTGCGTGCGTGGTCGAGCGACCAGTTCGCCGCGCTCGATGCCACTCACCTGGCGGCCCTGTCGACCGCCCAGGTTGCTTCGCTGAGTGCCGTGCAGGTGGCCGGCCTGTCGACCGACACGCTGAACGCCTTCAACACCGGCCAGATCGTTGCGCTGACCACGGCGCAGATCCGCGCGCTGGATGCCGTGCAGGTCAGCGCCCTGAACAGCGATGACATCGTCGCGCTGAGCACGCGGCAGTTCGCCGCGCTGCAGTCCGATCAGCTCGGCCTGCTGGGCAGCGACCAGATTGCAGTGATCGAAACTGCCGACATTCGCGCGCTCGGCACCGGCGCGATCCAGGCCTTGTCGGCAGAGCAGTTCAACGCACTCAGCTCCGACCAGCTCGCCGCGTTGACCACAGGCCAGATGCGGGCACTGACGACCGACCACATCAGCTCGCTCGCGACCGACGAGCTGAACGCATTCGACAGCGCGCATTTCGCAGCCCTCACCGGCGCCCAAGTGGGTGCGCTGAGCGCCGAGCAGATCATCGGGTTGGAGAGCGCCGACTTGCGCGCACTGAACACCTCGGCAATCCACTCGCTGCTGCCCTCGCAAGTGGCCGAGCTGAGCACCGACCAGTTTGCGGCCCTGCGCCCGCAGCAAATCGCCGTGCTCACCACCGACCAGATCCAGGCACTGACGACAGACCAGGTCGCGGCCTTCACCACCGCGCAGATCGGCTCGCTGAGCACTGCCGACATCCTCGCGATGTCGCCCGAGCAGATTGCCGCCTTCGAGGCGGAGGACATCGGTGCCATGTCGCTCGCGCAGATCAACGCCTTCCTGCAGGCCACGCCCATCGTGCTCGACCTCGACGGCAACGGCATCCGCACGCTGGCTGCGTCCCACGGCGTGAACTTCGACGTGCTCGGCACCGGCCACGCAGGCAAGGTGGGCTGGGTCGCGCCGACCGACGGCCTGCTGGTGATGGACCGCAACCACGACGGCAAGATCAACGACGGCACCGAGCTCTTCGGCGTGGCCACGCTGCGCGCCGATGGCACGCGCGCCGGCAACGGCTATGCCGCCATGGCGCTGGAAGACAGCAACCACGACGGCAAGCTGAGCGCAGCCGACACGCACTTCAAGGACCTGCGTGTCTGGGTCGATGCCGACCACAACGGTGTGTCCAGCGCCGGCGAGCTGAAGACCCTGGCCGAGCTCGGCATCGTCTCGCTCGACCTGCATGCGAAGACGAGCACCGCCCTGGACAACGGCAACCTGATCGGCCTGGTGTCGACCTACACCACGGCCGACGGCGCACAGCACGAGATGGCCGATGTGTGGTTCGCCAGAGAGGCGGCACCGGCCGCCCCGAACCTGAGCGAGCTGCTGGCCGGGCCGGCGGCCGAGGTCTTGCCCGCTTCGCTGGCCGTTGCCGCGGCACCTGCACCAACCGCCGTTCACGAGCATGCCGCCGTGCCGCACACGCCGCCGCGAGGCTTTGGCGACACACGACCGATGCCGTTGATCTAGGCCTGTCGACCGACAGCGGCCCAGCGCCGCGGCTCGCATAGACTGACCTCGGAGGAGGCGAATCAGCGCCTCGATTTCGAGCGACACATGATCGGCCTGACCCTACTCACCATTCGCCGCGCCAGAGAAGAACGCCTGGCCCAGATCGCCGGCAGCCTCACCTTCACGACCGTGCTGTCCATCGTGCCGTTTCTGGCGGTGTGCTTTGCGCTGTTCACGCGGTTCCCCATCTTCGACCGCTTCGAGCAGGCGATCGAAAACTACCTGCTGCAAAGCCTGCTGCCGGCCGACATCTCGCGCACGGTGCTGAAGTACCTGAACCAGTTCGCGGTCAACGCCAATGGCCTGACCTGGCTGGGCTCGCTCTTCGTGCTGCTGACGGCCGTCGCGCTGTTGCTCACGGTGGAGAACGCGCTCAACCAGATCTGGAAGGTGAAGAAGAACCGCCCCTTCCTCAAGCGGATCGGCCTGTACCTGCTGATGCTGGCCGTCGGGCCGCCGGTTGTGGGCGTGAGCCTGTGGGCCACCTCTTACGTGCTCGGCGCCTCGGTGGGGCTGCTCGAAACGCTGCCACCCTCGGCCAAGTTCGTGCTGAACCTCGGCCCGCTGCTGCTTGCCCTGGTGGGGCTCACTTGCCTCTTCTACTTCGTGCCGAACACCAAGGTGCGTCGGCGCGATGCCCTCGTCGGCGGCCTGATCGCGAGCATCGGTTTCGAGTTGGGCAAACGCGGCTTCGCGGCCTACCTGCTGAAAGTGCCGACCTACAAGGCCGTGTACGGCACGTTCGCCGCCTTCCCGGTGTTCCTGCTGTGGATCTACCTGTCATGGCTCGTGACGCTGACTGCGGCGCTCATCACGTCGAACCTCGCCAGAGTGCGGCAGCGTCCGCGCAAGGTGCCGCGGCCCTAGAAAACACGGCGCACCTTCGCCAAAGCCAGCGGCAACCTCACCGGCTCTCGGCAATCACGCGATCCCAGGCGGGCACCTCACCGAACACGGTGCGCAAATGAGTGATGAAGAGCTGGGCCTTGGTGGCGTGCGACCGGCCAGGCATGCGCACTGCGTGGATGCCCGGCAGGTACTTGTCGGCACGCTCTGCATCGGGGAACAGGGACACAAGCCGCCGGTTCTTGATCGCGTCGCTCACCAGCCAAGTGCCCAGGTGAGCGATGCCCACGCCGGCCAATGCCGCCTGCAGATGCGACTCTGTGTCGTCGGTACGAAGATTCCCTCGCACGGCCAGCGGCAAGCCTTTGTTGACCGCAGCGAAGGACCACCAGCCCGGTGGCGTCGGGCGTGACGCGAGCGTGAGGCAGTTGTGCTCCAGCAGTTCCAGTGGTGAAGCGGGCCGCCCATGTCGTTTCAGATAGGCCGGGCTGGCGCACACCAGGCGGCGCAGCGGGGCCAACTGCGTGGCGACGAGATCGCTGCTCGGGAGCAAGCCGATGCGGATGGCAACGTCCACCCGTCGTTCGGACAGGTCGATGATCTCGTCGCTGACGTGAAGGTCGACCTCGATCGACGGGTACTGCTTCAGGAACTCGACGACAGCGGGCGTGATGTGCCGGCGTCCGAACGCCGACGGCACCGTCACGGTGAGCAGGCCGCGCGGTTCTGCGCTGGAGGCGGTGAGGCTTTCCTTCGCATCGGCCAGGTCCGCCAGGATGCTCTTGGCTCGCACGAGGAACTGCTCGCCGGCATCCGTGAGAAGCACGCGGCGCGAGCTGCGGTTGAAGAGCTTGGTTCCGAACTCGGCCTCGAGTGAATCGATTCGCCGCGTGACCGATGAGACTGCGACTCCCTGCACGCGCGCCACTTCTGAAAAGGTGCCCGCTTCGGCAACGGCCACGAAGGTCGGCAGGGTCTCAATCACTCAGGGCCTCGCGCGTTTGGGTTTCGGAATCTGTTTTGCATTTTTCGCAACCAATGTTTGCATTGCGGCCGATTGTTCCAATAAACGCAAATCAACACAATCCGTTCATCCGCAACACACGGCCTTCACTGGCCTTTACTGGACGACTCATGTCAATGCATCACATCACCAAACTGGCCTACGCCGCCACGCTCGCCACGACCCTGGCTTTCTCGGCCTTTGCGCCCATGGCTGCGCATGCCGCAGCGCCGATGGTCAAGGCCTCGGCGCCTGCGTTCTATCGAATCATGGTCGGTGACTTCGAGATCACCGCGCTGAACGACGGCACCGTCGACCTCCCGGTCGACCAGCTGTTGAAAGAAGACGCGAAGCGAGTCAACACCGCGCTGGCCAAATCGTTCCTGAAGAGCCCGGTGGAGACCTCTGTCAACGCCTACCTGATCAACACCGGCGCGAAGCTCATCCTGGTTGACACCGGAGCTGGCGCGCTGTTCGGCCCCACGCTCGGCAAGCTCGTGGCCAACCTCAAGGCCGCGGGATACACCCCCGAGCAAGTCGACGAGATCTACCTAACCCACATGCACCCCGACCACGTCGGCGGCCTCGCCGCGGGCGGTGCTCTCGTCTTCCCCAATGCGCTGATCCGCGCCGACAAACGGGACTCGGACTTCTGGCTGAGCCAGGCGAATCTCGACAAGGCGCCCGACTCCTCCAAGGGCTTCTTCCAAGGCGCGATGGCGTCCGTGAACCCGTATGTGACGGCCAGCAAGTACCTGCCGTTCGAAGCGAACACCGAGCTGTCGCCAGGCGTGCGCTCGTACTCGAGCTACGGCCACACGGCAGGCCACACCAGCTACGTGATCGAGAGCAAGGGGCAGAAGCTGCTGCTGGTCGGCGACCTGATCCACGTGACCGCCGTGCAGCTCGATGACCCGGCCGTCACGATTGCATTCGACAGCGATGCAAAGGCCGCGGCGCTCACGCGTGACAAGGTCTTCACTCAGGCTGCCAAGAACGGTGACCTCATCGGTGCCTCACACATCCAGTTCCCGGGGCTCGGCCACTTGCGTGCCGTGGGCAAGAAGTACCAGTGGGTGCCGGTCAACTTCACGCAGGCGCGCCCATGAGCGCAGCCAAGACGCTCACCGCCGCAACCCTCAGCCGACAGTCGGCCGCGGCGCTGGTGAGTGCCGCCGGAGAGGCGGCGAAGAAGATCGGCGTGGAGGTCTCCATTGCCGTGACGGACGCTGGCGGCCACCTCAGGGCCTTCGAGCGCACCGACGCCTCGCTGTTCCTCACCGTCGACATCGCCATCGACAAGGCGTGGACGGCTGCGTCCTTCGGCATGCCCACGCACGCGTGGCCAGCGATCCTGGCGAATCCGAATGCGGCGCAACTCTCGCACCGCCCACGATTCGTTGCGGTCGGCGGCGGCGTGCCGGTGTTCGACGGCGTACAACTGGTGGGCGCCATCGGCATCTCTGGCGGCGACTACCTGCAGGATCAGCAGATCGCAGAGTCGGCGCTGGAGTCGGTTGGATTCAGCGCCACTGCCGCCAAGGGCTGAAGACGCCGTCACGGCCCGATCTCGGCCAAAGCAGAACGGCCACGCGTGCTTCTTTGCTACCGGTTTCTCGGTGAGCTGTCGTCAGCCCGCCCTGCGTGCCGGTTCGCTCTGATGCAGAAACTTGGTGTAGAGATCGCGTGGCGGAGCGACCGAGATCGACTTGAGGACCTGCCCGACATTGCCTCGGTGATACCCCCCGTGAGTGACCACGTGAAGCAGCATCTCTTCTCGCGACATGCGGCCACGGTCTCCGTCGGTGAACGTGAAGTCCAGAACCTGCGCCAGCTCATCTGCGGTCAGCGCCGAGACGTATTTCTGGTACCAGGCATCGGTGGCCGCGACGTCTTCTCGGAGCTGGCCCAGTGATGGCGTCGCCTTGGTGTTCGTGGCCTCGAACGGCCGCGGCTCTCCGCTGAGGTGAGCGCGAAAGATTCTGTCGACCACGTAGATGTGGTTCAGCGTGCGGATGCAGGTGTGAGCCTCGTCCGCACGTTCTGCCGGGAGCGTACCCAAGACGGCGAACAGCTCCGAATTGGCCCAGGCCTTGTAGCCAAACAATGAGATCAATGTTGCGGTGGACATGGCGGACTCGTGGTGAGTTGGAGGGTTTGAAACCGGCGGGCTTGCTTGCGGTGCCTTGCGCCTGCAGCCTATCGAAGCCAGCGTGCCACGACACGGTCGTACTCGCCGGTCGCCTTGGCGAGATGAAGCCACTGGTCCATCCACGCCTTGAAAACCGAATCGCCACGGGGCACGAGCCACGCCATCTCGCCGTACTGAAGCGGCTTGTCGGGGTTCACGGCACAAAGCCCGGGGCGAAGCTTCTGCTGGGCGATCGTCTCGACAGACTCCGAGATCATGACGTCTGCATTGCCCTTGAGAATCTCGTCGAAGATGGTCGTGTTGTCGTTGTAGATCACGATCTTGGCCTGCTTGAAGTTGGCGCGGGCAAAGCGTTCGTTGCTGCCACCCGGATTCTCGATGACCGTGACGCTGGGCTTGTCGATGTCGGCCACCGTCTGGAACTTCGAGACGTTCTCGCACTTCGTGATCGGAGCCTTGCCGTTGACCATGTAGGCCGCCGTGAAGAAGGCTGACTTCTGGCGTTCCAGCGTGACGGAGATGCCCCCCACCGCAACGTCACACTTCTCCTGGAAGTCTTTCATCAACGTCGACCAGGAAGACTTCACGATCTCCGCGTCGACACCCAGCGCTTTCGCCGCCGATTGAACCAGGTCGATGTCGATGCCTTCGTAGCCGCCGTCGGCGCGCAAGAGGCTGAAGGGCCGATAGTCGCCCGGCGTGCAGACTCGCAGCTTGCTCGCCTTCTGAACGGCATCGAGGCGAGACGCCGGGAGATCCTGCGCGACCGCAACCTGTGCCACCAGGACACCCGCAAGCCAAAGAATTGCACGAAGTTGCATCGTCGCCTCAGGTATGGAATTGAGAGAACGGGATCGTACTTCTTGCGCACGAGAGGAACTTTCGTTTGCGGGAGGCGGACGGACGCTACAGGTGCCGCGTTTCAGCAGGTTCGTTCCACCAACTGTTGTTGCGCCCGTCTGAATATCGAACCGGGGCCTCGATCAGTTCGGCGGGTTCCGCGTTGTCCAGGGCTGCGATCTGGACCGAGACATAGTCACCGCCGATTTGCTCGACGTATCCACGGCCGAACGGGCGCACGCCGCAGGTCTTGCAGAACATGTGGTGAGCGCTGTGAGAGCCGAACTGGTATTCAGTGAGGTGCTCCTCACCAGCGAGGAGGCGAAACGCCCCAGGCTTGATGATGGTTCCCCAGCTTCGTGTCTTCGTGCAGATGGAGCAATTGCAACGACCGGTTCCGAGCGCGAGGTCGATATCAGCCTCAAAGCGGACGGCGCCGCAATGGCAGCTCCCGATGTAGGTCTTGAGCATGGCGACTCCTGATTGATCGATTGGAGGAACGGCAAGCTTCAGCCGTGCATGCCATCTTGCCTCTGAGCTACTGACAACGAGGTGTCAGTAGCGTTGAGGTGACGCCTGCCCACCGCCCCACTTCGGGCATGCAGCACTTGGCAGACTCAACGTCTGGCTTGATATGGACGCAAGTTGATGAAGCCGCTAGCAATCACCTCTCGCGAAAACGCTCAGGCGTCTTCGCGCCACAGAGCATAGAGTTCAAGGCTGGAACCATCATTCACTCGCAGTTGCTCGTCAATGAGCCCAAGCAGGCTTTCCGGCGCTCTTGCCGTTGGCAGTTGCACGAAATCAGCAGCGTAGAACAAGGCAAATGAATCCTGCCGGTTCATTGCATGCTGGACGAGGCAACCTAGAGTTGTATCGTCGACCTTCTTTCCAGCACGAATCTCTTCTCTTGCCTCATACGCGAGTTCTCCAGTCTCTTTTCTTTCCGCAGCAACGCTCCATACCGATGTTCTTCGACTCGGGAAAAGCACAGATGCGACATCGGCAAGAAACGATCCTTCGTCCACCCGAGAAAACGTCAAATTGGAGAACTGTGAGTATGGGTGCGTCGATGCGACGAGTAGGAATTGGGTCATGTACTTCGACGTCTAGCGTTTGGCATAAGCCGCTGCAGCGGACTGTTAAAACCCATCTCAGGTCAGTTGGATGGAAGGCTGAAGCCAGACCGTCACGCTTCCCGCACCCTGTACGCCACGAACCAATGCGCAGCGGATGCCTCACCGAGAAGGCTTCGACGCCCGTTCGGCGTCGCGAGCGCTTCAAGCCACCCTACTCCATAACTCAGCAGGGCCTCGAGCAACTCTTCACTGGGCTGACCGATGGCCGTTGCACATCGTATTGGCAGGTGCAGAGAATCTGGAGTTACTTTCTCAAGACGCGCCCGAATGTGACATCGATACTCAGGTGGACTGAGCTCCGAACCCAGCGATCGGACGTAGATACCAAGGTTCGTGTAGAGCGCCTCACCATACGCACTCTTCTGCAAATTAATTACCTGAATGGAATCGTCTGTCGTTCGCCACCAAGTGCCGGCCTTCTTCTTGAACCCCCGCAACTTCAATTCGGGTGCGATTGCGATTTCGACTGGCAGCATAGAGGCGTCATACGTTTGAGATGAGTTGTGGCTCGGGCTGGCGTAGCCAACCGGACGTCAGCTCGATGTAAAGGTTGGCTTCAGCGAGAGAACTTGGCGCTGGTCCGTTCTGCCATCGCTAGGGTACATAGACCATGTAAATCTTGAAACTGAAGCCACTCTCAACTTCTGTGACACGCAAGCTCAGTACCAGATCACTGCGACTTTCCTCTTGCGTCCATAGATCGACCAGTGCTTCCCAATCGCTTCCTGACCAGATGCAAACGGAGGAGGCCCAGCTTTCCTCTGGCAGATCCACCAAGGTTGCTCCATAGCTTTGGATGTAGTTCTGGATGTGCAGCGCTGTCTCGGGCGAAACGACTTCCACGCTCGCTACGCCCGTTTTCAGCTGATAGTCGTGCGCGCATAGAGAGCTCGCAATCTTGCGAAGTATCGGCCGCCAAGCTGTTGGGATGGGGCGCTCATTTGACGAGTCTTTGACGGGTAGAACTTCAACGTCGACGTTGTGATCACTCATTCTCGGCGGGCTTCTTGCAGCATTTAACGTTTTAGTTCATCGGATACCGCAGGCAGCCGCTGGTATGACAAGTTGGGCGCCTCTTCTTAGTAAGGTGACCAAAGCTCTGAAACAGGCCTTGCAACGAAGACGGCAAAAAACGTTGCGCGAGTATTCTCGGCCCTAGCGTCGTAGTAATTCGGATCCTGCGTCATGAATGAACCATTGATGCCGAGCCTCTTGGGCTCGATCGATACCACTTCCAACCTCGTGTTCCATGGGTCGTAGTGCGCACCCGCATAGAGATGGACACGAGGCACTTCAACGCCCTGGCTTTGCTCATACTTCGCCTCAAGTTCTAGAACTTGGCCGACGCGAATAGCACCTCCAAACACGAAATTGTGAGCGGCAAAGCACGGCGCTGACATGTAGTCATAGTCGTGGTTTAGCTTGCACGAGATGGAACAGCAGAAAGTTCCCTCCTCCGATAGATGGTACGAGGCTCGCTCAATGGAAAATGAGAGCGCACCATCTTGATGATCGAATTGAAGAAGCGAGGCTGGCATTTCAGGCGCCTAACGTTTGACAGGAGCCGCATGACGCGGCTTGCCGGGGGAGCGTCAACTAAACCGATGCAAGGTCCGCGTACGCTTGAAGAGAGGGTTAGGTCTCGCGACGCACGTGTTCAAAGCTGAACCCCTTGAAGGCAATACGAAACTCAGCGTACGAAGCAAATAGCATTCTTACTTCTACGGCGGCATCAAGAAGTTCGCACTCCCAATACCCGAGGTCCCCAAGCTCGGACTCTACGTATTCTTGCTGAGGCAAGATTTGCTCGAAGTAGCTGACGTCAGAAAACCGCAACGCATATCGAACTGGTGTTTCCAGCGGACTGTCCCAGCCATGCAGGACCATGACCACAGTTCGTTCATTGAAGTCACTGACAAGAGACTTGACTTCTGAGTCGTGCAGCGTGTGCTTGGCTTGCAGTTCCAGCAGTCCGGCTGGAAGCAAGGTTTTCACGGACTCTAGGTAAGCCGCGTACTTCTCGTGTGCAGAGAAATCTTCGCCCGCTGCGCTTTTCCACCATTCGGGGGTAAAAAACTTCATTCGTTCTCTCTAGTGAGGACTAAGGGATGGAAGGGACTTCCCCATCCCGAACTAGCCGCGTAGCGGCGACCGGCAACAGAGTGCCACGATGGGAAGTACGAAGTCTCATCAACTCCAACGACTACTCTCAAGGCTAAGCATCTGCGCTCCTTATGACGCCAAACGTTAATTAGACAGACGGCAACGGACAACCGCGATCGGCTCAATGCGCCACTTCAATTTGTGCTTCATTCCCCCCCTCCCATGCGAGCCCCTTTTTTCAACCCCATCGTTGGAGATTTGGCGGACGCGTCAGATCACCTAAAAATCCGAGGCTGGGGCAGCCTCCAACCGAGATCGGCTGGGCGATTCTGGCGGCAGCTCGGCGGCCGGTCGTTTGTCGCGTTAGCTTCAACAGTACAGTTGTGCCGAGCCGCAAGACGCACGCGATGCACGCTGAACCCAGCGCTTTTTTTTTGGAAACCCCTACCAGTGCACAGAATCCTGATCGTGTTTCTCATCTCGATCGCCGCGGCGGGATGCGCGAGCCGGAATCACCAGACGGGCGACACCTACCGCCTTGCTCACACGACGGAGGAACTGCCCTACAAGATGGCGGTAAACGCCATGGCCCGAATGATCGAGTCCGAAAAGACGCGCAAGGGGCTGGGGCTCGACGCGCGGCTTCGCGTATTAGCCATCGAACTGCCCGCGATGCCACAAGACGCCATCGACCGCTATGTCGAAGGGCCGGTTGTGGTGAAGTTCACGATCACACAGGCCGGGACTGTGGCGTCTGTCGAAATTGTGTCGTCCCCCGACGAGGCTCTCTCTGAAAGCGCGCTCAAGGCGATACGAATGTGGCGGTTCTCGCCAGCGACCCGAGGCGGTGAGATCGTGAGCGTGAAGACAGACATTCGAATCAGCTTCCGACTTCCCGATTGAAAATGCCTGACTCAGCTGTGGCGGCCGAGACTTGGAGTTCTGACGCTGTCCCCTTCAAATCGGAGTGCATGTGAATAAGCAGACACACAGTGTGAGTCAAGCATGTAGCGCAGCCGCGCTTCTTAGCATCGTTGCAATCTTGAGTGCGTGCACAAGCCTCGCGTACGACGATCTGCCTGACAGCTGCACACCGAGCGTTCTGGCTCAGTCAAACGATCCGACCAAGCTTCGAGCCATATCCCAAGATTGCACCCGTACCCCCGAAGCTCCCGCTGCGGCTCTTTTGAAGCTGAACAACCTGCCACCGCCGAAGTCTCCGAAAGTTCGACTGCAGCCGCCCGCGCCGATGCAGAACTCCCAGCACGTGTCGTTTGCAGCCGACGTCTTTTTCAATCCGTTGGAGAGCTATCCCAGGCCCGTGGATATTGAAAGGCTCGCATCATTGGTTGACCACATCAGCACAACCTATGAGGTGCGGTCCATGTCCCTCGGTGGCTCCGCCGATCCTGATGAGAGAAAACTTTTACCCGGTGACAACGTCGCCCGCAAGCGGGCTGAGTTTGTCCTTCGATATTTTCAAGCCGCCGGCCTGGATACGGCGGTGCCTGTTCAGTTTGTCGACGTCGATGAGAGTCAGGACAACACGCCGCGAGGGCGAGCCACCCAAAGGCGAGTCGAGATCGAAATCCATGCGTTTCGTAAAGACCCGAATATGAAATAGCGCCCGGATCGGGTCGCGTGGAACAGGAGCCTCCGACACTGAGAGTGCTGAGCTCAATTCCCCGCTTCACACCAATCGAGCTGGCCCTGATTCACCGCCCTGTTCAGCGCTTCGCTCCAGAGCCATCTCCCTAGACTGCCAGGGATGAGCCCCACTCCGCTTCCGCCGGTTCACCTGTACCAGCTCGCGTATTCGCAGGAGACGCTGGCGCGCATCGAGCCTGGTTATCGGGTGCTGGACAACCTCGAGAACAGCCGGCCCGACTGGTACGAGTACTGGGCGATCCGCCGCTTTCTGCTGAACGAGACGTTGCAGGCCGACGCCTTCTACGGCTTCTTCTCGCCCAAGTTCGGCAGCAAGACGGGCCTGCCGCATGAGAAGGTGATGCAGTTCGTGCAGACGCATGCGCATGAGGCGGATGTGTTGCTGTTCTCGCCCCAGCCCGACATGGGCGCTTTTTTCCTGAACGTGTTCGAGCAGGGCGAGACCTTCGACCCCGGGCTGATCGATGCCTTCAGCGGGTTTCTCGAATCAATCGGCCGACCGGCCGCGCTGCGCGACATGGTGATGGACTCGCGCCAGATCGTGTTCTCCAACTACTTCGTGGCACGCCCCGCCTTCTGGCGCGAATGGCTCTCGGTCACCGAGGCCATGTTCGCGCTGTGCGAAGGCGCCGAGACGCCGCTGCAACGCGAGCTGACCAAGTCGACCACGTACACGGGTGGTGCGCAGCGCAAGGTCTTCTTGATCGAACGCGTCGCCTCCTTGCTGCTGACCACGCAGCCGCAGTGGCGCACCAAGGCCTACGACCCGTTTGCCTTTGCCTGGTCGGCCACGCGCTTCAGCGAGCACCCGACCGAAGCCTTCATCAGCGACGCGCTCAAGATTGCTTACCGTGAACAAGGCTTTGCCGAATACATGGTGGCATTCGCACGGGTGCGCGACACCTTCACCAGCCGCAAGGCCGCCTGAGAAGGCGCGATCAACTCCGCCATGTTCAGCAGCCTGCCCACCGTGGAGGCCGACATCGATCGGCTGATTGCCGCCACGCGCTACAACGACGCCCTCGCCAACATGGTGGTCGGCGTGCACAACCACTACAAGGCCCCCGAGGTCGCTCACCACGCGCTCTACTACCCGGCCTTCGACCGGCAGATCGAGCAGCTGTCTGCCCTGCTGGCCACCTCGACCCCGCCGTCTACCGAGCGCCCGGCTTCGCGCAACACGCTGATCATCGCGACGGAGCTCTACCAGATGGGCGGGCACTCGCGCGTGGTCGAAGACTTTGCGCGCGAGCTCGAGTCGCCCACCATCGTGCTGACCGACCTGTTCTCGTCGTACCGCAAGGCGGCCGATCACCTGAACTGGCTGCACGACACCTACGCCGACACGCCGCTGATCACGCTGCCGCAGCGCACCTTGTGGGAGAAGTGCCGCGCCCTGCTGCTGCTGACGCAGCGCCTCCAGCCGCGCAACATCTTCTACTTCAACCACCACCAGGACCCGATCGCCTTCATCGGCACGCTCAGCCACCGTGGCGCGCGCAAGACCCTGGTGCACCACTCCGATCACAACCCGAGCCTCGGCGTCACGCTGCCCGGCATGGGGCACGCTGACTTCACTGCCGAGTTGGCAGCCGTCTGCAGCCGCGAGCTGCAAGTGCCGACGAAGATCCTGCCGCTGTACGTGCCCGACTCTGGCTACAAGGCCTTCTCACCGGTCGACGCCGATGCGTTCTCGGTCGTGACCTCGGGCACGCAGGTGAAGTTCGCCCGCAGCGGCGAGCTGGCCTTGCAGAACATCGCGCAGGCGGTGCTCACCAGCACGCGCGGCAAGTTCTTCCACATCGGGCCGCTCGAAGACGATTGGCAAGCTGAGATCAAGTTGCATCTGCAAAGCGTCGGTATCGATGCCGAGCGCTTCGTCGCCGTCGGGCCTGTGGCCTCGCTGTGGCAGGCCCTCTCGGTGCTCGACGCGCATGTGTACCTCGGCTCTGCGCCGGTGGGCGGCGGGCGGGCGGCGATCGAGGCGCAGGGTTGCGGCTATCCGCTGGCCTACTACCGCGTGGCTGATGCCAGCTCGCTGGTGGCGGCCGATTCGATCTATGCCGACAAGTCGCTGGGCTGGGGCACGCTGGCCGAGCTGTCGGTATTGCTGAAGGCCATGGGTTCGCAGCTGGGTCGCCTGAGCGCGCAGGCTCGCGGCTTCTATGACCAGCGGTATTCGCGGGCTGAGTTCTTGCGGGTTCTGTCTGAATTGAGTTCGGACTGAGGGCAGCTGGCGGCGCGCGGCGCCCCCTTCGATACCTCAGGGCGAGCGGAGTAAAGGCTCAGCCTGAACGGAATGAAGGATCAGGCTGACCGGTAGCGAAACTGGAAATCTTTCAGGCCAGCGAGGCCACCGCCTGCTTCACCGCAGCGATCACCCGCTCGGTGTCGTCGTCGCCCTGGGTCGGCCCGATTGGCAGGCTCAGCACTTCGGCGTGCATGGCTTCAGAGATCGGCAAGGCTCCTGCTCGCAACCCCATTGAGGCGTAGGCCGGCTGAAGGTGCGGTGCCACCGGGTAATGAATCATCGTGGCCACACCCGCATCGGCCAGGCGCTTCGCGAGCACATCGCGCTGGCGGTGGCGCACCACGAACAGGTGCCACACCGGCTCGGCAAACGCCGGCACGGCAGGCAGCACCAGGTCGAGCCCCGCGAATGCAGCCAGGTAGCGTTGTGCAATCGAAGCGCGATGCTGGTTGCCGCGCTCGAGCTGCGGCAGCTTGGCGCGCAGCAAGGCGGCCTGCAGCTCATCAAGGCGCGAGTTGTAGCCGATGACTTCGTTGTGGTACTTCACCTGCGAGCCGTAGTTGCGCAGCACCCGAATGCGCTGCGCCAAGGCTTCGTCGTTGGTCGTCACCGCGCCACCGTCGCCGATGGCACCGAGGTTCTTGCCGGGGTAGAAGCTCCAGGCCACTGCGTCGCCGTGCGCGCCGAGGCGCTGGCCTTGGTAACGCGCAGCATGCGCCTGGGCGCCGTCTTCGAGCACACGCAAGCCGCGCTTCTTGGCAATGGCAAGAATGGGCGCCATGTCGGCCGGCTGCCCGTACAGGTGGACCGGGATGATGGCCTTGGTACGCGGCGTGATGGCCGCTTCGATGCGGGCCGGGTCGATGTTGTAGGTGCGCGCATCCGGCTCCACCGGCACCGGTGTCGCGCCGACGTGGCTCACCGCGAGCCAGGTGGCGATGTAGGTGTTGGACGGGACAATCACTTCGTGGCCGGGGCCGATGTCCATCGCACGCAGCACCAGCACCAGCGCATCGAGCCCGTTGGCCACGCCCACGCAGTGCTTGGCCTGGCAGTGGTCGGCGTACTCCTGTTCGAAGCGCGTGACCTCCTGGCCGAGGATGTACCAGCCCGAGTCGAGCACGCGGTTGAACGCGGCGGTCAACTCCTCGCGCTGGGCGAGCTGGATGGATTTGAGGTCGAGGAAGGGAACCATGCTCGTCATGCCTTTGCTTGCGCCTCGATCAGGTCGAGAAACTCGGCGTAGTCGCGGATGTAGTCGTCGCGGTCGTAGTAGTCCGAGGCGAAGACCAGCAGCATGGCGTCGGCCGAATACTTGTACTGGATGCCCCAGGTCATGGGCGGCAGGTAGAGGCCGCGGTCGGGCGAGTCGAGCGCCACTTCGACGCGGTGCACGCCGTCGTCGGCCACCACGGCGCAGCTGCCGCGCAGGCAGATCAAGAACTGGTGGCATTGGTGGTGCGCATGCTCGCCGCGCAGTTCGCGGCTGGGCACGCCGAAGACCAGAAAGTAGCGCAGCGGCTTGAAGGGAATCTGGCGGTCAAACTCGCCCACGCTGAGGCTGCCGCGCAGGTCGGGAATGACCGGGAAGTGGTGCACCGCCACGCCCTTGACGGGCATGACTTCGACGCTCGCACGGTTGGGCACCACGGCGGCCTGCGCCGAGCCGGGCGGGCCTTGCGTGGCGTCCACATAGCCGATGATGTTGGCGGGGTTGCCTTCGACGATGGCACCCGGCGGCACCGAGCGCGTGACGACCGAGCCGGGCCGCACGATGGCCTTGGCGCCGATGACGATGCCGGCCGCCACGATGCTGGCGTTGGCCCCGATCCAGGCACCCTGCTTCACCACCACCGGGCGCTGGGTGCTGCCCGGCGCGGTGGCAAAGGCCACGTGCGCGCCGACGAAGACGTTGTTCTCGAGCACCGTGCCGCGCGCCAGGTGGGCGCCGCTCTCCAAGGTGCAGTTGTCGCCCACCGTTGCCAGCGCGTCGATGAAGACATGCGGGCCGACGCTCGTACCCGTGCCGACCTGGGCGGTAGCGTCGATCGAACTGAAGCGATCCCGCAGCGCCAGCACACCGGCGGCTGCGCTCAGGGAAGAGGTTTCAGTTTCAGAGATGAGGCCCATGCGGAGTTCTTTCGCGTGTCTGTGCGTACCCTGGCAGTACACCGCGAAGAAGGACGGAACAAAGACCGGAAAGCGGGGGGAAACCGGGGCCAATTCAGGGGACGGCGACCTGGGCCGCGGTCACGCCTCAGCGGCGCATCTTCTTGAAGCGCGCCGAATAGATCTCCTGCTCCAGCAACTGCACCTTGGCGGGCACCTTGTAGGCGGTTAGCTTGGCCAGGCAGGCCTTGCGGATGCGCAGGCGCAGGGCGTCCAGCGCCTCGGGTTCGGTCAGGTGCACCTTCGCGACCACGATCTGGCCCAGCAGCGCGTGCTTCTCGCCCGTCACCACCACGTCGGCAATGTTGGGCAAGGCCAGGATCACGTCTTCCACCTCGGCGGGGTAGACCTTCTGGCCACCCACGTTGATGAGGTCGGTGACGCGGCCGAGGATGCGGAAATACTCGCCATCCACCTCCACCCGGTCTTGCGTGTTGAACCAGCCTTCTTCGTCGAAGGCCGACGGTGCGTTGAGGTAGCCGACCATGCGGAACTCGGAGCGCACCCACAGAATGCCGTCGCGCACCTGGGTCTCGAAACCCGAGCCGCCGATGCGCACCCACAGCGACCCGTCGGGGCGCGACTGCGAACGCAGCACGCCCACTTCAGAGAGGCCGTAGGTCTGCTGCAGCTCGGCCGCGGGAAAGCGCGTGCGGATGCGGTCCAGCGTCGCCTGCGGCATGGTCTCGGTGCCGTAGGTGATGCGCTTGAGCGAACTCAGGTCGTACTTGCTCGACAGGTCGGTGGCGGCCAGCAGCGTCAGGAACGATGGCGTGGTGGGCAGCAGGTCAACCTTGTGGGCCTGGATCGCCTCGCAGATCGTCGTGATGCTGCGGTTCTCGGCCGTCACCACCGTGCCCAGGCTGGCGGTGATGGCGAGGATGGTGTTGATGCCACCGAAGTGGTCGAGCATCAGGAAGGGAATGGCAACCACCGGCTCGCGCGCGGTGCGGAACTTCTTCATCACGCGCTCGAAGTCGTGCAGCATGCCTTTGGGCTTGCCGGTGGAGCCGGATGAGAACAACACCAGTCCGGCACGGCCGTTGGCGCGGAATTCTTCGAGCATCGGGTTCGGCGCCGGCACGTGCTTGGCTTCGATCTCCCAACTCAGGCCATCGGGTGCGAAGCTGATGCAGTGGCTGCTGCCTGAGATGGCGAGGGCCTCGGATTCTTCAATCACCGAGCCGCGCGTCATCGGCACCACGATGCAGGCCAGCGAGGCCAGCGCGAGGATCATGCAGAACACATCGGGCGCGTAGTCGGCCACCACCACGACGGTGTCGCCCGGCTTCACGCCGCGCTGCTTCAACTCCTGCGCAAAGCTGCCGATGCTGCCCGACACCTCGGCATACGAACTCTTGCGGCCCTTGTGAACGAAGGCCGGCCGGCCGGACGGCGCCGCGGCGAAGCGGTCGAGCAGCCATTGCATGCCCGCGTCGCGCTCGGCAACGGCTGGGCGGGAGAGAAGTTCGGTGGACATGGCATTGCCTTCGTTGTCAGCACACCGTCGTTCCACGTAAGCAAAACGACGTGATGCAGTGATTCACTTGCGCGCCAGCAAACTGCCCCAGGAGTAGCCAACGCCGAACCCGCAAAGGAACAGCCGGCTGCCGGGGGCAAGCGATGCCTGCGAAAAATAGTCCTTGATCAGGATCGGGATCGACGACGACACCGTGTTGCCCACGGTCGCCAGGTTCGAGAACAGCTTGTCGCCGCCCAGCTTGAGTTTCTTGCCCAGGCTGTCGAGCGCCAGGCCGCTGGCCTGGTGCAGGAAGAACTGGTCGATCTGTGCCGGCGCCAGCTCGTGCTTTTGCAGCAGCTCCAGCATCTGCTTGATGACACGGTCGTTCACGAGGTTGAGCACGTGCAAGCCGTTCATCTCGATGGTGTCGCGGTAGCCGGGTTCGCTCTTCTGTGACGCCGGCTGGCGGTGGCCACCGGATTTGATGATGAACTTGTCCCAGCCCTTGCCGTCGGAGGCGCACTGGAAATCCTCGAACGCGCCGATCAGCGGGACGCCGTCGAACTGGGCGGCTTCGCCGATCCACGAGACCGAGGCGCCGTCGCCGAAAAGCATGCGGGTGGAGCGATCGTCGTCGGCGATGTACTTGGAGTAGGTGTCTGCCGTGACCAGCAGCACGTTCTTCGCCATGCCGATCTTGATGAAGCCCGAGGCCATCATGAGGCCGTACACATAGCCCGAGCAGGCGAGGTTGTAGTCGAAGGCGATGACGCTCTGGCTCAAGCCGAGATCGCGGTGCAGCAGGAAGGCATTGCCCGGCATCACGTGGTCGGGCGACTGAGTGCAGAAGATGATGGCGTCGACCTTGTCGGCGAGCGCCGGGTGTTTCGCGAGCAGCTTCTGCGTGGCGATCAGCGCGAGGTCATAGGCCGTCTCGTCGGCGCGCGCGATGTGGCGCTCGAAGACGCCGGTCTTCTTCTCGGTCTGGTCGACGCGCCAGTCGGGGTGGTCGGCCTGGAACTCGGCGTTCTTCACCACCCGCTCGGGCAGGTGGTAGGCAATGTCCAGCACCGCACCGGGAAATTGCTTCATGCGGCCACCTCGGCCATAAAGACGCGCAGTGGCTCGTTGTGGGCGTGGATCTCGTCGATCGTGGCGCTGCCGCCGTGGCCGGGCAGCACGCGGGTGCTGCCGTCGACCCAGCCGAACAAGCCGCTGAGCGAGGCGCGCAGCACGGCGTGGTCTTCGCCAGGCATGCGCGACAAAGCCGTCTTTCGGGCGTACAGCGTGTCGCCCGAGAACAGCAGGTCATCGACCGCGATGCCGGCGCTTCCGGGCGTGTGGCCCGGCAAAGGGTGGTACGTGAACGAACGGCTGCCAATCGCGACTGGTGCGTCGCCCTCCTTCACTAGCGTGAACTCCGGCAGCGCGATGCGCTGCTTGATCTTGAACACCGCCATCAGGAAGTTGGACTGCTTGGCGATCTTGAGATCGGCGTCCCGCAAGTACACGGGGAGCTCGTAAGCCTGCTGCATCCAGGCGGTACCGCCCACATGATCGAAGTGGCCGTGGGTGCACAGCACCGCTTCGGGCTGCCAGCCGCTGGCGGCCAGGTCGGCTTCGATGGCCTCGCGGTCCAGGCCCGGATCGATCACGACGCAGGCGTTGCCCTGCCCCGTCTTCAGGAAGTAGGTGTTGGAATGAAAGTCGCGGTTGACGACACTGCGGATCTCGTCGCGCGGCCAAGGTCCCATGGTCAATTCACCCCGCCGAGGAACACCGTCTGCGCGGTGATGCAACTGCTGCGCTCGGCGGCAAAGAAGTCGATCACGTTCAGCACGTCGTCGGCCGTGGCGTAGCGGGGGATGGGCAAGGCGGCGATCAGCGCATCGACCTTGTCGCGCGGCAGCGCATCGAGCATGTCGGTCTCGATGGCGGTGATGCCCAGCGTGTTGCAGGTGACGTTCATGGCCGCGAACTCCTTGGCCATCACGTTGGCGAGCGTCGTGACGGCTGCCTTGGTCGCGGCGTACATCGAGTCGCCCATGGGTTCGAGCGCAGCGGCCATCGAGCTGATGTTGATGATGCGGCCCCACTTGCCGCGGCGCATCAGCTTGGCTGCTTCGCGCGAGACGATGAAGCTGCCGAACACATTGGTGTCGAGCATGCTCTTGGCGGCCGAGGCCGGCATCACCATCGAATATTGGGAAGTGAGCACCGCGGCGTTGTTGACGAGGATGTCGACACGGCCGAACTGCTTGCGGACGAACTCGAAGCCACGGGCCACGGATGCGGCGTCGCTCACGTCAACCGCCACCGGGTGGTAACCCGGGCGCGGCTCGGCGGCGTCATCGTGGCGGCTGAAGCCGATCACCTGAGCGCCGTGCTTCAGGAAATGCTCGGCGACGATCTGCCCCACGCCGCGGCGTGCGCCAGTGACCAGGGCAATCTTGCCGTCGTACACGGCTTACTCCGCCAGCAATTCCAGCAGGTAGTTCTTGAGTGTGGCGGCGTCGGTGAAGGGCACCGGGTCGCGGCTCATGGCGCGGTCGTCGGTGAGGCTCACCGATTTGCCGAACTCGTCGGACACCAGCGTCTCCAGGTCGACGATCACCGAGACCAGCGACAGTGAGTCGAGCGCCGAGCCCTCGCCGAAGAAGCTGGTGTCGGGGCTGAGCGCGATCTGTTCGTCGGGCCCGCGCTCTTCATTGAGCGAGCGGACCGCTTTGTAGATGCATTCCAGGACGGCGGCGTCCTTGTCGAGTGTGATCTTTTCCACGTCGATCTCTCCTATTGTTCGTTCAATCGTTCGTTCAATCAGTTCGATGTCTCAGGCCGCAGCGCGGTTGCGCCCGGCCGCGATCAGCATCTTCATGCGCGGCAAGGCGCTCTTCCGGTACTCATCGGCGAGCATGCCCAGCATGATCGAATCCTGGAAGTGGCCATTGATGAATAAGTGCTGCCTCTGCCGCCCTTCTTCCTTCATGCCCAGGAATTTCTGCCACTTGAGCATCAGGGGGTTGTCGGAGACAACAGCACCATGCACCCGCAGCAGCTCCAGCCGGTCGAAGGCCAGTTCGTAGAGCAGCTTCATGGCTTCGACCGCGGCGGGGATGCCGCGCACGGCCTCTTCTTCACCGATGAGAAAGCGCGCCGGTTCGGCGTGGCGGTGTTCGGTGTCGACGCCGACCAGCGAGACCATGCCCACCGGCTGCCCGCTCTTCAGCACGATCATGAAATTGTGTTCGGACGCCGGGCGCGAGGCGATCCACGCCGCCTGCTGCGCCACCGTCTGCGCACCCTTGTTGAGGTTGATCGCGCGCTCGCTCTGGCGCCAGGCCAGAGTCAGTTCGGCGTCGGCCGGCACCAGCGGGCGTAGCGTGACGAACTCGCCACTCAGCGTGACGCTCATCGCAGCCAGACGCTGATGCCGAGGCCCAGCGAATACAGCAAGGCCGTGGACTGCTCGCCGTCGTACAGCGCATTCACGTACGACACGCGCAGGCCGTAGTGCTCGCCTTCGGATGCCATCACGTCAAACAGCGAGCGGCGACCGAGTTGCTGCCATTGCTGCAGCGTGAAGTTGCGTACGCGGTCGCTGTCGCGCAGCACGTCGACGGTGCGGCGTGCCTTGTCGAACGACGACAGCGCCTGCTCGTGCACGTCGGCCATGCGGAACTTGCGTGCCTCGATGGCGTCGAGCCGCTGCAGCTTGGCCGCTTCGGCCCGCTTGGCCGACGATTCGACGGCGTAGCCGACGGTGGGCGTGAACAGCGGCACGCTGACGGTGATGCCTGCCTGCCAGTTCGACCCCGGCGTGGTGCCGCGCACGTAATTGTTGCCGGCCACCACGTTCACCTGGGGCCAGCGGGTGGCGCCGACAGACCGGGCATAGGCCTGGGCTGCGAGAGCCTGCGATTGCAGTTGTTCGATGTCGGGTGCCTGCTCGGCCTGGGCGAGCAGGTCCGGCAATGCGGGAGGCGTCAGCAGCAGCGACGAGAGGCCCTCGGTCGGCGGCAGCCCGTCGCCCACGAAGCGGCGCAGGCGCGTTTCGATCTGGCGCACCAGCGAGACGGTCTGTGCCTGCTGGATCTCGGCCTGCTGGAGGTTCTTCTGTGCCTGCACCAGCTCGCTGGTGCGGCCCTTGTCGGCGCGCACGATGGTCTCGAGCGCTTCGACCAGGCAGCTCATCTTGCGCGCGTACTGCTGATACACCTGCACCTGCAGGCGGTAGCGGCTGCGCTCGATGGCCAGCGACACCGTCTGCAACGCGACCTGCTCTTCCGAGCTGATCTGGTTCAGGCGGGCGGCTTCTGAGAGGTTCTTGCGCCAGTCGATCAGGTCCGACGTGCGGCCGCCATCGAACAGCGGCGCGCTGATGGCCAGGCCGACCCGGCCCTGCTTGCCACGCGACTCGACGACGTCGGGCGCACGGCTTTCGGTGGCGCCCAGGAAGCCGTTGGCGGTGAGCTGCGGCCAGCGGCTGGCGCGGGTCTCGTCGACGTCGATCGCCGCGGCCTCGGCCAACAGCCTGGACGAACCGATGGCCTGGCTGCGACGCAGTGCTTCCTTGACCATGTTCTGCAGGTTGGCGCGAGCCGAGCCGGCATCGATGGGCACGCCATTGGCGTTGGTGCTGGGACGCGTCTCCACGTTGTCTTCGTCGATGCAGCGGGCAACGGCGGGCATCAACGCACCGGCGGCCACCAGGGCTGCACATGAGCGCAGCAGACGGGGCGTGAACAATTTCATGGGGTAGAACTCCTGACCGAAAGGCTGCGCACAGGCGCAGAAATCTTCGTCAGTACACCGCGATCACGAGGGGTGTGATGCGCAGAAAGCGAGGCGGTTTGCCTGCCAATTTTCGGGACTGGGAGGCACCAGTCACCGTTCGCTGAAGGCCTCTTTCGACTTCATCATGGGCCGCAAGATGAAGCTCAAGACCGAGCGCTCGCCCGTCCGCACTTCGATCGTCCCCGTCATCCCGGGAAGGATGGGCAGCGGCTTGCCCTTCTCCTTCAAGGTCGACCGGTCCGAGCGAAGCGTCACCCGGTAATACGTCTGATCGGCCGCGGCCTTCTCGGTGTCACCCAGCGCATCCGGGCTGATGTATTCGATCTTGCCCTGCAGCCCGCCATAGGTCGTGTAGTCGTAGGCCGCGAGCTTGACCTCGGCCTTCTGCCCCAGGCGCACGAAGCCGATGTCGCGCGGCTTGATCCGAGCTTCGATCAACACGCGCGAGCCGATGGGCACGATCTCCATCATCGGCGCACCCGGCGACACCACGCCGCCGATGGTGTTGGTGCGGATGTTCTTCACCAGCCCGCGCACCGGCGAGGTGAGCACGGTGCGGCGCAGCACGTCGGCGCGGCCGGCCATCTGCTCGTCGAGCAGCTTCAGCTCGGTCTGCGCACGGACCAGCTCGGTGCTGGCGTCCTGGCGAAACTTGTTGGCGCGCTCATGGCTCTGCAGCTGCAGGTCGTTGACCTGGCGGCGCAGGCGCATCACCTCCACCTCGGACATCAAGCCCTTGGCCGACATCGCCTCCGAGACGCCCAGCTCCTTCATCAGCAGCTCGACGCTGCGCTGGTTGCTGCGCAGGCCTTCGTCGAGCGCCCGCTTGCGCGCATCAAAGGCATCGCTCTCGCCGTCGATGATCGAAGGCACGTTCGCTACTTCCTTCGGAAACTGCAGCGGCTTGCCACTCGCTTCGGCCGTGAGGCGGGCGATGGTCGCGAGCATCGCCAGGCGCTTGGCCTGGCCTTCGTTCTGCTGCGATTCGAAACGCGTCGGATCGATCTGCGCCAGCTCCTGGCCTTCGGACACCTGCATGCCTTCGCGCACGTTCAGCTCGCGAAGGATGCCGCCTTCGAGGCTGGCAATCACCTGCTCGCGGCCGTCGGGAATCACGCGTGCATCGGCGCGGGTGATCTCGTCGACGCGGGCCACACCCGCCCAGGTGATGGCCGAGATCAGGATGATCGCCATCAGGTACAGCGCCCAGGTGGTCTTCGGCGTGGCCTCCACGATCATGGCCGCGCGCACATCGGCCATGTAGGCCATGTCGCGGCTCTCGGGGGCCTTGGGTTTGCGCTTCCAAAAACTCATACCGAGGCCTGGCGCTGCACCGGCTGCGTAGAAGGGTGCAGGTGCACGTTCGGCGACGCGTTCGCTTCAGGCGTGGCGGTGGCCGCCGGCTTGGCGCCGGACAAGGCGGCCAGCACCTGGGCCTTGGGACCGTCGAGGATGATCTTGCCGCCGTCGACCACGATGACGCGCTGAGCGAGTTCGAGCACGGCCGGGCGGTGCGTCACCATGATGACGGTGCGCTTGCCGATGGCTTCATTCAGCTGGCGCAGGAACATGATTTCCGACTGCGCGTCCATCGAGCTGGTGGGTTCGTCCATCAGCAGAATTTGCGGCTGCGTGACGAGGCAGCGCGCCAGGGCGACGAGCTGGCGCTGGCCACCCGACAACAGGCTGCCCATTTCGCCGACCGAGAGTTCCCAGCCCTGCGGGTGCGACGCGACCACGCGGTCGAGCCCGGTCACGCGGGCCACCTCGCTCAGGCGCGATGCATCGACCGAGGCCCGCCCCATCAGCACGTTCTCACGCAACGTGCCCTTGAAAAGCCGCGGTTCCTGAGACACGAAGCCCACCTTGGCGCGAAAGTCCGCGGGGTCGACCTGGCGCAGGTCGATGCCGTCGACGTCGACCATGCCTTCGGTCGGCTGGTACAGCCCGGCCAGCAGGCGCAGCACGGTGGACTTGCCACTGCCGATGCGCCCGAGGATGACCACGCGCTCGCCCTGCTCGAACTTCAGGTTCACGTTCTTCAGCACCTTGGGCGGCGCCTGGTCGGGCGCGGTGGGCGGGTACGCAAAGCTCAGGTCGTGCAGGCCGATGCGGCCGGTGATCTGGTGGTTGGCCACATAGGCGGCGCCCGGCGCGCGCTCGATGGGCTGGTTCATCAGGCGGTCGAGCGACACCATCGCGGCGCGTGCGCCCTGGTAGCGCGTGGCCAGGCCGACCACGCTGCCCAGCGGCGCGACGGCACGGCCGGCAAACATGATGGCGCCGATGAGCGCACCGCCGGTCACCGAGCCCGCATGGATGAGGTACACGCCCACGACCAGCATCACCAGCGTGACGAGCTGCTGCGCCATGGCCGAGATGTTGTTCGTGAGGCCGCCGAGGTTGCGCGAGCGCAGAGCGGTTTCGGCACCAGCGGCGCTGGCATCTTCGAAGCGGCGCAGGAAGCGGCCTTGCGCGCCGGCAGCCTTGAGGTCCTCCAGGCCTTCGACGGCCTCGACCAGCAGGCCCTGCAGGTCGGCCTGGTGGATCATGTTGGCAGCCATCGAGCGGCGCAGCGATCCCTGGATGGCCAGTGCAGCACCGAGGATCAGCGGGATCGAGCCCACCAGCACCCAGCCGAGCGGTCCGCCGACCACGAAAGTCATGGCGATGAAGATGACGATGAACGGCAAGTCACTGATGGCCGACAGCGTGGCACCGGCAAAGAACTCGCGCACCACTTCAACCTGCGCCAGGTTGTGGGCATAGGAGCCGGCCGATTCGGGGCGGTGCTCCATGCGCACGCCCAACGTCTGGCGAAACAGCAGCGAGCCGATGATGAGGTCGGCCTTCTTGCCGGCCACGTCGATGAGGTGGGTGCGCAGCTGGCGCGCGATCAGGTCGAAGACCAGCGCGATCATGCCGCCGGTGGCCAGTGCCCAGAGCGTCACGAAGGCCTGGTGCGGAATCACCTTGTCGAAGATCACCGAGGTGACCAGGCCGCTGGCCAGCATCAGCACGTTGCTCAGCATGGCGGCCAGCAGCGCCGAGCGGTAGTACGGCGTGAAGCGACGCAGCGTGCCCCACAGCCAGTGGCTGTTCGGGTCGACGAGGATCAGCGCCTCGTGCTCCTTGCTGCTGGGCGCGAGCGGCTTGGGCGAGGCCACGAAGGCAAAGCCGGTGTACTCGCCGGACAGCTCGGCTTCCGTGGCCTGGCAGCTGTGGCTCTCGGGGCCGGGCATCACCACGTCGTAGCTGTCGGGGCCCTTCTTGGCTGGCTTGCGCGCCACGATGATGGCGGCGTCGCCGTTCTTCAGCAGCAGCACGGCTGGCAGCAGCAGTGCGTGGATGTCGGAAATCTTGCGCTGGATCAGCCCGGCGTTGAAGCCAGCCTCGCGCATGACACGCACAGCCTGGTCAGGCCCCAGCGCGCCTTCGAGCGGCGTGCCGGCCAAGAGCGACTCGGGAGAGCGCTCGCGGCCGTGGTGGCGGTTCAGCCAGAGAAGCGCCTGCAGCAGCGCATCGCTACCGTGCGTCGCCGCCGAAGGCGCGTCTTTCCCCGCCAACGCAGCCGCGTTGGGATCGAGAAAGGGCTCTTGGCGTGCAGACATGGGTCAGTCAGTGCGCGCGGTATTCGAGCGCCAGGCGTTCGAATTCGTTTTCGATGTCGCGCACCAGGCCCGGCACGTCGAACAGCTTCGACTCGCGGCCGTGCTCGGACAGGTAGCGCTTGTAAGACGCCACGCGCAGCGGGTTGTTGCCCAGTTGCACCGCGAGGCGCTCGTAGTCTTGCAGCGAGAAGGTCACGAGGTCGGGCAGGCCGACGTTGGTGAGCAGGCTGCCGGCCATGCGCGAGATGTAGCTGCGGCCCGAGTAGGTGACGATGGGCAGGCCCATCCACAGCGCATCGCTGGCGGTGGTGCCGGCGTTGTACGGAAAGGTGTCGAGCATCACATCGGCCAGCTGGAAGCGCGCCAGGTACTCGGGCGGCGCCACGCGCGGTGCCATGACCAGGCGCTCGTGGCCGATGCCGTGGGCGTCGGCTTCGCGGCGCATGTTGGCGAGCGCCCATTCGTTGTCGGCCAGCAGCCACAGCACGCTGTTCGGCACCTGCTTCAGGATGCGCATCCAGCTGCGGAACACCTCTTCGGTGAACTTGAAGGTGTTGTTGAACGAGCAGAAGACGAAGGCATCTTCGGGCAAACCGTAGGCCGCGCGGGTGGGCTTGGGCGCCACCTCGCGCTGGCGGTCGCTCACCTGGTAGCAGTGCGGCACGTAGATCGGCCGCTCGGTCATGTAGGGCTGCAGCTCGGTGGGCATCACGAAGCGGTCGGCCAGGATCCAGTCGACGCCGGGCAGCGCGCAGGTGCCGGGCAGGCCGAGGTAGCTCACTTGAATGGGCGCGCCGCGCATGCCGACGATGGCCGGGCGGGCGCCGTTGGTCAGGCCCTGCAGGTCGACCAGGATGTCGATGCCATGGGCGGCGATCAGGCGCGCCGCGGTGGTGTCATCGACACCGCCGATCGGGATGTAGTGGTCGATGGCCTTGCGGATGCGCGCGCGCAGCGGCGTGCCGTCGTCGCGGCTCCACGAGAAGGCGTAGATCTCGAAGCGCTCGCGGTCGTGCAGCTCCAGCAGCTCGACCGACAGCAGGCCCACGGCGTGCATGTGCAGGTCGCCCGACAGGTAGCCGATGCGGATCTTGCCGGTGCGCTGGGGCTGGCCTTCATGGAAGGGGACAGCCGGCGGCTTGGGCGTGCGCTCGTAGACGAAGCGCTGCGCCGACAGCAGCTGCACCGCCGGGTCGTCGCTTGCGCCCAGCATGGCCAGCACCGAGGTGCCGAGCAGCAGCTGGTTCTGCGTCAGCGCGCCCACCGGCTCGTAGACCGGCCAGGCGCACTTCTTCTGGCGCAGGTGCACGTAGTGCTGGATCACGTCGTTCTGGTCGGGCTTGCGCTCGAGGCTGGCGCGCATGCAGCGCTCGGCCTCGTCGTAGCGGCGCTGCGTTTCATACAGCCGCGCCGAGTTGTTGATGGCGTGCAGGTAGAGCTCGATGGCCGCATCCGCACTGTCGGTCACCGTCTGCCACTGGGCCAGGGCTTCGTCCGGGCGGCCCAGGTGCTCGAGCTGGTGGCCCAGGTTGAGGCGGGCCTGCAGGAAGCCGGGGCTCAGCGCCAGCGCACGCAGGTAGGCGCGCTCGGCGTCCACATGCCGGCCGATGGCGCCCAAGAGCGTGCCCCAGTTGAAGCAGGCCACGTGCTGCAGCGGCGAGACGGTGTGGCCGATCCACGTTTCATACAGTGCCGCGCCGTCGGCGGTGCGGCCGGCCTGGCTCAACGCCGAAGCGCGGTTCATCAGATCGGCAAGCGCCATCGCTCCCGAGCGGGCCAGGGCCAGCTCGCGGTCGAACTCCGACAAGGCAGCCGCGGCTGGACTTGCCGCCACGGCCGGGGGCTTCGCGGTCGACTTTTTCATGGGGAAACGATGGGCAGGTTCACGTCGATCGATTGTGGGCAGCGCCTTTCGCGGGCGGTCGAGCCATTAAGGGGGCAATTCAGCGGCTTTTCGGGGCCATTTCCGCGCCATCTCGTCGCCATTCCCGCGCCTGAACAGAGGATGACGCCACGCGCCGGCAACAGCACAGTGCGGCTCAGGGAAATGCGGACTTCTGTCACGCTCGAGGCCCACCCGAGGGGCACAATCACCGCGATCCCCTCTCACCTCAGCCCAGGAGCGAACCCATGGCCAAAGCCGAAAAGACCACCAAGAAGCCAGCCGAACACGCTTTCCCCAGCACCCTCAAGACCTTCAAGACCGCGTCCGGCAAGACCGGCAGCTACTACTCGCTGCCCGAGCTGGCCAAGAAGTTCCCGAACGTGAACCAGTTGCCGATCTCGATCCGCATCGTGCTCGAGTCGGTGCTGCGAAACTGCGACGGCAAGAAGGTCACCGCCGACCACGTGGCGCAGCTCGCCAACTGGCAGCCCACCGCTGACCGCGTCGACGAGATCCCCTTCGTGGTGGCGCGCGTGGTGCTGCAAGACTTCACCGGCGTGCCGCTGCTGGCCGACCTGGCCGCCATGCGCAATGTGGCAGTCGATATGGGCAAGAACCCGCGGACCATCGAGCCGCTGGTGCCGGTCGACCTGGTGGTCGATCACTCGGTGATGGTCGACTACTACGGCACGAAGAACGCGCTCGACCTGAACATGAAGCTTGAGTTCGAGCGCAACAACGAGCGCTACCAGTTCATGAAGTGGGGCATGCAGGCCTTCGAGACCTTCGGCGTGGTGCCTCCGGGCTTCGGCATCGTGCACCAGGTGAATCTGGAGTACCTGGCGCGCGGCGTGCACAACAAGAACGGCGTGTACTACCCCGACTCGCTGGTCGGCACCGACAGCCACACGACCATGATCAACGGCATCGGCGTGGTGGCCTGGGGCGTGGGTGGCATCGAGGCCGAGGCCGGCATGCTGGGCCAGCCCGTGTACTTCCTGACGCCCGACGTGGTGGGCTTCGAGCTCACCGGCAAGCTGCGCGAAGGCGTCACCGCCACCGACCTGGTGCTGACCGTGACCGAACTGTTGCGCAAGGAGAAGGTGGTCGGCAAGTTCGTCGAGTTCTTCGGCGAAGGCACGAGCACGCTGTCTCTGCCCGACCGCGCGACCATCGGCAACATGGCGCCCGAGTACGGCGCGACCATGGGTTTCTTCCCGGTGGACGAGAAGACCATCGAGTACTTCGAAGGCACGGGCCGCACCAAGACCGAGATCGAGGCCTTCGAGGCCTACTTCCGCGCGCAGAAGATGTTCGGCGTGCCGCGCTCGGGCGACATCCACTACTCGAAGGAAGTGTCGCTCGACCTGAGCACCGTGACACCCTCGCTCGCCGGCCCGAAGCGCCCGCAAGACCGCATCGAGCTCGGCAAGATGAAGACCGAGTTCACCGAACTCTTCAGCAAGCCGGTGTCGGCCAACGGCTTCAACCAGCCGGCCGAGAACCTGCACAAGGCGTACAAGACGAAGAGCGGGCTCGAGGTGCACAACGGCGACGTGCTGATCGCCGCCATCACCTCGTGCACCAACACCTCCAACCCGGCCGTGCTGCTGGCCGCCGGCCTGCTGGCCAAGAAGGCAGTCGAGGCAGGCCTCACGGTCGCGCCGCACATCAAGACCTCGCTCGCGCCGGGCTCACGCGTGGTGACCGAATACCTGGAGAAGGCCGGGCTCACGCAGTACCTCGACAAGCTGGGCTTCACGCTGGCCGGCTACGGCTGCACCACCTGCATCGGCAATGCCGGCGACCTGACGGCCGAGCTGAACGAGGTGATCACCGCCAACAACATGGTGTGCGCGGCCGTGCTGTCGGGCAACCGCAACTTCGAGGCACGGATCCACCCGAACCTCAAGGCCAACTTCCTGGCATCGCCGCCGCTGGTGGTGGCGTTCGCCATCGCTGGCAACGCCAACGTCGACCTCATGACCGAGCCGGTGGGCAAGGGCAAGAACGGCCGCGACATCTACCTCGGCGACATCTGGCCCAGCAGTGACGAGATCTACAAGCTGATGAAGTTCGCGATGAACGGCAAGGCCTTCCGCGAGAACTACGCGCAGGTGAAGACCAAGCCGGGCAAGCTCTGGGAAAACATCCAGGGTGTGAAGGGCGAGACCTACACCTGGCCTACCAGCACCTACATCGCCAAGCCGCCCTTCTTCGACGGCTTCCACATGGAGCCGGGCCTGGCCGACTCGGGCGTGAAGGGTGCGCGTGCGATGGCGCTCTTCGGCGACTCGATCACCACCGACCACATCTCACCGGCAGGCTCGATCAAGGAGCAGTCTCCTGCAGGCCAGTGGTTGAAAGAGCACAAGGTCGGCAAGGCCGATTTCAACAGCTACGGCTCGCGCCGCGGCAACCACGACGTGATGGTGCGCGGCACCTTCGCCAACGTCCGCATCAAGAACCTGATGATCCCGGCCGGCCCCGACGGCAGCCGCGAGGAAGGCGGCGTGACGCTGTTCCAGCCTGGCAACGAGAAGATGTTCATCTACGACGCTGCGATGAAGTACATGGCCGAGAACACGCCGACCATCGTCTTTGCCGGTGAAGAGTACGGCACCGGTTCTTCGCGCGACTGGGCTGCCAAGGGCACAGCCCTGCTCGGCATCAAGGCTGTCGTCGCGCGCAGCTACGAGCGCATCCACCGCGCCAACCTGGTGGGCATGGGCGTGCTGCCGCTGCAGTTCAAGGGCACCGACTCATGGCAGACGCTGGGCATCACCGGCGACGAGAAGTTCGACGTGCTGCTGGGCACTGAACTCAAGCCGCAGCAAGACGCCACGCTCGTGATCCACGACCTCGACGGCGGCAAGCGCGACGTGCGCGTCACGCTGCGTATCGACACACCGATCGAGGTCGACTACTACAAACACGGCGGCATCTTGCCCTTCGTGCTGAGGCAGTTGCTGGCGGCTTGATCGGCATCACAAGATCAAAAGGAGACACTGCATGGATCGCAGATCCCTGTTCGGAACCACCGCCACGCTGGGCCTCGGCGCGCTCGTCGGATGCGCCCTGCCCGGCACCGCGCAGACCGGCAGCGCGAAGACGCCGTTCAGCGTGCCCGACACCTACATTCCCATCGTCGGCAGCGACATGGTGTTTCCGGTGCGGCGCATCTATTGCATCGGCCGCAACTACGCAGCGCATGCACGCGAGATGGGCTCTGACCCGACGCGCGAGCCGCCGTTCTTCTTCCAGAAGCCGACCGACGCGATCCAGAACGTGGCCCCCGGCACCGTGGCCGACCACCCGTACCCGCCGCTGACCAAGAACTACCACTACGAAGTGGAACTGGTCGCGGCCTTGAGCAAGGGCGGGCGTGACATCCCGATCGACAAGGCGCTCGACCACGTCTACGCGTATGCGCTCGGCCTCGACATGACCCGCCGCGACCTGCAACGCGGTATGGGTGACCAGAAAAAACCGTGGGAGATCGGCAAGAGCTTCGACCGTTCAGCACCCATCGGCCCATTGCACCTGGCTACACAGACGGGTGCGTTCACCAAGGGCAACATCTGGCTCAAGGTGAACGGCGAGACCAAGCAAAGCGCCGACCTCAACCAGATGATCTGGAGCGTGGCCGAGCAGATCAGCAAGCTGTCTGAAGCCTTCGAGCTGATGCCCGGCGACATCATCTACTCGGGCACGCCCGAGAACGTCGGGCCGGTGGTGCGCGGCGACGTGATCGAGTGCCACGTCGATGGCCTGCCCAACCTGAGCGTGAAGATCGTCTGACCTCGCAAGAGATGGTCGATGGATTCACGCTCTAGGATGAGGCGATTGACCTCTGGCTATGCCCATTGGAAAGCATCGTCTGCATCGACCAGCGACCTGTTCCGTCAGTTGTGTGTCGTGAGTTCCCACGCAGCACCTTAGCGTTGCGCGGGGTGTCACATTTCAGATTGGAGCCGGCCGTGAGGCCTAACGTCCGGTTCAGCAGCGGACCGTCCGCTGCCACCGGCTGTTAGGTGACGTCCCACCGTCCATCCGTCTCCCAACAGCCCGGCTCAGCGACGGACGCGGTAGCGGATGTGTGTGGCCTCCGGCGTGTCGATCACCCGAACGATGTCCAGCTCGATGCGCGACGGCAACACCTCGAACAGCCGACGGCCACCACCGAACAGGACTGGAATCTGGTGAATTTGCAACTCATCCAGCACACCGGCCACGAGCGCTCGTTGCGCCGTGTACGCGCCCAGCATCAGCACGTCGCGCTTCCCGGCGGCGGACTTCGCCTGCGCCATCGCGCTCTCGATCCCATCGGTCACGTACGTCACCAACGGATAGTTCGCGACGGACGGACCGGGCGGCCGGTGGCTGGGCACGAAGATCCGGACACCGTGATTGTCACCGCCCCAGTGATCGACCTGCTCCACGGTACGTCGACCCGCCAGTATTGCGCCAGGAGCGTTCCATTCGTCCCACAGCTCCCCGGTCGGCCCCGACGGCCGGGAGAAGTCCCCGTACCACTCGTGCAGCCGCATGAACTCGTCGCCACCGGGGTTGCCCACCTCATCGTTCGGACCTGCGATATACCCGTCGAGTGACATCGACATGTAGAGCACTGATGCAGACACTTCGACCTCCTATGAATTGACTGCTTCCACCGTCCACCTACGTTTGACATGAGTTGCATGACCCGGCTTGCCTGGTCCTCTCGATGGGTTAGAAGTCGCTGTCAACTTTGTGCCGATGCGGTTACTTGCGAACAAGTTCTTCCACCTTGCCAGATGCGTCCATGAAAACCGCCTTTGTGAAATTGATGTGCCCACCATAGTCATCGCCGCGTACCCGAACAATCGGGCAAGACTTCGTTCCGCCATACAGATAGGTGCGACCGAATGAACGGAACATGGCTAGCACTTCGTGCGACGAGCGATCAGTGATCCGCGTGGTTCCGTCATTGGTGTTCAGGTCACCGGATGCGGACACTGTGAACTGACTGGCTGCAGATTGGACCATTTCCACACCTAGACACTTGGTTGGTGCGACTTGAGGCAGCTTCGCTCTTCCATAGGTACCTCCAGTGACCTTTGGTGCGCAGTTGCTTGCGCCGGCCTCAATCAGCGAGTACCTAAGGAATGGTGCCGATGCGTAAGGCGAGGGGTGGCGCCTTTCAAAGAACGCAATTCGTCCGGCCAACAGGTCATCTACGTCCCTGTCTAGGAAGAACTCGTCGAAGTGGGTCTGGATGTGGGCGGGAAGGCTAAGGCGTTCATCAAAGTATCCGCTTGCCCGAGCGTCTATGGGCGGGGGCACATCCAGTCTCGTGAAATTGCTGCACTTCAGTTCGAAAACTAATGGGCCAGAAAGCACGGGCCAAGTGACCAGTGTTGCAAGACCAACCCAAAATCCGATTACTGTAATTCGGGCGAGAACTGGGCGCTTGGGTCTCATGGCACGTGAGATGACACGGGTGACTGGAACCCCTATGAATATGCAGATGAGTGCGACGATGGCCGCGCCGATTAGTAGCATGCTTCCCTTTAAATGCTGAATGAATCTCGGCCTAGGCTCTGGCGACTTCTAACTATGTTCTCGGGCGACAGTTTTGCTGCGTATCCCGGTGTCGAAAGCCAAGCGTCGCAAAGTGCCTTGCAGAATTGGATTGCATTCCTATCTGGACGCAATTGCAGTGTGCGTATTGATCCGGCAAAAGCAGCACCTTGGTGACCGACGCCAGCCAGCGTTGGCCAGCTTACTGATGGCCTGGAGCGATGTCGATCGGAGTCGCGCATGCCGAGTCAGTCAATCAATCGCAGGTGGGATTTTGCAACCGCTTCTCCGCGTCGCAGAAGCGCCAAAGCTGAGACGTCAGGCGCGCTGTAGTCGGTCTTCATGACAGGCAAGGCAAACGGAGGTGTGCTGAGTTCGTCGCCAATCAAGCCAGCTTTGTTCGCGTTCAGCCCAAGTGCTGCGTGAACAACGCCTCGCTGAAGCCAACGGTGATCTGGCCGTCAGCCCACTGCACCACCGGGCGCTTGATGACGCTCGGCTGATCCAGCATCACCTGCTTGGCCGATGCTGCATCGGTGACTGCTGCCTTGGTCGTATCGTCGAGCTTGCGCCAGGTCGTGCCCTGGCGGTTCAGCACCTTGTCCCAACCCACCGCGTTCATCCAGCGGTCGAGTTCGGCGGCGGGCACGCCCTGCTTCTTGAAGTCATGCCATGCGATGTCGACCTGGTGGTCGGCCAGCCAGGTGCGGGCTTTCTTGACGGTGTCGCAATTGGGAATGCCGTAGACAGTGATGCTCATGGGTCAGGGTGCGTCTCGAGGATGTTCGCAAATGGGATCGGGGCCGTAGGCAGTATCGACCACCTTGCCTTGCTGATCGAGGCCCACCTGGAACCAGACGCAGAACGGAGATTCGTAGCGATACGCCCAGACGTTCTGCTTCTGCCAGCCGATGTAGTAGGTCTCGGACGCATGGCCGATCTGCGTGAGCACGTCGTTTGCAGTCATGCCGGCCTGGATGGCGTTGAAGCGGCTCTCGGTAAGCACCTGGTCCCAGCGCAGCAGGTGGCCTTGTGCGTCGAAGTCGAGCATGTAGGTGTGCTTACCGTAGGGCCCACGCGCGTATTCGAGCCGGCGTTCACCGTTGGGCAGCGTGATGTCGGCCGTGGGCGGGCCCATCGCCTGCAGGGTGGACTCGACGCTTGCATCCTTGCTCAGCGAGCCGGGGCCATACGACGAGCACGCCGACAGTGCAGCAGCGGCGAGCACGGCGAAACAGCGATTCATGATCCTTCGTCTCCTTTCAAGCTCACGCCCGAACGCGCCTGGGCTTGAAGCGCGGGTCCGGGCACACGGTTGCGACCAGGAAGTCGAGCACCGCACGCACACGTGACGGCAAGCGCTCGACCTTGCCAAGGTACACCGCATGGATAGGCGCCATGTCGCGAGGGTTGAATTTCTCCAGCACGGGCACGAGCCGGCCGGCGTCGAGGTCGGCCTGGATGTGGTAACTCGACAGCCGCGCCAAGCCGGCGCCGGCCACCGCCAGCTGCCGCAGCGCCTCGCCGTCGCTCGCGCGCACGCTGGCACGCACCGGCACGTCGACCAGCTTGCCGTCGACGCGCAGCGGCCAGTCGGGCAGCCGGCGTCGGTAGCTGAAGTCGATCTGGTGGTGTGACTCCAAGTCGCCAGGCTTGCGCGGCGTGCCGTGCCGCGCCAGGTAGGCGGGTGAGCCAACGATGGACTGCCCGGTTTCGCCCAGGTAGCGCGCGATCAGGTCGGACGACGGCAGCGGCCCCCAGCGGATGGCGATGTCGGCACGCTCGTCCATCAGGTCGACCACGCGGTCGGTCAGCACGATGTCGAGGGTGATCTGCGGGTGCTGTTCGAGGAAGCGCGCCACCAGCGGCACCACGACCTGCGAGCCGAACGACATGCTGGTGTTGATGACGACGCGCCCTCGCGGCACGGCATTCGTCGCGGCGCTGCGCTCGGCTTCGTCGATGTCGGCCAGCACGCGCACGCTGCGCTCGTAGAACTGCTGGCCTTCGGGCGTGAGCTGCAGCTTGCGTGTGGAGCGGTGCACCAGCTGGATGGCGAGGCGCGTTTCGAGCCGGCCGATGAGCTTGCTGACGGCCGAGGGCGTCATGCCCAGCGCACGGGCCGCGGCCGAGAAGCCCTCGCGTTCGACGACCTGCACGAAGGCTTCCATCTCGCCGGAGCGGTTGACGTCAATGCGCGGCATAGCAGACCCTTCGGCTGTGAGTTGAAGTCACAAGTGCAATTCCGGCCGGCATTCTAGTCACCGCGCAACAAACGCCGCACAGTTGCTCCCATCATGCCAATCGCCCTTCTTGCCCTCTCCGCCGGTGCGTTCGCCATCGGTACCACCGAGTTCGTCATCATGGGCCTGCTGCTGCAGGTCTCGGCGGACCTTCACGTCTCCATCGCGGCCGCCGGCCTGCTCATATCGGGCTACGCCATCGGCGTGGCGGTGGGCGCCCCGTTGCTCACCATTGCCACGCGCAGCATGCCGCGAAAGGCGGTGCTGCTGGCGCTGATGGTGATCTTCACGCTCGGCAACCTGGCCTGCGCCCTGGCGCCCGGCTATGGCTGGCTGATGGTCGCCCGCGTGGTCACTGCGCTGGCGCACGGCACTTTCTTCGGCGTGGGCGCGGTCGTCGCGACCGGCCTGGTGCCGCCGCAGCGGCGCGCCTCGGCCATCTCCATCATGTTCACCGGCCTCACGCTGGCAACGCTGCTCGGCGTGCCGGCTGGTGCCTGGCTCGGGCTGCAGTTCGGGTGGCGCGCCACCTTCTGGGTCATCACGCTGATCGGTGCGGCCGCCTTCGCGGTGATCGCCTTCTTCGTACCGGCCAACCGACAAGGCGATGCGGCTGATGCGGCAGCAGCACCGCTGCGCGACGAACTGGCTGCCGTGCTTCGCCCGCAGGTGCTGCGCGGCCTCGCGATGACGGTGCTCGGCTACGCCGGCGTGTTCACGGTATTCACCTACATCCAGCCGCTGCTCACGCGCATCACCGGCGTGCCGGACTCGGCGGTTTCGCCCATCCTGCTCGTGTTCGGTGGCGGCATGGCGGTTGGCAACCTGCTTGGCGGGCGCCTGGCCGACCGCGGCACCATGCCGGCCGCGCTGGGCACGCTGGCCGCGCTCGCGGCGGTGCTCGGTGCCATGCAGTTCGCCATCGGCACGCCATGGTTGGCAGTGGTATTCGTCGCACTGCTCGGACTGGCCGCCTTCGCCACCGTGGCACCGATGCAGATGCGCGTGCTGGAACAGGCTTCGGGCGCGGGGCAGAACCTCGCGTCGAGCCTGAACATCGCTGCCTTCAACCTCGGCAACGCGATCGGCGCGTGGGTGGGCGGTGTGACCGTCGAGCACGGGCCTGGCCTGCAGTCGCTCGGTTGGATCGCCGCGCTCATCACGCTGGTGGGCCTGGGCATCGCGCTGTGGAGCCACCGCGCCGACGCTTGCACCACGCCGCGTTCCGCCTTCGCTTGAGTCACCACTATCACCACATCAATAAGGACATCACCATGGAACACCGCTTTCTCGGCCGCTCAGGCTTCAAGGTGCCTGCACTCGGATTCGGCGCCGGCACCTTCGGCGGGCAGGGCCCGCTGTTCAGCGCCTGGGGCAACACCGACGTGGCCGGCGCACGCCGCATCGTCGACATCTGCCTCGATGCCGGCGTGAGCCTCTTCGACACCGCCGATGTGTATTCGAGCGGCGCCTCCGAATCCATCCTCGGCGAAGCGCTGAAGGGCCGGCGACACCAGGCCATCATCTCGACCAAGCTCTCGCTGCGCAGCGGCGACGGGCCGAACGATGTGGGCTCGTCGCGCCACCACCTCATCGAAGCGACCGACGCCGCGCTGAAGCGCCTGCAGACCGACCACATCGACATCCTGCAACTGCACGCCTTCGACGCGATGACGCCAGTAGAGCAGGTGCTGTCCACGCTGGACGACCTGGTGCGTGCCGGCAAGGTGCGGTACCTCGGTGTGTCCAACTTCTCCGGCTGGCAGTTGATGAAATCACTCGCCGCGGCCGACCGGCTGGGCCTGCAACGCTACGTGGCCAACCAGAGCTACTACTCGCTGATCGGCCGCGACTACGAATGGGAGCTGATGCCGCTGGGGCAGGACCAGGGCCTGGGCGCCATCGTGTGGAGCCCGCTCGGCTGGGGCCGGCTGACCGGCAAGGTGCGCCGCGGCCAACCCTTGCCCGCTGGCAGCCGCCTGCACGAGACCGCCGGCTTCGCGCCGCCGGTCGACGACGAGCATTTGTACCGCGTCGTCGACGCGATGGACGAGGTAGCGGCTGAGACCGGCAAGACACTGCCGCAGATCGCCATCAACTGGCTGCTGCAGCGACCCACAGTGGCCAGCGTGCTGATCGGTGCGCGCGATGCGGCGCAGCTGAAGCAGAACCTCGGCGCCCTGGGCTGGCAGCTCAGCGCAGAGCAGGTCGCCCGGCTCGACACTGCCAGCGCCACCACGCCGCCCTACCCTTACTACCCGTACTGGAATGGCCAGTTCGCCGAGCGCAGCCCGGTGGCCGTCAACAGCGGCTCTTGACCTCAGGCCGTGGCGAACGGCGTGCGGATGTCGGACAAGAACTGCTGCGCCCGCGGGTGCTGCGGCCGGTTGAAGAAGTCGTCGGGCGTCGCGCGTTCGAGCACCCTGCCCTGGTCCATGAAGAGCACGCGGTGGGCCACCTCGCGGGCGAAACCCATCTCGTGCGTGACGACCACCAGCGTCATGCCGTCGCGCACCAGGTCTCGAATGACGAGCAGCACCTCGCCGACCATCTCGGGGTCGAGCGCGCTGGTGGGCTCGTCGAACAGCATGATGGGCGGCTGCATTGCCAGCGCACGCGCGATGGCCACGCGCTGCTGCTGGCCGCCCGACAGCTCGGATGGATAGGCATTCGCCTTGTGCGCGAGGCCCACGCGGTCGAGCAGCGCCATGGCTTGCTCACGCGCCACGGCGGGCGACAAGCGCTTCAAGGCCATCGGCGCGAGCGTGCAGTTGTCGATGGCCGACAGGTGCGGGAACAGGTTGAACTGCTGGAACACGAAGCCGATGTGCGAGCGGAAGGCGTTGACGTCGAGGCCCTGGCGGTGGATGTCTTCGCCATTGATCGAGATCGTGCCCGATTGGATGGCCTCGAGCCGGTTGATGGTGCGAATCAAGGTCGACTTGCCCGAGCCGGAGGGCCCGCACACCACCACGACCTCGCCTTCGGCGATGGTCTCGTTGATGTCCACCAGCGCCTGGTAGGAGCCGAACCATTTGTTGACCTGGTCGAAGCGGATCATGCGGATGCCTTCAGTGGTTGCGGCGGCAGCTGCACATCCCTGCGCCGCGCCATGCGCTGCTCGAGCCAGAACGCGAAGCGCGACAGGCCGAAGCAGAGCACGAAATAGGTGAGGCCGAGCAGCAGGTAGACCTCGGCACCGCGCGTGAACACCTGCGTGTTGATCTGCGCGGCGATGAACGACACCTCGGTCAGCCCGATGATGTACCCGAGCGAGGTCTCCTTGATGGTGGCGACGAACTGGTTCACCAGCGAGGGCAGCATGTGGCGCAGTGCCTGCGGCAGGATCACGCGTCGCATGGTCTGCGCGTAGCTCAACCCCAACGAGCGTGCGCTCTCGAACTGACCCTTCGGCACGCCGCGGATGCCCGCGCGCACGATCTCGGCGAGGTAGGCACCGTCGAACACCACCAGCGCGATGAGCATGGTGCCGAACTGGTCGGTCTTCACGCCGGTGACGCTGGGCAAGAAGAAGTAGGCCCAGAACACCACCATCAGCAGCGGCACGCCACGCACCACGAACACCAGTGCCGTGACTGGCCAGCGGATGACTCGGTACGGGCTCACACGCGCGAGCCCGAGCGCCACACCCAACGGCAGCGCAAGCACCAGCGCCAGCCCCGCCAGCAGCACCGTGAGCGCCAGCCCGCCCAGCGGCCCCTTCGGGTACTGGCCGACGAGGAAGTAGACCCAGTAGGTCTCGATCAGCTCGATCATGCGGTGCGCACCGGGTAGCGGTGGTGGTACCACGCACCGAGGCCGGTGATCACGAGCGACACCGCGAGGTAGGCGCTCGTCGCGAAGGCAAAGGCCTCGACGCTGCGAAACGAAGTGGACTCCACCTTGGCAGCCTGGTACATCATCTCGGCCACGCCGATCACGGTGGCGATGCTGGTGTTCTTCCACAGGTTCAGCGTCTGCGAGATCAGCGGCGGCACGGTCACGCGCAGGGCCTGCGGCAGGATCACGCGCCGCATCGTCGCCAGGAAGCCGAAGCCCAGCGCGCGCCCGGCCTCGAACTGCACGAGCGGAATCGCGCGGATGCCGCTGCGGATGTCTTCGGCCATGTAGGCCGCGGTGTAGAGCGTCAGCGCCACCACGGCACTGGCGAGTTCGATGTTGCCGGCGTACAGCCACTGCCGCGCGGCCTCGGGCAGCAGCTCGGGCGCGCCGAAGTACCAGAACAGCAGGTGCGCCAGCAGCGGCACATTGCGAATGCCTTCCACATACGCAGCGCCCAGCCAGCGCAGCAGCGCGAGCGGCGAAATGCGCAACAAGGCCACCAGCACGGCCAGCGGCAAGGCGAACACGAGCGTGAGCCCGGCAAGCAGGAGCGAGACCCACAGGCCGCTGATCAGCCAGTCGTGGTACTGCCCCTGCTGCAGCAGGGCGAAATCGAAAGAAGGCATCGGCAGATCGCAAAAAGCCCTGCCGCTCCGTTTCGGGCGGCAGGGCGAAAAGTCGGGAGCTCACTCCCGACCGTTCTACACCCGAATCAGAGCTTGTCGTTGTCGATCTTGAAGCTGCGCTTGTCGAACTGCAGCTTGGTGGCCGGGCCGTACCACTTGACGAAGAGCTTGTCGGCTTCGCCGGACGATTCCAGATCGCGCAGCACGCCGTCGACCAGCGCCTTCAAGCCTTTCTCGCCCTTCTTGAGGCCGAGCGCCAGTGGCTCGACGCTGATGTTGGTGGGCAGGATCGCGTAATCCTTCTTCGCCGGGCCGAGCTTGGCGTAGTCGTTCACCAGCGAGGCTTCGTCGTTCACATAGCCCACGCCCTTGCCTTGCTGCAGCGCCAGGAAGGCCTGCTGCGTGGTCTCGAAGGTGACGACCTCGACATTGGGCACGGCCTTGCGGATGTTGGGTTCCTGCGTGCCGCCCTTGACGGTGAGCACCTTCTTGCCTGCGAGCTGCGGCACGTCAGTGATGCCGCTGCTGGTCTTGACGAGAACCTTCTGGCCGGTGACGAAGGTGGTGAGCGAGAAGTCGACCAGCGCCTCGCGTTCCTTGTTGTGCGTGAGCGAGGCGGCGAGGATGTCGACGCGGCCCTGCTGCAGTTCGGGGATGCGCGCGGCGACCGCCAATTGCTTGAACACCGGCTTGACGCCGATCTTCTTGGCGATGGCGGTGGCGATGTCGACCTCGTAGCCGACGATCTCGCGCGTCTTCGGGTCGACGAAGCTGTTGGGCTCGTCGGTGCCGAGCACGCCGATGACGATCTCGCCCTTCTTCTTGATGTCGTCGAGCTGGTCGGCGCGCGCAGCGGCCGTGAAGACAAGGGAAGCCGCCGTGGCGGCGAGCAGGGCGAACGTGCGCGTACGCAGTGAATGCATGGAAAGACTCTCCGTGAATGAAGACGCGAGGCTAACCCTGGCCCGCGCAACACCGAAGGAACGAATAGGAATATCCATGTGCGAATGTCTTCGTACCCAAGCCGCACGGCATGTTGCCCGCCGCTAGCCCCTGTCCACCATGGGGGTTTGCCGGTTCGCGGGCTCGCTCAAACTGCCACGGCGCTGACCTTGCCGAACCGCAGGCGCAGCCACTGCGTGACGCGTGCCGTGCTTTGCATGGCCGGCTTCTCGATGCCGCTGAAGGTGAGGAAGGACAGCCCGATCAGCACCGGCGTTAGCGCGACCACGAAAGCCCAATGTGCCACGGGGTCCGGCAAACCCAGGCCAGACCGCGGCAGCCAGTGAAAGAAGAGGAACAGCACCAGGCCGTGCAGCAGATAGATGCTGTAGGCCATTTCGCCGAGGGTGCGTGACACCGCGTGCGTGAGCGCCCCGAACAGGTTGGCGCCGCAAGCGATGAGGGTGAACGCGACCGAGATCAACAGCACGGGAGTGGGCTCGTGCGTCGTCGGGAACAGCACGACGACGGCTGCCAGGCAGGCGATCACGGCCACAGACGCCCACTTGGACGAGGCCACGCCGTCGAGCCGCTTAGAGGCTGCGACCACGGCAGCGACGATGCCACCCAGAAACGACAGCATGTTGTGTGTCTCGGGCCGCCACACCACCAGCATCAAGCCCATCGCCACGGCCCCGAGCACGACGTAGCGGCGCGGCACGTCGACGCGGATGCCCAGCGCCAGGAGGGGGAGTGAGAGATAGAAGAACCATTCATACGGAAGCGTCCAAGGCACCCGCGCGAGGATGTTGCTGGTCTGGGCCACGCCGTTGACGTCGGGTGCGCCGGCCACGGTGAACAGCATCCACTGGATCACGCTCTTTGCCAGCTTCGACTCGGGGACGTGCAGCACCCCGCCGGAGATGACCGTGACGATGGTGAACAGGCAGAGCATCGCGAACAGATACAGCGGGGCGAGCCGCATCACGCGCGACACCGCCAGTTGCAACCAGTCGACCGGCCGCCGCCGCCCATTGAGCAGCTTGGTGAAGAACAGGAACCCGGTGATCATGAAGAACATGGCCACGCTGGTCTGGCCGAAGTGCGTGTACAGGTTCGACGGCGCGGCCTTCCACTCACTGCTCCGCAGAAAAAAGTACCAGATGGCTGCGTGGTGGACGAACACGAAGAAGGCCAGGTAACCCCGCAGGCCGTCGATGGCCGCGAAGCGACCCTCTTGCTTGGGGGCGCCGAAGCGCTTGACGAGGAGCACCGTGGTGCCGAGTGCCGCCAACAAGGCGACCAACGCTGGCAAGGGGCTGACAGGATTCATGGGCGGAGGGGCATGGGCAAGACAACGCGAGCCCAACGCGAGAAGTGATGTGCCACCGCGCCTTGGCACAAACCATGCCGCATGGCCGCAACCACCGGCGGGTCATGCCATCCGCCCCACTACCTCAGCCGACCACTGCCTTAAGGTCTGGGAAAACCTTACCGACTTTGGCGGTGACGTAGTCGCCGTAGCTGCCTTCAAAGGCCTGCAGGTTGGCGCCGTCCCAGCGGCGGCCGCTGTCGTCCTGCCCCGGGCCGCTGCCGGGCACGGGCTGCACGCGCGCGGCGAAGTCGGGGTCGAAGAACAGCGGGATCGAGAGCCGGTCGTAACCACTTGTGTTGATGGCCACGCGGTGCGGGACCGAGCGGTAGCGACCACCGGTCATACGGTCCAGCATGTCCCCGATATTGCAGACAAAAGTACCGGTGATCGGCGGTGCGTCGATCCAGCCGTTGTCGGTACGCACCTGCAGGCCGCCAACCTCGTCTTGCCACAGCATGGTGAGCAGGCCGTAGTCGGTGTGCTCGCCCACGCCCCATTGCGCCGCGCTGCCCGGCGGCACCGGGCGGCTCGGGTAGTTGAAGAAGCGCAGCAGGATCAGCGGGTCGGCGGTGCCATGGTCAGCGAACCAGTGCGGCGGCAGGCCGAGCGCCATCGACATGCCGCGCATCAGCGCATGGCCGAGTTGCGTGAGCGCTTCAAGGTAGGCGAGCACCGTGGTGCGAAAGTCATCGATCTCGGGCCACAGGTTGGCGCCGTGCAGGATGGTGCCGGCCCGCACACGCGGGTGGTCGGCGGGCAGTTCGGTGCCGAGGTACAGGCCCTCTTTCCAGTCGGGCCGGTTGGACGTCAACTCACCGCCCAGCGGAAAGTAGCCGCGCCATGCGCGCCCGCCGGCCGACATCGGGATGCGCAGCTTGGCGTCTTCGCTCTGTGCGAAGAAGGCCCGCGCGAGCTGCGCGGTGCGCTCGATCAGCGCTGCGTCGACACCGTGGCCGCTGGCATAGAAGAAGCCGTAGCGGCGCGCTGCCGCGTCGAGCTCGCGTGCCACTGAGGCCTGTGCAGCGGTGCTGCTGTTCGAATCGACGAGGGCCTGCACGTCGATGACGGGCAGCGTCTCCATCAGATGGCGGCCAGCGCCTGTGCCAGGTCGTCGCGCAGGTCGTCGACGTCTTCCACGCCGACCGACAAGCGCACCAGCGCATCGCCGATGCCCAGCGTGGCGCGTGTCTCGGCGGGGATGGTGGCGTGCGTCATGATGGCCGGGTGCTCGATGAGGCTTTCGACGCCTCCCAGGCTCTCGGCCAGCGCGAAGATCTGCACCGCTTCGAGAAAGCGGCGGGCGCCGGCCAGGTCGGTCTTGAGGTCGAGCGAAATCATGCCGCCGAAGCCATGCATCTGCTTCCGGGCCAGCGCATGCTGCGGGTGCGATTCGAGGCCGGGATAGCGCACGCGCGCGACCTTCGGCTGCGCTTCGAGCCACTGCGCGAGCGCAAGCGCACTGCTGCAGTGGCGCTCCATGCGCAAGGCCAGCGTCTTCACGCCGCGCAAGGCCAGGTAGCTGTCGAAGGGCCCGGCGATCGCACCGATCGAGTTCTGCAGGAAGCCGAGGCGTTCGCGCCAGTCGGCCTGGCGCGGCTCGCTGCCCACAATGGCGACGCCGCCGATCACGTCGGAGTGGCCATTGAGGTACTTGGTGGTTGAGTGCACCACCACGTCGAAGCCGAGTTCGAGCGGGCGCTGCACCCAGGGGCTGGCGAAGGTGTTGTCGGCCACCGCGATCAGCCCGTGCTCACGCGCGAACTGCGCCAGTGCCGCCAGGTCGGCGAGCTTGAGCAGCGGGTTGCTCGGCGTCTCGACCCACAGCATGCGCGTCTCGGGGCGAATGGCCTTGCGCACCGCGTCGAGGTTCGACAGGTCGACGAAGCTGAAGCGCGTGCCGGCGCTGCGTGCGCGCACACGCTCGAAGAGGCGGTAGGTGCCGCCGTAAAGGTCGTCACTCGCGATCACGTGCGCACCGGCATCCAGCAACTCGAGCGTGGTCGAGATGGCGGCGAGGCCCGAGGCGAACGCGAAGGCTTGCGCACCGCCTTCGAGGTCGGCCACACAGCGCTCAAGCGCCCAGCGCGTGGGGTTGTGCGAGCGGCCGTAGTCGAGGCCCTGGTGCACGCCGGGGCTGCTCTGCACATAGGTGGAGGTGGCGTAGATCGGCGGCATGATCGCGCCGGTGCTCGGGTCGGGCGACTGGCCGGCGTGGATCACGCGGGTCGCGAACTTCTGCTTCTTGTCGCCAGTGTTGCCCTTCTTGGGGTCGGTCATCGTTTGCTCTTTCGCAAGTGGTTGAGTAGATCGAAACGGGTGATCAGGCCATGGAAGCCCGCTGTATCGGCCACGATGGCAACCAACCCACTGGCGAGCACGCGGCGCAGCGCAGGCAGGCCGGCATCGGGTGCCAGCGTCTGCAGCGCGGTGCTCATCGCGCTCTTCACGGGGTCGTTGTAGCGCGAGGAATCTTCCTGCACGTGCAGCAGCAGGTCGGACTCGTCAACCACACCGACCAGCGTGCCGCCATCGAGCACCGGCAGCTGTTGCACGTCGGCCAGGCGCATGCGCTGGAAGGCGGTGAGCAGCGTGTCGCCGGGCTGCACCGAGACCACGCTGCCATCTTCGGCGCGCCGCGCGATCAGGTCGCGCAGGTCGCCATAGCGGCGCTGCTTGAGCAGGCCTTCGTCGATCATCCAGGCGTCGTTGTAGACCTTGCTGAGGTAACGCGTGCCGGTGTCGCACACGAAGCTCACCACACGCAGCGGCTTTGTTTGCGCGCGGCAGAAGCGCAGCGCGGCGGCCAGCAGCGTGCCGGTAGACGAGCCTCCGAGCAGGCCTTCGGCCTTCAGCAGCTCGCGCGCCGCGGCAAAGCTCTCTTCGTCGGAGATGGAGTACGCGTGCTTCACCGCCGAGAAGTCGGCAATCGGCGGGATGAAGTCTTCACCGATGCCCTCCACCGCCCACGAGCCGGCCGCGCCGTGGGTGCCGGTGAGCACGTGGTCACGCAGGATGGAGCCGACGGGATCGGCGAGAACGAATTCGAGCTTGGGCTGCACGCGCTGGAAGAAGTGCGTGAGCCCCGTCATCGTGCCGGCTGAGCCGACACCGACCACGATGGCATCGAGCTCATGGCCGCACTGCTGCCAGATCTCGGGGCCGGTCGAGGTCTCGTGCGCGAGCGGGTTGGCGGGGTTGTTGAACTGGTCGGCGAAGAAGGAGCCCGGGATCTCTTTCGCCAGGCGCGCCGCGTAGTCCTGGTAGTAGGCCGGGTCGCCCTTGCCGACGTCGCTGCGCGTCATGTGCACCTCGGCGCCGAGCGCCCTCAGGTGCAGCACCTTCTCGGTCGACATCTTGTCGGGCACGACCAGTACCACGCGGTAGCCCTTCGCCCGCGCCACGAGGGCGAGGCCCAGGCCGGTGTTGCCGGCGGTGGCTTCGATCACGGTACCGCCCGGCTTCAAGCGGCCATCGCGCTCGGCCGCTTCGATCATCGAGCGGCCGACACGGTCCTTGATGGAGCCGCCGGGGTTCTGCGATTCGAGCTTCAGCAGCAAGGTGCAAGGGCCGGTGCCGAGGCGCGTGACCTGCACGAGCGGCGTGTTGCCGATCAGGTCGAGAACTGCAGGGCGTTGTGCGGGCGAGAGGTCGTCAATGGGAGGCATGCCGCGGTGATACGGGCCGCCCCAAGTCCTGTCAAGCGCAAGGAGATTGGCATGCGCCAACCCATGCGGGTTCCGATGATCGATCGACACGAAACGCGTTTGGGTGCCGCGCGGCATGCGGTGTGCGCTTGGCGTTCCTTGCGTGAGCGCCTTCAGGGTATGCCCTTGTTGTACGACCGTACAACTAGTTAATAAACTGAATCAAATTCAAAGACCTGCCCCTGGCCAACAACCATCTGGAGACATGTTCATGCTGAACCGCAGACACCTCATCGCATCCGCCGCCGGCTCGCTCGTCGGCTCGCTCATCGGCTGGCCCGCGCTGAGCTACGCACAAACGCCCGAGACCAGCCGCATCCTGACCGGCTTCCCACCCGGCGGCACCGTCGACGTCGTGGCGCGCCGCGTCGCCGACAAGCTCCGCGGCAGCATCGCCAAGGTCACGCTGGTGGAGAACAAGCCCGGTGCCGGCGGGCGTCTTGCGGTCGACGAACTCAAGCGCAGTGCCGCCGACGGCAGCAGCCTGCTGATCACGCCGGCGGCAATGATCACGCTCTACCCGCACCTGTACAGCAAGCTCACTTACGGCATCGACGACCTGACGCCGGTGTGCGGCGCGACCAGCGTCGTCTTCGGCCTGGGTGTCGGGCCGGCAGTGCCCGAGACAGTTAAGACACTGAAAGACTTTCTCGCCTGGACCAAGGCCAACCCCGCGAAGGCGAATTACGGTTCACCCGGTGCCGGCTCACCGCCGCACTTCATCGGCGCACTGCTCGGCAAGGAGAGCGGAGTCGACCTCAACCACGTGCCGTATCGCGGCACCGTCCCCGGCATTCAAGACCTGCTCGGCGGCCAGATCACCTCGTTCAGCGGACCGATCGGCGACTACCTGCCGCATGTGAAGACCGGCAAGCTGCGCGTGCTCGCCACCTCGGGCCCGAAGCGCTCGCGCTTCCTGCCGGACGTGCCGACCTTCACCGAGCTGGGGTTCAAGGCGCTCGAGCAGGTGGAGTGGTACGGCTTCTTCCTGCCCGGCAAGGCGGTGCCGGAGCTGGTGCAGCGCACGGCCGCGGCGATCAGCACCGCCATGTCGGCGCCCGAGATGTCCGAAGCGCTCGCGCAGTTCGGCCTCGAGGTGGCGGTTACCACGCCAGCTGTGCTGGCCAAGGCGGTGAAGGACGAGAACGCGGCCTGGGCCCCCATCGTCAAGCGCGTCGGGTTCACACCGGAATGAAACCGCGCGCGCCCCATGGCATCGTGCGCAGCGTCGGCGGGCTGAGCGATCAGCCCGACAAGCGCCTGACCATCTTGCTGGCGGCCGAGAAGCTGTTCGCGCTGAACGGCTTCCACGGCGTGTCGATCCGCGACATCGCCACCGAGGCCGGTGTGCCGCTCGCGCTGGTGGGCTACTACTTCGGCGCGAAGCACGAGCTCTATCACGCGATCTTCGAGTCATGGCACCCGATGATCCAGCAGCGCCTGAGCAGCCTCGCCGCCGTCATTGCCGATGGGGACGAGGCCGGCCGGCTGGAGCGCATCCTGGATGCCTTCATCAGCCCGGTGCTCGCGTTGCACCAGCACACAGACGGGCGCTACTACGCGCTGATGGCGGCGCGCGACCTCGCCGCTCCGAGCCCGGAGGCAGATCGTGTGCACCGCGAGTTCTTCGACCCGATGGCCAACGCGTTCATCGATGCGCTGTGCAGCCTGCACCCTGCCGCCACGCGTGGCCAGGTGGCGTGGTGCTATCAGTTCATGCTCGGCGCGCTGCTGCACTTCATGACCGACCAGCGCGTGGAGCGCCTCTCGGGCGGCGAGAACCGCGCAGCCGATCCTGCCGCCCAGGCCACGCTGCTGAACTTCGTCGCCGCGGGCTTTCGCGCGGTGCTCGACAAGCCCACCACCGCCCCTTCGAAACGGAGAACCCGATGACCCGCTGCTTCATCGACTTGTCGATCTTCCTCGAAAACGACGTCGCCTCCGACCCGCCCGGCCTTGAGCCTCGCATCACCTACTTCACGCACGAGAACACCTTCGAGCAGATCGCGCCCTTCTTCCCGGGCCTGCGGCGAGAGGACCTGCCCGATGGCGAAGGCTGGGCGGTCGAGCTGGTACAGCTGTCGACCCACAACGGCACGCACCTCGATGCGCCCTGGCACTTCCACAGCACGATGGACGCGGGGCTCGGCGAGAAGCGCCCTGCGATCGCGATCCACGAGGTGCCGCTGGAGTGGTGCTTCCAGCCTGGCGTCAAGCTGGACTTCCGGCACTTCGCTGACGGCTATGTGGTCAGCGCGGCCGACGTCGAAGCCGAACTCACACGCATCGGCCACACGCTCGCGCCGCTCGAGATCGTGATGATCAACACCCGCGCCGGCGCGCGCTATGGCGAGCGCGACTACGTGAGCGCAGGCTGCGGCATGGGCTACGAGGCAACGATGTACCTGCTCGAGCGTGGTGTGCGCCTCACCGGCACCGACGCCTGGAGCTGGGACGCGCCCTTCGTGCACACCGCAAAGAAGTACGGTGAGTCCAGCGACGCGTCGCTGATCTGGGAAGGCCACAAGGCCGGGCGCGACATCGGCTACTGCCACCTCGAGAAGCTGCACAACCTCGAAGCCCTGCCGGCCGATGGCTTCTACGTCAGCTGCTTTCCGCACAAGGTCCGCAATGCCTCTGCAGGCTGGACCCGCGCGGTCGCGATCTTCGACGAAGCGTTGACGGGAGTCAGCCCGCCGATGAGCGGATGACCCGCTGAGCCCGCGCGCCACGCGCGGGCAGTTTTTCCCACATGAGTTTTTCGGGAACGGCCTCGGCCGCGCCCCGGGGTTGCTCACCCTCGCGCAACTGCACCACAAGCACAACCACATGGAGACAAGCATGAAGAAGACATGGATTCCCGCCGCCGCACTGCTCGCACTGAACGGAACAGCCCAGGCGCAATCGTCGGTGACGATCTATGGCGTCGTCGACGTCGGCCTCTACGGCAAACAACTCGCGAGCACGGCCCGCACGAAGAACGTCGAGAGCGGCGTCATGGAGACGCCGCACCTCGGCTTTCGCGGCAGCGAAGATATCGGTGGTGGGCTGCGTGCGAACTTCGACCTCAGCACCTTCATGGCGCCGGACAGCGGTGGCGCGACACGTGGCATCCCCGGCGAAGCCTTCTGGAGCCGCAGCGCGTGGGTGGGTGTGTCGGGCTCGGCCGGCGCACTGCGCCTGGGTCGCATGTCGACGCCGAACTTCATCAACAACATCCGCTTCAATCCGTTCGGTGCGTCGTCGGTGATCAACCCGACTTTTCTGCATACCTACCTCGGCAGCCCGACGCAGCCGATGGTGACCGGCAGCGGTGCCACCGATTCGGGCTGGAGCAACTCGCTCGGCTATACCTCGCCGACGCTCGGCGGCACCGTCGTCGCGCTGCAGGCCGCACCCAGCGAAGGCACCAACAGTGGCCGCCGCGTCGGTGGCAGCGTCGCATGGACCGGCACGCAGCTTGCCGCGATGCTGTCCTTCGACAAGGTCTCGCGCGCTGCACTGGCCTTCCCGCTCGGCATTCCTTCCCTGCCCGGCGCGGTGCCCCCCTTCACCGCGAGCGATTTTTCGACGGTGCAGCTCGGCATGTCGTTCGAGCTGCCGATCGTCAAGCTGTTCGGCCAGCTCGCGCGCACCGAGATCACCGGCACACGCCCTGGCCCACCGGGAGAAAAGACGATCGCGCTCCGTACGCTGCAACTCGGGCTTGCCGCGCCGGTCGGCAGCGGGCGTGTGCTGCTCTCTGCCGCGCACACCACCAAAGAGCAGACGCTCGTTGCCGACCAGTCGCGCACGACCACCACGCTCGGCTACGACCACCACCTCTCCAAGCGCACCGACGTGTACACCGTGCTGATGGCCGACAAGGTGACTGCGCTCTCACGCGGCACCGGCTATGCGCTGGGCATCCGCCACCGCTTCTGACTTCGGTGCGCTCATGACGATCAACGCCACACACGACCCGCGACTGTCGAGCTGGGTCCCGTCTGCCAACACGCCGGACACCGACTTCCCGATCCAGAACCTGCCCCACGGCGTGTTCCGCCGCAAAGGCACGCGCGAAGCATGGCGCGGCGGCGTCGCGATCGGCGACCAGGTGCTCGACATGGCCGCGGCCTTCATGACCGGCGTTTTCGAACCCTCGACACGGGTGGCGGCGCTGGGTGCAAGCGCCGGCACGCTGAACGGCCTGATGGCGATGAGCCCCAGTGCATGGTCGGCGCTGCGCGCAGAGCTGTCGCGCCTGCTGCGAGCAGATGCACCCGAAGCGCAGCGGCTGAGCGGCTGCCTCATCGCGCAGGCCGATGCCGAGTACACGCTGCCGGCGAGCATCGGCGACTACACCGACTTCTTCACGTCGACGCACCACATGCTCAACGCGGGCCGCATCTTCCAGCCCGACGCCCCACCGCTGCCGAATTTCAAATGGCTGCCGATCGCATACCACGGCCGCGCCTCGTCGATCGAGGTCAGCGGTACGAACTTCACGCGCCCGCTCGGCCAGACCCGCCCACCCGGCGCTGCGGCACCGAGCTTCGGGCCGACAGCGCGGCTCGACTACGAGATGGAGCTGGCCTTCTGGGTCGGCGCCGGCAATGAACGCGGGCGGTCGATCGCGATCGACGACGCCGAGAACCACATCTTCGGCCTGAGCCTGCTCAACGACTGGTCGGCGCGCGACGTGCAGGGCTGGGAGGCGATGCCGCTCGGCCCCTTCCTGGCGAAGAACTTCCTGTCCACCGTGTCGCCGTGGATCGTGACGCTGGAGGCGCTCGCGCCTTTTCGCTGCGCGCTGCCGCGCGACGCGGGCGACCCGCCGACGATCGCGAACCTGCAGTCCACGAACCCGAAGCCCGCGTTCGACCTGCAGCTGGAAGTCAGGTTGCAGACGCTGCACAGCAAGCGGCCCATGCGGCTCTCACGCAGCAGCTTCCGCCACTGCTACTGGTCGATCGCGCAGATGCTCACGCACCACACCGAAGGCGGCTGCAACCTGCGCCCTGGCGACCTGATGGGCACCGGCACCCAGTCGGGTCCCTTCGAGGGCGAGCAAGGTTGCCTGCTCGAACTCACCCAGGGCGGCACGAGGCCGATCACCTTGCCCGATGGGCAAACGCGCAGCTACCTCGAGAACGGCGACACCGTGACGCTGCGCGCGTGGGGCGAGAAGCCCGGAGCGGCGCGCATCGGCTTCGGCGAATGCTCGGGCACGGTGCTGCCGGCACTTGCGCCAGCATGACGGAGCGAGCCGTCGATCAGCTCATCGCCTGAGCCACCAGCAGCGTGTCGGTGAACTGCTCGAACGTCACGATCTTCCCTTGCTCGAGCTGCCACACATGGGCCACCCGCGCGACCATCGATTTGCCGGTGGCGCGGTAGCTGCCGTGGTAGTTGCCGGTGGCCACGACGCGGTCGCCTCCGTCGATCAGGCCTTCGAGCTTGAACTGGTAGCCCTGCCAGGCCGAGCCGAGCACGGCGAAGACGTTGTCGAGAACCTGCTGCGGGCCGACCCAGGTGCCGGCGCACGGAAAGCCGGCCATCTCGGTCCAGCGCACGTCCGGCGACACGTCGGCCATCATGGCGGCGGTGTCCTGGCGGGCCGAGGCGGCGTAGTGGGCTTGGATGACGTCGAGGTTGCTTTTCATCGTGGGTCTCACAGTGCGCAGCCGTCGGGGCCGCAGACGAACGTGGCGTCGGCTTGCGCGCCAGTGGAGTCAACCGGCACCTGCTGCGGCACCTGTTGCGTCAGCCAGGCGTTCCATGCAGCCGGCTGGCCGAGGTACGGGCCGATTTCCACGCGGGTGAACTGCCCATCGAGCTCCAGCGCGAAGGTCGGGAAACCCTGGCCGCCGACGCGCGCCAGCAAAGCACGGCTCTGCTCGATGTGCGCCTGGGTAGCCTTGCCTTCCAATGCGCCGAACGCTTGGCGAAAGGCCTCGCGGTCGAGGCCGATGTCCACCGCCAGGTCGACGATCACGTCGAGCTCGGCGATGCGACGGCCTTCGAGGTAGTGCGCCTTCTGCAGGCGCGCCAGCATGTCGAGCCCCGCCCCGCCCAATTGGTCTGCGGCCAGCACCGCGGTGATGGGCGGCGCCGAATCGAACACCGCGCCGTGGTCTTGCAGCAGGCCGTCGAAGTAGGCCTGCCCGAAGGGTTGCCCGCTCAGCTGCGCGATGCGCTTGTCGTGCCCCATCACGTACTGGCGCAACTCGGGCGTGACCGCGCGGCGTGCGGCACCGGCCATCATGCCACCGGCATGGGCCGTCACCGCGAGCTTGCTGCGGGCTGCCTGCACCAGCGGCGAGGCGCCGTAGCACCAGCCGCAAAGCGGGTCGTGGATGTAGTGAAGCGTGGGCGTCGACATGGAGGTTCCTTCCGTTGAACGTGAGCGGCGCGAGGCCCGAAGGCCCCGCGCCGATTTGGCGTCATGCCATGGTGCGCTTGGCGCTCACCACTTCATCTCGCTCTTGTTGACCTTGGCACCGATCTCGAGCGCAACGCCCAAGCCGGCTTCGGGGTAAGCCTTCTTCATGGCTTCGATCAGCGCGCCGCTGTTGGCTGCCTTCGGCAATTCTTGCTCGTAGCGAGCGAGGTAGGCCTGGCTCCAGGCGATCTGCGACACGTCTTGCTTCTGGCCGGGCAGGCTGTGGCCGGGAATCACGGTCACGGGGTTGAGGGCGGCCATGGTGCCGAGCTTCTTGGACCAGTCGGCACGCTCCTGCACGCTTTGTGCATCGGCCGTCCACAGGTGCAAACCGGCGTACACGTTCACGCCGCCAGCGATCGTCTTGATCGACGGGATCCACACGAAGCTGCGGTGCGGTTGGCTGTCGTCGAGGCCACGGATTTCCAGCACCTGGTCTTCGAGCGTGATCGTGTTGCCCGCGAGCACTTCAGGCAGCGGCACGTTCTTCGGCGCGTTGACACCCATGCGCGGGCCCCAGACCTGCAGCTTGTTGGCCAGCGTCGCCTGGATCTTCTTCAGCGTGGGCGCGGTGGTCACGACCTTCGCGTCGGGGAAGTACTGCTTCAGCACCTCGATGCCGAAGTAGTAGTCGGGGTCGGCCTGGCTGATGTAGACGGTCTTCAGCGTCTTCTTGCTGTCGAGCACCATCGCGACGATGCGCAATGCGTCGGCACGGGTGAAGCCGGTGTCGAGCAACACGGCGTCGGTCTTGCCGGACACGAGCACGGCGTTGACGTGGAAGCTCGCGCCGTCGGCGTTGTAGACCTGCAGCGTCAGCGGAGAGGCGGACTGTGCAGCGGCGTCGGTGGAGACGACGCCCAGCGTCATCGCAGCGGGCAACAGGGCCATGGTGAGGGTCTTGATCATCTTCATTCGGGAGCTCCATCGAAGGTTGGTTGTCGATGGAGTGACTGTATTGATTCGAATCACAGAGATAAACTCCGTTTCGTTGAAGATATTGTCAACTGTTTCGAGTCAATAACACGGCCGATGCCATGGATCACCTGAGCGCCATCCGCACCTTCATCCAGATTGCCGACCAGGGCAGCCTGACCCGTGCCGCCGAGGCGCTCGACCTGTCTCGCGCCATGGTGAGCCGCCACCTCGAGAGCCTGGAGCGCTGGCTTGGCACACGGCTCTTGCACCGCACGACCCGCCGCGTGAGCCTGAGCGAGGCTGGCCAGGAAGCCCTGCCCCGATTGCGCCAGATGCTCGAGCTGGCCACCGACGTGCAGTCCCTCGCCGGAGCGCGCCGCACGGAGCCCACCGGCAAGCTGCGCATCACGACCAGCCTGTCGTTCGCGACCTCCAGCCTCACGCAGGCGATGGTGGAGTTTCAAGTGCGATACCCGCGCATCGAGATCGAACTGCTCACGATCGACAGAGCGGTCGACCTGGTCGGCGAGCGCATCGACCTGGCAGTGCGCATCACCAACCACCTGGATGAAGGCGTCGTCGCCCGCCGGCTCGCCACCTGCCGTTCGGTGCTTTGCGCTGCGCCCTCCTACCTCAAGCGACGGGGGGCCCCCCAACGGCCCGACGATCTGGCGGCGCACGAATGCATCACGCACTCCTTCGGCACACGGGCGGAATACCGGCTTCGGAAGGCGGGCCACTTGACCACAGTGGCGGTGAAGGGCTCGATTTCGAGCAACGAGACGCTGGTGCTGCGGCAAGCGGCGCTTGCGGGCGCGGGCATCGCGATGCTGCCGACCTACTTCGTGCGCGACGACCTCGCTGAGGGGACGCTGGTGCGCCTGCTGCCCGACCACGAGCCCGAACCGCTGGGCATCCACGCCGTGTTCCTGTCTCGCCAGCACCAGCCGCAGCCGCTCAAGCTGCTGATCGACTTTCTTGCCGAGCGCTTCGGTGGTGAAGTTGCGCCGTGGGACCGAGAGGTGCTGGCCGTGCCCAACCGGCGGGGATCGCGGCAAAGCACACGGCGCTGACAGAGCCACCGTGGCGTGTGACGCACGCCGCACGCCCGTGGTGCGCCAATATCGGTGATAGGGGTTTACCGCGATGCTCGCTTGTCAGAAGCGCGCGATTCGATGCCGACACCTGCAACAACTGACACTACGTTTTTGCCGATGGGAAGGCCTTAATGGCTTGGCACTCTCCGCGCCAAGCTTGGCGCTCACTCACGGCGGCACATCGATTGCGCCGATGTCTCCCGACAGGAAGGATCTCTCCATGGTGCCCCTCGACCCCGACATCGGCAAGGCCAAGGCGCTTGTTGTCGATGGAAACGCTGGCTCGCGCAGTGCCCTGGTCAACATGCTTCACGACTTCGGCATCGCCAATGTCGCGCAAGCCAGGCGCGCGCAAGATGCGCGGCGCCTGCTGGAGACTCAGCATTTCGACATCGTGCTGTGCGAGTACCACTTCGACGACGAGCCCGTCAGCGGCCAAGACTTGATGGACGATCTGCGGCTGGCGCATTTGCTGCCGCTATCGACGGTGGTCGTGATGATCTCCAGCGAGGCGGGGTATGCCAAGGTGGCCGAAGCGGCGGAAGCCGCGCTCGACGCCTACCTGGTCAAGCCGCACACCCAGGCCGCGTTGCGCGAACGCTTGCTGCAGGCGCGGCAGCGCAAGAAAATGCTGAAGGACATCATCACTCTTGTGGAGGCCGAGAAGCTGATCGAAGCCGCCGAAATCTGCCAGATTCGCTTCGACACGCGGGGCCCGGCGTGGCTGCAGGCAGCGCGTGTCGGCGCCGAACTCTGGCTGCGCCTTGGCAAACCGCATGCCGCACAAAGCATGTTCGACGCCATCCTCAAGGTCGGCGCCGTGCCGTGGGCGCGGCTTGGCGTGGCGCGTGCCCAGTACGACGCCGGCAGTGGCATCCAGGCTCGGCGCACGCTCGAGAGCCTGCTCAATGAGTTGCCCAGCTACGCCGACGCCTATGACGTGATGGGCCGCACGCTGCTGGACCAGGGCCAGCCTGAGAAGGCGCTCGATGCCTTGCGCCAGGCCACGGCCCTCACCCCCGGCAGCGTGGCGCGCATGGTCAAGCACGGCCTGCTGGCCTTCTACTACGGCGACCCTGCAGAGGCCGCCGAAGTGCTCGCCAAGGCCGCCAGGCTCGGGCTCAACTCCCGCGTGTACGACCTTCAGGGCCTGGTGTTGCTGGCCGCGATGCAGTTCGACCTCGGCGACAAGCGCGGTCTCACGATGTCACTGAACAGCCTCAGCGCGGCCCGCGCGCCGCAACTCAAGAGCGCGCGGCTTCGCCGCTTCGAGGCCGTGGTCAAGTCCTTGAAAGCGCTCGTCGAGCGGCAGGTGGGCGATGCCGTGCGCGAGGTGCGCGAACTCATCGCCGAGGTGCGCACGCCCAACTTCGAGTTCGAGGCAGCCTGCAACCTGATCGCACTGCTGGCACGCGTCACCAAGCACGAACTACAGCTCGAAGGCCTGGAAGACGACGTCACCGTGCTGGCCAGGCGCTTCGCTGTCTCTCGCACCACATGCGAGCTGCTGATTCGGGCTGCGAGGGCGCAGGCCCCGTTCGAAGCCATCATTCGTGATGCCTACGCAGCGATCTGCACCGAGGCCGAAGAGGCGGTGTCCAAGACGATCGCCGGAGCGCCCGGGGAAGCCGTGCACCTGCTGCTGACCAACGCGGAGATGTCGCTCAACGCCAAGCTCATCGACCTGGCGCTGCACACCATCGAAAGGCACTTCGACCGAGTGGATGGCGCCGAATCGCTCAAGCTGCGCGCCGAGACACTGCATTCGCAGTACCGCGGTTACGGCACGCAGGTTCACTTGAGCCGGGCGAACGACCCGCGCACCATGGCCGCCGTGGGCAGGGAGAAATAGCCGTGTCCAGCCACAGGCGGCGCAGACCATGCTTCCGCTCGTCATGCGGACAACGCCGTTGACGATTCCATGGCGCTTCTCCGATTGGCCGCTGCGCGCCAAGATGACGGCGCTTGTACTGGTTGCCTCGCTGCTGCCCCTGGCCATTTCGGCGTATGCCGATCTGCGCCAGACCCAGACGCGCCTGCTGACCGCGACGAAGGACCTTCTCTCGGCACGTGGTGACCAGATCGCCCACGAGCTCGACGGCTTCCACCGGGGCCATCAACGTTCTGTCGACGCGGTGACCCGGTTCCCGGACACCGCAGCGTATTGCGCAGCACCGCCCGAGCGCCGGGCCGAACTCGCATCGCGGGTCATGGGCAGCCTGCTCGCCCACGCGAACGGCGACGCCGCTGTGCGCGGCATCGCGCTGCTGGACGGCTCCGGTCGCGTGACGCTCGCCACAGAAGGCGCCTTGGTCGGCTCTGATTTTTCCGATCGTTTCAGCGTGCGTGTGGCGTTGAACGGCAAGCCCGTCACCTCCGATCTGTACGTCTCCTCGGCCAGTGGTGCGGACGGTGCTGGCGTTCCGACCATCGCCTACCTCGCGCCCGTGCTCGACGCGAACCAGCGGGTCTCCTGCGTCGTCGGGCTGTGGGTCCGTGCGACGGCGTTCTGGGACTCAGTCAAGGCCTCCAACGCCCTGGTCGGCTCCAAGAGCTTCGCGGTCCTTTTCGACCACGAAGGCATACGCGTCGCGCACAGCTACAGCAGCGACATCGTCTTCCACCCCGCAGGGCCGATCGACCCGGCCATGGTGGCCAGGTTCGATGCAACCCATCGGTTCGGACCGCGCACGCGAACGCTGCTCGAAGATGTGAGGCCCTTCCCCGAGCAGTTCGAACGGGCGCGGGCTGCAGCTCCCGACACTGCGGTCTTTCGGGGTTTTGCACCCGTCAACCAAAGCTGGAACTATGGCGTTGCACGGCGCCTTGAAAGTGTTCCGTGGACGGTGTTCTACATGGCTCCCGAAGAGGCCGTGCTTGCTCAGATCAACCAGGCCACGCGCGACCGGGTGTGGCTTGCCACGGGCATCATTGCCGGCGCCGCCCTCTTGGGGCTGGCATTCGCGGCCAGCATTCTCAGACCCATCCGCAAAATGAGCCAGGCCACTGCCGCCATCGCGAACGGCGACCTGGGCGCCCGAATCGAGGAGACGCGTCGCGACGAGCTGGGTCAGTTCGGCGCGCACTTCAATGCCATGGCCGAGCAGATACAGGCTCACTCTGTTGGCCTGCAACGGTCACGCGACGAACTGGAGATGCGCGTGGCGGAGCGCACTGTTGAATTGACGCAGACGACGGAAAAGCTGCAGCGAGAAATTGCCGATAGAGCCCGCATGGAACGCGTGCTTAGGGAGCGCGACGCCGCCTTGCACCGCGCCCACGTGATGACGAAGCTGGGCCACGTGATCACCCGACCCGACGGGTCCTTCGAGAGCTGGTCCGACACGCTGCCGCTGCTGATCGGGGTCGAGCCTGGGCAGATGCCGCAAAGCACGCGCGAATGGATGGGCCTGCTCCCGCCCGATGACCGCATGCGGTTTCGCAGCACCAGCATCGAGGCTGCGGTCGCCGGGGAACGCCGGGACGTCGAGTACCGTTTGCAGCGCCCGGACGGAAACTTGGTCTGCCTGCGCCAGGTGATCGAACCCCTCCCCGGCCAGGCCGATGCTGGCAAGCGCATGCGCTGGTTCAGCACCATTCAAGATGTGACCGAGCAGCACCTCGCCCGGGAGGCCCTGCAACAGAGCGAAGAACGCACCCGGCTCATCATCGACACCTCGCTCGACGCGGTGGTCACGATGGACAGCGCAGGGCTCATCACCGGCTGGAGCCCGCAAGCCGAGACCACCTTCGGCTGGACGCGCGACGAAGCCGTCGGGCGTCGTCTGGGGGAAACGATCGTTCCGCCCGCCTACCGCGACGCCCATCAACGGGGGATCGAGCACTACCTCGCGACCGGCGAAGGCCCGGTGCTCAACAAGCGCGTGGAACTGACGGCGCTACATCGCGATGGGCATGAGTTCCCGATCGACTTGTCCATCACGCCGATTCAAACCGACACAGAGGTCAGCTTCAGCGCCTTCGCGCGCGACATCACCGACCGCAAGCAGGCGCAGGAGCACGTGCAGGCCCAGCTCGAACGGCTCATGCTTCTCGATCAGATCACCCGCGCCATCGGCGAACGGCAGGACCTGCAGAGCATCTACCAGGTCGCCATCCGCAGCCTCGAAGAGCACCTGCCGGTGGACTTTGCGTGTGTCTGCAGCCATGACACGGCAAACAACGCGCTGACGGTCATCCGGGTCGGCGCCCACAGCCACACGCTGGCCTTGGAGCTCGCGCTCGATGAGCAGTCGCGCATCGCCATCGACGAGAACGGCCTGTCACAGGCCGTGCATGGCGAGCTGGTCTACGAGCCGGACATCCAGGACGTCGCGTTTCCGTTCCCCCAGCGCCTCGCACGCGGTGGATTGCGCTCACTGGTGGTCGCGCCGCTGCTGTCGGAGAGCCGCGTCTTCGGCGTCCTACTCGTCGCCCGCCAACAGCCCCGGTCGTTCAGCAGCGGCGAATGCGAGTTCTTGCGCCAGCTCAGTACGCATGTGGCACTGGCGGCCCGGCAGGCCGAGCTGCACGGCGCCTTGCAGCAGGCCTATGACGACCTGCGGCAGACGCAGCAGACAGTGATGCAGCAGGAGCGGCTGCGCGCACTCGGCCAGATGGCGAGCGGCATCGCGCATGACATCAACAACGCCCTGTCGCCCGTGGCGCTCTACACCGAGAGCCTTCTCGAGCGCGAGCCTCAGCTCAGTGATCGCGGGCGGGGCTACTTGGTGACGATCGCCCGGGCGATCGAAGACGTCGCCGCGACCGTGGCCCGCATGCGGGAGTTCTATCGCCCGCGCGAGCCGCAGCAGCACCCCAAGCCCGTGCAGCTGAACCCGCTGGTCCACCAGGTCGTGGCACTCACGCGCGCACGCTGGAGCGACATGCCGCAGCAACGCGGCATCGTGATCCGCCTCGAGACCGAGCTGGCAGAAGACCTGCCCGCCATCGTGGGTGTGGAAGGCGAGGTGCGGGAGGCCTTGACCAACCTGATCTTCAACGCCGTCGACGCCATGCCCGAAGGTGGTGTGCTGACCCTTCGCACCTACCGCGCCGCGCCTATGGACGGTGGCGTGTCCGCAGCCGCGGGCCATGCCGTCGTGGAGGTGGCCGACACCGGCGTCGGCATGGACGAAGACACGCGGCGGCGTTGCCTGGAGCCCTTCTTCACCACCAAGGGCGAACGCGGCACGGGCCTCGGCCTCGCGATGGTCTACGGCGCCACGCAGCGGCACGGCGCAGACGTCGACATCGACAGCGCCCCCGGCCGCGGCACCACCGTGCGCCTGAGCTTCCCCATTCCGGCGACTCTGCTGCCTGCAGCGGCCACGCCAGAGCAGGCCGAAGCCCCTCGTGCAAGGCTGCGCGTTCTCATCGTCGACGACGATCCGCTGATGCTCAAATCGCTGTGCGACACGCTGGAACTGGACGGCCACCTCGTCGCCATCGCCAACGGGGGCCAGGCAGGCATCGATGCGTTCAGAGAACACCTGGGCCACCATGACCCCTTCGACGTGGTCATCACCGACCTCGGCATGCCCTACATTGACGGGCGCAAGGTCGCCGCTGCCGTGAAAGCCGGCAGCCAGACCCCGGTCATCCTGCTGACCGGCTGGGGTCAACGGCTGGTGGCCGACGGCGAGATTCCGACGCACGTCGATCAAGTTCTCAGCAAGCCGCCCAAGTTGCGCGACATGCGGGCGGCGCTGGCCCATGTGACCCGAAGCAGCCGTACTGCAACGCCGCTGTCAACGATCGTGGAGAACCCGTGACCGAAGCCATGAAACCCCGGCTGCTCATCGTCGACGACGAAGTGGCGCACATGCAGGCCTTGTGCGACACGCTCGAAGACCACGGTTATGAGACCGTCGGATGCCAGAACGGCGAAGCCGCATTGGCCGCGCTGCAGAGCTCGCCATTCGACCTGCTGCTGGCCGACCTGATGATGCCGGGAATGAGCGGCATTGCGCTCCTGCGCGAGGCAATTGCAATCGACCCGACGCTGGTGGGCATCATCATGACCGGCGAAGGAACAATCACGAGCGCGGTAGACGCCATGCGGTCCGGCGCGCTGGACTACATCCTCAAGCCGTTCAAGGTGAGCGCCATTCTGCCGGTGCTCGGGCGCGGCCTGACCGTGCGGCGCCTGCAACTCGAGAACGCGGCACTGGAGCGACGCGTGAAGGAGCACGTGGTCGAACTGGAAGCAGCCAACCGTGAGCTCGACGCTTTCACCCGCTCGGCATCGCACGACCTGCGCGCGCCGCTGAACATCATCATGGGGTTCTCCAGCCTGCTGGTGAAAGACCTGAGTACCCAGCTGCAGCCTGAGCAGCGCGAGTGGCTGTCGCACATCGAACGCTCGGCTCAGCGCATGAACCAGCTCATCGACGCGCTGATGCGCCTGTCGCGCGTGGGCCGGCAAACGCTCATGCTGCAGACGGTGGACACCGACGCGCTGGTGCGAGGCGTCGTCGAGGAGCTGCGCAAGGACGAGCCCGATCGCCAGCTGGACCTGAAGCTCGACCCCCTGCCCCGCACCACGGCCGACGCGTCGCTCCTGAGGCAGCTGTTCGTCAACTTGCTGTCGAACGCCTTCAAGTTCACGCGCGGCACCGAGCAAGCGCTCATCGAGGTGGGTTGCACCACGCTCGAGGGTGAAGGCCCCGTCTTCTACGTGCGAGACAACGGGGCCGGTTTCGACGTGACACGCGCCAAGCACCTGTTCGCCCCGTTCCAGCGCTACCACCGGGCCGACCTGTTCGAGGGCAGCGGCGTGGGGCTCTCGATCGTGCAGCGCATCGTCCAACGGCACAACGGCGGCATCTGGGCCCAGGCGGCCCCGAACGAGGGCGCCAGCTTCTTCTTCACGCTGCGCGACATCTCGAAGCAGATACCGCCGACCGTGTGGTGACGGTGGGGATGGCCCTTCGCCTCGCTCAGGCATGAGAAGCGCGCCCTTCAGAGAATCGCCATTCCGGCCGATAGGAACAAGTTAGACACGAATCCAGCCAAGGAAGTACCTCATGCCCACATGCGCACCGACCTGCCGCCTTCCCCGTGCGCCAGGCCGTTTGCGCCTGGAGCAGCTCCTCGCACTGATGCTGCTGCTGTTCTTCTGCGCCTGGGCCCAGGCCAAGAGCTACACGATCGGCTTTGCGCAGAGCGACACCGCAGAAAGCGACTGGCGCAAGGCCAACACCGAGTCGTTCCGCGAAGCGGCCAAGGAACTGGGCATCGTGCTCGCATTCAAGGACGCTGGCGGCAAGACCGATGTGCAGCGGCGCCAGGTGCAGGAGTTCATCGACCAGAAGGTCGACGCGATCGTCCTGTCTGCCAACGAGATTCATGGTTGGGACGGCGTGCTGTTGCAGGCCAAGAAGGCGAAGATTCCGGTGGTGCTTTCCGACCGCACGCTGGTCTTGCTGCCCGAGAACCAGAGCAAGGGCTTGTTCGTGACCTGGATCGGCTCCGACTTTCGCTACGAGGGCCGTGCTGCAGGCGCGTGGCTGGCCCAGGAGACCGCAGGCCGCTGCAACATCGTCGAGATCCAGGGCCCGCCGGATGCGGCACCCTCGATCGAACGCGGGAAAGGGTTTCGCGACGCGCTGAGCCTGTTTCCGGGCATGAAGATCATTGCCTCCAAGCCGGGCATGTGGCGCGCCGACCAGGCCAAGGACGTGATGAAGAAGTTCCTGAAGGACGAAGGAACCAACATCTGCGCCGTGTTCGCGCACAACGACAACATGGCGTTCGGCGTGGTCGACGCGATCGAAGAGAACAAGCAACTGGGCCTGAAGCCTGGTAAAGACATCCTGATCGTCGGCGTGGACGGCGTGAAGCGCGGCTTCGAGCTTCTCGTCGAGAAGAAGATCAATGCCTTGGTCGAGTGCAACCCGCTGCTAGGCAAGATCGTGCTCAAGGTTGCGGTCGAGGTGCTGGGCGGGCGCAGCTTCCCACCCACGATGTACATGGAGGACAAGGTGTTCACCACCCACAACGCAGCAGCGGCCCTGCCCTCCAGAAAGTACTGAGCTGGGTTGGGCCTCTGCGATGACGCTCAACCTGACCGGCCGGCGCGTTCACTGGGTATCGACGGCCCTGGCCGCGGCATTCGTGCTGTACGGCCTGTTCTTCTACTTCTCGCAGCGCGAACTGCTGAAGGGCATCACGGCAGCCAAGCTGGCCAGCGTGCAGGTCTACGCCGAAGAGAAGGCGAAAGAAGAGACCGGGCGGCTGCACCAGCGTGCGGCGTCGATGTCGGCCACCATCGCCAAGCTCGCGGCGCGCCAGCTGGAGAACTCGCAGTCTTTCAACGTGATGAAAGAGGGCATGGCGTCGACGCTCGAGCCCTTCATGGACTACTCGGAGATCGCTGCCGTTGAGGTCAGCGACAAGAACAACCGACCCTACGCCGCCATCTGGAAGGGCGAAGGGAAAAGCGAATTCCGTGTCGACTACGCCATGCCACCGGCATTCCGCGAGAAGCACCCCTTCGTCGTGAAAACCGATTCGATCACCGGCGGCGAGACGCAAGGCTTCATCTCCGTCTACATCGATGACCAGGCCGTCTCGGCGCAAGCGGCCGCGACGAAAGACGCCCTGCGCAAAGCCGCCGACAGCGAGATCGCGACGCTCAGAGATCACTTCCACAAGACGCTGTTGCCTCAGGTGATCGTGCTCTTGTGCGGCATCGCCTTCGTCATCTATTCGAGCCGGGCGATCGCTCGTTCTTACCAGGTCATCGACACGCATCGCGAGGAACTCGCCGCCTTCAACCTTCAGCTGGAGCACAAGGTGCAGGAGCGCACCCAGGCGCTGGAGGCGGCTGCGCGAGAAAACCTCCAGGTCAACGGCGACCTTCGCGCGTCGCAGGATGAGTTGCTGCTCACGATCGACGCATTGCGGCGCAAGGATGAAGACCTTCGCCACCTGGCCTTTCACGATGCACTCACCGGCCTGCCGAACCGCGCGCTCTTGCTGGACCGCATGGAGCAGAGCATTGCCGTGGCGGCACGCCAGAACGAGAAGCGCGGCATCATGTTCATCGACCTCGACCGATTCAAGTCGATCAACGATTCGCTCGGGCACGACGCCGGCGATGCCCTGCTGAAAGAGATCGCGAAGCGCCTCAAGGCCTGCCTGCGAAAGGCCGACACCGTGGCGCGCATCGGTGGCGACGAGTTCGTGGTGCTGCTCAACGACGTGTCGATTCCCGAGACCTACGCAACCGTCGCGCAGAAGGTGATCGCGCATCTGTCGCAGCCGATGGAGCTTGCTGGAACGACGGTGCACTCGGGCGTGTCGCTCGGCATCGCCTGCTTTCCGCACGACGGCAACACGGCGGCCGATCTGATGAAGTACGCCGACATGGCGATGTACGAGGCCAAGTCGGCCGGCCGCGGCACCTTCCGCTTTTTCCAGGCCAGCATGACGAGCACCTCGGTGCAACGGCTGCAGCTCGAATCGGAGCTGCGCCTTGCGCTCTCTCGTGGCGAGCTGGAGCTCTTCTACCAACCGAAGGTCTTGCTCGGCTCGAATGCCACGTGCGGCGTCGAGGCGCTGGTGCGGTGGCGCCATCCGGTGCGCGGCCTGGTGCCGCCCATGGAGTTCATTCCGATGGCCGAAGCCACCGGCCTCATCGTTCCGCTGGGCGACTGGGTGCTGGAAGAGGCCTGCCGACAGTCCGCCGCGTGGAAGGCGCAAGGCCTGGGCGTCATCAAGATCGCGGTGAACATCTCTGCGCGGCAGATGCAGCAGGGAGACCTGGTGGAGCGCGTCGGTGCACTGACGCGGCAGCACGGCATCTCTCCCTCGGACCTGGAGGTCGAGCTCACCGAGAGCGTGATCATGGCGAACCCGCAAGAGAGCGCGCGGGTCTTTGCCTCGCTGCGCGAGATCGGTGTGGTGGTCGCGATGGACGACTTCGGCACCGGCTATTCGAGCCTGGCCTACCTGCGCCGGCTGCCGCTCGACGTGCTGAAGATCGACCGGTCTTTCGTGATGAATGCCGACCGCGACGAAAGCGACGGCGAGATCGTGAAGATGATCATCGCCCTGGCCCAAACACTGAAGATCGACGTGGTGGCCGAAGGCGTGGAGACCGAAAGCCAGGCCGCATTTTTGATGCGCTGCGGCTGCACCACGGCGCAGGGCTATCTGTACTCGAAGCCTCAGCCCGCGGTCGACTTCGAGAAGTGGCTGCGAGCGCGGGCGCCCCGCAGCGAGCTGGCGGCTGCAGGCACGGGGACATAAGACTCCCCCTGCGCGCGAACCGGCAAATGGCCCGTTCGCGATGCACTGGGCGGGTGACCGATCACGCGCTTGAAGGCGCGACTGAACGAGGCCTCCGAGTCGTAGCCGAGCCGGTCGGCGGCCACCGCGATGCGCATGCCGTCGTTCGCAATCCAGCGCCGCGCTTCGAACATCTTCACCTTGGCAACGTATTTGGCCGGGCTCTCGCCCATGGTTCGCGTGAAGGCCTCGGCAAAACTGGAGCGCGAGGAGCCCATCAGCTCGGCGAGGCTGGCCACGCTCCAGTCGCGCTCCGGGTCGGCGTGCACGGCTGCGATCACCTTGCCGATCTTCGGGCAGCGCACGGCGGCGATCCAGCCAGTCGAGTCGCTGCAGCCGCATTCGACCCACGCACGGATGATGCTGGACGCCAGCACGTCGGCCAGCCGCGCGAGGATGCCGCAGGCACCGATGCGGTCGAACGCGACCTCGCGCTCCATGGCCTCGAGCAGCGCCGGCACGGTGGGGTCGCGCTGCGCCAGCTCACCTGCCCGCATCACCTCCGGCATCATCGTGACGAGCGGGTGAAGCGGGTCGAGGTTGAAGCGCAGGGCGCCGCAGAAGAGAACGTCGTTCTGCGTGGCCTCGGTGGCGCTGCCGGTACTGACGGCGTCCGCGCCGGCGGCCCGTCCGTCCACGAGGTAGATGTTGTCCGAGACCGCCACGCGGGCCAGCGAGTCGATGTCGACCGCCGGCACATCGGGCGCACTCGCCAGGATGTGGAAGCTGCCGCGCGGCAACAGCACGGCATCGCCGGCGTTCAGCTGCACCCAGTCGGTGGATTGCGTGCGTAGCCAGCAGCCCCCGGTCGCGACGAAGTGGAAGCGTGCCGAGCGCTGGGCCGGGAAGGCCACGGCCCAGGGCGCCTTCATCACGCAGCGCCCGTACTCGACGCCATCGAGCCGCAGGCCCAGCAGGATCTCGGTCAGCAGGTCGCGCTCGCGGCTGGTGTCGCTGGCCAAATCTTCCAGGCGGCTGGACGAATAATCAAGCATTTCGGCTCTTCCGACATTGAAACGCCGAAATCTTATCCCTAAGCTGGTCGCTCATTCAACAACAACGGCCTTCTCCATGTCTTCAACCTGCACAGAGTGCCTCGACGCGAGCGCCGACGCCTTGCCCGGCGCACCTCTCCCCCCGGTGGCGCCCACCGCCGCCGCGGACTGGCCCGCCGTGGCCTCGCTCGCGCTGGGCGTGTTCGGACTGGTCACCGCCGAGTTCTTGCCAGCCAGCCTGCTCACCGCGATGGCGACCGACCTCCACATCAGCGACGGTGCGGCCGGCCAGGCGGTCACCGCCACCGCGCTGATCGGGGCGGTCGCGGCACCCTCCGTGCCGCTGCTCACGCGCCGGCTCGACCGCAAGCTCGTGATGCTGGCGTTGACCGCATTGCTGGTGCTCTCGAACGTGCTCGCGGCCACCGCCAGCAGCTTGCCGGTGTTGCTGGTCGCACGGGTTTTGCTGGGTGTGGCGCTGGGCGGCTTCTGGTCGATGTCTGCCGCGCTTGCCATGCGGCTGGTGCCCGAGAAGCTCTTCGCGCGGGCGATGTCAGCCATCCTCACCGGGGTGTCGGTGGCCACCGTCTGCGCTGCGCCTATCGGCGCGTGGATGGGTGACCTGTGGGGTTGGCGCAGTGCCTTCATCGCAGCCGGTGCGGTGAGCGCGTTCACCTTCGTCTTCCAGCTCTTCACGCTGCCGGCTCTGCCGCCGCGCGACAACCCGAACCTGCGTGTGCTCGCCGAGTTGCTGACGCGACCCAAGGTGCGCGTCGCTTTGCTCGCCGTGCTGCTCGTCATCTCGGGGCACTTTGCGGGGTTCACCTACATCCGCCCGCTGATGGAGAACGTCACGCACCTGTCGGTTGGTGCCATCTCGGCCGTGCTGCTCGGCTACGGCATCGGCGGCTTCTTCGGCAACTTCGCAGGCGGCTGGATCGCGGGGCGCAGTGAGCGCCACGCGATCATCTTTGGCGGCGTGCTGATTGCCCTGCTGGCGGGCGCGCTGTTGATTGGCGGCAAGTCGGCGATCGTCACGGCCGTGGCAATCCCGTTGTGGGGCTTCGCCTTCGGTGCATTCCCGGTCGGCTTCCAGACCTGGATCGTGCGTGCCGCGCCTGACCAGGCCGAAGGCGCGGGCGGCCTGCTGGTCGCGGCATTCCAGATCGCGATTGCCAGCGGTGCCATCGGTGGTGGGCTGCTCGTCGACCACATCGGCGCGCTGGGTGGCCCGAGCTTCGCCGTGGCTGCGCTCACGCTCGGCACGCTGCTCACCTTGCGGCACGGCCCGCGGCCGGTGCGCGCATAAGTGCGCTCCGGTTTCCGTAGCCATTCGTACCCAGGAGATTCCATGCCCGCTGACGCTGTCAACCGCCGCCTCACCTTGGCCTCGCATCCCAAAGGCCTGCCCACCGCGCAGAACTTTCGCCTCGACACACAGCCCGTGCCGGTGCCAGGCGATGGACAGGTGCTGCTGCGCACGCTGTACCTCTCGCTCGACCCGTACATGCGCAATCTGATGGAAGAGGTGGGGCCTGGATATGCGGAGCCGGTACAGATCGGCAACACGATGGTGGGCGGCACGGTGAGCCGAGTCATCACCTCGCGAAACCCGCAGTTTGCCGTCGGAGAATTCGTGCTGGCCAACGCAGGCTGGCAGGACTATGCGTTGTCGGATGGCAGCGACCTGATGTCGCTCGGCGACATGGCGCAGCCTTCACTGGCGCTGGGCGGCCTGGGCATGACGGGTTTCACCGCCTACGTCGGGCTGCTCGACATCGGCCAGCCGCGACCCGGCGAAACCGTGGTCGTGGCAGCGGCCACCGGCGCAGTGGGCTCCGTGGTGGGGCAACTGGCCAAGCTCAAAGGTGCGCGCGTGGTCGGCATTGCGGGCGGCGCCGACAAGTGCCGTCATGCGGTGGACGAGTTGGGCTTCGACGTTTGCATCGACCGGCGCGATCCGCAGTTCGCCGAGCGCCTTGCCGCGGCCTGCCCAGGCGGCATCGACGTGTACTTCGAGAACGTCGGCGGCGCGGTGTTCGATGCCGTGTTGCCGTTGCTCAACCTCAATGCGCGCGTGCCGGTCTGCGGCTTCATCGCGAACTACAACGACGCCACACCACCAGCAGGCCGCGACCGGCTGCCGAAGCTGGTCGCGACCCTGCTGCAGAAGCGCATTCGCATGCAGGGCTTCATCATCCTCGACCACTACGCCGATCGTTTCGAGGCCTTCCGCCGCGACATGGGCCAGTGGGTCGCCGAGGGCCGCGTGAAGCTGCGCGAAGACCGCGTCGATGGACTCGAGCGCGCACCCGAGGCGTTCATCGGCCTGCTTGAAGGCTGCAACTTCGGCAAGCTCGTCGTGCGTGTCGCAGAAGACTGAAGCCGCCAACGATTTCACGCTGGGCATCACACGAAACGAGCCGACAAACAAAATAGCTTGCAATTAGATTGTGTGCGATATACATTCTCTTCCCATGAAGAAGCCTGTGTCATCGCCAACGCCGCAGCCAGCCCAGTCGCTCGCCCTGGATCAGCAACTGTGCTTCGCGCTCTACTCCACCATGCTCGGCCTGAACAAGGTGTACCGAGGTCTGCTGAAGGACCTGGGGCTGACCTACCCCCAGTACCTGGTGATGCTCGTGCTGTGGGAGGGCAACGAACTTACCGTCTCCGAAATCGGCGAGCGGCTGTTCCTCGATTCACCCACCCTCACCCCGCTGCTCAAGCGCCTTGAGGTCGCAGGCCACATTGCAAGAAACCGCTCGGCTGTTGACGAACGGCAGGTCATCGTCTCACTCACTGCTGCGGGCCAGTGCCTGCGCCAGCGCGCACAAGAGATCCCCACCTGCGTGGCTGCTGCGATGGAATGCGCTCCCGATGAGATCGACACCCTTCGCTCGCGGCTCACCGACATGAGGTCGAAGCTCTACAAGAACGCCGCCTGAGGTTCGCTGATGACGGGCGCATGTGCGCCCGCTTCAAAACCAATTACTTCGTACACGATTTATTCGCACGATCTACGCGATTTAGCAGACCGGCGTCGCGCACCGGTCGCAGTTCACAAGACGCGATTTCCTGTCACTTTCACTTCTCAAAGGCACCGATATGAAACGCATCCGCAAGGTCTTCGCCTCCTCCGTTCTCTCGCTGGCCGCTGGTGCCGCGCTGGCCGCCGGGAGCCCGGGCGTCGAGCAAACCACGCAAGGCTTCCTGGAAGCGCTGGCCAAGGGTGGCGGCAAACCGCTCGAAGCCCTCTCGCCGGCCGATGCCCGTGCCGTGCTGGTCGGCGCCCAAGCTGGCGCCAAACTGCCGCCGGCCGACGTGAGCGAGAAGACCATCACCTTGGACGGCAAGCCGATCAAGCTCACCATCGTGCGGCCGGTCGGCGCCAAGGGCGTGCTGCCTGCGTTCATGTTCTTTCACGGCGGCGGCTGGATCCTCGGCGACTTCCCGACGCACGAGCGCTTCGTGCGTGACCTGGTGGTCGACTCCGGTGCGGCCGCCGTGTTCGTGAACTACACGCCCTCGCCCGAATCGCGTTACCCGGTGGCCATCAACGAAGCCTATGCCGCCACCAAGTGGGTGGCCGACAACGGTGCGCAGATCAACGTCGACGGCAAGCGCCTCGCGGTGGCTGGCAACAGCGTGGGCGGCAACATGGCTGCGGTCGTGGCGCTGATGGCCAAGGCCAAGGGCGCGCCTGCACTGCGTGCACAGGTGCTGTTCTGGCCGGTGACGAACGCCAACTTCGAGAACGCGTCTTACGACGAATTCGCGAACGACCACTTCCTGACCAAGAACATGATGAAGTGGTTCTGGGACGCCTACACGACCGACCCGAAGCAACGCCAGGACATCTACGCCTCGCCGTTGCTGGCAACGACCGAGCAGCTGAAGGGCCTGCCGCCTGCCCTGGTGCAGTCCGCCGAGAAAGACGTGTTGCGCGATGAAGGCGAAGCCTATGCCCGCAAGCTCGACGCCGCAGGTGTCACCGTGGTCGCCACGCGCTACAACGGCATGATCCACGACTTCGGCTTGCTCAACGTGCTGAGCGGCGTGCCCGCCACTCGCGCGGCGCTGCACCAGGCGAGCGAAGAGTTGAAGGCACGCCTTCGATGATCTTGCGTTGACCCCACGGCTGCATTGAGCCGCGCATGAAGCAGGCGCGTCACGATTTGTCGTGATGCGCCTGCCATGCCATTGACGGCGCGGCTCTACACCGCACCCAGCTCAGCGCGCGTTATCGGTGCCCAATTCCCGCTGCAGGCGCCACACGAGTGAAAACGCCACCAGCGACGTGGCCACGACCACGTAGCCCACCACGTCGAAATGCAGCAGCTTTCCGTCCGGTGCCAGCGCCACGATGTGGCCTGCGATCACCGAGGCCACGCCTCCGGCAAGTTGCTGGATCGATGCGCTGATCGCATTGAAGGCACCACGCTGAACGTTCGGCGGCACGGAGGACACCATCGCCTGGAACGGGATCATGCGAGAGAAGATCCCGACGAACATCACGGCGTTGACGACGATCAGCACCCACAGCGACACCGGACCCAGGTGCGTGTAGATCAGCACCATGATCATCGACAGCACCGTGCCCAGCACGAACACGCGGAACTTGCCGAAGGCGTCGGTCGCCTTGCCGATCATCGGCCCGACGAAGATCGTGCACAGCCCTGTGATGAGGTAGACCGTCGGCAGGTCGTGCAGTGAGATGCCCAGATTGCTGACGGCAAAGGCACTGCTGAAAGGCATCAGCATGAAGCCACCGATCGTCAGCAGCGCCGTCGTTCCGAACGCCAGCAGGTGGCGCGGGACGCTCAGCGTGCGCAGCAGGTGCACCCACGGGCTGTGCTCCTGCGGCAGCTTCAGGTGGTCGGCAACCGGCTGCATGCGCCAGCTCACCACCAGCCCGCCCACCACACCGAGCCCCGCCATCGCCAGGAACGGCATGTGCCACGACCACCGGTTCGACAGGTACAGGCCGAGCGGAATGCCCAGCACCTGGCTCGCGGCGAACGCCGTCTGGATCAAACCCATCACGCGGCCGCGCATGTTGGCCGGGAAGAGGTCGGTCGAGATCGCGAGCACGATGGAGCCGATGACACCGCCGAACAGGCCCGTCACGACACGTGCCATCAGCAGCGCCTCGAAGCTTTGCGCGAGGCCGCACCACAGCGTGCCGACGATGAAGCCGGAGTAGAAGATCAGCAGCAGGCGCTTGCGGTCGAAGCGGTCGGCAAAGCCCGCGGTCAGCAGCCCCGATGCGGCCGCGCTGAACGCATACGCAGACACCACCAAGCCGAACTGGCTGGGCTCGATGGCCAGCGCGGGCATGATCAGCGCGCCCATCGGCGCCATCAGCATGAAGTCGAGGATGACGGCGAACTGCAGGAACGCCAGCATCCCGACGACGGTCTTCTGGTACGGCGAGAACGGCGCGAGCGCAGGTGTGGTGACAGCGCTCACGGCTTGCTCGCTTGAAAACGGCCGAGCGTGATGGCGCGCTCGGGGCACGCGCTGACGCACAGCCCGCACGATCGGCAGGCCTCGGCATTCGGCGTGTAGGCGACCTGCATGCCATGCACCCGTTGCTTGAGCTTGTGCAACATGCCGAGCGCCTGGTAGTCGGCGTCGGCAATGCGATCGATGCGGAAGACGTTTTCCGGACAGACCCGTACACAATCGCCTTTACCTTCACAGCGCCGCAGGTCGACGATCGGTGCGATCACCCCGGCGGGCTGCTTGCATGCCGCGGCTGGAGCCAGGACGGCGCTCATTCGGCGCTGCCTTCTTTCGGGGCTTCTCTCTGGTCCTCTCTCTGGCCTTCTTTCGGGGCTTCACCCCAGCCACGAGAACAGCCTCTGCCACGGCCGAAGCGCTCGCGCTCCTCGGGCGTCATGGCGCTCCAGGGGCCAGCATGACGCCAGTGGCGGTGGCCGCCATGCCATCCGCCGTGGCCCTTGAATCCACCGAACAAGATGCGACTCAGAACCAGCAGGCCGAGCGCATGCAGGTAGTCGATGGAGCGGGCACCGGCGAACAGGTCGGGAACGATCGCGTTCCACAACACCATCACCAACCCACCCAACACCGCGACTGCTGCAAGGACCATCACGCCCTTGCCCAGGAATCTTGCTTTTGATGCCATCTTTCTTCTCCTTCAGATATCGAGTTCGTCGTAGACCGTTTGAAGACGCACGCGCAATTGCAAAACCGCATAGCGCTTGCGTGCGAGCAATGTGTTGAGCGGCACGCCGCTGCGCGAAGCCAGTTCCTTGAAGCTGCTGCCTTCGAGCTCATGCGCGACGAAGACCTCGCGCTGCTCCGGCGGCAGTTCGTCGAGCGCTTGTTGCAAAGCGTCCAGCAGCCGCCGCCGTGCGTACTGCGCTTCCGGGCCGGCGTCGAGCGACGGCAATGCGAGGTCGAGCCGGTAGGCGCTCTCGTCGTCGTCATCGGCGTCGCCGGTCACGTCGCTCAGCGACTGCTCCTTCTTCTTGCGGAAGCGGTCGATGATGCGATTGCGCGCCACCCGGAACAGCCATGCGCTCGCCTGCTCGATCGGCTCCGGAAGCCGATACGCCTCGACGAACTCGTAAAAGACGTCCTGCAGGATGTCTTCGGCGTCCGTCTGGTCGCGCACGCTGCGCCGGATGAAGTTGCCCAGCTTCGAGCGCTCGCGAAGAACTGTCGCCGTGATGACGCTGTCTCGGTCGGGGCCTCGGTGGGTCATCAGTGCGGGGTTCGGCGGGTCCATGCCACTGAAGACGTTTCAGCGGCGGGAATATTGTGAGCGCTCGAATGCTTTCGCAAAATTGCGCAATTCGTCTGTTGTCTCGCCTGTGCAGACCGCCCGTTCCTGGCCGGGACGCGGGAAGCGGTGTACAACCTGCTCCAAACACCACCATGCGCAGACTTCAACTCCTGACCCACAGGCACCGGGCCCCGTCGACGAATCACGCGCTGGGGCTCTTGCTGGCCTTCAACGCTGGCGCCGTCAACGCGGGCGGGTTCCTGGTCCTGCACCTCTACACCTCGCACATGACCGGCTTTGCTTCGCAGCTGGCCGATGGGCTGGTGCTGGGAGACACCAAGCTTTTTCTGAACGCCATGGGCGCCCTCGTCGCTTTTCTCTCGGGCGCGGCGGTCTGCGCCGTGATGGTGAACTGGGGGCGCCAGCGCCACCTTCACAGCGTCTACGCCCTGCCGCTGCTGCTGGAAGCCGCGCTCATGTTCCCGTTCGGCCTGATGGGGGCCATCACCCTTACCTGGACCACGCCGTTCGCCGTGCCACTCACCGTGCTGCTGCTGTCTTTCATGATGGGGCTGCAGAACGCCGTCGCGTCGAAGACCTCGCGCGGCAGCACCCGCACCACCCACATGACCGGCAACATCACCGACCTCGGCATGGAGCTCGGCAAGATGCTCTACTGGAAMAGCCATGCCAACGCCGCCACGCCATCCGCCGTGCGGCATAACCGCCTTCGCATGCAGACGGTCGGCGGGCTGGTCGCGATGTTCGTGCTCGGCGGGCTCGTCGGCGCCTTCGGCTTCAAGTACGTCGGCTTCGTCTTCGTGATTCCGCTGGCGGCGTTGCTGATGGGTCTGTCGATCCCGCCGCTGCTCCGAGACATCCAGCGCTCGAGCGAACTTCAGCAGCTGCTCAACGCATTCCGCACGCGGCTGCGCGGCCGCTGACTCCTCTCCGCCAAGCGCGGACACAGCGGTTTCGTCCTTGATCTGGCGCAAACCCGGGCAGTGAACCGGCCACAACAATTCCGTGGTCGGCCGATCCGTGCCGCAAACACCGCCTCACCATGACGCCGATCAAGTCCACCTCAGTGCCAGCTGCCTGCTCGACCTGCAACCTCAGGGAGCTGTGCCTGCCTGTCGGCTTCTCGGCACCCGACCTGGAACGGCTGGACGGCCTGGTCACCCAGCGCCGCAGCGTGCCACGCGGCGAGGCGCTCTTTCGCAGCGGCGACAGCTTCGAAGCCATGTATGCCGTGCGCACAGGCTTCTTTAAGACCCGCGTGATGTCCGAAGACGGCCGTGAGCAGGTCACCGGGTTTCAGATGGCGGGCGAGCTGCTGGGGCTGGACGGCATCTGCGACAACACCCACGCCTGTGATGCCGTTGCACTCGAGGACTCGCAGGTCTGCGTGATCTCGTATGGAAAACTGGAAGAGCTCTCACGCGAATTCACCGAGCTGCAGCGCCAGTTCCACCGCATCATGAGCCGCGAGATCGTGCGCGACCACACGGTGATGCTGCTGCTGGGCGGCATGCGCGCCGAAGAACGCGTGGCCGCCTTCCTGCTCAACCTGACGCAGCGCCTGCAGGCGCGCGGGTTCTCGCATTCGTCGCTGGTGCTGCGCATGACGCGCGAAGAGATCGGCACTTACCTGGGCCTGCGCCTCGAAACCGTGAGCCGCTGCTTCTCCAAGTTCCAGACCGATGGCGTATTACAGGTCAAGGACCGGCAGATCCAGGTCCTGGACCACGCAGCGCTTCAGCGGTTCGCCGGCGAAGGCGCTGCAACTGTCGAACTCTGAACGACTCAGACGCTGAGAGTCTCCTGTCGGGCAAAGCTCGGCAACGGCGAAGCATCTCAAGACACACCTCAGTGGCTGCGTGCATAGCTCCCCGGCGGTTGACCCACATGCCGGCTGAACGCCGTACTGAAGGTGCTTGCGGAGCTGTAACCCACTCGCTCGGCAACATCGGCGAGCGAGTGTTCGTTGCGCCGGATTAGGCTCTTCGCCAGGGCCATGCGCCAGGCAAGCAGGTACTCCATCGGCGGGATGCCGACGGTGCGGTTGAAGCGATTGAAGAACGCCGAGCGTGAGAGGGCAGACTCTTTCGCAAGTTGCTCGATCGTCCACGATCGCGATGGGTGCTCGTGCATCTGCCGTATGGCCACCGCGAGGCGCGCATCGGCCAAGCCACGCAAGAGACCCGGCGAGGCCGCTGCACCGGTCGTCGAGCGAAGCGCTTCGATGAGAAGAACCTCGACGAGGCGCGCGAGCACGAGGTCACGCCCGGAACGTTGTTCACGCGCCTCTTCTCCGACCAGCTGCACCATCACTGCAAGCCGCCTCTCGCCGCGGATGTGCACCAGCTGAGGCAACAAGGAAACAATCAGCGCGGCATCGGGCGAACCGAAGACGAAGTAGCCGCCCAGCAGCCGGACGTCCGGTGGACCACTCTGCGTGCCGTGGCGCAATTCTTCCGTGGGCGACTGCGAAAGCGTCGGGTCCATCTTCTTCGGCTTTGCGGGCTCGAAGCCCGACATCGTGAAACCCGGAGTCGCCGGCATCAGCACGAAATCGCCCGCTTCCAGCGTGAGCGGTTCGTGCCCGTCGACCATCAAGCGGCAAGAGCCTTCAAGAACTGCGCAGAAGCTCGGCCGGCCGAACTCGGAGTAACGAACGGCCCACTTACCGGCGCCGCTGATGCCTTTGGAAAGCACGGTGCCGGGCTCCAGGAGCGAGATGACTTCAGAGAGGGGGTCGACCATGACGATACTTTCGCAAATCAATTGTGGACTCTGAATTGTATTCAGTCCTGTTTTCGCGGGCTATCGTTCATCCACTCCACAACCGACACAAAGGACTCTCATGAAAACCGTTCTGATCACTGGCTGCTCGTCCGGCTATGGCCTAGCGACCGCTCGCTTCTTCCTCGATCGTGGCTGGCAAGTCATCGCCACCATGCGAACCCCTCGCGAAGACGTTCTGCCCCGCCGCGAGCGGCTGCGGGTGCTTGCGCTCGATGTCACCAAGCCAGAGAGCATTGCAGCCGCAGTCGCGGAAGCCGGCCCCATCGACGTGCTGGTGAACAACGCAGGCATCGGGCTGCTGGGCGCGTTCGAGGCCACGCCGATGGAGACTGTGCGCGAGCTCTTCGAGACCAACACCTTCGGCGCGATGGCCATGACACAGTCGGTGCTCCCCCAGTTCCGGCAGCGCAAGGCTGGCGTCATCGTCAACGTCACGTCCAGTGCGACGCTGGCGCCGTTCCCTCTGGTTGCTGCATACACCGCGAGCAAGACGGCAGTCGAAGGTTTCACCGCTTCGCTCGCAAACGAGCTCCAACAGTTCAACGTGCGCGTCAAGCTGGTCGAGCCAGGCTACTGCCCGGACACCCGCTTCGCGGAGAACGGCGGTCCGCGCATGCAAGGGCTCATCACCGAACCGTACGCGGCCTATGCGCAAGGCGTGTTCGCCGGGTTTGCCAAGGTCTCCGTGACCACCGATCCGTTGGACGTTGCGCAGGCGGTGTGGGAGGCGGCGAACGACACGTCGGAGCGGTTGCACTTCGCGGCCGGGGCGGATGCTGTTGCGTTGGCGAACGCGAAGTGATGGAACGAGATGCTCTGGGGCCGTTTTGCGGCAAATGAGCTGAGGGAACGAGTTCGAGTTTCTTCTTAGCTCAGGCCGCAGCCCGCACCAGCAACACCGGCACCGCGCTTTCGCGCAGCACCAGTTCGGCGTCGCTGCCCAGCGCTACGCGCGTGAGACCGCGGCGGCCATGTGTGCCCATCACGATCAGCTCGGCCTTGCTGCGTTTGGCTTCTTCGAGGATGGCGTCGCACACCCGCAAGGCGGGGTCGCACATCACCGCGCTGTCTGCCGCCACGCCCTGCTCGCGCGCTCGCTCGACGGCCTTGGCGACGTGCAGTTCGCCCATGGCTTTCCAGTCGTCGATCAGCTGTGGAACAGGCGAGTAGCCGGCACCGCTGGAGATCAACGCACGCAGGTCGACCACGTGCAAGAAGTGAAGTTGCGAGCCGAGGGCGCGGGCCAGGACGACGGCCTCATAGAGGCCGCGTTGTGCCGGAGCGCTGTCGTCGATCGGCACCAGGATGCGCGAATACATGAGGGTCTCCCGTTGAACAGATGCGCCAGTTTCGGCTGCACGCACTCCGCATTGCTTGCGCTGAATCAAAGTCCTATGTCGCTGGCGCGCAGAAGATTCCTTCAGCGCTTGCACCCCGCAGGGCAGATTCACCGGAGCTCACCATGGGTACCCTCAACGTCGGCAACATCGATCGCGGTCTGCGCATCCTGCTGGGGCTTGCGCTGCTCGGCCTGAGCCTCTCCGGCGTCATCGGCTACTGGGGTCTCATCGGCCTGGTGCCACTGCTCACCGGTGCGATCGCGAGCTGCCCGCTCTACAGCCTCTTCGGCGTGTCGACTTGCAGGCGATAGCGCGCAAGGTTCACTCAGGAGCTGACAACCAGGAGAGGCCGATGGACTGGATCGAATGGTTGAAGTGGATCGGCGTGGGCTTGGTCGCTCTGGGCTTGCTGGCCGCGATCATCGTCGGCGCGCTGTCGTGGTTCCTCACTCACGCCGATTGAGAGAGTCATCCGTGGCAGCGAACGTGATCTCATTGAATTCGTACCGGGCGCCGATGCAAAGCGCTGGGCCAAGCTCTGCACTGTTGAGCCTGCTGCGCGATCGCGTCCAGGTGACCCGGCGGCTCGTGCATGCCGGAGACGTCGTCTATGCGTCAGGCAACCCGTTCACCACGCTGTTCGTCGTCACCAGCGGCGCGCTCAAGACAACGCGCGATTGCCTTGACGGGCGAACGCGCGTGGCCGCGCTCCACCTGTCGCCCGACTGGCTCGGATTCGACGGCATCGCCGGCGGTGCCTATGAATGGAGCGCCATCGCGCTCTGCGACACCCAGCTGGCCTGCATCGACTACGACGAGCTGCTGAACGCCCTGCGTGCCTGGCCGTCGCTGCTGCAAGCCTTGCATGCCGAGATGGGGCGCGAAATGGCACGGCACCGCCAGGTCGCGACCGCGTGGCGGCGTCTGCCTGTCACCGAAAGAATGGGGCGCTTCCTGCTCGACTTGATCGAGCGCTCGCATCCCGGAGACTCGGGCACACGCGTCGCAGTCAACTTGCCGCTGGCGCGCCACGACATCGCCGAGCTGCTGGGCATGACGATCGAGAGCGTCAGCCGGGCGCTGTCGCACCTGAAGCACGAGGGCTTGATCGGCTTCTCGGATGCCGCACACCGCTGCATCGAGGTGCTGCATCTACCGGCCCTGCAGGCCTTCGTCCAAGCCAGATCCGTCGCGGTGCAGCCGACGCTCTGAAGGTTCCGCGACCTGCGAAGAGCGAGTTGGACGGTCGGCCTCGGCTCGTCAATCAGCCGCCCTCGCGGCCCAGCGCATGCAGTTTGGTCAACCAGCGGTCGGCGTGCTTCTGGTCCAGGTTGCCGGCCATGCCGACCAGCGTTTCGCGAACCGGCGCGATGCCCACGAACCCGAGGATGTTGCGCTCCAGCGCCTTCAGGCTGTGCGCACGGAAGTACCAGCGGTACACAAGCGCCGGCATGCCCATCGTCACCACCAGCCGCGCCGAACGGCCGGCCAAGAGTTTCTCGGGCAAGCCCTTCCCGTCGGACTTGCCGAGCGCAAAGCCCGGGCGCGCTACCTGCTCGAGAAAGCCTTTCAGGAGCGCGGGCATGCCGCCCAGCCACAAGGGAAACACGATCACGATGTGCTCGGCCCATGCGATGGCTTGCTGGGCGTCGACCAGGCCCGGCGGCAGCACGCCCTGCTCCCACTCGGCCTGGCTGCGCAGCAGGGAAAAGTCGAGCGCGCTGACGGTCACGCGGCGCACCTGGTGGCCCGCGCCCCTCGGCCCCTTTCACATAGGCATCGGCCAGCGCGTGGCAGAGGTGGGCCCGCGTCCCGTCGGGGTGTCCCTGCACGACGAGCAGGCGCTTTGTGCTGGTGCTAGTGTTCATGCGCTGCAGCCTAGGCACGCCCGCATGCACAGGCCTTGAGGCGGATCAACGCCGGCATCGAATCCCAGCGCGTGTGGTCGACATTGCGCTGCATCAAGGCTTTGCGCGCCGTTCCGCCTACGCTGCCAAGCATGAAGGCGAGGAAGACCCTAGCCCGWGTTCAAGCAACCTTGAAAGGCACACCATGAAAATCCTGTTGGCTGTCGATGGCAGCAAATTCACCAAGCACATGCTGGCCTACCTGGCCGCTCACGACGAACTGATCGGCCCGGAGAATCGCTTCTCCGTGATGACGGTGGTCACCTCCCTGCCCCACGAGGTCAGCCACTTCATCGACCGCGGAACGATCAATGGCTACTACAAGGAGAAGGCCGACGAGGTGCTGAATCCTGTGCTGGCCTTCGCCGCCCAGCAGGGCTGGACCGTCAACACCATCCAGACCACCGGCCATGCGGCAGAGGCCATTTCCACCGCGGCCAAGGAAGGCGATTTCGACCTGCTCGTGATGGGCTCGCACGGCCACTCGACGCTCGGCTCACTGGTGCTCGGGTCGGTGGTCCACGGCGTCATGGCGCGCTGCAAGACGCCGATGCTGATCATTCGCTAAGTGGCCTCACCAGGGAAACCTCAGGGACAGAGCGCCACGGTCAGGCTCGCGCCCCGTGATTGGTGGGCTCTTGCGAAACGGGTAACCTAGGCACCCTCGCCCGGCCGGGCGGGATGCCCCGATCCCCCTTCGCAGACGGCCCGTGACAAGCACCCACATTGCCATCGTCGACGACGACGTCGACATCACCACCCTGTTGGCCAACTACCTGGCCAGCCATGGTTATCGCGTGACCCCGCTGCACTCGGGCCGCGCGCTGATGGCCCTGATGGCGTCGGACCCACCGTCGCTCGTGCTGCTCGACCTGGGCTTGCCGGGTGAAGACGGCTTTGTCATCGCCCGCCAGCTGCGCGAGCACTGGCACTGCGGGCTGGTGATCGTGACCGGCCGCGGCGATGCGGTCGACAAGGTCGTGGGCCTGGAGATCGGTGCCGACGACTACGTGACCAAGCCGTTCGACATGCGCGAGCTCGTCGCGCGAGTCAAGGCGGTGATGCGCCGCATCGAGTCCGCACCGGCGGCAGTTGCGCAAGCGCCTGCGCAGACCACATCCACCGTGCTGTGCTTCGCCGGCTGGCGGCTCGACACCGCCGCTCGGCGGCTCGAGGGCCCGCAAGGCGCCACAGTGACGCTGACCTCAGGCGAGTTCGACTTGTTGAGCGCCTTTGCCACCCACCCGGGGCGCGTGCTGTCACGCGACTTCTTGCTCGAGCAAACGCGCGGACGCGAAGCAGCGCCCTTCGACCGGACGATCGACGTGCAAGTGGGCCGCCTGCGCAAGAAGATCGAGGCCGACCCCGAAGACCCGCAGATCATCAAGTCGGTTCGCAGTGCGGGTTATGTGTTCGTGCCGCCCGTGACGACATCATGAGCACGCCCTCGGGCCCCGACGGCCTCCCGGCCGGAATCGACCCGCAGTCCATCTTCCGCTCGATCTTCGGCGCCTACCCCGACGCCTTGTTGCTGGTCGACGCGCAAGGCCGCATCGTGCTCGCCAACCCGGCCGCCGACACCTTGTTCGGCTACGCATCAGGGCAACTCGTCGGCCTGAACGTCGACGTGCTGGTGCCCGACAGTATTCGCCCGCGCCATGCCGAGTACCGCCATGCCTACGCCCACAAGCCGCGAGCCCGACCGATGGGCACGCAGATGGACCTCGTCGCCAAGCGGCTCGACGGCAGCGAGGTGATGGTCGAGATCGCGCTCAGCCCGCTTCACGACAGCGCGGTGCCGCTGGTCGTGGTGGCCGTGCGCGGCATCGGCGCTTACCCGCGCGTCAAGCAGGCGCTGCAGCGCGCGCGATACAGCGAGTACGTGGCGCAGATGGGCCGCGTGGCCGTCGACGCGCGCGACCCGCAGGTGCTGCTGCAGCAGGTGTGCGCCGTCGCTGTGGAGGCGCTGCAGGTGGAGATGTCGGTGCTGTTCCTGCTCGAACCGAACCAGCTCGAGTTTCTTGTCGCCGCTGGTGCCGGCTTGCTGCCCGAAGAAGGCGTGGGCACGCGCATGCCCAACACAGCCGACACGCCGGCGGGCTTCGCCATGGCTGCCGCGCAACACACGGTCATCCCCGACTACCGTATCGAGCAGCGATTTACCGTGCCACCGCACTACCTGGCCGCTGGACTTGTGAGCGCGCTGACCGTGCCGCTGTCTGACCGGGGCAAGCGCGTGGGGGTGCTGAGTGTTCGGTCCAAACAGGCCCAGCGTTTCGGTGACGACGAGGTCCACTTCCTGGAGTCGCTGTCCAACCTGCTCGCCGCCACGCTGCAGCGGGTGCAGACCGAAGAAACGCTGAGCCACGCGCAACGCCTGGAGAGCGTCGGCCAGCTCACCGGCGGCATCGCCCACGATTTCAACAACCTGCTGACGGTGATCCAGGGCAACCTGCAGGTGCTGGAAGAGGTGCCCGCCATTGCCGACGATGCGCACACGCAGCAGTTGGTGGCAGCCGCCACGCGCGCCAGCAAGCGCGGTGCCGAGTTGACCAGCAAGCTGCTCGCCTTTTCGCGGCGGCAGGTGCTGAGCCCGAGCCGCATTGATGTGCCCGGCATGCTGCATTCGCTGGCCGACATGCTCAGGCGCACCGTCGACCAGCGCATCCGCATCGAGGTGCAGGCCGAGGCGCACTGCCCCGCCGGCGTCGCCGATGCCGGGCAGCTCGAATCGGCGCTGCTCAACATCGCGATCAACGCCCGCGACGCGATGCCGGGCGGTGGCAAGCTGATCTTCGCCTGCAGCGACATCGGCAGCCTGCCGCCGGAGCTGCATGACGACTTCGCGCCCCACGAGCGGTCTGCATCAGGCTACCTCTCAATCTCGATCACAGACAACGGAGCCGGCATGTCCGAGGCGGTGAAGGAACGCGCTTTCGAGCCCTTCTTCACCACCAAGGAAAGCGGTCGCGGTACCGGCCTCGGCCTGAGCACGGTCTACGGCTTCGTGAAGCAGTCGAAAGGTGCGGTCACGCTGGACAGCGCGCCCGGTGTCGGCACGACCGTCACGCTCTACCTTCCGCGGCACGGCGCGGCGCCTGGTGCTGGCGAAGCCCACCCCGCCACACGAGCACTGCCACCCAAGCTGCGCGTGATGCTGGTGGAAGACGAGCCTGAGGTGCGCGCGGTGGCGCTGCGCTTCCTCGCCGCGCTCGACTGCATGGTGGCCGCATTCGCCAATGCCGAGCAGGCCTTGCAAGGGCTCACGGCCGATGCCGAGTTCGACCTCCTGCTCAGCGACGTGGCCCTGGGCACCGGCATGCGCGGCACAGATCTCGCCCGCGAGGTGCTCGCGCGCCGGCCCGGCGTGGCGGTGTTGTTGGTGTCGGGGTTCTCCGCCGAGCTGCTCGACATCAACCAGACCGCTCCCGCCTCGTGGGAGCTGCTGGCCAAGCCCTACAGCCGCGAAGAGCTGCAGGCGGCCATGGCCCAGGCGCTCGCGGCCGTTCAGCCCGCCGAGCGCTGACCGCTCACTGGATCGTGGTCGGTGTCTGCGGCGCCACGCAGCGCTGAATGAAGGCCTCGAGCAAAGCCAGGTCGGGGATGTGAACGTCGCGGCGGCCGTTCTCGCTGAAGCAGATCACTTCTTCACGCGCCAGGCGTGACAGCGCGCGGCTCACCGTTTCGAGCTTCATGCCGAGAAAGTTGCCGATCTCGGCGCGCGTCATGCGCAGCGTGATCTGGTCGTGGCGCAGCCCGCAGTCGGAGAGTGACTCGGCCCAGTTGCGCAGGAAATCGGCCACCCGGGCATCGGCCGGCAAGGTGCAGATCGACAGGATGGAGTCGCGGTCGCGGGTCATCTCGCGGCTCATGGCGCCATGCAGCACCGTCATCAGCATCGGCTGCTGGGCACAGGCCTGCAGCAGCTTGTCGTAGCGCACCGTCCACACCTCGCCGGTGTCCATGGCGATGGCGTCGCAGCCGTGGTGGCCGGCAGCAATGCCGTCGAAGCCCAGCCAGTCGCCCTTGAACTGCAAAGCGACGACCTGCTCGCGCCCATCGGCCGAAAGGTTCACGATCTTGAAGATGCCCGAGTTGATGATGTGCAAGCACTCGAAGCGCTCGCCGGCCTGGTAGACCTTGTCACCTGCGTGCAGAAGCCGGCGCGTGACTGCGAGCGTGTCGCCCACGAGCTTCAGCGAATCGGCAATGCGCTGGCTGGTGCCCGATGCCCGCGGAGCAGCGAGCGGCCGCTCGGCCTGCTGGTGAGCGGCAGACCGATGCGGCATGTTCAGGCTCGGGGTGATCGTGGCGGCGTTCAGCATGGTGGGCTCCTGCATCTAGGTGTGTATCGAATGAACAGGAGCTTAAAAATCCCGCGTCAACAGGGTGCCAACAGCGTGCGTCGCTGCGTAACACAGCGTGAACGATCTGTGTCTGGCGTGTATCAGCAGGCCGGATTCGAGCATTCCCCACGCCGTCGATGCGCCTTCAAGCAGCGAATTTGATGCCGATCAAGCCGGCGCGGCCCGGGATCACTAGTCTTGTCACATCGACTTTCTCGCCCATGCAACACGCACCCCAACTTCACAAGCGCTGGTCGCTTGACACCCTGCCCGCTGCAGAGCGGCAGCGCGTGTTCGACATGGCGTCCGCACTGGAACGGTCCGCTCGCGCAGGTCATCCGCTGCAGTCGCTCCGCGGCAAGAACCTGGCGGTGCTGTGCGAAGACGCCACCTGCCCGCACCTCGAACTCTTTCGCCGCGCCGCCGGTGAACTGGGAGCGCAGGTGACCCACATCCGCCCCAGCGAGGCGCTGGATGTCTCAACCCGCGCCCCCGACGCGCTGGGTCACCTGCTCGGCCGCCTCTACGACGCCATCGACTGCCACGGCGTCGCGTCGGACGCCGTGGAACGGCTGGAGCGCACTACCGGCAGGCCGGTCTTTAATGACCTGGCTTGCCATCAACACTTCGAGACGAACGAGGAGCCCAACTTCACGCTGCAGGCGCTGCTGCTGACGGCGATGGCATAACGCGTTCAGCGCCGGATTCTGGCAAGCTGCGGAGCACATTCACTGCGTGGAGCATCAACGTGAGCGAGCGTGCCGTTGCATTGATCCTGGTTGACATGCAGAGCGGGCTTGACGATCCGCAGTACGGCGAGCGCTGCAACGCACACTGCGAGGTCAACGTCCAGCGTCTGCTCAGTGCCTGGCGCAATGCCGCCCAACCGGTCCTGTACACCCAGCACATCTCTCGGCGGCCGAACTCGCCGCTCGCCGAAGGCAGTGCGGGCAATGCCATCAAGCAGGAGCTTGCGCCGCTCGAAAGCGAGACCGTCTTCCGGAAGTACACGAACAGCGCGCTCAAGAGCACCGAGCTTCTTCGGGCGCTGCAAGACATCAATCCCAGCGCCTTGGTGATCGTCGGCATGGCAACAGATGCATGCGTCACCGCCACGGCCAGAGAAGCCAAAGATCTGGGCTACGTGACGATCGTCGTGGGTGATGCCTGTGCCACCTTTTCTCGATCCGGCCCAGAAGGCACTGCGTACGCCGCCACCACCGTCCAAGGCGTTTCGTTGGCTGCATTGGCCGCCTCAGGCATCGAGGTTTGCTCCGCCAATCAGGCCATCGGTGACTGGTGCCGCACCCGGGGTTGAACGATACCTGACTGATGCATGTCAAAGACACCGGCGTACCCGCCGCTGCACCATGCGTCCATGAGTTCCCACTGACGCCGACGATGTCCGCGATCGTGGGAGCAAGCCCGACAGGCCTTCTGCTCCCTGCTACTCCCAAAGGAAACACCGATGACCGAACTGCTTTGGTCCGACGCCCTCTCGCTGAACCTGCCTCTGATGGACGAGACGCACCGCGAGTTCGTCGACCTGCTTGCCATTGCCGCTGACGCCCCCGACGACGGCCTCGTAGAAGCCTGGGCGGCGTTGATCGACCACACGGACGAGCACTTCGCACAGGAAGACCGCTGGATGCGCCAAGCGCACTTCGCCTCCGGCAACTGCCACTCGACCCAGCACAAGGTGGTGCTGGGCGTGATGCGCGAAGGACTCGTTCAGGGCAAAACCGGCCAACTGCACGTGATCCGCCAGATGGCGCATGAACTGGCAATCTGGTTCCCGCAACACGCACAAAGCATGGACGCTGCGTTGGCGTTGCACTTGCGCGGGATCGGGTTCGACATCGCGACCGGCGACGTGTCGCGCCCCGAACTATTGCCGGTCAACGAGATTCGAGGCTGCGGGTCGGCGGCGTGCGCGCCGGCCACGGTGGTGGAGGCCAACTAACCCTCGATCACGCCACCTTCGGCGCAGGGTCTCAGGTGCTCCGCGTCCGAAACGCATCGCACCAGCCCTTGCCGGCCACCACGCGCTTCGGGAACAAGGTGCACGGTGCCCAGGGTTGCGTGGGCTTGGCCAGGTACAGGTCGCAGGTGGTGCAGAGCTGGCCGGGCCGGTACTTCGGGTACTTCCTCGCGTCGACGCGCGCCGCGTCTTCGACGTAGCCCACCGCCACGGCGCGCGGGTCGGATTCTTCAAGGCGTGAGTACTGCTGGGCAAAGGCGGGCTGCGGAAGCAGCCATGTGGCCCCGCCGGCCGGCAACATTTGCAGGAATAGACGTCGCGTTTTCATAACTTCCCCATCAATGAGAGATCAACCCGTTCCGCTCGACACGCGCGCCAGCGGTTCAGGCCGAGAAACACAACGCCACGACCCGTTGCCACAGGCCATGCCCCAAGGCCCAAGCCGATGCTGCCGCGAGGCACGCGCCGGAGAAGCGGACCACCCAGGCACCACTCACGAGACCGAGCACGCCTCGGCCTGACCCATGCAAGACGATGCGGCTGGCTGCCCACAGACCCGACGACGAGGCCAGCGCGAAGCCGCCCATCACCATCGCGCCGCCGGTGGCCGAGCTGGCCAGCGTCGCAACGATCAACGCTGACTGCAGCAGCCCGCATGGCCAGGCGACCCAGGCAGCGCCGACGGCACCCGCACGAGCCGGGCCTGTCACACGCTGCCAGCCTTCTCGAACGAGTTTTTGCGGCAACGCACGCGGCTGCGCTGACATCCGGGCCGGTTGACGGCCGGTCACCAGCAGCCACAGGCCGAGCGCCAGTGCGGCCACGTGCACCAGCGTCCACAGCGGCCGCAGGGCCGGGGAGAAGTCGCCAAGCACGCGAAGCATCACGACGCTGGACGCAGCCACTGCACCCGCGGCCGCATAGCTCGCGACGCGCCCGAGGTGAAAGGCCAGGCTCGCCGCGCCCCCGTTCCCAGACCGGCTGCAGGGGCCGAGCACCGCCGAGCTGGACGCGCCGCACATCGCCATGCAGTGGGGTATGCCTGCGGCGCCCATCAGCACGCCGCTGAGCACGAGCGCTGCATCCATCTCGGGTCGCCCTTAGACGATGCGCGAGAAACGCTCGCTGTCGCGCGCGGCATGCAGGTGGCGGTCGAACACCATGGCCACGGCGCGCACGAAGAACCAGCCGGTGCGCGTGACGGTCACGACACCGTCGCTGAGCTCGATCAGCCCTTTTTCAGCCAGCGCTTGCAGCCGCACCAGTTCGTCGAAGAAGTACAGCCGCGCGTCAATGCGGTGCTGCCGCTCGATGGCGTCGAGGTCGACGCTGCCCTGACACATGAGCGACATGATGATCTGGCGCCGCAGCCTGTCATCGGCATCGGGGTTCAGGCCACGCACCGCCGGCAGGCGGCCTGCCGCCAACGCCTCGTAGTATTCGGGCAAGGTCTTCGCGTTCTGGCTGTAGCAGCCGCCCATCTCACCGATGGCCGAGACGCCCAGACCGATCAGGTCGCAATCCGGCTGGGTGCTGTAGCCCTGGAAGTTGCGGTGCAGCCTCCCCTGCTTCTTGGCCACGTTCAGCGCGTCGGTCGGCAGTGCGAAATGGTCCATGCCGATGTAGTCGTAGCCATGCTCGAGGAAGCCGCTGATCGCCATGCCGAGCATCTCGACACGGTCGCCCGCCGGTGGCAGCTCGGTCGTTTGGATGCGGCGCTGCGGCTTGAAGCGCTGCGGCAGGTGCGCATAGGCATACAGCGCGATGCGGTCGGGCCGCAGCGCGCTGACCTGCGCAATGGTGCGGGCGAATGACTCGGGCGTCTGCAGCGGCAGGCCATAGATCAGGTCCATGTTGATGGATTCGAAACCGATCTCGCGCGCTGCGATGACGAGATCACGCACGGCGTCGTGAGGCTGCAGGCGGTGCACGGCACGTTGCACGCGCTCGTCGAAGTCCTGCACGCCGAAGCTGAGGCGGTTGAAGCCCAGGCCGGCCAGGTGCTGCAGGCGCTGACGCGTGACGGTGCGCGGGTCGACCTCGATCGACATCTCGGCACCGGGGGCGATGTCGAATGCGCGGCGCAGCGATGCCATCAGGCGGCGAAGCTCCTGGTCGCTGAGGAAGGTGGGTGTGCCGCCGCCAAAGTGCAACTGCGAGATGCTGCGTCGCGCACCCAGTGCCTGCGCATACAGTGCCATCTCCTGCTCCAGCGCGACCAGGTAGGCGGCCGCACGCCCATGGTCGCGCGTGACCACCTTGTTGCAGGCGCAGTAGTAGCAGATCGATTCGCAGAAGGGAATGTGAACGTACAGCGACAGCGGCGGGCTTGCGGTCGCCGTGGCGCGTCGCTGCAGCGCGGCCCCGAGATCGGCCGCGCCGAAGCCGTCGACAAAGCGGTCGGCGGTGGGGTATGAGGTGTAGCGCGGGCCGGGCACGTCCAGGCGCTGCAGCATCTCGGTGGTGATGCCGGCCGAGACGGAGGTGGGCGATGCGGTTTCTTCAGCGGAACGGGTGGTGGTGGAGCTCATGCCCGCCACTGTGCCCAAGGCAGGCCGCGACCCGCTTGACGTGGATCAATCGCGGAGGCTGCAGTTCAGCAGCCTCCCGTCACAGCGGCTCACTGCAGTCCGGCTCGTCGGCCTTGCCGACCAGCAGCAGGGTCAGTGCGCCGGAGGTGGCGATCACGCCCCAGCACAGCATGAAGGTCACGGTGTAGACGGCCTGCCGCGACCAGTCGAGCGGCGTGGCGCCGAACCACTGGAGGTCGCTCGGGTCGACGACGACGAACAGCAACGCCTCCATCACGCCGGCCATCAGGAAGGCCGGCCAGAGGATCTGCAACGCGCGTCGCTTCATCACCGTGGTCATGGTGCTGTCACGGACGCGGCGTGGCCGCGTGGTTGCGCGCCTTGAGCGCGGGCGTGTGCGAGTCGTCGTATTGCGTCTGCGCCGGCGGCTCGTTGATCACCTGGTCGCCATGGACGAGGGCCAGGCGCAAGGTGGCGAAGCTCGCTACCACCACCACGGCCGGGCCGGCGATCACCAGCCACACCATGCCGAAGCGCCACCAGGGCTGCGCCTTCGTGTCGGGTTTCGTCGCTGATGTCATGAGCTGCCTCTCTCGGTAATCGGGTTCATCGCGGAACCACAAAAGTTGATTTCTCGTGCACGGCTGCAGACGACTCGCCGCCTCGCGCAACGCGCTCGACATGGAACTGGACCGGGTGCACGCCCGACCCCACGGCACGCGCGCTTTCGGGTGGGATGCGCACGCTCACGGCCAGCCAGCGCGCCTGCGCCGGGCCGACCTCGAAGTCGGCGTGGGAGGTGACCACCGCGTCGGGCAAACCGGCCAGCGTCACGCGGTAGTGCTGCGCCGATTCGGTGGCGTTCATCACCTGCAGGCGGTACACGTTCTCGATCTGCCCTTCGCCGACCATGCGCGCCAGCACGCCGCGGTCGCGCACCACGTCCACGCGGAAGGGGCTGCGCAGCGCGAGGCTGGCCACGAAGCCGGTGGCGATGAGTGCGAGCACGCTGCCGTAGATGAGCACGCGGGGCCGGAACACGCGCTTGAGCGTCTGCGCACGGCTCCAGTGCTTGGCCAACCCGTTCTGCGTGGCAAAGCGGATCAGCCCGCGCGGGTAGGCCATCTTGTCCATCACGCCGTCGCACACGTCCACACAGGCGGCGCAGCTGATGCACTGGTACTGCAGGCCCTGGCGGATGTCGATGCCAGTCGGGCAGACCTGCACACACAGCCCGCAGTCGATGCAGTCGCCCAGGCCTTCCTTGCGCGGGTCGACCTTGCGCCCGCGCGAACCGCGTGGGTCGCCACGCTCGGTGTCGTAGCTGACGATCATGGTGTCGCGGTCGAACATCGCGCTTTGGAAGCGCGCGTAGGGGCACATGTAGGTGCAGACCTGCTCGCGCAGGTAGCCGGCGTTGCCGTAGGTGGCGAAGCCGTAGAACAGCACCCAGAACCATTCCCAAGGCCCGAATCCCAGGGTGAATGCCTCGGCCCACAAGGCGCGGATGGGCGTGAAGTAGCCGACGAAGGTGAAACCCGTCCACAGGCTGAGGGTGATCCAGGCGCCCTGCTTCGCGCCTTTGCGCCACAGCTTGTCGAGCGACCACGGCGCCGCGTCGAGCCGCATGCGGGCGATGCGGTCACCTTCGGTGTGGCGCTCGACCCAGAGGAAGATTTCCGTGTAGACGGTCTGCGGGCAGGCAAAGCCGCACCACAGCCGCCCCGCCACCGCGGTGAAGAGGAACAGCGACAGCGCGCTGAGCACCAGCAGCGCGGTGAGGTAGATGAAGTCCTGCGGGTGCAGCACCAGCCCGAAGATGTAGAAGCGGCGCGAGGCCAACTCGAACAGCACCGCAGGCCGGTCGTTCCAGGTGAGCCAGGGCAGCCCGTAGAACACGAGCTGGGTGATCCACACCATGGCCCAGCGCCACTTGGCGAACCAACCCGTCACCGAGCGGGGGTAGATCTTCTTCTGCTTCTCGTACAGCCAGACCGTCTCGCCTTCGGCATCGGTGACCGCCTGAGCGGCGGCGATCGGAATGACGCGCGAGCCGGCCATGCAGATGCCGCCTTAAGGGTTGGCCACCGCAGGCGACTGCGACAGGCTCCACACGTAGGCTCCGAGCACGTGGATCTGCTCCGGCGACAGGCGCTTGCCGTGCGCCGGCATCACGTTCGTCTTGCCCTTGTTGACCATCGCGGTGATGGCGTCTTCGCCCCAGCCATGCAGCCACACCTTGTCGGTGAGGTTGGGCGCACCCAGGGCCTGGTTGCCCTTGCCGTCGACACCGTGGCAGGCTGCGCAGGCGCCGAACTTCTTCTTGCCCGAGTAGGCCTGGATCGAGTTGTACGGGCTGCCCGACAGGCTCAGCACGTAGTGGGCGACATCGCTCACGTCCTGTGCGCCGCCCACGGCTGCGGCCATCGGCGGCATCATGCCCTGGCGGCCGTTGGTGATGGTCTGCTTGATGGTCTCGAGCGAGCCGCCGTAGAGCCAGTCGGTGTCGGTCAGGTTCGGGAAGCCCTTGCTGCCGCGTGCGTCCGACCCGTGGCAGGCCGCGCAGTTGTTGATGAAGAGGCGTTCGCCGATGCCCATGGCCGCAGGGTTCTTGGCCAGCACCTCGGCGGTCTGCGCCATGTAGCCCGCGTACACGCCGGCCATCGCCTTCTGGGCCTCGGCCTGCTCGGCCTCGTACTCGCGCTGGCTCGTCCAGCCCAGGCTGCCCTGGTGGCTGCCGAGGCCGGGGTAGAGGAACAGGTACGCGCCGCCGCAGAACACGGTCAGCACGAAGAGAATCATCCACCAGCGCGGCAGAGGGTTGTTGAGTTCGGTGAGGTCACCGTCCCACACGTGGCCGGTGCTGTTGTCGCTGGACATGACCTTGCGCTTGCTGGCGATGGCCAGCAGCACCAGGCAGGCGATGAGCGACACCACCGTCGCGACGGCGATGAAGACGGACCAGCCGTTGTTGAAGAAGTCACTCATGGCTTGCCCCTCGTGCAGGGACAGGTGCCGACTCGTCGACGGTGAACGGAATCAGCGCCGCTTCGTCGAAGGCCCGCTTGTTGCGGCGCGATACGGTCCAGGCCACGGTGCCTGCGAAGCAGACAAACGACAGCAGGGTCACGACGATCCGAAGGTCATTGACGTCCATGGTTCTTCTTTCTCACTTGAGCGCGGTGCCCATCACCTGCAGGTAGGCGACGAGTGCATCGAGCTCGGTCTGGTTCTGCACGGCCTCGGCAGAGGCAGCAATCTCGGCGTCGGTGTACGGCACGCCGACAGCACGCAACGCTTTCAGGTGCGTGGGCAGCGACTCCGCATCGACGCGCGTCTTGGCGAGCCACGGATAGGCCGGCATGTTCGATTCGGGCACCAGGTCGCGCGGGTTCTCGAGGTGCAGGCGGTGCCACTCGTCGCTGTACTTGCCACCCACGCGGTGCAGGTCGGGCCCGGTGCGCTTGCTGCCCCACTGGAACGGGTGGTCGTAGACGAACTCACCGGCCGTCGAGTAGTGGCCGTAGCGCAGCGTCTCGGAGCGGAAGGGCCGGATCATCTGCGAGTGGCAGTTGTAGCAACCCTCCCGGACATAGATGTCGCGCCCGGCGAGCTGCAGTGCGGTGTAGGGCTTGAGCCCTTCGACCGCCTGCGTGGTCGAGCGCTGGAAAAACAGCGGAACGATCTCGACGAAGCCGCCCACCGCCACGACGAGCAGGATGAGCACGATCATCAGAAAGTTGTTGGTCTCGATCTTCTCGTGGCTGAAGCCGCGCTCGGGGGTGTCGTGTGTCTTGTGCTGTTGAGCCATGGTGTTCTTTCGCTGCGTTCAGGCCATTGCCACCGCGGGGACCGGCACGCTGACCGTGCGGCCGTTGAGGGCGGTCTTCACGACGTTCCAGCTCATGATCAGCATGCCGCTCAGGTAGAGCAGGCCACCGGCCAGGCGCACCACGTAGAACGGGAAGGTGGCCTTGACGCTCTCGACGAAGCTGTAGACCAGCGTGCCGTCGGGGTTCACTGCACGCCACATGAGGCCTTGCATCACACCGGCGATCCACATCGCGGCGATGTAGAGCACGATGCCGATCGTGGACACCCAGAAGTGCAGCTCGATGGCACGCACGCTGTACATCCGGGTCTGGCCGAACATGCGCGGGATCATGTAGTACAGGCTGCCCATCGTGATCAGGCCCACCCAGCCGAGCGCGCCGGCGTGCACGTGGCCGACGGTCCAGTCGGTGTAGTGGCTGAGGGCGTTGACGGTCTTGACCGACATCATCGGCCCCTCGAAGGTCGCCATGCCGTAGAACGACAGCGCCACGATCAGGAACTTGAGGATCGGGTCGTCACGCAGCTTGTGCCAGGCGCCGCTCAAAGTCATGACGCCATTGATCATGCCGCCCCAGCTCGGCGCCAGCAGCACCAACGAGAAGACCATGCCCACGCTTTGCGCCCAGTCGGGCAGCGCGGTGTAGTGCAGGTGGTGCGGGCCCGCCCACATGTAGGTGAAGATCAGCGCCCAGAAGTGCACGATCGACAGGCGATACGAATACACCGGCCGCTCGGCCTGCTTCGGGATGAAGTAATACATCATGCCGAGGAAGCCCGCGGTAAGCAGGAAGCCTACGGCGTTGTGGCCGTACCACCACTGCACCATCGCGTCTTGCACACCGGCGTAGGCCGAATAGCTCTTCATGAAGCCGGCCGGAATGGCCGCGCTGTTGACGATGTGCAGCAGCGCAATCGCCAGGATGTACGCGCCGAAGAACCAGTTCGCCACGTAGATGTGGCGCACCTTGCGGATGCCGATGGTGCCGAAGAAGACGACCGCATAGGCCACCCACACGATGGTGATCAGGATGTCGATCGGCCATTCGAGTTCGGCGTATTCCTTGCCCTGCGTGTAGCCCATGGGCAGCGAGATGGCAGCGGCCACGATCACTGCCTGCCAGCCCCAGAAGGTGAACATCGCAAGCTTCTCGGCGAAGAGGCTGACCTGGCAGGTGCGCTGCACCACGTAGTAGCTCGAGGCGAAGAGCGCGCAGCCGCCGAAGGCGAAGATCACCGCGTTGGTGTGCAGCGGGCGCAACCGGCCGTAGCTCAGCCACGAGATGCCGAAGTTGAGTTCAGGCCAGGTGAGCTGAGCCGCGATCACCACGCCGACGAGCATGCCGACCACGCCCCACAGCACGGAGGCCAGCGCAAAGCTCCGCACCACGCGGTCGCTGTAAACCGGCGCCGCGAGGGCCGGTGTCGATTGGGTCATGGTTGTGTCCTCGGTATCGCTGTCATCGTTCGAGAATTGTCTCGACGGGGTGCCTGCTCAGGCTTGATCAGGATCAAACGGCGTGCGTGCCGTGGCCGATGTCTCGCCGCGGTTCTCTTCGAGCACACGCCATCCTTCACGGTCCAGGTCGTCGAACTGGCCGGCATTCACTGCCCAGCCGAAGACGCCGATCAGCGCCAGCACGAGCAACACAGACAGGGGCAGCAGCAGGTAGAGGCTTTCCATGGGGATACCTCAGCGCGACAGGCGCAGCGCGTTCAACACGACGGCCAGCGAGCTCAACGCCATGCCGGCACCGGCCGCCCACGGCGGCAACAGGCCCGCGAGCGCCAGCGGCACGCAAGCGGCGTTGTAGAGCAGCGCCCAGAGCAGGTTCTGCCTCATCACACGCACCGTACGTTGCGCCAACCCCCGCGCGGCGGGCACCTCGGCCAGCCGGCTGCCCAGCACGATGAAGTCAGAGCGCTGCTGAGCCAGCGCGCTGCCGTGGGCGAGTGCGAAGGACACGTCCGCACGCGCCAGTACCGGCCCGTCGTTGACGCCGTCGCCGACCATCAGCACGCAATGCCCCTCGGCCTGCAAGGCGCTCAGCGCTGCCAGCTTGCCTTCGGGCGTGGCAGAGCCACGCGCGGTCGAGATGCTCAAGCGCCTGGCCACCGCGTCGACGCTGGCTTGCGAGTCGCCCGACAGCATCTGCACTGCCACGCCCTGCGCATGGAACTGTTGCAAGGCCTCGCCGGCATCGGCACGCAGGGCCTCGTCGAACTCGAAAACGGCGGTGTCTTCGGGCCGCCCTCCGACCTGCGAGAAGGCCACGACCGGCCGCCCTGCGGACGCTTGAACGCCAAGCCACGTCGGCGACCCGAGCTGCCACAGCCGGCCTTGCGGATCGCGCGCCTGGATGCCCTGCCCCGCCACCTCGCACACAGCCGACCACTCGCCCTCGGGTGCGGGCAGGGCTTGCGTCAGCGCGCGTGACAAGGGGTGGCGCGACAGCGCCGCCAGCGATGCGGCGCGCGCCAGCATGGCGCCCCGGTCGGCGCCTTCGTGCACGCCAATGTGCGCCAGCACCAGCCGGTCTTGCGTCAGCGTGCCGGTCTTGTCGAGGCAGGCGGTGTCCGTGCGCGCCAGTGTTTCGAGCGCATCCAGGCGCTGCACCAGCACGCCGCGGCGCGCCAGCGCACCGGCGGCGCTCAGCAGGGCGGCGGGCGCCGCCAGCGACAGCGCGCACGGGCAGGTGACGATCAGCACCGACACGGCCACCCACAAGGCGCGCGACGGGTCGATGACACTCCACGCCGCCCCCGCGAGCGCGGCCATCACCAGCACGCCCCACAGGAACGGGCCGGCCCATCGATCCGCTGTTCGCAGCATCTGCGGCCGCTCGGCAAGCGCGCGCTGCACCAGGTCGACGATCTGCCGGTAGCGCGTGCCCTCGCCCACGCAACTCAGGCGCACCAGCACCGGCACGCCGACGTTCACCGTGCCACCAACGATCGATTCGCCCACGCGGCGCTCGACGGGGCGCGATTCGCCGCTCAGCAGGGCCTCGTCGACCTGCGTGCTGCCATCGATCAGCTCTCCATCGCCGGGGAAGGCCTGGCCCAGCGCCACGCGCACCCGGTCGCCGACACGCAGCCGCGATGCGAGCACGGTCTCGCTGCGGCCAGCGTCGTCGATGCGCTCCACGCTGTCGGGCATGCGCTGCAGCAGGTCGTCGAGCGCCTCGGTGCTGCGGGCGCGGGCGCGCGATTCCAGCCAGCGCCCGGCCAGCAGGAAGGTGACGAACATCGTCATCGAATCGAGATAAACCTCGCGCCCAAACGGGCCGGCGGGATCGAACGTGACTGCCGTCCCCGCGACGAAGGTAATGGCGATGCCGAGCGCCACCGGCACGTCCATCCCCATGCGGCGCTGCCGCAGCGCGTTCCAGGCCCCCGAGAAGAACGGCCCCGCCGAGAACAGCAGCACCGGCAGGCTGAGCACCCAGGCGGCCCAGCGCAGCAGGGCTTCGAGGTCGGTCGCAATCTCGCCCGGCGCGGCCATGTAGGCCGGGGCGACGAGCATCATCACCTGCATCATGCAGAAGCCGGCCACGAACAGGCGCCACAGCGCCTGGCGAGATTCACGCTGGCGCGCCACCCGCAATGCCTCGTGCTGCGCGGGCAGTGCGCGGTAGCCGGCGGCTTCCACCGCCTTGAACAGCTGCGCCAGCTTCACGCGCATCGGGTTCCAGCGGACCTTGGCGCGGCGGCTTGCGGCATTCACCTCGACCTGCAACACACCCGGCAGCGCCTGCAAGGCCGTCTCGATCACGCCGGAGCAGGCGGCGCAGTACATGCCCTGCAAGGCGAACACCGACTCGGCCAGGTGCACGCCGACGTCGTCGGTGAACCAGCGCGTGCTGTCACCGAGCGCCGCCTCGTCGTCATCGCGCAACTCCCCGTTCCCAACCTGGCCGGGCGCAGCAGCAGAAAACGGCATGGCCGGGTTGACGTTGGCGGGCTGAAAACTCATGGGCGCACTCTATGGAGCACGGCTACCCGCAGGCATGACGCAGATCAAATGCGGAGGCGCACGCCGCCCAAAACTTGATCTCGCTCAAACAAGGGTCCGGGTGAAGGTGACAGCCTGTGGCATCTGCTGGGAGAAACGCATGCCACACCTCACCACCAAGATCATTCGCGAAGAGCACAACGCTCTTGCAGCCATGCTCCGGTCGATCCCACTGCTACTGGCGCTTCACCGCAAAGACGGCACCCTGCCCGACTTTGCAGCCCTCAGGGCCATGCTGTTCTATCTGGACGAATTCCCCGAGAAGCGACACCACCGCAAGGAAACCGAGCTGCTGTTCCCCAAGCTGCGCGCGCGCACGCCCTTGTCGCGCGAACTGATCGACCACCTGGATGCCGACCACGCGAGCGGCGAACGCAAGATCCGCGACCTGGAACACGCGCTGCTGGCCTTCGAGATGATGGGCGAGCCGCGCCGCGCCGCCTTCGAAGACCTCGCGAACCGCTACGTGGCCTTCTACCTGGCGCACATGGCGATGGAAGAGCGGGATGTCTTGCCGCTGGCCGAGCGGGTTCTGACCAAGCAGGACTGGGCGGACCTCGATGAAGCGTTCGTTGCCAACGCAGACCCGCTGACCGGACACGAGCCCACAGCCGACTACGCCGAGCTGTTCACGCGCATCGTCCATGCCGTGCCCGCACCCGTGGGGCTGGGGCCTGAACACCGCAAGTCCCCTCTTCGGAGAGGGCGCTTGTCATCGTTCCTGCATGTCGAGTAGCGTTCTTGCGCGAGATCAAGCAACCCTTCAGCTCGCCCCCGAAAAATGCGCCATCGAATCCCCGGAGTCCTTCATGGCATACCGCAGCATCCTCATGCCCATCGACCAAGGGCCGCTGTGCAGCCCACGCACCCGCTTCGCTGTGCGCCTCGCGCGTGACTTCGAAGCACAGCTGAGCGGCGTGGCCAGCACCGGCCTCATCGAGCTGCCCGGCATCACCTCGGGCGCCGCAGCGCTGGCCGAGTTCGCGACCCTGGCGTGGGACGAGCTGCGCAACCACGCCGAGCACGCCTGCGCTCATTTCAAGAAAGAGTGCCACGCCGCGGGCTTCAAGAACTTCGAGGCCTGGGTCAGCGAGGGCGACCCCACCGCCACGCTGCTGCGCCAGGCGCACTTCCACGACCTCGCCGTGCTGTCGCAGCCCGACCCGTCTCAGCCGGGCCATGCGGCCGCGCAGGTGATGGTCGAGCAGATGGTGCTCTTCAGCCCGCGGCCGACGCTGCTGCTGCCCTATGCCGGGCGTTTCGACGGCAGCTGCAACACGGTGATGGTGGCCTGGGACGACAGCCGCGAAGCTGCCCGCGCCGTGTCAGACGCGATGCCGCTGCTGCAGCGCGCCGGCAAGGTCCACGTGGTGAGCTGGAAAGAAACCGGCATGTACCAGGGCAACTCGCGTCCCGCCCAGCTCGACGGCCTGTGCGCCTGGCTGAAGCGCCACGGCGTCACCGCCGAAGCTCACCGCGAGACCACCGCCGATCGCATCGCCGACGCCATGCTGTCGCAGGCCAGCGATGTCGACGCCGACCTCATCGTGATGGGCGCCTACGGCCACGCGCGTTGGGCGCAGCGTGTGGTGGGTGGCGCGACACGCGGCTTGCTGGGCGCGATGACAACACCCGTGTTGATGTCTCACTGATGAGCGTCCGCCACCTCGGGCGCCTGCTGGCGCCAACGTCCGTCGCCGTGATCGGTGCCTCGAACCGAGAAGGCAGCGTGGGCGCCACTGTCTGGCGCAACCTGCGCGCGGGCCGGTTCGCCGGGCCGGTGTGGGCAGTCAACACAAAGCATTCATCGCTCGACGGTGAGCGCGTTTACTCGAAGCCGGCCAAGCTGCCCGGCGTACCCGACCTGGCTGTGATCTGCACGCCGCCGCAGACGGTGGCGCAGTTGGTCGGCGAACTGGGCGCCCTGGGCACGCGCGCCGTGGTCGTGATGACGGCTGGGCTCAGCCCCGAACAGAAGCAGGCGATGCTCGACGCGGCGCGCCCCACGCTGCTGCGCATCCTCGGGCCCAACTGCCTCGGGTTGCTGGTGCCGCACTTGGGGCTGAACGCGAGCTTTGCGCACGTCGAGGCGCGCGCCGGTGACGTGGCGTTCGTGTCGCAGTCCGGCGCGCTGGTCACGGCCGTGCTCGACTGGGCCACCTCGCGGCACATCGGCTTCTCGCACATGGTGTCATTGGGCGAACACGCCGACGTCGACTTCGGCGACCTGCTCGACCATCTGGCGAGCGACGTGCGCACGCGCTCGATCCTGCTGTACATCGAATCGATCACCTCGCCGCGCAAGTTCATGTCGGCCGCACGCGCGGCGGCGCGCAACAAACCCGTGATCGTGGTCAAGGCCGGGCGCGCGGGCAACGGCCTGGCGGCCGCGGCCTCGCACACCGGCGCACTGGCCGGCTCGGACCTGGTCGTCGACGCCGCCATCCGGCGCGCCGGCATGCTGCGCGTGGACACGCTGCAAGAGCTCTTCATGGCCGCGGAAACGCTGGCCCGCTTCGGCGGCAACGGCGACACCGCGCTCACCATCATGACCAACGGCGGCGGCGCAGGCGTGATGGCGGCCGACGCAGCCGCGCTGGCCGGGGTGCCGCTGGCCGAACTCGACGCGGGCACACGCGCCCGGCTCGACGCCGTGCTCCCGCCGAACTGGTCGCGCGGCAACCCGATCGACATCATTGGCGACGCGCCCGCGCAGCGGTACGTCGACACCCTGCAGGCCCTGCTCGCCGACCCGCAGGCCGGGGCCGTGCTGTTCATCCATGCGCCTACCGCGATCGTGCGCTCCGACGACATCGCAAAGGCCTGCGTGCCGCTGGTGCGGCAGGCCACCTCACGCCTGATGTCGTGCTGGTTGGGCGACACATCGGTCGCGCATGCGCGGCGTCTCTTCAGGGAAGCGGGCATCGCAAACTACGGCACGCCCGAAGAGGCCGTGCACGCCTTCGATCTGCTCGCCACCTACCGTCGCAACCAGGCGCTGCTGAAAGAAGTGCCCGCCGCCAGCGAATGCGCGCCGCCGAAGGTCGACACCGCCCGCGGCATCATCGCGGCTGCGAAAGCCGAAGGCCGCGACATGCTGGGCGAGCAGGAGGCCAAGGCGCTGCTGCAGGCCTACGGAATCGATGTGGTGGAAACGCTGGCCACCGGTGCCAGCGCCGAGTCGGTGCTGGCCGCAGCCGAGAAGGTCGGCTACCCCGTCGCGCTGAAGATCCTGTCGCCCGACATCAGCCACAAGTCCGACGTGGGCGGCGTGCGGCTCGGGTTGCGCGATGCGAACGAACTGCGCGAGGCTGCGCGCGACATGCTGACCCGGGTGCGGCAGTTGCGGCCCGAAGCCCACATCACCGGCTTCACGGTGCAGGCCATGGCCGCGCGCCCGTACGCGCAAGAGCTCATCGTGGGCGCGAGCGTCGACCCGCTGTTCGGCCCGGTGCTGATGTTCGGCCAGGGCGGCACGGCCGTCGAAGTGGTGGCCGATCGGGCGCTCGCGCTGCCGCCGCTCAACAGCACGCTCGCGCGCGAACTGATCTCTCGAACCCGCGTGGCCAAGCTGCTCGCCGGCTACCGCGACCACCCTCCCGCCAAGCTCGACGCCATCGTCGGCGTGCTGGTCGCGCTGTCACGCATGCTGGCCGACCTGCCCGAGATCGCCGAGCTCGACATCAATCCGCTGTGGGCCGATGCCGAGGGCGCGCTGGCGCTGGACGCACGCGTGCGCATCAGCGCAACGCCAGGCGCGGCGCGCTTTGCGATCACGCCCTACCCCATCGAGCTGGAAGAGACCGCATCCTGGCTGGGCGAGCCGCTGCAGCTGAGGCCGATCCGCCCTGAAGATGAGCCGCAGCACCGCGCATTCGCGGAACGCCTCGACCCGGAAGATTTGCGCCTGCGCTTCTTCTCGTGCCGGCACGGCCTGCCGCGCAGCGAACTCGCGCGCCTGACGCAGATCGACTACGAACGCGAGATGGCCTTCGTCGCCGTGCGAACGGGCCCTGATGGCACGCGAGAGACGGTGGGCGAGGCGCGCGGCGTGATCGACCCCGACAACATCGAGGCCGAACTCGGCGTGATGGTTCGCTCCGACCTCAAGGGCCGCGGGCTGGGCAGCCTGCTGCTGGCCAAGCTGATCGCGTTTCTCACGCAGCACGGCACGCAACGCCTTGTGGCACTGGTGCTGCACGAGAACCGGGCGATGCGTGAGCTGGCACGCCGGCATGGGTTCGTCGTCGACTCGTCGCATGCCGAACCTGGCATGTTGCGCTTAGTGCGGCAATTGAGGCCGGAGCTGGCATCTGCAGCAGCCTAGCCACTCGAAAGCTGTCCAGTCACGCCTTCAGGCACGCCTGGATCTCGGCCAGCAAGACCGCCGATTCCAGCGGCCTCAGCAGATAGCGGAACGCACCCAGCTCCAACCCCAGCTTTCTCGACTCCTCGTTCCAATGCGTGGACGAAAGAAAGATGAACGGGATCGCCTCCAGCCGCGGGTCCGCCTTGACCAGGCGAATGAAATCGAAGCCGCTGCCTTCCGACATGCCAACGTCGGAGATGATGAGGTCCGGCAGGCGCTCCTTGGCGAGCGCCAGTGCATCGGCGGCGTTGTCGACCGTCAGCACTTCATAGCCGTGAGGCTCCAGCAGATCGCGCTTGAGTTCCAGATTGAATGGCGAATCGTCCAGCACCAGGACCGTGGTGGGGCGCTTCACGGGTCGCGCCACATAGGTCGGCGGCACCTTGGGCTCGACGGTGCCGGCTCGCAAGTGCGGCGGCAGGAAGGCGTTGATGGTCTGGATGAGCCCCATGGGCTCGATGGGCTTGGAGATGTAGCCATCGAAGCCCTGCGCGAGTACCTTGTCGCGGTCACCAACCATCGCGTAGGCCGTCACCGCCACCAGCGGGATGTCGCGCAGCTCCGGAGTTGCCGCAGCCAGCTTCGCAAATTCGTAGCCGTCGATCTCGGGCATCTGGATATCGCACACGATCATGTCCGGCAGTTCGCGGCGGGCCACATCGAAGCCGATGCGGCCATCCACCGCCTTGAGCGTTTCAAAGCCGAAGGATCGCAACAGGTAGTCCATCAGCTCACGGTTCATCGCGTTGTCTTCGATGATCAGGATCCGAGCCGTCATGAAGCCGAATCTCCCGGCAGCACCAGAACGAAACGGCTGCCTTGGCCGAGTTCGCTCTGCAACTCGATGCTCCCGCCAAGCAACTCAGCGAGCTTTCGAGACAGGTAGAGGCCGAGGCCCGTACCTTCCACGCGGGGGCGCGACTCCCCACCGACCCGGGTGAATGGCAGGAAGAGTCGGTCCTGGTCGGCTCGGGAGATCCCGGGCCCGGTGTCCGCGACCGAGAGAAGGAGCACTCGCCGCTTCTCGCGAGTCGTCTCTTCCATCGCGATCGACACCGTGCCGGCCGAAGTGAACTTGATCGCGTTGTTGGTCAAGTTGATGAGGATCTGCTGAACAGCACGCCGGTCGGTCTTCACGTCGACATCGTTCGCCGGCAGTCGAATCTCCAGGCGCAGGCCTTTTTCTTCGGCGGCCGGCCTGAGCGTGGCCGCCACTTCGTCGACGATGGGGCGGCATGGCGTCGCAGTGAGATTCATCTCCACATTGCCCGAGTCGATCTTGGCCAGGTCGAGCAGGTCATTGATCAGCGACAACAGGTGCCTGGCGCTCGACTGCACCATGCCCAGTTGCTTCTCCTGGTCCGCCGTGAGCGGACCGGGCAGTTTCATCAGCAGCAGGCCGGTGAAGCCGATCACGGCGTTGAGCGGCGTGCGCAGCTCGTGGCTCATGGTGGCGAGRAACCTGTCCTTGGCGCGGTTCGCTCGCTCCAGTTCGACGTTCTTCTCGTTCAGCGAGCGCTCCACGCGGCGGCGTTCGGAAATGTCGCGAATGGAGCTGCTGACCAGCGTTCCGTCTTCCGTCTCGAGCGGACTCAGGCTGATCTCAACCGGGAACTCCGACCCGTCTCGGCGCCGGCCTTGGAGCTCCAGCCCGGCACCCATGGGTCGGACATTGGGGTCCGAGAAGAACTTCGTGCGATGCCCCGGGTGCGCCCCGCGAAAGCGTTCAGGCACCAGCGTCTCGATCGGCTTGCCCAGCAACTCGCTGCGCTGATAGCCGAACAGCCGCTCGGTCTGGCCGTTGACCAGCACGATGAGCCCCGAGCGGTCGACGATCACCATCGCATCAGGCGCCGATTCGAGCAGGCCACGGAACTTTTGCTCTGCCTTGCGGCGGTAAGTCATGTCGCGGATGGCGCTCATGCCCAACCGGCCGACGTCGGTTTCCAATGGGCTCAGGCTGATCTCGACCGGAAACTCCTCGCCGTTCTTCCGCAGGCCGCGGAGTTCGAACCCCAGGCCCATCGGTCGCGTGCGCGACTGCGCCTGGTAATCGGCCCGATGCCCGAGGTGCGCAGCCCGATACCGCGCGGGCATCAACAGCTCCAGCGGCCGGCCAACCAGTTCATGGCGCGAGTAGCCGAAGACCGATTCAGCCTGGCCATTGATGAACACGATGCGGCCGATGTCGTTGACGATGACGATCGCATCGGGCGTCGACTCGAGCAACTCGCGGTAGCGGGTTTCGATCAGGCGCGCATCGCGCTGTACCTTGACGTGTGTGACATCCACATTGCTGTGGATGCATTCCAGCTCTCCTGATGGCAGGAACACGCTTCGCACTGATGCGTAGACGTAGATCAGCGAGCCATCTTTGCAGCGGCGCACGGCTTCTTGCCCTCGCTCCTCATCGTTGCCCTGGCTCTCCGCCTCGGACTGCCCTGCATCGGTGGGAGAATCCACCATGATCAAACTTGGTAGCGCCCGTCCCAGCACTTCCTGCTGGGTGTAGCCGAAGAGAGTCTCGGCAGCAGGGTTCCAGTACGTCACGCAACCCTCGCGCGACGTGGCAATCAATGCGTCCGGCGTCTCCCGCGAGATGCGCACGCCGATGTCATCGGTATTCACAGAGCCATCCCCCTTTTCTCCGTGCGCATCCCGCGACTTTCGGAGCATCAGCTTTCGATTTTGTGAGGCTGATTGGATACCTTCGCCAACCTGCACGCAATAGAAAGTCGAGGGAAGAATTACCTCAGCTCTTGATGGTCAGCTCCCTGCTGGTTGGCCGCCCGTCGAAGTCTGTCCAGCGGCGGGCCTTGAAGTCATACAGCTTGCAGCGGCGCGCCGTGTCGGCATACCAGCGCCACGAAAACGGCTGGACCACGATGCTGCCCGCCAGCCGGCTCTCGAGCAGAGCCTGCGCCTTCTTGAGGCGATAGAGAGGCACGCTCATGTCGACGTGGTGGGCGGTGTGTTCCATGATGTGATGCAGCACGCTGCCCATGGCCGAGCGGAAGGTGAGGTGCACCGTCGTCGAGACGAAGGGCTGCGAGGCCGACCAGCTTGCCTTGTCTTCGTACCAGTCCACGCCCGTGTGCGTGTGGTGCACGTACACGACGAAGCCGATCATGCCGTTCCAGAACACGAAGGGCACGACGAAGCCGGCCGTCAACAACCACCACGCCGATTGCTCGGTAGCCCATGCTGCGGCGACCAGGCCTGCGGCCCAGACGGCGGCGTAGACGCACACCAGCAGGCTGTCCCACACGAAGACAGCGCGGCGCGTGGGCATGACCTTCTTGCTCGGGAAGAACATCCGCAGCCACCAGATCTCGACGAGGTAGTAGAGCCACGGCGCCCAGCCGCTGCGGTAGACGCGCTCCAGCGCTTGCCGCCACGCGGGTAGCGCCTGAAATTCTTCAAGCGACCGTGGCTGCCAGACGAAGTCGAACCCCTTGAGGTTGGTGTAGCCATGGTGAACCACGTTGTGCCCCACCTCCCACAGGCTGTAGGGCGTCAACGATGGCAAGAAGACAAGGCGGCCGATCCAGCGGTTCAGGCGACGGTGCGGCGTGAGGCTCTGATGACACGCGTCGTGGCCGAGGATGAACAGGCGGCTGATCATCAGGCCCGTCGCCATGCCGGCCACGAGCTGGAGAAGCGGAATGCGGATCAGCACTGTCGCGGCCATGCAAGCGGCGAACAGCAGCACATCCATCAGCACCAGAAGAAGCGGATACGCGGTGATGCGCGTCGAGATCGGTGCGAGCCACGCGCGTATCACCTTGCGGTGGGGAATGGCGGCTGGAGCGGGTTGAGTTTGGGGACCAACGAGGAGAGACGTCATTTCGCCCCGAGCCGGTTTTGCCGGGCAAAGACGGTGCGGACGACACGAGAGAACGGCATTTGAGTTATCTGCTGTGAAGCAGCTGATCCATGAGGTGCATGGATCATCCCCGTCTCACCGAATGCCGAGATGATGCAGATCAAACAGGCGCCGGATTTGCCGTCGCGGCGGCGTTGCATCAGCTCAACTGACGGCCCCCTTGAGAGCCGCGAATCAACTGGCCATCGGCCTGGCTCAGAAGCTTTCCCAATCGTCTGTGCCGGTACGCGCAGCGGGTGCCGGCATGGGGGTCGATTTGACAGCGGCCTCTGGCGCTGGCGTGGGAGCGACTGGCTTGGCTTTCGCGAACACCGGGCGCGCCACATTGCTCGCTGGCCGTTCGACAAACTTGTGGACGTTGCTCGGCTTCGCCGCTGGAGCGGGAACACGCACCGCGTTCGACGCCAGCTTGAACACCGCCACGGACTGAACGAGCTGCTCGGCCTGCATCTTCAGGCTCTCGGCTGCTGCAGCGCTTTCTTCCACCAGCGCGGCGTTCTGCTGGGTGACCTGGTCCATCTGGGTCACCGCCTCGCCGATCTGCGACACGCCCGTACTTTGCTCGCTGCTTGCCGCGCTGATCTCGCCCATGATGTCGGTCACGCGCTGGATCGAGTTGACCACTTCGGTCATCGTGACACCCGCCTGGTCCACGAGCGTGCTGCCCTGCTGGACACGTTCGACGCTGGCGCCGATCAGGCTCTTGATTTCCTTGGCCGCTTCGGCCGAGCGCCCTGCGAGGCTGCGCACTTCGCTGGCCACCACCGCAAAGCCCCGCCCTTGTTCGCCGGCACGTGCGGCCTCGACCGCGGCGTTCAACGCCAGGATGTTGGTCTGGAATGCGATGCCATCGATCACGCCGATGATGTCGGCGATCTTCTTGGAGCTGTCGTTGATGCCCTTCATGGTCTCGACCACCTGGCTCACGACCTGGCCACCCTTGATGGCGACCTCGCTGGCGCTCTGGGCGAGCTGATTGGCTTGACGCGCGTTGTCGGCGTTCATGCGAACCGTAGAGCCGAGTTCCTCCATCGATGCGGCGGTCTGCTCCAGTGCGGAAGCTTGTTCCTCGGTGCGCTGGCTCAGCTCGTTGTTGCCCTGGGAGATCTGGGCCGACGCGGTAGCCACGGACTCCGAGCCTTGCCGCACATTGCCAACCACGGCGGTCAGGCTCATCTGCATGCCGTGCAGAGAAGCCATCAGGCTGGTCTGGTCTCCGGCCTTGACGGCGATGGGCACGCTCAGGTCACCTTGCGCCACGGCGCGTGCCAGGTCAGCGGCATCGCCCGGCTCGCCACCCAGCTGCCGGCTCAGGCTGCGGGTGATCCATACAGCCGTCAGGGTGCCCACGACCAGGGAGATGAGGCCCAGCGTCCAGATGGCAACGGTCATGCTCGACACGTGGGCACCGGTTTCATCTTCGGAAAGCTGCATCAGATCGTCCTGGTACTTGAGCAGGTGATCCAGCGCTGCGAGGTATTCATGTTGGGCGCTGCGGGCCTCATTGACCAGCAGCGCCTTCGCCTCGTCGGCCTTGCCTGCCGTCACCAGCTCCACGAACTTGATCTGCATCGGGATGTACTTTCCGCGGGCTGCATCGACCTTGGCCAACTCCACCTTGCCGCGCTCGCTGCTGATCTGCCCGTGAAGGGTCTCCAGGCGCTTGGCGATGGCCTGGCGGGCAGACTCCAGCTGCGCCAGTTCTTTCTTGGTCTCAGCCGGATCGGCCACGATGACCATGTTGCGCATCGACAGCGCGATCACGTTGATGTCACTCTTGATGCCGTTGACCTCGGCGACCTTCGGTACGCGGTCATCGACCACCAGCTGGAACGATTGGTGGATGCTGTTGACCTTCACCAGGGAGACAGCGCCCATGGCGAGGATCAGCAGCAACAGGGTCCCGAAGCCGAGCGACAGCTGGGTGGAAACTTTGAGCTTGTTCATCAGGTGATCCCTAGTTCAACGGTATTCAGCGACCCACGATCCGTGGCCGCCAACGGGTTTTCGGCAAGACTCTTGCGTTCTTGACGAATGGACATGACGCCGTCCCCGAGTGGTGCCGAAACGGCTGAAACGGAACCACTTTCCCGGCTAGAAATCGCCGGCCGGACGCTGGTCCAGCCGACGGTGTCATTGTGTTTCTCGCGGCCCCTGGGCCACCATCGGGCGAGCGCTGTGCAGCGTGTAGGTAAAAAGACGACGCAGACAGGCCCGGCGCCGGCACGCCGGCCTGTGGCGCTCAGCGAAACGCCGGCGTCCTGGCCTGCGAGCGTGGGTTGAGGATGTTCGGCCAGAGCGCAAAAAACTTTAGGGTTACCACCGATTTCTGGACCCTCTTGAAATTTTCGGACCGCCCATATTTTGCTAAGCGCTGCCGTCCAGGCAGCTGACCTTCGCGTCGCCAATTGACACCCAAGGAGGAATGGAAAAATGCAACGCACAGGCATCCGTTCAAGGGACGCACACGCCGCGCCGCGCCGATCGAAGAAGTTGAGGGGCATGAGCGAGCGTCAGCTGGAGGCTTACCTGCACGCGCGCGACGCCATACGCCGCGTCAAGAGCACGTCGGACCTGGTGTCGAGCGTTCTGCTCGGCGCACGCCGCGCAGCCGAAGGCTCGCAATAACCCGGCCGCCGGTCCACAGCGTCGACTTCGCTCCCTTCAGAGACCACGCCATGCCCGAACTTGCCGCGCGTCAACCCGACCAGGTATCCCAGGTTCCGACGATCTTCACGATCGTCGGTGGCACCACCATTCCCGATCGCGCGGCACTCGTGCGAGAGCATTGCCGAGAAGGCTCGTCCGTCGAACTGCGCCGGGATGATCCCGGCCGCGACGACCGCGGCCCATCACCCATCGGCGTGTGGCTCGAATGCCGCGCCCTGCTCGGCCTGCTGAAGATCCACAGGAAGATCGGCCACGTGCCGCAGGAGACGGCGGACACGCTTCTCGCCATCGCCGACGTGAGCCCGACCGTGGTGGCACATGGAACTGTCAAAACCGTCTACGCGCCAAGGGACCGGGACGAAGCCGTGGTGACGGTCGAGATTCAGCCGGTGCTGCCGCGCGCCGCGGCGTAGCAGCGCGAGCGCCGGCCGCTACGCGGCAACGGCTTTTGCCAGCTCCAGCTGGTACTGCTCCCAGCCCGAGGCGGGCACGATCTCGTCGGTGCGGGCCGTGACTTCGTGGAGACGCGCACAGAGCCGCTCGGCGGCATCGGCCGCGTCCCCGAGGTGGACGCCCTGCGTCATCGTGATGTTGGCGCTCTCGAAGCTGCCGGCTCCGGCCAGCAGGATCATGCGCGTGGGCGCCTCGTCGCCGACGAGTGCGAGCAGCGCTGGGCTGACGCGTTCGGCGGTCAGCCGGGCCAGCGCCTCGGGCGGCAGCACGCCTTCGGTCATGGCCGTGGCAGCGGTGGGAGCCAGGCAGTTCACGTGCACGCCGTACTTGGCGCCCTCGAGCGCCAGCGTCTGCATCAGCCCGACGAGCGCCATCTTCGCGGCACCGTAGTTCGACTGGCCGAAGTTGCCGTACAGGCCGCTCGACGAGGTCGTCATCACGATGCGGCCGTGGCGCTGCGCCTGCATCTGCGCCCACACCGCCTTGGTGGCGTTGACGGCGCCCATCACGTGCACGTCGAGCACCAGCTTGAAATCGTCGAGCGACATCTTCGCGAAGCTCTTGTCGCGCAGGATGCCGGCGTTGTTGACGAGGATGTCGATGCGCCCCCAGCGGGCCACCGCCGCGTCTGCCATGGACTGCATGTCGGCAGGCACCGTCACGTCGCCCAGCTGCACCAGGGCCTGTCCGCCACGCTGATTGATCTCTTCTGCCACGGCGCGCGCCGCAGCGCCGTCGTCGCGGCCAGCCAGGTCGTTGACGACCACCCGCGCACCGTGGCGCGCCAGCTCCAGCGCATGCGCGCGCCCCAGGCCACCGCCCGCACCGGTCACGATGGCCACCTTGTCTTGCAAACGTTTCTTCATGGTTCTCTTTGGTGTGAATCAAATGGAGACGGCGTCCTGGCCCTTGAGCGCGAGCATGGCGCGCACCTCGGCCGGCGTCGCGACGTCGAGCGACAGCTCTTCCAGGATGCGGCGGATCTTGCGTACCTGCTCCGCGCACGAGCGCGCCAGGCGGCCGCGCTCCAGGTAGAGGCTGTCTTCCAGGCCGACGCGCACATTGCCTCCCATCACCGCGGCCATCGTCAGCAAGGGCATCTGGTGGCGGCCCGCGCCGAGCACCGAGAAGCGGTAGTTCTTGCGGCCGAAGAGGCGGTCGGCCGTCGAGCGCATGGTGAACAGGTTCTCGGGGTCGGCACCCAGGCCGCCGAGGATGCCGAAGATGCTCTGGATGAAGAGCGGCCCTTCGATCAGGCCCTCGTCCACAAAGTGCGCCAGCGTGTAGAGGTGGCCCACGTCGTAGCACTCGAATTCGAAGCGCGTGCCGCAGTCCTTCCCCAGCACCTGGAGGATGTGCTTGATGTCGCGGAAGGTGTTGCGGAAGATCAGGTCTTCCATGCCTTCGACGTGCGGCTTCTCCCAGTCGTGGCGCCACTCGGAGTACTTGCGCGCCACCGGGTGGATGGTGAAGTTCATCGACCCCATGTTGAGCGAGCACATCTCGGGCCGCGCCTGCAGCGGGTAGGCCAGGCGCTCGGTCAACGTCATGCGCGTGCTGCCGCCGGTGGTGATGTTGATCACCGCGTCGGTCGCGGCACGGATGCGCGGCACGAACTGGTCGAAGACCTTCGGGTCGGGCGTCGGCCGGCCGTCCACCGGGTCGCGCGCATGCAGGTGCAGGATGGCCGCGCCTGCCTCGGCCGCCTCGATGGCCTGCTCGGCAATTTGGTCCGGCGTCAGCGGCAGGTGGGGCGACATGGTTGGCGTGTGGACCGAGCCCGTCACGGCGCAGCTGATGATGACTTTGTCAGGGGGTGAAGCCATGGGCACTCCGGTGGTGGTGGGTTGGCTCAGACCGCGAGCCACTGCTGCTGCATCGCGGGGTCGGCCAGAAGTTGCTCGGGGCTGCCCTCGAAGACTATTTGGCCGTGGCCCATGACGCAGACGCGGGTCGAGACCTTCAGCGCAATGGCGAGCTTCTGCTCCACCAGCACCACCGAGACGCCCTGGCGCTGCATGTCCTGGATGCACTCGGCCACCTGCGCAACGATCTTCGGCGCCAGGCCTTCGGTGGGCTCGTCGATCAGGATGGCGAGCGGGTTGCCGAGCAGCGAACGGCACATCGTCAGCATCTGCTGCTCGCCACCCGAGAGGCTGCCGGCGCGGGTAGCGCGGCGCTCCTTCAGGCGTGGGAAATAATCGAACATCTGCGCCACGGTCCAACGCACGGCACCGGCCACCGGCGGCTGCTCGCCCATGCGCAGGTTCTCGTCGACCGTCAGGTTGGCGAACACCTCGCGCTCCTCCGGCACGTAGGCCAGGCCGGCGCGGCAGATCACATGCGGCGGCGCACCGGCGAGCGCGCGGCCGCCAAGCTCGATGCGGCCGGCGCTCGGCGGCACCAGGCCCATCACGGCCTTCAGCGTGGTGGAGCGGCCCGAGCCGTTGCGGCCCAGCAGGCTCACGACCTCGCCGCGGCCCACCTGCAGCGTGACGCCGCGGAGTACGTGGCTCTTGCCGTAGTGAGCATGCAGGCCATCCACCTGCAGCAGTGGTTGCTGTTCGATCCCGTTCATGCCGCGTGCTCCTCGCCGAGGTAGGCCTCGCGCACACCCTGGTGGCTGCGGATCTCGTCGGGCGTGCCGGTGGCAATCACCTGGCCGTAGACCAGCACGCTGATCCGCTCGCCGAGCGAGAACACCACGTCCATGTCGTGCTCCACCAGCAGCAGCGTGCGACCCGCCGTGACCTCGCGGATCAGCTCGGCGGTGTACTGCGTCTCTTCGCTCGACATGCCTGCCATGGGTTCGTCGAGCAGCACCACCTGCGGGTCCGAGGCGAGTGTCATCGCAAGCTCGAGCGAGCGCTGTGCGGAGTAGGTCATCTCGCCACCCAGCGTGGCGGCCTGGTGCTGCAGCCGCACCCGCTCCAGCAGCCGCTCGGTCTCTTCGCGGATGGCCGCCATGCGCTCGATGCGGCGCCAGAAGGTGTACTGCAGGCGGTAGCGCTGCATCACCGCGATGCGCACGTTCTCGAACACCGTGAGCTTGGGGAAGATGTTCGTGATCTGGAACGACCGGCCCAACCCCCGGCGGTTGACGCGCTCCGGCGACCAGCCCTCGATGTGCTGGCCGTTAAGCACGATCTCGCCGGAGCTCGGCCGCAGGTTGCCGGAGATCAGGTGGAACAGCGTGGACTTGCCCGCCCCATTCGGCCCGATCAGCGCGCGGCGCTCGCCGGCCTGCAGGTCCAGGTCGACGCCCCGGATGATCTCGACTGGGCCGAAGGACTTGCGCAGGCCACGGATGCGGAGGATCGGCTCGTTCTTCACGTCGTCGGTCATGCTGCACTCCCGAAGCGACGCCGCGCGACAATCGCCAGCACCGTGCCGCACGCGAGCAGGCTCGCCGGCAGCATCCATGTCGACACCGACGTGGGCGACCACGGGCGGCCCAGCAGGGTCACGGCAGGCAGCTCGGCAGCGGCCTGCGCGAGCGCCCGGTAGTCTTGCGAGCACAGCCTCTGCAGGAGCTCGACGGCGAAGACGCCGCCCGCGGTCAGCAGCACGGCCGCACCCCCAACGAGCAGCGCTGAGAACACAGCCGGACGCCAGCCTCGCTGTTCGACGAGGCGCACTCCCGTGCCGAACAGGCCGGACAAGCCCGTCGGCACGAACATCATCACCAACACGAAGAGCACGCCCTGGTACAGCAGCCACGACTGCGTGGCGTCGGACACGGCGTAGCCGAAGAAGGTCATCAGTGCGGCACCGAGCGCCGGGCCGAGAAAGCTGCCGACACCGCCGATGTAGCTGTTCAGCACCACGGTGGCCGACACCCCCGCATCGAACACGGCGTAGTTCGCAGCCTCGTTGCTCAGCGCCTGCAGGCCGCCTGAGAGGCCGGAGAACATGGCCGAGATCGCGAAGGCCGACACCCCGAGGCCATGCACGTTGTAGCCGAGGAAGCGCAGCCGGTGCCCGTTCTCGCGCAGCGCGAGTGTCAGGCGCCCCGCCGGTGTGTGGGTGTGAAAGTACAGCAGCGCGATGGACAGCAGCACCCAGACGAGGGTGAGGTAGTACACCTGCGTCGTCGAGCCGAAGCTCAGGCCCAGCGAGGGGGCCCGCATCGTCGAGATGCCCGATTCGCCGCCGAACAGGCCCTTGAGTTGCGGTGCCAACGCGTGCAGCAGTTCGGCGATGGCGAGCGTGATCATCGCGAAGGTGGTGCCGCTGCGCTGGGTGGCGAACCAGCCGGCCACGACGCCGATGGCCAGCCCCGCCGCCGCGCCCACCAGCGGCATCAGCGGCGTGGGCAGCAGCCCGCTGCCTCCAAAGGCATTCATGGCATGCACGGTCGCGAACGCGCCCATGCCGAAGTAGGCCGCGTGCCCGAACGAGAGCATGCCGGCGCGACCGCTGAGCATGCCGTAGGCGCTGGCGAACAAGGCGGCAACGAGCATCTGGATCGACGCGATCAGCAGGCCGCCCGGCAGCACCGCAGGCAGTGCCGCCAGCAGTGCCACGCCGACCGCGAGAAGGGGAAGGTTCATGCGCATCGGGTCAAGCCTTCTCGCCCATCAAGCCGGCCGGTCGAACGAGCAGGATCAGCAGCATCAATGCGAAGGGCAGCGTGGCGGCCAGGCTCGACAGCTTCAGCGTGAGCAGCCCGCCCACGGCCTCGGCCCACGCCCCTGCGCCGACGACGGAGAGCAAGTCGGCCAGGCTGCGGTCCACGCTCACCGCCAGCGAGGTGATGACGCCGATCAAGAGTGACGCCAGCATGGCTCCGCCGAGCGAACCGAGCCCGCCCACGACGACGACCACGAACACCATCACGCCGACTTCTAGCGCCATGTTCGGGTTGGTGGTGTAGAAGGCACCGGCAATCGCGCCGGCCAGGCCGGCCAATGCCGCGCCCACGCCGAACACGCCCATGAAGACCAGCTGCACGTTGTGGCCCAGCGCCTGGGCCATGCGAGGCCTGTAGATCGCCGCCCGCACGACGATGCCGATGCGCGTGCGCGTGAGCAGCAGCCACAGCGCGCCGAACATCGCGAGCGCCACCACCGCCATCAGCGCGCGGTAGGCCGGGTACTGCTGGCGGCCGATGGTGAACGCGGCGAAGTCGAGCGCCGGTGGAATGCGGTAGTCCACCGGGTAGTTGCCGAAGAAGAGCTTGATCGTCTCGGCGATGATGAATGACAGGCCGAAGGTGAGCAGCAGTTCGTGCGCGTGGCCGTGGTGGTGCACGCGCCGCAGAAACCAGCGCTCCACCACCACGCCGACCGCGCCCGACAACAGCGTGGCCGCCACCACTGCGGGGCCAAAACCGATCAGCCCCTGCAGCGTGTATGCGAAGTAGGCGCCGAGCATGTAGAACGACGCATGCGCGAAGTTCAGCACGCCCATCATCCCGAACACCAGCGTCAGCCCGGCCGACACCATGAACAGCAGCAGGCCGTAGACCGTGCCGTTCAGCAGCGAAAAGACGAAGGTGTCCATGGCCCTGCTCTTCTGCGTGCCGGGCTCAGCTCGGGCGCTGCATCTTGCAGCTGGCCTGCGCCGGCACGGCAGCCTCCTCGGCCGTGAAGACCTTGACGGGCTTGAAGCCGAGCTCGGTGTCGTCGGCCTTGTACTTGGCGTCCTTGGTGACCACCGAAACCACCAGCGGCAGCAGCACTTGGTGGTCGCTGGCGCGCATGCTCGCCTCGCCCATCGGCGTCTTCATGCGCGTGGTTTCCAGTGCACGCGCGAGCGCGTTGACGTCGAGCGCATCGTTCACCGGCTTCGTGCGCTTGAGCGCATCGGCCACCATCTCGAGGCCGAACACGGTCTGCGGCTCCGTGGCCACCGGCAGGTGGCCGCTCTTGGCCTTGTAGTCGGCCATGAATCGATCGCCTTCTGCCCCAGCGGCTTCGGCATTGAAGGCCTGGGCCACGAAGTGCCCGGCCGCCTGCTCGCCGGCGTTGGCGATGTTGCCCACCTGGTCGAGGAAGACGGTGCCGAAGCGCACCTTGAGCCCGGCTGCCTTCGAGGCCTTCATCATCAGCAGCAGGTCGTTCGACCAGTTGCCGGTGATGACCGTGTCGGCGCCCGAGGCGCTGATCTTGGCGATGTAGGGCGCGAAGTCCTGGATCTTGTTGACGTCGTGCAGCGTCTTCTCCACCACCTGGTAGCCGCCGGCGCCGGCGTTGTCGACGATGGCGCGCTCCATGTCCTGGCCCCAGGAGTAGTTCTGGTTGATCGCGTAGACCTTGCTGCCCAGCGCACCCGCCTGCTTCATGGCCTGCACCAGCACCTTGGTGCGCACCTGCGCATTGCCGGCAAAGCGGAAGTGGTGGAAGTTGCACTTCTCGCCCGTCAGCTCCAGGGCCTCGGCGCCGACGTTGATGTAGACGATCTCCTTGCCCGGGTTGCGCAGGTTGTGCTTGCGCACGTCTTCGGTGATCTGCCCGCCAATGGCCGACGAGCCGCCCTGGACGACGATCTGCACACCGTCGGCAGCAGCGGCCTTGAGCTTGTCGGACGCACCCGCCGGGCCGCCCTGGTTGTCGTACTCCAGCAGCTGCACGGGCTGGCCGTTCCAGCCACCCGAGGCGTTCAGCTTGTCGACGGCGTAGCGCACTGCGGCTCGGTAGGCCTGGCCGGTGGAGGCCTGCGGGCCGGAGAGGGTCTCGAGCACGCCGATCTTGACGGGTGCGGCTTGCGCGGCGGCGGCCAGCAGTGCGAGCAGGGGAATGGCAGCGTGAAGAGCACGAACAGCGATCATCTTTTGTCTCCTTGGATTTACGGGTACTGAAATCAGAGGTACTCGACGTTGCCGTCGATGCTGATGGCCTGGCCCGTCATGTTCCGGGCGGCCGGTGAACACAGGAACAGCGCGAGCGCGGCTACGTCGTCTGGGCTCACCATGCGGCGCAGCGAGATCTTGTTGAGGTACTGCTGGCGCATGTCGTCGACGCTGATGCCGACCGAGGCTGCGCGTGCGGCGATCACGCCGCTCATGCGATCTCCCTCGACCGTGCCGGGCAGGATCGCGTTGACGCGGATGTCGTGCGGCCCGAGTTCGATGGCGAGTGACTTCGTCAGACCGACGATGGCCCACTTGCTCGCCGCATACGGCGTGCGGTACGCGTACCCCAGGCGTCCTGCCACCGAGCTCATCGAAATCAGGCACGGGCCGGCGGACGAGCGCTTCAGCATGGGCACCGCTCGGCGCGCGAAGTAGTACTGGCTGTTGAGGTTGACGGCAATGGTCCGCTCCCATCCGGGGCCGTCGATGTCTTCGACAGGCCCCGTTGGGCCCGCGATGCCGGCGTTGTTGACCAGCACGTCGAGGCCGCCGAAGGCTCCCTGCACGTCGTCGAACACGAGGTCAACGTCGGCGGCAACCGACGCGTCGGCCATGCTGCCGGTGATGCCGGGCAGCTCGGCCGTCATGCGGTCCACGGCACTGCGGTCGATGTCGCAGATGTGCACCCGAGCGCCGGTCTGGTGGAAGGCCCGTGCGATGGCCGCGCCGATGCCGTTGGCGCCGGCCGTCACGAGCACGCGCAGGTTGGGCGCGGGCCGAAGCGAATCCAGTATGGGCATGCAGGTCCTCTGTTCGTGCGCCGTGGTTGCCGCATTCACCAAGTGATGCGAAGTGGCGGCAGTCTCCCTGCGTTGCGGCTCGCGACCAATGTGTTGCGCGCACACTTTGAGCGCCGTTTCAGTGTCTCCAGCGGACCTCGATTGCGATGCTTTGGCGTCACCCCCTCTGTTAGCCTCTCGCAGACAGACGCGGGTACGCCGCGCACATCAAAGACACAAGACTGAGACACAGGAGACATGCGATGAGGAGCGGTGCCCCGCCTTCCCTCGACGGTGCCGGCGCACTGATTGCCGAGCTGATCCATCTGCTTCATCAAGGCGCGCCCGCAGAAGACTTCGCCCGCAGCCTCGCCGAGGTGGAAGCAATGCCGGACAACGTGGCGGCCAAGTCCACGCTCGCCGAGACCGTGCGCATGGCCATGGCGATCCGCAATCGGCTGGAGCTGCAGCAGCAGCGCGAGCGCGGCATGCTGGCCGTCATCGATTCGGCACAGGCCTTGTCCAGCAAGCTGGACCTCCAGAGCCTGTTGGGCGCGTTGGTGCAACGCGCACGCAACCTGCTCGGGTCCGACCTGGCGTGGCTGTCGGTCTACGACGACGATCGTGGCGAGTTCCATGTGCTGGCCACCGATGGCGCCATGCAGCAGACCACTTCGGGCATGGTGGCCCGGCATGACCGCGGCGTCGCGAGCGTCGTGATGTCGACGCGCCTGCCCTTCACGACGCCGGACTACCTGCACGAAGAACGCTTCGAGCACGACGCCTCGCTCGACGCCGCGTTCCGCGACGAAGGCATTGCAGCGCTTGTCGGCGTGCCGCTGGTCTGGAACGGCGAGGTGACGGGCCTGCTCTTCGTCGCCGACCGCTACCACCGGCTTCATACCGCGCAGAGCATCTCGATCCTGTGCACACTGGCCACGCACGGCGCGGTGGCGCTGAAGAACGCGCGCGACTTCGAGCGCGCCAACGCAGCGCTGAACGAGGCGGACCGAGCCCGTGCCGAACTGGAGCGGCATGTGCGCAGCATCCAGGCGGCCACCGATGCGCACGAGCAGCTGACCTCGCTGCTCGCTCGCGGCGCCTCGCTCTCCACGCTGTGTGAATCAGTCGCACGCATGCTGGGTGGCAGCGTGCTGGTGCTGGACGAAGCCTCGCAGGTGGTCAGCATGGACGCAGCGCCGGGGTATGCCGGCCTCGGCGCCATCGGCTACACGCCGCACGGCGCGCGCAGCGCCGAGGTGGCGCGCGCCTTGCGGCAGAGCCGCGAGACGGGCCGCTCGGTGCCGGCCTACCAGGTCGAAGACGAATCCTGCCGCGTGATGCCGGTGATCGGCGGCGACGACATCCTCGGCGCCGCCCTGCTCTTCCATCGCGGCGAACTGGAAGAGATCGCGATCCGCACCTTCGAGCGCAGCGCGAGCGTCATCGGCGTCGTGCTCCTGTCTCGCCAGCGCCTGGAGGCCTCGAAGAGCCACGACGCCTCCGACCTGCTGCGCTCGCTGGTGTGGCCACGCCAGGGCGAGTTGAAGGAGCTGGTAGACCGCGCCGAGCTGCACGGCGTGGACCTCTCGCGGCCGCTCGCGCTGATGCTGGTGGAGATGGACGGGCCCAGCGCAGGCTACGCGGCGCGGCGCTTCAGGACGATGCGGCCCTTCGCCAACGCGCAAACGAACGCGCTCACGAACGCACTGGTCGACGATCTCGACGGAACGCTTGTCATTCTGTGCGGCGCCACCGGCGCCATGGACGTGCGGCAGGCGGTGTCCGCCTGGGCGCGCGGCGAGTTGCACGTCGCGCATCGCGGTGTGCTGTCACGGCCGATCGGCGGGCCGGCGGAGATCCCTGCCCTGTATGCCACGCTCGGCCGCGCCCTGCCGGTGCTCAGGCGCATCGGCGTGCAAGGCCAGATCGTCAACCAGAACGAGCTGGCGCTGTACTCGACCTTGTTCGAGACCCACGACCAGACAAGCCTGAACAGCTTTCTCGACGCCACCATCGGCCCGCTGATCTCGCTGGACCGCAAGCGCAGCGCCGAGCTCGCGCCGACCTTGCTGAGCTACTTCGACAACAACCAGAACGCCAAGACCACGGCGCAACGCCTGGGCATCCACGTCAACACGGTGCGGCAACGCCTGTCGACCATCGAAACCTTGCTCGGTCACTGGGGCAACGCATCGCGTGCGCTGGAGATCCACATCGCGTTGCGTCTGTGGCACCTGAGCGCGCCGGCAGCGAGTGGGACCGTGGCACCGAGCAGCGACTGACGTACCGCGGGGCCTCCGGCATGGAGACCCCGCAGAACGCCGACGTGCTCAGCAACCTGGCGTGCTCACTGCACGCTGATCTGCTTCGCGGTCAGCGAGGCGTCGAACACCAGCGTGGCCGGCCACTGCGGCCAGGTGGCTCCCAGACCGGTGTTGTTCGGGTCGCCGTTGCGCGCGAAGGAGCCGATGCTGCGCATCATCGCGTCCGACAGCGCCAGGCGCCCCGGCGCATTGGCCGTGGTGTTGGCGAAGTTGGCGTAGAGCGATGGGCCGAAATTGCCGAACGCGAACGGCAGGTCGAAGGCATGTGCCGCGCCATAGATGTCGTTGAAGGGCGCGGGCAGCTCGTCCCAGTCGAAGCGGTAGTACCAGATCGGGTTCTGCTGCGATTGCAGCGCCGACAACACGCTGTCGCGGCTGTTCAGGAAGAAGATGCGGTTGAGCTGCTCGGCGCGTGCAGTGAAGCCGGTGGTGGGCGCAGACACCGGCAGGTACGACGGCGGAATCCACTGCTCGACCGCCGTGGTCGCCGGTCCATTCGGCTGGTAGTTGAACGCGATCGAGAAGACCGCAGCGTCGTCGAGCAGGCGGCCGCTGCCGGTGCCGCCGGCCAGCGGCAACAGGGTCGGGAACAGCTTGCCCTCGTCACGCGTGTTGCCCGCCAGCACCGGCACCTTCAGGTACTGACCGGCCTGGATGGCTGCGATGGGGCTGACCGGCACCACGTTGCCATCGGCGATCGGGCCGGAGCCCGAGGCGCCCACCGGAGCCAGCTTGCTCGTCACGGTGTTGATGATGGCTTCGGCGCTCTTGCCGCGCATGTAGGTGGCAACCTGTTCCGGCGTGCGCGATGCGACGTAGCCATAGGCGGCAGTCAGGTCAGCCGCCAGGCCATCGGCGAGCACCATGTTGGCGACCAGAAAGTCAGCCTGGCCGCGGAAGTCGGACGGCGACGCCAGCGTGGCGACGCTCCCGGCCGGCAGCTCGCTGGCGCGCGAGATGCCACCGCTGATCGGCAACACGCGATGCACCAGCGCTGGATTGGCCTGCACGACGAGCGGCGAAGTCATCAGCGCATAGACGTTGACGGCACCCGCCGACTGGCCCATCAGCGTGACGTTGCCAGCGTTGCCACCGAACGCGGCGACGTTGCGGTTGACGAACTTCAGCGCCTGCAGGATGTCGAGCAACGCGAAGTTGCCGGAGTCGTCGAGCGTGTCGCCCGTCTTCAGCTGCGCCATGTTGATGAAGCCGAGCAGGCCGAGGCGGTAGTTCACCGTGACGACCACGGCGTTCGCCGTGCGCGCCAACGCGGCGCCGTCGTACACCGGGTCGCCGGTGTAGCCGGTGACGTTGCTGCCGCCGTGCACGAACACGATCACCGGCAGGTTGGTGCCGGCTGTGGTCGGGCGCCAGATGTTCAAGTAGAGGCAGTCCTCCGAACCGACGGGTTGGCCGATGGTCGTGCCGATGGTGGCGTCGTACTTGTTGTTCGAGCCCGGGCCGTACAGGCGGCCGAACGATGCACAGGCATTGCCGAACTGCTGCGTGGCCTTGGGCGAGGTCCACGGTGCGAGCTCTGCGGGTGCCTTCCAGCGCAGTTCGCCCACGGGGGCCTTGGCGTACGGGATGCCCTTCCAGGCGTAGGTGCCGCTGGTCGCCGAATGGTCGGTGCCGATCACGTCGCCGAGGCTCGTGGTGCGCTGCGTGGGCGACACGTTCTCGCGGTTGACGCAGGTGAACGATGCGGCCAGGTTTACGTCGCCGGTGCCGTTGTAGCGCGGCCATGTCGGGTAGTCGCAAAGCGGCCGGGTGCGGCCCGGGACGCCGGCGGTGTCCTTCGCCACCTGTGCGCTTGGGCTGGTGCCGTTCTCGGCCCAGTTTTCCAGCGTGGTGAGCGAGTCCCACGCGGCATTGAAGGCCGTGCTCACCGCATGGCCGAGGCCGGGAATCTCGTAATAGCGAACGAACTTGTCGACCTCCGACGGACCCATGCGGCTTTGCAGGCGCTGGTAGTACTCCTCGGTGGCGCGGGTGCTCACGAGCACATCGGCGAGGCCGTGGGCCAGCAGCAGCTTGCCGCCCTTGGCAGCGAAGGCATCGAGGTCGACGCGGGTGTCGAGCAGTGTGCTCAGCTGGCTCACGCGGTTGGCCCACGGGCCCGGGTTTTCGGGGTCGAAGGACAGCGAGTCGTAGCCTGCGTCGCGGGTCACCGAGTACTTGATCCACTGGTCAAGCAAGGTGCTGATGTAAGGCGAGTTGCGCGGCATCGGCATGGCCGGCGCGGCGGTGCCGAGCGCCAGGAAGGTGATCGTCGGTTGCAGCGGCGATGGGTTGGTGGTGATGCCGAGGTCGGCGCCCCACACGTTGTAGCCGGGGTAGTGCGTCTCGCCGCTGGCCAGGGCGAAGTTGAACTGCGTGTCGGTGTTCATCACCTTCAGCGCGGTGATCTGCGCGTCGGACAGGCAGGTGTCGCCGGTATCGGCGCCGTCGGGGCAGCGCAGCGGGTTGCCGTTCACGCTGGCGGTTGCCGGGTCGAACACGGCGTTGCAGCGTTGCTGGTTGCTGATGAGCCCGTCGGTCGCGCCATCCAGCCCATCGCACGCTTCCATCGCCGCGGCGTAGACCAGCGCACGCTTGGCACTGCTGGGGTAGGCGCCGGGCTTGGCCAGGGCGCGATTGACGCGCTGGCCGTGCAGCAGCGCGGCGGCGTCGTTCCAGGCCGGGTACAGCGAGATGGCGCCGTCCCAATCGGCAGGCCAGCGCGTGATGGCAGCGAGCGCCTCGCGCCCGCCGGTGGAGCCGCCGGCGAAGTAGGCCTTGCGGATGGAATCGACGGCGTAGCGCGACTTGACGAGGAAGGTCGCCGCATCGCGGGTCTTCTTGATGGCGTCGCCACCGAAGTTGTCTGCGGCTTCGTCGTTGACGGCGAAGGAACCGTCCTGCGAGCCGAAGGCGTTCGCCTGGTGCCCGGAGTCGCTGGCGAAGGTGGCGTAGCCCCGGCCCAGCGGGTTGGGCTGGTCGGTCGGGCCGACGGGCACGTTGCCGGCAACGTTGGGCACGCTGCCGTCGAAGCCGCCGCCGCCGAACATCACGACCTTCTCGTTCCAGTCGGTCGGCAGGGCCAGGTTGAACCGGATGTCGGGTGCCGCGGGGTCAACCGGCGAGATCTTCGCCACGACGAGGCAGTGCTCCGGGATCAACTTGGGGGCAGTGCCAGCAGGCGCGACGACCGTGGCCGAGACGACGGTGCCGCCTGTGCTCGGCAGCCCGATCGAAGCGGCCGGGATGGTGGTGCCCGCCAGTTGTTCGCAGCTGAGCGGCGTGGAAGCCGCAGGTGGCGGGGGTGCATCTCCACCGCCACCGCCGCATCCCGCCAGCAGCATGGACAGAACGAACAGCGGCGAAGTTCGGTATCCGGGTCTCGGTTGTTTCATGGTGTCTCCTGTGTGTTGTCGTTTTCCCGAGCAGGCGCGCCGGTGGCAGACACGGCGCGCGCATCCCTCGCAGGTGCAGATTCGGGAACGATCTAGTCTTTGTTGGACGGGCCTGGCACTCAATATCGGAAGGGCACACCGACGGCGCGCAGTCGATGTGCGCGCAGGCCATCGCGAAAACCCTAGGCCGGCGATTTCGGAGCGCGAATCCGAAATGCTTCTAGCCGGTCACGCCTTTGTCACGGCCTGCCGTTGCGACAGCGCCTGCGTCACGAACTCCACGAACGCCCTGACCCGCGCCGCCATCTGATGCCGCTGTGGATACACCGCGTAGATGTCCGCATCGGGCGTGTAGAACTGCGGCAGCACCTGCACCAGGCGCCCGTTGCGCAGGTAGCGCTCGATGTCCCACTCGGCGCGCATCAGGATGCCGTGGCCTTCGAGCGCCCAGTTGACGGCGATCTCGCCGTCGTTGGTGGTCAGCGTGCCGCGGGTCTTGATCGCCTCGGTCTTCACGGTCTTGCCGCGGCCGCTGGAGAGACGCCACACGCCATAGCCCTCTTCGCCCTGGCGGATGCCGATGCAGTTGTGCCGGGTCAGGTCGTGCGGCACCTTGGGCATGCCGTGCTTGGCGAGGTACGCAGGTGATGCGCAGAGCAGCCGGCGGTTCGGGGCGATGTACTTCGCGATGACGCGCGTGTCGGGCGGCGCGCCGAAGCGGATGCAGACGTCGAACGAATCGTCGGTGAGCGGCGGCGGATTCACCGAGAGCTGCAGCTGAACTTCCACCTGCGGGTACTTGCGCGCGTAGCGCGAGATCAGCGGCGCCACGTGGCTGCGCCCGAAGCCCAGCGTCGCGTTGACGCGCAGCAGGCCTTTCGGCACGGCCTTGGAAACGCCGAGCAGCTGCTCCATGTCGTCGATCTCGCCGAGGATGCGGCGCGCATGCTCGAGGTAGAGCTCGCCCTCCGGCGTGAGGCTCATGCGCCGCGTGGTGCGGTTCAGTAGCGAGACGCCAAGCCTGGACTCCATCTGCGCCAGGTGCTTGCTGACGGCCGGTGTCGTCACGCCCAGCTCGCGTGCCGCGGCGCTCAGGCTGCCCGAACCGGCCAGCACCGAGAAGAAGCCGAGGTCGGCCGGTTGAATGCCTTTGCTCATGGTGCGGGTCCTTTGAACGGGCTTTTTTATTGTTGAACTGAAGTCAACGATGGATTCACTTTAGCCCTGTGTCGAACGTCTGTCGCGTTCTTACATTCCCTTCATCGCCCCTCGCGGGCAGTCAACGAAGAGACGAGATGAAGACCTACAAAATCGCCACGATCCCCGGAGACGGCATCGGAAAAGAAGTCGTGCCTGCAGGCCGGCAGGTAATGGAAGCACTCGCCGCAACGAGCAATGCGTTCCGCTTCGAGTTCGAGAACTTCGAGTGGGGCGGCGACTACTTTCGCGCGCACGGCGTGATGATGCCGGACGATGGCCTCGACGCCATCCGCGACAAGGACGCGATCCTGTTCGGCTCTGCCGGCGACCCGCACATTCCCGACCACGTCACTCTATGGGGCCTGCGCCTGAAGATCTGCCAGGGCTTCGACCAATACGCGAACGTGCGGCCGACGCGCATCCTGCCCGGCATCGATGCGCCGCTGAAGCGCTGCGGCCCGGACGACCTGAACTGGGTCATCGTGCGCGAGAACTCCGAAGGTGAGTACGCCGGTGTCGGCGGCCGGGTGCACCAGGGGCACGCGATCGAGGCGGCCACCGATGTGTCGATCATGACGCGCGCCGGCGTCGAGCGCGTGATGCGCTTCGCGTTCAAGCTTGCGCAGTCACGGCCACGCAAGCTGCTCACCGTCATCACCAAGAGCAACGCCCAACGCCACGCGATGGTGATGTGGGATGAGATCGCGCTGCAGGTCTCGAAGGACTTCCCCGATGTGCGTTGGGACAAGGAGCTCGTCGATGCGTCGACCGCGCGGATGATCAACCGGCCCGCGTCGCTCGACACCATCGTCGCGACCAACCTGCATGCCGACATCCTGAGCGACCTGGCCGCCGCGCTGGCGGGTAGCCTGGGCATCGCACCGACGGCCAATCTCGACCCCGAGCGCCGGTTCCCGTCGATGTTCGAGCCGATCCACGGTTCGGCCTTCGACATCATGGGCAAGGGCCTGGCCAACCCGATCGGCACCTTCTGGTCCATCGTGATGATGCTCGAGCACCTGGGCGAGCCACAGGCCGCCGCGCACGTGATGCAAGCAATCGAGCAGGTCACCGGCAACCCGGCACTGCACACGGGCGACCTCGGCGGTAAGGCCACCACGGCGCAGGTGACGGCGGCGGTGTGTGAGCTGCTGACTGCGGGCGCGCGGCGCAAGGCTGCCTGATCTCGCCGCACAAGACACACAACACAAGGAGACAACGATGACAAAGCTTCGCCGCCAACTGGCGCTGGCCAGTACCGTCGTGGCATTGAGCACGCTGCCTGCAGTCGGGCCGTTCGCCACCTCCGCCATGGCGCAAGCCTGGCCGAGCAAGCCCATCACGCTGATCGTGCCGTTCCCGGCCGGCGGCACGACCGACGTGCTGGCCCGCGCGCTCGCCGACAAGCTCACGCCGGCGCTCGGCCAGAGCGTGATCGTCGAAAGCAAGCCGGGTGCAGGCGCGACGCTGGGCGCAGACTTCGTCGCGAAATCCAAACCCGACGGCTACACGCTGCTCGTCGGCGCGGTGCACCACACCATCGCCTCGAGCGTCTACAAGAAGCTGCCGTACGACTTCCAGAAAGACCTGCTGCCGATCACGACGATTGCGCTCGTGCAGAACGTGCTCGTCGTGAACCCGAGCACGCCGGCGAAGAACGTGGCCGAACTCGTGGCGCTGCTGAAAGCGAAGCCGGGCTTCTATACCTATGGCTCCAACGGCAACGGCACGGCGCAACACCTGATCGGCACGCAGTTCCAGAACGCCACCGGCACAGAGATGGTCCACATCCCGTACAAGGGCAGCGGCCCGCTCGCGACCGACCTGCTCGGCGGGCAGATCGCGATGTCGTTTGACACCGCCACGCCAGTGCTGCCGCACATCAAGGCCGGCAAGCTGCGCCCGCTGGCGGTGACGACGGCCAAGCGCTCGTCGGCGCTGCCCGATGTGCCCACACTCGACGAGGCCGGCCTCAAGGGCTTCAACATCGGCACCTGGTTCGGCGTGCTCGCACCGACCGGCACACCGAAGGAGGTTGTGGCGCGCCTGAACACCGAGATGGTGAAGGTCATCCAGTCGCCCGAGTTCCGCAAGCGCATGGAAGAGATCGGTGCCGAGCCCATCGGCAACAGCACCGATCAGATGGCGCAGCAGATCAAGGACGAGACCGACAAGTTCGCGAAACTCGTGAAGGACGCGAAGGTCACGATCGATTGAACTGTCAGGGTCACCCGGCGGCGCAGGCGTTCAAGCTAACGCCTGGACACCACAAGTCTCGCGCCGCATTTCAATGGCGACCCGTTCTTGCCACAAACGAAAAAGCCTAGCAGGTGTGTACCTGCTAGGCTTTACGAATGATGGTGGGCCCCGACAGATTCGAACTGTCGACCAACGGATTAAGAGTCCGCTGCTCTACCAACTGAGCTAGGAGCCCGCACTAACTAAAAAGTTTTCTAACGAATTCTGGTGGGTTGTGCGGGATTCGAACCCACGACCAACGGATTAAAAGTCCGCTGCTCTACCGACTGAGCTAACAACCCGTAAAGCCCACGATTATAGCCGGCTCCAACAGGTCACTTCAAACAAATCGGCGAAGCACGCATTGTAGCGCTTCGCCGGCAGCTACGAAACCGAACGTTGCGGTCACTACAACACTCGAGCCGTACCCATGGCAATTGAGGCTGCCGTCGACCTCGCAGGCATCCACCGGCGGCAACACCGGCTCACGCGAGAACACGCAGCGCACGCCGATGGCGCCTGTGCGCGCGGCACCGTGCTGCTTGCGCAAGCGCTGGCGCAACGATGCCAGCAAGGGGTCGTGCGTGACCTGTGCCAGGTCGTCCACATCCACAGCCTGCGACAACTGCTTGCCGCCTGCGGCACCCACACTGATGAACGGCACACGCGCCTGCAGTGCCCAGTGCGCCATCGCCGTCTTGGCATGGACCTGATCACAGGCATCGACCAGCACGTCGATGTCGCGCGGCAGCAAGGCTGGCCAGTTGTCTGCTGAAACGAAGTCGTCGACGAGTTGAACGTCACACTCGGGGTGGATGTCGGCAATGCGTTCGCGCAATGCCACGCCTTTGGATGCGCCAATCGTCACGCCCATCGCCTGCACTTGGCGGTTGATGTTGGATTCGGCCACGTGGTCCATGTCGAACAACGTCAACTCGGCAACGCCGCTTCGAGCCAACGCTTCGACTGTCCAGGAACCCACGCCGCCAAGCCCGACCACGCCGACGCGCGCCGCGCGCAAACGTTGATAGCCTGCGTCGCCATACAGGCGGCGCAGTCCACCGAAGCGTCGCTCCAGATCAGGAGCCAGTTGGTCGAGCGAGGCGTTCATGAGCCCCGTTACTTGAGCGAGGCGAGACGTTCCTTGCCTGCTTGTGCTGCTTCGGACTTGGGATAGGTCTTGAGCAGATCGTCGAGGGTGCGTTTTGCGCCCTTTGCGTCTTTCAATTCCATCTGGCAGTTGGCGACTGACAGCAAGGCTTCAGGCGCACGCGGATGGTCAGGCGCGCTTGCCACGACTGAGCGGAACGACGCCATGGCTTCCTTGTAGTCGCGCATTCCGTACTGCGCGTTGCCCAGCCAGAACAAGGCCGAAGCCCTGTAGCCACTGCCCGGGTAGCGCCGGGTAAAGGACGACAGCGCCGACGAGGCCGCCGCGAAATCACCCTTTCGGAGCAACGCCATGCCTTCTTCGAACTGCCGCTGCTCTTCGGGGTCGGCGAGGAACTCCTTGCCGTCCACAGAGACCTTCTGCGGCTCGAGCTTGCGGATGCGGTCGTCGATGCCCTGCTGCACGTCTTTCTGTTGGCGCTGCAGCTCGACCACGTCACGGGTCAGTTGCTCGCCCTGCCCGCGCAGCTTGGCTGTGTCGGACCGCATGAGTTCGAGCTGGTTGTTGAGGTCGAGCAGGCTGCGCTTGAGCTGGTTGACCTGCTCCGTCAGCTGCGCGTTCTCTGCCTGCAACGCCTTGTTGCGAGCTTCCCCTTGATCCAAGCGTGCGCGGATGTCGAGGATGGCCTTGCGCGCTTCGTCGTCGTCAAACAGGCCTGCCTGCGCAGCCGGCGCGATGAGCGCGAGCGCCAGCAGCCAAGTCGCGGGCCGGAAACGAATCAAAAACGAGCGAGGCATGATTTCAGATCTCAACGGCTGGCGAGTTCAGCGCGGCGGTTCTTAGCCCAAGCCGCTTCGTCGCTGCCTTGGACGGCGGGGCGCTCTTTGCCGAAGCTGACGGCTTCAACCTGGGTGTCGTTCACGCCCAGCAACTTGAGGGCCTTGGTGACCGACTCGGCACGCTTCTGACCCAGTGCGAGGTTGTATTCGCTGCCGCCACGTTCATCGGTATGGCCTTCGACCGAAAGCTTCTTGGTGCGGTCAGCCGACAGGACCTTGGCCTGCGCTTCGATGACAGGGCGGAACTCGTCCTTGATCACGAAGCTGTCGTAGTCGAAATAGATCACGCGCGGCAACTCTGCATTGGCGGTGTTCTTGGTCAGGTCGACACTGGCGACCTTGCTGCCTGTACTGCCACTGGTGGAAGCACCCGTGCTGCCCGATGTAGACGGCGCGCGCGACTCGACCGGTGCCGGCGTGTTGTTCAGCGGGACGTTGGAAGCGCAGCCGGCCATGACGGCGGCGGCAAACAGAGCGAAGGCGGTGAACTTGATATTTTTCATAGGTATAGCTCCTGTCATAAAGAATGAAATCGGCGAACTCTCGAGGGTTCGCTAACGGTCGTAAGGGCCCCACATCGGCTCGCGCACGTCGGCCGTGGTCGACACCAGCTTCGCCTTGATCTTGCCATCGAGCGTGGTGGTCATCAAGACATCGCGGCCTCCGCTGCGGGTGGCGTAGATGATCAAGCGGCCGTTGGGTGCAAAGCTGGGGCTTTCGTCGTCGCGCGTGTCGGTGATGGCCTGGGGTGTCGCACCCTTGGACAACTCCGCCACGTAGAGCTTGAACGCCCCGCTCTGCCGCGAAATGTAGGCCATATACCGGCCATCCGGGCTGAGCGCGGGGCTGATGTTGTAGTCACCGGTAAAACTGACGCGCTCGACATTGCCGCCCGCGACCGGTACACGGTAGATCTGCGGGCCGCCACTGCGGTCGCTCACGAAGTAGAGCGATCGGCCATCCGGCGAGAATGTGGCTTCGGTGTCGATCGAGGGGCTGCTCGTTACCCGGCGGGGGTTCTCTCCGTTGCGGCCCATCACGAAGATCTGGGAGCCGCCTTCGCGGCTGAGTGTGGCCACGAGCGACTGCCCGTCGGGCGACCAGGCCGGTGCGCTGTTGGAGCCGCGGAAGTTGGCGATCACCCGCCGCTTGCCCGACGCCACTTCCTGAGCGTAAACCACCGCCTTCTGCGCCTCGAACGACACATAGGCAAGCTCCTGCCCGTTAGGCGCCCAGGCCGGCGAGATGATGGGCTCTGGGCTGTTGAGCGCGACCTGCCCACCTTCACCATCGGCATCGGCCACACGCAATGCGTAACGCGTGCCCGACCGGGTGACATAGGCGATGCGAGTGGAGAACACGCCCTTTTCGCCCGTGAGCTTCTCGTAGACGAAATCGGCAATGTGGTGGGCCGCGAGGCGCAGGTCGGTCGGCGCTACGGCATTGCTCTGGCCACCCAGATCCTTGCCTTTGACGACGTCCCATAGCTTGAACCGCACATCGAAGCGGCCGTCGGCCAGCCGCGTGACCGAGCCACCCACGAGGGCGTCGGCGCCCTTCGAGCGCCATTCGGTCATCTGAGGCTGCCCGAGCTCGTCGATTTGCGTGGTGGTGTCGATGCCCCTGAACACGCCAGCGCGCTCAAGGTCGGCCCGCACGATGGCCGAGAGCACTTGGGTGGTGCGGTCTTCATCGCGGAAACGTGCGATAGCGATGGGCACCTGCGTGGCGCCAACGCCGGAGATCTCGACCCGGAACTGGGCCAGTGCGGGGCCGGCGAGCGCCAGGCCGGAGGCCGCAGCCACGGAATTTCCAAAGGAACGTCGGTTCATCAGCATGAATTCTCCTGACTTCTTGTTTTCAGATTGGTTCAATAGGATTGCGTGCTTGCTGGGTCAGCAAGCCCATCTTCAAGTAGCGGTAGTACGTGCCTTCGGCGACGTAGACCGCCAGCACGAAGCCGAGCCGCCCGTCGAGAAAGCCGCGTTTCAGACCATAACAGCGCACGAAAGCCCACAGCCCGTGGGCCAACGCCGCACCCAAACCACCTGCGCGGCCGGCAGCTACCTTGTCGAGCGCACGGCCACTGCTGTAGCGGTTCATCTTGTCGATGGCGTCGTCGAGCGTGGGCATGGTGTCGTGCAGCAGGTCCCCCGCCAGGCGCTCAACCCGGCCCTTCACCTTCAGCCGCTCGTGCACCAGGTCATCGGTGAAGCGCCCGCTCTCGCGGCGAAAGAGGCGTAGTACGCGGTCGGGGTACCAGTCCCCGTGGCGGATCCACTGGCCGCAAAAGCGCGAGACGCGCGACAGCTCATAGCCATCGGCCGCCTGTTCACTTTTGATGACAGCCTGGATTTGTGCGGCCAATGCCTCGCTCACACGCTCGTCGGCGTCGATGCTGAGCACCCAGCGCCCACGTGCCAGCTCGAGTGCACGGTTCTTCTGCATACCGAAGCCGGGCCACCCTTCGGTCTTGACCACCCGCGCGCCGAACGAAGCAGCAATCTCCCGTGTGTCGTCGGTGCTACCCGAATCGACGACCACCCATTCGTCGGCAAACGCCACGCTTTTCAGGCAGGCTGCAATGTGCCGGCTTTCGTTGCGGGTGATGAGGGTAACGGACAGCGTGATGTCGGGCATGTAGAGGCAAAGGAGGGAGCAGAGGCATGCCAGTTGGGGTGGCGGGATTGTAGGCAGCCTCCGCGTTGGATAATCCGCGCTGAATGAGCACACCCACCCTTCCCTGGAAGGCGCGCATCGCGCGCATCGCGCCCTACTTCGCCAACAGTCGACGCGGCTTCGTGTTGATGATCATCGGCGCAGTGATCGCATCGGCCACCGAACCGCTGCTCCCGGCCATGATGAAGCCGCTGTTCGACCGCGGCTTCAAGGGCGCCGACTTCCCGCTGTGGATGATCCCGGTCGCCATCATCGGCATCTTCTTCATTCGCGGCATGGCGGGCCTGGTCGCCCAGTACGGGCTGACCTGGGCCGCCAACCGGGGAACGCAGGAGTTGCGGGCAGCGATGTTCCAGCGCCTGATGACCGTGCACGCCTCGCTCTTCGGGCGGCACACGGCCAGTTCCCTCACCAGCACCCTCACCTATGAAGTGCAGACGGGAGCGACTTTGCTGGTGGGCTCGGTGCTCAACCTCGTGCGCGACACGCTGACATTGGTGGCTCTGGTGGGCTATCTGCTTTACGTGAACTGGCAACTCACGCTGTTCATCAGCGTGCTGTTCCCCGCCATCGCACTGGTGATGCGAAAGCTGAGCAAACGGCTGCACCGGTTGACCATCGAGGGACAGACCGCCACCCACGAGCTGGCCTATGTGGTCGAGGAAAACGTGCTGGCCTGGCGCATCGTGCGCCTGCACGGCGCCGAGCCTTCGCAGACCCGCCGCTTCACCCGGGGCAGCGACAAGCTGCGGCGCCTGTCCATCAAGTCGAACATGGCCGCAGCCACCATGACGCCCATCACGCAGCTCATCTCGGCGTGTGCGCTGTCGGCGGTGGTGGTCGCCGCCCTGTGGCAGAGCAGCGCGCAGGGCAGTTCGGCTGGCGAGTTCGTCTCTTTCATCACCGCCATGCTGATGCTGCTGGCCCCCCTGAAGCACCTCTCCGAAGTTACCGGCCCGGTCTCCCGCGGCTTGGCGGCACTGGAGCGTGGAGTGGAACTGATCAACGATGCGCCGATTGAGGGCGGCGGCAGCTTCGCCCCGGGTCGCGCCCGCGGCGAGATCGAAATGCGCCAAGTCAATCTCAAGTACAAGAGCGACCAGTCTCCGGCACTCGCTGACGTCACTCTGCATCTGCAAGTGGGCGAGACGGTGGCGCTGGTCGGCCCCTCGGGCGCCGGCAAGACGACGCTCGTCAACCTGTTGCCACGCTTTCTCGAGCCCGACAGCGGCGAAATCCTGCTCGATGGCAAGCCGCTGACCGAATGGGACATCGTGGCCTTGCGGCGGCAGTTCGCGCTGGTGAGCCAGGACGTGGTGCTGTTCAACGACACCATCGCCGCCAATGTGGCACTGGGAGCCGAAGTCGAAGGCGACCAGAACCGCGACGCCGTCCGCCAGGCCTTGAAGGCAGCCAACCTGCTCGACTTCGTCGATGGCCTGCCGCAAGGGCTGGACACGGTGATCGGCCACAACGGCAACCAGCTCTCAGGTGGCCAGCGCCAGCGCCTCGCCATTGCCCGCGCCGTGTTCAAGGATGCACCGATCCTCATCCTCGATGAAGCCACATCGGCGCTCGACTCCGAATCCGAGCGCCTGGTGCAAGAGGCCCTGGACAGGCTGATGAAAGGTCGCACCAGCCTTGTCATCGCTCACCGCCTGTCCACCATCAAGGCGGCTGACCGGGTCCTGGTGCTTGAAGGCGGCCGCGTGGTCGAACAGGGCACACATGCCGAACTGCTGGCCCTCGGTGGCCTGTTTGCGCACCTTCACTCGCTGCAGTTCAAAACCGGGTCGAGCCCCGTGGCCGCAGAAGAATGACCGCCTCCATCAGCGGCTTCACCTTTCTGCGCAACGGCGTCAAGCTGGGGTTCCCGTTCGAGGCGTCCATCAAGTCGCTGCTACCGCTGGTGGACGAATTCATCATCGCCATCGGTGCGGGCGAAGACGACACGCGCGAGCGCCTGCTGGCCATCGGCGAGCCGAAGATCCGGCTCATCGATACCCATTGGAACGAGCGCATGGCAGAACGTGGTTTCGTGTATGCGCAGCAGAAGATGATTGCGCAGTACGCCTGCACCGGCGATTGGGCGTTCTATCTCGAAGGCGACGAGGTCTTGCACGAGAACGAATTGGCCGTCATCCGTGCCTCTGTCGACCGGCACCACGGCAACCCGAAGGTCGAAGCCCTGGTGTTCGACTACCTGCACTTTTACGGCTCACCACATTGGCTGGCCGTGAGTCCGGCATGGTATCGACGTGAGTGCCGGCTGATCCGCAACACGATCCGCACTTACGCACCCGACGGGCAGTTCTGGGTGGTGATGAACAAACACCGCCACGGTCGCAACCCGAACGCGGCGCTCGCCAACGCGCACATCTACCACTACGGCCATGTTCGCCGTACCGAGTACATGCAGGCCAAGCTTGACCAGGTGAGCAAGTACTGGTCGCATGGTGCACCGCAGGTGCACTACGGCAAGATCGACGGGCAGTCGCTGCATCCCTATGAAGGCAGCCACCCGAAGGTGATGCAGCAGTGGCTGGCCGAAGAGGCTGAGCAGCACTTTGCACCCGATCCGAACCATGTGCCGACAGCCCGGGAACGCAAGCACCGCCACGCAATGACGCTCGAGCGCTGGTTCGGCCTTGACCTGAGCCACAAGCACTACCGTCTCGTCACGACCGACTGAGGCTGCCGCCCATGCGCTACACCGTCGTCATCCCGGTACTCAACCAGATCCACTACACGCAGCAATGCGTGGCCAGTTTGCGGGCCGCCGGCGTGCCTGCCGAGGCCATCCTGGTGATCGACAACGCGAGCACCGACGCCACGGCGCAGTGGCTCGCGCAAACACAGGATGCGCGCGCGGTGCACAACGCCGTCAACCTCGGCTGCGGGGGTGCTTGGACGCAAGGCTGCTACCTCGCCGAAGGTGACTGGGTGGTGCTGCTCAACAACGACGTGCTGGCCGGCCCGAACGCGATCGACGCTTTGCTCGACGCGGCGGATCGCCATGAACTGGATGTCGTGAGCCCCTCACTGCTCGAAGGTCCCGACGACTACGGCTTCGCGGCATTCGCGCCCGGCTACTCGGCCACGATGAAAGACGAACTGCGGCGCGGCTGGTTCCATGGCGTGTGCTTTGCCATTCGCCGCAACGTGTTTCATCGCATCGGCTACCCCGATACCGACCGGCTGATGTGGGGCCATGAGGACAAGGAATATCTGGTGCGCTGCCTGCGTGCAGGCATTCCTGTCGGCACCGTCGGAGGCTCGGTGTTCCACCATTTCGGCTCCATCACGCAGTCGGCGATGAAACGCGAACAGCAAATCGACAAGCTGGGTGACCACCGCCACGCCTACCGCCGCATGGGCATGGGCTGGTGGGAGCGCAAGCGGTTCAAGGTTCAGCAACGTCGGGAAACGACCGAATGGTCCGCCGCCGAAAAGGCACGCCATGGCATGAGCCTGCACATGCTGCGCGAGAACCAGGCTTGGCGTCTGTTGTGACATCGTCTCGAACGACATCCGCGAGGCACTCATGGCTGTGACGACGAGTGTCTTGTTCCTCGCCTACAACCAACGTCCGCTCGTTCGTGAAGCAGTGAAGTCGGTGCTGAATCAGGAAGGCTCGCCGCTCGAAATCCTGTTGTCTGACGACGCCTCCACCGACGGTACCTTTGACGAGATGGCGTCATTGGCACGCGACTACCGCGGCCCTCACCAAGTGGTTGCACGGCGAAACGAGCACAACCTCGGCATCGGCGAGCACATCAACACGCTGGTGCGAGAGAGCCGCGGAGAGCTTCTGGTCGTCGCGGCCGGGGACGACATCTCCGAGCCCACACGCGTGCAACGGTTGCAACAAGCCTGGATGCAGTCCGACTGCACACTCGACCTCATCGCCACCCCGTTGACCGCCATGGATGAAAACGGCACGCTGCGGGCAACAATCGCTGTCGATGACCTCGCTCAATGGCGAAGCCTGGATGACTGGCTGGCGCGCAAACCGTATGTCATCGGTGCCGCTCACGCCTGGACCCGGCGTCTCTTCGATCGCTTCGGCCCCCTCTTGCCCGACATCGCCTACGAAGACCAGATTCTTGTGTTCCGCGCGATCTGCGCCGGCAAGGCCCTCACACTGCCAGAACCGCTGGTGCGCTACCGCAGCGGCGGTACGTCAGCGCGCCAGCCATCACCCAGCGCAGCAGATCGACTGCGCCGGCTGGGGATGCAGAACCGCAGGCATCTGGCCGAGTTGCAGCAGTTACTGTCCGATGCTAAACACACGCCATTTCTCTCAAGGGTGCAAGAGGCTCTTGAGCCCGAACTTGCGAAGCAAGAGTATCTTCGCGGCCTGTTGGAATCCCCGAATTGGGGAACGCTCGGCCGAGCCGCATTGAATCCGCCTCGGCGGGTGCCACTGTCGTGGCGTTGGCGCAAGTTCTGGGGTGTGGGAAGCACGCGATTGCGTATTGGCTATGGCGAATGACTCTTATGGTGCTTCAGCACAGGAAAGGCATCGATCTGTGCGTTCCGGTTTTGATCAACCTGCCTCTTTCAACACCTCTGCCATGGCAGTTTTGGCATGAGCACGCATCGGCGATCCATGCGCCTTTCTTTCTTCAGTTCGGCGACCGTCAAACGCTTCGTCCGTTTGCTCGGTCGCACAATGGCCCGCCTCGACAAGAACGAGGCACCAGTCGATGTGGTCTTCGTCACCGCACCGCTTAACGCCAAGGGCTGGATCCTCGACGCGATCTGCCGTGAGATCGCTTCGCGGTTGACGGGCGCCGCGGTGCGGCTGTGCCCAGCCGGCACGAAGTTGCCGCCCTCGCGCCGCTACTTCTTCTCGCACTACATGTACTACATCCAGGCTTTGTCCCTGATGTCGCCTGCCTACCGGGCACGAAGCTTCATCTTCGCGACCCACCTGGAACCATCCAAACACGGTATCGACAATGCCATGCTTGGCAAGCTTCTCAACGGCAGCGACGGTGTCATCTGCATGAACCGCGCGCTCAGCGCCGAGTTGTCCAACCTCGGCGTCGAGGCTCACAAACTGAGCGTCGAAGTGGGCGCAGCTGACCCACGGCACTATCAGCCGCATGTGCGGAGCCCAGACGGCAAAGTAGGCTTCTGCTCAGCGTTCTACGAGCGCAAGTCGCCAGACCTCATTTTCGATATCGTTCGCCTCTTGCCACACCGCCAATTCCTCCTGTTGGGACGGGGCTGGCAGAGGTACGGCCGTTTTGCGGAACTGACATCGCTCAGCAACTTCGAATACATCGAAGCAGACTACACCGAGTACCCGCGCTACTACGCACAGATGAGTGTGTTCGTTTCGGCCTCGGAACTCGAAGGCGGGCCTATCCCGCTGCTCGAGGCCATGATGTCGAACGTTGTTCCGGTCGCGAGCAACACAGGATTCGCGCCGGATATCATCAAACACGGCGAGAGCGGCTTCATCTTCGATGTCGGCGCGACTGCCCAAACCGTCTGTCTGCTGATCGAGCGAGCATTCACCGTCGAATGCAATGTGCACGAGACGGTGCAGCATTGCAGTTGGGATGATTTCGCCGCAAACGTGGGCGCTCGGATGGGTCTTCAAAGTGCATCAGAAACGGTTCCTGAGACTGTATGAAAGCACCAGCGGCCTCATCTTCACATCCGGACTACGCCGCCCGTGGCCTCAATCCCGAACGCCTTGCCGCTATCCTTGAGTACGCTGGCGGCGAAGTTCTGGACGTTGGTTGCGGGAATGGGGCCTATGTGCTGCATCTTGCAGATCGTCTGCGAATCCGAGGCGTGGACTACCGAACGTTTGATGCCTGGGTTGCCCGCCCCGAGTTGTTCAGTGTGTCGGATGCCCAGCAGCTAACGCTCCCCGACAACGCCGTCGACACGATTCTTTCTTTCGAGACACTCGAACATCTGCCGGATCCCGGCAAAGCGATGGCCGAATACTTTCGAGTTTGCCGGCAAGGCCTGATATTGACTGTTCCCAACTGCGATCTCACGCCGGGCATGCGTGGCAGTGGGATCATCTTCAATCACTGGATCGACCGTACCCACGTCAACTTCTGGGATGTCGACTCCATTGCTGAACTGGTCGCTCAGAGCGGCTTTCGCATTAGGTTGAAAGCTCATATCAACCAGATCAATCTTTCGCCTTTCTTCGCAGAGGCTCTTGGTCTGCGAGACCGACGCGCACGTCTCTTTGGGAAACTATTTAAACGCCTGCAACGACGAACGTACCCAATGACGTGCCTCGTTGTCGCGGACAAAATCCCCTCGTGAAGCACGCGGCCACGTGCTGTGATCTCAGGTGCGGAGCAACACATGAATAGTTTTTTCGATTGGTTCAAGCAACGCCGAGATCCGGCACAGCCCTGGCTGATGCTGGGAAAAGGTCCGTCGTTCGACAAGCGCCATACCTTCGACCTATCCCCTTACGCCAAGCTGAGCCTCAACCACGTCATCCGCGAAGGTCCTGTCGACGTGGCGCACATGATCGACATCGAGGTCATTGCTCCTTGCGCGGAAGCCATCGAGCGCCATGCGGGGGTGCTGGTGATGCCATGGGTTCCCCACACCGGCAATCTGTTGGGCGAGAAAACGCTGGAACACTGGGTCAATGAGATGCCGGTGCTCCAGCGGCTCGAAGCGCAGGGCCGGCTGCTCTGGTATGACCTGTCCACATCGAAGAAGCGGCACGGCCCCGGGCCGATGGTGCGCGCCGCGGCTTTCAGTGCAGAAGCCGCGCTGAACCTGCTCGCGCTGGCCGGTGTCAAGACCGTTCGGTCACTGGGGATCGATGGTGGCGTCTCGTACGGCAGTTCGTTCACCGACCTCAAGGACCAGACCCGTCTCAACAACGGCCAGCCCAGTTACGACGTGCAATTCCAGGGCTTCGCACGCACGCTGATGAGCACCGGGGTCGATTACGCGCCGCTCGACATCGAATCTCCCATCCGCGTGTACGTGGGTAGCCAGCAGGAGCAGATGTTGTCGGTGCGTGTGCTCGAGCACTCGATCCGTCGGCACGCGAGCATGCGCGTCGAAGTCGTTCCATTGCATACCTTCGACATTCCCTTCGCGACACCGAAGAACCCGAAGAACCACCCGCGAACGCCGTTTTCGTTCCAACGCTTCACCATCCCTGAAATTGCGGGCCACCGCGGCCGGGCGATCTACCTCGATTCAGACATGCAGGTCTTCCGCGACATTCGGGGGCTATGGACAATCCCTTTCGACGGCGCACACCTGCTGGCGGCACAACCGGCAGACAACACGTCGCGGCGCCCACAGTTCAGCGTCATGCTGCTCGACTGCGGCGCACTCGACTGGACGCCGGAAAAGATCATCGACCTGCTCGACAGCGGAACGCTCAGCTACGAACAGCTCATGTACGACATGGCGCTGGTGCCCGCACAGAGAGCGGCCATCCCGCCGACATGGAATTCGCTTGAGCACCATGAACCGGGTGTCACATCCCTGCTGCACTACACAGACATGAGCACGCAACCGTGGGTGTACGCGAAGAACCGCAACGGCCACCTGTGGGTCCACGAGTTGATCGAAGCGGTGGAGGACGGCTTCATTTCCGTCGACCAGATCCGCGAGCACGTGGATCGAGGCTGGGTGCGCCCCTCGCTGCTGACTCAGGTGCAGCACGGGCGCGATCGGATGTCGGTTCTGTCGGGCTATGGCTGGCTGGAAGACCGCAAATTCATTGCGCCGTATCGCAGCATCAAGGCGGCTTGATCGCTGACTCGCCGGTGCCGACAAGCAAGGCTGCCTCGGCCATCACACGTTCCGGCATCATCGTCTCCAGACATTCGCTCCGACTGTCGCGATGACGGTCGCAGCCCTCCCGGCTGCACGGCACGCAGGCCTGCTCTCCCTGCAGCAACACGACGTTCCGGCGCTGCTGCCGCACGCCGCTTCGCTCGTACGGCTGCTCCACCGGCCATCCGACAGGCCATGGTCCCCAGAGCCTGGGGTTGGTCGGGCCGAACAGCGCAATCACCGGAATGCCGCAAGCCGTTGCAAGATGCGTGATCGACGTGTCAGGACCGATGTACAAGGACGCACCTGACAGCAGCGTGACCATCTGGTTCAAGTCGAGCTGCCCGGCCGCGTCAATCGCGGCATCGCCACTCAAGGTCATCACCCCGTCGACGATGGCCCGATCGCGCGAAGAGGGCCCGCCGGTCAACACCACCGGGTGCCCCTGCGCGGCTGCCCAGTCACGAACCAGCTGGGCGTAGTGCCGAACAGGCCATTGCTTGTAGTGAACAAGCGAAGGCACCTGCATTACCGTGTAGTGGGGGCCAAGCTTTGCCACCAACTCTGGCGGCAATGGTGCCGATGGAGGAGGCTGCACCCTGGGCTCTGGGAGTTGTGGTAGCCAGGGTGAGAGCAGGCGCATCTTCTCGATCACCACGTGCGTGTGCTTTACGCCGAGAGGCACGGCATGCCCCAGCAGTGCAGTCTTCCACCGGGAACGCCGGTTCTCCGGAACCTGCCCACTGCGCGCGCCAGCGGCGAACCAGCCGTAGAGATGAGCGCGATCGGTGTGCTGCGCGATCAAGGCCAGGTCGTAGCGCCGCCAGAGCCGAGCAATCAAGGGCACCGAGCTGCTCCAGCCTGAATCCGGACGCACTTCGATCAGATTCGACACATCGGCGTTTCCCTTGAGCATGCCGAGCGTGCCTGCAAAACCCAAGACGTCGATCTGCGCTGCGGGCCAACGCTGCTTCGCAGCATGGATCAGTGGCGTCGTCAGCAGCACATCGCCGATCTGCCGGGTGACGATCACGATGATCCGTCGAAATTCGTCGTCCGCCMGCAACGCGCGGCCCTGCAAAAGACCCGTCAGCTTCACATCAACACAATGTCGTACTGCTCCGGCGACCCCGCCGCCTCGGCCTGCAGCGAGATCGGCTTGCCGATGAAGTCGCTCAACCCCGCCAGGTGCTGACTCTCTTCATCGAGCAGCATCTCCACCACCGCCGCCGAAGCGACGATGCGGAATTCCTTGGGATTGAACTGCCGCGCTTCGCGCAATATCTCGCGCAGGATGTCGTAGCACACGCTTCGCGGTGTCTTCACCTGGCCTTTGCCGTCGCAGATGGGGCACGGTTCGCACAGCATGTGGGCCAGCGATTCGCGGGTGCGTTTGCGGGTCATCTCCACGAGGCCGAGCTGGGTGAAGCCGCTGACGGTGATCTTGGTCCGGTCGCGCCCGAGTTGCTTGCGCAATTCGGTGAGCACGGTGGCCTGGTGCTCCTCGCGCGTCATGTCGATGAAGTCAATGATGATGATGCCGCCGAGGTTGCGCAGGCGCAGCTGGCGCGCAATAGATTGCGTGGCTTCGAGGTTGGTCTTGAAGATGGTGTCGTCGAAGTTGCGTGCGCCGACGTAGCCGCCGGTGTTCACGTCGATGGTGGTGAGCGCTTCGGTCTGGTCGATGATCAGGTAGCCGCCTGACTTCAGGTCGACGCGGCGCGCCAGCGCCTTCGCAATCTCTTCGTCGATGTTGTACAGATCGAAGATCGGCCGCTCACCCTTGTAGTGAACAAGCTTGGCCACCGAACCGGGCGTGAACTCCGTCCCGAAGGTCACCAACTGGTCGAACTGCATGCGGGAGTCGATGCGGATCGATTGGGTAGAGTCGTTGGCCAAGTCGCGCAACACGCGCTCGACCAGGCTCAGGTCCTGGTGCAGCAGCGAGCCGGGTGGCGACTTGAAGCTGCGCTCGCGGATGGCGCCCCAGGTCTTGCGCAGGTAGGCGATGTCATCGGCCAGCTCTTCGTCKGTCGCATCTTCGGCATTGGTTCGCAGGATGAACCCGCCACCCGCGTACGTGGTGCCACTGCCCTCTTCGGGCTTGCCGGCCAACAGGTTCATGCGCGAGCGCAGTTGCTCGCGCAGCTCGTGCGAGCCGATCTTTTGCGAGATGCCGATGTGGTCGTCTTGCGGCAGGAACACCAGCATGCGCCCGGCAATGCTGATCTGCGTCGACAGGCGTGCGCCCTTGGTGCCGATCGGGTCCTTGATCACCTGGACGGTGAGGGTCTGGCCTTCGAAAACCAGTCGCTCGATGGGCAGTGGGGGCGGCACGCCGGGGCCGTGCTCGAGGCGCCCGCCGTTGGCACCGGCCACATGCACATCGGCCACATGCAGGAATGCAGCGCGCTCGAGGCCGATGTCGATGAAGGCCGATTGCATGCCGGGCAGAACACGCGCCACGCGGCCGGCGTAGATGTTGCCAACCAGGCCGCGCTCGAGGGTACGCTCGACGTAAAGGTCTTGCACGGCGCCGTTCTCGACCACAGCTACACGCGTTTCCTGGGGCGCCCAGTTGATGAGGATGTCTTGCATGGAAGGACGGGTCTCTTGTGTGCGCCGACAACAACGGCGCTAGAACTTCACGCGTGCTTGTTTCAGCAGCTGGGCCGTCTCGTACAGAGGCAAACCCATGATACCGGAGTAGCTCCCGTCGATATGGGCTATCCAGGCGGCCGCGCTGCTCTGGATGGCATAGGCGCCTGCCTTGCCGAAGGGCTCGCCGCTATCGATGTAGGCATCGATCTGGCTACGCGTGATCGGCGTGAATCGAACATGCGAGATGTTCACCGCAAGGGCCTCATTCTGCCCGGCAGCCACCGCAACAGCCGTGATCACCCGATGCGTTTGCCCGGACAACAAGGATAGGGTGTTGCGGGCATCGGCCGCATCTGCAGGCTTGCCCAGAATGCGGCGGCCCAGCGCAACGGTGGTGTCGGAGCAGAGGATGGGCGCGGGCGGCAGGCCACGCAACGCCCAGCGCGCCTTGGCGGCATGCAGCTTGGCACGGGTGACGCGCTGGACGTAGTCAGCGGGCAACTCGCCGACGCGCTCGGCCTCGAGTGCTTCGGCATCTTCTTCCAGCCCGGCGAGCAACAGCTCATGCCGCACGCCGATCTGCTCGAGCAGTTGCCTTCGTCGTGGGCTCTGCGAAGCGAGGTAGATGAAATCACTCACGGTGGTACGGGTGATTGACCATCACCGTCCAGGCCCGGTACAGCGCCTCGGCGAGGAGCACACGCACGAAGGCATGCGGCAAGGTCAGGTCCGAAAGACGCAGCGTCTCGTCGGCACTTTGCTTCAGTGTGGCGTCAAGCCCGTCAGGGCCACCGACCACGAGCGCCACGTCGCGCCCGTCGTGCATCCAGGCCTTCATGCGTGCCGACAGCTGCATCGTGGTGAGCCGGTCGCCGCGCTCATCGAGCACTACTCGCCGCACACCCTTGGGCAGTGCAGCCTCAATGCGGCCGGCCTCGGCTGCCATCAACTGGTCTGCCGTCTTGGAGCCGCGCGTCTCGGCCTTCACCGCCTTGAGCTCCAGGCGCATCTCCGGCGGAAAGCGCTTGGCGAAATCGTCGTAGGCCGTCTCAGCCCAGGCGGGCTGCCGCTGGCCCACGGCGACCAGCAGGAGTTTCACGCCCGGGTGGAGGTCTTTTTCGGCGCAGCTTTCTTGGCCGCCGGCTTCTTGGCGGGCGCTGCGCTCTTCTTGACGCCCACGGTTCTTGTCACCACCGCTTTGGTCGGCGCGGCGCGCTTGGCCGGTGCCTTCTTCGCCGCCACCTTCTTCGCGGGGGCGGCCTTTTTGGCAGGAGCCGCCTTCTTGGCCGGCGCTGCCTTGGCAGCCACTTTCTTCGCCGCCACCTTCTTGGCGGGTGCCTTCTTGGTCACCGCTTTCTTGGCCGCAGGCTTGTCCGGCTCGGCGGCCTTCACCAGCTTGGCCGGCGCAATGTCGATCTTGAGCTTGACCGGCTTGTCGCCCCAGATCTCTTCGAGGTGGTAGTAGTCGCGGATGGCCGGCTGCATCACGTGCACGACGGCCGCGCCGCAGTCCACGATGATCCATTCGCCGTTGTCTTCGCCCTCGGTGCGCAGCACCGGAAAGCCTTTGGATTTGACGGCATCGCGCACGCTGGCGGCAAGCGCCTTGGTTTGTCGGTTCGATGTGCCGGAGGCAATGACCACTCGTTCGAACAGTGGTGACAGATGCTCGGTGTCGTAGACCTGAATGCCTTGTGCTTTCACGTCTTCCAGACCATCGACGATGGCGCGTTGCAGTTTACGGATGTCCATTCAGCTCCCAGGAGAACCTCGGTAGAGGCGGTGTTGGTCAATATAGCCTGCCACGGCGGCGGGCACCAGATTGTCTATCCCCAAGCCCGCGGCAATGCGCTCGCGAATCTCGGTAGACGAAATATCCATCATCGGCAGCGCCACCACGGTGTGTGGCACACGCTCCACGTCGGCATGCGGTCTGGGGATGAGCCCGGGGCGGTTGGCCACCGCCAAGGTGACGCGTGTCAGCAGCTCTCGCCAGTCGCGCCAGGTGTGAAGGCCGGCGTACTGGTCCTGGCCCACGATGAGAAACCAGTCGTGGCCGGGCTCGCGTTCCTGAAGCTCGCGCACCGTGTCGAGCGTGAAGCTCGGGCCGCGGCGCTGCAGTTCGCATCGCTCGAGCACGAACTGCGGTTCGTCGGCAACCGCCAGGCGAACCATGGCTTCGCGGTGGTGTGCCGGCACCAGCTGCGCTGTCTTTTGCCATGCCTGGCCCGCAGGAACCCAGCGCACCTCGTCCAGCTGCATTTCCGATAAAGCCAGGCGTGCCAGCGCCACATGGGCGCTGTGCACGGGATCGAAGCTTCCGCCGAAGAGGCCGATGCGCTTCAAACACCCGCCTCAGCAGCCCAATCGCGCGGCCTCAAGAAATCGCTGTAGAGCCGTGCCTCGGGCGTGCCTTCTTCGGGCGACCAGTTGTAGCGCCAGGTCACCACCGGCGGCATCGACATCAGGATGCTCTCGGTGCGGCCGCCCGACTGCAAACCGAACAGCGTGCCGCGGTCGAACACCAGGTTGAATTCGACGTAACGGCCACGCCGGTAGGTCTGGAACTCACGCTCGCGCTCGCCGTAGAGCAGCTCTTTGCGGCGCTGCACGATGGGCAGGTAAGCACCCACGAAAGCATCGCCCACCGAACGCATCAGCTCGAAGCTGCGCTCGAAGCCGCCTTCGGAAAAGTCATCGAAGAACACGCCACCGATGCCACGCGGCTCGTTGCGGTGCTTCAGGAAGAAGTACTCGTCGCACCACTTCTTGAAGCGCGGGTACTTGTCGTCGCCGAAAGGCTGCAGCGCATCGCGGTTCGCACGATGAAAGTGCTGAGCGTCTTCTTCGAAGCCGTAATACGGCGTGAGGTCCATGCCGCCGCCGAACCACACCACCGGCTCGCGCCCTTCGGGGAGCGCGGCGAACATGCGCACGTTCATGTGCACCGTCGGCACATACGGGTTGCGCGGATGGAAGACCAGCGACACGCCCATCGCCTCGAATGGCGCGCCAGCCAACTCAGGCCGGTGCTGCGTGGCCGAAGGCGGCATCGCCTGCCCTTTGACATGGGAGAAGTTGCAACCGCCACGTTCGAGCAGCCGCCCGCCTTCGATCAGGCGCGACTGGCCGTCGCCCTGCAAACGCTCGCCGGCCGGGCGCACCCAGCCATCGGTCTGGAACGCCTCGCCGCTCTCAGCTTCCATCGCGCCGATGATGCTGTCTTGCAGGCCCAGCAGATAGGCCCGAACGTCTTGGGTATTCATGTCACGACGAGAAGCAAACGAGCTTATCCAGCAACGCCCCGGGGAACCGACTTCGCCGTGGCCCTAGGGTAGCGCCCCTTGGGGGCWGGAGCGAAAGCGACTGGGGGGTCACCGCTTGATGGCTCTGAACCCGATGTCGCGCCGGTACTGGGCGCCGTCGAAGCGAATGGATTGCAGCAGATCGTAGGCGCGCTGCTGTGCGATCTTCACCGAGTCACCGAGTGCGGTGACGCACAGCACGCGGCCGCCCGATGTCAGCACGGTCTTGCCCTGCGCAACCGTGCCGGCATGAAAGACCATGGCATCGGTCCCGTCGGCAGGCAGGCCGGTGATGGCGTCACCTTTGCGTGGCGACAGCGGGTAGCCCGCAGCCGCCATCACCACGCCCAGCGCCACGCGGCGGTCCCATTGCAGCTCGACCTCGTCCAGCGTGCCCTCGGTTGCGGCCATGAAGACGTCGAACAGATCGGTCTTCAGCCGCATCATGATGGGCTGCGTCTCGGGGTCACCCATGCGGGTGTTGAACTCCAGCGTCTTGGGTACGCCGTGCTCGTCGATCATCAGGCCAGCGTACAGAAATCCGGTGAACGGAATGCCGTCGCGCGCCATGCCTTCGATGGTCGGCAGGATGATGTCTTGCATCGCCCGCGCATGCACGTTGGGCGTGACGACCGGTGCCGGCGAGTAGGCGCCCATGCCACCGGTGTTGGGGCCCTGGTCGCCGTCTTGCAGGCGCTTGTGGTCCTGGCTGGTGGCCAGCGGCAACACGTTCTTGCCGTCGCACAACACGATGAAGCTGGCTTCTTCGCCCTGCAGAAACTCTTCGATCACGACCCGGGCGCCGCCGGCGTTGTGCTGCACGCCGAGCTTGTTGTCCTTGGCGTCGTTCGCCAGCATCCAGTCGACGGCCTCGTGCGCCTCGGCCAGGCTCATGGCCACGACCACGCCCTTGCCTGCTGCCAGGCCGTCGGCCTTGATGACGATGGGCGCGCCCATCTTGTCGACATAGGCGTGCGCCTTCTCCACCTCCGAGAAGGCCTCGTAGGCTGCCGTCGGAATCGCGTGGCGCTTCATGAAGTCCTTGGCGAAGGCCTTCGAGCTTTCCAGCTGCGCCGCAGCCCGTGTCGGGCCGAAGATGCGCAGCCCGCGCGAACGGAACTCATCGACCACGCCAGCCGCCAGCGGACCCTCGGGGCCGACCACGGTGAGTGCAATCTTTTCGGACTGGGCGAAGTCGGCCAGTTCCTTCACATCGGTGATGGCGAGGCTGTGCAGATGCTCGCTCAGCTCCGTGCCGCCATTGCCAGGTGCCACGTAGACGGACTGCACCTTGGGCGATTGCGCCAGCTTCCAGGCCAGGGCATGTTCACGGCCTCCCGAGCCGATGACGAGAACTTTCATTCGTTGATCACCGCGTTGTGGAAGACCTCTTGCGTGTCGTCCAGGTCTTCGAGCACGTCGAGCAGCTTCTGCATGCGCTGCGCGTCTTCACCAGCCAGTTCGATGGGGTTCTCGGCACGCATGGTCACCTCGGTCATCTCGGGCTTCAGGCCTGCGGCTTCGAGGGCAGCTTTCACGGCCTCGAAGTCATGCGGCGGGGTCAGCACTTCGATCGACCCGTCGTCGCCCGTCACCACGTCGTCGGCGCCGGCTTCAAGCGCCACTTCCAATACCTTGTCTTCATTCGTGCCCGGGGCGAACACCAGTTGCCCGCAGTGCTTGAACTGAAAGGCGACCGAACCTTCGGTGCCCAGGTTGCCGCCGTACTTGCTGAAGGCGTGGCGCACCTCGGCCACGGTGCGCACCTTGTTGTCGGTCATGGTGTCGATGATGATCGCAGCCCCGCCGATGCCGTAGCCCTCGTAGCGGATCTCCTCGTAGTGCACGCCTTCGAGGTTGCCGGTGGCCTTGTCGATGTTCTTCTTGATCGTGTCGGACGGCATGTTGGCCGCCTTGGCCTTCTCCACTGCCAGGCGCAGCCGCGGGTTTTCTTTCACGTCGCCGCCGCCCTGGCGGGCTGCGACCATGATTTCACGGATGACCCGCGTCCAGACCTTGCCGCGCTTTTCGTCTTGCCGGCCCTTGCGGTGCTGGATGTTGGCCCACTTGGAATGTCCCGCCATGAAACGATGCTCCGTCTTCTTTGTCGCGGCGCAAGGCGCACCGCATATTCAATACACTGCGATTTTACTTGCCCTCTCCGGGAGCATCTTCATGGCCGAGCCCATCCTCATCGCCAAGCACGTCATCTCCCAACAAGAGACGACCGAGTGCTTCCTGCTCCCTGCCCTGGCGAACCGCCACGGGCTCATCACCGGTGCCACCGGCACGGGCAAGACCATCACCCTGCAGACCCTGGCCGAGAACTTCAGCAAGATCGGCGTGCCGGTCTTCATGGCCGACGTGAAGGGCGACCTGACCGGCATCACCCAGGCCGGCAAGGTCAGCGACAAACTGGCCGCCGTGCTGAAGGAGCGCGGCATCGACACGCCCGTGTCCGCCGCCTGCCCTGCCACGCTCTGGGACGTGTTCGGCGAGCAGGGCCACCCGGTTCGCGCCACCGTCAGCGACATGGGCCCACTGCTGCTCGCCCGCATGCTGGCGCTGAACGAAACCCAGGCCGGCGTGCTGAACCTGGTGTTCAAGATCGCAGACGACAACGGCATGCTGCTGCTCGACCTGAAAGACCTGCGCGCGATGCTGCAGCATGTGGGCGACAACGCCAGCCAGTTCACCACCGAATACGGCAACGTGAGCGCCGCCAGCATCGGCGCGGTGCAGCGCGGCCTGCTGCAGATCAGCGAGCAAGGTGGCGACAAGTTCTTCGGCGAGCCCATGCTCAACATCGCCGACTTCATGCAGACGGCCGATGGCGGCCAGGGTGTGATCAACATCCTGAGCGCCGACAAGCTGATGAACGCGCCCAGGCTGTACGCCACCTTCCTGCTGTGGATGCTGTCCGAGCTGTTCGAGCAGCTGCCGGAAGTCGGCGACCTCGAGAAGCCGAAGCTGGTGTTCTTCTTCGACGAGGCCCACCTGCTGTTCAAGGATGCCCCCACGGCGCTCATCGAGCGCATCGAACTAGTGGTGCGCCTGGTGCGATCCAAGGGCGTCGGCGTGTACTTCGTGACGCAGAACCCGCTCGACATCCCCGACACCGTGCTCGCCCAGCTCGGCAACCGCGTGCAGCACGCGTTGCGCGCCTTTACGCCGCGCGACCAGAAGGCGGTGAAGGCCGCTGCGAGCACCATGCGCGCCAAGCCGGGACTCGACATCGAAACGGCAATCACCGAACTCGCCGTGGGCGAGGCGCTGATCAGCATGCTCGACGAGAAAGGCCGGCCGAGCATCACCGAACGCGTGTTCGTGCTGCCCCCGGGCAGCCAGATCGGGCCCATCACCCCCGAGCAGCGCAAGGCGCTCATCGCCAGCTCGCTGGTGGCCGGTGTCTACGAGAAAACGGTCGACCGCGAATCGGCCTACGAGAAACTGAAGGGCCGCGCCATTGCCGGAGCGGACGCAGCACAGAAGCAGCCCCAGGGTTCGGGCACCGTGCCGGCAGGCACCGCCGCAGCACCGGGCGGCGGCATCCTCGGCGGCTTGAACGATGTGCTATTCGGCACCACCGGACCCCGCGGCGCCAAGCACGATGGCCTGGCCCAGACCATGGCCAAGTCGGCCATCCGCACCATGGGCTCGAGCGTCGGCCGCGAGATCATCCGCGGCGTGCTGGGCGGCATCTTCGGCGGACGCAAGGGACGCTAGAGCTGTCCCTCAGCCGGCGAGCAAGTTGGCTGATCCCCAACGGGGTGCGGCCCGCTACTCGGTCCGCCGCCCGCGTTTCAGGGCATCACCACCAGCTTGATGCCCGGCAGCGTGGTCACACGCGCCTGCTTGCCGACGGCGCTGATGATGCGGTTGGCAAAGTAGCTGTTCTGCGTGTCCGGCTCCAGCGCGGCAATCGCCAGGTTGGCGAAGGGCTGGCTCAGCGGCACGTAGTAGCTGCCGACCGGTGCGTCAAGCAGTGCGGGCGTGGTTTGCACTTCAACCCGCAGCACGCTGCTGCCGGCATCGGCAATGGTGCCGCGCACGTCCTGCCGCGGGCCTTCTTCACGTGAAGTTTCAGTGTAGGTCTCGCCTTGCACCACGCCCACGGCAGCCACCTGCTCCACCCGCACGCCCAGGTTGCGCAGGCGGGCCACTGCATCGCCTTGGTCGGCCGCCAGCCAGTAGCCACACGGCCGGTTGCGCACCTTCAGGTCTTGTAGCGCGAGCGATGAATCCCAGCTCACGGTGACGGGTTTGTCGATGCCGGTGACGGGGTCGATCATCTGCAAGGTGAATTCAGCGGCCGTGGGCCCGGCCTCCACCACCATCTGGCCCTGGCAGGCCTTGGCGCTGACTTCGGCGTCCACGTACTGCCGCAGCTTCACGAGGTCGCCCGCCCGGTCGGCAGCGCTTTGCAACACGCTGGTGATGGCCGTCACATGGGTGTGCACGCGCCGTTTCAGGTGCATGCGGCCGATGCCCACGCCGCGCGTCTCGATCAGGATGCTGACGGCGTTGGCGAGCCCGTTCACGTTGCGGCCGGTGTCGGGCTGCGTGCCGCCCATGGAGAGCTTCTTGTCTGCCAGGTCGGTCGAGGTGGTGTAGTACCACTGCGAAGTCAGGTTCTGCTGCTCAAGGCTCTTCAGCAAAGGCTGCCTGAACCACTCTTCCGACGCCTTGGTCACGAAGGGCGGCATGTTGGCGGTCGTCGCGTACTGCACCAGCGCGTCGTAGCGCTGCAAGGCGCCGAACTTCTGCAGGAAACGGCCAACAACGGTGTATTCGTGGGCATCCACCACCACCACCGGCTGGTAGTCGCGGACCAGTTTCGCCTGGGCCAGTGCCTCGGGGGTCTTGAGCAGCAGGTGGTCGCGGTTGGCATCGATGCCGTTGGCGGTCACGCGCTGGTTAGCCAGCGCGCCGTCTGGGTTGGCGCGCGGCAGGACGACGACGTTGATGCGCTCAAGCAGCGGCTGCAGCCGGCCGCGCGCCAGCTCTTGCGCCAGCACCAGCAGCGCCTCGCTGCCGGCCGGCTCGTCGCCGTGCTGTTGTCCGACCAGCAGCACGGTGGGCCGGCCGCTGCGCACCAGTGCAGCGGGGCTCGCGTCCGGGTTGCGGGTGAAAAGCAAGGCCTCCAGCGGCACACCGTTCTGCGAGCTGCCCACGTTCAGCAGATGCACGCCAGCCGTGCCGTATGTGCCCAGTCCCCGCACCCACGACTGCAGCTCGGCGTTGGTGGTGAAACCGCTTCGGCCATCATCGGAGAACGCCGGCGTGCGGTAGCTCACCGCCGGCTCCGGGAAGCGCGCGGCCACCGCATCGCTGTAGGGTTGCGACGCCGCAGCGACCGGCTGGGGGGCAGGAGCGGCAGGAGCGGCGGGCGGCTGGGCAGGCGTCTGCGGCTGGACCTGAGCCGGCACGCTCGGCGGCGGCGGAGAAGACGGCGGCGTTCCACACGCCACCAAGCCGGCCACGAGGCCAGCCACTCCGATCACCACGGCAGCCCGCCGCTTCAACGGGCTCGCAACAGCTTGGTCCATTCATCTCTCCGCAGGCTTGGAGCACTGACTATAGCCACGCACTGCCGCATTTCGCGCCGCACTGGCCTCGTTTCACGCCGGGGTCCATCGCTTCATCGCACCAGCCTCACCGGCGAGAACTGCACTCGGCACAGTGGCGCCATCGCATTCCAACCCGGAGCCCGCCATGCCGACCGATCTGCCCCTCTCCATGGTCATCTACCAAGTCCTCGCCCACACACCGCCATGGGTATGGGGCATCCTGGCCGCCATCACCTATCTGGGTCTGAAGCAGGCCGCCGACCACGTTGTCACGGCCCGTCGCCTGGCCATCGCGCCGGTGGCCTTGGGCGCGTTCTCGCTGTGGGGCCTGACAAGCGCCTTCGGCCTGCACACCGAGGTACTGGCCGCCTGGGTCATCGGCGTGGCCTTGGCGGTCGCAGCCAACCAGTGGGTCGCCTGGCCGCGCAAGGTGCAGTACGAAGGCGCCGGCCGCTACGCCGTCCAGGGCAGCCTCGTGCCGCTGATGAGCATGTGGTTGGTGTTCGCCGTGCGCTATGCCACCAAGGTGACGCTGGTGCTGCATCACGACTGGGCGCACGGCACGGTGTTCAGCATGGTGATGCCGCTGGTCTACGGTGCGTTGTCGGGCATGTTCCTGGCGCGTTCGCTGCGCATCCTGCGCACGGCGCCTTCGGCCAGCGCGCTGAGCCTGGCCTGAGCCTCACGCCAAGTAGACTGCCCAGCACCATGCCCGTCGAGAAGAACAGCGTCTCCTATTTCCTGCGACACGGCGTCGTCGTCGTGGGGTTCAACACGGTCATCGGAATCGGGCTGGCACTGCGCAACGACGATCCGCTGACCCAGATGGTGTACTCACAGGCCATCGGCCTGTGCATCTGGGCCAGCATCGACTTCGGGCGCCTTCTCTTCAAACAGCGCGATCCGCAGAGCGACTGGCCAGTGGGGTGGCGTCGCGTCGTGCTGATGGTGGTGGGCATCCTCTGCGGCTACGCCCTCGGCACGGCGATCGGTGATCTTTACTGCGGCTGCTCGACCGTCGACAAGCTGTCGCAGTCACTGCGCAAATCCCTGGGCTACCTGTTCCTTGCGCTCACGGCCAGCAGCGCGATCAGCTACTTCTTCTATTCCCGTGGCCGCGGCGAACGGCTGGAACAACTCGTCGCCACCGCCCAGCGCGACGCCGCCGAAAACCAGCTCAAGCTGCTGGCCTCGCAACTTGAGCCGCACATGCTCTTCAACACGCTGGCCAACCTGCGCGTGCTGATCGGCATGGACCCGCCTCGCGCCCAACTGATGCTCGACCACCTGGTCGCCTTCATGCGCTCCACGCTCACCGCATCGCGCAACATGCTGCACCCGCTGTCGGCCGAGTTTGGCCGCATCGACGATTACCTGGCGCTGATGAAGATCCGCATGGGCGACCGGCTGCAGACCCAGGTCGACTTCCCCGAAGCGCTGGGCCCGCTCGCCGTGCCCACGTTGCTGCTGCAGCCGCTGGTCGAGAACGCCATCAAGCACGGCCTGGAGCCGCATCTGGACGGTGGCCGGCTGTTGGTGACGGCGCGCGCAGAAGGCAACGAACTCGTGCTGAGCGTGCGTGACACCGGCGTCGGTCTGTCCAGCGTCGCGAACGACGGCACGCACTTCGGTGTGACGCAGGTACGCGAGCGCCTGTCCACGCTGTATGGCGACGTTGCCTCGCTGGTTCTCGCCACGCCCGACGACGGCGAAGGCGGCACACTCGCCACCGTTCGCATTCCCCTCAACCGAACCGCCTGAGCGCCTGATGCCATGAATGCCACCGCCCTCATCGCCGAAGACGAACCCCTGTTGGCCGCCCACCTGAAGGCCGAACTCGCGCGCCTGTGGCCGGAGTTGTCCATCGTCGCCACGGTGGGCCACGGCGAGGCCGCGGTGAAGAAAGCGCTTGAGCTTCACCCGCAGATCCTGTTCCTGGACATTCGCATGCCTGGCCTGAGCGGACTCGAAGCCGCGCACGCGCTGGCTGAAGACTGGCCTGAAGGCGAGCCTTTGCCGCTGACGGTGTTCGTCACGGCGCACGACGAGTACGCCCTCGAAGCCTTCGACCGCGCAGCCGTCGATTACGTGCTCAAGCCCGTCTCGCCCGAGCGCCTGGCGCAGACCTGCTCTCGCCTGCAAGCTGCCTTGCAGCAGCGCCAGCAACCCCAGCCGGCCGACGGCTCGATCGATGCTGCACTGGCTCAATTGCGCAGCCTGCTCGGGGCCACGGCGGTCAGCAATCAGGGCCCCAAGCTGAGCGTCATCCAGGCCGGCGTGGGTGCGGCGATCCACATGGTCAAGGTCGACGATGTGCTGTATTTCGAGGCCGCCGACAAATACGTGAGACTGGTGACGGCCGAGCGCGAGCACCTCATCCGCATCTCGCTGCGCGAGCTGCTGCCGCAGCTCGACATGCAGCGCTTCTGGCAGATCCACCGCGGCACCGTGGTGCGCGCCGACGCCATTGCTACCGCCGTGCGCGATGAAGCCGGCAAGATCACGCTCACGCTGCGTGGCCATGCCGACAAACTGGGTGTGAGCCGCCTCTACGCGCATCTGTTCAAAGCGATGTGATGCGAGACGACATTCCGGACAGCATCGAAGCGCGTGCCCGGCGCCGGGTGCGCCGCAAGCTGGGGTTCTACAAGCACGCGATCGTGTTCGTGATCGTGAACCTGGCCCTGTTCGCCCTCAGCGAGTTCACGGGTCGGCACTTCAACCGCATGGCATTCATGGGCTGGGGGGTTGCCCTGCTGATCCACGGCGTGCTGGCCGTCGTCAGCCTGCAAAGCGAAGGCCTGCGCGAACGGATGATCCGCCAGGAGATCGAGCGCATGCGGCGAGAGAGTGACAACGAAGCCAAGAAGGAGTAGGCGCCTCCTTGGGGCCACACGGCACGCACATGCATCGGGCCAGACGCACGGCGATTCAGCAGTCGTGTCGGTTGCAACGCACCGCATCGGGCCACAAGAACCTGCGCCGCGCGCGCTTGGCGCGCGTGTGAATCGCATGCTGCGACATTTCACACGTTGAAGAGTCCAATGATCGGAAAACCCGATGGTTTGGCGCAGATCGTGCAAACACACTGCGACTCCACTCCACTCGCTTCTCGCCATGCTCTCCTTACGATCTGCCCTTCTTGCCACATCGCTGGCCGCCACATTCATCCTCGCAGGCTGCAACCGCATCCCCGACACCGTGAAGATCGGTGTCGCCCAACCGATGAGCGGGCCGCTCTCGGCGCTCGGCATCGACATGAAGAACGGCGTTCAACTCGCCATCGATGAACTCAACGCCAGCGGCTTCAAGGTCGACGGCAAGTCGGTCAAGCTCGAAGTCGTGGCCGTCGACGACAAGGCCAACGCCGAAGAGGGCCAGAAGGTCGCGCAGACGCTCGTCGACGCTGGCGTGGTGGCCGTGGTGGGCCATCTCAACTCGGGCGTGAGCATCGCCGCCGCGCCGATCTACGCCAAGCACAACATCGCCCAGCTGGCCATCTCCACCAAACCCGAGTTCACGGAGCTCAACCTGCCGACCACGCTGCGCCTGGTGGCCAACGACGCACTGCAGTCCAAGGCGTTGGGCTCCTACGCCGCCGAGCTGCGCGGCGCGACCAAGTTCGCCGTGGTCGATGACGGCACGCCCTACGGCAAAGGCCTCGCCGACCTGGCCGCCGGACAGATCGTCAAGGCCAAGCGCCTGGTGGCGGTTCGCCAATCGCTGGACGACAAGACCACCGAGTTCGGCGCACTGGTCGAGGCGCTCAAGGCGAACGGCGTGGACGTGTTCGTCACCACGCTGGCCGACTTCCAGGTCGGCGCGCTGATCGAGCAGCTGGTCAAGGCCGGCCTCACCGACATGCAGGTCGTCGGTGGCGACACCATCAAGACTAACAAGATGCCGGGCATGTCACGTGGCATTCGCGCGGTGTACGCCACTTCGCCGATCGTCGAGGCCCGCGAGTTCAACGCCGGGCCGCAGTTCCTGGCCAAGTTCGCCGCCGCCTTCAAGGGCGAGCCGGTGTACGGCGCGCACTACGCCTACGACGCGACCTACGTGCTGGCGGCCGCCATGCAGTGCGCCCGTTCTGTCGACCCCAAGACGCTGACGGCTCAGCTCAAGGTCATCGATGCCTTGGCACCGGTCACCAACAACATGCGCTTCCGCGCCGATGGCGAGCAGAAGTACGGCGTCGTCAGCGTCTACAAGGCCAGCAACGCGGGCGTCTGGGAAGCCATGACGCGCAGCGACAACTGGTAATCCGGCAAGAAAAAGGGGCCGCCAGCGAATGGGCTGGCGGCCCGGGTTTTATCGATCAGGCGTGATGCCCGATCTCAATGGTGATGGCGGCGCGGCTCAGGTTGGCCGCGATCCCAGTGCCCGTCGCCACGGCCGTCATGATGGTCATGGCGGTTGTCGTAGCGGTCATGGTCATGGTCGCGCCCGTGGCCATACCCATAGCCATAGCCGCGCCCCGGCACTGCCCAGCCTGCACGGACCACGGCCGGACCGTAGTAGCGCGGTGCGTACACCGGCTCGGGGCGGTACACCACACGCGGCGCCGGGCGGTACACGACCACCGGGGCTGGCTGCACATAAACCGGGGCGGGTGCGTAGTAAGTAGGCGCAGCCTGGTACACCGGTTCGCTTGCAATCACGGTGCCCACGGGCGGCAGGTTGATGCCGATCGACCATTGCACGTTGGATGCATGGGCGGTGCCCACGCAGACGGTGCCTACGGCAAGCAGTGCGGCGACGATCGAAGATTTGCGGTTGAACATGATGTGCTCTCCTTTTCAAACCGGGCACAAAGTTGGCCGGCTTGAGCACACAACGCGGCAGACCCGCCGCCCGTTCACACCCGCGTAAGTAAGGTGTCGTAAAGCGAATGTTGCTGTACGTAAAGCAGCGCCGTGATGCCGCCCGCAAAAGCGCCGGTCAGCGCCTTCTGCCCTTCTCCAGCATCAGCTCCATCATCGATTGCAGGTCGGCCAGTTCGGTCAGCACTTCGAAGGCAAAGCCCTCGCGGCCTGGCCGGCTGCTCAGCATCCGCTCGCGGAAGAACGCCGGCAGTTCGGCAGGAGTGGCCCACATCGTCGACAGGCGGTTGACGACGTGCGGGTGCCGGCGGGCGGTTTCAAGCGGCTGGTAGCGCGGCGGCAGGCGCTCGAGCCATGCGTGCGCCTCGTTGGTCAAGGCATCGGCCTTTTGCAGCTTGCGCTGAGGGTGGGCCGGTACCAGGCGGGCCGCCGGCTCGTCCAGGAACTGTGACGGAGCGGTCGCCATCCATTGACTTCCCACCGGAGACAAATTCGCGTCGAATGGCAATCGGTTCATGGCGTACTTCTTGAAGTAAGACGAGCGCTTGAGCGATGACTCAAGCTGTTGCCACCATTGTTCGGAATGGCGCCTGGCAGCGATAGGACCCTCCCACCCGCAGGCGTGGGGGGTCTCGTACAAATAGTCACAATTGCCGTGGAAAGCGTCACACCACCCATGACGAAGGCCTCGCGAGGGGTGCGGTCTACAATCGTTTTGCACCCGTTTTTGCCCGCCGTTCTCACCACTTTGCGGATGTCTTCGGCCCCCCACCTCTCGATTTTTTGAAGCGCCTTGCATGAGCGACGACAAAAGCCACACGCCCGCTGAAGACCACAAGCCCAGCAACTTCCTGCGCCAGATCATCGAGCGCGACTTGGCCCAGGGCACTTATGCGAGCCGCCATTTCGCCGGCACGCCGGGCGACGCTGCACATCAGGCCACCGGCCCGCTCGACCCCGCGAAGATCCGCACCCGCTTTCCGCCCGAGCCCAACGGCTACCTGCACATCGGCCACGCCAAGAGCATCTGCCTGAACTTCGGCCTGGCACGCGACTACGCCGGCGTGTGCCACTTGCGCTTCGACGACACCAACCCCGAGAAGGAAGAGCAGGAGTACGTCGACTCCATCCTCGACTCGGTGAAGTGGCTAGGTTTCGATTGGGAGGCCAACGGCAAGAGCCATCTCTACTACGCCAGCAACTACTTCGACTTCATGTACCGCGCGGCAGAAGCGCTCATCGGCGCAGGCCTAGCGTACGTTGACGAACAGAGCGCCGAAGAGATGCGCCACAACCGCGGCGACTTCGCCACGCCGGGCAAGGACAGCCCGTTCCGCAGCCGCACGCCGGCCGAAAACGTGGCCCGCTTTCGCGAAATGCGCGACGGCAAGCACGCCGACGGCGCAATGGTGCTGCGCGCGAAGATCGACATGGCCTCGCCCAACATCAACCTGCGCGATCCGGCCCTCTACCGCATCAAGCGCGCCACGCACCACAACACCGGCGACACCTGGTGCATCTATCCGATGTACACCTACGCGCACCCGATCGAGGACGCGCTGGAGAACATCACCCACAGCATCTGCACGCTCGAGTTCGAAGACCAGCGCCCGTTCTACGACTGGCTGCTCGACCAGCTTTGCACGCTCGGCCTGCTGGCCCAGCCGCGGCCGCACCAGTACGAGTTCGCGCGGCTCAACATCACCTACATCATTACCAGCAAGCGCAAGCTCAAGCAGCTGGTGGACGAGAAGCATGTGAACGGTTGGGACGACCCGCGCATGCCCACCATCGTCGGCCTGCGCCGGCGTGGCTACACGCCAGAGAGCCTGCAGCTGCTGGCGGAGCGTAGCGGCGTCAGCAAGGCCGGCGGATGGATCGACTACAGCTCGCTCGATATCGCGTTGCGCGATGACCTCGACCCCAAGGCGCCGCGCGCCTGCGTCGTGCTGGACCCGCTCAAGCTCAAGCTCACGAACTTTGCCGAAGTCTTCGGCAGCGACACGCATCAAGAGCCCTGCCACGCCCCCATCCACCCCAGCCACCATGAGCGCGGTCAACGCGATTTCGTGCTGACGAACGAGCTGTGGATCGAGCGTGAAGACTTCATGGAAGTGCCTGCCAAGGGCTACCACCGCCTCTACCCCGGCAACAAGACGCGCCTGAAGTACGGCTACGTGATCGAGTGCACCGGCTGCGAAAAAGACGCATCGGGCCAGGTCACCGCGGTGCTGGCCAAGCTAGTCGCGGACACCAAGAGCGGCACGCCCGGTGCCGATGCGGTGAAGGTGAAGGGCGTGGTCACCTGGGTCAGCGTGAGCACCGGCATGGCCGCCGAAGTGCGTCTGTACGACCGCCTGTTCACCGAGGCCCAGCCCGATGCGGGCGGCCGCGACTTCCTCAGCGTGCTCAACCCGAACAGCAAGAAGGTCGTCACGGCGTATGTCGAACCCAGCCTGGCCTCAGCCAAGGCGGACGACAAGTTTCAGTTCGAGCGCCACGGCTACTTCGTGGCCGATCGGCACGACCATGCGGCAGGCAAGTTGGTGTTCAATCGCACCACGACGCTGAAAGACACCTGGACCAAATAAGTCCAGGGTCTTTGATTCACATCGGTGGTGTGAAACCGTTGCGGCCGGCCAGTGCTCGAAGCGCGGTCGGCTGGCCATTGCGAAGCTGGGCCGTCACCAGCATCTTGGCCCCCGGCACGATCAGCGAGCGGTCGGCCGGCTTGAAGGTGACCACCGGCGCGTTGGCGGCCACGGCGACGGTCTGTTCGCCGCCCTTGTAGCGCAGCTTCAGCGTGCGGCCTTGCGGCGTGCTGGCCACGTCGCCCACGGTCGCGTTGGTCATCATGCTGCCTGGCTGCAGGTCCCACGGATAGTGGCCTTCTCCTGACCCGCGTGCTGCTTCGGGAAAGACCAGCACCTCCAGCGCCTGCAAGCTGCCGTCGAGCTGCGGCGACGAGGCGATTCCCACGTAGCTGTTGGGCTGGATGGCGCTCAGCTCGATGGGCAGCACCTCGCTGACACTGAAGTTGTCGGCCAGCACGAGCGAAATCACTTCGCCGCTGCGCTCCTTCACCACCAGCTTGGTGCCGTCGAAGCTTTCTACCGTCGCGCGCAGACGCTGTGTCGCGGTGGCGGCCGCCGGCGCCGATGCTGGCGTCTGCGCCAGAACTGCTGTGCAGAACAAGGCCAACGCGGTAGTGAACAGTTTCTTCAAGGCAATCTCCAGGATGGGTACACGGCGTGTACGCGCGAGGCACGGGTTCTACTCCCGCACTCGCTTGCCAGTCCGGCCTCAGGTGAATGCCCCTTCCGGGCAATCGATCAGGCGTCTGAGCGCGTGCGCTTCTTCTTTTTGAGCGCGCGCTCGGCCTCGAGCACCTGCCCGGCAGTCAGCCACACGGCGAACTCATCGGGCGTTTCGAGCGTGACGCGCCCGAGATTGCCCGCCCGGAAGTCATAGACCACGACCTCGGCCGCCTTCTGCAGGTTGATGCGCCCGCCGCTTTGCAGCGCACCACGCTTGCGACCAATCTCGGAGAGCAAGGCCTCGTCGCCCAGTTCAGCCACAGCGTCGAGCTTGTAGCGGTCGATCAACGCTTGCGGGTAGTGGAGCTTGAGGTAAGCCAGCAATTCGAGCGCCACCTCTTCCTCGTTGAACGCATTGCGCCCCACGGCGCCGCTGGCCGCGAGGTTGTAGCCACTCTTCTCGACGATGATGCGCGGCCACAGCATGCCTGGCGTGTCGAACAGATAGAAGTCGCTCGCCAGCACGATGCGCTGCTCGACCTTGGTGATGCCGGCCTCGTCGCCCGTCTTGGTGGCACGCTTGCCAGTGAGCGTGTTGATCAGCGTGGATTTGCCCACGTTAGGGATGCCGCAGATCAGCACCCGCAGAGGTTTGGCCATGCCACCGCGCAGCGGCGCGAGCGCGCGGCAGGCGTCGATCAAACGCTGCGCAGGCGCTGTCTCCGACGCGTCGAGCCCGATGGCGCGCGTGGCCGGCAGGCCGTTGTAGTGCGCAAGCCAATCGGCCGTGCGCCCCGGATCAGCCAGGTCTTGCTTGTTGAGCAGCTTGAGCTTGGGTTTGCTGCCGGTCAGCTCGGCGAGCAAGGGGTTGGCGCTGGAGCCCGGCAGGCGAGCGTCAAGCAGTTCGATCACCACGTCGATCTCTTTGATGCGCTCGGCAATCGCCTGGCGCGTCAGGTGCATGTGACCGGGAAACCATTGAATGGCCAATGCGAAACCTCAGAGCTTGCGAAACGCACTCACCACCGCAGCGGGCGTGAGATCGGCATCGCTTGCCACCACAGGCGGCATCGACAACAGCAGCAGGCCGTTCTGCAGCACGCGGCGCTTGTCTGGCCCGCCCTGCTGCATTTGCGCACCCGCGAGGCTGCGGCAGGCGCTGGGCGACTCGCAGCTGAACAAGGTGGCAGACAACTCGTTGCCGGCGGGGGAACTTGCGGAAGAGGCCGGGCCCATGCCTGTCACAGAGAACAAGGCAGCGCTCGTGACACCAGCGGGCAATGCGGCAGATGCTGCTGCGGCCATGCGTGTGACCGTGTGGTTCACGCCGACCGAGCGCAGGGCCACCGAGAACGCTTCGACGGAATCAACTGTCGGCGCCGAAGCAGCAGGTTCGGCGGCTGAAGCGGCCGCGGCCACTACGGCGGAAGCAGATTGCGCCGCCGAGGCCGGCCTCACAGGGGCCGCGGCGTGTTCACCTGCGGATGCGGCCACACCAGCGGGCGCAGCCACAGCAAGCGACTTCTCGAATTCAGCCGATTGCGCGTCCAGCAGGGGGATGACGATCAGCCAGATGCTCGCCAGAAGAAGCAGGCTGAAAACGAGGTTGGCGACGAACGGCCGGGTGACCGACAGTTCATCGTCGCCACGGTGACGCAAGAAGGTGTAGAGGGCGCCGGGAAATCCGATGACCAACGTGACGACGGCCAACGCTGTGTTGGACCGTCCGACTCGAATCGACAACCAGATCTGGGAGACGAGCGCGAGGCCCAACGCCAGGAAGAACAAACCCATGTGCACCGCCATCCATGATCACAATGCGGCGCCGCTGCCGCGGCGTGATTGTGTCAGAGGGGCGCGGGTCGCCCGATCAGATCAGTGCAGGTCGCTCAGCTGGACGGCGGGAGGAGAGTATTCACGTCCGACCACGGCCCGTGCATACAGGTAGTTGTGCCGCGCGCGCTCGCTGAGCGAGTCGAGCTGCACATGCCCACCTGCGTCGCAAGGAAAGGTCAAGGCTCGCCCCTCGTGGAAGAGGGACTGGAAGCGCAACTCATAAGCCGCGCTCTTCAAGGAACCAAATTCGGTGTTCATGGCAACGATCTCCTGCTGCTCTACCGCAATGACAACGTGAAACGAAGCTTATGAGTTGACAGGGTGCCTGTCCCTAAGCCTTCACCTCTGTGCGATGTCGCAAAGAGGATGGGACAACTGTAGGAATTCATCTGACACGTTTCATGTGACTAAGGGCAATTCGGACGCCCCTCATTCATGGTGGTGTCAGGCTGACACCCGGTAAATCGACGGCACGAAGGCCCTCACGGCCAGGCGAAGAAACCGTGGCTTCAGAACTCCGAGCCGGGCCCGGGCTGGCTGTCCCCGGCCACGAGCGTGTTGCCCATGCCCAGGAGTTCGCGGGCGCGCTGCAGGTTGAGCAACTGCTCCCGGCTGCGGCGGCTATGGACACGGTCGCGTTCGACCTCCCACACCAGCTTGATCAGCTCTTTGTAGGTCATCGCGCCGCGGACCCGGCCGACCGCGAAGGTGGAGAAGAGGATCGAATCGCGACGCAAGGTGTCGAGGAGCAGATCGCGAACGTATTGCAGGCGCTGCTCGTCGGTCATGCTCGGTGCCGGGCGGGCGTGGTCGGCCACCTTGAACGGCGTCTCGCGCACCTGCTGCATCCAGTCGGGCACACGCGGCGTGTCCGAAATGACCACTTCGGGTTCGACATAGCGCGCGGGAGCTGCGGCGCGGGTCGGAACGACCGCCGACGGTCGGGCGGGCGCCGCAGGCACGGGCAACGCGGCGATGGAGGCCACTTCGACCACGGGCAGGATTCGCGTGGCCATCTGAACCTCGGCGACCCGTGCAACCGGCTCGTCTTCGAATTCGTCGTCGAACCTGCCGTCGGCCACGGTGTCGGGGCCGTAGTCGGCTTCGGGCTCCAACTCGCCCATTGGCGTCAATGGGGCATCGCCAAACACGTCGAGTTCAACACTCGTCAGCCGCGGGGTATCCAACGCGCCCGGAATGGTTTCGACAGGCTCGGGCGCCGCGATCTCGTTCGGGATCTCGACCAGCCCCATGCGCACCAACTCTTCGAAGTGCGTCGTGTGGGCTCCGGCCTTGTGCGCCATGCCCAGCACGTCACCCAAGGGCCGGCGGCCGTCCACCAGCAGCAACACGGTGCGAAAACGCTGCCCCAGGCCACGCGTGCGGTGGCGCAGTTCGTCCACGCCGAGTGGTGTCTTGATGGGGGCGATGTGGTTTGGCATCAGGCTAAGGCAAGCACACGATTGTCGCGCGACGGTAACCCGGTTGGTAACCGCCCACTGAGCGACTGCAACCGGTTATCCGACGACGCGTGCGGCTTCAGTTGCCTCTTTTCTTCGGCACCCGGGCCTGTTTGCTTGAGCGATCGGGGGCCGCCTCTTGTTTCTTCTTGTGACGTCAACGCTGGCTGCGCGCCTTGCGGCCGTCGATCTCCGAGAGCTGCTGCTTGAGCAGAAGCATCAACACGCGCGCCGTTTCTTCGCTGAAGCTCAGCGTGGTGCTGGGGCTGTCTTCGCCGCGGGCGTTGATGGGCAATACCAATGCGTCGATGCGGGCTTCGACGAGGCCGTTGCGGTTGCCCATGGCTTTGACTTTTTGAAGTTCGATCTGGAAGGTCTTCACAGGGCCTCCTGGCAATGAAAGCCGTCAGGGTACTGCAACGCTCGCACGCGGCCTTATCAGCATGAACAGAACGAGGCCCGCCAGCAGCCAGCCGAGCACCGGCGCCCAGGCCAATGCCGTCTGCGCCGCCGGGGCTTTCTGCCATTCCATCGCGACCACCGCCAACCTGCCGAGCGCAGCGAGGGCCAGAACCGAGGACAAGGCGCCACCGAAGCGCCCTTCCCGCCCGGTGTGACCCAGCGCCAGCGCCGCGGAGAACCCGCTCACCAGCAAGCAGGCCCAAGCGGCACCCGCCACCAGCTGCGCCGTGACGAGTTGCGACAGGTCGGTGGCCTGCTGCGCACCGAGCGAAGCTGCTGCGGCGGCCACGCCGGCAGCGGCCATCACGCGCCAGGCTCCCAGCCGCCGCGCGGCCCAGCCGGCGGGCAACAACGCAAGGTTGAATCCCACCCAGAACGATGGCGCCAACCACGGCAGATCGGCCGGGCTCGCGAAGCGCAGGTACCACCGCGGGCTGTTGAGGGCCGTGTGCAGCTGGAAAGCCACCGCAGCCAGAACAACCGCGATCAGGAAGCCGCTGGCTGCAGAAGCCCCCCTTGGCCCAGAACTCGCAGGTTGCGGCTTAGGGCCTGCTGCAGGCCGAGCGACCAACGCTCGCTCCGCCGCCACGATGCCGCCGGTCGCCAGTACCAAGGCGACACTCGACAGCAGGAAAGGCCAGCGCGGGTCGACTTCGCGCAGCGCCACGCTCACATAGGGCCCGATCGCGGCGGCCAACCCCAGGCCGAGCATGGACAGACTGATCAGCCAGGGCTGCTGCGGCTTGGCCGCGTGCCGCCCGATCAAGGTGAGCGGCGGTGCCCGCAAGGCCGACGACGTGATCGACCACAGCACCACGAGCCCCAGGAACAAGGGCGCCGAGCCCGAAGGCGCCACCATGGGCAGTAACAGGAACGCCGCGCACGACAGCACCGTGACCGCTAACACCGCGCGGCCCAGCCGCCCGACCACACGCACCGCGCGGTCGCTCGCTACGCCCATGGCGTAGTCGGCCAGCACGAAGATGAGCTGGTCGAGCATCAGCACGTAGATCACCGCGTTGCGCGGAATGCCCACCTGCGCTGCCAGTTGCGGCAGGAAGATCACATACACCGTCCACGACAGCGCAAAGAAGAACTGGATGACCGCGAGGTAGACGCCGACGTTCATGTCGACACCCCGCCTGCCGAGCAGGGTGGGCGCTTGTCCGCAGGAGTCGGCTCTCGCTGTGAGCGGCCCATCGCGGCGGCCTCGGGGCTGGCTTGCACTTGGTCAATCGAGCTTGATGCCCGCCTCTTTGATCACTCGCGCATTCGCCTCGTATTCGTGCTGCACCTGCGCGGTGAATTGCTCGATGCTGCCGGTGCTCACCAGGTTGTCGAGCTTGGCCAGGCGGTCTTGCAAGTCCTTGTCGGCCAGCACCTTGTTGACTTCGATGTTGAGCCGCTTCAGCACCTCGGGTGGCGTGCGCGCCGGTGCGAAGATGCCGAACACCGAGCTGAGGTTGGCATCGGCCTGGCCCAGCTCAATGAAGGTCGGCGCATCAGGGAACGCCGTCAGCCGCTGCGGTGCCGCCACGGCCAGCACCCGCAGCTTGCCCTGTGCGATGAGCCCGTTCGTCGCCGGGCCCGGGTTGATGGTGAAGAGCTCGAACTGCCCACCCACGGCGTCGTTGATCACCTGGCTGCTGCCTTTGTACGGAATGTGGTTGAACTTCACGTTCGACTTGCGGCTGATCTGCTCGAGCATCACGTGCCCCACGCTGCCCATGCCCGACGTGGCCACGTTGAGCTTGCCCGGTTGTGCCTTCGACTGCGCAATCACGTCGGCAAAGCTCTTGCCATTGAAGGCCGGAGTGGCGACGAAGTAGACCGGCGAGTACATCACCGAAGCCACCGGAACCACATCTTTCAGCGGCTCGTACGGCATGCGCTGAAAGTGAGGGTTGAGCGTCAGCGGGCTGATCGCCGAGAAGGCGAAGGTGTGGCCATCGGTCGCCTTGGCCACCGTGTCCATGCCGGTGGTGCCGCTCGCGCCGGGCCGGTTCTCCACCACCACCGCCTGGCCCAGCGCAGGTGCCAGGCGTTCTGCCAACAAACGTGCGACGGCGTCGCTGATGCCGCCCGGCGCATACGGCACGACGATGCGCACAGGCTTGCTCGGCCAGGCTTGTGCGAAACACGCGGACGCGATGGCCCACAGGCCCGCAACAACCAAGATACGTCGGAGTTGGTTCATGAGAATGGGAACGGGGTCGCTTGACGAAAAGCGCCAGCATAGCCGCGCAATGCCACCGGTCGCGCGGGGTGCATTGATCGTGGGTAGCATCACGGCCCATGAACCTCATCTACGTCGCCGACGCCATGTGCTCGTGGTGCTATGGCTTTGCCAAGCCCCTGGATCAACTGCTGAACGAGCCCGGCGACGCCGCGCCGCTGCAGCTTGCTCTCGTGATGGGTGGCCTGCGGCCCTTCACCACCGACACGATGACGCCTGCCCGTGCCGACGAGCTGCTGGGCCACTGGCATCACGTCGCCGAGGCCAGCGGCCAGCCCTTTGCGCCGGCGCCCCACGGTGCGCTGCACGCGCCGGGCTTCATCTACGACACCGAGCCAGCGGCTCGTGCCACCGTAACGGTGCGCACGCACTGGCCGCGCCTGGTGTGGCGCTACTTCAAGGCCGTGCAGGCGGCGTTCTATGCCGAAGGCCGCGACGTCACGCAGCCTGAAGTGCTGGCCGATGTCGCGCATGCGCTGGGCATTCCGCGCGGCGATTTCGCCAAGGCTTTTGCGTCGCAAGAAATGCGCGATGCCACGCTGGCCGACTTCCAGCAGACACAGAGCTGGGGCATTCGCGGCTTCCCCGCGCTGATCGCCGAGCATGGCGACCACCTGCATCTGGTGGGTCGAGGCTACATGCCGATCGATGCACTGCGCGAGCAACTCGCCGCGGCGGGGAACGCTCACCACCACTGATCCGGCCCGCCCGCGCGCGGGACTTTCCCTGACAGCCACCCGCGTCGCTGTGAAGCTATGCTGCGCGCCTAACCTGTCGGGAGAACCTCCATGAAACGCCGCACCCTGTTGCAAGCCGGTGGCAGTGCCGCCCTGCTGCCCCAGTTCAGCTTCGCGCAAGACAAGTACCCCAGCAAGCTGATCACCTGGATCTGCCCCTACGGCGCCGGCGGCAATGCCGACAGTCGTTCACGCCAGGTCGCCAAGGCCATGCAGGCGGTACTGGGCCAGACCATCATCATCGACAACAAGGCCGGCGCTGGCGGCAACATCGGCACCGAGGCCATCGCCAAGGCCAAGCCCGACGGCTACACCATCGGCATGGGCAACTTCGCCCCGCTGGCTGTCAACCACGCGCTGTTCAAGAAGCTCAATTTCGACCCGTTCAACGACGTCGTTCCCATCATGCTGATCGAGCGCGGGCCGCTGGTGCTGATGGTGCGAACCGAGTCGCCCTACAAGACGGTGAAAGACATCGTCGCCGCGGCCAAGGCCTCACCCGGCAAGCTGAGCTACGCCTCGGGCGGCACCGGCGGCACCCACCACCTGAGCGGCGCGCTGTTCGAGAGCGTGGCCGGCATCGACATGATCCACTCGCCCTACCGCAGCGGCGCCGCCGGCGCCACCGACCTGATGGGCGGCCAGGTCGACATGATGTTCGAGCAGATGTACGCCGCGGCGCCCTCGATCAAGGGCGGGCGGCTGCGCGGCATTGCCATCACCAGCAGGACGCGGTCGTCGCTGTTCCCTGACCTTCCGACCATGGCCGAAGCGGGCTTCCCGGGGGTCGAGGTGCTCAACTGGCAAGGCATCGTCGGCCCTAAGGGCCTGTCGGCCGACATCGTCAAGACGCTCAACGCCGCCGGCAACAAGGCACTGCAAGACGCTGCCGTGCGCGAAGCCATCATCGGCCAGGGCAACGAGGTGATGGGCGGCACGCCCGAGTCCTTCGCCGCGCTGATCAAGGCCGAAGCGCCGCGCTGGGGCAAGGTGGTGAAGGACGCGAAGATCGAACCGGAGTGATTGTTGGCCCCCCAGTCGCTGCGCTCCTGCCCCCCCAGGGGCGCCGCCCAGCGGCCCGGCAAAGCCGGTTCCGCGGGCGTTGCTCGATGGGCACGTCGCTCCGCTCGTGCGATCAGGCGAACTCAGGCACCAGGTGGGTTGACGCAGCAAGCGCCTCGCGCAGCCAGCGGGCGATCTCGCGGGGGTCGTTGACGGTGCGCAGCTCTGCATAAGCAGCCTGGGCCTCGGGGTAGTGGCGGCGCAGGTAGTTGAGCCACTGCTTCAGGCGGCCGCCGCACTGCCGCGCTTCCAGGCGACTGCACACCAGCTCCCAGAAGGCCTGCATCAGCGGCAGGATCTCGTTCCACGGCACGGTGTGCCCGGGCGAGACGATGGACAGCGCCAGGCCGGGGTTGCTGACCATGCCTCGGCCCAGCATGAGAACGTCGCAGCCCGAGACCTCCCGGCAACGCCGTGCGTCGTCGGCATTCCATATCTCGCCGTTGGCGATCACCGGGATCGTGAGCGCCTCGCGAATCTCCTGGATGCGGTCCCAGTACGCCGGCGGCTTGTAGCCATCGGCCCGCGTGCGCGCATGCACCACCAGTTCTTCGGCACCGCCACTTTGCAGCGCGAGCGCACAGTCGAGCGCGAGTGATGCATCGTTGAAGCCCAGCCGCATCTTGGCCGACACCGTCACCTCGGCGGGCACCGCGCGGCGCACGGCCGAGATCAGGCGGTTGAGCAACGGCGGGTCCACCAGCAAGGCCGCGCCGCCGCCGTGGCGGTTGACCACCTTGGCCGGGCAGCCGAAGTTGAGGTCGATGCCAGCGGCCCCAAGTGCGGCCAGCTTGGCCGCGTTCTCCGCCAGGCAGGCCGCATCCGACCCCATCAACTGCCCACGCACCGGCACACCGGCGGGCGTGCATCCGCCATTGAGCAGCTCCGGCATCACGCGCACGAACGCGCGATCGGGCAGCAAGGTGCCGGTGACGCGTATGAACTCCGACACACAACGGTCGATGCCACCCACGCGCGTGAGGATGTCGCGCAAGGTGTAGTCGAGCAGGCCTTCCATAGGGGCGAGGAGGAGCGTCATGGCGCCCGAAGTGTAAGGAACCTCGCTAGGGCGACGCTGTGCAACTTTCGATGAGTTGGCCTCGTTAAACTGCCCACGCCCCATCAACCAGGCCTTTTGCCGAGCCCATGGACCCCGCAGAGACGCGCTTAACCCAGTTGTCCCTTCAGATCGGCATGGCAGGCATGCAGGCTGCGAAGGCCTACCAAGAGGCCCAGAACGCCTTGAACCTCGAGCAGGTGTTGACGCCGCAGCGCTTCGCGCACAGCGATGGCGTGCGCCAGTCACTGGCGACGCTCAGTGAACTGTCTCGGCTGAACGCAGCCCACAAGGAGATGTTCACTCGCTTCATCACGAACGCCGTTGAACAGATGACGACCGCCTTGGCGGAGCTTCCCGCCGAGCGGGCCAGGGAACATCAAGAGGGCGTCGTCCGTTCGATCAACTGGAATCTCGACGCCCAAAGCAGGTTCTATCGCCAGCGAGAAGAATGGATCAGCACGGCATCCGCCCTGTGCCACCTAGTCGAAAAGAACCGCGAATCGATCACTGTCGAAGACGACGCGCTGATGTTCAACGACGACGATCTCCTCGAACGCTTCACCCAGCTCGCTTCCAAGGTCGATGAGCTTCATCGCTTGGAAGTGGCCCAGCAGAGCGAGCGCATGGCTCGGCTGGGCGCCTCGCTCACCACGCTGGGTTTCGTGCAGAAATAGGCGCCTGCCATCGCAGGCGCCACGCCCGCCTCAGATCACAGCCCCAGGCAATTGGCGTAGTAAGTCACCGTGCCGGGCCAGTCGGAGAACATGCCGCTGATGCCCACTTGGCGGGCGAGCACGTCGAGCGCCTTGTACATGTCGCTGTCTTTCTTGATCGCCTTGCCTTCGGGGTCGAACTGGTAGTAGCTGCCGGCGCCCGCTGCGCCCTTGGTCAGGTTCACCCGTTCGAAGGACCACGCCACGATCTTGAAGCCGGCGGCCTTGATGTCGAGCGCGTACTGCGAGGGCACGATGTTGTTCTGGCTGTCCAGCGCAAGCAGCGCCCACATCGGCGGCGAGATGGTCGTCACGCCCTGGTTGCGCAGCTCGGCAAGGCGTGCGACGGACATGCGCGGGATTGGCGGGTTGCTCGCCGGCTCGATCGGGTCAAGGTACAGCGCCTGCTTGCCGAACGCGTAGTCGTTCTTCAGCCAATAGAGTACGTCGTCGATGTTGAAGGACTGCGCGTAGACCTTGCGCGGGTCGACGCCGGCTTCGCGGTAGGTGTCGATCAGCTTCTGCGCATAGGCCTCCTGGCTACCGAAGACGGCGCGGATGCGTGCCGGGTCGCCGGACTTCAGCTCGGGGGTCTGGCTCAGGCCCCACTGCTTGACCATCTGGATGTGCTCCTTCAGCGTCACCACGTTGCCGGCCGGGCGGCCGGTGTAGAGGTCGGTGCGCCAGCTGGCCGTGCCGCCGAGATAACCCGCCGCCGTGGTCGCGCTGGGATTGCTCGCGTCCATCTTGGCCCGCAGCGTCTTGAACTGCGGGAGCGTGATGTCGCTGGTGCAGCACTTGGGCGCAGGGCCGCCGGCAACCCACGGCACTGTGCACGACTGGTTCAGTGGCGTCGCGACGATGTCGGTGGTGGTGTGCAGGTCGCACTCCGAATGGCGGCAGACGAGTTCGCCGTCTTTCGTGAAGCTCACGTCGCACTCGATGATGCCGGCGCCCATGCGGTGAGCGGCCGAGTAAGACTCCTTCGAGTGCTCGGGGAACTCCAGCGGCGCACCGCGGTGGCTGATGGAGAACTTGCTCTGGTAGAACGGGCCGGCCTCGCACTGCTCGAGCTTGCGCTTCAGCGGGCCTTCGTCCATGCCTTCGACAAGGTAGAACGGCCGCGGGCCGACCTGCACGTTGAAGTCGCCGCGCCGAGCGTGGTACGGGCCGGCATCGCCGCGCCGGTCGTCGTCACCGCGCCGGTCATCACCGGCATGCGCGCACGCGACGGTCATCAGCAGCCCGGAGGCCATCAGCGCGAGAGCGCCGATCCGTTGGAACACTTGTCTCATGGTCTCTCTCCTCGTTGTTGTCGATCGTCACGATGGTCGGCGCGGATGCTGACAGTTTCATGAAACGCAGGCGCGCGCCGCATCGTGATCTCATCGCCGGGTGCAGGCAACACAACCATTCCGTCGCGAAGGTCTTATGCTCGCCGGTCCAATGGTCTTGCCCATGCCACCGCCGTCGGCGCCCAGACATGAACCCCGTCACCCTTCAAGCCCTCGAGGCCTTCCCGCAGCGACTGCAGGCGCACTACGCGGCCATTCCCGCTGAGTTCAAGCACTGGGCACCGCCGTCGTGGGAAGGAGTTCCCAGTGAAGCGCTGACCGCCATCGAACAGGTCTGCCATGTGCGCGACATCGAGATCGACGGCTACCACCTGCGCTTTCAGCGCACGCTCACTGAGCACCACCCCACGCTGGCATCCATCGACACCGATGCATTGGCGAAGGAGCGCGCCTACGACCAGGCCAATGCTGACGAGGCCATGGCCACGTTTCGCGAAGCCCGAAAGAAGACGGTGGCCCTGATCGCCGGCCTCACCGAAGCGCAACTCGACCGCAGCGCCGTCTTCGAGGGCTACGGCCCGTTGTCGATGCGCAGCCTGGTGCACTACCTGTGCAGCCACGACCAGCAGCACCTGGCCGGCCTGCAGTGGCTGCTCGGCAAGATCGAGGCGTCACGCGTGGGTGTGTGAGGCGCATCTGAATCGACGGAGACACGCATGCAAACCGAACGCGAGATTGAGGCCGAACTCGATCGCCTGACCAACGAGTTCTTCCGTGCCGTGTCGTTCGAGCCCGATGGCGTGCCGCCCTACGACAACATCTACGCACTCTTCATCGAGTCGGGCCTGCTCATCAAGAACACTGGCACCACGCCCGAGGTTTCGGGCATTCGCGCGTTCATCGAGCCACGCCAGGCCATGGTGCGCAGCGGCGAGCTCACCCGCTTTCGCGAAACCGAACTTAGCGCCACAACCCAGATCTTCGGCAACGTGGCGCAGCGCTTCAGCGCCTATGCGAAGGACGGCACGATGAAGGGCGCACCCTTCGAAGCACGCGGCATGATCTCCACCCAGTTCGTCAAGACACCCTCGGGCTGGAAGATGAGCGCCATGGCCTGGGACGACGAACGCCCCGGCCTGTCACTGCCCAGCGGCAAACCATGAACGACTTGTCGTCGTCTTGCGCGCTGTTCGACACCGCCGTGGGCCGCTGCGGCATCGCCTGGAGCGCGACCGCGATCACCGCATTCCAGCTTCCCGAGGCCAGCGATGCCGGCACGCTGCGCCGCATGTCGGGCAGTGGCTCGCTCCTGCCGCAGGCCGAGCCGCCGGCGTGGGTGCAGGACGTGATCGACCGCGTGGTCGCGCTGCTGCGCGGCGAGCGTGTCGACCTGCGCGACGTGCCGCTCGATTTCGAAGGCATCGCACCCTTCGAACGGCGCGTCTACGAAGCATCGCGCCAGATATTGGCGGGGCACACGCGCACCTACGGTGAGCTCGCCACCGCGCTCGGCGAGCCGGTCACGGCATCCCGCGCCGTGGGCCGTGCGCTGGGTGCCAACCCGTTCGCCGTCATCGTGCCCTGCCACCGCGTGCTGGCCGCCGGCGGCAAGGCTGGTGGCTTCTCGGCCGGCGGCGGCGTCACGACCAAGCTGAAGATCCTGCTGATCGAGCAGGCGCAGATCGGCAACGAACCCAGCCTGTTCTAGGCGCAGGATGCGGCGCTGTAGCATCAGCGCCTTTGCCAACAACCCACGGAGTTATTCAGTGAGAACCACTTTGCTGCGCACTGTCGCGCTCGCCTCGGTCACCGCCCTCGCCTTGCCGCTGGCCCATGCGCAGGCGGACGCTGCCTCTGCCGCGGCCAAGGAAGCCGGTGCCGTGGTCACGCCCAGCGGGCTCGTCTACCGCTCACTGAAAGACGGCAAGGGCGCGAGCCCCACGGCGGCCGACACCGTGAAAGTGCACTACCGCGGCACCTTTCCCGACGGCAAGGAGTTCGACAGCTCCTACAAGCGCGGCGAGCCGATCGAGTTCCCGCTCAACGGCGTGATCAAGTGCTGGACCGAAGGCGTGCAGAAGATGAAGGTTGGCGGCAAGGCCAAGCTCACCTGCCCGTCGTCTATCGCCTACGGCGAGCGCGGTGCCGGCGGCGGCGTGATTCCGCCGAACGCCACGCTGCAGTTCGAAGTGGAACTGCTGGGCATCGCCAAGCGCTGATTCAGGGTTTGATGGAAGACGACGTGGGGCCCGCGCTGAACAGCGCCGGGTGCTCACGGGCGTAAAAGCCAGCCGCTTCGTCGTGCGGCATGTCGAGGAACCGGCGCTCGTGCTGGCGCGAAACCGCCCCACGCGCTTGGCCACCCACATCGAGCCGCCGAGCGACCCGACGAGCATGCCGACAGACAGTCCCGCTTCGCACGCGCCGAGCCATGCGCCCGACAAGCCCAGCGACTGCACCTTCAGCGGCACCAGCATGCCGATGCCCGGCACGAAGAAGATCATCACAAGGAAGGACACGAAGGTCCAGCCGCGCTCCGTCGGGATCTTCCATTTGGCCGCCAGGCCAGCGCGCAGATCGTGCATCCACTGAGCTGCCGACCGCACTGAAGCATCGCGCGGCGGCACCACCACGCGCCACGCGAGCAGACACGCCACCGTGAGGAACGCTGCATTGACCCACAAGGCCGTCGCTGTGCCGGACGCTGCCAGGATGGCGCCGGCCACCACCGGCCCGATCAACCGGCCCACCGCCTGCGCACTCCGCTGGTAGCCCAGGCCTTCGGTCAGGTGCTCGGCCGGCAAGAGCTCGGCAACGATGCTGAACGAGACCGGCATGATCACCGCCCGGGCCACCGTGTCGATCACGCCCAGCGCGACGATCCACTCGATGCGATAGAACTCCGCCTGCGCCATGCCGGCCTGCAGCAGGCTCTCCAGCAGCATCGCGGCAAGGCCCACCGTCATCAGCGTTCGCTTGGAATGGCGGTCGCCCAGCGGAGACAGCAAAGGCAGCGCAAAGAACGACACCGCCGCCAGCGTCGCCGCGTAGATCGCGAGGTGGCCTGCGCCGCCCTGGTGGGCGATGCGCCAGGGCAGCACGACGTGGTTCACCATCATCGACAGCAGCATCAGCACGTCGCTCGCCAGCAGCGAGCGGAACGGGCGACCCAACCGGGCCAGGCCCGGCGCCACAACGTCGATCACCGCCGACCTTAAGAGACCAGCGCCCGCGGCTGCGAAGGCGCAGCGTCCAGTGGCTCGTCGTCATCGGCCTCTTCGCCGAGGAACCCGCCGCTCTGGTGGGCCCATAGCCGCGCATACAAGCCACCCTGCGCGAGTAGGCTGCGGTGGTCGCCTTCTTCGACGATGCGGCCCTTGTCGAGCACCACCAGGCGGTCCATCGCGGCGATGGTGCTCAGGCGGTGCGCAATCGCAACCACCGTCTTGCCTTCCATCAGCCGGTACAGGCTGGCCTGGATCGCGGCCTCGACCTCGGAGTCGAGCGCGCTGGTTGCTTCGTCGAGCAGCAGGATGGGCGCGTCCTTCAGCATCACCCGTGCGATGGCGATGCGCTGACGCTGGCCGCCCGAGAGCTTGACGCCGCGTTCGCCCACGTGGGCGTCGTAGCCCTTGCGGCCCTTGGCGTCGGCCAGGCCCTGGATGAAATCATGCGCCTCGGCCCGCTTGGCGGCGACCACCATCTCGGCTTCCGCCGCATCGGGGCGGCCGTAGAGGATGTTGTCGCGCACCGAGCGGTGCAGCAGCGAGGTGTCTTGCGTGACCATGCCGATCTGAGCGCGCAGACTGTCCTGCGTCACATGTGCGATGTCCTGCCCGTCGATCAGCACGCGGCCCTGCGCGACGTCGTGAAAGCGCAGCAGCAGGTTTACGATGGTCGACTTGCCCGCACCCGATCGCCCGACCAGGCCGATCTTTTCGCCCTGGCGGATGTGCAGCGAGAACCTGTCGATGACGAGGCTGGCTTCGGGCCCGGTGGCACCGTAGGCAAAACCCACCTGCTCGAACTTCACTTCGCCTTGCGTCACGACGAGCGGCTTGGCATCGGGCTCGTCGAGCACGGTCTGCGCGCGCGACAGCGTGGTCATGCCGTCCTGCACGGTACCGATGTGCTCGAACAGCGAGGCCATCTCCCACATCATCCAGTGCGAAATGCCGTTCAGCCGCAAGGCCATGGCCGTGGCGGCCGCCACGGCGCCCACGCCCACCTGCCCTTGCGTCCACAGCCACAGCGACGCTCCCGTGGTGCTGATGATCAGCATCACCGACAGCACGTGGTTCACCGTTTCGAAAACCGTGACCAGGCGCATCTGCGTGCGCACCGTGACGAGAAACTCTTCCATCGCGCTGCGTGCGTAGCCCGCCTCGCGTCCGGCGTGAGAGAAGAGCTTGACGGTGGCGATGTTGGTGTAGGCGTCGGTGATGCGACCCGTCATCAGTGAGCGCGCATCGGCCTGCTGTTGCGCCACCGCGCCCATGCGCGGCACGAAGTAATACAGCGCGCCGGCGTAGAGCACCAGCCAGCCCAGAACCGGCAGCAGCATCCACAAGGCAAAGCCGCCCAGCACCGCCAGCAGCGTGACGAAGTAGATGACGACGAAGACCGCCAGGTCGGCAACGATGAACCACGCATCGCGCACGGCCAATGCCGTCTGCATGACCTTGGCCGCCACACGGCCAGCGAACTCGTCCTGGTAGAAGCTCATGCTCTGGCTGAGCATCAGGCGATGGAAGTTCCAGCGCAGCAGCATCGGGAAGTTGCCGCCCAGCGAAAGGTGCTTCAGCGAGGTCTGCAGGCCGACCATCACGATGCTCGCCACCAGCAACGCAAGCAGCCACAACAGCGAGGTGCGCTCCTGCGCCCACAGCTGTGAAGGCGCCACCTTGGCCAGCCAGTCGACGATGCGGCCCATCATGCTGAACAGCCACGCCTCGAACGCGCCGATGCCTGCCGACAGCAAGGTCATGGCCACGAGATAGCTGCGCAAACCGCGCGTGCCGGCCCACAGGAAGGCGAGGAATGACCTGGGTGGCTGTGTCGGCTCAGCGGCTGGAAACGGATGCACCAGCCCTTCGAAAAATCGGAACAAGAAAGCCCCTTGGTTTGGGTTGCAGCCCGCAAGGTTAACGGATGCGTCTTCGGGATAATGCCCCTCGTTCGAATGATGCGTCTGCCCACCTCCACTCTCCACCGCGCTCTGCTGGCTGTTGCCGGCGTGGCCGTGCTGTGCTCGGTTTGCGTGGCCATCACCATCGCCGTGTTGTACGAGCAGCTGCCCGACATCGGCCTGCTGACCGACTACAAGCCGCGGCAGCCCCTGCGCGTGTTCACGCGCGATGGCGTCGAGATCGGCGAATTCGGCAGCGAGCGCCGCTATTACCTGCCGATCTCCCACACGCCCAAGATGATTCAGGACGCGGTGCTCGCGATCGAAGACTCGGGCTTTCGCGATCACCCCGGCATCAGCATCAAGGGAACACTGCGCGCCGTGCTCGCCAACCTGTGGCGCGGCGCCCGCAGCCAAGGTGGCTCGACCATCACGCAGCAGGTGGCTCGCACCTTCTACCTGACGTCCCGCAAGTCCTACACACGCAAAGTGCGCGAAGCGCTGCTGGCACTCAAGATCGAGCGCCACCTGAGCAAGGATCAGATCCTCGAGCTCTACATGAACCAGATCTACCTGGGGCAGCGCGCGTATGGATTTGAAGCGGCCTCGCAGTCGTATTTCGGCAAGCCGCTGACTCAGCTGTCGGTGGCCGAGAGCGCGATGCTGGCCGGCCTGCCGCAGAACCCGCGCTACGCCAACCCGGTGATCGACCCCGAGCGCGCCCGCAAGCGCCAACTGCTGGTGCTCGAGCGCATGCGCGCCACGCAGGCCATCACCACGGCCCAGTTCGAGAAGGCCAAGGCCGAACCGCTGCACGTGCAGCGCCGCAACGAGAACACCGTGCACGCCGAGTACGTGGCTGAGATGGTTCGCCAGACGGTGCACGCGCAGTACGGCGAAGAAGCCTACAGCCGCGGCCTGAAGGTGCAGACCTCGCTGCGCGCGGCCGACCAGGTCGCCGCCTACCGCGCGCTGCGCAAGGGCGTGCTCGACTACGAGCGCCGCCAGCCCTACCGCGGCCCGGAAGACGAAGAAGACCTGCCCGACGGGCTTGCCGCCGACGACCCCGCCGTCGCGCAGCTGCTGGCCGACCACCCCGATGACGACGACTTGCGCGTTGCACTCGTCAGCGAAGCCAGCCCCCAGGCCGTGGTTGCCACGCTGGCCAATGGTGAGGTGCTGCGCATCACCGGCGAAGGCCTGCGGCCGGCGCAATCGGCCCTGTCGAAGCGGGCCAAGGCGGCGCTGCGCATCGACCGCGGCTCGGTGATTCGCGTGGTGCAAGACGGCAAGCGCTGGTCCATCAGCCAGTGGCCAGAAGTGCAAGGCGCGCTGGTGGCAATCGACCCGCGCGCCGGTCGCGTGCGGGCGCTGGTCGGTGGCTTCGACTTCGGCCGCAACCAGTTCAACCACGTGACGCAGGCCTGGCGCCAGCCGGGTTCCAGCTTCAAGCCGTTTCTGTACTCGGCCGCGCTCGAAAACGGCGTGATGCCGAACACGCTCATCAACGACGCGCCGCTGCCGCCCGATGCCAATGGCGCTCCGCCCGCGTGGGACCCGAAGAACTCCGACGACCAGTACGACGGAGCGCTGACGCTGCGCGAAGCGCTGGCCCGGTCAAAGAACCTGGTGACGATCCGCCTGGTACAGATGCTCGGGCCCGATACCGCGCGCCAGTGGGCCAGCCAGTTCGGCTTTGAGCCCGCCCGCCACCCGGCCGACCTCACCTTGGCGCTGGGCTCCGGCGCGACCACGCCGCTGCAGCTGGCCGGCGCGTACGCGGTATTGGCGAACGGCGGCTACCGCGTGCAGCCGGTCGTGATCGAACGCATCTCTGACGCGCAAGGCGCCACGCTCTTCGAAGCGCCGCCGCAGCAACAGACCGAAGCCGAACGCGTGGTGCCGGCACGCAACGTCTGGCTTACGGACAGCCTGCTGCAGGAGGTCACGCGCAGCGGCACGGCGGCGCGTGCCCAGGCGCAACTCAAGCGCCCCGACATCTACGGCAAGACGGGCACCACCAACGAAGCCGTCGACGCATGGTTCGCCGGCTTCCAGCCCAGCCTCGCCACCGTGGTGTGGATGGGTTACGACACCCCGCGCAGCCTGGGAGCGCGCGAATCAGGCGGCGGCCTCTCGCTGCCGATCTGGATCGACTACATGCGCCAGGCGCTGCAAGGCGTGCCGGTGCAGGAGCCCCAGGCGCCCGAGGGGATCGTGCAGGTCGACGGAGAGTGGCTGTACAGCGAATGGGCTGCTGGCGGCCAGCGCACCCGCATCGGCTTCGAAGACGAAGCTCCGGTTGCAGCGCCCGTGAGCACGGAGCCCGTCAAGCCTTAGGCGATTGCCTTGCGCTGGGCCCAGAGCTTCTGCGCCAGCGTCACCACCACCAGCGTCAGCGCACCCGCCACGACACCGGTGAGCGCATCCAGCAGCGTGGGCACCAAGGCGCCGAACAAGCCGCCCACGCGGTGGGCCATCTCTTCGATCGCGTGGTGCAGGGCCGGCACGCCATGCGTGAGGATGCCGCCGCCCACCAGGAACATGGCCGCCGTGCCGGCGATCGTCAGGCCCTTCATCAGGTAGGGCGCGGCCTTCAGGATCGCCTCGCCCACCGGCGCACGCCAACCGGGCTTGCGGCTGAGGTAGAGGCCCAGGTCGTCGAGCTTCACGATGCCGGCCACTACGCCGTAGACGCCGATCGTCATGATGACGGCGATGCCGGCAAGCACCACCAGCTGGGTCACGAACGGGCTGCTGCTGACCGTGCCCAGCGTGATCGCGATGATCTCGGCCGAGAGGATGAAATCGGTGCGCACGGCGCCCTTGATCTTGTCTTTCTCGAACGCCACGAGGTCAATGGACGGGTTGGCCAGCGCCTGGGTCAACTCGGCATGGTGGGCGCCATCTTCGTCGCGGCTGTGCATCAGCTTGTGCCCGAGCTTCTCGAAGCCTTCGAAGCAGAGGAACAGGCCCCCGATCATCAGCAGCGGCGTCACTGCCCAGGGCACGAAGGCGCTGATCGCCAGCGCCGCCGGCACCAGGATCGCCTTGTTCATCGCCGAACCCTTGGCCACCGCCCACACGACGGGCAGCTCGCGGTCGGCGCTCACACCGGAGACCTGCTGTGCGTTCAGCGCGAGGTCGTCACCCAGCACGCCGGTGGTTTTCTTGGCTGCGACCTTGGTGAGCAAGGCCACGTCGTCGAGCACGGTTGCGATGTCGTCGAGCAGGGCGAGCAGGCTGGTGGCCATGGCGTGCGGTGGGAAGGTTGCGAAACGGCCCGGCCGACGCAAGTTGCGCGCCTCGGGAGGCGGCATGGTATCCCGCGCCCTGCGGCGCCCGCTCAGGCTCTCAGGCCTTTTCGTCGAACAGCGTGCCGAGCATCTCTTTCTCGATCTGCACGCTGCGCAGGTTGGCCTTGAAGCTGTAGAGCGCCACCCGCTGCTGGACGATGTCGGTCGCCAGGTCGCTGCCGCTCGCTTCGGCCTGTGCCACGCTGGCAGACACGCCGCCGCCCGCCTGGGTTTCATGGATCACCTGCTGCCGCCGATAGACGGGCACCACCGCGTTGGCGATGTTGTTCGCCGACACGCTCGCGGTGAGCAAGGCGGCGTTCATTCCCGAATTGGCGATGGCGGTGATGGATTTCATGGTGCTTCGCCAAGCTATCGACCGAAAAGCGGGGCACTTGAGGCCTTTTTCAACCGAGTGCGAAAAATTCCGCCAGGTCGCAGTCCGGGTCGGGGCCGGCGCTTCACTCCCGCCGAGGAAGCAGCCGGCGGTTCACTCTTTGAACCCGGGCGTGTGCGTGTCTGCAGGAAAAAAGGTTTGCAAAAGGTTCCTGCATCGGCTTGGCATGCTGATTGTTGCAACGCGATACGGCCGAGCGAACCCTGCCGGAAAGCAAGCGCCCGCCCATCCTCCACCACCTGACTGAGGGATGACCGCGCGGAACCCGGCACGGAGCGTGCTCATCTCAGGCTTTGTGGCACCGGCGCCTCGTTGCCATTCGGCAATCCCGTTCTTTTGCTCTATAACTCAGCGAGGGCCGGTACGCCCCCTCTGAAGCCGATTTCTCGAGACACCTTCCCCACAATGCCCCCAGTTCAATCCACCGATTTCGGACCGTCCACACAGCAGCAGTTCGACACCGCATCGCGCGACGCATTGCCTTCCGGCACGCGCCTGGGGGGCTACCAGATCATCGACGTGGTGGGTCGTGGCCGCTACAGCATCGTCTACCTGGTGCTCGACTCGTCGTTGCAGCGTCAGATGGCGATCAAGGAGTACCTGCCGTTCGCGCTGGCCGAGCGCCGCGGTCACACAGACGTGGTGCTCAAGGCCGGAGCCGACACCGATGCGTATGCCAACGGCCTGGCGGACTTTCTCAGCGAAGGCAACCTGCTCACCCGCCTGGACCACCCGTCCATCGCGCGGGTTCACAGCTTCTGGGAAGAGAACAACACCGCCTACATGGTGATGCCCTACTACGCCGGGCAGACACTCGCCGCCACGCTGAAGGCCATGCCGCGCCCGCCCGACGAAGCGTGGCTGCGCGCCCTGCTCGCGCCGCTGCTGAGCGGGCTCAACGTGCTGCACAGCGTGCAGTGCTACCACCGCAACATCACGCCAGACAACATCTTCATCCTCGAAGACGGCCGCCCGGTGCTGCTCGACTTCAGCGCCTCCAACCGGGTGATCGGCGACAAGACCGTGTCGCTCACCTCGCGGCTGAACCCCGCCTACGCAGCCATCGAGCAATACCCGCAGTCGGCCACCTTGTCGCAGGGCCCGTGGACCGACCTGTACGCCCTGGCGGCGGTGCTGCATTTCGCCATCACGCGGCAGGTGCCTGCGCTGGCCACCGTGCGCTCCATCAACGATCCGCAGCGCCCGCTCGCCGAAACCATGCGCACGCTGCAGAAGCTGTTTCTCGGCCTGCACTACAGCGAAGCGTTCCTGGCTGGCATCGACAAGGCGCTGTCGGTCAAGCCGCGCGACCGGCCGCGCAATGCCGCCGATTTCATGCTCTCGCTCGACCGGCCGCCCAATGTCGTCGTCTCCCCGCTGCCCGACCCGCTGGGCACGCCCTCGGCGTTCATCCCGCGCGGCGACTCGGTGTTCCAGGCGTCGCAGATGCCTGGCGACTGGGTCATGCCCGAGCGGTCGGTCCAGGTTCCGCCCCGCCGGAGCCGTGCGCCGCTGTGGATTGCCGCCCTGTGCACCATCGCGCTCGCGGGCGTAGGCGGCTGGTGGTGGACGCAGCAGATGCATCCGCCGGCATCGCGCACGGCCACCGAGGCGCCACCCACCAACGCAGCGGCGGCCGCACCGGCCAGCCCGGTGCCTGCACCGGTGGACGCCCCGGCATCGGCAGTTGCCGACGCGATCGAGCCATCACCTGTCCCAGTTCCTGCCAGCGCCGTGGCGCTCCAGACGGAGGCTCCGTCGGCCGCTGCCAGCGAAACGGCTGCCGCGCCGGCTCCGGTTGCGCCAACTACCGCAGCGCCGGCCCCCACGCCGCCGGAAACCACACCCCCAGTGACCGAGGCCCCCGTGGCCGCCACTCCCGCACCCAAACCGGCCCCGGCGCCTGAGCCTGCTCCGCCGCGAAAAGTGGCGAAGGCCCCTGTCCCTGTGGTCCCGGCCGAGCCCGACAACCCCCGCGCCGTCTGCGGCCCGCGATCCAATTTTTCGCTGCTGTATTGCATGCAGACGCAGTGCAACCGACCCAAATTCGCACAGCACGCGCAATGCCTGGTCCTCAAGCGGCAAGGCGAAATCAACTGATCTCGCCCTGATGTGCACGGGCGCTCTTTACCCGTCTCACATCGCGGGATGCAAGCTCGCCGGCTTTACCTGACAGCAACGTAAACACGTCAACAACCCCCGGCGCGCGGCCGTTGACAGACTCAGGGCGCCATCTCTCGGCGCTCAGGAGTCAAGACGATGAACAAGTCCTCGAAACGCCGAATCCTTGCCGTGCTAGGTGTCGTGGTGGGTACGCAATTGTTGAGCGCCTGCGTGGTGCTGCCGGTGCCGGGCTACCGCCCCCGCGCCGTGGTGGTCACGCCAGGTTATGGCTACCCGCCACCCCCGCCACGTGAGTACCGCGAGCCCTACTGGAGGCGCTGAGCGCGCGTCCTGGGACGGCCACCCGGCCGCCCCGAGCGCATGACTCGCGTCGTGCGCCAGCTTGCATGAGATCTGGCCGCGCTCCGGAGGCCGCAGAATGGTGTGCACTTCCAGGCACACCATGACCTCGACCACAGCCCCTGTCGCGCTGCGCCAGATCGCCGACCTGCCCGGGCCGCGCGGCATTCCCATCCTGGGAAATTTGCTGCAGCTGCAGCTGAACCGCGTTCACCTCGGCGTGGAGCAATGGGGCCGCGAATACGGGCCCTTGTTCCGCTTCCGGCTGGGCAAGCAAGACGTGTTCGGCATCACCGACCATGAGCTGATTGCAAGCGTGTTGAAAGACCGGCCCGACGGGTTCCGGCGCACCGTGCGCTCGTCTGAAATCGGCCAGGAAATGGGCTTCACGCCGGGGCTCTTCAGCTCCGAAGGCCAAGCCTGGCGAGACCAGCGCCGCATGGTGATGGCGAGCTTTGCGCCGGGCCATGTTCGCTCGTACTTCCCTTCGCTGCTGAAGGTGTCGCAGCGCCTGCGCAAGCGCTGGCTGCAGGCCGCGCGCCGCGGCAGCACCATCGCGCTGCAGGCCGACCTGATGCGCTACACGGTGGACGGTGTGGCCGGCCTCGCGTTCGGCACCGACATGAACACGCTCGAGTCCGACGAAGAGGTGATCCAGCAGCACCTGGACAAGATCTTCCCGGCGATGTTCCGGCGCATCTTCTCGCCTTTCCCCTACTGGCGCTACCTGCGCCTGCCGGCAGACCGCGCGCTAGACCGCAGCGTGGTCGCGATCAAGCAAGCCATCGAAGGCTTCATCACCAACACGCGGCAGCGCATGCACGCCAACCCGGCGCTGCGCGAACACCCGACCAACCTGCTCGAAGGCATGATCGCCGCGGCCGATCTCGGCGACAGCGGCGTGACCGACGCGCAGGTCGCCGGCAACGTGCTCACCATGCTGCTGGCTGGCGAAGACACCACCGCCAACACGCTCGCGTGGATGGTTTACCTCCTGCAGCGCAACCCAAAGGCGCTGCAGCGCGCAACCGACGAAGTGCTGCGCATCGCCCCCGATCCGGCCGCCTTCACGCCGGAGCAGATGGCCTCGCTCGACTACCTGGAGGCCTGCGCCTCCGAGACCATGCGGCTCAAGCCGGTCGGCCCCTTCCTGCCGCTCGAGGCCTTGCGTGACACCACGCTGGCCGACGTGCACGTGCCGGCCAAGAGCCTCGTGTGGTGCGTGATGCGGCACGACAGCATTGCCGATGCGTACTTTCCCAACGCGGCTGCGTTCGAGCCCGAGCGCTGGCTCGAGCCCGCTGATGCCTCGCAACACGCTGGCTCGCCCAAGCGCGTGGCCATGCCCTTCGGCGCCGGCCCGCGCGTGTGCCCTGGTCGCTACCTTGCGCTGCTCGAAATCAAGATGGCGATGGCCATGCTGCTGGGCAGCTTCGAGATCGAGAGCGTGCTTACCGCCGATGGCAACGAGCCGCGTGAGCACATGGCGTTTTCGATGGGTCCGGTGGGCCTGAACCTGCGCCTGAGGGAACGCGCCGCCTGAGCCTGGCGCGCCGGGGTTTGTTGGATAGCATGCCGGGCATGCGATTCCTCCTTCTCCCCTTGCTGGCGCTCTGCGCGGTGCCCGTCCACGCCATCCAGGTGTGCGAGCTCGACGGCCAATTCATCAATCCAGCAAACGGCAACATGACCGCCGGCAAGACCGGCCTGATGCGTTGCCGCGAAGGCGCCGACGGGCCGGTGGTGCGCGAACAGGAGCTGAAGAACGGCGTCTTCATGGGCATCGTGCGCTACTACCAGGGCGGCGTGCTAAAGAGCGAACACAGCGTCAACGAACGCGGGAACCGCGACGGCATCGCCCGCGAGTTCACCGGCAAGCAGTTGACGAGCGAACAAACCTACCGCAACGGCAGCACGGTGGGCTTGTCGCGCCGCTGGCACGAGAACGGCGAACCCCAGCGGCTGACCTTCTACGGCGAAGACGGCCGAGAGCAGGCGGTGGCCGAGTTCACACGGCAAGGCAAGCTCGCCAACTTGCGCTGCGCCGCACAGCCACAGCTCGCGCCGGACGCCAACGACGGCACCTGGTGCGGCCACCGCGGCGGCACGAGCAAGGTCACGCTGTACGCAGAGAACGGCAGCACGCGCGGCACGCTCGCGTTCGAGCGCGGCGAGCTGCGGCAAAGCGAAACCCTGTGGAGCAATGGCAAGCCGCGAGAGCAAGTCGACAGCGACGCCCGCAGCGGCACGGAACGCACGTTCTCCGAGAGCGGCGTGAAACGCAGCGAGCGCCAGTGGGTCAACGTCGTCACCGACGGCCGCACCCGCCGTATCACCACGCTGGACCGCGAATACCACGAGAGCGGCACCCTCGTGCGCGAACGGCAGTGGGCGGTCAACGAGCGCGACAGCGAGCTGCGACTCGAGCAACGCTGGTACTTCAACGGGCAGCTGAAGGAGAAGCAGGAGTACGCCAACGCCGACGGCCAGCCCACGCGCCGCGAGACCTACTTCCACGACAACGGGCGCGTCTCATCCGAGGGCCTGTGGCTCGTCTCGGGCCGCTACAACAGCCAAGCCAGCGGCGTGCACAAGAGCTACGACAGCGACGGCCGCTTGCGCCTGGAGCGCTACCACGACGCCAAGGGACGCGTCACACGCGAGCGCGAACTCGACGAGGCAGGCCAGGTCAAGCGCGACGACGAATTGTTCGAAGACGGTTCGCGCAAGGCCTTTCAGGCGCGTTGATGGCACCCGGATTCGTGCTGCTGTTCATCGACGACACCCTGCTCGTCGTGAACAAGCCGGCCGGAATGCTGTCAGTCCCAGGCCGCGGCGCCGATCTGCAGGACTGCATGGCGACGCGCGTGCAGGCCGAAATTCCCGACGCGCTTGTCGTGCATCGGCTCGACATGGCGACCTCGGGTTTGCTGCTGTTCGCCCGCGGCAAGGCGGCGCAACGGCGGCTCAGCGACGCGTTTGCTCAGCGCGAGGTGGAGAAGCGGTATGTGGCGGTGGTGGCGGGGTCGGTTGCCGACGATGCCGGTGTGATCGAGTTGCCTCTCATCACCGATTGGCCGAATCGGCCGTTGCAGAAGGTGGACTTCGACGAGGGCAAGCCGTCGGTGACGCGGTATCGGGTGATTCAGCGTGTGGGTGGTGATTCGCGCGTGGAGCTGGAGCCGTTGACGGGGAGATCGCATCAGCTGCGGGTGCACATGTTGGCGATTGGGCATCCGATCCTGGGAGATGCGTTGTATGCGCCTCCGGCGGTGTTGGCGCGGTCTGCTCGCTTGTTGTTGCATGCGCGGGTTTTGTCGTTTGTGCATCCCGTCGCTGGGACGGTTCTTCGGTTTGAGAGCGAAGTGCCGTTCTAGTTTTGTCACCTTCTTAGCTTGTGCACGCTGACGCGTTGTGTATTTCTTCTGCCTACCGGCGGGTGCGCCGGGTGGTCGCCCCGGCAGGCGAGTAACTTTCATTTGTCGCGCCAAATGAAAGTCACCAAAGCAAAGGCGCCGAACACCAGCCGACTTGTCACAGCTGCGTGGCTACAGGACGCGACTTGTCACCACTGTGCTGGCTCTCCGCACGGCACACCTGTTCAACGTACCCCACCCCTCGGCTCGCTTCGCATCGCCACGAAGGACGATGCGCAGCGWGCTGGGACAGGGAATGTTTGCGCAGCAAACGACCGTATTGCTCTTCGGGCCCCGTGGGGGGCGTCGAGGAGCGCAGGGGTTTGGGGCCGCGTGCGCAGCACGCTTCGTCAACTGACTTCGCGCGGCTGTCTGAGCGCAGCGGCCGCAGGCCGCGTAGCGAGTTCGGCGCGAGGCCCCATACACCGAGCACCGCAGAGCAGTCCGGCCCTAGCCGGACCGCCCCCGTCGGGGTCGCCTTTCTTTGCCTTCTTTCTTTGGCGAAGCAAAGAAAGAAGGTCGCCCGCCGGGGCGACATCCCGGCAACGGCCTCATGCAGTGAACGGAAGCATCACGCGAACAGCGGCACGGGGCTTCGATCCCTCAGCCTGAGCGGGCCGTGACCTTCCCCTACCATCAATCCCCGCGCACCACAAAAACGGCCCCCACCATGCTCACCAAACTCTTGCGCCGAGCTGAACCACTGGCACTCAGCGCAACCCTCGCACTGCTGAGCGCCTGCAGCACCACACAAACACCAGACCGCGCTACCCTCCAGCGCCAGGTCACCGACACCGAAACTGCCTTCGCCAAAACCATGGCCGACCGCGACCATGCGGCCTTCACGCGCTTCCTCGCGGATGACACCATCTTCTTCTCCAGCACGAAGACCCTGCGCGGAAAAGCCACCGTCGCTGAGGCCTGGAAAGGCTTCTACGACAAGCCGCAGGCCCCCTTCTCCTGGAAGCCCGAGAAGGTCGAGGTGATCGACGATGGCAGCCTCGCCCTGAGCAGCGGCCCGGTGTTCGACGAGAACGGCAAACCCGTCGCGAGCTTCACCTCGATCTGGCGCCGCGAAGCGCCGGGTGTGTGGCGCATCATCTTCGACAAGGGCTGCAATTGCCCCTGAACGACACTGCTCCGGCGGCGCCCGTGCGCGTCGCCCACCTTTTCGGCCTGCGGGCCTTCATGCGTTTCTGGTACGCCCGCCTGGCGGCCACCACCGGCAACCAGATGCTGATGGTGGCCGTGGGCTGGCAGATGTATGAGCTCACGGGCAGCGCCTGGGACCTGGGTCTCGTCGGCCTGCTGCAGTTTCTGCCTGCGCTGCTACTCACGCTGGTGGCTGGCCACGTGGCGGACCGCTACGACCGCACCCGCATCCTTGCGTTGGTGATGGTCTCGCAGGCCGCCATCGCATTGCTGCTGATGGTGGCCACGCACGGCCACTGGGCGAGCCGTGGCTTGCTGCTGGCGCTGTCGCTCGCGCTGGGTGGCGCCAAGGCCTTCCAGATGCCGGCGCAGCAGGCGCTGGTGCCCTCGCTGGTGCCGGCGGCCATGCTGCCGCGCGCACTGGCCTTCAGTTCGATGGGCATGCAGTCCGCCATCATCGGCGGGCCGGCGCTGGGTGGCTTCATCTATGTGGCAGGTGCGAATGTCGTCTATGCGGTGTGCACTGCCTGCTTCGTGACGGCGGGCGGGCTCTTCATGCGCATCGGCCATCCTCACGTGCCGCCGCCCAAGGAGCCAGTGACGATCGACACGGTCTTGGCCGGCGTCCGGTTCATCTGGCAGCGACCGGTTGTGCTGGGTGCCATCTCGCTCGACCTGTTCGCAGTGCTGCTGGGTGGTGCCACGGCGCTGCTGCCGATGTACGCGAAAGACGTGCTGCATGTGGGCCCCTGGGGCCTGGGCTTGCTGCGCGGCGCGCCAGCCATCGGGGCGCTGTGCATGTCGGCGGCGCTCACGCGCTGGGCCATCACGCGCCGCGTGGGCAAGGTGATGTTCGCGGCGGTGGCCGTCTATGGCGTGGCCACGCTGGTGTTCGCGGTGTCGACGGTGTTCCTGCTCTCGCTCGCCGCGCTGTGCGTGAGCGGCATGGCCGACATGGTGAGCGTGGTGATCCGCCAGTCGCTGGTGCAACTTGAGACTCCCGACGCCATGCGCGGCCGGGTGTCGGCGGTCAATTCGATCTTCATCGGAGCGTCCAACCAGCTGGGCGAATTCGAGTCGGGCGCGACGGCCGCGATGCTCGGGCCGGTGGGCTCGGTGTTGTTGGGGGGCATCGGCACCTTGGCAGTGGCCGCGTTGTGGATGAAACTCTTCCCCGCGCTGGCACAGCGTGAACGCCTGACAGAGCCGCAATGAGGGAGCGGCAGCGGGTTTCCACGAGCGCAGGTGTCACACCCAGCGAAGATACTTCGCGCCCATCTGCCGACCCATAAACCATAAAAAAGCACCATGACCGCATCGAAGACGAACCGCCCTGACTTTCTCTATCCGGGCGGCTCGCCGCTGATGCATCCGCCGCTTCAGCTCAAAGACTCCGAGATGTACGGCTTCTTCGTGCGGGGCGACCTCACGAAGCTGCAAGCCACCGTCGACGCTGCGCTCACCGCCTGCGCAGGCGGCGAGATGCGATTCCAGGTGTTCTCGCCGTTCGTGATGCTCACCTTCACCAAGGTGCAGCGTGCCTACTCCACCTGGCCGAGCGACCAGGCCAAGGGCTGGGGCGAAGAGACCGACATCATCACCTGGGTGATGGTGGGCCAGATCAAGAAGGGCGAGACCGGCATCAGCCGCGTGTTCTTCTACCCTTGCCACATCTGGGTAGACGACGGCATGGCCATGATCAACGGCCGCGAGCTCTTCGGCTACCCCAAGTACCTGTGCGACTACAGCATGCCAGCCTCGGGCGAGCCCGCGCGCTACTTCTCGCTGGCAGCGCGCGGCTTCCAGCCCTTCTCGCCCGACTCGCCACTCACGCAGCACCCGCTGATCGAGGTGGCCGCCACCACCAACCGCGATGGCGCGAAGGCACTGGGCGGCTTCATCGAGCTGATCGAAGAAGCCATCGAGCTCATCGCCGCCAACCTGCCGGCCACGCTCGAGCTTGACAAGGAAGGCTGGGAACAGATCGCGCAGATGCTGCGCAGCCCCGGTTGCGAGCAGATCTTTCTGAAGCAGTTTCCCGACGCCTCGGGAATCAAGGCGGTGTACCAGGCCATCGTGGCCGCGCCCGCCAAGGTCACCGCGGTACACGGCGTAGAGGTGCTCGGCGACGACTACGAGCTCACGCTGCACCCCTTCGCCAGCTTTCCGCTCAACGAGACGCTGGGCCTGCCGTTCGGGCCGCAGCAGGCCATCCTGCCGTTTCACCTGAGCTTCGACTTCGAGGTGACGCCGGGCGAAGAGATCTACGACAACTCGCAGATCGCGCCGGAGAAGATTGCCATCCTCGGCGGCGGCGTTGCTGCAATGACGGCAGCGTTCTACCTCACCGACCAGCCGGGCTGGCAGAACCAGTACGACATCACCGTCTACCAGATGGGCTGGCGCCTCGGCGGCAAGGGCGCAAGCGGGCGGAACGCAGCGCTGGGCCAGCGCATCGAGGAGCACGGCCTGCACATCTGGTTCGGCTTCTATCAAAACGCGTTCAAGACCATCCAGCGCGCCTACGAGCTGATGGGCCGCCCACCTGGCGCGCCGCTGGCCACCTGGAAAGACGCCTTCAAGCCACAACATTCCTTCGCACTGAGCGAGCTGATCGACGGCACCTGGCGCCAGTGGGTGATCGACACGCCGGTCATGCCGGGCGAGCCCGGCAACGGCGACGAAGACATCGGCCTGTGGGACATCGCACTGACGATGTACGAGTGGATCAAGATGTGGCTGCGCGACCTGGACAACAAGCACGGCGTGGCCTCGATGACCTCGACCACCACGGTGACGACCACCTCGGTGTCGATCACCGAGATCGACATCGGCGACTGGCTGCACACGCTGGCCGCGCACGTGGAACGCACGGTCGAAACCATCGTCTCCGACGTGCACAGCGTGTTCGACGCGGCCCTGACCTTCGCGCAGAGCCTGCCCGACCTGGGCGATCACGACGAAGGCCAGCACGCGCTGCAGGCCGCTGCGCTGAAGAGCGTGCGCAGCGCGCTGCAAAGCCGATTCGGCGAGCGCGCCGAGGCGAGCGACGTGGTTGATGACCTTCGCCGGCTCTATATCTGCATCGACCTGGCCATCACCTCGCTGATCGGCATGTTCGAAGACGGCGTGTTCGTGGAGGGTTTCGACGTCATCAACGACGAAGACCTCTACGCCTGGCTCACGCGCCATGGCGCCAACCCGAAGATCAGCGTCCACTCGGCGCCCATCCGTGGCCTCTACGACCTGGTGTTCGCCTACGAAGACGGCAACTTCGAGAAGCCCAACATCGAAGCCGGCACCATGCTGCGCGGCATTTTCCGCATGTCTTGCGGCTACCAGGGCGGCATCATGTGGAAGATGCAGGCCGGCATGGGCGACACCGTGTTCACGCCCTTCTACGAAGTGTTGAAGAAGCGCGGCGTGAAGTTCGAGTTCTTCCACAAGGTCGAGGAGCTGGTGCCCGAGGCCGGCAGCGACACCGTGGCGCAGATCCGCCTCACGCGGCAAGTCGACCTGGCCGGTGACGGCTACGACCCGCTCGTCACGGTGAAAAGCCTGGGCTGCTGGCCCAACCAGCCGCTCTACGACCAGCTCGACCCGGCTCAGGCCCGCTTGTTGCAAGAATGCGGTGTGAACCTCGAATCGAACTGGAGCGATTGGCCCGAGCGCTACCAGAAGGCGTTCGGCCAGCCCCTGCCCTGCGTCACGCTGAAACGCGGCGTCGATTTCGACAAGGTGATCTTCGGCATCTCGGCCGACAGCGTGGCGCAGCTCTGCCCGCAACTGGTGGCACGCAGCCCGGCGCTGCAGGCCTCGGTGAAGTACGTGAAGACGGCCGCCACGCAGTCCTACCAGGTGTGGCTCGACAAGACCGTGAAGCAGCTCGGCTGGACGGACTTTGGCCGTGGCAACGAAGAACCCGTGCTCACCAGCTTCAGCGAGCCCTTCGATACCTGGGGCCCGATGGACCAGACCCTGGTGCGAGAAAGCTGGCCGGTCCAGTTCGAACCGAAGAACGTCTCGTACTTCTGCAGCGCCTTGCCGATCACCGACTACCCGCCATTCAGCGATCACGGCTTCCCGGCCCGCATGGCCGAGCAGGTGAAGCAGTCAGCCATCGGCCAGCTCAAGCACCACATCCATGCCCTGTGGCCGGCCGTGTGCACCGCGCACAGCTTCGACTGGGCGAGCCTGATCGATACCACCGGCGCGCGAGGCGAGAAGCGCTTCGACAGCCAGTATTGGCGCGCCAACGTCGACCCTTCCGAGCGCTACGTGCTCTCGGTGGTCGACAGCACGAAGCACCGACTGCACACTCACTCCACCGGCTTTAGCAACCTGTACGTCACCGGCGACTGGATCAGGACCGGCGTCAACGCCGGCTGCGTCGAGGCAGCAGTGATGGCCGGCATGCAGACGTCCCAGGCCATTTGCGGCCACCCGCAAGTGATTGCGGGTGACAAGGATGTGTAAGGCCCTGCCCTTGCGGCTGCTGCTGTGGCTGCGTGCGCTCGTGTTCGCCAGCGGGCTGCTGTGCACGGGGGCCTGGGCGGGCGGAGAGCCGGCCATCGTGCTGAGCGGCGACGCCGAAGTGGAGATCGCTTCGCGCGGCCAGCTCTACGTCGCGCAAGACGACGGGCCACCCGCCACGCAGTCCGGCTTGAACGCATGGCTGGCCAAGCAGAGGCCGATCGAGCGCGTGAGCCTCTTCGGCGGCAGCTACTGGTTTCATGCGACCTTGCAGAACGACACCGGGCAAACGCACTGGGTCGTCGACCCCACCGGCACGCTGATGGAGCGCATCGACGTACGCGTCTACGCACCCGGGCAGCCGGTGCAGTCGTTCGTCACCGGCTACAACGCGACGAGCACCTACATGCTGCACTACGGCGGTAATGTAGAGCTGCCTGTGGGCGCGCAGGCGCACGTGCTGCTGCGCATCGAGAGCAGCTATTTCGCGCGCTACCCGAGCGTCTACGTGTCTACGCAAGCCGCCTACCGCAAGACGGTGATCTCTGAAAACGTGATGACGCTGTGCGCGCTGGGCGCCATGCTCACGCTCGCGCTCTACAACCTCTTCGTCTACTTCGGCGTGCGCGACCGCGCGTTGCTGTACTACGCGCTCTACCTGCTGACGGCCACCGCCTCATGGGGCATGACGCTGCACGTCGCCTCCGACTGGCTGGGCTGGCGCGGCTTGAGCTGGCACTACGTGGCGTTCTACCTTGGTGCGGTGTTCAACACCATGTTCTTCCTCGAGTTCCTGCGCCTCTCCGAGCACGCCCCACGGCTGGCCTGGGTGGCGCGCGGCAACATGTTCGTGACGATCGCGCTGATGCCGGTGTGCTTCATCTCCGTGGCCTACGCGCACCTGCTGGCCACGGCAGTGATCTCGGTCACGCTGACGCTCGCGCTGGTGTCGGGAATGATCCGGCTTGGCCAGGGCTACTTGCCGGCGCGCTACTTCCTGGCGGCCTTTTTTGCGCTGTTGCTGCCGGCCATCCTCATTTTGCCGGCCAACTTCGGCCTGGTGCCGAGCGTGATGCGCAACATCGAGCTGTTCACGCTGCTCGGTGCCACCACGGACGGCGTGCTGCTGGCCTTTGCGCTGGCCGACAAGATCCGCCTGCTCGGCCGCGAGAAAGACGAATACCTGAATCGGCTCAACCACGCGCTGAGCCAGGCCAGCACCGATTCGCTCACTGGCATTGCCAACCGCCATGCCTTCGACCGCGCCATCAGCGTGATGACGACCACCGGCGCCGACACGCAGACGCCCGAGCGCACGATGCTCGTGATGATCGACCTCGACGGCCTCAAGCGCATCAACGACGATCGCGGCCATGCACATGGCGATGCCCTGCTGCGCGCATTTGCCCAGCACCTGAGCGAGCTCCAGGCGGACGGCATGAGCGTGTACCGGCTCGGTGGCGACGAGTTCGCCGTGCTCGGCGAGCGCTCGCACGAAGAGGCCACCCGCAAGGCCATCGACGTGATCGAGCGCAAGCTGCACGAATCCGGCTTCACCGACAGCGGCATCAGCTACGGCATCGCCTTCGGCTCGGAGATCAATTCAGGGGCGCAATTGCTGATGCATGCCGACGCGCGCATGTACCTCCACAAAACGACAAAGAAGGCCCCTGCCGCCGCCTCGTCGACCGTGCCAAAGAGCGGCTGAGGCTGCGTCACACTTCGCCGCGCTTCATCTTCAGGCGCATCTGGCCTTCGCGGCCCCGCGCCTTCCACTGCGACAGTTGCTGCTGCCGCTCGATTGCCGAGAGTGTGTCGCGGCGCACCTCGCGCAGCAGCTTCTGGTAGTTGCGCAGCCGATCCGGTGGCACGCCATCGCGCACCGCGCAGCCGGGCTCGTCGCCATGCCGGCAATCGCGGAAGCGGCATTGCAAGGCCAGCGAGGCGATGTCTTCGAAGCTCGCGGCGAGCGAGGTTTCGTCGGCATCGGGCCGCAAGGTGCGCAGGCCCGGCGTGTCGATCACGCAGGCGCCGCCTGGCAGCCGGTGCAGCGAGCGCGAGGTCGTGGTGTGCTTGCCGCGGCTGTCGTGTTCGCGCACCGCGCCGGTGTCTTGCAGCGCCGCGCCGGCCAGCGCGTTGGTGAGCGTCGATTTGCCGGCACCTGACGAACCCAGCAGCACAACCGTCTGCCCGGGTGCCAGGTAGGCGTCGAGCACCCGTGTGGTCTCGGGCGCCATGCCGTTCACCGCCACCACGTCGATCTGCGCCGAAATGCGTGAGCGCAGTTCGGCCGTGGCCCGGTCGACGGCATCGCGCGCCACCGTGTCGGCCTTGGTCAGCACCACCACCGGCGTCACGCCTTGGCCTTGCACCAGCGTCAGGAAGCGCTCCAGCCGGCGCGGGTTGAAGTCGTCGTCCAGCCCCATCACGAGCAAGGCCGTGTCGACATTGCTGACGACCGGATGGCGCCGGCCATCGGCATCACGCCGCGCGATGTGCGAGAGCGGCGCAATGCGCTCGTGAATCCACGCCTGGCCATGGGCGTCGTGCACGAGCACGACCCAGTCGCCCACGGCGACGGCGGTGTCCTGTTCGGAGAGCGTGCGTGCTAGCCGTGGCAGCACACGCACGCTGCGTTCGTGCAGGCCGTCGTGCACCTGCAGCGTCTCGCGGTGCACTTCGATCACGCGCACCAGGCTGCCTGGCGACGCGTCACCATCTTCGTCCGAATCGGTTTCGGGAACGGGTTGAGAACAGATGGCGACCAGGGCCATCGCGGGGGTCAAACCAACCGAGCGCAAACGCTCGACATCCATTTCGATCATGGTGAGATCTGTCTTCCATCGTCGGAATGCACGGCGCGAGGCCATGCGAATGCCAGCACGCCAAAGGCGCGGGCCACGAGTGAGGGAGGCAGGTCAACCGCAGCGCAGAACGCGCCACAGCGGAAAGTCAGATCTCAGGGAGAAGGAATCTCGGTCAGAGACTCGATCAGAGAAGCGACGAAGCAGCTCAGGCGTTGCGAGCGGCGACCCACAGGAGGGCAATGTCAGTGTGCGTCATTGAGTGGTCTCCTTCAGGTGGGTTGGTCGGATGTGAGAGGTGCGCCAGAAGCGCAGGGTGCGAAGTCTGGCACGCCTCGCGGATGCGGTCAACGCTCGTCATGTCGCAATTGTTGCGATACATCAGGTACTTCACGTGCCTCGATGTCGACCACCTCGCCTTGTCCCGCGGTAGCACCACGGCGCATGCCGGAAAACGGCGAACGCGGGTCGACGCGAAATCGCACGACGCGCGGGCGACGGCCGCGGATCAGGCTCCAGCCCACGAGCAGCAGCGTGAGCACGAGGCCCGCCACCAGCAGACAGGCCGCGAACACCAGGCCCACGCCAACGAGCAGCAGGCGCAGAACGACGGAAATGAAGCGTTGGACGAAGATCAACAAGCGAGGCCTCTGAGCAGACAACAGGTCGAGGCGATTATCGGCCGCGTCACAATGCACGCTCACCGCACATGGGAACTCATCGGATGAAGAAACTCGCCCTGGCCACAGCCATCGTTCTGTCTGCCTGCTCCAGCAAACCTCCTCCTGCGCCGCCCGCGCCACCGCCCGTCTCGGTACTGGCACCCAACGCCAATCTGATGACGCAGGGCATCCCTCCGGTTCCGACCAGCCTGGTCGATCAGGTGGCCAAGTACACCGATTTCCGTGGCCATGGCCTCGTCGACTGGCACCCCACGCAACGCGAGATCGTCGTGGCGCACCGCAAGGCCGGTGGCAATACCGCGCAACTCTTCCGCGTGAAGAGCCCGCTCGCAGAGCCAGAGCAACTGACCGACTCGGCCGACCCGGTGACCACCGCCACTTATGAGCCGCGCGAAGGCAAGTACCTCGTCTTCGAACGCAGCGTGGGTGGCAGCGAAGCCGATCAGCTCTACCGTCTCGATCTCGCGACGAAAGAGACGACCTTGCTCACGGATTCCATCGAGCGCCACAACCTGCAGGTGTGGCTGCACAAGAGCAGCCTGCTGCTGACCGCCTCGCTGCCGCTCGACAAGACGGCGGAAGGCGGCACACGCGCGAAGGTCACCACCACCTTCCGTCTCGTCGACCCGCTCAAGCCGCAGTCCCCTCGCAAGGTGGCAGAACTCGAAGGCGGCGGCTGGGCAGCCAGCAGCGTCTCGCATGACGACAAACGCGTGGCCCTCACGCGCTACATCTCGGCCAATGAGTCCGAGGTGTGGTTGCTCGATCTCGCCAGCGGCAAGACCACGAAGATCCTGCCAGCCGCCGGCAGCAAGGAGCGCGCCTCCTATACCGCCAGCGAATTCATGAACGGCGACGCCGGCCTGTACGTCGTCAGCGACCGCGCCAGCGAGTTCCAGGAACTGATGTCGTACCGCTTCTCCAACCGCAAGCTCACCCGCATGAGCTCGCACATCGCGTGGGACGTTAGCGGTGTCGAGGTGAGCGAAGACGGCGCAGTGGTCGCTGCGCAATTCAATGTCGACGGCCGCAGCGAGCTGCACCTGTTCGACGGCCGCACGCTGAAGGAGATGCCGGCACCGGCCGTGCCCTCGGGCAGCGTGGGCAGCGCCGCCTTCAACCGCCGCTCGGGCGAACTGCTGTTTTCGCTCAACCGCGCGCAGGGCCCGAGCCAGCTCTATTCGTTGGCGCCGGCAAGTGGCCGCGTCGAGCAATGGACACGTGCCTATGCGCCACCCGGCGTCGACATGGCGGGCTTTGCCGACCAGCAGATCATCCGCTGGAAGAGCTTCGACGGCCGCAGCATCTCGGGCCTGCTGAACCCACCGCCCGCACGCTTCACCGGCAAGCGGCCGGTGATGATCCTGATCCACGGCGGGCCAGAAGGCCAGGCCACGATGGGCTTCAAGAACCGCTACAACTACTTCATCAACGAGCTGGGCATGGCGGTCATCGAGCCCAACGTGCGCGGCTCCAGCGGCTTCGGCAAGAGCTTCATCGCGCTCGACGATGGGCTGAAGCGCGAAGACTCGGTGAAGGACATCGGCGCCCTGCTCGACTGGATCGCCACCCAGCCGCAGCTCGACGCATCGAAGGTCATCGTCACCGGTGGCAGCTACGGCGGCTACATGAGCCTGGCCGTCAGCACCAATTACGCCGACCGCATCACCGCGTCGATCGACGTGGTGGGCATCTCGAACTTCGTCACCTTCCTGCAAAACACCGAGAGTTACCGCCGCGACCTGCGTCGCGTGGAGTACGGCGATGAGCGAGACGCAGCGATGCGCGAGTTCCTCGAAAAGATCTCGCCGTTGACGAATGCCAGCCGCATCACCAAGCCTCTGTTCGTGGTGCAGGGCAAGAACGACCCGCGCGTGCCGTACACCGAGGCCGAGCAGATCGTTGCCAAGGCCCGAGCCAACGGCACAACGGTCTGGTACCTGCGCGCCGAGAACGAAGGCCATGGTTTCGCGCGCAAGGAAAACGCCGACTACCAGTTCTACGCGACCATCCTCTTCTTGCAGAAGACGCTAGGTCGGTAAACGCCGCGCTGCCCGCGCATAGCTCAGCACACGCCCCTTGTAGGGCATGCTGCCGTCCGGCAACTGCCTGACCTTGAGTTCTTCGCGGTCGAAGCCCAGGGTGTCCATCAGCCGGTTGAAGCCGGCGCGGTTTCCGCGATCGGGGTCGACGATCACCACCTCCATCGCCGCCTGCGAATGGCGCTCGATGAAGGCAGCCAGCAAGCCGGGCTGGTCGCGCTCGTAGAGCACGTCGCTGCCGATGATCATGTCGAAGAGGCCGAGCTCGGTATTGACGGTGGCCCAGTCGCCATGCAGGTAGGGCAGCGCCGGCAACGCGTTGAGCTTCAGGTTCTCGCCGAGGAAAGCGCCCGCCAGCGGGTGGCAATCGCTTGCGGTCACGTCGCCGTGCCGGCGGTGCAGTGAGAGGCTCGCCAGCGCGAGGCCACAACCCACTTCGAGAATGCGCCGTTGGCCGAGCACGGCGTCTTGCAGGTGCGCCGCCAGCACCAGGGCGGAAGGCCAGACCATGCCGAACAGGGGCCAGGTGGCGGATGAAATACCCAAGCGCTCAGCCTCGCCATCCGGGTCGTGAAACTGCTGCTTGTCCAGCAGCGAACGCACCTGCATCGCCAGCCCCGCCACGGGGATGGTTTCGAGCTTGACCTGGTAGCCGGGCATGGTGCCTTCGCGTTGTGTCGGGACCGCACAACGCTTCTCATGAAGAGGCATGCAGCCCCGAAGACTACTCCTTGTGCGCTATGGCCCTACGGGCCCCTGGAACCCGTGCGCGCGGAAGGTGATCACGAGGGTGTCGCGGTGGCCACCGACATCCAACGGCTGGATCGGCGTGCTCTCGTGGATGACGCGCTCGTCGTCAAGCATCAGCGTCGTCCACGGTTCCGTCATCGTGAAACGAAGCCCTTTCGGGCCGGCCGCTTCGAACACGCGTGTCTCACCGCCCTTCACCCCGACGCGGTTCACCAGGATCACCGCAACGAAGTCGACCCCGTCGCGGTGAGCACCCTCCGGCGTGGGCCGGCCGATGCCGTCGGTGGTGTCGATGCGGAACTGGTGCGCCTCGACGAACCACGGCTGCGCCCCCTTGATGGCCGAGCAGCTTTGGCTCAGCGTACGCAGCATCTGCGTCCACACCGGTTGCGCGACGATCTGCGGCTCGATAGGCTCGAACCAGCGCTCCAGCCCGCCGTGCAAGGCGTTGTATTCCACTGGCTGCCAGTGCGCGCGGTGCGGTGCCTGCGTCACCAGCTCGCCTTCGACGACGAAGCAAGCGTGCCGGCGCCGGCGGTAGTGACCACCATCACGCAGGTAGGCGTCGGGCGGCAGGTCGTCCCAGCTGGCTTCCAGCGAGCTCAGTGCAGCCGGCTCGCAAGGCAGGAGCTTGCACAGGCCCGACGGGTTCAAGGTGGCGTAACCCGCGTTGCGCAGGGCATCGGTCAGTTCAGCGGGAGCGATGAAGGGAGGTGTGAGGCCGGAGGTCATGAACGGAATGATGCCAGCCCTGAGAGCCTGATGTAGATTGCGTGCGGTCCCACTCTGGCACCTTGCATGGCCACCTCACGTTCCGCCTCCCTCAAGAAACCGCTGCGAAGCGCGCTCGACTCGCTCAAGCGCACCGGCACCACGCTGAAGAAGCTCAAGCCTTCGATCGCGAGCCCCGCCACCCTGAAGAGCCGCCACACCGCGCGGCGCCAAGCCTCCGGGCTCCAGCTTGCACTGGCCGACTGCATCGATGCACTCAACCCGGCACATTGGGATGCGCTGAGTTCGCAAACGGTGTTTCTCTCGCGCGACTACCTGCGCGTGCTGGAGGCCCATGGGCCGAAGAACATCCAGCCACGCTATGCGATGGCCTACCAGGCCGGCGAGCCGGTCGCGATCATGCTGTTCCAACGAGTGAGCGTGAGCGGTGACCGCCTGCGCAAGCCGAGCAGCAAAAAAAGCGTGATGGCCAAGCCACTCGCCGGGCTGCAAGAGCACCTGCTCGTCTGCGGCAACCTGCTGGTGTGGGGTGCACGCGCTGTGGCCTTTGCGCCCGAGGCCGATGCGGCCTTGCTGTGGCACGGTGTGGGCGAGGCCATGTACCGACTGCGCCGCGCCGACAAGCTGCTGGGCGAATCCGACGTGGTGATGGTCAAGGACTTTGCTGCCGACCACGAGCACACACGCGACGCCTTGCGGCTGCTTGGCTACCGCAGCGTCGACACCGAACCCGACATGGTGCTCACGCTCAAGCCTGGGTGGAAGAAGTACGACGATTACCTCGCCAGCCTGACCTCCAGCTACCGCAGCAATGCGAAGAAGCTGCTGAAGGACTGCAGCGCCAACGGCATCGTGCTGCGCGCCGCCAGTGCGGCCGAGATGAAGGCACGCCAACATGAACTGCATGCGCTCTACGAGCAGGTGCACATGGGCCAGGGCTTGCGGCTGGCCACCTTGTCGCCCGACTACCTGGGCGCGATGGCCGAGGCCTTGGGCGAACGCTTCGTCTGCCGCGTGGCCGAGCGCGATGGCACCTGGCTGGGCTTCGTCACCAACGTCAGCGACGGCAGCACCGCACTCGGGTACTACATCGGCTACGACCGCGCGGCCAATGCGCAGGCACCGATCTACCTGGCACTGCTCCAGTCGACGGTCGAAGACGCGATCGCATTTGGCGCAAGCCGCCTGTCGCTGGGTCGCACCGCACTCGAACCCAAGGCAAAAATGGGTTGCAAACCCGAGCCGCTCGCCTGCGCAGTGCGCCACCGCGTCTCGGCGTTGAACTGGATCGTCAGCGCGCTGACACGCACCGCGAGCCACGACGAAGCCCCCGAACGCAGCCCGTTCAAAACCGCGGCTGACACAATCGCGTAACCATCTCACGGAATTCTTGGCCCATGTACCACGGAGAACGATTCAACAGTTTCACGCACCTGGCCGGCCTGCTCGGCGCAGTGGCCGGCGCGGCCGTGCTCATCACCCAGGCCGCGCTGCATGGCGACGCGTGGCAGGTGGTGAGCTTCAGCATCTTTGCCGCCACGATGGTGTTGCTGTACGGCGCCTCCACGCTGTACCACAGCGTGCGCGGCGCGGCGAAGAAGGTGCTGGTCAAGTTCGACCATTGCGCCATCTACCTGCTGATCGCCGGCACCTACACGCCCTTCACGCTGGTGACGTTGCGCGGCCCATGGGGCTGGGCCCTGTTCGGCACCGTGTGGGGCCTGGCCATCATCGGCATCGTGAAAGAGCTGAGCTTGGGCCGCGAGCGCGTGCCGTCGGTGCCGCTCTACGTGGCGATGGGCTGGCTCGGCGTGATCGCCGCCGTGCCACTCGTGCAGGAATTGCCCGCGGCCGGCTTGGCCTGGCTGGTGGCCGGCGGCCTGCTCTACACCGCTGGCATCGTGTTCTATGCGAATGACGAGCGCTGGCGCCATGCACATGGCGTCTGGCACCTGTTCGTGCTCGCCGGCACGGTGTGCCATTACGTCACTGTCTTGCTGTACGTGAACTGAATGCGTGCTGCAGAACTGATCGAGCTGCTGAAGCTCGCACCGCACCCTGAGGGCGGGCACTACCGAGAGATCTTCCGCTCGGCCGCGAACGTCAAGCCTGACGATGGCCGCCCCGCGCGCAGCGCGCTCACCAGCATCGACTTTCTGCTGCAACGCGGCGAGTTCAGCGCCTGGCATCGCGTGGCCTCCGACGAGGCATGGCACTGGCTCGAAGGCGGCCCGTTGCGACTGTGGTGCATGCCGCCGAAGCTGGACCGCATCGAGGCTATCGATTTGTCTGCTGCGAGTGCGACTTCGGCACCGCGGCACATCGTGCCTGCCGGCTGGTGGCAGGCGGCTGAACCGCTCGCGGACTTTGCCTACATCGGCGCCACGGTTGGCCCCGGTTTCGAGTTTGCCGACTTCGCGTTCGCGCGCGATGATGAACCGGCGATGAACGCCATCGCTCGCCTGCAACCCGATCTCGCACGCCTTGCCGGCGTGGCCCGGTCATGACCACCACGCAACCTCGCAATCCGCTTCACGGTGTCACGCTGGAGAAGATGCTCAACGATCTCGTGGCGTACTTCGGTTGGCCGGGTCTCGGCGAACAGATCGACATCCGCTGCTTCACCGCTGACCCCAGCATTTCCTCGAGTCTCAAGTTCTTGCGCAAGACACCGTGGGCGCGAGAGAAAGTCGAGAGCCTTTACCTCTTCATGCTGCGCGAGCAAGCACGCTCGGCGCGTCCGCAAAGGCCTTGACGCAAAGGCCCTGAGCGCGCGCAGGGACACTCGTCCTACGCTTCCAAGCTGCGCGGGCTGACGCGCATGTGCAGCGTTCTCCGATGGGGACTTTCCTGATGCCCAACGACGATTCGACACTGGTGATCTTCGGGTCGCCGTCTCGATGACCTCTGAAAGGAAAAACCAATGAAACTAAAACCTCAACTTCTGGCAGCCTGCATCGCTGGTGCCTTTGTGGTCTCGGCCCAAGCTCAGGTCGCTGGCAGCGGCTTGTACGTCGGCGGCAACGTCGGGCAAGCCAAGCTGAAGGGGGATGACTTTCCCGGTCTGGACAACTCCAATACTGGCGGCAAGCTGTATGGCGGGTACGACTTCACCCCCAACATCGGCATGGAACTCGGCTATGTCGACCTCGGCAGCTTCGACTACGGCAACGGCACGGTGAAGGCCAATGGCGTCTTCCTCGACGGCGTGGGAAAGGTCATGTTCGCGCCAGGATGGTGGGGACTGGCACGCCTGGGCGTCTTCCAGGGCAAGCTCGACAACGGACCGTCAGACGACAACGGCACGTCGTACAAGGCCGGTATCGGTGTTCAGTACGACCTGACCGCGAACGCTGGGGTGCGCGCTGAGTTCGAACGCTACAAGTTCGACGCGCTGGGCGTGAAGCCGAAGGCCGATCTTTTCTCGGTCGGCTTCAACTACCGCTTCTGAGGCAGTCCCGAAAGACAGTCCTGAGCTCAGGACCGACGTGAAGAAGACCCCCGTGATCCGGCTTCTGGGTCATGGGGTCGTTCTTCGGCACCTTCCAAGGGTGCCGGCATCGTGGGTGCGTGGATTCGCACTCGGGCGCCTGCCACGCTGATCACCTGGCCCGCGCGGATCTTGCAGGTCTTGCGCAACTCTTGCTGGCCATCGACCTCGACCTTGCCGTCGGCCACCATCGCTTTGCCTTCACCGCCGCTGCTTGCCAGGCCGGTGACCTTGAGCAAGGTGTCGAGCGTGATGTAGTCGCCACGCAATTCGAATTCGATCATCCGCATACCGCCCCTCCGCTGTTGTCTCAGCGAGTTTGCGCCAATCTGAATTCGTCCGCCAGCAGGGCATACGATTTGCGACGCACTGCCGGGTCGTGCGCCCAGGTGTTGATCACCAATTCGTCCAGTGAGAGTTCGTCGGCCAGGGCACGCAGCTTGTCCGCGACCTGCGGCCCAGTGCCGACGAAGGCTTTGCGGCGCATCGGCGCTACGGTCTGCATCTCTTCGGGTGTGAAGCCGCGCGCTGCAATCGCATCGGGTGATTGCAGCGGGCCGAGCATGCCGCGCCCGCGGTCCACGCGCCAACGTTCGCGGCTCAGCGCGTGGTGCAAGGCTTCTTCTTCGGTGTCGGCCGCCAGAGCCCACACGCAGATGGTCGCCTGCGGTCGCGGATGGCGTTCGCTCGGCTGGTAGAGGCGGCGATACAGGTCGAGAGCCTGCTCGACACCCTGCCCGTCGACGAAGAAGTACGCATAGGCATAGGGCAGGCCGAAGTTCGCGGCGAGCTGCGCACCGTAGTCGGAGCTGCCGAGGATCCACACCTCGGGTCGCATCGGCCCGCGCGGGTGCGCCACGATGCCGCGGTGCTGCAGACCTGACGTCCACGCCTGCAGGTCGCGCACCTGCTCAGGGAACTGCTCTGCCGAGCCATAGGTGTGCGGATTGAGGGCTTGCGCCGTGCGCATGTCACCGCCCGGCGCGCGGCCGACACCTAGGTCGATGCGGCCCGGTGCCAGAGCTTCGAGCACACGGAACTGCTCAGCCACCTTGAGCGCCGCATAGTGCGGCAGCATCACGCCAGCGCTGCCGATGCGGATGCGTGTGGTGCGCGCGGCGATCGCCGCCATCAAGATTTCAGGCGCGCTGCCCACGATGGTCGGCAGGCTGTGGTGTTCGCTCAGCCAGAAGCGTTCGTAGCCCAGCGCTTCGGCGTGTTCGGCCAGTGCCAACGTGTCGCGGATCGCCGCATTTTCACTGCTGCCACTGAGGGAAACTGATTGATCGAGAACGGAAAGCTTCATGGTTTTGGGTCTATAACTGCTGGTGTATATTCAGCCTACAGGTATACGCAAGACAGTGGTTGTTAGTGATCTTTTCGAACATCGGCTTGGTTCCAAGCCGGTTCCGTCAGACCCCCCCAATAACGTTTCTTCTTGAGTGTTTCTGCATGCGGAGCATGTGCTGCGCATTACTTTGTCAAAAGATAGGACTCGTCCATGACGACTCAAACCGGTACCGTGAAGTGGTTCAACGAGAGCAAGGGCTACGGCTTCATCGCTCAAGACGCAGGCGGCGCTGACCTGTTCGCCCACTTCCGTGACATTCAAGGCAATGGCTTCAAGACCCTGCTGGAAAACCAGAAGGTCGAATTCGAAGTCAAGCAAGGCCAAAAGGGTCTGCAAGCCGCGAACATTCGCGTGCTGTAAATCTGGCTCAGGCCACATAAAAAACGCGGCTCCGGCCGCGTTTTTTTTGCCCGTCATTCCAAAAGTCCGCTGACAACTGGGCGACAGATGGCACCCCGCGCCGAGACTACGATGCGCAATAACTTTTGCCGGAGACAAACATGACCACCCTTGCCCAGACCACCAACCAGCAAGTCCGCCTGGCCGAGCGCCCCGTGGGCCTGCCCACCCGAGCGAACTGGCAATTCACATCCGAACCCGTGCAGGAGCCGCAGGCCGGTGGCGTGCTGGTGAAGACGCTCAGCCTCTCGCTCGACCCGGCCATGCGCGGCTGGATGAACGAAGGCAAGAGCTACATCCCGCCAGTCGGCATCGGCGAGGTGATGCGTGCCGGCAGCGTCGGCGTGGTCGTGGCTTCGAAGAACCCGGCCTTCGCCGTTGGCGACCACGTGTATGCGAGCCTTGGCGTGCAGACCCAATGCCTGATCGCTGAAGCCGACATCAAGCGCACGGGCCTCGTCAAGGTCGACACCCGCATGGCATCGCCCTCGCAATGGCTCAACGTGCTGGGCATGCCCGGCATGACGGCCTATTTCGGCCTGATGGACATCGGCCAGCCCAAGGCCGGCGAGACGCTGGTGGTCTCCGGTGCGGCTGGTGCCGTCGGCCAGACGGTGGGCCAGCTCGGCAAGATTCTCGGCCTGCGCGTGGTCGGCATTGCCGGCGGCAAGGCCAAGTGCGACTGGGTGGTGAGCGAGCTGGGCTTCGACGCCTGCATCGACTACAAGGCCGGCAACCTGAAAGAGGGCCTGCGCGACGCATGCCCCAAGGGCGTGGACATCTACTTCGACAACGTGGGCGGCGAGATCCTCGACACGGTGCTCACCCGCATCACCCGCAAGGCCCGCATCGTGATCTGCGGCGCCATCAGCCAGTACAACAACACCACGGCGGTGAAAGGCCCGGCGAACTACATGTCGCTGCTGGTCAACCGGGCGCGCATGGAAGGCATGGTGGTGTTCGACTACGCCGACCGCTATCACGTCGCCATCGCCGAGATGGGCGGCTACCTGAAAGCCGGCAAGATGAAGAGCAAGGAAGACATCGTCATCGGTGGCGTCGACGCCTTCCCCGAGACCCTGCTCAAGCTATTCAACGGCGAGAACTTCGGCAAACTGGTGCTGCAGGTCGCGGCCGAGTAATGCCGGTGCCGGGCGGACTGGGTTGATGCCTAGCCGCCTCGAATGACAGGCCGCTAGACTGGCCTGTCATGGCCCCTCAGGTTCCGCCAATCATCCCGTCCGTTCCCCCGGCTTGGGCCGCCGTATTGGATGCGGCCTCCGACCTGCTGGCCTTGCTCGATGCGCAGGGCCGCATCGTCTGGGCCAATGCGGGATTCCTCCGCGCCAGCGGCCACGCCCTGGTCGAGGTGCTGGGGCACGAAGCGGCCGAGCTGTTGAGCGCTGGCGACGGCTGGGTTCCGCTTGCCAACGCCTTGCGCCAGGGCCACGGCTTCGACCGCACCGAGCTGACTTGGCGGCATGTATCCGGTGAAGTTCGCACGGCGCTCGCGACCGCACGCGTGCTCGGCGAGACAGAGCAACTGGACGGGGCCCGCCTGCTGCTGAGCCTCCAAGACACCACGGAAACCGAGCGGCTGCGTGCCGAGACGGCCCGTCAGGCCGAGTTGCTCGACATGACACAGGACTTCGGCCGCCTGGCGGTGTGGGAACGCGCCATCCCCACCGGCGAGGGGCGCTGGGACCGCCACATGTTCCATTTCTTCGACATGGAGCCCTCGGGCGGCACGCCCGACTTCGCCGTCGCCGAGCAGCGTGTGCACCCGGACGACAAGCTCGGCAATGTCTATCGCAAGTCCACGCTCGCCGCCGGCCTCTACGAGCACCGCTATCGGATCGTATCGCCCAGCGGCGGCGTTCGCCACGTGCACTCCCACTGGGAAGTGAAGACCTCCGAGCAAGGCGCTCCGAACCGTGCCATCGGCCTGCTGATCGATGACACCGAGGCCTACCAGCTCGCCGATGCCTTCAACAAGGCGAACGCGCAGCTGAAGATTGCCGTCGAGCTCGGCAACATCGCGTTCTGGCGTCACGACCTGACGTTGAACCGCATCTTCTACAACGACCTTGCTTTTCAGATCCTCGGCATTCCGCCGGTACCTGATGGCCTGACGCTGGAGCAGGTGCGCGCCCTCATCCACCCAGACGACATGGCGCAGGTGCTGGCCACCGCTGAGCAATCGCTGCACACCAACGAGCCGGTGGACATGGAAGCGCGCTACCGCCGCGCCGACGGCACCTGGATCTACGTGCTGACGCGACGCGTGGTGCACCGCGACCCGAGCGGCAAGCCGATCGAGTTCATCGGCGTCGCACTCGACGTGTCGACCCAGGTGGAGAAGTTGCGCCAGGCGAGCGAGCTTGCCAAGCGGCTGGAGATTGCCGTCAGCGCGGCAGGTGTGGGCATCTGGAGCCGCGACCCGAAGGAGCCGCGCGCTACCTGGAACGAGCAGATGTTCAAGATCACCGGGCGCCCGCAATTCCTCGGCGGCCCGACGCGCGATGAATGGATCTACCAGATCGTTCACCCCGATGACCGCGCGGCCATCCTGAGCGCGCGGGCGGAGATCACGGCCGAAACGATGTCCGTCGAACATGAGTGCCGCATCGTGCGGCCCGATGGCGAGGTTCGCTGGCTCGTGAACCGCGCCCGCCGCGAGAAGCGCGATGGCACGTTGATGGTCTTCGGCGTGACGATCGACGTGACGGAGCGCGAGCGCGCCGAAGCCGCGCTGCGCAACGTCAACGAGCGCGTGGCGCTGGCCGCGCGCAGCGTCGGCATGGGTACCTGGGAGTGGGACGTCACCACCGGCGAAGCCGTGTGGGACGAAGCCATGTTCGGCCTGCGTGGCATGGAGCCGCAACTGCATGCACTGAACGCCGCGCAGCGCCTGGCGATGACACACCCCGACGACGTCGACGCCGTCAAGCGAGAGCTGCGCGAAGCCGCCTTCAACACCCACCCGACGTCGTACGAGTTCCGCGTCGTGTGGCCTGACGGCTCGGTGCGCTGGCTCGCCTCGCGCTCGACGCCCGCGCCAGATGCCAACGGCCACACCCACCGGCGCATCGGCGTCAACTGGGATGTGACCGAAGCCAAGAACGCCGAAGTCAACCGCCGTGAACGCGAAGTGGCTCTGAGCGAGAGCAAGGCGAAGTCTGAGTTCCTCTCGCGCATGAGCCATGAGCTGCGCACGCCGCTCAATGCCGTGCTCGGCTTCGCGCAGCTGCTGCTGATCGGCAAGGAGGCGCTGCAACCGCAGCAGCGCAACAAGCTCGCGCACATCCAGTCCGCAGGCGAACACCTGCTGGCGTTGATCGACGATGTGCTCGACCTCTCCAGTCTGGACAGCGACCAGCTCAAGCTCGACGTGCAAGCCGTTCCCTTGGCCGCAGTGCTGCACGAGGCCTTGCCGCTGGTTGAATCGCTGGCGCGTACGCATGGTGTGACGATCCATACCGACGCGCTGGCTGGCGTCGCCCTCGGCGACCGCACCCGCCTGCGCCAGATGGTGCTCAACCTTCTGAGCAACGCCATCAAGTACAACCGGCCACAGGGCCGCGTGACGGTGTCGAGCCAGGTCAGCGACAAGGACGTGAGCCTTCTCGTGCAAGACACCGGGCGCGGCATGACCGAGGATCAGCTGGCCCACCTCTTCGAGCCCTTCAATCGACTGGGCATGGAGCGCGAAGACATCGAAGGCACCGGCATCGGTCTCGCGGTGGTCAAGGCGCTCGCCACGCGCATGCAGGGCGAGGTGAGCGTGAGCAGCCAGCCTGGCGTCGGCTCGACTTTCTCCGTGCGTCTGCCGCGCGCTCCTGATCAGCTCACTCAAGACCGCGCGGCGACCCCTACCGCGGCCATGGCAGCGCCACACTCACGTCAACGCAAGGGCACCCTGCTCTACATCGAAGACAACCCGGTAAACGTGCTGCTGGTCGAAGAACTCGTTCGCATGCGGCCCGGCCTCCGGCTCGAATCGGCCGTCACCGGCCTGGCCGGTGTGGCGCGTGCCGCGGCGCTGTTGCCCGACCTGGTGTTGATCGACATCCAGCTGCCCGACATCGACGGCTTCGAAGTCTTGCGCCACCTGCAGCAGCAGGCACAGACTGCGCACATCCCCTGCATCGCCCTGTCGGCCAACGCCATGCAGGCCGACATCGCACGCGCCACCGCCGCCGGCTTCAGCGACTACTGGACGAAGCCGATCGACTTCAGCAGCTTCCTCGCAGCGCTCGACCAGCGCTTCCCCGTACAAGACGTCTCGGCCGCCTGACGCACTTGCGCACTTGCGCTCTTGAATACCCAGCACCACGAACTCATGACATCGACATCACGACTCCTCGGCCTCAGCGCGACTTGCCTGCTGCTCTGCGCCTGCCAAGCGCCGACGCCGGCGCCTGCACCCACCGCCCCACCACGCGGCGCGACCGAACTGCGACCGGTGACGATCCACGCGAGCGTCTCGTGCGGAAGAGCGCAGCCCTCCGTACACCCGGTGCAGGACCAGGCCGCGCTCACGCAAGTCATCACCGGTGGGCGCGCGCTGGGAGCCGACCAGCCGCCCGTGCCCATGATCGACTTTGCCAGCAGCATGGTGATGCTGCTGTCCATGGGCCAGCAACCGAGCGCGGGTTACCAGATCGGTGTCACCGCCGCCACCGTGCGTCTCGACAGCCGGGTGCTGACCGTGAGCAGCTTGTGGCAGCAGCCCGAGCCGGGCGTCATGCAGGCCACGGTGGTCACCCAGCCTTGCGTGATCTTCAGCTTGCCACGCGGTGATTACCGCGCACTGCAGATCGTCGACCAGCAGCGGCAGGAGCGCATGCTGGTCGACCTCACGCCCTCGTCGCGCTAGGAGGCTGTCAGTTCAACGCGTCTTCAGCCAGCAACCCGCGCTCGCGCAGCATCGGCTGGACCGACGGGTCACGGCCGCGGAAGGCACGGTAGGCCTCGCGCGGCTCGCGGCTGTTGCCGCTGGAGTAGATGAACTGGCGCAAGCGCTGGGCCACTGACGCATCGAACGGGTTGCCGGCCTCGGTGAAGGCGTCGTAGCCGTCGGCGTCGAGCACCTCCGCCCACAGGTAGACGTAGTAGCCGGCCGCATAGCCGGAGCCGGAGAACAGATGCTGGAAGTGCGCGAGCCGGTGGTTCATGCCAACCGCTGCCGGCAGGCCCATGCGCTCGTTCTCGGCCTTCTCGAAGGCGGTGATGTCCGGGCCTTCGCTCGAGGTGAGCGCATGCGCGGCCATGTCCACCCGCGCCGAGGCCACGTAGCGCACCGTCTCGTAGCCCTGGTTGAACTTGCTGGCGGCTTCAAGCTTGGTGATCAGCTCATCGGGGATCGGCTCGCCGGTGACGTGATGGCGCGCGTGCTTCTTTAGCACTTCGCGCTCGCTCAGCCAGTGCTCGAAGAGCTGCGACGGCAGCTCGACAAAGTCGCGCAGCACGTTGGTGCCAGAGAGTCGCTCGTAGGTGACGCTCGACAGCAGCCCGTGCAGGCCATGGCCGAACTCGTGGAACAGCGTGCGCGCGTCGTCGAAGCTCAGCAGCGTCGGCTCGCCCGGTGCGCCCTTGGCGAAGTTGTTGTTGTTGACGACGATGGGCAGCACGCCTTGCGCTGCATCGGCAGCATTGCGCGACTGGCTGCGGTAGAGGGACATCCACGCCCCGCTGCGCTTGGTGGGCCGCGCGAAGTTGTCGTGCAGGAAGATGCCGACCATGCTGTCGTCGGCGGCTTGCCGCACCTCGTAGACCTTCACGTCGGGGTGGTAGGCCTGCAGGTCGGCACGCGCGGTGAAGCGCACGCCGAAGAGACGCTGCGCGCAATCGAACACCGCCGCGACCATGCGGTCGAGCGGGAAGTACGGCTTGACCGCCGCTTCGTCGAGGTCGTAGCGCGCCTGGCGCACCTTCTCGGCGTAGTAGCGCCAGTCCCAGGCCTCGATCTGCAGCGATTCATTGCGCGACATCACCAGCGCCTGCAGCGCCTCGCGCTCTTGCTCGGCGCGCACCTTGGCCGGCACCCACACCTGTTGCAGCAGTTCATCGACTGCGGCCTGTGTGCCAGCCATGGTGTCGGCGAGGGCGTAGTCGGCGTAGCAGGCGTAGCCATGCAGGCGTGCCTGCTCGTTGCGCAGCGAAAGGATTTCGCGCGCCACCGGCCGGTTGTCATGCTCGCCGTCGTGCTCGCCGCGCGAGATCCATGCGCGCCAGGCCTGCTCGCGCAGGTCACGCCGATCAGAGAAAGTGAGGAAGGGCACGATGTGCGAGCGCGACAGCGTGATGACGCAACCATCGGTGATGCCGCGATCGACCGCCGCCTGCCTGGCCGCCGCGCAGACGAAATCGGGCAGACCCGCCAGATCGCGCTCGCCGCGTAGCACCAGTCGGTAGGCCGACTCGTCGGCCAGCACGTTCTGCCCGAAGCGCGTGGTCAGCTCGGCCAGGCGCTGCATGACCTGCGCATAACGCTTCTGGGCGGCACCGCCGAGCTTGGCGCCCGCACGCACGAAGTCGAGATGAAAACGCTCCAGCAGGCGCAGCTGCTCGGGTGCGAGACCCAGCGTGGCGCGCTGCGCGTGCAGCGTGTCGATGCGCTCGAACAGCCGCGCGTTCATGTAGACCACGCTGTTGTGTGCGGCCAGCGGTGCGGCCATCTCGCGTTCCACGGCCTGCAGCGCAGGCGAGGTCTCGCTCGACGTGAGGTTGTAGAACAGCGCCTCCACCCGCGCCAGCAGGCGCCCGCTGCGGTCGAGCGCGGCCACGGTGTTCTCGAAACTCGGCGGCTCGTTCAAGGACGCAATCGCGTCGATGTCTGCCAGGTGCTCGCTCAGCGCAGCGTCGAATGCGGGTCTGAAATGCTCGGCGCGAACTTCAGCGAAGGGAGGCAGTCCGTGCGGTGTATTCCACGGCTGCACCAGAGGATTGCTTGTGGCAAGTGTCATGGCGCTTCTCGGGGTTGAAGACGCGCCGATTCTAGGTGCGGCCCTCCGGGCCGTAATCCCTAACAGGGCTTTGCTGGAATCGACCGTTGCGGCCGATCATCAAGCTTGTCGGGCAGACTCCTTACCTCGGCGAAGAAGCAGTTGTGCTTCAACCTCAGCTGACCTTGAATGAATTTTCGTTCGACTATGATCCTATCGTGAAGCCCAAAGACGACGACAAGCTGCGGGCCATCGCCAAGGCCACTTTCACGCTGGTCGGGCAGACGGGCCTGAGCGGTCTGACCATGGCAGCCATTGCGCGCGAAGCCGGTTTGGCGACCGGCACGCTGTACGTGTACTTCAAGTCGAAAGAAGAGCTGCTGGTCGCGCTGTACGAACAAGCCAAGACCGAAACCGCGGCCAGTCTGATGCAAGGAGACGACCCGCGCGAGCCGTTTCGCAGCCGCTTCCAGCGCATGTGGATGAACTGGCTCGAGCATCGGCTCACCCACTATGCAAAAGTGGTCTTCATGGAGCAGTACTACAACTCGCCTTGGTTCAGCGAAGAGAGCCGCAACCTCTCGACCCGGCTCTTCAAGGACTGGGTCGACGTGTTCGAAGTAGCCAAGGCGCAGCAGATCCTGAAAGACGTGCCGACGCCCATGCTGATCAACAGCTTCGGCGGCTCGGTTCGAGAGACCGCGAACATGATTCGCGCCGGCGTTCTGACGCGCACGGATGCCCACCTCGCGATGGCATTCGGGCTCTGCTGGGACGGCGTCAAAGCCTGAGCCGCTTGACCAAACCCGTCCGGAAGACTATCGTTTAAGCGAATTTATGTTCATCGAAAGGACCGAGCAATGAGCACGCTACACATCAATGGCCAGGACCGCCAGGTCGATGCCGACCCGTCCACCCCCATCCTCTGGGCACTGCGCGACACGCTCGGCATGACCGGCACCAAGTTCGGCTGCGGCGCAGCGCTGTGCGGCGCCTGCACAGTCCACCTCGACGGCCAGGCGATCCGCTCCTGCGTGACGCCCATCTCTGCAGCCGCAGGGCAGAAGATCACCACCATCGAAGCCGTCACCGGCGGCACCGACAAGGTCGGCAAGGCAGTGCACGCAGCCTGGGTCAAGCATGACGTGGCGCAGTGCGGCTACTGCCAGAGCGGCCAGATCATGAGCGCGACGGCCTTCCTCAAATCGCTGCCCCGCGGCAAGCAACCCACCGCCGCGGAAATCGACAGTGCCATGGCCGGCAACATCTGCCGCTGTGGCACCTATGCGCGCATCCGCGCGGCTGTGGCCGACGCGGCCAAGTCGCTGGCCTGAGTCGCCTCCTGGTCGCCCTCGGGCGTCGCCAGGGCTCGAAAATCAAAGAGGACACACCATGCATTTCGATCAAAACACCTTCGAGTTGCCCAGGAATCTGCAGGCAATGATGGCCCGCGGCCATCGCGACACGACGGAATCCGAAGGCCTGCCCCGCCGCAGCTTCCTGAAGCTCACTGCCGTGAGCGGCTTCGCACTTGGCGCCTTTCCGCTCGGCACCCTGGCGCAAGACGCTGCCAAGCCTGCGGGCTTGAAGCCGCTGCAGCAGCCATCGGCCTTCGTGCAAATCGCCAAGGACGGCACGGTCACGGTCACCATCAACCGCCTCGACTTCGGCCAGGGCGTGCAGACCGCCCTGCCGATGATCCTGGCAGAAGAACTCGACGCCGATTGGTCCAAGGTGAAGAGCGTGCACGGCAGCAATGACCCGGCCTACATCGACCCGGTGTTCGGCATGCACATCACCGGCGGCTCGGGCTCCATCGCCCATTCGTACACACAGTACCGCGAACTGGGCGCACGCACCCGCGCGATGCTCGTCAGCGCCGCAGCAGCGCAGTGGAAGGTCGACCCGGCGAGCCTGCGCACACGCAACGGTGTCGTCATCGGCCCGGGCGGCAAGCAGCTCGGCTATGGTGAATTGGCCGACGCGGCGATGAAGCTGCCAGTGCCCGAGACGGTCACACTGAAGGACCCGAAGGACTTCCGCCTGATCGGCAAGGCCACAGGCCGGCTCGACGCCGGAGCCAAGTCCAGCGGCCAGCAGAGTTATGGCATCGACATGCGCCTGCCCGGCATGTTGACTGCCGTCGTCGCGCGTCCGCCGGTGTTCGCCGCGAAGCTCAAGTCCGTGGACGACAGCGCGGCCAAGGCCATCAAGGGCGTCAAGGCGGTGCTGCGCATCCCGGTGGACCGCGGCGGCGAAGGCGTCGCCGTGATCGCCGACGGCTACTGGGCCGCCAAGCAGGGTCGCGAGGCGCTCAAGCTCGAATGGGATGCCAGCAGCGTCGACAAGGTCGACAGCGCCAAGCAGCTGACGCAGTACCGCGAACTGGCAACGAAGCCCGGCGCGCTCAAGTACGACGCCGATGTCACGAAGCTCGCCGATGCACCCCACAAGATCGACGCCGAGTACGTGTTCCCCTACCTCGCGCATGCACCGATGGAGCCGCTCAACTGCACCGTCAGCCTGGCCGGCGAAAAGGCCGAGCTGTGGATGGGTTCGCAGATGCCGGGGCTCGATGGCATGGCCGCCTCCAAGGTACTGGGCGTGCCGCCCCAGAACGTGAAGGTCAACGTGCAGATGGCAGGCGGTGGCTTCGGTCGCCGCGCGATTGCGACCAGCGACTACGTGGTCGAAGCCTGCAGCGTCGTGAAGGCGGCGCAAGTGGCGGGCATCAACGCGCCGATCCGCACACTGTGGAGCCGCGAAGACGACATCAAGGGCGGCTACTACCGGCCGATGCACCTGCACACCGCGAAGATCGGTTTCGACGCGCAGGGCAAGATCACCGCGTGGGACCACGTCATCGTCGGCCAGTCCATTCTCGGCGGCACGCCGTTCGAGCCGATGATGGTGAAAGACGGCATCGACGGCACGGCGGTCGAAGGCATGAGGGAGCCATACGAGATCCCCATGCGACTCACCGTGCACCACCCCAAGATGAACGTGCCGGTGCTCTGGTGGCGCAGCGTGGGCTCGACCCACACGGCCTTCGTGATGGAGACGCTGGTCGACGAGATCGCCCGCACCACCAAGCAGGACCCGGTCGCCTACCGCATGAAGCTCATCGGCGACAAGCACCCGCGCCACAAGGCCGCGCTGCAGCTTGCGGTGGACAAATCCGGCTACGGCAAGAAGAAGCTCGCCGCGGGCCGAGCCTGGGGCGTGGCGGTGCACGAGTCGTTCAACTCGGTGGTCGCCTACGTCGTCGAGGCCTCGGTGAAAGACGGCACGCCCACGCTGCACAGCGTGACGGCCGGCGTGCACTGCAACCTCGTCGTCAATCCGAAGACCGTGGAGGCGCAGGTGCAGGGCGCCGCGCTGATGGGGTTGTCGACCTGCCTGCCGGGTGCGGCGATCACGCTGAAGGATGGCGTGGTGGAGCAGAGCAACTTCGGCGACTTCGTCGTGCCGCGCATCACCGACATGCCGCAGATCGCCGTGTACACCGTGCCCAGTGCCGATGCGCCGACCGGCATGGGCGAGCCGGGCCTGCCGCCGCTCGCACCGGCGTTCGCGAACGCAGTGGCCGCGCTGACCGGTAAACGCTTGCGCGAGATGCCGTTCAAGCTGGCCTGAGAAGCTGGCCCGATAAAAGGCTGAAGGCGTTCAGCGCTTCAATCCAGCGCTAAACGCCCATCGCCCTTTACTTGCCCGCCTTGATGTCCTTGTAGTCGTCTTCCAGGTAGCGGCGGCCTTCGCAGTCCTTGGCATAGGCGGCGCGCTGGGCCTGCAAGGCCTCGACCCGGGTGTTGAACTGGGGCACACGGGCGTCCTGGTAGTCGTCGATCACCTTGTCGTGGGCCTGTGCCTTGGCCACGTAGGCCTTCACCGCTTCTTCGTTGGTGCGGTCGAGTGCGGCCATCTCGTCCTTCAGCGCAGCCGAATTGCGCTCGATCTCGGCCCGGTCGGCGGTCAGCTGCTGCTGCGCCTTCGCCATCTCAGCGTTCTGCGCCTCGATACGGCTCTGCTGGGTCACGCACGTGCGCAGCTGCGCCATGCTCATGATCGGGCCGCTGCCCTTGCCACCGCCCAGCGTGGCCTCACGCTTGGGCGACGCAGCGTGCAACGAGGCACCGGTCAGCGCCAGGCTGGCGGCAGCCAGCGGCAGCAGGCTGCGTGTAGCGGTGGCGACGAATTTCGCAAAGCTCATGTCTTGTCCTTCAATGTTCGCGGCCGGCATCATGCCACTGGCCGCCTGTCACCCGTGCGGCAGCGCGGGCACGGTGCCAGTCCAATAATCCGGCATCCCCTCTTCGCCCCAGCTTATGTCCACATTCACGCCCCTGGCTTCGCTTCTGGCCGCACGCACGCGCATCGAGGGCGGTGTGCGATTCGAAGTTCCCACCGACTGGCTGCAGGGCCGCACCTCGTTCGGCGGCCTGATCTCGGTGATGGCCGTGCAAGCCATGCGCGACGTGGCAGGCGGCGCATGGCCCGCCGACGTGAAGCTGCGTGCACTGCAGACCAGCTTCATCGGGCCGGTGGCGCAAGGGCCGGTGGAGGTCGTGGTGAATCTGCTGCGCGAAGGCAAGAACGTGCGGCAAGTGCAGGCCCTCGTGCAGCAGTCGGGCGAAACAGCGGCCCTGCTGCTCGGCGTGTTCGGTTCGGAGCGTGAAACCGCGGTAGCGCCGCTCTCGCCCAAGAAGCCGCCGGTGGCGACCGAGCCCGAGGACACTCCGGTGCGCAGCCTGCCTCCGGGCATCGCACCGAATTTCACACAGCACATGGACATGCGCTTCGTCGGCGAGGGCACGCCGTTCACCGGCCAGCCCAGCACGACCAGCCGCATCCATCTGCAATTGAAGGGCGAGCCGGCCAGCGGTGTGGACACCGAACTGCTCACCGTGCTGCTGGCCGACGTGCCGCCCACGCCGCTGCTCTCGCAGTTCACGAAGCCCACGCCGGCGAGCTCGGTGTCGTGGGAACTGGAGCTGCGGCCCTTGCCGCAGGTCGCCGACGGCTGGTGGCGCGTGGACACCGACGTGCTGGCCGCCGCCGGTGGCTATTCCAACCAGGCCAGCCGCCTTTGGTCGCCCGACGGCGAACTCGCCGCGCTGGGCTACCAGGTGGTCACGGTTTACGGCTGACGGCTTTTTTCTTCGCTGCGGGCGCAGCGGCTTCCTTCTCGGCAACCAGCGCTTCCTTCAGCGACTCTTTGGGTGAGTCCTTGACCGCTGCCTTCTTGGCCGCAGCCTTCGGCTTGGCGGGTTCGCCCGCGTCGAGCGCCTGCACCAGCAGCTCAGCCAGCAGGCCGTTCATGCCACCCTCGTGAAGAGCCGCACGCTCGTTGAGGCGCCGCGTCAGCTCGCTCGGCAGCTTGCAGGCAAAAGGCACCAGCCCGAGGGCCGCGTCGCGCTGGCGCCGCTCGCGCTTGTCGAGCACCTCGCCGGCACCCTCGGCGAAGCGGCTGGGGATGCCGGCAGCCTTCATCTGCCCGGTCACCTTCAGTCCGCGCATCTTCTCCAACTCGAATTTCTTCATGCTCATCGGGCAATAACTCCGGTTTTGAGCGTGAGATTGTCACGCCTCGAACGCACAACCATGCGCTAAACGTTGAAAAGTTGTGAGCACTGACGTCTGCGTGCGTGCAAATAACTCCACATCGCTTGACCCGCCGCTAAAGTCCGCCCGGCCACTACCGTGTTGGCGCCATAAATGGAAATGAACATGTCTGTTTTCGAATCGACCCGGCTTCGCACCACCGCCGCGCTGGCGGGTCTTTTTCTGGTTGCGGCCTGCGGCCCGAGCATTCCTCCCAGCATCAAGATCGGTGTGGCACAGCCCCTGTCGGGACCATCGGCCGCGCGTGGCCAGGACGTGCTCAACGGCGTGAAGCTGGCCGCTGCCGAGCTGAACGCTGCCGGCTACAAGATTGCCGGCAAGCCTGTGACGATCGAGATCGTGGCCGTTGACGACAAGGCCGACAAGGAAACGGCCAAGGTCGTTGCCCAGCAACTGGTGGACCAGAAAGTCACCGCCGTGATCGGGCACCTGAGCTCCGACATCTCCGAAGTGACCATTCCGATCTACAAGGAAGGCAACGTTCCGCAGCTCTTCACGTCCAGTGCCACCAGCCTGATGGCCCTCGGCGCGGGCAACACCTTCCGCCTGCTCGCCAACGACGGCCTGCAGGCGAAGGCCATCGTGAGCTACATCAACGAGAACGTGAAGGCCTCGACAGTGGCCATCATCTATGAAGACACGAGCTTCGGCCGCCCGATCAGCAAGGACTTGAACGAAGGCTTCGGCAAGCTGAAGTCCAAGATCACGGTCAACATGGGTGTCGACAACAAGGCCAGCGACTTCACCGACCTGATCGCCAAGCTCAAGGCAGAACCGCCACAGGCACTGATCTGCGTGCTGCGCGACAACCAGCTGCTGCCGTTGTTCAAGCAGCTGAAGGAAGCCGGCCTGTCCGAACTGCCGGTGCTGACCACCAATTCGTCCAAGACCGACAAGCTGGCCAAGGCGCCAGCCGATATCAAGACGCTGTACGTGACTTCCAGCGCGCTCGAACCGCTCGAATTCGTCGCCGGGGCGAGCTTCCTGAAGAAGTTCAACGAAGCGTACAAGGCCGACCCGGTGTGGGGCGCCCACTATGCGTACGACGCGATGTATGTGCTGGCCGATGTGCTGCGCCGCTCTGATTCGGTCGACCCGAAGGTGCTGCGCGAGAAGCTGCATACCGTCGACCCGATCTCGCCGATCACGAGCAGCATGCGCTTCAACGCCGAAGGCGAACAGCCCTACGGCGCCATCAGCGTGTACCGCAAGCGCGACGGCCAATGGGCCCCGCTGATGCGCTCCGACCGCTGGTAAGCAACACGAGCGCCGGGAGGCGCTTCTCGGCGAAGCAGGTGCGGGCGGAATATCTGCTCAAATCCCCCGCACCTAGCTTCGACTGACTCCCCATGGCGATCAAAGCCACGATCTACAAAGCCCAGCTTCAGCTGGCCGACATGGACCGCAGCGTCTATGGCGATCACAGCGTCACGATTGCGCGCCATCCGTCGGAAACCGACGAACGCATGATGATCCGCCTGCTGGCGTTCGCGCTCAACGCACCGGCGGACGACCACCACGGTGCGCTCGATTTCGCCAAAGACCTCTGGGATGCCGACGAGCCCAGCCTCTGGCAAAAAGACCTGACTGGCCAGATCACGCAGTGGATCGACATCGGCCAACCCGATGACAAGCGCCTGATGAAGGCCAGCCCGCGTGCCGAGCGCGTGGCGGTCTACAGCTTCAGCCACAGCACGCCCATCTGGTGGAGCGGCATCGCCACCAAGATCACGCGGGCGCGCAACATCGCCGTGTGGCAAGTGCCGGCCGAGCAGAGCCAGGCGCTGGCCACGCTGGCCCAGCGCACCATGCAGCTGCAGGTGACCGTGCAGGACGGCGCGGTGTGGGTGGGCGACGGCGCACGCAGCATCGAGATCGCACCCCAGCGGCTGAACCCGGTCTGAGGCGCGTTGGCGCCGACATGCCCTGCCGCGAGGCACGGCTTCCTGAAGGCTCAATAATCCGGTTGATCCGACGTCCTCTTCGTCGCTGCCGAACCATGCCCGACAACGCCTCGCCCTTCACCATTCGCCACAACGCCGACGCGCACCGCTTCGAAACCACGGTCGACGGCCACATGGGCACGGCCGAGTACCAGCTGGAACCCGGCGTACTGGTGCTGACCCACACCGTCGTGCATCCCTCCATCGAAGGCCGTGGCATCGCCGCGGCGCTCGTTCGCACTGCGCTGGACCACGCCCGCTCCCACGGGCTGAAGGTTCGACCCTTGTGCAGCTACACACGCGCCTACATGGAGCGTCATCCCGAAACCCAGGACCTGCACACATGACCTCATTCGCCTGGCGCAGCTGCGTTGCTGCCCTTTCCCTCTTGTTGATGACCTCACACGCCATGCCTCAAACACCCGCAGCATCTTCAAACTCCGACCCTTTCGCCTGGCTGGAAGACGTGCAGGGCGAGAAGGCCCTGAACTGGGTGCGTGAGCGCAACGCGCTGTCGCAGAGTGAGCTCACCGCGCGGCCCGAATACGCGCCGATCAAGGCGCAGATGCTGGAAGTGCTGAACGCCAAGGACCGCATCCCTGCGGTCGCCCGCCGCGGTGACTGGCTCTACAACCTCTGGCAAGACGAGAACAACAAGCGCGGCCTGTGGCGCCGCACCACCCTGGCCGAGTTCCGCAAGCCGCAGCCCGCCTGGGAAACCGTGCTCGACCTCGACGCCCTGGCCAAGGCCGAAGGCGAGAACTGGGTCTGGGCCGGGTCCACCTGCCTGGCACCGAGCTACCGGCAATGCCTGATCTCGCTCTCGCGCGGCGGCGCCGATGCCAAGGTGACCCGCGAGTTCGACACCGTCACGAAGCAGTTCGTGAAAGACGGCTTCACGCTGCCCGAAGCCAAGTCCGAGGTGGACTGGCTGGACGAGAACACGCTCTACGTCGGCACCGATTTCGGCCCCGGCTCGCTGACCGATTCGGGCTACCCGCGCCTGGTGAAGCGCTGGAAGCGCGGCACGCCGCTGTCCGAAGCCGTCACCGTATTCGAAGGCGAGACCAAGGACGTGGCCGTGGCCGTCAGCGTGGACAAGACGCCTGGCTTCGAGCGCACGCTCTTCATCCGCTCGGTCGACTTCTTCAACAGCAAGACCTTCCTGCAGCAGGGCGACAAGCTGGTGCTGCTCGACATCCCGAGCGACGCCACGCCGAGCTTCATGCGCGACACCATGCTGCTGCACCTGCGCAGCGAGCTGAAGGTCGGCGAGACAAGCTTCCCGAGCGGCTCTCTGCTGCACACCAATGCCGCCGCCTACCTGAAGGGCGAGCGCAAGCTGGCACCGTTGTTCACGCCCACGACCACGCGTTCGCTGTCGAGCTACACCAGCACGCGCGACCACGTGCTGCTCGACATCATCGACAACGTGGCCGGCAAGCTGGAGCAGTGGCACAAGGTGGGCGACAAGTTCACCCGCCGCGAAGTCCCTGCGCCCTTCCCCGGCGCCATCGGCGTGAGCGGTCTCCACGACCCGTTGATCAAGAACGACCCGCTGGCCGAGGCCTACTGGCTGACCTACACCGATTTCCTCACGCCCGATTCGCTGTACCTCGCGACCACCGCGAACAACGAGCGTCAGCTGTTCAAGTCACGTGATGCCTTGTTCGACAGCGCCGGCATGCGCGCCGAGCAACGTTTCGCGACCTCGAAAGACGGCACCAAAGTGCCCTACTTCGTCGTCTGGCCGAAGGGTGCCAAGCCCGACGGCAACAACCCGACGCTGCTTTACGGCTACGGTGGCTTCGAGATCTCGATGCAGCCGTGGTACTCGGGCGGTTACGGCCGCGCCTGGTACCAGCGTGGCGGCGTGCTGGTCGTCGCCAACATCCGCGGCGGCGGTGAGTTCGGCCCGGCGTGGCACCAGGCCGCGATGAAGGCCAACAAGCAGCGCAGCTACGACGACTTCATCGCCGTGGCTGAAGACCTGATTGCGCAGAAGATCACCACGCCCAAGCACCTGGGCATCATGGGCGGTAGCAACGGCGGCCTGTTGGTGGGCGCGACCTTCACGCAGCGCCCCGACCTCTTCAATGCCGTCGTCTGCCAAGTGCCGCTGCTCGACATGCGCCGCTACCACACGCTGCTGGCAGGCGCCTCGTGGATGGCCGAGTACGGCAACCCTGACCTGCCAGAGGAATGGGACTACATCTCGAAGTACAGCCCGTACCAGAACGTGAAACCCGACGTGAAGTACCCACGCGTGCTGTTCACCACCTCGACGCGCGACGACCGCGTGCACCCCGCCCATGCGCGCAAGATGGCTGCACTGATGCTCTCGCAGAAGCACGACGTTCTCTACTACGAGAACATCGAAGGCGGCCACGGCGGCGCGGCCGACAACGAGCAGCGCGCGCACAAGCAGGCGCTCGAGTTCACCTACCTGTGGGAACAGCTCGCACGATGAACGCGATGGCCGACGGCGCACAGGCGGTGCTGCAGTTCTGGTTCGGCGACGCGTCGCCTGCCGTGTCGCGGCCGGAGTGGTTTCGCAAGAACGATGCGTTCGACCATGAAATCGCCCAGCGATTCGGCCCGCTGATCGAACAGGCATTGCGCGGTGAGCTGAGCGGCTGGCAGGGCAACACCGAGACGGCGCTCGCCCAGGTGATCGTGCTCGACCAGTTCACCCGCAACGTGTTTCGCAACACCCCACGCGCGTTTGCCGGCGACCCGCTCGCGCTAGCCGCCGCGCGCACGATGCTCGACCGTGGCCAGGACCAGGACCTGCCGCCATGGCAGCGCTTCTTCGCCTACATGCCGCTCGAACACGCCGAAGACCTGGCTATGCAAGACGAATCGGTGCGACGCTTCACCCAGCTCGCCGCCGAGGCACCCGACACGCAAGAGCTGCTCGACTATGCGAAGCGTCACCGCGACGTGATCGCAAGGTTCGGCCGGTTCCCGCACCGCAACGCCATCCTAGGTCGGCCGTCCACACCCGAAGAAATCGAGTTCCTGAAGCAACCCGGGTCGGGCTTCTGATCTCAACCGAACACCGTGCCCCGGCGGGGGCGACGCTGTTCAGAAGAATGGAATTCGCCACAAGCGAGTGACCCATCAAGCCACGCCCAAAGGACGGGTCTCCCGGCCCGAAGGGTGGCGCCCCTCGGGGGCAGGAGCGAAAAGCGACTGGGGGGCGCTATTCTTTATCCTGCAAGAGCCGCCACATTACCTTGCCTGAACCCGACTTGGGCAAGCTGTCGGCGAACTGCACGATCTTCGGTACCTTGTACGCCGCCATGTGGTCGCGTGCCCAGTCGGTGATGTCCTGCTCGCTGGTCTTGCCCTTGGCTTCCGCACGCAGCACGACCACGACCTTGACCGTCTCGCCGCGGTAGGCATCGCGCGCGGCGATGACACAGGCCTCTTGCACCGCGGGGTGCTTGTACAAGAGCATTTCCACCTCGGCTGGCCACACCTTGAAGCCGCTCGCGTTGATCATCCGCTTGAGCCGGTCGTTCAGGAAGAAATAGCCTTCCTCATCCATGCGGCCGAGGTCGCCGGTGCGGAAGAAGGTCTTGCCCTCGAACTCGATGAAGGCCGCCGCGGTGGCATCCGGTTGGCGCCAATAGCCCTTGAAGACCTGCGGCCCGCGGCTGATGATTTCGCCCACCTCACCAGGCGGCAGCTCCTGCAGCGTGGTCGGGTCCACCACGCGTGAGTCGACACCGAAGATCGGGATGCCCAGACACTGCGGCTTGGCGCGCTCGGGCAGATTGGCGTGCGTGGCCGCCGAGGTTTCGGTGAGGCCGTAGCCTTCTGCGAAGACGATACCGAACTCTTTCTGCAGCCGATCGGCCACCGCCGCGGGCATCGACGCGCCGCCGCCGTTCATGAAGCGCAGGCTCGAGAGGTCGAAGCTCTTGTAATTGGGGCTGCCGAAGAGGTCGATCACCATCGTCGGAATGCAAGTCCAGTGCGAGACCTTGTAGCGCGAGATCGCACGGCCGACGACCTCGCGGTCCCAGCGCGGCATCAGCACCACGGTGCACCCGCAGAACACGGCCGATGACATGCCCACCAGGCCAGTGATGTGGAACATCGGCACGACACCGAGGCCCACCACTTCAGGGCCGCCATGGGACCACTGCATGCCGGCGCAGGTGTTGTGCATCACGGTGCGGTGCGTGTGCATGCAGCCCTTGGGGTTGCCGGTGGTGCCCGAGGTGTAGGGCAGCACGGCCAAGTCGTCGGGCTGCACGGTGTGCGGGCCGGGCTCGAGGGCTTGCGCCAGCGCGTCGTGCCAGCGCAGGTAGGCGGCACTGCCCTCGCCGGGAGCTGGCAATGCCGGGTCGCTGCGCAGCCAGGCTTCGAGCGGGGCTGAGGGCGCGTCTTCGGGATCGATGCGGTCGGCGTCGAGCATTGCATCGGCATAACGCGTAACCAGCACGTGGCTCAGGCGCTTGGCTGCGGGCACGGCCGCATTGGCGGTCTCGACGATTGCGGCCAGGTCGGCAGCGCAGATCACCACGCGGGCTTCGGGGTCGGTGATGTAGTGCTGGAACTCGTCGGCCTTGTTCATCGGGTTGATCGGCACCACCACCGCGTTCGCGCGCAGGATGCCGTAGAACGCGGCAACGAACTGCGGGCAGTTCTGCATGAACAGGCCGACCCGGTCGCCGGCATTCACGCCGACGCTCTGTAGCCAGCCGGCCACACGGTCGGCTTGTTGATGCAGTTGCCGATACGTGGTTGCCTGGCCGAAGAACACCGATGCCGCCTTGTCGGGATAGCGCTGGGCAGTGACGTCGAGGTTGAACCACAGGCTGGTCGACGGCAGGACCAGCTCGCGCGGCAGGCGTGCCGGCCAGATGCGCTCGTGCGGGCGGGTGTGGGCGGCGGCGTTGGGCACAGAGTCTCCTGAAGCTGAATCGGCGATTGAAAAATCGGTATGGCTGCAAGCATGGCAGCGCTTGAATGCCGTAGCCGCCTCGGACAAACCCTAGCGCCACGGTGCCTCGGCCGCCCCGGGCTGGCACGGGGCCGACGCCAGCACCGAAACGCTGAAAACACCTGATCCGAACGGGCTTACCTCATGTTCACGCGGTACCCGCAGTGGTTAAGCTAGCCCATGGTCGCCAGCATTCGCCCCGTGAACCTGCCTTCGCCGGCGGGGACCGATGACGTGCCGACCATCCTCGACCTCGAGGCGTCGGGCTTCGGGCGCGACAGCTACCCGATCGAGGTCGGCTACGTGCTGCCCGACGGCAGCAGCTTCTGCACGCTGATCCGCCCCGCCCCCGGCTGGACCCACTGGGACCCGGCCGCTGAACAGATCCACCACATCCGGCGCGACGCCTTGGTGAAACACGGGCGCGACGTCGGCGAGGTGGCTCGCTTGCTGAACGACCAGCTGCACGGTCTCACGGTGTTCAGTGACGGTTGGGCACACGACTACCCCTGGCTGTCGGCCTTGTACGAATCAGCCGGCCTGCAGCCCAGCTTCAAGCTCGACAGCCTGCGCAGGCTGCTGAACGAACAGCAGGCACAAGACTGGCACGCCACGCTGCAGTCGGTGAGCAATGAATTGCAGGCCCCGCGCCACCGCGCCAGCGCCGATGCGCGGCGGCTCCAGCTCACGCTACAACGGGTGCGGAGTGCACCTCCTCTCACGCCACAGCTTGCCGGCTGAGTTCGTGAGTTGATTCAGCCGCCCTGCGCGCGGACCGCTTCTTCTTCACGGCGCAGTTTCTGGCACTGAGGGTGGTCTCGGTAGCGAGCCGTCTCACACTCGCGCTTCATGCACCTCACCATCGCGACGAAGACGCGCGAGCCGCAAGCTTGGCGCGGCGTCGTCGACGAGGTGTTCTCAGCGGTCATCGCCGGCACCGGCGCGGCGGGTGTCTTGGCGACCGCATTCGCGGGGCCGGATGTTGGCCGGGATGCAGCCCGCTGCGCCTTGTTCGCAGCCGGCTTGGCCTTGGGCTCGGCAGCTGCGGCCGCAGGAGCCGCTCGCACCGGCGAAGGCGCCTCCGCATCGATGGTCTGCGCGGCGGGCTCCGAGGTTGTGGCCATCGGCAGCGGCTCGTTCGGCTGCATCCGGATGGTGGGCAGTGGCGCATCTTCCCGCGCTTCATGGCGAGCACCCAGCATCCACGAGGCCACGGCCACCACGACCATGCCCACCCCCATCGCGAGCCAACCCATGCGCGGGCGAGGCATCGGCGCCGTTGCCGGCGCCGCCGCGGAGCGCCGCGCCCTCGATCTGGCCTTTGCCGGAGTAGCCGATGGCGACTTGGCGGTGGCAGACGCTGCAGCCAGGTTGGCAACAATCATCGTCGGCGCGTAAGCCGAGCTCTCGTCCTCCAGCGCCAGCTTGGGGCTGATGTCGGTCGATGCCGACTCGTGCGGTGCCGTCGGCGCCCAGGCGTTCACCACGCGCTCGGCAGGGATCGTCGGCTCCATCGAGATGTCGACCACCGGCCGATCGGGCGTCACGATCAGCCCGGCCAGCGCATCGCGAAACTGCTGCACGTTCTGCGGCCTGTCGCTGGGCCGCACGGCGAGCGCCCAGTCGATGGTCTTGCGCAGCGTGAGCGTCAGCGCATGCGCATAGGGGCTGTCGGCAGCGCCCAGCTGCAGCAGTTCGTCGTGCACCGCCCGTGTGGAGGCCGGCACCGGTGGCTTGCCGGTCACCACGAAGTGCAGCACCGCACCCAGTGCATAGAGATCCGTCCACGGCCCCTGGCGCAAGTGGCTCACCTCTGCGTATTGCTCGATCGGCGCGAAGTTGGGCTTGAGGATGGCGGTGAGCGTCTGCGAGCGGTCGCCGATCACGCGCCGCGCTGCGCCGAAGTCGAGTAGCACCGGCTGGGCATCGGGTGGCAGCAGGATGTTGTCGGGCGCAATGTCGCGGTGAAAGACGTCGGCCTTGTGCAGCGTCTCGAGCGCACCGAGTAGCGGCTCGATCATGCTGCGCACCCACGCATCGGCCGGGGTGTGGCCAACGGCGCGCCGTTCTTCCTTCAGCGTGCGCCCGGGGTAGAACGGCATCACCATGTAGGCCGTGCCGTTAGCCTCCCAGAACCGGTAGACCTTGACCAGCGACGGGTGGTCGAAGCGCGCCAGCAGCTTGGCCTCGTTCACGAACGAGCGCAGGCCGATGCCGAAGGTCTCGCCGTGCGAGGCGGATCGCAGCGACACCATCGAACTCTGGCCTCGTACCGCCAGCGAGCCCGGCATGTATTCCTTGATCGCCACCTGGCGCTCGAGCGCGTGGTCCATCGCCAGATAGACGATGCCGAAGCCGCCCACGCCGAGCACGCGCAGGATCTCGAACTCATCGAGCCGCGAGCCGGCAGGCAGCGCGTCGTGCTCGTCTTGCCCGGCGGCCAGCACCGGTGCGGCAGGTGGCGTTGCGCTCATGCGCGGTCGGGGCCTTCGGAAAACATGCCGAGAAGCTTAGCCGAGCGCCCGGACTGCACCGTATCCACACGTTGCAGGCTCGAAGTCACCGAAAACACCCCCACTAGAATCGAATCGCCAATCCCCCTCGGACCCACTCTCTGCCCTCTCTGGAACGCCATGACCGACAAGATCCAAGCCCACATCAGCACCCGAGCCAACGTCTACTTCGACGGCAAGTGCGTCTCGCACAGCATCGAGCTGGCTGACGGCACGAAGAAGAGCGTGGGGGTGATTCTTCCCTCGTCGCTGCACTTCAACACCGGCGAGCCCGAGGTGATGGAACTGGTGGAAGGCGTGTGCCGCGTGAAGTTCGCGGGCAGCGAGAGCTGGCTGCCCTACAGCGCGGGGCAGAGCTTCCAGGTGCCGGGCAAGTCGTCGTTCGACATCGAAGTGACGCAGACGCTGCACTACATCTGCCACTTCGGCTGATGAACAGCTAAGCGAGGGCGCGGACCGAGCGCCGGGCCGCCCCAAGCCGGGCCGCATCCCCCAGGGGGATCGGCCGACGTATCCGTCGGCCGAGGGGTCGTCACCTGCCTCGCCTGACGCGCAGCAGCTCGTCGAGAATCAACAAAATCGCGCCGAGCGTGATCGCGCTGTCGGCCACGTTGAACGACGGGAAGAAGTACTGGCTGCCCCAGTGCACCTGGATGAAGTCGACCACATAGCCGTGCTGCAGGCGGTCGACCACGTTGCCGACGGCACCACCCAGGATCAGCGACAAGGCCAGCGCGAACATGCGCTGCCCGCTGTGGCTGCGCAGCATCCAGATGATGAAGACGGCCGCCACCGCGCCCAGGCCGACGAAGAACCAGCGCTGCCAGCCCGAAGCCCCGGCAAGGAACGAGAACGCCGCGCCGGTGTTGTGCGCCCGCACGATGTTGAAGAACGAGGTGACGAAGACGCTCTCACCGTACTGGAAGTCGCGAAGGATCAGCCATTTGGTGATCTGGTCCAGCACGATCACGACCAGGGCAATACCCAGCCAGGGCAGCAGGCTGCCGCCCGATTTCTTGAACGCCATGGTCAGGCAGCCTTCCGTGATTCGCCAGCGGCGTACAGATTGCTGGTGCAGCGGCCGCAGATCGTGGGATGGGCCGGGTCGACGCCGACGTCGTCGCGGTAGTGCCAGCAGCGTTCGCATTTCTGCGAGGTGCTGGCTTCGGGAACAACGCGGAAATCGTCCGCGTCATCGCTCAGCAGCTCCAGAAGAGACGCTTTCGACGTGATGAGAACGAACTTGAGGTCGTCACCCAAGCTGGACAGGACATTCAAAGTCTCGCCCTTCGCATGCACTTCGACATTGGCCTGCAGCGAAGAACCGACCTTGCCCGCACTGCGGAAGTCTTCAATGCGGCGATTCGACTCGTCGCGCACCTTGCGGATCAGCTGCCACTTCGCCAGCAGCGCCTCATCACCCCACGCCGAGGTGTCGCTGAAGGTCTCCACAAAGATCGATGGCGACGTACCCGGCGCAAAGATCTTCCACGCCTCTTCCGCGGTGAAGCTCAGGAACGGTGCCATCCAGCGCAGCATCGCGTGCGTGATGTGCCACAGCGCCGTCTGCGCGCTGCGCCGTGCCAGTGATTTCGGGGCCGTGGTGTAGAGCCTGTCCTTCAGCACGTCCAGATAGAACGCGCCGAGGTCTTCGCTGCAGTACACCTGCAGCTTGGCCACCACCGGGTGGAACTCGTAGACCTCGTAGTGCGCCAGCACCTCGGCCTGGAAGGCAGCCGCGCGTGCGAGCGCATAGCGGTCGATCTCGAGCATCTCGGACAGCGGCACCGCATCCTTCGACGGATCGAAGTCGCTGGTGTTCGCCATCAGGAAGCGCAGCGTGTTGCGGATGCGGCGGTACGAATCGACCACGCGGGCCAGGATCTTCTTGTCGATGGCCAGGTCGCCGGAGTAGTCGGTCGCCGCACACCACAGGCGGAGGATCTCGGCGCCCATCTCCTTCACCGAGTCTTGCAGCGAGATGAAGTTGCCCTGGCTCTTGCTCATCTTCTTGCCCGCGCCGTCGACCGTGAAGCCGTGCGTGAGCAGGCCCTTGTACGGCGCGTGGCCTTCCATCGCGCAGGCGATCAGCAGCGACGAATGGAACCAGCCGCGGTGCTGGTCGTGGCCTTCAAGGTAGAGGTCGGCTTCCTGCTTGTCACTCGTGACGCCAGGGTGGCTGCCCACCTTGGCGTTGAGCACGTGGAAGAAGGTCGAGCCCGAGTCGAACCACACGTCGAGGATGTCGTTGCTCTTGGTGTACTGCGACGCCTCGGCTCCGAGCACGTCTTCCACCGCCAGCTTCGACCACGCTTCCACGCCGCCTTGCTCGACGATGCCGGCGGCGCGGTCGATCAGCGCCATCGTGTCGGGGTGCAATTCGCCCGTTTCCTTGTGCAGGAAGAACGGCAGCGGCACGCCCCAGTTGCGCTGGCGGCTGATGCACCAGTCGGGCCGGTTGGCGATCATGTCGTGCAACCGCGCCTTGCCGTTCTCGGGGTAGAAGCTCGTCTCCTCAATGGCGTCGAGCGCGGTCTGGCGCAGCGTCTTGGCGGGCGTCTCGCTCGCGAACACACCCACGCCTTCGTCCATGCGCACGAACCACTGGGCGGCGGCGCGGTAGATCACCGGCGTCTTGTGGCGCCAGCAATGCGGGTAGCTGTGGACCAGCGTCGAGGTGGCGAACAGCCGGCCGGCATCGCGCAACGCATCGGCCACCAGCGGCGCGGCCTTCCAGATGTTCATGCCGCCGAAGAGCGGCAGGCTCGCCTCGTACTGCCCGTTGCCCTGCACCGGGTTCAGGATGTCGTCGAGCTTCATCCCATGCGAGACGCAGGAGTTGAAGTCTTCCAGGCCATAGGCCGGTGACGAGTGGACGATCCCGGTACCGTCTTCGGCGGTCGCGTACTCGGCCGCATAGATCGGCGAGAGGCGGTCGTAGCCCGGGTCGACATGGGCCAGCGGGTGGCGGAAGTTCAGGCCTTCGAGCTTCGCACCCAGGGTGGTGGCGATCACCTGGCCCGTGAGGCCGTAGCGCTCAAGGCATTTCTCGACCAGCGCACTGGCCAGTACCAGCAAGCCGCGCTCAGTGTCGACCAGCGAATACTCGATTGCCGGGCCGACGTTGAGCGCCTGGTTGGCCGGGAGGGTCCAGGCCGTCGTCGTCCAGATCACCGCGAAAGCGTCTTTGGCGAGCGACGGCAATCCGAAGGCCCCGGCCAGCTTGGCCGGCTCGGCGGACAGGAAGCCCACGTCGACCGTCTGCGACTTCTTGTCGGCGTATTCGATCTCGAATTCGGCCAGCGACGAATGGCAGTCGAAGCACCAGTACACGGGCTTCAGCCCGCGGTAGACAAAGCCACGCTCGACGATGCGCTTCAGCGCGCGGATCTCGTTGGCCTCGTTGCCGAAGTCCATCGTGCGATACGGGTGCTCCCAGTCGCCGAGCACACCCACGCGCTTGAAGTCGGCCATCTGCTGGGCGATCTGCTCGGTGGCGTAGGCCCGGCTCTTGGCCTGCACGTCGGCTCGGCTCAGGTTGCGGCCGAAGGTCTTCTCGATCTGGTTCTCGATCGGCAGGCCGTGGCAGTCCCAGCCCGGCGTGTAGCGCGCGTCCATGCCCTTGAGCTGGCGCGCCTTGGTGATCATGTCCTTCAGGATCTTGTTGGCGGCGTGACCCACGTGCAGCGTGCCGTTCGCGTAGGGCGGGCCGTCGTGCAGCACGAACAGCGGCTTGCCGTGGCGTGACTCGCGCAGCCGCTGGTAGATGCCGTTGTCGGCCCATTCCTTCACCCAGCCCGGCTCGCGCTTGGGCAGGTCGCCGCGCATCGGGAACGGCGTGTCGGGCAGATTGAGCGTGGCCCGGTAGTCGGTGGTCGGGGTGGTCGTGGAGGCAGTCTTGTCGGTCATGGCGCTTGGCGTGCCGCGAGGGCGCGCGTCAGAAATTTGGGTGCCGACCCGCACGGGGCCGGGGCTCGCAAAGCAGGAGTGGGGCGAGCGCTAAATTCGATCGCGCGTGGTCTGGCGGCGCTGAGACGCGTGCGCAGCCAGAAAGTCTTGCGCGTTGCGGGCGTCCAACCGGATGGCCTCGGTCAGTGCTTCCAGCCCGTCGTACCGGGCTTCATCACGCAGTTTGTGCAGCAGTTCCACGCGGACGATTTTACCGTAGCCTCCTTCGGCGCCCAGTTCGGCAGGCCAATCGAAGCAATGCGTCTCCAGCAGCACGCGCCCGCTGTCGTCGACCGTGGGTCGTACGCCCAGGCTCGCGACCCCGTCAACAGGCCGCTCGACCAGGCCGTGCACCTGCACCGCGAAGATGCCCATGGCCGCTGGCCGCGCATGCGCAAAGCGCAGGTTCAGGGTGCGGAAACCATCTGCGCGCCCGCTCGCGCTCTGGCCGAGTTCACGGCCCAGCTTCTGGCCGTGCACCACGTGCCCACTGATGCTGTAGGGCCGGCCCAGCAGCGCAGCGGCCTGCGCCAGATTGCCCTCGGCCAGCGCCTCGCGCACGGCCGAGCTGGAGACACGCAGGCCATGCACTTCGTAGCTGTTCATGCGTGCCACGTCGAAGCCCTGGGCGGCACCGGCTGCGTCGAGCATGGCGTAATCGCCGGCCCGCTTGGCGCCAAAGCGGAAGTCGTCGCCAACCAGCACGTAGCGTGTGCCGAGTCCCCGCACCAGCACTTCTTCGATGAAGGCCTGCGCGGTCTGCGTGGCCAGCGGTTTGTCGAAACGCAGTACCACCACCTGGTCGATGCCACAGCGCTCGAGTTCGCTCAGCTTGTCGCGCAGCGTCGCGATGCGGGCCGGTGCCGTCTCAGGCTTGCCGGCCGCCAGCGCGAAGTAGTCGCGCGGGTGTGGCTCGAAGGTCATCACGCAGGACGGCAGGCCGCGGTGCTGGGCCTCGGACCTCAACAGCGCCAACATGGCCTGGTGGCCGCGGTGCACGCCATCGAAGTTGCCGATGGTCAGCGCGCAAGCAGATGCGATGTCGGGGTGATGGATCCCACGAAAGACTTGCATAGGCGGATTATCTGCCCCCCAGTCGCTTCGCTCCTGCCCCCAAGGGGCGCTGGCCAGCCCTTGGGGCGGCCCGGCGGGCGGCCATGGCCTGATGGGTCGCGCTTGCTCCGCTCGCGCTCTCGACTTCGGTGCTCATCGGTTCGGCTGGATTGCTTCAGGCCCGCTCAGCCACTGCCACTGTCCGGGGGCCAGCTCGGGCGGCAGCGTCAGCGCGCCGAAGGCGCTGCGGTGCAGCGCTTCGACCCGATTGCCCACGGCGGCCAGCATGCGCTTGACCTGGTGGTACTTGCCTTCGGTGAGCGTGAGCTTGAGCGTCAGCTCGCCGGTCACTTCGCAGGCCGCCGCCGCCACGGTGGCCGGGTCATCGATCAGCTTCACGCCGGCCAGCAGCTGCTGCACCTGCTCAGGCGTGACGGGGTGCTTGCAGGTCACGTCGTAGACCTTGTTCACGTGCTTCTTGGGCGAGGTGAACCGGTGGATCAGGGCTCCGTCATCGGTGAAGAGAAGCAGCCCCGTCGTGTCTTCGTCGAGCCGGCCGATGCTTTGCAGGTCGCGGCGGCGCAGGGGCACGGGCAGCAGGCTGTAGACGCTCATGTGGTGCTTGGGCTTCTGCGAGCACTCCACACCCTGCGGCTTGTTCATCACGATCAAGGCCTTGGCGTGGTACGGCCACGACTCGCCGCGCACGCTGAACACCAGGCCCTCGGGCGGCATGTCTTCAAACGGGTCGTCATGCACCTTGCCGCCGATGCTGACGTGGCCCGACGCGATCAGGCCTTCGCATTCGCGACGGGCACCGAAGCCCTGGGAGAAAAGAATCTGAGAGAGTTTCATGAAGCACAGCCCGTTCGGGCTGGGGTATCGAAGCCGTGAGCGAACGGGGCCGCATTATCTCTGCGGCTCAGTGCAACTCCAGCAGCACCACATGGTTCTCGGCGACCGGCCAGGCGATGCCGGCGATGCGCTCGCCGTTGAATTCGCCGACGACCGACCGGCCCGCCGCATCCATCACCTTCAGCTTGGCCGTGGACACACCCGCTACGCCCGACGAAATGCCCGCCGGCGGGCTCTTGCCATCCAGGCTGATCTGATCGCGCGGCACGCCGAAGTAGCCGCGCGGCCGGGTCAGCGTGACCACGGCCTTCGCGTCCTTGTCGGCGTCGGCCAGTCGTTCGGCGCGCAGGTTGATGACATCGGACGAGCGCGGGAACGGCGAACGGTAGATGTGCGTCACCGCGTAGCCGCGCGCGTGGATGACGAACTCATAGCTCGCCTTTCCGTCCGCGGTGAACGGCCCCCAGCGGCCATCGGCGCCGATCAGCTTGCCGTGCACCGCCGTGCCCAGGCGTTCACCGGTGGCCGGGTTGGTGGCGAACACGTCGACGGTTGCGCCTTCGAGCGGCAGGTTGGTCGCGTAGCCACCCTGCACGTTGTTGAGCCCCAGCCCTGATACCTTGCCGTCGAGCACCACCTTGGCCTCGGGCACGATGCTCAGCACGGCGGACGGCTTGCCGGTGATGAAGCGATAGGCCTGCGCGAAAGCGGCCGGGCTGAAAGAGGTCTCGCGGTGGTCGATGCCGGGGATCACCACGTTCTCGGCGCCCTTCAGCGCCGGCCCGTCGTAAGTCACGTTCGTCGGCTTGCCCTTGGCGCCCAGCCACGCCCCATCGGGCTGGGCGTACTTGTCGTTGTTGTCGGAGCGGATGGTCATCCACTTGACGCCAGGCGTCACTTCATCGCCATCCAACCCTTTGGGCGCATTCAGCCCACGGAGAAACGGGCCGGCGCCGTTGAACTCGTTGCCGGGGTTGCTGTCGGGGTTGGCCTGCACACCGTGGTTGGGCGTGCCGCCCAGGATGGCATGCGACACCTTGGCCGCGCCGCCGCCGTTGGCGATGTAGTTGCGGATGGCGTTGCCGCCGCGCGAGTTGCCGAACAGCACCACCCGGCTCGCACCGGTGGCGCGCAGCACCTTGTCGACCTCGTCCGACAGGAACTGCATGTGCTCGGCGGTAGAGGTGCGACCGGGTTGCGGCTTGTCGTCGGTGTCGCGTGCGAGCGGGTACAGCACGTCGATGGCGTAGAGGCGGTCGCGTGGCCAGCCGTTGGATTCGAAGCGCCAGATCGTCGTGTGCCACAGCGCGGCGGTGTCGCCGTTGCCGTGCACGAACACGATTGGCGGGTAGGTGCCCGCAGGGGGCGTGCTCGCGCACGACGCAAGCAATGCAGCAGCGGCAACCAGGGCCATCGTCAACCTTCGGCGGAATGGGTTCTTCAACGGGTTCATCGGCTGTCTCCGTTTGTAGTTAGGTCTCTGCAAGCCGGCAGCGAGGGCAGGCTTTCAGCCGCACTCACGGCATTCAGCACGGCCTGGGCCACCACTTCGGCGGCCAGCGTGCCCAGCACCGTGATGTTGGCGCTGCGGCCGCTTTCACCGGTGCCCAGCGCAAACAGCGTGTCGCCGTCGCTCTGGGTGTGAACAGGGTTGATACTGCGCGCCAGGCCGTCGTGCGCCATCTGGGCGATCTTGTTGGCTTGGCTCTTGGTGATGACGGCATCGGTGGCGACGACGCCGAGGGTGGTCGCCGCGCCCACCGCCATGTGGGTGGGCAACTCGCCTTGCAGCATGGCGCGCGTGCTGCCGTGAAGCCGCAATCCATCGGCGCTGCGCGCGCCGGCGACGAGACGGCCGGTGGCCGGGTCGATCACGTCGCCCGTCGCATTGACGGCCACCATGGCGCCGACGGTGATGCCCTCCACCGTCACCGAGGCGCTACCGATGCCGCCCTTCATCGCACGGTCGAAGCCGAAAAGCTTGCCAACCACGGCACCGGCACCGGCGCCCACATTGCCTGCAGCCGGTGCGTCGGTGCTTGCGGCAACGCAGGCGGCGTAGCCTGCGTTCGCATCAGGGCGGATCGAGCTGTCGCCCAGCGTCAGGTCAAAAAGGACGGCGGCCGGCACGATGGGCACGCGCACGGGGCCCACCGGCACGCCGATGCCGCGTTCGTCAAGCCAGCGCATCACGCCGGCGGCCGCGTCGAGCCCGAAGGCGCTGCCGCCGGACAGCAGCACCGCGTGCACCACCTCCACCGTGTTCAGCGGCGAGAGCAGATCTGTCTCGCGCGTGCCGGGTGCGGCACCGCGCACGTCGACACCACCCACGGCGCCTTTCGGCGTCAGGATCACCGTGCAGCCGGTCGGTCTACGCGTGTCTGTGAAATGGCCGACGGCGATGCCGGGGACGTCGGTGATGGACCCCATCGTCGGGTGCCTCCTTGGAGCGGGGTTCTAGCACGACTGCCGACACCCGCCCTGTCCCACCGGGGACAACCATTTACGCCACCCGGGACAACCCCTCGCCGCGACCGGCAAGCGGCCTTTCGACTCAGCGCCGCAGCTTGCGGATGAGGTCCTGCGCGCGCAGCTCGGCGTCGAGCGAGGCGTCCAGCGGCGAACGGCACAGGCCGGCGTGCTGGTACTGCAGGTTCTCGTACAGCTGCGAAGCCGCCGGGAAGGTCTCGAGCAGCACATTGAGATCCTCACCCGGCTCGACGTCGGCAAGCTCTTTCGACAGGTGCGCCACCACCGAACGGTACTGGTCGGCTGAGGTGGGGACGAGGTTGCGTTCCAGGCGCTCCAGCAGCTGCGCCAGGGTCAGCAAGACCCGAAAGCTCTCGGGCAGAGTTCTGGTTTGGGTGTTCATGCGTCGAACATGGAGGCGCAGGCTTGTTCTTCAAGCGCGGGTTGTGACCAGCACCCAGTGGACTAACTCACGTTCCTGAGGCGCCAGCCCGGCAATTGCGATCCGGTAGACTCCGCCCCTTTTTCGGGCAGCGCTCAGTTGCAGGGTATGGCGCACAGAATGCCGCGCACTCGTTTCATCAGTTCGACGTTCGTTCGCCTGCTCACGGAGATGGCTTCCGGCGAAGTTGCCGAATCCAAGCAGAGCTTCGCAGAACGATTGAGCCTGTGGCTGGACTGGTCCGATGCCATCTCCCTCTCGGCGGCGTTGAATGGCGCCAGTGCGCCCGTCTCGCCGCCTATCCCGGCCGGCGCGCCCTCTGCGGCCGGCGCCGCCTTTGACGAGTTCACCCGCGTACGCGCGGACCTGGTCAAGTCAATCACCACGGATGACCTGTTCAGGGTCGACAAAGCAAGCATGAAATCGTCGACGTCACCCGAACCAGCTGCAGAGAGCGCAATGGACCTTCCAGCTTGCTGGCGCCAGTACCTTGCGCATCAACGCGCGATGGCCGAGCGCATCGGCCCGCTGCGCGCCAACGTGCGGGCAGCTATGTCGAAGCAGTCGGCAGCCCTCAGCCGGCTCGCGGCACTGGATGCCGCCTTGGACGAGGCCCTGGCCGTGCGTGAACGCCACCTGCTTTCGCACGTGCCCCCGTTGCTCGAAAGACGATTCGAGCACCTGCGCAAATCGCATCCCGAGCCGTGGCCCGCGTACCGGAGAAACGTGCAACACCTGCTGCTGGCAGAGCTGGACATTCGATTGCAGCCCGTCGAAGGAATGATGGAAGCCATGGGCCACGAGATCACGAGGCAGCAATGAACAAGAAACTGGGTGTGGCGGCGTTCTGCGTGGGCCTGGCCGCCGTGTGCTGGGTAGGCTTGGGGTACATCCGCTCGAATCCGCTGGCGCTGACGATGACGGCGCTCATCGGCGCGTTCTACCTGATGGGCGCGCTCGAGTTGCGTCGCTTCCACCAGGCCACGACCACATTGGCCAAGGCGTTGACGGCCATTCCGGAAGGCCTTTCGAACCTGGCGGACTGGCTCGACAAGGTGCCACCAGCCTTGCGAAACGCGGTGCGCCAGCGCATCGAAGGCGAACGCGCCGGCTTGCCTGGCCCGGTGATGACGCCCTATCTCGTGGGCCTGCTCGTGCTGCTGGGGATGCTGGGAACCTTTCTCGGCATGGTGGTCACGCTGGACGGTGCGGTGTTGGCGCTCGAGAGCACGACCGATCTGCCCACGATTCGCGCGGCATTGAGCGCCCCTGTCAAGGGCCTGGGGCTGGCGTTCGGCACCTCCGTCGCCGGGGTGGCCGCGTCTGCCATGCTGGGCCTGATATCGGCCGTGTGTCGCCGCGAGAGGCTGCAGACCCTGCAGGTTCTGGACACGCGCATTGCGACAAACCTGCATGCCTTCTCCCTCGCGCACCTGCGCAAGGAAACGTTCAAGACCCTGCAGTCCCAATCCCTCGTCATCCCCGAAGTGGTGGCGCAGCTGCAGGCGATGATGGCGCACAGCGAGCGGCAGAGCCAGGCGCTGAACGACCGCTTGCTCGCGAGCCAGGAAGCCTTCTTCCGCAACACCACGACGGTCTATGCGGACCTGGCTTCGTCGGTCGACAAATCCCTCAAGGAAAGCCTGGCGACGGTGGCACGCGTCGCCGGTGCGGCGATCGAGCCCGCGGCCCAGGCGACGATGGCGGGCATCGCACGCGAGACCACGGCGCTGCACGAACGAATCGCCGGCACGGTCACGATGCAGCTGGAAGGTTTGTCCGCACGCCACGGCGACAGCGTCTCGGCCATGGAGAAAGTGTGGACGAGCGCGCTCACCCGCCACGAGCACAGCAGCGACGAGCTGATCCAGCGCTTGGACGGGTCGCTGCAAAACTTTGCCGAGACCTTCGAACAGCGCTCGGCCAAGCTACTGACGTCGGTGGAGGCAGCCCAATCGACCGGCCAGGCCGCGCTGACGCAAACCTGGCGCGATGCGCTCGCGCAGCACCAGCACACCAGCGACAACCTGTCCAGCGCACTGCAGAAGTCGCTGACGTCGCTGGTGCAGGCGAGCGAGCAGCAGCCGGCGGCGCTCATGGCCACGGTCGAGAAGGCCCATGTCGCCTTGCAGGCAGACCTGGCCGCCAGCGACCAGCAGCGGCAAGCAGCGCTGGCCCAGTCGCTGGAATCGATGGCGGCATCGCTCCAGCACAGCTGGCAGCAGGCCGGCGAGCAAACCGTCGCGCAACAAGCCCAGATCTGCGAGACGCTGGAACGCACTGCCCGCGACATCCACGCGCAAGCCGAGGCGCATGCCAGGAACACGATCACCGAGATCGCCCAGCTGACGCAAACCGCCGCTGAAGCACCACGGGTCGCGGCCGAAGTGATCGGCCAGCTGCGCGAGAAGCTCTCCGACAGCATGGTGCAGGACAACCAGCTGCTGGAAGAACGCCATCGCATCATGGAAACGCTGCGGACGCTGCTCGACGCCATACAGCACGCCGCCACCGAACAACGCGGGTCGATCGACGCGCTGGTCGCTTCATCGGCGGCGCTGCTGAAGCAGGTCAGCACTCAGTTCACCGAGAAGATCGAAGCGGAATCCGATCGGCTGACGGCCGTGGCCGCAGAAGTGACCGGCAGTGCCGTCGAGGTGGCCAGCCTGGGTGAAGCCTTCGGCTTCGGCGTGCAGCAGTTCAGCGAGTCGAGCGATGCGCTGATCGCCACGCTGGCGCGCATCGAAGGCTCGCTCGACAAGTCGGCGGCGCGCAGCGATGAGCAGCTGGGCTACTACGTGGCGCAGGCAAGGGAGATCATCGACCTGAGCATCTCGTCGCAGAAGCAGATCGTCGAGGAGTTGCAGCAGCTCTCCAGCCGACAGGCGGCGCTTGCCGGCGAGGCCAGCTGATGGAAGACATCGACACCGGCATGGAAGAGACCGCGCCGGTCTGGGCCGTGTTCGGCGACCTGATGTCCGGCTTGCTAGGCGCCTTCGTGCTGATGCTGGTCTGCGTGCTGGGCGTGCAGCTGGAACTCGCGACCAACCTGGACACCGAGGTCAAGAAGCGCCAGGCCGAAGAGCAGCGGCGCCTCTCGCTGGAAAAGGCCTTGGCGGGCCCACTAGCATCCGGCCGCGTGACGCTGAGCAACGGGCGCATCGGGATCAGCGGCAGCGTGCTGTTCTCGTTGAACTCGGATCAGCTGCAGCCCGAGGGCCGGCAGCTGCTGAAGAGCCTAGCAGGGCCGCTGGCGGTCTACCTCTCCGCACGTGATGAACTGCTGATGGTCAGCGGCTTCACCGACGACCGGCCGGTTCGCGACAGCAACCGGCAATTCGTCGACAACTGGGAACTGTCGGCCCAACGGGCCTTGACAGTGACGCGGGCGCTGATCGACGAAGGCATACCGTCTTCGTCCACCTTTGCGGCAGCGTTCGGGCCCGAGCAGCCGGTGGCGTCGAACGACGATGCCACCGGACGGTCCCGGAACCGGCGCGTGGAAATGGCCCCTGTGCCGAGATCTTCGAATGGGACGCCGAAGCCCGCTCAGTGAGACCGGCGAACCCGGCTCACCGGTGTCCGAGGTGATCGATGGCGTCGATCCCGGTCGAACGCTCGCCGACTTGCGCGAGCGGGGCGCGCAAGCGTTCGACCCCGTCCGCTTCCGCTTCATCGAGGCCCTGGCCCGGCGCGCGGCCGCTCGTGAAGGCGCGGCGAGACGCGTGCTGGATGACAAGCTGGCAACGGTGCTGGCGGCCTTTGTCGAACAGCATGAAAAGGCCTCATCGGAGGCCGGCGACAGCCGTCGAGTCGACGCCGACGCGGAAGCCTCCCGCCCAAGCCCTCTGACCGAGCTCGTGCGACTGGTCGCCCTTCATTCGTCGGAGAAGGAAGGTGGCGGCTCGTCCCCTGACCTCGCTGCCAATGTCGAGCCAAGGGGCGAACTGAAAGCCCTCGGGTATTTCAGAAGCACCTGGTCCAAGCTCAACGTCGATCGACAGCTGACCCACTCATTGGCCGAGCTTCCGAAGAATGCGGGCCCGCTCAACTCTCAGCTGCTCGTGCTTCGATCGCTCGAGCTGATGCGTGAGGTCTCACCGGCGTATCTGCAACGGTTCATGACCTATGTCGATGCCCTGCACTGCCTCGAACAGGTGAACTCCGGCAACGCGCTGGCACCGGCAAACGCCGCGCCCAGCGAAGGCGACGCGAAACGCAAGCCCCCGCGAAACAAGTCAGGGCAAGGCAGCCCATAACCTCCGGGCCGCCCCTCCCTACAATGCGCGCCCTTTTGCATTCTTGAACCGGACCCATGGACATCGTCGTCAACGAAGACCTCAAAGCCTACATCGACCCGTTGACGCAGGACGAATGCGAAGCCCTAGAGCGCAGTATCCTGGCCGAAGGCTGCCGCGACGCGCTCGTGCTGTGGGGTGACGTACTCGTCGACGGCCACAACCGCTACGGCATCTGCCGCAAGCACGGCCTGCCCTTCCAGACGGTGCAGAACACGCGCTTCCAGTCCATTGAAGACGTGCACCTGTGGATGATCGACCAGCACCTGGGCCGGCGCAGCATCTCCGACTTCCAGCGCGGTGTGCTCGCCCTGCGCAAGCGGGAGATCGTGGCCGAGCGGCGCGCCCGCAAAGCCACGGCACCGGCAGAGCCGGCCGCGCAGGTGCCTGATGCGAGCGCCGGAACCGCGCAGACTTCGGCACCATTCGACACCCGAGAAGCCCTCGCCAAGGCCGCACGCCTCAGCAGCAACCAGGTCGTGCTGATCGAAAAGATCCAGAAGCAGGCAGCGCCCGAACTCGTGGCGGCCGTGAAGGCCGGCACGATCTCGATCAACGCCGCAGCCGCGGTGGCGAGCTTGCCCGCCGAGGAGCAGGTCGCAGCGGCCGCCGCCGGCAAGGACGAACTGAAGCAGGCCGCCAAGCGCGCGCGCGAAGCCAAGCGCAAGCCACGCAGCGAGTCCGCCGCCGCGTCGCAAGAGGCTGACGAGCCGAAGGCCACCGTGGAGTCTTTGCAGCAACGTGTTGCTGCCCTCACCGCAGAGAACGAGGTGCTGCGCCGGCAGGTGGCAGGGTTGGAAGAGCTGCTCCAGGCGCGCGAAAGCAGCGCCGAACAGGCCGCAGACGCCTCCTCGCCGTTCTAGGCAAGGTTGCCACCAAGGTCAGATCGGGACGAGACCGCGAGCCGCGCCACAATGTGCCAGCGGCTCATGACGCGGCTCTGCGCTTGAGCAGTCAGCAACCAGGTCGATAGTTTTCAACGAGTTACCCCAACCATGAAAATCGCCACCTACAACGTCAACGGCATCGGCGCCCGCCTGCCGCGCCTGCTGGAATGGCTGGCCGAATCGTCGCCCGACGTGGCTTGTCTGCAGGAGCTGAAGACGCCTGACGCCACCTTTCCCGTCGACGCCATCCGCGAAGCGGGCTACGGCGCCATCTGGCATGGGCAGAAGTCGTTCAACGGCGTGGCCATCCTGACCAAGGGCAGCGAGCCTGTGGAGCGCCGCCGCGGCCTGCCCGGCGACCCCGACGACTCGCACAGCCGCTACATCGAGGCCGAGGTCAACGGCATCGTGATTGGCTGCATCTACCTGCCCAACGGCAACCCCCAGCCCGGCCCCAAGTTCGACTACAAGCTCAAGTGGTTCGACCGCCTCATCGCCCATTCGGCCGAACTGCTGAAGGAAGGCAAACCCACCGTGCTGTGCGGCGACTACAACGTGATCCCCACCGACGAGGTCGCCGACATCTATTCCCCGGCTTCGTGGAAAAAAGACGCGCTGACCCAGCCCGAGAGCCGCGCTGCGTATTTCCGCATGCTTGAGCAGGGCTGGACGGATTCCATCCGCACGCTCCACCCAGACAAGCCGATGTACACCTTCTGGGACTACATGCGCCAGCGCTGGCAGCGCAACGCGGGCTTCCGCATCGACCACCTTCTGCTGACGCCGGACCTGGCCAAACGCCTCAAGGCAGCCGAAGTCGACCGCGATGCACGCGGAAAAGAGAAGGCCAGCGACCACGCGCCGGTGTGGGTGCAGCTGGCTTGAGTGGCTGAGGCGCGAGCTGCCTGCGTGCGTTTGTGCCGATTCGGCACTCGCTGAGGCGGCCGGCCCTCAAGAGTCGGTGCCAGCCGCCGAAGCCAAGGTCACTGGAGAACCACCTTGGCCATACTCTTCATCATCTCCGTGATGGGCGCCTGCCTCACGATCTTCCTCGCGCTGGTCGAAGGCGTTGCATCGATCCGCAGCAAGCCACGCTCGCTCGCGCACTCGATGCAAAGTGCTCCGAGCCTGGTGCTCGTGCCCATCGACGAACGACGCGCTCAGCGCGTCCGGTTCATCGGCACCGAACGCCGCCTGGCGCACCTGGCCGCCGTACCACGCGGAGAAGAGCGCCGAAGCGCTTGATCGGCAACGCGCCCGTCAGGGGCGCCGTTCCAGCGTCATGATGTCGTTCTCACGCTTCATCTGGAAGCGCGTGAGGAAGCTGTTGCCCAGCAGCACAAACGGCATCTGAGCCGGGATGACCAGCGCTTCGACGTTGTAGACCTGCACGTCGCCCACGCGCACCGACGTCAGCATCACGCGGTGCACCGGCACCTGGCCGTTCGCCGTGTTGGCCATGCCACGCTGACCGTCGCGGTACTTGAGGCCGATGCGCTCGGCGTCGACCTGGCTCATCGACACGGATGTGGCCCCCGTGTCGACCACGAACTCCACCGCTTTGCCGTTGATCGACCCGCCAGTGACGAAGTGGCCGCCCGGGCCGGCGGTGAGCACGATGCGCGAGCCACCGCCTTCGCTGTTGCCGCCACCCAGGTTGACCTGCGCGCCGCCCATCGGCAGCGCGACGCGCTTGCCGCCGAGTTCGACCACCGAGCCGTCGGCCGTCACGCTGATCAGCTTGACGCCCTGCACGGTGCTGCCTACCGCCACGGTGCGTGGGCTGCCGTCGATCATCAACAAGGCGCGGTCGCCGAGACGGCCGCTCATCGACACGGTTTGCGCATGCACTGCCGTGGCCAGGAGCCACAGCAGCAGCGCAGCGGCGCGCACGGCCTAGTCTCTGAAGTTGTCGAAGGACAAAGGCGCGTCGGGCACTTCCTCGCGGATGAGCGCCATCGCGGCCTGCAGGTCGTCTCGCTTGCCGCCGGTCACGCGGACCGAATCGCCCTGGATCGCGGCCTGCACCTTCATCTTGCTCTGCTTGATGAGGTTCTGGATCTTCTTGGCGGTGTCGCTGTCGATGCCGCTCTTGACGGTGATCAGCTGCTTGACCTTGTCGCCGCCGATCTTCTCGATCTTGGCTGTGCGGTCGAGAAAGCGGATGTCGACATTGCGCTTGGTCATCTTGGCCAGCAAGATGTCGAGCACCTGGCTGATCTGGAAGTCGCTGTCGGCGTAGACCGTGAGGTCTTTTTCCTTCAGGTCGACGCGCGCAGACGAGCCCTTGAAGTCGAAACGGGTGCCGATTTCCTTGGCGGTCTGGTCGACGGCGTTGCGCACTTCAACCAGGTTGGGGTCTAACACGGCGTCGAAGCTGGGCATGAAAGGTGTTCTCGAGTCGTTGGCACGGGCCGTCGCCAAGCCAATGACTTCTCACCTGTGGGGGCGCGTAAAGACGTCTTGGGGGCTTGGTGCGGATCAGCGAAAATTCTGCCATGCAAATCGAATCGGGCGTCAGCTTGAAACCCTATAACAGCTTCGGTCTTCCGGCCGTGGCGCAAACGCTGGTGCGCATCGCGAGCGACGCCGACGTGCGCCGCGTAGTCGACCACCCGCAGCTGGGGCGCTCGGCCAAGTTCGTGCTGGGTGGCGGCAGCAACATCATCCTCACGCGCGACATGCCGCAGGTGGTGCTGAAGGTCGAGGTGATGGGCCGCCGCCTGGTCGAAGAACGCCCGGACGCGTGGATCGTCGAGGCCGGTGCCGGCGAGAACTGGCACGAGTTCGTCGCCTGGACGCTGGCGCAAGGCCACCCCGGCCTGGAGAACATGGCGCTCATCCCCGGCACCGTGGGCGCTTCGCCGGTGCAGAACATCGGCGCCTATGGCATCGAACTGAAAGACCGCTTCGAGTCGCTCGATGCGGTGGACCTGGTCACCGGCCGCACCGTCACGCTGGGCAGCGAGCTGTGCGCCTTCGGCTACCGCGACAGCGAATTCAAGCGTTCGCTGGCCGGCCGCGTGGTCATCACCCGGGTGCGGTATCGGTTGCCCAAGCCGTGGCAACCGGTGCTCGGCTACCTGGAGATCGAACGCAAGATGGCCGAGACCGGCATCTTCACGCCCGATGCACAGCAGGTGTTCGACTGGGTCTGCGCCATCCGGCGCGCCAAGCTGCCCGATCCAGCCATGGTGGGCAACGCCGGCAGCTTCTTCAAGAACCCGGTGGTCACGCCCGAGCAGTGCCGCGACATCATCGGCCGCGACCCTGAGATCGTTCACTACCCGATGCCCGACGGCAGCATGAAGCTCGCGGCCGGCTGGATGATCGACGCCTGTGGCTGGAAGGGCAAGACCGTGGGCCGCGCCGGCGTGTACGAGAAGCAGGCGCTGGTGCTGATCAATCGCGGCGGTGCGATCGGGTCCGAGGTGATGACGCTGGCACTGGCGATCCAGGAGAGCGTGTACGGGCGCTTCGGCATTCGCCTGGAGCCCGAGCCCGTCGTCGTATGAGCACGCACGCCGCATGAGCGCCGTCCTGCGGCTAGGCGCGATGTCGTGGAAGCAGCAGTTGCTGCGCAACACCGGCAACTTCACCAAACTGCTGATCGTCGCGTGGGCGGTCGGCATCGGCGGCGCCGTGTTTCGCCTGTGGCACCTGCGGTCCATCGCCGTCATGAGCCTCGTGGTGCTCAGCTTCGGCGTGGTGATGCTGCGCCTCTGGGCACGCTGGCAGCGCGAGGTGGCGGTGCGCGAAGCACCGCTGCCGCAGTTCCTCAAGCGCAAGCTGCGCGAAACCTACCCGCAGCTGAGCGGCAAGGACTGCGATCTCGTCGAGCGCGGCCTGCGCCAGTTCTTCCTCGCGTGCCTGCGCAGCAAGAAGCAGTTCGTCGCAATGCCTTCGAAGGCCGTTGATGCGATGTGGCACGAGTTCATCCTGCACACCCGTGCCTACAACGACTGGTGCGAGCTGACGCTGGGCTGGTTTCTGCACCACACGCCAGCCGAGGCACTGGGCCCGCGCGCCCAGGGCAACGACGGCCTGCGCCGCGCCTGGTACTGGGCCTGCCGCGACGAGTCGATCCAGCCGCGCAACCCGACACGATTGCCGTTGCTGTTTGCGCTCGACGGCAAGCTGGGCATCGCCAACGGCTTCACGTATGTGCCCAATTGCCGCGACATCGATGCCAAGAACGCCCGAGGCGGCGACAGCAGCGGCAGCTATTGCGGCACCGACTTTTCCAGCGATTCGTTCAGTGGAGACTTCAGCAGCATCGGCGGCTCGGAGTCATCCAGCAGCAACAGCGGCTTCGGCTCATGGTCGAGCGACGGCAGTAGCAGCGATGGAGGCAGCAGCGACGGCGGCGGGAGCAGTTGCGGAGGCGGCGGAGACTGAACGCCGGCGCGCTCAGTGCGCCGCGCCGGCCTCGAACCACCGCTTCAACAGTTCACGCTCCGCCGGGGTCATCTGCGTCGCGTTGTTCATCGGCATGACCTTGAGCACCGCCGCCTGCTGATAAGCCGCCTGCGCATTTCGCAGCAGCAGCTCGGGCGTGTCGAGCTGGATGCCTTTGCTGGCCATCTGCTCGTTGTGGCACAGCACGCAGCGCTGCGTCACCACCTGCCGGACCTGCGCGAACGTGGGTGCTGCGCTGGTCGCGGATGCTGCAGGCAAGGCCGTGGGCATGGCCGCGCCGACCACGCCAGCCAGCAGCACCACACCCACGATCGCGTAGGCCCACGGTACCGGCTGTCCGGTGGCGAGCGCCCGGTGCCGCAGCACGAACGACTGCCGGATCAGCGCGCCCGACAGCATCAGCATCACCAGCACCACCCAGTTGTTCGGCCCGCTGTACAGGAAGCCGTAGTGGTTGCTCAGCATCGCCAAGATCACCGGCAGCGTGAAGTAGGTGTTGTGCACACTGCGCTGCTTGCCGCGCTTGCCGTAGACCGGGTCGACCGGCTGGCCCGCGCGCAGGGCCGCCACCACCTTGCGCTGGCCGGGGATGATGACCATCAGCACGTTGCCGCTCATGGTCGTGGCGATCATGGCGCCCACGAGCAGGAAGGCAGCGCGCCCGGCGAACAGGTGGCACGAGAGCCAGGACGCGAAGACGATGAACACGAACACCAGCGCGCCGACGATCATGTCGCCGTTCTTGCGCTGGCCGAACACCCGGCAGATGCCGTCGTAGATGGCCCAGAAGGCAACGAAGAAGCCGAGCGAGGTGGCGACGGCCGCAGCCGGCGACCAGTCGTGAACGTTCTTGTCGATCAGGAACGTGCTTGCGTTGAAGAGGTAGAGCACCGTGAACAGCGCAAAGCCGGTGAGCCAGGTGGAGTAGCTTTCCCACATCGACCAGTGCAGCTTCTCGGGCAGCGTGGCCGGTGACACGGGGTACTTCTGCTGGTGATAGAAGCCGCCGCCGTGCACCGCCCACATCTCGCCGCCGATGCCCTTGTCGCGCTCCTTCTCGTCTTGCGGCGGCGTGAGCCCGTTGTCGAGCGCGACGAAGTAGAACGACGCGCCGATCCATGCAATGCCGGTGACGACGTGCGCCCATCGCAGCAGCAGGTTGAGCCAGTCGAGCAGGTACGCGTCCATCCGCGGAGTTCCTTTGTATACAGTTCAGGCCGCGTTCAGCCGCTGAGTTTTCTCAGCTGCCGCGGTAGGTGGAATAGGCCCAAGGGCTTGCGAGCAGTGGCACGTGATAGTGCTGCTGCGCGTTGGACAGGCCGAAGTCGATCGGCACCACATCGACAAACGGCGGCTCGGGCAAGACAACACCGCGCCCGCGGAAGTAGGCTGCCACCTCGAACAGCAGCCGGTAGGTACCGACAGTGAACGTTGCATCGTCGAGCAGGGGCGCGTCGGCACGGCCGTCGTCGTTCAGCGTGAGCTGCTTGATGAGCGTGGCCTGGCCTGCTTCGACCCGGTAAAGCGCCACCCGCATGCCGGAGGCGGGGCAGCCGTTCATGGTGTCGAGCACGTGCGTGGTGAGTTTGCCCATGGTGTCTGCCTTAGGATGGGGTTGCAAAATGGGTTGCAAGACGCGCAAAAGTGTATACAGTTTGCAAGCCGTCGGATGACAATTTCGCGAGCTCTTGCTGCCCCATGCCCCGCCCTGCTGCCAAATCTGCCGCTGCCCCAGCCAACGCCCTGCGCGCCATTCAGCCGGCGGACAGGGGCGCACACTCGGGTGCAAGCAAGAAGCAAGTTCCGCGCACGGCAGCCGCAGCCGACGACACCCAGCTGCTGAGCACCACCCACCGCATTGCCGAGTCGATCACCGCTGCCATCGTTGAGCGCCGGTTGATGCCTGGCACCAAGCTCGCCGAGCAGAAGATCGCAGACATTTTCAAGGTGTCGCGCACCATCGTGCGGCAGGCCCTGCACCAGTTGAGCCGAGACAAGCTGGTGACGCTGGAGCAAGCCCGCGGCGCGCGTGTGGCGCAGCCCAGCGTCGAAGAGGCGCGGCAGGTCTTCGAGGTGCGCCGCATGCTCGAGAGCGCCATGATCAAACGCGCAGCGACCGAGCTCACCGCGCAGCAGTTGGGCGACCTGCGCGCTCATCTGCGCGACGAGCAGGCCGCCGTGCAGCGCACCGACGTGCCGGGCCGCACGCGGCTGCTGGCCGACTTCCACGTGGTGCTGGCCCGCATGCTCGACAACGAGGCACTGGCCGACATCTTGCGAGAACTGGTGTCGCGCAGCTCGCTCATTTCCCTGATGTACCAATCCGCCCATTCGGCCGAGCATTCGTTTGCCGAGCACGTGGCCATCGTCGACGCGCTCGAGAAGCGCGACGCCCGTGCCGCCGTCAAGCTGATGGAAAGCCACTTGCACAACGTCGAGCGCAACCTGAGACTGAACCCGCGGGTCCCTGACCTCGAAACGGTGTTGCGGCCAGAAAGTTGAAACCCCATGAGCACTGCTGAAGACCCCAAGAACTACCCTCGGGACATGGTCGGCTACGGCCGCAACCCGCCGCACGCGCAATGGCCAGGTGGCGCGAAGATCGCCGTGCAGTTCGTCCTCAACTACGAGGAAGGCGGCGAGAACAACCCGCTGCATGGCGACCCGACCACCGAGACCTTTCTCTCCGAGCTGATCACCGCCCAGGCCTACGAGAGCCGCCACATGACGATGGAGTCGATGTACGAGTACGGCTCGCGCGTCGGTGTGTGGCGCATCCTGCGCGAGTTCGAGAAACGCAAACTTCCGCTCACCGTGTTTGGCGTCGGCATGGCGCTGCAGCGCTACCCCGAGTTGCTGGCCGCGTTCATGGAAAACGGCTATGAGATCGCGAACCACGGCCTGCGCTGGATCCACTACCAGAACCTGCCCGAGGCCACCGAGCGCCGCCACATCGACATCGGCACCCACGTGCTGAAAGACATGACCGGCGGCGCCTGGCCGCTCGGCTGGTACACCGGCCGCGACAGCCCCAACACCCGCCGCCTGGTGGTCGACCAGGGTGGCTACGAATACGACAGCGATTACTACGGCGACGACCTGCCCTTCTGGATGCCGGTCACCAAGAGCGATGGCAGCACCGTGCAGCACCTGGTGGTGCCCTACTCGCTCGACACCAACGACATGCGCTTCGTGCAGGCGCAGGGGTTCAATACCGGCGACCACTTCTTCACCTACCTGCGCGACAGCTTCGATGCGTTGTATGCCGAGGGCCAGGATGGTGATCAGAGAGGCGCCCCCAAGATGATGAGCATCGGCATGCACTGCCGCCTGCTGGGCAAACCCGGGCGCATCGCCTCGCTGCAGCGCTTTCTCGACCACGTGCTAGCGCACGACAAGGTGTGGGTCTGCCGCCGCATCGACATCGCCCGCCACTGGAAGCAGACGCACCCTTTCACGCCGACGGTGCGCTGAAGGCGCCGGCTGGAACGGGTCCGAAGCTTGCGAAGAGACGGTCTCCTGTTCCTCCACCTCGAAAGGACACCGCATGCGCGCCCCCACCTTCTCCAGCAGCTTTCAACTGTCCAGCCGCCTGAGCCGCCGCCAGGCGCTGCGCCTGGCCGCAGGCTCCGCCGCCACGCTGGCGCTGCCGGCCTTCGCTGCGTACCCCGAGAAAGCCATCAAGATCATCGTCACATTCGCCGCTGGCGGGGCCAGCGACATCGTGGCGCGCGTTGTCGGTGAGCAATTGAGCAAGAAGCTGGGCCAGCCGGTCATCGTCGACAACCGGCCGGGCGCCGGCGGCAGCGTGGGCGGCAGCGCCGTGGCGCAGGCGGCGCCCGACGGCTACACGCTCATGCTGTCGAACTCGACCCCGATCTCCATCGGCCCGTTCGCCCTCGAAAAGCAGCCCTACGACCCGCTGGCCGACTTCACCCACATCGCGGCCATCGGCTCGGCACCCTGTGTCGTGATGGCCAACCCGGCGGCCGGCATCAACAGCATCACCGAGCTCGAAGCGCTGGCGAAGAAGTCCGGCACGATGCAGTTCGGCTCGGGTGGCCCGGCGTCCATCGGCCACATCTACGGCGAGCTGATGCAACGCAGCATGGGCGTCAAGATGACGCACGTCCCCTACCGCGGTGGCGCGCCCATGACCACCGACCTGATCGGCGGGCTGATCCCGGTCGGCATCGACGTGGTGACCGCCTTCGTGCCCTACTTCAAAAGCGGCCAGATCAAGCCGCTGGCCATCACCTCCGCAAAGCGCTCGCCGCTGGTGCCCGAGGTGCCGACCATCGCCGAGGCCGGTTACCCGAAGCTCGTGCTCGACAATTTCTTCGGCCTCACCGGCCCCGCCAAGATGCCGCCCGACGTAGTGGCACGCCTCAACAGCGCCGTCAACGAGGTGCTGGGCCAGGCTGACATCCAGAAGCGCCTGCTCGAGCTGGGCGTGACCGAAACCCCGGGCAGCTCCGACGCCTTCACCAGCTTCGTGCGCGCACAGGTCGGCGCGCTGCAGCCGGTGGTCAAGGGCGCCCGCATTACCCTCTGATACTCATGCCCATCACGCTGAAGCAACTCAACGAGGCCGCGCCCGAGCAGGCGCTGGCCCTGCTCGACGGCCTGTACGAGCACTCGCCCTGGATCGCCGAGCAGGCGCTGCGCCGGCGCCCATTTGCTTCGGTGCCACAGCTCAAGCAGGTTTTGATCGAGGTGCTGAAGGCGGCGGGCCGCGAGGCACAAGTCACGCTGGTGAGAGCCCACCCCGAGCTCGCAGGCAAGGCGATGGTGAGCAAGTCGCTCACCGCCGAATCGACCCTCGAGCAGACGAAATCCGGGCTGACGAACTGCACGCCCGCCGAGCTTGCGCGCATCCAGCAGCTCAACGCCGAGTACAACGCCAAGTTCGGCTGGCCCTTCATCCTGGCCGCGCGCGGCCCGCGGGGCACGGGGCTGACCCGCACCGAGATCATCGACACCTTCGCGCGCCGGCTTGAGAACCACGCCGACTTCGAACTCGCCGAGTGCCTGCGCAACATCCACCGCATCGCCGAGATCCGGCTCAACGACAAGTTCGGCATCGAACCCGTGCTCGGCAACCAGGTCTGGGACTGCGCCGAGCTGCTGGCCAAGCACAGCGACGTGCAAGGCGCGCTCACCGTCACCTACCTCACTGAAGCGCACCAGACCTGCCAGTCGCAGCTGCAGCGCTGGATGCGTGAATGCGGTTTCGACGACGTGCAGGTCGATGCTGTCGGCAATGTCGTTGGCATTTATCACGGAGCCGACCCGAACTCGAAACGCCTGCTCACCGGCAGCCACTTCGACACCGTGCGCAACGGCGGCAAATACGACGGCCGCCTCGGCATCTTCGTGCCCATGGTCTGCGTGCACGAGCTGCACAAAGAGGGCAAGCGCCTGCCCTTCGGCGTGGAGGTGATCGGCTTCGCCGAAGAAGAAGGCCAGCGCTACAAGGCCACCTTTCTCGGGTCAGGCGCGGTCATCGGCAAGTTCGACCCCACGTGGCTCGGCCAGAAAGACGCTGACGGCATCACCATGCGCGAAGCGATGGTCGCCGCCGGCCGCAAGCCCGAGCAGATCGCGGCGATGAAGCGGGACCCGGCCAGGTACCTCGGCTTCGTCGAAGTGCACATCGAGCAAGGCCCGGTGCTCAACGAGATCGACTTGCCGCTGGGCGTGGTGACGTCCATCAACGGCAGCGTGCGCTACGTCGGCGACATGATCGGCATGGCCAGTCACGCCGGCACCACGCCGATGGACCGCCGGCGCGACGCGGCAGCGGCTGTCGCCGAACTCGTGCTCTACGTCGAGAAGCGCGCAGCGCAGGCACCTCACTTGGTGGGCACCGTCGGCATCCTCAGCGTGCCCAGCGGCTCGATCAACGTGGTGCCGGGGCGCTGCCAGTTCAGCCTCGATCTTCGCGCCACCACCGACGAGGCACGCGATGCCATTGCGCGCGACGTGCTCGCCGAACTGCAGCGCGTCACCGAGCGCCGCGGCCTGCATTGCAAGCTGGAAGAGACGCTGCGCGCGAGCGCCGCACCCAGCTCGCCCGAATGGCAAGCGAAGTGGGAGCGCGCCGTCGAGTCCGTCGGTTTGCCGGTTCACCGCATGCCCAGCGGCGCGGGGCACGATGCGATGAAGCTGCACGAGGTGATGCCGCAGGCCATGCTCTTCGTGCGCGGCGGCAACTCGGGCATCAGCCACAACCCGCTGGAAACCATCACCAACGACGACGCGCAACTTTGCGTGGACGCGTTCACCCACCTGCTGGAACAACTCGCTCACCCTGCATGACCAAAGACAGCATGACCCGCTACGCCGAACTCGACGCCTGGATCGACGCGCACTTCGATGACGAAGTGAAGTACCTGCAAGCCCTGGTGCAGGTGCCTACCGACACGCCGCCGGGCAACAATGCGCCGCATGCCGAGCGCACGGCCGAGCTGCTGTCGGGCTTCGGCTTCACTGCAGAGAAGCACGCGGTGCCGGCCGACGAGGTCAAGGCCTACGGCCTCGAATCGATCACCAACCTGATCGTTCGCCGCAAGTACGGCGAGGGCAAGACCGTCGCACTCAACGCCCACGGCGACGTGGTGCCGCCCGGCGAAGGCTGGACCCACGGCCCCTACAGCGGCGACGTGGCCGACGGCAAGCTCTACGGCCGCGCCTCGGCCGTGAGCAAGAGCGACTTCGCGAGCTACACCTTCGCGGTGCGTGCGCTGGAATCGCTGGGCGCTCCACTGAAGGGCGGCGTCGAGCTGCATTTAACCTACGACGAAGAATTCGGCGGCGAACTCGGCCCCGGCTGGCTCTTGAAGAAGGGGCTCACCAAGCCCGACTACCTCATCGCCGCCGGCTTCAGCTACCAGGTGGTCACCGCCCACAACGGCTGCCTGCAGATGGAGGTGACGGTGCACGGCAAGATGGCGCACGCCGCCATTCCGAGCACCGGCGTTGACGCGCTGCAAGGCGCGGTCGCCATCCTGAATGCGCTGTACCACCAGAACACGCTGTACCAGCAGGTCACCTCGAACGTCGAGGGCATCACGCACCCTTACCTGAACGTGGGCCGCATCGAAGGCGGCACCAACACCAACGTCGTGCCGGGCAAGGTCGTGCTGCGGCTTGACCGCCGCATGATTCCGGAAGAAGACCCGATCGTGGTCGAAGCCTCCATCCGCAAGGTGATTGCCGATGCAGCCGCATCGAAGCCCGGCATCACGGTCGACATCAAGCGCCTGCTGCTAGCGCGTGCGCTGCAGCCGCTGCCGGGCAACCAGCCGCTGGTCGAGGCGCTGCAGAAGCACGGCCAGGCGGTCTTCGGCGAAGCCATTCCCACCTCGGGCACGCCGCTCTACACGGACGTGCGGTTGTACTGCGAGCAAGGCATCCCGGCGGTGATCTACGGCGCGGGGCCGCGCACGGTGCTGGAGTCGAACGCCAAGCGCGCCGATGAGCATGTCGTGCTCGATGACTTGAAGCGCGCCACCAAGGTGGTGGCACGGTCTTTGTATGACCTGCTGAGCTAACGAGACACTCCATGCTCCGCCTCGAACTCATCAAGCTCAGCAAGACCTACCCCGCGGTCAAGGCCAATGACCAGGTGAGCCTGCGCGTGAAGCCTGGCGAAATCCACGCGGTGCTGGGCGAGAACGGCGCCGGCAAGTCGACGCTGATGAAGATGATCTACGGCGCCGTCCGCCCCGACGAAGGCCAGATCTGCTGGAACGACAAGGAAGTGCAGATCCGCAACCCGCAGGAGGCACGCGCACTTGGCATCAGCATGGTGTTCCAGCACTTCAGCCTGTTCGACACCCTCACCGCGGCCGAGAACGTGTGGCTGGGCCTGGACAAGAGCTACACGCTGGCCGACGTGACGAAGCGCATCGACCAGGTGTCGAAGGAATATGGGCTCGACGTGGAGCCGATGCGGCCGGTGCACACGCTGTCGGTCGGCGAACGCCAGCGCGTCGAGATCGTGCGTGCACTGCTGACCAAGCCTCAGCTGCTGATCCTCGACGAGCCGACCTCGGTGCTCACGCCGCAGGCGGTGGAGAAGCTCTTCGTCACGCTGCGCAAGCTCGCAAGTGAAGGCTGCTCCATCCTCTACATCAGCCACAAGCTCGATGAGATCCGCGCGCTGTGCCACCACTGCACCGTGCTGCGCGGCGGCAAGGTCACCGGCGAGGTCGACCCGACGAAGGAGACCAACGCCAGCCTGTCGCGCCTGATGATCGGTGCGGAGCCACCGCAGCTGCAGCACGTGCAGGCCCGCCTCGGCGACACGGTGCTCGACGTGCGCGATCTCTCGCTCGAGAAGCTGCAGCACTTCGGCATGAGCCTGGCTCACATCAGCTTCAACGTGCGGGCCGGCGAGATCGTCGGCATCGCTGGCGTCTCGGGCAACGGGCAGCAGGAGCTGATGGCGGCACTGTCCGGAGAAGACACACGCGCCGCACCGGATTCGATCCACCTGTTCGGCAAGCCCATCGGCAGCCAGCCGCCGGCCCGTCGCCGCCGCGAAGGCCTGCATTTCGTGCCCGAGGAGCGGCTAGGCCGCGGCGCCGTACCCACACTGCCGCTTGCGGCCAACACGCTGCTCACGCGCGACGAAGCCGTGCGCGGTGGCTGGATCCGCGTCAACGAAGTGCGTGCGTTGGCCGAGAAGCTGATCGCCAACTTCAACGTCAAGGCCGGCGGGCCCGATGCCGCGGCCAAGAGCCTGTCGGGCGGCAACCTGCAGAAGTTCATCGTCGGCCGCGAGATCGACTCCAAGCCCAAGCTGCTGATCGTGTCGCAGCCCACCTGGGGCGTCGACGTGGGCGCTGCAGCGCAGATCCGTGGTGCGCTGCTGAAGCTGCGCGACGAGGGCTGTGCCGTGCTGGTGGTCAGTGAAGAGCTCGACGAGCTGTTCGAGATTTGCGACCGGTTGGTGGTCATTGCGCAGGGCAAGGTATCGCCGAGCATCGCCACCTCCCAAGCCACCATCGAGCTGATCGGTGCATGGATGTCGGGCTTGTGGACCGCCAAGCCGGAGGCCGAGCATGCTCAAGCTTGAGGCGCGGCCACAGCCATCGAAGGCGATGTCGTTCGCGTCGCCGCTGATCGCGTTGGCGCTCACGGTGGTCGTGGCGGCATTGCTCTTCGTCGTGCTGGGCAAGGACCCGCTGGTCGGGCTGGGCGCCTTCTTCGTCGAGCCGCTGCGAGGCGTTCGCCAGCTCACCGAGGTGGCGCTCAAGGCCACGCCGTTGATTCTGTGCGCGCTGGGTCTCGCGGTTTGCTATCGCTCGAACGTGTGGAACATCGGCGCCGAAGGCCAGTTCCTGCTCGGCGCCATCACCGCAGGCGGCCTCGCACTGTGGGTCACCACCTCGGGCATCCATACCTCGCGCTGGGTCTGGACGCCGCTGATCCTGCTCGCCGGTGTGGCGGGCGGCATGGCGTGGGCGGCCATCGTCGCGCTGCTGCGCGACCGCTTCAACGCGAGCGAGATCCTGGTCAGTCTGATGCTGGTGTACGTGGCACAGCAGCTCGTCAACTACCTCGTGTTCGTGCCCTGGAAAGACCCGATGGGGTTCAACTTTCCGCAGACCAAGACCTTCGACTCGTCCACCTGGCTCGAGATGCTGGTGCCGCGTTCGCGCCTGCACATCGGCTTTGCCATCACCCTGGCGCTGGCGGGCGTGTTCTGGGCCTTCCTGTTCCGCTCGTGGCGCGGCTACCAGCTGCAGGTGGGCGGGCTCGCGCCGGCCGCGGCGCGCTACGCCGGTTTCTCTGCACGCGGCGCGTTGTGGACCTCGATGCTGATCTCCGGCGGCATGGCCGGCCTGGCCGGTGCGATGGAAGCAGCCGGGCCGCTGCGCCAGCTCACGCCACACGTCTCCACCGGCTACGGCTTCACCGCGATCATCGTGTGCTTCGTCGGGCGGCTGCACCCGGTGGGCATCGTGTTCTCGGGGCTGCTGCTGTCGATGTTCCTCATCGGCGGCGAGCTCGGCCAGTCGCGCCTCGGCCTGCCCAACGCACTGACCGGCGTGTTCCAGGGCCTGCTGCTTTTCCTGCTGCTGGCCTGCGACACGCTCATCAACTACCGCGTGCGCTGGCAGGCCACGCGGCATGTGCCGAAGCCAGCCACAGCGACCATCACCAAGGCGTCGCCATGAACGAAATTGCGCTGCTGATCGCCGCGACGCTGGCCTCGGGCACCACGCTCGCGATGGCCGGCCTCGGGCTGCTGCTGAACGAGAAAACCGGCGTGCTCAACCTCGGCGCCGAAGGGATGATGCTGGTCGGCGCGCTCGCCGGCTTCGGCGCCGCGTACGCCAGCGGCAACGACTGGGTCGCCTTCGCCGCCGGTGCGGCCGCGGGTGCGGTGATGGCCATGGTGTTCGGCGTGCTGGTGATCTGGCTCAACACGAACCAGTACGCCACCGGCTTGGCGCTCACGCTGTTCGGCGGTGGCTTGTCCGCCTTCGTCGGCACCAATTTCGCGGGCAAGACGCTGGGTGACCGCGGCAGTGTCGGCATCCCCGGGCTGATGGACGTGCCGTTCCTCGGACCGGCCCTGTTTCGCCAACACCCGATGACCTACATCGCCATCGCGTTGATGTTTGCGCTCGGCTGGTTTCTCTACCGCAGCCGCTCGGGGCTCGTGCTGCGTGGTGTGGGCGAGTCGCCCGAGTCGGCGCATGCACTGGGTTACCGCGTGCGCTGGATCCGCCTCGGCGCGGTGATGGCCGGCGGTGCGCTGTGCGGCATCGCGGGTGCCTATCTGTCGGTGGTGCGCGCGCCGCTGTGGGTCGAAGGCGTGACGGCCGGCAGCGGCTGGATCGCGCTCGCACTCACCACCTTCGCCACCTGGCGACCGGCACGCGTCTTGCTCGGTGCCTATCTGTTCGGCGGCGTGACGATGCTCCAGTTTTATCTGCAAGGCGAAGGCGTCGAAATCGCGAGCCAGTTGCTGGCCATGCTGCCCTACCTCTCCACCATCGTCGTGCTCGCCCTGATCTCGCGCAACCCCACCTGGATCCGCATCAACATGCCGGCCTCGCTGGGCCGGCCCTTCCATCCGGGTTCATGACAAGATAACGCCCCTGCCCGCATTCCACCCCAACCACCACCGTTCCACCCCGAGGAGAAACCATGTTCGTTGAACGCAAACGCGCGCTGATGAAAGCCGCGGCGCTGTCGGCCCTGGCCATTGCGGCCCTGGCCGGCTGCAGCAAGAAAGAAGAAGCTGCACCAGCAGCCGCCGCCCCGGCCGCATCTGCCGCCGCTGCACCGAAGGCCGATCCCGTGAAGGTCGCCTTCGTCTACATCTGGACGGCTGGCGACGCCGGCTGGACCTTTGCGCATGACCTCGGCCGCAAGGAAGTCGAGGCCGAGTTCGGCGACAAGGTCAAGACCACCATCGTCGAGAAGGTGCCCGAGGGCGCCGACGCCGAGCGCGTGATCCGCGACCTGGCCGCACAAGGCAACAAGATCATCTTCGCCACTTCGTTCGGCTACATGGAGCCGATGCTGAAGGTGGCCTCCGAATTCCCTGACGTGAAGTTCGAGCACGCCACGGGCTACAAGACGGCGCCCAACATGGGCATCTACGACTCGAAGTTCTACGAGCCGGCCTACATGGCGGGCATCGTGGCGGGCAAGATGACCAAGACCAACACGTTGGGCTTCGTCGGTTCTTTCCCGATCCCCGAGGTGCTGCGCAACATCAACGCCTTCACGCTGGGCGCGCAGAGCGTCAACCCGAAGGTCAAGACCAAGGTAGTGTGGGTCAGCACCTGGTCCGACCCGCCGAAGGAAGGCGACGCCGCCCAATCGCTGATCAACGGCGGCGCCGATGTGCTGCTGCAGAACACTGATTCCACCGCCGTGCTGCAAACGGCCGAGAAGAACGGCAAGTACGCCTTCGGCTGGGACAGCGACATGAGCGCCTTCGCCGCCAAGGCCCACCTGGGCTCGGCCGTCGCCAACTGGGGCGGCTACTACAAGCAGGCCGTCAAGAGCGTGATGGACGGCACCTGGAAGACCGACCGCACCGTCTGGGGCGTGAAGGAAGGCATGAACGACTTCATCAAGCCGGCTGAAGCCGTGCCCGCCGACATCAAGGCCAAGATCGACGAGATCAAGGCCGGCATGAAGGCCGGTACCTTCGAGGTCTTCACCGGCCCGATCGTCGACAGCACCGGCAAGGAGCGCCTCGCCAAGGACGCCAAGGCCGACCAGGAATGGAAAGACAAGGTCGACTTCTACGTCAAGGGCGTTGAAGGCAAGATCCCGTCTGCCAAGTAAAGGCTGCTGCGGAGAAGCCGTCTGACGCCCTGGCGCCAGACGGCTTTTTTCATCAAAGATTCCCATGATCGAAAACACGCTGTTCCACCCCGTTTCGCTGGTCACCGACCTCGGCGAGAAGCCGCTGGCCACCCACCTGATGGGCCAGGACCTCGTGCTGTGGCGAGACTCCACCGGCGCGGTGCACGCTGCCGCCGACCGCTGCCCGCACCGCGGTGCGGCGTTGTCGATGGGCCGCGTGCAGGGCGACGCACTGGAGTGCGGCTACCACGGCTGGCGCTTCGATGGCCGCGGCCAATGTGTCTCGGTGCCGGCGGTGCCGCATTTCCAGCCACCGGCCACGCACCGCGCCTGCGCCTACAGCGCGCGCGAGGCCTACGGCTTGGTGTGGGTGGCACTGAAAGCCGATGTGCCTGACGACGAGCCCGGCCTGCTGCCCGATTTCGCAGCCGAGCACGACGCCCGGCTGCGCAAGGTCAACTGCGGGCCGTATGAGGTGGCGACCAGCGCGCCGCGCATCATCGAGAACTTTCTCGACATGTCGCACTTCGGCTTCGTGCATGAGGGCTGGCTCGGCTCGCGCGACACCACCGAGATGATTCCGTACAAGGTCGACGTCACGCCCACCGGCTTTCTCGCCACCGAATGCAAGGCCTGGCAGCCGCAGTCGAGCCTCCACGCCACCGACGGCGCGATGGTCGAGTACACCTACGAGGTGAACGCGCCCTACACCTGCGTGCTGACCAAGGTGCCCGAAGCTGCTTCGGTGGCGCTGGCCGACTTTCGCGAGTCGATCGCGCTCTTCGTGTGCCCGCTCTCGCCCGAGAGCAGCCGCGTGTGGATCCGCCTTGCGATGAACGATTTCGAATCCAGCGACAAGAAGCTGCAAGACTTCCAGGACACCATCTTCCTGCAAGACAAACCTGTGCTCGAATCGCAGCGTCCGCGTTGCTTGCCGATCACTTCGGCGGCGCCCGTGACTGAGCTGCACAGTGCTGCCGACCGCAGCTCTGCCGCGTACCGCCGTTACCTCGGCGAGCGCGTCATCACCTTTGGAGTGTGCTGATCTGGCACCTTGGAGAACTGAAATGACGACCCTTCCCGACAACGCCGCCAGCATCCCGCGCGAGAAGCTGCCGGCCCTGCTGCGCGCCATGCCCAAGGCCGAGCTGCACATCCACATCGAAGGCTCACTCGAGCCCGAGCTGATCTTCGCGCTGGCCGAGCGCAACGGCGTCAGCATCCCCTACCCGAACGTCGAAGCACTGCGCAAGGCCTACGCCTTCACCGACCTGCAGAGCTTTCTCGACATCTACTACGCCGGCGCCAGCGTGCTGCTGAAGGAAGAGGATTTCTTCGACATGGCGATGGCCTACTTCCACCGCGCCAAGGCCGACAACGTGGTCCACGCCGAGCTCTTCTTCGACCCGCAGACGCACACCGAGCGCGGCGTGAGCTTCGAGACAGTCGTCACCGGCCTCACTCGGGCCTGCGACACAGCGAAGCGCGAGCTCGGCGTCAGCGCGTTGCTGATCATGTGCTTCTTGCGGCACCTGAGCGAAGAGGCGGCCTTTGCCACGCTCGAAGAATCGCTGCCCTACCGCCATCAATTCGTCGGCGTCGGCCTGGACAGCGGCGAGCGTGGCAACCCGCCCGACAAATTCGCGCGCGTCTATGAACGCTGCCGCGCGCTCGGCCTGCACCTCGTGGCCCACGCGGGTGAAGAAGGCCCGCCCGACTACATCTGGGACGCACTCGACGTGCTCAAGGTCGAGCGCATCGACCACGGCGTGCGCTGCCTCGAAGACCCGCGCCTCGTGCTGCGCCTGGCCGCGATGCGCATGCCGCTCACGGTGTGCCCGCTGTCCAACGTGAAGCTCTGCGTCTTCGGCACCATGGCCGAGCACAACATCGCCACGCTGCTCGAAGCCGGCCTGTGCGTGACGGTCAACTCCGACGACCCGGCCTACTTCGGCGGCTATATGAACCAGAACTTCCTCGAGACTTTCGAGGCCCTGCAGCAGCTCGACGCACGCCACGCCTGGCAGCTGGCAAGCAATAGCTTCGAAGCCAGCTTCGTCGACGCCTCGACCAAGAGCGCCTGGCAGCAGAAGCTGGCCACGGCCTTCGCGCAAGCCGCCAGCGCATGAGCGACGAGATCGAAGCGGCGGGCGCCCTGGCCACCGCCACCTTGGCGGCCAACGCGCTGCCGGGGGCTGACGGCCATGCCCAGGGCACCCACCACTCGACCTGCCGCAACTGCGGCGGCGCCCTGGCAGGCGCCTATTGCAGCGCCTGCGGCCAGCCGGCACACCTGCACCGCTCTCTGCTGCACTTGGCCGAAGAGGTCCTGCACGGCCTCTACCACTTCGACGCCAAGGGCTGGCGCACGCTGCCGCTGCTGGTGGCACGGCCGGGCCTGCTGACCCGCCGCTACATCGACGGCCAACGCACGCGCTATGTCTCGCCACTGGCGTTGTTCCTGTTCACCGTGTTCCTGATGTTCCTGGTGTTCTCGTTCACCACCCGGTCGCCGATCGACATGGTGCCCACCAGCACCACGATCGCCAGCACCCCTGCCGAGTTGCAAGCCGAGGTGGCCAGGGCACAAGACAAGGTGGCCACCGCCCGCGCCGCGCTGGAGGCCGCGCGGCAAAGCGGTGGCGACGCTGCCCAGGCGCGAGAAGACCTGGCCGAGGCTCAAGGCAACCTGCGGGAAGCGGAGAAAGAACTCCGCCAGCCGGTCACGCCGCAAGGCCATTCAGCCATTGGCCCGGGCGGTGCAGCGAGTGGCGTCGTGGACACCGGCTGGCGCGACGAACTGCGCAACCTGCACGTCAACACCGGTCACCCGCGGCTGGACCAAGCCATCCGCCGTGCTGCCGCCAACCCGGAGCTCACGCTCTACAAGCTGAAGAACGCGGCCTACAAGTTCTCGTTCCTGCTGGTGCCAATCTCGCTGCCGTTCCTGTGGCTGATGTTCTTCTGGCGGCGCGGCATCGTCGTGTACGACCACGCGGTGTTCACGCTGTACTCGCTGTCGTTCATGTCCTTGCTGCTGATCGTGGCTGCACTGCTGTCGGCTGCGCACGTGCCGTCGGGGCTGCTCGAGTTGCTGGTCTTCGTGCCACCGGTTCACATGTTCCTGCAGCTGCGCGGAACGTACGGGCTGTCGACGTCGTCGACCTTGTGGCGAACCTTCGCCTTGATGGTTGCGGCAACCCTGGTGCTCACCTTGTTCACGCTGATCATCATCGCGGTCACCATGGGCTGATACGCCCGGCGATTCAGCGCAACTCGACGCTACCTAGCGCAAGCCGTCGGTGTACTTCTTCATCATGCGGGCCTTGAGTTCGGCCTCTTCCTCTTCCAGGCTGCGAGCCGGCGCAGGCGCGGCCGGCTTGGCGGCCTGTGGCGCTGCGGCGCTGGGTGTCGTTGCCGGCACCGCGGGCGAGTCGGCCACACGGGCACCGTGGTAGCGCTGCGCCACATAGCCGGCGTACTCGCGCAGGCGCGGGTCCTGGCTGCTCAGCGCCTGGTCCATCACTTCGCGCGCATAGGCGAAGTCATGCAGGAACTGGCGGACGTCGAGCGCGCGCCCGAACTCGCGCCGCATGGGCACGATCATGCGGACGACGTAGTTCATCAACTTGCTGTCGTCGTCGGCGCTCATGGAGGTGGTGACCATCGGCGAGGATTGGACACTCAGGCTTGCGAGGCAGACGCCGTGGGCGCCAGCATTTCACCGTGCTCGGAGATGTCGAGCCCCACGTTCTCTTGAGCGGCACCCACGCGCAGCTTCATGACCATCGAGATCGCTTTCAGGATGACCCAGGTCATGCCACCGGCGTAGGCGAACACAGCGATTGCGCCTGTGCCGTTGGTCCAGACCGTGGCCGTGACCGGGGCGATGGCCACCAGCGCGAACACCGGCGTCAGCAGGGTGCCGATCAGGCCGCCGACGCCGTGCAGTGCAAACACGTCGAGCGAGTCGTCGATGCCGGTGAGCGACTTGAAGTACACGACCGAGAAGAAGCAGATCACGCCGGCCGCACACCCGATGGTGATGGCGCCATTGATGCCGACGTAGCCGGAGGCCGGCGTCACCGCGATCAACCCGGCGATGGCGCCAGACATCATGCCGAGCACACTCCACTGACCGCGGCGCACGTATTCGCAGAAGCCCCACAGCATGGCGCCCGCGCAAGCGGCCACCTGGGTCGAGAGCAGCGCACCCGCGGCACGCGGGCTGGCCTCGAAGGCCGAACCTGCGTTGAAGCCGAACCAGCCGGCCCACAGGAGGCCGGCGCCCAGCACCGTGATCATCAGGTTGTGCGGCACCATCGGCTCCTTGCCGAAGCCACGGCGCGGGCCGAGCACGATGGCTGCCACCAGGCCGCTGACGCCCGAGGCGATGTGCACCACGGTGCCGCCGGCGAAGTCCATGTGGCCCATCTTGGCGAGCCAGCCGTTGGGGTGCCAGATCCAGTGGGCGATCGGCGCGTAGACCAGCAGCATCCAGAAGGCCGAGAACACGATGGTCACGCCGAGCCGCATGCGTTCGGCCGTGGCACCGAGCACCAATGCGAAGGTGATGATCGCGAAGGACAGCTGGAACAGGAAGAACACCGACTCGGGAATGGTCGGTGCCACCACATGGGCGCCGACGCCGTTGCCGATCAGGCCGGCCGCAAAGAAGCGCGAGGTGTCGCCGAACCAGGGCCCGCCCGCGGTGAACGCGATGGAGTAGCCGAACATGGCCCACATCAGCGTGATGACGGAGGCCGATGCGACCGTGTGCGCCACGATCGAGAGCGCATTCTTCGTGCGCAGCATGCCGCCGTAGAAAAGGATGATGCCGGGCATCGTCATCAGCATCACGAGCACGGTGGAGATCAGCATCCACGCGGTGTCGGCGCCGTTGAAGGCAGGGGCAGCTGGAGCGACAGCTGCAGCCAGCGCAGGTGCCGATGCAGCCGCCATCGCGACAGGCGCACTGGCTGGAGAGCTCTGGGCCTGCGCCGCAGCGCCGGTCAGCAAGGCGCTGGCGAGCAAGGCGCCAACGGTCATCCAGCGTGCAAGTCGGTTCATCAGCCCACCTCAGGTTGTCAGAACGTGTGCGGGATTCTTGAAGCGGCACCTGGAAATGGCAACCAAAAATTGCCGCTCGTGCCAACTCGTTGCATCCACCCCGCCCGTTCCGACGATTGCTTAACGGAATAGACCACAGGGTAGGCGCCAGGCGCCACCCCTAATCCATCGATAAGCGCCAGCAAACTCGGCGTCTGCGAAAATCTGCACCACAGCCGGCCTCGTGCCTCCGAGACCGGCTCGTTCATTCAATCCGAGGCCATGTAGAGGAACACCATGTTCAAAAACCTCGCCCGCGGCCTATCGGCCGCGATGCCCGCGGCCGTTGCCGCCACCAAGCTAGCCAGCCCCTGTCAGCGCCTCGACCTCGCGGCCATGCGCCATGTCCGCTGCAATCACGCACGGGTCACGTCGTCATGACCTACAGCGTCAAGGAGGTTTTCTATACCTTGCAAGGTGAAGGCACGAATGCCGGTCGCCCTGCTGTGTTTTGCCGCTTCTCCGGCTGCAACCTGTGGAGCGGGCGCGAGGAAGACCGTGCCAAGGCGGCCTGCCGCTTTTGCGACACGGACTTCGTCGGCACCGATGGCGACGGCGGTGGCAAGTTCGGCGATGCCCAGTCACTTGCCGAACGGATCGCTTCGTTCTGGCCGAGCCAGGACAGCCGCAACCGCTTCGTCGTGTTGACCGGCGGCGAGCCCTTGCTGCAAGTCGATGCAGCTCTGATCGACGCGCTGCATGCGCTTCACTTCGAGATTGCCGTGGAGACGAACGGCACAGTCATTGCGCCCAGTGGCATCGACTGGCTTTGCGTCAGCCCGAAGTTCGGCACCGAGTGGGTGCAGCGCAGCGGCAACGAACTGAAGGTCGTGTGGCCACAACCTGGCTTCAACCTGAACGACCTGGAATCCGCCGCGTTCACGCATCGGTTCCTGCAGCCCATGGACGGCTTGATGCGCGACAGCAATGTGGAGACCTGCATTTCTCAATGCCTCAGCAGACCCGCCTGGAAGCTCAGCCTGCAGACACACAAGATCACGGGGATCAGATGATCTACGAAGTTTCGCAGCGGTTCTATTTCGAGGCCGCTCACACACTCGACCGCCAGATCGATGCGGCGAGCAGCAAACGGGTCCACGGCCACACCTACCAGGCCGAGGTGACTGTCAGCGGCCCGCGCGACGCCGCCTCCGGAATGGTGCTGGACCTCGGCCAACTGCGTCGGGAGATTCAACTCATCCGGGAGGTCCTGGACCATTCGCTGCTCGATGACGTGCCCGAACTCGGCCCGCCAACGCTCGAGAACCTGTGCGCCTTCATCGCGCACAGATTGCAAGCGCTGCGGCCGCCCGTCGCCGCCGTCAAGGTGTGGCGAGAGGCCAGCGGCGACAGCTGCGTTCTCAGGTTCCGGTAGGGCTCAACAAGACGTCGGATTCAGGTGAGAGATGCTTCATGAGTTCGGGCACGGGAGGGAGCATGCGAGTTCGCGCCGTGGGCGCGAAGCAGTTTTTCCCGCCTCGGTAGAAGGTGGTGCCTCCCAGGTTGCCGGCCTTGGACAACCGAACTCTCCTTTGCCGGCCGACGGCAGGATTCTCGACACGGGCCAGGACGTAGTGATGCATCCCCGCTTGACCGTTGTAGATGATCATCGGGTCGCCGACTTCCAGGGGCTTGTCAATCACGTACTGCTTGATGCTTTCCTCTGTCCAGCCGAACAGAGGAAAGCCCAGGGGCGGAGGAATTCGAATTTGGTTTGCCATGGGAAGCCGGAGTTGCGGCACCCAGTCTGCAAGCGGCGTATTTCTGAACAATGCGTGCTTCGTCGCAGTTCGGAAACACAGCGCACATCACCTCGCAACAGCCCGCGTGAAAAGCGAGACCTCGGCAGCGCAGGCCAGCGTTTGCCCGGCCATCCTCAACGCGGTGTCCGCAGCATCGAAAGGCTCTCCCGAGCCCGGCATCGATCATCGGCCGCCTACCTCGGCCCTGACGGGCGGCGACACTCATAGGATGCAACACCCCATGAGCCTTCGCATCGCCATCCTGCTCACCCTTCCCCCGCTGCTGTGGGCGGGCAACGCCGTGGTGGGGCGCCTGATGGTGAACGCCGTGCCGCCGCTTGCACTCAACGCGTTGCGCTGGGCAGTGGCGCTGATCTTTCTACTGCCATTGGGCTGGCGCCTGTTCCGGCGGCCACGCGAGATTGCGCGCCATGCGGGTCTGTTCGCGCTGGTGGGCCTGTTGGGCGTGGGCAGCTTCAATGCACTGCAGTACCTGGCGCTGCAGACTTCGGCGCCGATCAATGTGACGCTGATCGCCTCGAGCGCCCCCTTGTGGATGATGGGAGTCGGTGCCCTGCTCTACGGCGAACGGCCGGCAGCGCGGCATTGGGTCGGTGCGCTGTTGTCGCTGGCCGGTGTGATGCTGGTGCTTTCGCGCGGGGATGTCACGGCTTTGCTCACGCTGAAGCTGGTGCCTGGTGATCTGCTGATGTTGCTGGCAGCCGCGCTGTGGGCACTCTACAGCTGGATGCTCGCCCGGCCACCGGCTTCGTTTCGCGGCGACGAACGGCCCGACTGGGGCTGGGCCGAAATGCTGCTGATGCAAGTTATCTTCGGCGGCGCATGGGCAGCGCTGGGTGCAGGCGTCGAGCACGCCGTGCATCCTGCAGAAATCCATTGGTCGCCGGGTGTGCTGTGGGCGCTCGTCTACGTGGCGCTGGGCCCCTCGCTCATCGCCTACCGGTGCTGGGGCGTTGGCGTGGCCACGGTGGGCCCGGCCGTCGCCGCGTTCTTCAGCAACCTCACGCCGCTGTTTGCCGCGCTGATGTCGGCCGCGTTGCTAGGCGAGCCGCCGAGGGCGTACCACGTCGCCGCCTTCGCCCTCATCGCGGCGGGCATCGTCGTCACATCAAGACAGGCCAAGCCCTGAGCTCTCCTGTCTTTCTTACAGCCCTTGCACTCAGAACGTGCCGGGGTAGGCGCCGCCGTCCATCAGCAGGTTCTGGCCGGTGATGTAGCCGGCATGCACGCTGCACAGGAAGGCGCAGGCTGCACCGAACTCTTCGGCGGTGCCGAAACGTTGAGCCGGATTCTGCTTGCGGCGCGCCTCGGCGATGGCGTCGATGCTTTGCCCGCTGGACTTGGCTGCACCTTCCATCGTGACGCGCAGGCGGTCGGTTTCGAAAGGCCCTGGCAAGAGGCCGTTGATGGTCACGTTCTTCAGCACCGTCTTGCGCGCCAGGCCGGCGGTGAAGCCGGTGAGGCCCGAACGCGCGCCGTTCGACAGACCGAGCACGTCGATCGGCGCCTTCACCGCGGCCGAGGTGATGTTGACGATGCGGCCGAAACCACGCGCCATCATCGGGTCGACCACAGCCTTCATCAGTTCGATAGGCGTGAGCATGTTGGCGTCGAGCGCCTTGATCCAGGCATCACGATCCCAGTTGCGAAAGTCGCCCGGCGGCGGGCCACCCGCGTTGTTGACAAGGATGTCGACCTGCGGACAAGCCGCCAATGCCGCCGCGCGGCCCTCAGGCGTCGTGATGTCGCCCGCAACGGCACGAACCTCGCCACCTTTCAATGCACGCAGCTCAGCCGCGGTCGCCTCCAGCGCCTCGGCGCCACGCGCAGTGATGACGACGTTCACGCCCTCCTTCACCAGCGCTTGCGCGCAGCCTTTTCCGAGCCCTTTACTTGCCGCACACACCAAAGCCCACTTGCCAGCAATTCCGAGATCCATGTTTCACCTCCACATCAACAAAGAGCACCACGCCCACAGCGAACGCAGTGACGCGTGACAGAGCAACAGCCGTCCGCCGGGCCGTCCCAAGGACAGGCTGGCGCCCCTTGGGGGCAGGAGCGAAGCGACTGGGGGGCCAACATCACCTCCATTTGGCAAGCAGCCAGATACCTGCCATGACGAGCACGGTGCCGGCGGCGATCCAGCCAGTAAACGGTTCGCCGAGAATCACCACGCCCATCAAGATTGTCGACAGCGGGCCGAACATGCCGATCTGCGTGGTCATCGGGGCGCCGATGCGTTCGATGGCCATCATCACCATCAGCACCGGCATGAAGGTGCAGACCGTGGCGTTGAGTGCCGACAGCCACAGCACCTGCGGGGCGACGGCCATCGCAGAGACCGGCCGCATCACGAAGAACTGCACGATGCAGAGCACGCAGGCGACCGTGGTTGCGAGACCCGTGAGGCGCAGCGCCCCCAGCCGCTTGACCTCTGCGCCGCTGAAGACGAGGTACAGCGCATAGCTCACCGTGCTGCAGAACACTAGCAAGGCACCCAAGGCCACGTCCTTGCCCAACAGCGTGACCTCGTGGCCGAAGACCAGCAACACACCGCAGTAGCTCACCGCCAGCGAGATCAGCTGCCGACGAGTGACCTTCTGCTTGAAGAGCACCACCCCCAGCGCTAGCACCAGCGTCGGGCTCAGGTACAGAATCAGCCGCTCGAGGCCGGCGGTGATGTAGGCGAGCCCGGCAAAGTCGAGAAAGCTCGCGAGGTAGTAGCCGCTGAAGCCGAGGCCGAAGACCGTGATCCAGTCGCGCCGCGTGAGCGCCGGCTTGCCGCGCCCTGCCCACCACGAGAGCAGCAGGAACAGCGGCAACGCAAAGAGCATGCGGTACATGATCAACGTGATCGCGTCCACGCCGTAGCGATAGGCCAGCTTGACGATGATGGCCTTGCCCGAGAAGCCGATGGCACCGATGGTCGCCAACAGCAGCCCCGGCCAGAACGCGCGTTGCAGCGCCGAAGAGTCGGCCGCGATGGAAGATGAACTCATTGCCGTCGATTCTAGGGAGCCGAATTCAGCGCCGCTCCGACAAGGGTTTGCGCTCCAGCTCCCAAGTGCTCGCACTGCGTTGGAAGCCGAGCGATTCATAGATGCCGATCGCCACATCGTGCGGGTCGGCCATCATCACGAGATGCTGCAAGCCCATCTGCTCGAAGCCGTGGCGGCACACCGCGTGGATCATGGCGCGGCAAAGCCCGCGGCGGCGCCATGCCGGATGGGTGGACACGTGCTGGAAGCGGCCGAGCGTCTGCTGTGATGGCGGGCCATCGGCAAACAAGCCGCAGTCCGCCACGAGCTGCTCGCCGGCGGGCAACTGTGCGAAGACGCCGAACCAGTGACCCCAGCCCGCATGGCACATCGCACCGTAGCGTTCCATCATCTTCTTGCGGTGGCGTCGATAGCTTTGCGGCTCGTGTTCGTTCGCATCGGAAGCCACCTGCGCGTCGACGGCCAGCGTGTCTTCGTCAGGCAGCCGCAGCGGCCGCACGGTGAACCCTTCGACCAGCGATGCAGATCGCAGCTGGTGAGGGGCGAGCTGAAGCACTGCGCCTTCGTTCAGCACCAGGCCCGCCGCAGCGATGTCGGCTGGTAAATCGAACGGCTCGCTCACGTCGATGCCAAACGCCAGGTGCTGCACGAGCGGGTCGGGTTGCACCAGCTCTTCATCGAAGCGTCGCAGCCAGCGTGTTGCATCGCCGGCGCGCGGTGCCTGGTCGAACAACAGGAAGTTGCCCCACCAGAACGCCGGGTTCGCAGGCGTTCGCACCACCAGACAGTCGGCGCGCTCGATCACCTGCCCATCGAAGCGGGGGAAGATGAGGTGCGTCCGCCAGCCGAGCGAGAGTTGATCCAGACGCTTCACTTCAGTACCTCCGTCGTCAAAGGGAATTCCGCAAACAAACAAGCCGCCCGAGGGCGGCTTGTCAGCGACTGGCAACGTACGCCGATCAGTCTTCGACGAAGGCGATTTCGCGCTTCTTCTTGATCGACGGCAGCATCACGACCACGACCATCAGCAGCGCGGCGATGAGCAGGCCGGCGGACAGAGGGCGAATCATGAAGGTGCTCCAGTCGCCGCGGGACAGCAGCAGCGCGCGCCGCAGGTTCTCTTCCATCATCGGCCCGAGGATGAACCCCAGCAGCAGCGGCGCTCCTTCGCAGCTCAGCTTGTAGAAGAGGTAGCCGATGGCCGCAAACCCAGCCGTCATGTAGACGTCGAACGTGTTGTTGTTCAAGGTATAGACGCCGATGCAGCAGAACAACGTGATGGCCGGGAACAGGAAGCGATACGGCACCGTCAGCAGCTTGATCCAGATGCCAATCAGCGGCAAGTTCAGGATCACCAGCATCGCGTTGCCAACCCACATCGAGGCGATCAGGCCCCAGAAGAGCTGCGGGTTGCTGGTCATGACCTGCGGTCCGGGCTGGATGCCCTTGATGGTCATCGCACCGACCATCAGCGCCATCACGGCGTTCGGGGGGATGCCGAGCGTCAGCATCGGGATGAACGAGGTCTGCGCACCGGCGTTGTTGGCCGACTCAGGGCCGGCCACGCCGCGGATGTCGCCCTTGCCGAACCGGCCACTGGCACCGGCGATCTTCTTCTCGAGTGTGTAAGCTGCGAACGAGGACAGCAGTGCGCCGCCGCCCGGCAACACGCCCAATATCGAACCCAGCGCCGTGCCGCGCAGCACGGCGGGCCAGGCTTCCTTGAAGTCCTGCTTGGTCGGCCACAGGCCCTTCACCTCGTTGGTGAAGACTTCGCGGTGCTCTGCCGGCATGCCAAGGTTGGCAATGATTTCACCAAAACCGAACACGCCCATGGCAATCACGACGAAGCCGATGCCATCGGTGAGCTCGGGGATGTCGAAGCTGTAGCGCGCGGTGCCCGAGATCACGTCGGTGTTGATCTGCGCCAGCGTGAGGCCCAGGATGATCATCGAGATCGCCTTGATCAGCGAACCAGATGCCAGCACCACGGCACCGACCAGGCCCAGCACCATCAGCGAGAAATACTCTTGCGGACCGAACTTGAAGGCCAACTCGGTGAGCGGTGGCGCAAACGCGGCGATGACGATCGTGCCGACGCAGCCGGCGAAGAACGAACCGAGGCCGGCTGCCGCGAGCGCGGGGCCTGCGCGGCCTTGCCGCGCCATCTGGTAGCCGTCGATCGCCGTCACGACCGACGACGATTCACCCGGCACGTTGATCAGGATGGCGGTGGTCGAACCGCCGTACTGCGCACCGTAGTAGATGCCGGCGAGCATGATGAGCGCCGGTGTCGCGTCGAGTGCATAGATCGACGGCAGCAGCATCGCGATCGTGGCCACCGGGCCGAGGCCGGGCAGCACGCCGATCAGCGTGCCCAGCACGCAGCCGAAGAACGCATACAGCAGGTTCTGCACCGTGAACGCCACGCCGAAGCCCAGCATCAGGTTGTTGATCAGGTCCATGGGTCAACCCTCTTGTTCGGTTTTGTCGGGATTCAGGTGTGGAATTCAGTTCGTCATGAACGGAGGCCACACCGGGATCGTGAGACTCAGGCCCACCACGAAGATGAGCCAGGAGAACACGGTCAGCACGATGGCGTTGATCAGGACGCCCTTCCACTTGAACTCGTCGCCCGCAAGACTGGTGATGAAGATCAGCACGGGAATGGTGATGATCATGCCGAGTCGCGGCAGCATGATGCCGAACACGGTGATCGCCACCACGATCACGATCAGCGGCCGCCATGCAATGTGGCCGATCGGGTCACCGCCTTCAGTCTCGATGGTGAGGCTCTTGAACAGCACGATCCCACCCAGAATGGCAAGGATGATGCTGAGCAACAGGGGAAAGTAACCAGGACCCGGCCGTGCCGAAGCCCCCATGCTGTAGTTCGTCGCGCCGACGGCAAAACCGATGCCGACCAACATGAACATGACCCCCGACCAAAAGTCTCTTTGGCTCTTGATTTTCAAGTGCTGCTCCTCGAGTAACAAACTCGATCGATTCTAGGCAGCAACCCCTAGTGGCCCGCGTGTGGTTTACACGTAGCGCACGACGCAGCGCCTAACGCGCACGAGCGTTCAGCTGAGGTTCAGGTGAGAATTTCAGACGTCCCAGGCGGGCGTGGCACGCAGCACTTCTTCGATCGTGGTCAGGCCTTCGGCCACTTTCATCGCTCCCGCAAGGCGCAAGGGGCGCAAACCCTCGCTCAAGGCCTGCTTGCGCAGCTTGGAGATGTCGGGCGTGGGGTGGATGCACGCGTTCGCCGCATCGCTCACGCTGAGCAACTCGTAGAGCCCGGCGCGGCCGCGGTAGCCCGTCATGCGGCATTCCAGGCAACCCACCGGCTTGTACGGCTTGACCTTGCCGTTGATGCGCCACGGCTTGATGACTTCGTCGATGCTTTCGGCCGTCGTCACCTCGTCGGGCTGCTTGCAGCTGGCGCACAGCGTGCGCACCAGGCGCTGCGCCAGCACGCCGATGACGGTGGCGCCGATCAGGTACGGCGGCACGCCCAGGTCGGACAAGCGGGTGATGGCCGAGGCCGAATCGTTGGTGTGCAGGGTGCTGAAGACCAGGTGGCCGGTGAGCGCGGCCTGGATCGCCATCTCGGCGGTTTCGAGGTCGCGGATTTCGCCGACCATGATGATGTCCGGGTCCTGCCGCATCAGTGCACGCAGGCCCTCGGCAAAGCCGAGGTCGATAGACGATTGCACCTGCGTCTGGTTGAAGGCCGGCTGGATCATTTCGATCGGGTCTTCGATCGTGCAGACGTTCACCTCGTCGGTGGCCAGGCGGCGCAGCGTGGAATAGAGCGTCGTCGTCTTGCCCGAACCGGTGGGCCCGGTCACGAGGATGATGCCGTGCGCGCGCGACACCAGCCCTTCCCAGCGCTGCGCATCGTGTGTACCGAACCCCAGCGCATCGAGCTGCTTGACGGTGGTGTCCGGGTCGAAGATCCGCATCACCATCTTCTCGCCGAAGGCGGTGGGCAGCGTCGACAAGCGCATTTCGACTTCGTCGCCCTGCGGGTTTCGCGTCTTGATGCGGCCGTCGAGCGGGCGGCGCTTCTCGACCACGTCCATGCGGCCGAGCAGCTTGATGCGCGCCGTCATTGCGTTCATCACGCCCGGCGGCAGCTGGTAGACGGTGTGCATCACGCCGTCGATGCGGAAGCGGATCACGCTCAGGTCACGCCGCGGCTCGAGGTGGATGTCGCTCGCGCGCTGGTCGAAGGCGTATTGCCACAACCAGTCGACCACCTGCACCACGCCTTGGTCGTTGGCGTCGAGCTGCTTGTTGCTGCGGCCCAGCTCCACCAGCTGCTCGAAGCTCGCCGTGGCGGCCATCTCGCCGGTCTTGATGGCGTTGCGTACGGAGCGCTGCAGCGTGTAGAACTCGGTGGTGTAGCGCACCAGGTCGATCGGGTTGGCCACCACCATGCGCAGCGACTTGCGGGTGTGGGCCTCGATCTCGGGCACCCAGCCCAGGTCGAAGGGTTCGCTGGTGGCGACTGTCACCTCATTCGTGCCGAACTGCAGCGGCAACGAACGGCGGCGCTCGGCGTAGGTGATCGACATCACGTCGGCCACGCGGCCCACGTCGACCTTCAGCGGGTCGATGCGCAGGTAAGGCATGCCGCAATGGCCGGCCAGCCATTCGGTGAGCATCTCGATGTCGAGCGGCTTGCCGGTCTTGGCGCTGATCAGCTCGGCGTTGGCCAGGCGCACCAATGGGTGCTGGACGCTGTCGCCGGCGGCGAAGCGGTGCGAGGTCTGCTCGTAATTGGCGGCGCTGATGATGCCGTCTTCCAGCAACCAGCGCAGCATGCGCCGCCACTCGAGCCGCCCTGCGGGATGAGGGCTCGACGGTTTGAGGGGCTTGGAAGGTTTGGCTTGGGGAGCGGCAGTGGTCATGGTGTCAGGTCGGGCAGTGCGCGAATCATGCGCAACCACTTGCGCGCCGGCAAAGCGAAGCGAGTTTCAATGTTTTCCGCGCGGGCAGCAAGCGTCTCTCGGTCAGGAAAAGCAAAGTTCTTTACCGCCACGACAACTGTGTTGCCTTCCTTGGTGGGCCGCAGCGACAGCACCGCGTGCGGGCCGAAGGCGGCGGCGATCCGGCTGGCGCTTTGCTCGAAGCTCGCATCGCGGCCGAACAGGTTGACCGTCATCACGCCGCCGTCGGCCAGCAGGCGCTCGCAGGCGTCGTAAAAGCCCTGGTCGTCGAGCACCGGGCTGGCCGCGTCGTGGTCGTAGAGGTCGACGTTGAGCACGTCGGCCGATTCGGCATGCGCCAGGTCGGCCACGTAGACGGCAGCATCTTCGTTGAGCACAGTGAGGCGGGCGTCGTCGGCCGGCAGATGAAACCACAGCCGGCAGGCGGTGATGACGGTGGGGTTGAGCTCCACCGCCGACGTCTTCATGCGCAGGTTCCGGTGGCAGAAGCGAGTGATCGCGGCCGAGCCGAGGCCGAGCTGCACGGCATGGCCCTTGGTGAGCTGTGCCTGCTCGCGAAACAGCATCCACACCATCATGCGCTGCACGTAGTCAAGCTCGATGGTGTGCGGCTTGCGCACCCGCATCGCGCCCTGCACCCAGGGCGTTCCCAGGTGCAGGTAGCGCACCCCTTCGAATTCGGACAAGGTGGCGGGCGCCATCTCGCTCGTCTGGTTTCGTTTCATGCAATGCCGTGTGTGGTGAAGGCTTCGCGCCAGGCCGCGAGCTTGCGCTCGAAGCTCCATGACGCATTCGCCGGGCTGGTCGACGGCAGGCGGATCACGTCGACGCCCAGCGAACTGGTGAATCGCATCGCGCGGGCCGACTCGCCGCCGTTGTGGGCAATCGCACGCAACAGCGGCGCACGCCGTTTCAAGCCGGCGAGGTCGTTGAACTCGGCGTCTTCGATCGCGCTGTCGAGGCTGCCTTCGCGGCGGCAGAAGGCGTACACATCCCAGATGCCGAGGCCGCGCTTGACCACTTCTTTCAGTCGCTCGTCGTAAGGCCGCGTGCGCAGGTCCACATTCCACAGCGCCGAGAGCACCGGCCAGAAGTGGTTGCGCGGATGCGCGTAGTACTGGCCGGCCTGCAGCGAGGCCACGCCGGGGAAGCTGCCCAGCACGACCAGCTTGGTGTGTTCGTCGATCACCGGGGCGAGGCCTTGCAGCGGAGGCGCAATCAGAGAGTCGGTGGAAGGCATCGGCCCGTCAGTCTGCCAGAGCGGCGAGGTGCGCAAGACGCGGCAAGGCGGCGCAGGCATTGTCGGAACAGGTCTGCGCCGTCTGCTCCAGCGTCCAGCCGCGCAGCTCGGCCAGCGTGGCGGCAATGCGCGGCAACTCGGCCGGCTCGTTGCGCGACACCGCGCCCGCAGCACGCTGCTCGGCGGTGCGATACAGCCAGTGCGGCGGGATGTCGGGCGAATCGGTTTCCAGCACCAGCGCATGGTCCGGCACGCGCTGCGCCAGGCGCCGGATCTGCAGCGCGCGGTCGAAGGTCATCGCCCCGCCGAAGCCGAGTCGGAAACCGAGCTTGACGAAGGTGTCGGCCTGCTGCTCGCTGCCGTTGAAGGCATGGGCGATGCCGCTCACCGGAATGCGCCGCAGGTGCTTCAGCAAGGTGTCGGCCGAGCGCCGCACATGCAGGATTACCGGCAGCCCGGCGTCGCGCGCAAGCTTGAGCTGCTCGGCATAGAAATGCTCCGCCTTGGGCAGGTCGAGCCCCGGCACGAAATGGTCGAGCCCGATCTCGCCGATGCCGACCAGCCGGGGGTCGTCCCGGTGCGCGGCAAGCGCATCACGCAGGGTCAGCAGATCGGCTTCGGCAGCGTCGTTCACGCACAGCGGGTGTATGCCCAGCGCATAAGCCAGGCCGTGCTCATGGGCCAGCGCGCGCACGGTGTCGAAATTGCCCACGGCCACGGCGGGCAGCACGAGCTGCCGCACCCCGGCGGCGCGCGCACGGGCAACCACGTCGGGCCGGTCAGCGTCGAACTCGGCGGCGTCGAGATGGCAGTGGGTATCGATCCAGAGCATCTCCCAATCATCCCTCACGTGCATAGACATCGCTGCCGTGATACGGTGTGCATGTCGTTGGCCGGTGCTTGCCACCGGTCGTTCAGTTCCAGTCTGCGCCCTCGTGTGGAGGTGGTCAGCATGAGAAAGGCTCCGCTTTACAGCCGTTCGCCGCGACAGGCCTCCGTGCCATCGCCTTCGCCCGCGGTCGACGAGCCCACCCAACCCCAACCCGCTGTTCCGATACGCCGCAAAGGCGCTGTCTGGCGAGAGCGAATGGCCTGGGCAACCGTCGGTCTGCTGCTGGTGTTGCTCGGCGCATTTTCAATGCGGACTTTCGCGCCCTCCGGGTTGCCCCTGACGCAAAAAGACATAGACACCGCGGTGCGGCGCTCGCTCGAGAAAGAGCCGCTGCCATCGGCCTACGCCAAGGCCTATGACGCCGTCGCACCCTCGGTCGTGCGGGTCGAAGGCGACGATGAGGTCGACGACTCCCCCACCCCGCCACCCGGCAAGGGAAAGAAGAAGGCCGACCCGGAAGAATCCCCGCATGGCAAGCACGCCACGGGCACCGGCGTGGTGATCGTCGACAACGGCACCATCCTCACCAACCTGCACGTGATCTCCGGCTCCAAGCGCCTGAAGGTCACCTTCGCAGACGGCAGCGAGTCCGCGGCCAGCATCGTCGGCGTGCAGCCCGAAAACGACTTGGCCGTGCTGCGCGCGCAGACCATCCCCGACGACCTGCAGGCCGCCACCATGCGCTCCACCGGCGATCTGAATCCTGGCGACGAAGTCATCGCCGTGGGCTACCCCTTCGGCATCGGCCCGTCTGTTTCTGGCGGCGTGGTCTCGGGCCTGAAACGCGAGTTCCGCTCACCGCAGGGCCAGCGCAAGCTGACCAACCTGATCCAGTTCGACGCCGCCGCCAACCCGGGCAACTCGGGTGGCCCGCTCGTCACGATGGACGGCAGCGTGGTCGGCATCGTCACCGCCATCCTCAACCCCACCGAGGCACGCACCTTCATCGGCATCGGATTTGCCGTACCCATCGAGAACGCTGCCGCTGCGGCCGGCATGCCACCTTTCTGAGCGAGATTCCATGAGCAAAATCGAGCCAAGTCCGACTGCTACTTTGATGGAGCAGATCCTCTACGAGGTGAAGCGCGTCGTCGTCGGCCAAGACCGCTTTCTCGAGCGTGTGATGGTCGCGATGCTGGCGCAGGGTCACCTGCTGGTGGAGGGTGTGCCGGGGCTGGCCAAGACCATCACCATCAAGACGCTCGCGACCACGCTGCGGGGCAGCTTCAAGCGCATCCAGTTCACGCCCGACCTGGTGCCGGCCGACCTGGTGGGCACGCGCATCTACAACCAGAAGACGGGCGAGTTCGCGACATCGCTCGGTCCTGTTTTCGCCAACCTGCTGCTGGCCGACGAAATCAACCGCGCGCCGGCAAAGGTGCAGAGCGCGTTGCTCGAGGTGATGCAGGAGCGCCAGGTCACCATCGCCGGCGAAACGCACAAGGTGCCCTCGCCCTTCCTGGTGATGGCCACGCAGAACCCGATCGAGACCGAAGGCACCTACCCGCTGCCCGAAGCGCAGGTCGACCGCTTCATGATGAAGGTGCTGGTCGACTACCCAACCGAGGAAGAAGAGTTCGTGATCGTCGGCCGCGTGACGGGCGACCCGACCACGGTGTCGTCGGTCGCGAGCACCACCCAGCTTGCCGAGTTGCAACACGAATGCCGCAAGGTCTACGTCGATCCGTCGCTCGTGCAGTATGCGGTGAAGCTGATCGGCGCCACGCGCACGCCGGCGCGCCACGGCCTGCCCGACCTGGCCAAGTACATCAACTTCGGCGCCAGCCCGCGCGCCACCATCGGCCTGATTGAAGGTGCCAAGGCGCTGGCCATGATGCGTGGCCGCAGCTACGCGCTGCCCGAAGACGTGACCGACCTGGTGGCCGACGTGCTGCGCCACCGCCTGGTGCTGAGCTACGAAGCGCTGGCCGACGGGCTTACTGCCGACCAGATCATTCACCGCATCGTGCAGAAAGTGCCGAAGCCCGACAAACCCATGGCCCATGGCGAACCCGGCAACACCTGACGCCATCCTGCGGCGCCTCGAGTGGACGGTGATCCGCCGTCTCGACGGGCTGCTCCAAGGCGACTACCGCACGCTCTTCCGCGGGGCGGGGCTGGACCTTGCCGACCTGCGCGAGTACCAGCACCACGACGACGTGCGCCACATCGACTGGAACGTTACCGCCCGGCTGCAGCAGCCGTACGTGCGCCAGTTCACCGAAGACCGCGAACTCACCGCGTGGTTCCTGCTCGACCTGAGCGGCAGCATCGACTTCGGCTCGCAAGGGAGCACAGGCGCCACGGGGCTCGAAGTCAGAAGCAAGCGCAGCGTGTCCACCGACTTCGTGGCGGTGCTGGCGCGGCTGCTGACCCGCCATGGCAACCGCGTCGGCGCCATGCTCTACGGCAACTCACTCGACGACGTGCTGCCCGCTCGCAACGGCCGCTCCCATGTGCTGCACCTGCTGCAGCGCATGAGCAAGCACGCCACCCCGCAGGCCAAGACGCAGACCCAATTGCAAGACCTGCTGCTGCGCGCCGCCCCGCTGATCCCTCGCCGCTCGACGGTGTTCGTGGTGTCCGACTTCATAAGCGCGCTCGGCTGGGGCGACGCGCTCGCCCGCCTGGCCCAGCGCCACGAGGTGCTGGCCGTGCGCCTGTACGACCCGCTCGAAATGGAGCTGCCCGACCTGGGCATGGTGACCATGCAGGACGCCGAAACCGGCGAACAGCTGCTGGTCGACACCCGCGACCCGGGCTTTCGCGCGCGCTTCGCCAGGGTCGCCGAGCAGCAGGAGGCCGAGCTGCGTACCGGCCTCACGCGTGCAGGCGTCGACGCCTTGGAGTTGGCGACCGACGAAGACCTGGTCAACACCTTGATGCGCTTTGTCGAGCTGCGGCGCCGGCGCAGCCAACTCGCCGCCGGCGGTGGCCTGCCGGCTCACCTGAAACCTTTGCCCACGGAGAAGCAAGATGACCTTCGCGTGGCCTGATCTGCTCTGGTCTTTGCTCGCGCTGCCGCTGCTGGTGCTGCTGTACTGGTGGCTGATGCACCGGCGCAAGAAGAACACACTTCGCTTTGCCAGCCTGTCCATCGTCAAGCAGGCGATGGGCAAGGGGCCGGGCTGGCGCCGGCACGTGCCGCCAGTACTGATGCTGCTGGCGCTGGCCACGCTGTTGCTCGCCAGCGCCCGGCCGCGCGCGGTGGTCACCTTGCCGCTTCAGCAGGAAACGATCATCCTCGCGATGGACGTGTCGGGCAGCATGCGCGCCACCGACGTGCAGCCCAACCGCATGGTGGCCGCGCAAGAGGCCGCCAAGGCTTTCCTCAACGACCTGCCGCGCAGTGTGCGGGTCGGCGTGGTCTCGTTCGCCGGCACCGCCGCCGTGGTGCAGCCCCCCACGCAGAACCGCGAAGACATCGTCGCGGCGATCGACCGCTTCCAGCTGCAGCGCGGCACCGCCATCGGCAGCGGCATCGTGCTGTCGCTCGCGACCATCTTCCCCGATGCGGGCATCGACCTGTCGCAGATCACCGGCCAACGCAACATGCCACTCGGCCCGGGCGACAAGCCGCCCAAAGAGTTCACGCCGGTACCGCCCGGCTCGTTCACGTCGGCCGCCATCGTGTTGCTGACCGACGGCCAGCGCACCACCGGCCCCGACCCGATGGACGCCGCCAAGATGGCCGCCGACCGCGGCGTTAAGGTTTATTCAGTCGGCATCGGCACCAAGGAAGGCGAGACCATCGGCTTCGAGGGCTGGTCGATGCGCGTGCGCCTGGACGAAGACACGCTGAAGAACGTGGCCAACCTGACGCGCGCCGAATACTTCTACGCCGGCACGGCGGCCGACCTTAAGAAGGTCTACCAGAGCCTCAGCTCGCGCATGGTCGTCGAGAAGAAGGAGACCGAAATCACCGCGCTGTTTGCTGCGGCAGGCGCCGCACTGGTGCTGCTGGCGGCGGCCTTGTCGGTGTGGTGGTTCGGGCGCGTGGCCTGAAAGGCTGAGCCAGTCACCTTCTCAGAGGATCACCGTGCTGTCGGCATCCCAGTCGAGCACGTTCCAGCGCGTGGCGCCGTCGGGGCCGGCCACCACGGCCTCGCGCTTGCTGCTTCGGCGGATGTTGCAGGCTTCGTCGTGCCCTTCCAGCATCGGCAGCGTCGAGCGCTGAATGCTCAGGCGCCCTGCTTCGAGCTGGCAAAACGAAATTTCGAAGTCGAGCAGGCTTTGCCAGCCCTCGACCCTGCCGTGCACGAGGTCGACCAGCTCGGTTGCGCCGGCTGGCCAATCAGCGCCGCGGGCACGCACGCGCATCGCAAAGCGGCCGGACACCAGCATCAGGCTGCGCGCAGCTCCGGGTTCCACCGGCTGGGCCTCCAGCGCCACGTAACGGCCGGTCGAGCCGGGCACGCGCTCCCACACCTCGCGGTACTCGCTGTGGATGCCGGTCTCGACCAGCCGGTTCGACGTCTCGAACACGATGCGGCCGATGTCGGGCGTGGCCCGGGGCGGCTGGAAGTCGAGCTGCCGGAGCCAGCTGCAGGTCTCGGCGCCGTCCTGCCGGTCGACGCGGGTCAGCCCGCAGAAGCCTTGCTGCTGGGCCAGCATCTCGGGGGTCGGCTCGCCGGTGCCGCGGGCAGCCAGCGGCACACGCAGGTCGGCATGCCAGCGCGGCGTCTGCATCCAGCGCACGAAGGTGCTGGTGTCGCGAAGCTCGGGTGTTTGCAGCAGGGTGCGGCTCCACACGCCGCGGTAGCGGGGCGGAACGTCGTTGAACGGAGAGGGACTCATTCGACAGGCTGAGGGAACGCGGGCAAGGCGCGAAAGAATGCCATGTCGTGATTGGGCCAGAGTTGCGCGCCAGTTTCACCTGACAGAGCTTTCAGCTTGCGGATGCTGTCGATCGCCTGTTGCTCCCTGCCCTGCCACAGCGTGCCAGGGGCGATTTCGTCGTCCAGGTTCTCCTGCAGGTCGGCCGCGTCGCCGCACAGCAGCACCGGCGGGCCTTTCGGCATCTCGATCCACATCGACATGTGGCCGGCGGTATGGCCCGGCGAGGTGATGGCTCGCACACCGGGCACCACTTCGTACTCGCCGCGCTGCAGCCGAAACTGCAGCGGCGCGCCGGCGTCGTCGATCAGGTCGTCGCTGAAAACGGCCACATCGTCGCCGCTGGCGGCGGCATCCCACTCGTCTTGCTGCAAATGAATCTCGGCACCGCAGCCGCAGCGGCGCAGCTCCTTCAGGCCGCCGGCGTGGTCGAAATGCAGGTGGCCGACGAAGATCACGTCGACATCGGCCGGGGTGAGCCCCAACCGCGCCAGGTGGCGCGGAATGCGCTGCTCCTCGGTCATCTCAGGTGCGCCGAAGTCGAACACCGCCGGGTCGTACCAGCGTGCGCGGGCCGCTGGGTCGGCAATCTTGGTGTGGTCACACCCCACGTCGTAGAGGATGCGCCCATTGGCCGTCTCGATCAGATACGCCAGGATCGGCGCCTCGATCAGCTGGCCGCGGCCACGCTGGTAGGTGGAGATGGTCTTGTCATAGCGGTGCGTGGCCGTGAGCAACGGCCACATCTTGCGGACTTGGGTCATGTCGCACGTGTCTCCGGGGCGAGCGCGGCGACCACGTCGTCGGTGCTCACCACGCTGCCGAAGATACCGCCTTCGACGCCGATCATCGCGAGCGCCGCCTCGTGCAGCGCAGGGTTGCTGGCCGCACAGGCATCGCCGACCGTGAAGCAGCGAAAGCCGCGGTCGATGGCTTCGCGCAGCGTGGAGTGCACGCAGACCTCGGTGGTTACGCCGCACAGCACCAGCGTGCCGATGCCGCGGCCCGCGAAGACCTGCGCCAGATCGGTCTGGTGAAAGGCACCGTAGCCGGGCTTGTCGACCACCGGCTCGCCCGCTTCAGGCCGCAGTTCGTCGATGAAGTCGTGGCCAACTTCGCCCCGCACGAGCAAGCGGCCGAGCGGACCGGCAGAGCCGATGGCCGCACCGGCCGATGCGCTGCGGAGCAGCTTCTCGGGCGGGCAATCCGTCAGGTCGCTGCGGTGACCCTCGCGTGTGTGCACGACCAGCAGCCCAGCTCGCCTCGCAGCCGTCAGCAGACGGCCGATCGCAGCGATGGGCGCGGCGAGGCGCGTTACGTCCAGCCCGGCACGCGCCGCATAGCCGCCGGGCGCGCAGAAATCGCGCTGCATGTCGATGACGATCAGCGCCGTCGTTGAGCGGGGCAGGTCCATCATGGAAAGCGGGCGTCGATGGCCTCGGCCATGCGGCGCGTGACTTCTTCGGCGATGAGGCGGCCCTTGGCTGCATCCGACCCGCGCGCGGACGAGAGCACACCCGACAGCGGCACCCAGTTCTTGCGCGAGGGGTACACGTCGTATGGCGGAAAGTCCGCCGGCGGGTCGACAGGGATCAGGTCCACACGCACCAGCGACGGGTGGTAGTGCAGCATCAGCGAGGTCTCGATCACTGCGGCGTGCTCGAGTGCGAAGCCGGGGAAGCCGTCGGGGAATACCGCGGCGAGCGTCTTCTCGCTCAGAAAGTCCCAGTACTCCAAGCGCACCACTTCAAGGGCAGCACCCGGGCCGAGATCGCGCAGCCCGAGGTCGATGCCTTCAATCAGGAACCACTGGTTCTCGTAGTGGCCGTTCACCAGCACCAGGCGCTTCACGCCGTGGCGCGCGAACTCGCGTACAGCGTCGCGCACCGAGCCGATCAGCGTGGCTGCGTCGACACTCGTCGTGCCACAGAAGTGGTTGCCACCGCCGCACTTGGGCTGCGACTTGTAGCCGTACGAAAGGGCCGGCGCCACCAGGCCGCCGACACGCCGCGCCGCATCGGCGGCCACCGCGGTGGACAGCAGCGCGTCAGTGCCCAGCGGCAGGTGCGGGCCGTGCTGCTCAAGCGCGCCGACCGGCAGCAGGATCGTCGGCGCATCACGTTCGACACGCTGCTGGTAGTCGACCCACGACAGTTCGTTCATGAAGACGGTCATGCGGGTTCTCCGATGAATGAGGTACAGCGGTCGGGCGACCGGCGGTGGCGGGACGGGCGCTTCGCGCTCATGGCATCACCGAGCCGCCATTCGGGCCCAGTACTTGGCCGCAATAGAAGCGCGACAGGTCGCTGGCGAGAAAGAGCGCTGTGGCGGCGATCTCCTCGGGGTCGGCAAACCGGTTCTGCGGAATGGCCTTTTCCTTCTCCAGCCATTCGGGGCTCATGAATTCGGACGACAGCATCTGCGTCTCGACAGGCCCCGGCGCGATGGCGTTGACACGAATGGCCGGCGCGAACTCGCGCGCCAGCGAACGGGTGAGCCCGATCACGCCGGCCTTGGCCGCGCAATAAGGCGCGTACTCGGCGCGGCCGAGGATGCCCAGGTCCGAGGCGATGTTGATCACCACCCCGCTGCCACGCGCCACCATGCCAGGCAGCACCGCGCGGCAGGCCAGGAACACCGAGCCCAGGTCGGTGTCGATCATGCGGTGCCAGTCAGCTTCGGTCGTTTCGAGAAACGGCTTCTCCTGGATGATGCCGGCGCAGTTGACCAGCACATCGATCGGCCCGAGCACGGCCTGCGTGGCATCGACCATCGACGCCACGGCCGCACTCAAAGTGACATCAGCATCGAAGGCAATGGCCTTGCCACCAAGGGAGGTGATTTCGCGCACCAGGGCATCTGCCTGCGCTGCGCTGTCCAGGTGGCCCACCGCAACAGCCGCGCCGGCGCGAGCGAACATCAGCGCGATGGCACGTCCGATGCCGCTGGCCGCGCCGGTGACGAGCGCCGTGCGACCGGCGAGAGATAGGTGCTCCATCAACGCTCCAGGCCGTCGTGCCGGCGCAAGATCAGACGGCCGTGAGGAACGACACGCCCACCGCGCCCAGGAAGGCATCGGCGCGGCCCGGCGAGCCGTGGGGCGCGACCGCGCCGTAGTCGTCGGAGATCACGCGCTTCACCCGGTTGACGTGAAAGCTCTTCAGCAGCGCTCTTACCGGGATGACCTGCACATAGTCGTCGCCATAGAGCTTGCGGTGGTATGCCGGCAGCCGGTACCACGGCAACGTGGGCCGCTCGTGGTGGGCGTTGTGATAACCGAAGTTCAGCCACAGCAGGTTGAGCCAGAAGCTGTCGATGCCGACGACGTTGCTGAAAGTGTTGGCCTGCTCGTAGGCCGCATCGCGTAGCTTGTCTTTCGGGATCGGCGTGTCGTCGAGGATGGGATAGGCGTCGTAGGTGTGCTGGAAGCAATCGGCAAAGCGCAGCACGGTGATGAACACCATGTAGGCCGCGAAGTACAGCAGCAGCGCCTTGAGCGACAGCCAGCCGAGCAGCGCAAACGCAGCGACGCGAACCAGCGCGATGCCGATGATGCGCAGCCGCCGTTCGCGCTTGCGCTCGTTGATGAATGGCAGCGAGATCACATAGGCCCGCATGATGAACTCGACCGCCGGCACGTAAGCCCACTCGAGTGCCAAGACAGTGTTGCGAAACCAGGCTGGCGAGCGCAGCAGAAAGCCGCGCGCATCGAAGGTCAGCACGTCGGCCCGCTCGACGTGGTGGCGCATGTGCTTGCGGCGCAGGTCGGCAAACGGTGCGAAGCAGCTGCCATTGATCCACGTCATCAGCGTGCCCCAGCGGGCATTGACGTTCCCATCGCGAAAGATCGCCATGTGGGCGAACTCATGGATGAAGTACGCCGACCACACCAGCGTCAACACCACCAGCACGAAGCCGAGCGCATTGAGCCACCACGATGGCAGCACCAGCAGCGCCACGCCGAGTGGCCAGCCGAGCAGCGTGAAGGCGAGCGCGGCGATGTTCGGTGCTGCGCCATCGGGGTAGCGAAAGGTCTGCGAGATGCTCATGCGAACCTCTTGTGAACCGGACCGGTGAGAGCGGATTCCTCGCCGGGAATCCGCCCCGCGATGAGCTTACTTCTTGACCAGCGCGTTGACGAACTGCGCGTCCATCGTGCTCGCTGCGGCAGGCACTTCCTTGATCTGCCCCTTGGCCTTGAGGATCTCGCCGATGATCTCGCCGCTGGCGTAGTAAGACGTCGTCTCCTTCGCCTTGACGAAGGCCTTGGGCATCTCGGCCACGGGAATGTTGTACACGCCGCTCAGCTGTTCCTTGACCTCCTTGGCCGACACACCCATAAACTTGCCGATGATCTTGTTGGCCTCATCGGGCTTGGCCTTCATGTAGGCCAGCGCGTCGACGTAAGCCTTCATCACGCCGGTGATGTCGGCCGGGCGTGCCTTGATGCCCTTCTCGTCGAACACCAGCACGTCGGCGATCAAGCCTGGCGCCTGCTTCGATGAATAGACCACGTGGAACTTCTTGCCGCCGTCTTGCCCAACGATCTGCGACAGGCTGGGCTCGTAGGTCACGCCGATGGGCATCTGGCCCGAGGCCATGGCGGCCGGCACCGCTTCAGGCGTCATGTTCACCGAGGTGATGTCCTTGTCGGTCAGCCCGTTGGTCTTGAGCGCGTACGACAGCAAGAAGTCGGACGGCGAGAGCGGATTGAAGCCGATCTTCTTGCCCTTGAACTCCGATACCTTGGTGATGGCCTTGCCCGCCACGATGGCGTCGCCGCCGTTCGAGTAGTCGATCGGCATCACGACCTTCTGCACCGAGATGCCGGCAGTCTGGCCGACCACCTGGTCATAAGTGAGCATCGCGCCATCGATCGCTCCACTGGCAAGTGCGGACGGGATCAGCGCCGGGTCGGTGAAGACCTGCAGCGAGACCTTGAGGTTGTACTTCTTGTAAAGGTCGAGCGCGTCGGCAACATAGAACGGGCCGTAACCGATCCAGATCACGGTGCCGATCTTCATCGTCGCAGGGCCAGCGGCAAATGCCGAGGCTGCAACCATGGACAGCGTCAGGCCGGCGAGCGGCTTGACCAGCGAGGCGACCCAGCGGCGGAAGGGCGACTGGGCACCGGGGGTACGGGCAGCGAGGCGAAGCGATTGCATGAGAGGGCTCCTGAATGATGGGACGTGCGCAGGAAGAGACGATCAAAACGTCGCTCTCCCGGGCTTTTATCCCTCCGTGGAGCCTCGATGCAGGGGCCATCGGGGCCGGGACACTCTCGGACCAGCCACCGACGAACTCATGCTCGCCGATCGGAACCCTAGTGCCCCTGCGCAAGAGCTTTGCGAATGTCTTGCGACATCCGAAACCGCTCTACCTGCGCAGGGAGTTGAGCAAAGCGCATGCCAAGGTGCTTTGCAGAGATCACGCGTTCGATTCGCCGATTGAGGGCGAGAGTGCGCACCACTGGTCCGGCTTGGTGCGCGGTGTTGCACCAAAGCGCATCGACGCATTGCGCTTCAAGCTGACGCACGCCATCACTCCGGATTACGCGGGATTCATCAGCACCAGCGCCTGACCCGCAGTCACCGGCTGGCCGGCGCTGCACATGAGCCGCTCGATGCGGCCGCTGCACKGCGCGTGGACGGTGATCTCCATCTTCATCGACTCGACGACAACCAGCGCCTGGCCGGCGGTCACCACATCGCCGGCTTTCACCAGCACCGCCCACACGCCGCCCGAGACCTGTGAGCCGACGACTTCGCCATCGAAGTTCGCTGCGATGTTGGACGCGGTTTCGTCGTCCACTGCAGCGGCGTCTTGCGCGGCCTCGGACAAACCCGCGATGCGCCAGCGCTCACGCTCGTCCTCGAACGCGGCCTGCTGCGTGCGCTTGAACCACTCGATGGATGGTGCCTCGTCGCGGAGATATCGCTCGTAGTCCGACAACCGAAAGCTGCCCTCTTCCACACGCAGCGAAGCGCGCCCGGCGATGAAGTCGCGGCGCAGTGTGAGCAGCTCGTCGGCACTCACCGGATAGAAGCGGATCTGGTCGAAGAATCGCAGCAGCCAGGGCTTGCCGGGCTCGAAGTGCGAGGTGCTGCGCCAGCGGTTCCACATCTGCACCGTGCGGCCGACGAACTGGTAGCCGCCCGGGCCTTCCATGCCGTACACGCAGAGGTAGGCACCGCCGATGCCCACCGCGTTCTCCGGCGTCCAGGTGCGCGCCGGGTTGTACTTAGTGGTGACGAGCCGGTGCCGCGGGTCGAGCGGCGTGGCCACCGGCGCGCCGAGGTACACGTCGCCCAGGCCCAACACCATGTAGCGCGCCGCGAACACGATGTCGAGCACGGCCTGCTGGTCAGCCAGGCCGTTGATGCGGCGGATGAACTCGATGTTGCTCGGGCACCAGGGCGCGTCGGCACGCACCGACTGCATGTACTTGTCGATCGCGAGGCGGGTGGCGGGGTCGTCCCATGACAGCGGCAGCCATACGGTGCGGCTCGGCACCTCGATGTCGGCCGCGGCACCGAGCTGGTCCTGCGCTGCCAATAAGTGGTCCAGCAGATGGGGCAGCGGCAGCTGCGCGCCGTCGTAGTGAACCTGCAGCGAGCGGATGCCCGGCGTCAGGTCGACGATGCCGGGCAAGCGCCCTTCTGCGCGCCAGGCTTCGAGCAAGGTCATCAGCGCGTGCACTTGAAAGCGCAGCGTGAGGTCGAGCTTCAGTTCACCGAACTCGACGAGCACATACGCATCGCCTGCGCGGCGGTAGACGACCTCGACGCGGTCACCCGCAGCCGGCGTGCGGTGAAGCACCGCGGCATCTTGAGGGCGACTCTTCGCAGGCGGCAAGGCCAAGGGCTGAACGGGTTCGAGCCGCAGCGCGGCGTCCTGCGCCTGTGCCAGTGTCGTGGCCTCATCGAGCGTCATCGGCTTGAAGCGCACGGTGTTGCCGGGCGACAGCTGCCCGAGCTTCCACAACTCGGCCTGCACAACGGTCGCAGGGCAGACGAAGCCACCGAGGCTCGGCCCGTCGGGGCCGAGGATCACCGGCATGTCGCCGGTGAAATCAATCGCGCCGATGGCGTAGGCGTTGTCGTGGATGTTGGACGGGTGCAACCCGGCCTCGCCGCCATCGCGTCGTGCCCAGGTGGGCTTCGGCCCGATCAGGCGCACGCCGGTGCGGCTGGAGTTGTAGTGAACCTGCCAGTCGGTGGAGAAGAAGACGTCGATGTCTTCCGATGTGAAGAAGTCGGGCGCTGCGTGCGGGCCGATCAGCACGCCGATGTCCCAGTGCGTTGCGATGCTCGGTGCCAGTGCAGCGGCCGCCTCGGCCGTCATGGCTGCAGATGGTATTGACGTGCCGACGTGAAGCACATCGCCCGCGCGCAGCAAGCGCCCGCCATGTCCGCCGAACTGGCCGAGCGTGAAGGTGGAGCGGCTGCCGAGGTACAGCGGCACGTCGATGCCGCCGTCGACTGCCAAGTAAGCGCGGCAGCCCGCACCGGTGAGCCGGCCGATGCGCAGCGTCTGCCCCGCACGCACGTCGATCCGCGTGTTCATCGAGACGGATGCGCCATCGAGCGTCAACTCCATCGGCGCGCCAGTGACAGCCACGCGCTGGTCGCTGCGAAAGCGCAAGGTCGGCCCGGCGACGGTGATCTCGAGCGCCGCATCGCCCGGGGCGTTGCCGACGAGCCGGTTGCTCAGGCGCAGCGCCAGCGCATCCATCGGGCCCGAAGGCGGCACGCCGACATTCCAGTACCAGAGCCTGCCGGGCCAGTCTTGCACGGAGGTCTGCACGCCGGGGCTGAGCACGTCGAACGCACGGCTTTCGGCCGTGAACGAAGCGAGGCTGCGGGTGGTGTGGCGGCCCTCGGCGAAGGGCGCGAACGACATCACGGCGCGCAGGTAATCGAGGTTCGATTCGAGGCCGGCGACGCGTGTCTCGCTCAAGGCGCTCGACAGCTTTGCGAGTGCATCGGCGCGGTCGCTGCCATGCACCACGAGCTTGGCCAGCATCGGGTCGTAGTGCGAGCTGACCTCGGTGCCGCGCTCGATCCAGGTGTCGACACGGATGCCGGGCGGAAAGACGACCTCGGTCAGCACGCCGGTCGACGGCTGGAAGTTCTTGGCCGGGTCTTCGGCGTACAGCCGGGCCTGGATGGCGTGGCCGCGCGGCTCGACTTTCATCGACGCCAAAGGCGCCAGATCGCCTGCCCCAAGCTTCACCATCCACTCGACGATGTCGATGCCGGTCACCGCTTCGGTCACACCGTGCTCGACCTGCAGCCGCGCATTCACCTCGAGAAAGAAGAACTCCTGCGTCGCGGCGTCGACAACGAATTCCACCGTGCCCGCCGAGCGGTAAGACGCAGCCTGTGCCAGCCGGCAGGCCGTGGACAACAGGGCCTCACGCACATCGGCGCGCAGATGCGGTGCGGGTGTTTCTTCCACCACCTTCTGGTTGCGCCGCTGCAGCGAACAGTCGCGCTCGCCGAGCGCGATGACATGGCCAATGCCGTCGCCGAACACCTGCACCTCGACGTGCCGTGCATCGCTGATGTAGCGCTCGATGAACACGCCGCCATCCGAGAAGTTAGCGTGCGCCAAACGTCGCACCGATTCGAATGCGGCGCGCAACTCGTCGGCACCAGCGCACATCTGCATGCCGATGCCACCGCCGCCCGCACTGCTCTTCAGCATCACCGGGTAGCCGATGGCCGCGGCGCGTTCGAGCGCTTCGCCCAAGTCGGCCAGCAGGCCACTGCCGGGCAGCAGCGGCACGCCCGACGAATCAGCCAGTGCACGTGCGGTGTGCTTGAGCCCGAAGAGGCGCATCTGCTGCGGCGTGGGCCCGAGGAACACGAGGCCGGCGCTCTCGCAGAGTTCAACGAAGGCCGCGTTCTCGGACAGGAAGCCGTAGCCGGGATGAATGGCCTGCGCACCGGTCTTCAATGCCGCGTCGATCAGCGTCTGCATCGAGAGGTAGCTCGCGCTCACGGCGGCCGGGCCGATGCACACCGACTCGTCGGCCATCGCGACGTGCAGCGATTCGGCATCGGCTTCGGAATACACCGCCACCGAGGTCACGCCCATGCGCTTGAGGGTGCGGATGATGCGGCAGGCAATCGCACCGCGGTTGGCGATCAGGACTTTGTTGAACATGACGACGGTTCAGTGAAGGCAGGTCGTCCTGCGGATCGAGGAATGCGCGTCGGTCGTCCGACGGGCGAAGCGGCCATCCAAGGCCATCTCAGGCCAGGGCGTCCCACACCAGAAAGCGCACCGGCGTCGGGTTGAAGGCGTTGCAGGGGTTGTTGAGTTGCGGGCAGTTGGAGACCAGCACCACCACGTCCATCTCGGCGCGCATCTCGACGTATTTGCCGGGTGCCGAGATGCCATCTTCGAAGCTCAGCTTGCCTTGCGGCGTCACCGGCACGTTCATGAAGAAGTTGATGTTGGAGGTGATGTCACGCTTGGTGAGGCCGCTGGGCGTGAGGCTCGCCGCGTCACGCGCGATGGCGGTGAGAAAGTTGTCGCGGCAGCTGTGCATGTAGCGCTTCTCGAGCGCGTAGCGCACGGCGTTGCTCTCGCAAGCACAGGCACCGCCCAGCGTGTCGTGGCGGCCGCAGGTGTCGGCGACGATGGTGAGCAGCGGTCGGCCTTCGCTCGACATGATCCGCGTGCCCATGCCGAGGTACAGCGCACCCTGCGCCTGGATGGTGTGGGTGAGGCTGTAGCGCTCGCTCGGGTCGGCCGCGTTGTAGAACAGCGCATCGACGGCCTGGTTGCCTTCGAGGTCGGTGATGCGCAGCACCTGGCCCTTGGCGACGCGACCCATCCACGGTTCACCGGCTGCGCAGACCTGGTCCAGCACAGCATATTCAGGCTTCAATGCGCTCTCAACGATTTGTATCGGCATGGCGTTCTCTTGATGTGCGTGGGTGAGAGCGTTCAAAGGAACCATCGCTCGGTGTTGATGAAGCCGCGGTCGTTCTCGGCGCAGGAACGGCGGCAGACGTCGTCGGCACCGGCTGTGCCGGAGCGCCAGGCGGTCACCTGCACCGGCTTCGGGTCGTAGGTGGGCGCAGGGTCGAGCGGATGCTGCGCAGCCGACAGCACGACGAGCGCATTCATCTCAAAGCGGAGGTCGACGTACTGGCCGGGCTGGCGGTGCGACGCGTCGAAGCGCAGCACACCGTCTTCATCGGCCGCGGCCTTGCTGAAGAAGTTGACGTTGGCCACGAGGTCTCGTTTGCCGAGGCCCCACTTGCCGAGCTCGATCAGCATGCCATCGCGCCCGTTGCGGTGCATGGCGTTGCGGTGTTCCTGGTAACGCGCTTCGCCGTACTTGGCTTGCGAACGCTCGTCGTCGAGCAGGCCACACACGGTGTCGTGCCACCCGCAGCTGTCTTCAGGGATGGAGCACAGCACGCGGCCCATGTCGGAGTACAGCGCATGGCCGCGTGTGAGAAACGCGGTGTGCTGCGCCTTCACGGTGTCGGGCATGTTGTAGCGCTCGGTCATCAGCTCGAAGTTGAAGAACAGCGCCGACAGATTCGCCGCACCGTGTGTGTCGGTGAAGCGCAGCGTGGTGCCGCGGTTCACTCGGCCCGACCAATGGGCGCCGCCGGGAATGGTGTCTTCCCAGAGCACGAGATCGGGCGAGAAACGGGTGGAGGTGTCGGGTACTGCCGCGCGGGCAAGTGCCGTCAGGTTGTCGAAACTGGTTTGCATGGTGGTCATGGGGTGATCAGAGCGCCGAGCTTCGTGCGCACAGCTTGTCGAGCAATTCGAGATCGGTCGCCATGCCCGAGCTCTCGCGGATGCGCGCCAGGATCTCGGCCTTGAGCTCGCGGAACGGCGCGGTGTGCTTCATGTCCTGGTCACGCGAGCGCGGCAGCGGCACCGGGTAGATGCTGTGGATGCGCCCGGGGCGCGGCTCCATCAGCACCACGCGCTGGCCGAGGTAGATGGCCTCTTCCACGTCGTGCGTGACAAAGACGATGGTGGTCTTCTCGATGCGGTGGATGTGCAGGATCATGTCGTGCATGACCTCGCGCGACTGCGCGTCGAGCGCACCGAAGGGCTCGTCCATCAGCAGCATCGACGGCCGGCCGAGCAAGGCCCGCGCAATGGCTACGCGCTGCTGCATGCCGCCCGAGAGCTGGTTGGGGTACGAGTTGGCGACCTTGTCGAGGCCGATCAGATTCAGCAAGGCATCGGCGCGGCCGGCCGCGGCTTCGACGTCGGACGATGTGATCTCGCCACGGTTCGCCTTGAGGCTGCGGCTGAACTTGATGTTGCCGAGCACCGAGAGCCAGGGGTAGAGGCTGTAGTGCTGGAACACCATCGCGCGCTCGGCACCGGGGCCGTCGATCAACTTTCCGTCGCAGTAGGCCTCACCGGAGGTGGCGTACTCGAGCCCCGCGAGGATGCGCAGCAGCGTCGACTTGCCGCAACCGGATGCACCGACCAGCGTGATGAACTCGTTGTGCTCGACCGAGAGGTTGACGTCTTGCAGCGCAGGCGTGCTGCTGGCACTGCCGTCGTAGACCTTGCCCAGGTGGCGAATTTCGACTTTGCTGGGGACGATTTCATTCTTCATGGTGCTTATCCCCGGCGGTGCATGTAAGGGAAGGCCCGGCGGTGCAGCCACCGGAAGGCCTGGTCCATCAGCAGGCCGATCACGCCGATGAGAATGATCCCGCCGAAGATGGTGTCGGTCTTGAGGTAGCGCTGGGCCTTTAGGATCGAGTAGCCGATGCCTGAGTTGGCAGCGACCAGTTCGGCCACGACGAGGTAGGTCCAGGCCCAGCCCATCGTGATGCGCAGCGTGTCGAGAATGGCCGGCTTGGCCGACTGCAGCAGCACGAGGCGGATGATCTCTTCACGCGAGGCACCCATGGTTTGCGCGGCCTCGATCTGCGCGCGCGGAACGAGGCGCACGTTCTCCGCCACCATCAGCACCATCTGAAAGAAGGTGCCGATGAAGATGATCGAGATCTTGGCGCTCTCTTCGATGCCGAACCACAGCATCACCAGCGGAATGAACGCGACCGCCGGCATGTAGCGGATGAAGTCGGTCAGCGGCTCCAGCAAGGCCTCCACCGGGCGGAAGGCGCCGATCAGCAGGCCGATCGGCAGCGCCAGCACTGCCGACAGCAGGAAGCCGATCACCACGCGGTAGATGCTGATGCCTGCGTCGGTCATCAGGTCGTCTTCGAGCAGCCAGGTGTTCAGGCGCGTGAACACCTTCATCGGGCCAGGCAGGAACACGGTGTCGACCCAACCGGAGGCCGACAGGACCGCCCAGAGGGCAAGGGGTACGAGCAGCCCGATGGCCGCGAACATCCAGTACTGGCGCCGCGACAGCGCGCCGGCGATGACCCACAGGGACGGTCGTCGAGGTGACGAAGGGGGTGCAGACACGGCGGGCTCCTGAAGTCGTGAGACTGTTCGTGAGACAAAAACGCGAGAGGCAACGGCATGACCGCTTCCTCCCGGGCTTTTGTCCCTCCGTGGAGCCGCACTTTCGTGTGGCCGACTGCTCTCGGACCAGACAGCTTCAGTTGCCTGAAGCTCGGAACCCTAGCGGTCTTTGCTGATCAGCGATCGCACTGCATGCGTCGCCTCTCTCGAAGATCAAGCGAGCAACTTCGGTGCCAGCGCTGCAGCGGCGTGCCGTGCCTTCATACGCACCAAGATCGAGAAGCGCGCACCACCGTGAGGCGGCGGCTCCAGTCAGGCCTGAAGCCGACCGAGATTGAGGTGCAACACGCGGTCGCAGCGAACCGCCAGCGACTCGTCGTGCGTGACCATCACGACGGCCATGTTCTGCTCGCGAGCCAGGCCCAGCATCAGCTCGAACACGCCGTTGGCCGTACCGCGGTCTAGGTTGCCGGTTGGCTCGTCGGCCAGCACACAGGCGGGTCGTCCGGCCAGTGAACGGGCGATGGCGACGCGCTGGCGCTCGCCGCCCGACAACTGCGCCGGCCGGTGGTCGACACGCCCCGCGAGGCCCACCTGGGCCAGCACCGCCTGCGCCTGCGCGCGGGCTTCGGGCTTGGCCACCCGGCGGATGCGCAGTGGCATGGCCACGTTGTCAAGCGCGGTGAACTCGGGCAGCAGGTGGTGGAACTGGTAGACGAAGCCGAGTTGTTGGTTGCGCCAGTCGCCCTGCGCTGCAGGGCTCATCTCGGAGAAGTCGCGGCCGGCCAGGCGCACCTTGCCCTGCGTGGGCGCCTCCAGCCCGCCGAGCAGGTGCAGCAGCGTGCTCTTGCCGGACCCCGAGGCTCCGACGATGGCCACCGTTTCACCCTGCTGCACGGTGAGGTCCACGCCCTGCAGAACGTTCACGTCGAGCCCGCCTTCGCTGAAACGCTTGTGCAGGCCTTTGGCCTCGATCACCACACCCTTGGCTTCATTCATAGCGCAGCGCCTCGGCCGGCTGCACGCGGCTTGCGCGCCAGCTCGGGTACAGCGTGGCCACGAACGACAAGACCAGCGAGATGAGTGTGATGGGGAGGATGTCGGCCGATTGCGGCTCGCTCGGCATGCGGCTGATGAGGTAGATGCTGCTCGGCAGGAAGCTCGTGTGCAGCGCCGATTCAATGAAGGGCACGATGACGTCGATGTTGAAGGCGATCAGCAGGCCGAAGAGAACGCCAGCCAGCGTGCCGATGACGCCAGAAGCAGCGCCCTGCACCATGAACACGCCCATGATGGAACGCGGGCTCGCGCCCAGCGTGCGCAGGATCGCGATGTCGGCACGCTTGTCGGTCACGGTCATCACCAAGGTGGAGACGAGGTTGAACGCCGCCACCGCGACGATCAGCGTCAGGATGATGAACATCAGCCGTTTCTCGAGTTGCACCGCGGCGAACCAGTTGCGGTTGGTGCGCGTCCAGTCGCGCACGGCCACCTGCGGGCCAAGCGACTGCGCCAGCTCGGCGGCCACGACCGGCGCCTGGTGCAGATCGGTCAGGCGCAGTTGAATGCCGGTCGGGCCGTCCACGCGAAAGAGCCGAGACGCATCGTCAAGATGGATCAGCGCGAGCGTGCTGTCGTACTCGTAGTGGCCTGAATCGAAGGTACCCACCACCGTGAGCTGCTTCAGCCTCGGCACCACACCGGCCGGCGTGACCTGCCCACCGGGCGCGACGATGGTGACGTTGTCGCCTTCTTTCACGCCAAGCGAGTGTGCGAGTTCGATGCCGAGCACGATGCCCCAGCTGCCGGGCGTGAGCTTGGCGAGCGTTGTGTTCTTCAGCTGTGCAGCGAGGTCGGTCACCGTGGCCTCGTCGTTCGGCGAGATGCCGCGCACCACGGCTCCGCGCATGTCGTCGCCGCGTGCGATCAAGGCTTGTGCAGCAACGAAGGGCGCTGCGCCGATGACCTGTGGGTTCTGCCGCGCCTTGGCTGCCGTGGCTTGCCAATCGGTCAAGCCGCCACCCATCAGGTCCGACACCTCGACGTGAGCCACCACCGATAGCATGCGGTCGCGCACTTCTTTCTGGAAGCCGTTCATCACCGACAGCACGATGATCAACGCTGCCACGCCGAGCGCAATGCCCAGCATCGACACGCCAGAGATGAAGGAGATGAAACCGTTGCGCCGACCGGCGCGACCGGCGCGCGTGTAGCGCCAACCTATCTGTAGTTCGTAGGGCCAGTTCATAAGTGCGCGGATGCTACCTGAGCAAGCAACAGCCGCGGAACCGGCTCTGCAGGGGCCGCTGGTTGGTGCCGATGGGGGCAGGAGCGAAGCGCCTGCGGGCTAGCGTTCTATGCGTGCGTAAGCAGAGTGGTTGTGGATGGACTCGAAGTTCTCCACATCCACGCTGTAGCGGCCGATTCGCTTGTCGGCGTTCAGCAGCAGCGCCACATCACGCACCAGGTCTTCGACGAACTTGGGGTTCTCGTAGGCGTGCTCGGTGACCCACTTCTCGTCGGCTCGCTTGAGCATCGGCCAGATTTCGCTGGAAGCCGAGTCTTCGGCAAAGCGGACCAGTTCGGCCCACGACACGTCTTGCAGCAGCTCGGCGCGGATGGTCACGTGCGAGCGCTGGTTGTGCGCGCCGTAGTCGGAAATTTCCTTGGAGCACGGGCACAGCGACTTCACCGGCACCACCACCTGCGACCACACCACGGCCTGGCCGTTGCGTGATTCGGCAACCCAGCTGCCTTGGTAGTCGAGCAGGCTCTCGAGGCCTGACACCGGCGCGCGCTTGCGGATGAAGAACGGGAAGCGTACTTCGATGCGGCCTTCAGTGGCGTGCAGCTTCTCGAGCATGGCTGTGAAGTGCACCCGCAGCGAAGCGGCATCGAGCGGCTCGTTCAGCGCATCGAGCCAGGCCACGAAGCGCGACATGTGCGTGCCCTTCTGTTCGGCCGGCAGCGCCACGTCGAGGTCCCACACGCCGATGCTGGGCTGCGTGGTGGTGCCGGTGCGAAGCGTCAAGGGGTAGCGCACATCCTTCACGCCGACGCGCTGAATGGCCAGGTGCCGCTCGTCGCGCTCGCTTTGCGTGTCGGGAATGTGCAGCGTGTCTTTCAACGCGTTCTTCATGTCGGTCATGTGATTCATAGCAACCTCTCAGCCGCGTGCGTGGCGGTCTGATTCCACTGTCAGGCTCGAGAGGATGACAGCAATCGAAGCGCCCTGCCGCCCAAAGGGCTTGGAGACGAGACTTCCTAACGACTGGCCGCGGGCCGCAACAGCGCAGGCCGTGCACCGAAGCGCTTGAGAATCGATTGCTCGATGCCCGCAGCGTCCAGGCCACACAAGCTGAGAAGCTTGGCGGGATCTCCATGCTCGATGAACTCATCGGGCAAGCCCAGACTCAACACCGGCACCTCGATGCGGGCGGCTTGTAGTGCCTCCATCACGGCACTGCCTGCACCGCCCATGAGGCAGCCTTCTTCCACCGTGACGATTGCATCATGGCTGCGCGCCAATTCAGTCACCAGGGCGACATCCAGCGGCTTGATGAACCGCATGTTCGCGACGGTGGCGCCCAGATTCTCTGCGGCTGCCAGGGCCGGATACAGCATCGTGCCGAACGCAAGGATGGCGATACGTTCACCCTGGCGGCGCACTTCGCCCTTGCCCCAGGGCATGGCCTCGAGCGTCGAGTCAACGACAGTGCCGGCGCCTGCGCCACGCGGATAGCGCACGGCGGTCGGGTGGTCTTGGCGGAAGGAGGCCGTGAGCGCCTGGCGGCATTCCTTCTCATCGGCCGGCGCGAGCAAGCTCATGCCCGGAATGCAACGCAGGAAAGCGATGTCGTAGGCGCCCGCATGCGTCGCTCCGTCGGCACCCACCAGGCCCGCGCGGTCGAGCGCGAAGACCACCGGCAAGTTCTGGATGGCGACGTCGTGGATCAGCTGGTCGTAGGCGCGCTGCAGGAAGGTCGAATAGATCGCCACCACCGGCTTCATGCCCTCGCAAGCCAGGCCCGCAGCAAAAGTCACGGCATGCTGCTCAGCAATGCCCACGTCGAAATAGCGCTTCGGGAAACGCTGTTCGAACTCGACCATGCCGGAGCCCTCGCGCATGGCCGGCGTGATGCCGATCAGGCGCGGATCGGCTTCGGCCATGTCGCACAGCCACTGGCCGAACACCTGCGTGAACGTGGTCTTGGGCGGCGTGGTCGGCTTCTTCAAGCCTTCGGCGGGGTTGAACTTGCTCGGGCCGTGGTAGGCCACCGGGTCAGCCTCGGCGAGCTTGTAGCCCATGCCTTTCTTGGTCACCACATGCAAGAAGAGCGGGCCCTTCATGTCGCGCAGGTTCTCGAGCGTGGGCACCAGCGAATCGAGGTCGTGACCGTCGATCGGGCCGAAATAAGTGAAGCCGAATTCCTCGAAGATGGTGCCGGGCACGACCATGCCCTTGGCGTGCTCCTCGAAACGGCGCGCCAGCTCGAACAGCGGAGGCGCGTTCTTCAGCACCGTCTTGGCGGTGTCGCGCGCAGCGGCGTAGAACTTGCCGCTCATCAAACGGGCCAGGTAGCGGTTGAGCGCGCCCACCGGTGGCGAGATCGACATGTCGTTGTCGTTCAGCACCACCAGCATGTTGGCCTGCCCGATCCCTTCATGCACGTAGCCGGCGTTGTTGAGCGCCTCGAAGGCCATGCCGGCGGTCATCGCGCCATCGCCGATCACGGCCACGGACCGCCGCTCTTCGCCGCGAATCTTGGCGGCAACGGCCATGCCGAGCGCTGCCGAGATCGAGGTGGACGAATGCGCCGTGCCGAAGGTGTCGTACTCACTCTCGCTGCGCCGCGGGAAGCCTGACAACCCGCCGATCTGCCGCAGCGAGGCCATGCGCTCGCGCCGGCCGGTGAGGATCTTGTGCGGGTAGGTCTGATGGCCCACGTCCCAGATCAGGCGGTCGTCCGGCGTGCTGAACACATGGTGCAGCGCGATCGTCAGCTCCACGGTACCGAGGTTGGACGAGAGGTGGCCGCCGGTCTGCGACACGCTTTGCAGCACGTAGTCGCGCAGCTCCACGGCCAGCTGCTTGAGCTCAGGCCGGGACAGTCGGCGCAAGTCGGCCGGGCTCTGGATGGTGTTGAGCAGGTCGTGGTTCATGTCAGTGCCGACTGGCCGCCGCAAGGAACCGAGGCGCCCTTTCCGACGGGCAGTGAACAAAGTGACCGTGGGGTCGTTTCATTATTAGCTCTCCCTTTCCACCACGCGATCGGCCAGCTGGCTGAGCCAAGTCACGTCCTCCAGACCACTGCGGGCCAGCGCCGCGTGTGCGTTTTCCCGCAGCTCCCTGGCGTGGCGCCGGGCGGCTTCGAGGCCGAGCACCGTCACGTAGGTCGGCTTGTTGTTGTGCATGTCCTTGCCGGCCGTCTTGCCCAGTGTTTCAGAGGCCTGGGTCACGTCGAGGATGTCGTCGACCACCTGGAACGCCAGGCCCACCGCGTCTCCGTAGTCGGCCAATGCCTGCCAAGCCTGGCCAGCGCAATCCCCACAGGCCGCACCCATCAACACGCTGGCCTGTAACAAGGCTCCGGTCTTGCGGTGATGCATGTCGCGCAAGGCCTGCTCGTCCAGTGAGACACCGATGCTGGCGAGGTCGATCGCCTGGCCGCCGGCCATGCCGGCGTGGCCTGCCGAGCGGGCCAGCAGCGAGCAGAGACGGGCTTGCAAAGCAGGCTCCACACCTTCGTCGGGCGTGAGCACCTCGAAGGCCAGCGCCTGCATGGCGTCACCGGCCAGCATGGCCTGTGCTTCGCCGAACTGCACGTGCACCGTGGGCTTGCCACGGCGAAGCACGTCGTTGTCCATGCAAGGCATGTCGTCGTGAACCAGCGAATACGCATGGATCAGTTCCACGGCGCAGGCGGCGCGCAGGGCCGCCTCATTGGGGCCATCGACTGCTTGTGCCGCTGCGAGCACGAGCAGCGGGCGCAAGCGCTTTCCGCCGTCGAGAACGCCATAGCGCATGGCCTGGCCGAGTCCGGCGGGTGCCATGCCCGGCACCCAGGCCGACAGTGCCGACTCGACGCTGTCGAGCTGGATTCGCGACCAGCTATCGAAATCGACCTGCGTCATTCCTTTTTCCACGGCTTCAATTGACCCTCTTCAAGCACCTTGACCTGCGACTCCACGGCTTGCAGGCGCTCGCGGCAGTAGTTCAGCAGATCGGCGCCACGCTTGTAGCTCTGCAGCAGGCCGTCGAGGGGCAGCTGGCCGCCTTCCATGGCAGCCACCAGTGATTCCAGTTCGGCCAGGGCCTGTTCGTAACTGGCGGGCTCGGGGCTGGTGATCGGTGCGATAGGTGTACGGGCCATCTTGCGAAAGTAAAGAGAGGATTGTAGTCAGCCGGTTGCAGCTGAGCGTTGCCTGAACACACCAGTTCAGCAGTTCGACACACATCGTCCAAAGGTAGGGAAGCCGGAAGAAGGGTATTGACCCCATGGGTACAATTCGGCCTTCGCTGAATGACTGGGTTCACCCCGTCCGCGCCGTGCGCAGCGAAAACATCCCACCCGCTGGCGTTACTCGGGTGGCACGTTCACATCGGTCATAGGAAATCTCGGGATCATGTCTGACCTGAGCCTCGCTCTCTCCTCTCTCGAGCGCCAAGGCGCCCAACTCCCTGTCTCTGCCTACTTCGACGACGATCTCCATCGCCGCGAGATGGAGCTCATCTTCCAGCATGGCCCGCGCTATCTCGGGCACGCGCTGGCGGTGCCCGAGATAGGCGATCACTACGCCCTGCCTCAAGAAGGCGAAGGCCGCGCACTGGTTCGCACGGCCCAGGGCATTCAGCTGATCTCCAACGTCTGCCGCCACCGCCAGTCGGTGATGCTGCGCGGCCGTGGCCACACGGGCCAGAACATCGTTTGCCCGCTTCACCGCTGGACCTACGACCTGAAGGGCCAACTCATCGGCGCGCCGCACTTTGCGCAAGACCCGTGCCTGCACTTGAATACCTACAAGACACGCCAGTGGAACGGCCTGATCTTCGAAGACAACGGCCGTGACGTGGCCGCCGAGCTGTCGGCCATCGGCCCACGTGCCGACCTCGACTTCTCCGGCTACGTGCTCGACCGCGTGCGCATGCACGAGTGCGACTACAACTGGAAGACCTTCATCGAGGTTTACCTGGAGGACTACCACGTCGGCCCCTTCCACCCCGGCCTGAGCCAGTTCGTGAGCTGCGAAGACCTGGCGTGGGAGTTCGGCAAGCACCACTCCGTGCAGACGGTGGGCGCCAACAACGCACTGGCCAAGGCCGGGTCGACCACCTACCGCAAATGGCATGACGCCGTGCTGGCCTTCCGCAATGGCGAGCCACCGAAACACGGCGCGATTTGGCTCACTTACTACCCGAACATCATGGTGGAGTGGTACCCGCACGTGTTGGTGGTGTCCACGCTCTATCCCAAAGGGCCGCAGAAGACGCTCAACGTGGTGGAGTTCTTCTATCCCGAGGAGATCGCCGCCTTCGAGCGCGAGTTTGTCGAAGCCGAGCAGGCTGCCTACATGGAGACCTGCGTCGAAGACGACGAGATCGCCGTGCGCATGGACGCCGGCCGCAAGGCCTTGTACGAGCGCGGCGACAACGAAGCCGGGCCGTACCAATCTCCGATGGAAGACGGCATGGAGCAATTCCATGCGTGGTACCGACGCACCTTGAATTTCCGTGGCTGAACAACGTCGGCGCCTGAGCAGCCGAGTGCGGATCCCTGCCTGGTCACGCGCCATGCGGGGAGCTGTCGACCTGTCCGTTGACAGCGGAATCGGCGCATTGCCAGCCCCCGTGCTGATGATCCTGGCGTCGTTCCTGTTCGCCACGATGAGCGTGTGCGTGAAGCTCGCCTCCGAGCTGTACGAGACCGGCGAGATCGTGTTCTACCGCGGCTTGGTTGGCGCCACCGCGCTGGCGTTCATCACCTGGCGCCGCGGCGGCACGCTGCGCACGTCCGTCCCGGCGATGCACTTCTGGCGCAGCCTGAGCGGTGTGATCGCGCTCGGCCTGTGGTTCTATTCCATCGGCAACCTGCCGCTGGCCACGGCGATGACGCTGAACTACATGTCGTCGGTATGGATGGCGCTGTTCCTGATCGGTGGCGCCGTGATGCTGGGCACCTCGCGCGTCGATGGCCGCTTGATTGCCGCCGTGCTGCTGGGGTTTGGTGGCGTGGCCTGCATCCTGCGGCCGACGATCGAACAGAACCAGCTCTGGCACGGCCTGATCGGCCTGCTGTCGGGAATGATTGCCGCCACCGCCTACATGCAGGTCACCGCCATGGGCCGGGCCGGCGAACCTGTTTACCGCATCGTCTTCTATTTCTCGCTCGGCGGCTTGCTGCTTGGCGCGCTCGCGAGCGTGTGGACCGGCTTCCATGCACACACCTGGCGCGGGGTCGGACTGCTGCTCGCCGTGGGGGTGCTGGCCACCACCGCACAGATGCTAATGACACGCGCCTACGGCACCGGCAAGCTGCTGGTGAACGCCAGCCTGCAGTACCTGGGCATCGCGTTTTCGTTTGGCTATGGTGTGCTGCTGTTCAACGACAAGGTGACGCTGCTGTCGCTGCTGGGCATGGCGCTGATCGTCAGCTCCGGCCTGGCAGCTACCTTGTTGCGCAGCAAGTCTGCGCCATCGGACACATCCACCTTCTCGGAAAGCTGAGCCATGCACCCCTTGATCACCGCGGCCGAACTGCGCCGGATGCTGGATTCCAAGAGCCCTCTCGTGGTGCTCGACTGCAGCTTCGATCTCGTCGACACCGCGGCCGGTGAACGCAGCTACCGCGAGGGCCATCTGCCCCAGGCGCTGTACGTGAGCCTGGAGCGCGATCTGTCAGGCCCGAAGACCGGCCGCAACGGCCGCCACCCCTTGCGCGAACGCGCGGCCTACGCGCAGTGGATGGGCCACATCGGCGTCGCACCCGGCATACCCGTCATCGCCTACGACCGTCAGGGCGGCATGTATGCGGCACGCGCCTGGTGGGTATTGCGCTGGATGGGCCATGCCGACGTGGCCTTGCTCGACGGCGGGCTGGCCGCATGGCAACAGGCCGGCGGCACGCTGACCACAGATGTGCCCACGCCCGCCCCGGTTACGCCTTATCCATCGCAGCCGCCCGGCCTGCCCACCCTCGACGCACAGCAACTGCAGGCTCGCCTGAACGAGGTGCTGGTGATCGACGCCCGCGCTCCCGAGCGCTACCGCGGCGACGTGGAGCCGCTCGATGCGGTGGCTGGCCACATTCCCGGTGCCGTCAACCGCTTCTTCAAGGACAACCTCCTGCCCGACGGCCGCTTCAAACCCGCCGAGCAACTGCGTGCCGAATTCAGCCCGTTGCTCGACGGCCGGCCGGTGGTGCAGCAATGCGGTTCAGGTGCGACGGCCTGCCACAACCTGCTGGCGATGGAAGTGGCGGGCCTGGGCACCACCGCGCTCTACCCGGGCTCGTGGAGCGAATGGTCCAGTGACCCCTCGCGCCCCATGGCTCGCGGGTAGGCATTGACCTACGCCATGAAAGCCGCCGATCCACGTTGACCGGGGCGGGCCATCGGACTAAGTTCGCGACTGAACGCTCCCGTTCATTTCAGGAGACCATCATGTTCAACCGCATTCTGGTTCCGACCGACGGCTCAGAGATCACCGGCAAGGCGGTCGACGCAGCCATCGGGCTGGCCAAGTCGGTCGGCGCCAAGCTGTACACGCTGAGTGTGAAAGAGCCGTTCCCCTACAGCGCCATCTCCGAGATGCAGCCCACGCCGCCGCAGGAGTTCTTCGACGCTCAGGAGCGCATCGCCTCCGTCCGCGTGAAGACCGTGCGCGAATCGGCGGAAGGCCTTGGTGTGACTTGTGAAGCACACACGGTGGAAGCCTTGCACCCCTGGGAAGCCATCATCGAACATGCCCGTCGTCACGAGTGCGACCTGATCGTGATGGCGTCGCACGGCCGCCGCGGCGTCACTGCGCTGCTGCTGGGCAGCGAGACACAGAAGGTGCTCACGCACAGCAAGGTGCCGGTGCTGGTGGTCCGATAGAGCCCCCCAGTCGCTTCCGCTCCTGCCCCCAAGGGGCGCCGCCTAATGGACCGGCGGAGCCGGATCCACGGGCGTGGCTCGGTCACGCTTCGCCGCGCTCGCTGTTTTAGTGGCCGTGCACTACCTGCACAACCCCAACGATGATCACCATGCCCACCGCCAGCCAGGCGAGTTGGGCCAGCGTGTCCTTCAATGACAGGCGGTGCTGCAACTGCGGAATGAGGTCGGCCACCGCCACGTAGATGAAGCTGCTGGATGCGATAACCAGCAGGTACGGGAAGAGCTGCTCCCACGGCCCGACGACGAAATAGCCGATCACGCCGCCCACCACGGACGACAGCCCCGAGATGGCGTTGTACAACAGCGCCTTGCTGCGCGAGAGCCCAGCGTTCAGCAGCACGATGTAGTCGCCGACCTCTTGCGGTATCTCGTGCGCAATGATGGCCAGCGAGGTCACGATGCCCAGCCGCGTGTCGGTCAGGAATGCGGCCGCGATGATGATGCCGTCGCAGAAGTTGTGGATGCTGTCGCCCATCAGCACGCTCCAGCCGCCGCGGCCAGCCTGCTGCTGGTCGAAGTGGTGGTGATGGTGGTGCCCGTCGCCTTCGTGGTGGTGGGTGTGGCGGTAGAGCTCGGCCTTCTCGAGCAGGAAGAAGAACATCAAGCCGCCGAGCAGCGTCGCGAACAAGGCTTGCGGGCTGGCCGTCTTGCTCTCGAATGCCTCGGGCAGCACGTTGAGCAAGGCCGTCGACAAGAGCACGCCGGCCGACAGGCTGACCAGGTGGTGCACCACGCGGCCGAGCACCCTCACGGTCAGGCTCGCCGCGATCAGCACCGACAGCAGGCCGCCGGCCAAGGTCGCGATGACGATGTAGAGAAAAGTCATGAATCCAAAGCCACAACGCACAGCCACAAAAAAGCCGCGCAGCACGCGCGGCTTGTCGAATCAGCGGCGTGTGCTCAGGCCACGCCGTTGGCCTTGAACCAGGCGACTGCACGCTTCCATCCGTCGTCAGCCGCTTCCTTGCGGTAGCTGGGCCGGTAGTCGGCGTTGAAGGCATGCGGCGTGTCGGGGTAGACGACGAACTCAGACTTCTTGGCCGCTGCGCTGCCGGTGCTCAAGGCGGTTTTCATCTTATCAATCGTGTCGACCGGGATGCCGCTGTCGGCGCCGCCGTACAGGCCGAGCACCGGACCGGCGAGCCTGCCGGTCAGGTCGATCGGGTTGGCCGGCGTGAGCGGCGTGCTGTTGCCGACCAGCCGGCCATACCAAGCCACGCCGGCCTTCACGGCCGGGTTGTGCGCGTCGTAAAGCCAGGTGATGCGCCCGCCCCAGCAGAAGCCGGTGATGCCCAGACGCGAGGTGTCGCCGCCATTCGCCTTGGCCCACGCCACAGTGGCGTCGAGGTCGGCCATCACCTGCTCGTCGGGCACCTTGGAGATGATGTCGGACATGAGCTTGGCGATTTCCGTAGGCGCCTTGGCGTCGCCTTGGCGCACGAACAGCTCGGGTGCGATCGCCATGTAGCCGAGCTTGGCAAAGCGCCGCGTGACGTCGGCAATGTGTTCGTGCACACCGAATATCTCGGACACGACCAGGATCACCGGCAGATTGGTCTTGCCTTCGGGCGCCGAGCGATAAGCCGGCATCTTGAAGTCGCCCACAGAGATCGTCACCGGGCCGGCGGTGAGGCCGCTCGTGTCGGTCTTGATGGTCTGCGCGCTCACCGGCAGCACGGCGGCGGCGAACCCGCTGCCCACGGCGGTCTGAACGAAATCGCGGCGACTGAAGTCGCGAGTCGGGGTCAGGCTGTCCAGGTCTTTGCGAAGCATGTGGGAGTCTCCAAGTGAGCGGGGTGCAAGAAGCAGCGCATTCTAGGAAGCACGAAGTTTTCTTGCACTGACCCTTTGCACGTCAAGGCGGTCACGAAAAGCCCGGACAATCGGCGCGATGAATTTGCCCAGATCCTTGCCCGACAACCTCCGCTGGCCCGATCACCTGGCCGCGATCGACATGGGCTCCAACAGCTTCCGCCTCGAAATCGGCCAGCTGAGCCCAGGCCGCTACAAGCGAATCGACTACCTGAAGGAGACTGTGCGCCTGGGCGCCGGTCTCGACGCCCAGGGCCAGCTGACCGAAGACGCCATGCAGCGTGGCCTCGCCTGCCTGCGCCGCTTCGCGCAGCGTCTCGACGGTTATGCCGCCGTGCAGGTGCGTGCTGTGGCCACGCAGACCTTGCGCGAAGCACAGAATCGCAACGCCTTTCTCGCGCGCGCCCAAGCGGCGCTCGGCTACCCCATCGAGGTGATCTCGGGCCGTGAAGAAGCACGTCTCATCTTCGCCGGAGTGGCACGCCTGCAGCCGTCCGACGAGCGACGGCTGGTCATCGACATCGGCGGCCGCTCGACCGAGATGATCCTCGGCCAGGGGCGCACGCCGCTGCGCGCCGAGTCGTTCCAAGTAGGCAGCGTCAGCCTGTCGATGCGCTACTTCAGCGACGGCCGCTTCACCGACAACGCTTTTCGCGCCGCGCAAGTGGCGGCCGGTGCTGAGCTTGAAGAAGCACTGGCGCCGTTTGCCGCACGACACTGGCGCGAGGCGCTCGGCTCCTCGGGCACGGCGGGGGCGGTATCTCACTTGCTCGCCGCGAATGGCATCACCGATGGCGTCATCACCCCCGACGGCTTGCGCTGGTGCATGGACCAATGTCTGCGCGCCGGCCGCCTCGACAAGCTCAACCTGCCCGGCCTGAAGGAAGACAGGCGCGCCGTGATCGGCGGCGGCCTCGCCATCCTCTATACGCTGGCCACGCACTTCGGCATCGAGACATTGCAGCCGGCTCGCGGCGCCTTGCGCCAGGGCGTGATCTTCGACCTGGACGAGCGCCTGAACGCAGCAGCCCAAAGCGGCGAGAGCCACGACGTGCGCGACGACTCGGTGGCCGAACTGCAGCGTCGCTTCGAGGTCGACGTGGCACAGGCGCGGAACGTGGCCGCCGTGGCCGACGCGCTGTACGCCGGCGCCGTCCCCGCTGCCGACCGCACGCTCGCCCGCGAGTTAGGCTGGGCTGCGGCGGTGCACGAGATCGGCATGATGGTGTCGCACCACGACCACCACCGCCACAGCGCCTACCTGCTGAGCAACGTGGATGCGGCCGGGTTCTCGCAGTCGCAGCAGCGCCGCTTGGCCGACCTGGTGCTTGCGCAGCGCGGTGGTCTGCGCAAGGTCGAATCGCAGCTCGCGCAAGATGGCTTCGCCTGGCAAGCGCTCTCATTGCGCCTGGCCATCATCAAGTGCCACGCGCGCGGCGAGGTCAACCCCAACGCACTGCGCCTGCAGCGCAAGGGCAACGTGGCCCAGCTGTCGTTCTCGCAGGAATGGGCCGACTCGCACCCGCGCACGCTGTTTCTGCTGAACGAAGAAGTGGCCGCGTGGGAGCGCAGCGGCGTGCTGCGCCTTCAGCTGACGAACTGAGCGGCACCTTGAGGCGCTAGAGGCAGTCGGGAGACTGAACTGCCTGCACGACCACCTGGTTGCCGCTCTCGCGCTCACGGCTGCGCAGCCACCACACCGCGCCCTTCTTGATCACCCAGGTCTGCGCCACCTCGCCCAGCAGCAAGGCCGCCACCTGGCCCAGCGTGGGCTGGTGGCCGACGACCAACACCGGCTCGTTGGCCTCGGGCCATCGCACCACGCTCAGCAAGGCCGTGGCCGACGCTTCGGGCGCGAGCAACTGAACAGTCTTGAAATGCCTATCCAGCGCCTTGGCCGTCTGCTGGGTGCGCAGTGCCGGGCTCACCAGGATGCGCGTGGAATGCGCCAGGCGATGGTTCAGCCATTCGGCCATGCGCTGCGCCTGTCGTTCGCCCTTGGCTGTCAGCGCGCGCTCGAGGTCGGTCTGCCCTTCGCGTTGCACATGGGCTTCTGCGTGGCGCCAGAGGATGAGGTCCATCGTGATCTTTTCAGATGTAGCGCTGCATCAGCGCTTGTTGCGCACTCGGGCCGTCGGTGCCCAAGCGCCGGTAGCTGCCGTCGGCGTTCAGTTCCCACGAGTCCTGTCGGTCGTGCAGATAAGGCACCAGGCACTCGTCGATCACGCGTTGGCGCAGCACCGCATCGCGCACCGGCCAGGCCACCTCGATGCGGCTGAACATATTGCGGCCCATCCAGTCTGCACTGGACAGGAACAACGCTTCTTCCGCATCCGTCAATCCCCACCGGAAATACAGCACCCGCGAATGTTCCAGCAAGCGTCCCACCACCGAACGTACGCGGATGCGGTCGGTCAAACCGGCAATGCCCGGCGGCAACATGCACGCGCCACGCACGATCAGGTCGATGTCCGCTCCGGCCTGGCCGGCAGTGATCAACGCATCGATCAGCGGAACGTCGGTCAGCGCATTGATCTTCGCGACGATGCGCGCCGGCTTGCCTTCTCGCGCCGCCTGCGCCACCAGCTCGATGTGCTTCAGCATCTGCTTGTGCAGCGTGAACGGCGCCTGCAGCAGCTGGCGCAGCGGCCGCGTCTTGCCGAGACTGGCGAGCTGCTGGAACACGGCGTCGGCGTCCGAGGTCAGGTCGGGGTCGGCCGTGAGGTAGCCCACGTCGGTATAGAGCCGCGCAGTCTTGGGGTTGTAGTTGCCGGTCGACAGGTGGCCGTAGCGGCGCAACCGGCCGCCTTCGCGGCGTGTCACCAGCAGCAGCTTGGCGTGCGTCTTCAGGCCCACGATGCCGTAGACCACCTGCGCACCCACCGCCTCCAGGCGCTCGGCCCAGTTGATGTTGGCCTCTTCGTCGAAGCGCGCCTTCAGCTCCACGACGGCCATCACTTCCTTGCCGCGGCGCGCGGCCTCGATCAGCAGGTCCATCAATGGCGATTCGCTGCCCGTGCGGTAGATGGTCTGCTTGATGGCCAGCACATCGGTGTCTTCCACCGCCTCACGCAGGAACTGCACCACCGGCTCGAAGGATTCATACGGGTGGTGCATCAGCACGTCGCCCGCACGCAGGCGCTCGAAGATCGAGGCGTCGGGCGACAGGCCAGCCGGCCACGGAGCGACGTGTGGCTCGAAGCGCAGCTGCGGCGCATCGGCCCCGTCGATCAGCGCATTCAGCCGCACCAGGTTCACCGGTCCGTTGACTGTGTAGAGCGCCGCCTTGGGCAAGGCGAACTGCGTCAGCAGAAACTCAGACAACTCGGGCGGGCAGGTGTTGACCACCTCGAGGCGGATGGCTTGGCCGAAGTGCCGCGTGGTCAGCCCCGAGCGCAGGGCCTGGCGGAGGTTGACGACGTCTTCCTGGTCCACGTCCAGATCGGAGTCGCGCGTCAGGCGGAATTGCGAGAAGGCCTCGACCTCGCGCCCTGGGAAAAGCTCGTTCAGGTGAGCACGGATCACGCTGGTGAGCAGCACGAAGGCCTGCACGCCCTTCTCGGCGCCTTCCACCAGCTCGTCGGGCAGGCGCATCACGCGCGGCAAAACGCGCGGCACCTTGACGATGGCGATGATGTTCTCGCGGCCGAAGGCATCCTTGCCCCCGAGCCGCACGATGAAGTTGAGCGACTTGTTGGCCACCTGCGGGAACGGGTGCGACGGGTCGAGCCCCACCGGCACCAGCAGCGGCCGCACCTGCCGCTGAAAGAACTGATCGACCCAGCGGCGCTGCGCTTCGTTGCGGTCGGAGTGGTTGAGGATGTGGATGCCGGCGCGCTTCAACGCCGGCATCACGTCGTCGTTGAACGCGCGGTACTGGTCGTCGATCAGCGTGTGGGCTTCGGCGGCCACTCGCTCGAGGTCGCGGTTCGACACACCGGCACCGGGTTTGCGAGCCGCTTCGATGTAGTCGGCAAACCGTACCTCGAAAAACTCGTCCATGTTCGACGAGACGATGCAGATGTAGCGCAGGCGCTCGAGCAGCGGCACGTCGTCTCGCCGGGCTTGTGCAAGCACACGGCGGTTGAACTCCAGGATAGAGCTTTCGCGGTTGAGGAGCGCTGGATTGCGGGTAGCCGGGGTCATGAAACCAGTTTATGAAGCTTTTGCGACGGTTGTGTGACGGTCGCTGCTTCTGTGTGACGGGCCGGGACCAGATGCTCGATGAACTCGCGGCAGACTTCTGCCCAATCGAACTGCAAGGCGCGCCTGCGTGCAGCGCCACGTGGAATGTCCAGCGCCTTCAGCGCCGCGGTGCGCAGATCGTCGTGCAAAACGCCACCGTCGTCGCCATCGTGCTTCGGGTCGACCACATCGAGCGGGCCGGGTACGGGGTAGGCAGCGACCGGCGTGCCGCAGGCCATGGCTTCCAGCATCACCAGGCCGAAGGTTTCCGAGCGGCCCGGAAACACGAATACATCGGCTGCGCTGTAGATATGGACCAGCTCGGCGCGCGGCACCACGCCACGCCAATGCACATCAGGGTATTCGCGTTGCAGCCGTGGCTGCAGCGGGCCGACTCCGTAAACCAGCTTGGAGCCGGGCAGGTCGAGCTTCAGGAAAGCGTCGAGGTTCTTCTCATAGCTCACCCGGCCCACATAAAGGAAGACCGGCCGCGGCAAACCCAGATCGGCATCCGGCACAGGTTGGAACAGGCTCAGGTCGACACCGTGCGACCACTGCCGCAGTGGCTCGAACCCATAGCCTTGCAAGATGCCGTGCATGCCCGAACTCGGCACCATGATGCCGCTGGACTTGGCATGAAAGCGCCGGAACCAGGCGTAGCCCCAGCTTTCCGGAATGTGGAGTGCCCGCGCCAGGATGTCGGGAAACCGCGTGTGGAACGCGGTGGTGAAAGCCCAGCCTCGGCGAATGCAGAACGCGCGCGCCGCCGAGCCCATCGGCCCTTCGGTCGCGATGTGCACGGCATCGGGCTGCGCGGCCTCCAGCATCTCGGCCACCTTGCGGGCAGGCCGCCACGCGAGTTCGATCTCGCGGTAACCGGGGCATGGGAAGCGCTTGAAGCCCGACGGTTCGATCAACACCACCTCGTGCCCGTGGCCGAGCAGGCCCTGGTGCAGCTCGACCAGCGTGGTGACCACGCCGTTGACCTGCGGCGTCCAGGCGTCGGTGACTAAGGCGATCTTCATGCGGGTACCTCGCTGGCGTGGGGAACGACCGATCGCCGGTCGCGCATGTGCGCGGCCCAATCAAGAATTTCGAGCCGCCCATCGGCATGCTCTGCCAGCGCGGTGAGGCTCTCGACCCAGTCGCCATCGTTGGCGTAGACGATGCCGTCGATCTCGCGCAGCTCGGCGTGGTGGATGTGGCCGCAGACGACGCCCTGGGCACCGCGGCGGCGTGCCTCCTTGGCAACAGCCGCCTCGAAGTCGCCGATGAAGTTCACGGCCCGCTTGACCTTGAGCTTGAGGTACTTCGACAAGCTCCAGTAAGGCAGGCCCATGCGGGCCCGCAGCGAATTGAGGTGGCGGTTCAGCTTGAGCGTGAACTCGTACAGCGAGTCGCCCACATGCGCCAGCCACTTGGCGCACTGGATCACGCCGTCGAAGTAGTCGCCGTGGGTGATCCACAGCTTGCGGCCATCGGCGGTCTGGTGCATCCAGTCCTCGACCACATCGATGCCACCGAAGTTATTGCCGAGATAACGCCGCGCAAATTCATCGTGGTTGCCCGGCACGAAGATCACCCGCGTGCCCTTGCGCGCCTTGCGCAGCAGCTTCTGCACCACGTCGTTGTGCGACTGCGGCCAGTACCAGCTGCGGCGCAGCTGCCAGCCATCGATGATGTCACCGACCAGGAACAGGTGCTCGCACTCGGTGTGCTTCAGGAAGTCCAGCAGCGCGCCGGCTTGGCATCCTGGGGTACCCAGGTGCAGATCGGATATCCACAGGCTGCGGTAATGCCGCTTGCTTTCCTTCAGCGTGTCATCGTCTGCCGGCGGTGATGCGGCGTCGGTCCATGCGCGAAGGAAGGTGGCGTCTCTTTGCATGGAGTTGCATGGTCAGGGTGAGGTGTGACGAGGGCGTGGCGGGGGTGTGAAGGTTTGGTGTCGTTTTCTTTTTTGGTGCCTGCATTCGCATGGGGCTTCTGTTCACTGCGTGAGGCCGTAGCCGGGATGTCGCCCCGGCGGGCGGCCTTCTTTCTTTGCTTCGCCAAAGAAAGAAGGCAAAGGTCGCGAAGCGGGGGTGCGCTCACTTGGCGAAGCCAAGTTATGCGCACACCAAAGGCGACCCCGACGGGGGTGGTCCGGCCAGGGCCGGACTGCTCTGCGGTGCTCGTGCGTTGGGGCCTCGCGCCGAACTCGCTACGCGGCCTGTGGCCGCTGCGCTCAGACAGCCGCGCGAAGTCAGTTGACGAAGCGTGCTGCGCACGCGGCCCCAAACCCCTGCGCTCCTCGACGCCACCCACGGGGCCCGAAGAGCAATGCGGTCGTTTGCTTCGCAGACATTCCCTGTCCCAGCTCGCTGCGCATCATGCGTCGTGGCGATGCGCAGCGAGCCGAGTGGTGGGGTACGTTGAACAGGTGTGCCGTGGGACGGATCTGTCCTCAGGTGACAAGTCGCGTCCTGCAGCCACGCAGCTGTGACAAGTCGGCTGGTGTTCGGCGCCTTTGCTTTGGTGACTTTCATTTGGCGCGACAAATGAAAGTTACTCGGCCGCCGGGCCGAATACCCGGCAACAGCCTCACGCCAGTGAAGAAGCATCCACGCAAAGCGGGCACAAAAAACCAGCAACCGATAATCAAGAAATGCACCTGCTGATCCCCTTCGCCTCAGCCCTCTCCGAGCAAGGCACGCAAACATTGCGCACCCTCAAGCTCCCCAACCTGACCCATCTCCTCTCCCGTCTCAGCCCCACAACCACCATCGGCACCGACGAATACAGCCTCACCCCGCCCCACGAACGCGCCCTCGCCATCACACTGGGCTGGCAAGCCGAAGACGGCGCCCTCCCCTGGGCCGCACACAACGCAGCGCAAGACGGCATCGACATCGGAACGCGCGCCTGGGGCCAGCTCACACCCGTTCACTGGCACGTCGCTGCCGACCACGTCACCCTGCCCGACCCGCACAACTTGCACCTGAGCGCAGAGGAATCGCAGGCTCTGTTCGACATCGTGAAGCCGCTGTTCGAAAGCGAAGGCTGGGTGATGGCCTGGGGCGCACCGACCCGTTGGTACGCAGCGCACGATTCGCTCGATGGCCTGCCTTGCGCGTCCATCGACCGCGTGATCGGACGCAACATCGACCTGTGGCTGCCCACCACGCCGCAGGCGCGCCTGATTCGCCGTCTGCAGAACGAAGTGCAGATGCTGCTCTACCAACAGCCGTTGAACGATGAGCGCATAGCCGAGGGCGCGCTGCCGGTGAACTCGTTCTGGCTCAGCGGTTGCGGGCGCGCACAAGCCTCTCGCTCGATCGACGATCTGGTCCATGCAACCCATCTGCGCGCACCATTGGTGAGTTCAAACTGGCCGGCCTGGGCCGAGGCCTGGCAAGCGCTCGATGCCAACGAAGTGGCTCAAGCGTTGAAGCACTCGCAGCAGGGCCAACCCGTCACGTTGACCTTGTGTGGAGAACGCCTGGCTCGGCGTTTCGAGCAGCAAGCAAAAGGCCTGTGGTCTCGCATGAGCAACCGTTTGTCGCCACCGCCCGTGGTGCCGGTACTGGAGGCGCTGTGAGCGAGCCGCAGATCAAGTTGAGAGAGGTACCGCCCCGCACGGTGTGGGCGCTGGAACAAGGCGGCGTGCACCCGCTGCTCGCGCGCTTGTTTGCGGCACGTGGCGTGCGTGACATCGACGAACTCGATGACGGGCTCGCCCGGCTATTGCCGCCCACTGACCTGCACGGTACGCAAGCCGCAGCGCGCTTTCTCGCAGACGCGATCGCTCAAGGAAAGCGCCTGTGCGTGGTGGCCGACTACGACTGCGACGGCGCCACCGCATGCGCCGTGGCACTGCGCGGCCTCAAGCTGCTCGGCGCGCGGCCCGACACCCTGCACCACGTGGTGCCCGATCGCGCGGTGCATGGCTACGGCCTCACGCCGGCCATCGTCGACTTGGCCATGCAGAAGAAGCCCGACGTGCTGCTCACGGTCGACAACGGCATCGCGAGCCTCGCCGGCGTGGCGCATGCACGTGCGCTGGGCCTGGCCGTGGTGGTGACCGACCACCACCTGCCGGCGAAAGAAGACGACGTGATCGTGCTGCCCGACGCCACGGTGATCGTCAACCCGAACCAGCCGGCCTGCGGCTTCTCGAGCAAGCACCTCGCAGGGGTGGGCGTGATGTTCTATGTGCTGCTGGCCTTGCGCAGTGAGCTGCGCGAGCGTGGCGTGTTCACCCTGGAAAACCAGCCGCGCCTCGACACCCTGCTCGACCTGGTGGCGCTGGGCACGGTGGCCGACGTCGTGCGGCTCGACGCCAACAACCGCCGCCTGGTGGCGCAAGGCCTGAAACGCATTCGCGCGGGCAAGATGCAGCCGGGGATCGCGGCCTTGTTCGTCGCTGCCGGGCGCGATGCGCGCCGCGCGACGGGCTTCGATTTCGGCTTTGCACTCGGCCCGCGCATCAACGCGGCGGGGCGCCTGTCCGACATGTCGCTCGGCATCGAATGCCTGATGACCGACGACCCGGTGCGCGCAAGCGAACTGGCGCAGATGCTCGATGGCATCAACCGCGAACGCCGGGATGTCGAGAGCGGCATGCGTGAGCAGGCCGAAGCGATGCTCGAGTCGCTGATGCCCGAGGGTGAATCGCCCACCGCTCTAGCCATCTACGACCCCGAGTTCCACGAGGGCGTGGTCGGCATCGTGGCCTCGCGGCTCAAAGACCGTGTGCATCGGCCCACCTTTGTCTTCGCGCTCGGGCAGGACGGTTTTCTCAAGGGCTCCGGCCGTTCGATCCTCGGCTTTCATCTGCGCGACGCACTCGACCTCGTGAGCAAGCGTCACCCCGGCGTGTTGAAGAAATTCGGCGGCCATGCAATGGCGGCCGGTTGCACGCTGGCCGAAGAAGATTTCGACACCTTCGACACTGCCTTCCAGAAAGTGGCGGCCGAATGGCTCGATGCCGCCACGCTGTCGCGCACGCTGATGAGCGACGGGCCGTTGCCGGCCGAGTATTTCAACCTCGAGACCGTGCGTTCGCTCGACGCTCAGGTCTGGGGCCAGGCTTTCGAGGCCCCGGTGTTCAGCGACGAAGTGGAAGTGATCTCGCAGCGTCTCGTCGGCGAGAAACATTTGAAGCTCGCGGTGCGCCACGCCGGCACCGTGCGTGACGCCATCTGGTTCGGCCACAGCGAACCAGTGGGCAGCAAGGTGACGATCGCGTACCAACTCCGGGTGGATGAATACAACGGCCAGCAACGGCTGCAAATGATCGTGGAGGCGGTGCGCTGAGGGCAATGCCAGTGCCATCGTGATGGGTTGCATCCGGTTGCATGCAAGCTATGCGAAGCTGGTCTACTCTTGGAAATTACCGAGGACAAAGACCATGAGCGCAACACCGCCCGACGACAAGTCACCTGACCTGAAGCGACGAGAAAGCCTCGTTCGCCTCGGCAGCCTGTGGGCCGCAACGGCTGCGTTGCCGCTCGCGGCATGCGGGGGATCTGACAGCCCGACACCGTCACCCGTGCCGCCTCCCGGGTCTGCGCCGCCTCCGAGTGGCGGCAGCAGCGGCGGCTCGCCGCCACCCGCGCCCCCACCGCCGGCTCCGGCGCCAGCGCCATCCATCAAGACCACGGTGCTCAACAGCACGCTTGAGGGCCCATGGGGCCTTGCCTTCCTGCCCGACGGCCGCATGCTCGTCACCCAGCGGGCCGGCAGCATGGTGATCTTGAGCGCCGACGGCAAGACAAAGTCCGGCGGCCTCGCTGGCGTGCCGACGGTGGTATCGACCGGCCAGGGCGGCCTGCTCGACGTTGCGCTCGACCCCGATTTCACGACGATGAACTCGACGTCGAACTGGGTCTACTTCTCGTACTCGGAAAGCGGCAGCGGCGGCTTGGCAGGCACGGCCGTTGGCAAGGCACGGCTCGACGTGGCGAGCGGGCAGCTGCTCGAATTCACGCGCATCTTCCAGCAACTTCCCAAGGTCGATGGAGGCAACCACTTCGGCTCGCGTATCGTGTTCCGCGGTGACAAGACGATGTTCATCACGCTTGGTGAGCGTGACAAGGGCTCACCCGCCCAAGACCTCACAACCCACCTCGGCAAGGTCGTGCGCATCAAACGCGACGGCAATGTGCCTGACGGCACACTCGAACTCAACCCCGACTTCGGCGCCGGTTCTAAACCCAACCTGTGGAGCTACGGCCACCGCAACCCGCAGGGCGCTGCCTTGCACCCGACCACTGGTGAACTCTGGGAAGCAGAACACGGCCCGCAAGGCGGTGACGAGATCAACATCGCGCGCGCCGGCAAGAATTACGGCTGGCCGGTGATCAGCTGGGGGCAGCAGTACGGCACCACGACGCAGTTCGGCGAAGGCACCGCCAAGGCGGGCATGGAACAACCCGTGACTTACTGGGAAAAGATCGACGGCTCGGCCTGGACGGCAGGGACCGCTAAGTCATCAATCGCACCCAGCGGCATCACCTTCTACACCGGCGACAAGCTGACGGGCTGGACAGGCAACCTCTTCGTTGGCGCACTTGCGGGAATGGCGCTGTGGCGGCTGACGTTGGACGGCAACACCGTGAGCAGCCGCGAGCGCCTGTTCGCTGACCTCGGTGAACGCATCCGCTGCGTGCGCCAGGGGCCGGACGGCTGGCTCTATCTGCTGACCGACAGCGGCAAGTTGATTCGCGTCGAGCAATAGGCATTGCCGTGGTGTCGCCTTGCCGCCATCTGCGGCAAGGCCGGCTGCCTACAATCGAGGCGTGAGCACTCTCAACGCCGATCTGCACTGCCATTCCGTCGTTTCCGACGGCACACTGGAACCCGAAGCCCTGGCCGCGCGAGCCCGCGCCAACGGGGTCGATCTGTGGGCGCTGACCGATCACGACGAGATCGGCGGCCAGCACCGCGCACGTGCCGCGGCGCTGGCGCAAGGCCTGTCCTACCTCACCGGCACCGAGATCTCCATCACCTTTGCAGGCACGACGGTTCACATCGTCGGCCTGGGCTTTGACCCCGATGACGCCGCCCTCAAGGCCGGCCTGCACGCCACCCGTGGCGGCCGAGAAGAGCGCGCGCGCGACATGGCCGCCGGGCTGGAAAAGGTCGGCATCACCGGCGCGTACGAAGGTGCGCTCCAGTACGTGGGCAACCCCGAGCTGATCTCGCGCACCCACTTCGCCCGCCACCTGGTGGAGACAGGCGTGTGCAACGACACCTCGGAGGTGTTTCGCAAATTCTTGGTCGAGGGCAAGCCAGGTTTTGTGCCCCACCGCTGGGCCACACTCGGCGACGCGGTGCGCTGGATCACGCAGGCCGGGGGCATGGCGGTGATCGCGCACCCGGGCCGCTACAAGTTCACACCGAACGAAGAGTACGCACTGTTCAGCGAATTCAAGACGCATGGCGGGCGCGGTGTCGAGGTCGTCACCGGCAGCCACACCACGGCCGACTACGCCAAGTACGCCGACACGGCGCTTGAGTTCGGCCTGCTCGCCTCACGCGGCTCGGACTTCCACAGCCCCGACGAAAGCCACGTCGACCTCGGCACCCTGCCGGCCTTGCCCAAAAACCTGACGCCTGTCTGGGAAGCCTTGAGCGAACGGGTGCACCACCCGTGAGCCAGGCGCCGTCATTGCCCGGCGGCGCCAAGCCTCGCCCGGTGCTGGGCATCGGCCTCATCCTGTTGATGGTCAGCTGCTTCGCCACGCTGGACACCAGCGCGAAGCTGCTCGGCCAGGCCCTGCCGGTGATCGTCAGCCTGTTCGCCCGCTACCTGATCCAGGCGCTCATCATGGGGACCTGGCTGGGTGTTCGGTGGGCGCGCGGTGGGATCAACCTCTTCCGCACCGAGCATCCGCGCTTCCAGGCGCTGCGCGGCTGCCTGCTGCTCGCCTGCAGTGCGCTGCTGTTCTTCGGCATCCGCTACATGCCGGTGGCCGAGTTCACGTCGATCGGCATGCTGACCCCGGTGTTGGTGACCGTGCTGGCAGCGCTGTTCCTGCACGAGCATGTGTCGCTGATGCGAGCACTGCTGGTGCTGGGCGGCTTCATCGGAGCGCTGGTCGTCACCCGCCCGGGCAGCGGGCTCTTCGGCTGGGTCGCGCTCATTCCGCTCGCGATGGCGCTCGTCTACGCCGGCTTCCAGTTGCTCACGCGGCGCCTCTCGCACCTCGACCACCCGCTGACCACGCACTTCTACACCGGGCTGGTCGGCACGGTGGTCGTCGGGCTCGTGGGCCTGGCCTCGCAGCCGGCGGATGCCTGGCAGGCCTTGCAGGCCGCGCCGCCGTCGGTCTGGGGCCTGATGGTGCTCGCGGGCGTCGCCGGCACCGCCGGCCATCTATTCCTGATCCTCGCGGTCGGCGTGGCCCCTATGTCGGTGCTGATGCCCTTCACCTACCTGCAACTCGCCACGGCCAGCTTCACCGGGTGGCTGGCATTCGGCCATGTGCCGGACGGCTGGGCCTTCGTGGGCATGGCGGTGGTGGCCCTGTGCGGTGCCACCTCGGTGTGGCTGAACCTGCGTGAGAGCGCTGCGGCGCAACGCATCGCGCCGAGCGAATCAGCCTTGATGGCAGACTGACGCCATGCCGCAGTACATCGAGGTCCACCCCGACAACCCGCAGCTGCGGCTGCTCAAACAGGCCGCGCAGATCCTGCACGGCGGCGGCATTGCCGCGGTGCCCACCGATTCGAGTTATGCGCTGGTGTGCCACCTCGACGACAAGGCGGCCGCCGAGAAGCTTCGCCGCATTCGCGGCGTCGACGACAAGCACCACCTGACACTGCTGTGCCGCGACCTTTCCGAGCTGTCGAGCTACGCCCGCGTGGACAACAAGCAATACCGCCTGTTGAAGCTGGGCACGCCGGGACCGTTCACCTTCATCCTGGAGGCCACGAAGGAGGTGCCGCGACGCGTGTCGCACCCGTCGCGCCGCACGATCGGCCTGCGCGTACCGGCGCACAAGATGCTGCAGGAGTTGCTCGACATCTTCGGCCAGCCGCTGCTGTCGACGACGCTGATCCCGCCCGGCGGGACCGAGCCGATGAACGACCCGGACGAAATCCGCGAACGCTTCCAGGGCCAAGTGCAGGCTGTGGTCGATGCCGGCGCCTGCCCGATGCAGCCGACCACGGTCGTCGACCTCACCGGCGAGATGCCGCTGCTGGGTCGGATCGGCTTGGGCGACCCGGCGCTGCTCGGCCTCACGGCGGAATAGAGCGCCCCAGTCGTTTCACTCCTGCCCCCAATGGGCGCGCGTCCGGCTTGGGGCGGCCCGGCGCCGTACGGGGGTTAGACCTTCAACGCCGCCGTCACGACGATCTCGATCTTGTACGCGGGGTTCGCAAGCTGCGCCTGCACCGTGGCGCGCGGCGGGGCATCGCCGGGTGCGACCCAGTCGTCCCAGACCTCGTTCATACCGGCGAAATCTGCCATGTCGGTGAGGAAGATCTGCGCCATGACGATATGCGCGTTGTCGGTGTGCGCCTCGCCGAGCAGCTTGTCGACCATGGCCAGCACCTGGCGTGTCTGACCACGAATGTCTTGCGTGGTGTCATCGGGCACCTGGCCGGCCAGGTAGACCGTGCCACGGTGAATGGCCATCTCCGACAGCCGGTCGCCGACGTGGTATCGCCGCACCGCATGGGTCATGTCTTGTTTCCTCGTGGTTGGGCCTTGGCACGTGCCGCGGCACCGGATTTCTGGCCGAGTTTGCTCTCGGTGCCGGCAAACAGTTTCTGGATGTTGGCGCTGTGCCGCCAGATCAGCAGCAGGCACATCACGACGATGGCGGCCGCCAGCGGGCCGCCGTCCCAGATCAGCAATTGGTAGAACGGCGCGAACACCGCCGACACGATGGACGCAAGCGACGAGTAGCGGAAGAACACCGCGATGATCACCCAGGTGAGCAGCGTGGCGAGGCCCAGCAAGGGGTTGAACGCAAGCAGCACACCGGCCGCCGTGGCGACACCCTTGCCGCCCTGGAAGCGGAAGAAAACCGGCCACAAATGCCCGAGAAACGCTGCCAGCCCGACCAGCGCCACCGTGCCGGTGTGCAGGCCGAAGCGCGCGCCGAACTGCTGCACGAGCAGCACGGGAACAAAGCCTTTCAAGGCATCGAACACCAGCGTCAGGATCGCTGCGGCCTTGTTGCCCGAACGCAGCACGTTGGTCGCGCCCGGGTTGCCCGACCCATAGCTACGCGGATCGTTCAGGCCCATCAAGCGGCTGATGATCACCGCGAACGACAGCGAGCCGATCAGGTAGGCCGCCAGCGCAGCAACAGCAGGGTAGAAGGTCTCCATCACGCAGTCAGTTGTGTTCGGGGCGCTATTCTGCACCCGCACACTGAACGGGCTTGGCGTTCAGCAGCGTGGAAAGTACCTGTGGCGCAATGCCGACGAGGTAGCCGCGCCGCCCGCCGTTGATGTAGATCAGCGGCAAGTCCAGCACGCTTTGCTCGACGTAGATCGGCATCGCCTTCTTGGTGCCGAACGGTGATGTGCCACCGACCATGTACCCGCTGTGGCGCTGCGCCACTTCGGGTTTGCACGGCGAAACCCTCTTGGTGCCGATCTGCCGCGCCAGGTTCTTGGTACTCACCTGCTTGTCGCCGTGCATCAGCACGATCAGCGGCTTGGCGTTCTCGTCTTCCATCACCAGCGTCTTGACGACGTGGTGCTCGTCCACGCCGAGCTGCTTAGACGACTCGGTCGTGCCCCCGTGGTCGACGTAGTCGTAGACATGCTCGGTGTAGTTCACCTTGTGCGACTTGAGCAGCTGCGTGGCCGGAGTTTCGGAGACGTGATCTTTTTTCGCCATGTTCAGTTCATTGGGCAGGGTCGCGGTGCTTCCATCGGATGGCGTCGATCTCGGCGAGGATTTCGGGTGACAGCTTCACGCTGAGAGCGTCGATGTTTTCATCGAGCTGCTGCCGGTTCGTCACGCCGATGATGGTGCTGGTCACGCGCCACGAGGTGTAGCAGAAGGCCAGCGCCAGTTGCGTTGGCGTGAGACCGTGCTTGCGAGCCAGCGCGTTGTACAAGCGGGCCGCGGCAAGCGAATCGGCGCGGCCCCAGCGCTGCTTGCGCATCGACTCGAAGGCCGCCAGCCGGCCGACGGTTTCAGGTGCCGCAAAGCCCGATTCGTCGTACTTGCCGGTCAGCGAGCCGAACGCCAGCGGCGAATAGGCCAGCAACGACACACCAAGGCGGTACAGCGTTTCATCGAGCCCGTTGTCGAGCGAGCGGTTGATGAGCGCATAGGGGTTCTGCACCGTGGCCACGCGCGGCAGGCCATGCAGCTCGGCCAAGCGCACGAACTCGCTGACACCCCAGGGCGTTTCGTTCGACAACCCGATGTAGCGGACCTTGCCGGCCTTCACCAGACCGGCGAAGGCCTCGAGCTGCTCGCGGATCGAGGTGTATTCCCTGTCCTGCTTCGGGTCGAAATACAGCGCGCCGAAGGCCGGTGCATTGCGGTTGGGCCAATGAATCTGGTACAGGTCAATGCGGTCGGTGCGCAGGCGCTTCAAGCTGTCGTCGCAGGCCTGCACGATGTCGGCCGGCGTGAGGTTGCCGCTGCCGTTGCGTACCCAGTCCATGTTGCGCGACGGACCCGCCACCTTGGTGGCCAGCACCACCTTGTCGCGCACACCTGAGCGGGCCGCGAACCAGTTGCCAATGATGCGCTCGGTGGCACCAAAGGTCTCGCGCCGCGCGGGCACCGAATACATCTCGGCGGTGTCGATGAAGTCGATGCCGCGGGCCACGGCGTGGTCGAGCAGCGAATGGGCCAGCTCTTCGCCCACCTGCTGGCCAAAGGTCATGGTGCCCAGGCAGATGGACGTCACTTTCAGGCCGCTTTGGCCGAGGGAAACATGCTGCATGGTGTGGATGCTCGTCGAGGCGTTGGCGTTGGTCTGAGCCGGCAGTGTGCCGCAAGCCCCCCGGCACCGTTTGGCGGCTATTCTTGGCCGCGTTGGCCACACGACATTCGGCAGCGCCCCTTGCGCGGCCGGCAAAAACCAGGAGACAAGCGCATGCACGAGCGCCCCGAGACACCGTATGAACAGCTCTACAACGGCTTTCGCTGGAAGGTGCCCAAGCACTTCAACATCGCCGAGGCGTGTTGCACGCGCTGGGCCCGCGAGACGCCCGATGCCATCGCCGTGCACTACGAACACGAGAACGGCGAGACGCTGAGCTGCAGCTACGCGAGCCTGCAAGCGCAGGCCAACCGCCTCAGCCATGCGCTGCAGCGCCTGGGTGTGCAACAGGGCGACCGGGTGGCGATCGTGATGCCGCAGCGGGTGGAGACTGCTGTCGCGCACATGGCCATCTACCAGCTCGGCGCCGTGGCCATGCCCTTGTCGATGCTGTTCGGCCCGGATGCGCTGGCCTACCGCCTGCAGAACAGCGAAGCCCGGCTCGCCATCGTGGACGAAGGCGGCATCGAGAACCTGCTCGCCGCCCGCGCCGAGTGCCCCAACTTGCAGACGATCGTGGCCGTGGGTGGCTCGCAGGGCCAAGGCGATGCCGACTGGCCGCAGCTGCTGGCGCGTGAGCCCACGCAATTCAGCTCGCTGCTGACCTACGCAGACGACCCCGCCGTGCTGATCTACACCAGCGGCACCACAGGCGCACCCAAGGGTGCGCTGCTGCCGCACCGCGCGCTGATCGGCAACCTGAGCGGCTTCGTCTGCAGCCAGAACTGGTTTCCTCAGCGTGGCGATGTGTTCTGGTCACCCGCCGACTGGGCCTGGACCGGCGGGCTGATGGATGCGCTGCTGCCCACGCTCTACTTTGGCCACCCCATCGTGGCCTACCAGGGCCGCTTTGCCTCCGACAAGGCCTTCGAGCTGATGGCCCGCTACGGCGTGACGAACACCTTCCTCTTCCCCACGGCGCTCAAGGCCATGATGAAGACGGTGCCTGCGCCGCGCGAGCGCCACGCGCTCAAGCTGAGGGCCATCATGAGCGGCGGCGAGGCCGTGGGCGACGCGGTGTTCGAGTACTGCCGGCAGCAGCTGGGTGTCGTCGTCAACGAGATGTTCGGGCAGACCGAGATCAACTACCTGATCGGCAACTGCGGCATGTTCGTCGACACCACCGGCGCGCCGCACATCGGCTGGCCGCCGCGCCCCGGCAGCATGGGCCGCCCCTACCCCGGCCACCGCATCGCCGTGCTGGACGAAGAAGGCCAAGAGTGCCCGCCCGGAACGCCCGGCGACGTGGCCCTGCACCGGCTCGATGCGCACGGCCAGCCCGACCCAATCTTCTTCCTGGGCTACTGGCGCAACGACGAGGCCACGCGCGCAAAGTTCACCGGCGACCCGGAGGACTCATGGTGCCGCACCGGCGACACCGCGCTGATGGATGCCGACGGCTACTTCTGGTACCAGGGCCGCAGCGACGATGTGTTCAAGGCAGCCGGCTACCGCATCGGCCCGAGCGAAATCGAGAACTGCCTGGTGAAGCACGCGGCGGTGGCCAATTCGGCGGTGGTGCCCCAGCCCGACGCCGAACGCGGTGCCGTGGTCAAGGCCTTCGTGGTGCTGGCCGTCGGCCACAGCGGCACGCCGCAGCTCGTCGAAGAACTGCAGCAGCACGTGCGCGAAAGGCTGGCGCCGTATCAATACCCGAAGGAGATCGAGTTCATCGACGCACTGCCGATGACGACCACCGGCAAGGTGCAGCGCAAATTGCTGCGCCAGCGCGAGGAAGAGCGCGCCGGGCAGGCCCGAGACGCAGGCTAGCGCGCGGAGAAAGCGGCCAGCGCGTCGCCGGTCACCCGGCAGATGCGCCAATCGGGCAGCAAAGTCGCGCCCATGCGCTCATAGAAGCGGATGGCGCTCTCGTTCCAGTCGAGCACGCTCCATTCGAAACGGCCGTAGCCGCGCTCTGCGGCCAGCTTGCCGAGCCGCGTCAGCAAGGCCTCGCCGACGCCCTTGCCGCGGTGGGCCGGCTGAACGTAGAGGTCTTCGAGGTACAGCCCGGGCTGGGCCAGGAAGGTCGAGAAGTTGGTGAAGTACAGCGCGAAGGCCCCCACTTCGCCATTCACCTCGGCGACCATCGCTTCGGCGACTGCCTTTTCGCCGAAAAGGTGTGGGCGCAGCTTCTCGGGTGTGACCTGCAGCAGGTGGGTCAGCTTTTCGAACTCGGCCAGTTCGCGGATCAGGCCGACGATGGGCACTACGTCCCGCAATTCGGCAGGGCGCAGCTGGACGGTGGGGTCGGGGGCTTTCGGTTCGGGTGATGCATGGGAAGACATGCGCGCATTCTCGCAGCCCGCATCGCCCTTTCGCATCACCCCTTCGCATCACATCGTGATGGGAGTCCACAGCGGTGCCAGACCGGCTTGCGCGCTTTCGCCACGCACCAGCAGCGGCTCGTTGCGCTGTGGCAGCAGGTGCTGGCTGAAGAAGTCGACCACCCGGGTGATGTAAAGCGGCAACGCCTCGTGCAGCGTGCCAGCATGCGACTGGCTGGCCGTGAGCCACAGCCGCGCACCGCATGCCTTGGCCAGTTGCTGCGCCACCGCAGGCGCCACGACCCGGTCGCCCTGGCCATGGATGATGAGCACCGCGCGGTCGCGCAACGCAGGCAGGCTGCCGAGCACCGGGCGCCGGCCGAGGTCCACACCCGACAAGGCGCGGCCCAGCCAGCGCACGAATGCCAGCACCGGCGGTGGCACGACGAGGCGCTCAGCGTCGGCATGGGCCTCGACGCGCGGGCTGTCGGCCACCACGGCCTGCACAGCCGGCTCTTCGGCCGCCGCCAGCAACGCGGCCGACGCACCGATGGAGGCCCCGAGCACACCGATGTTGCCCGAGCCATGGCCTCGTGCGAGCAGGTAGTCGATAGCGCCCAGCACATCATGGCGTTCTGACTCGCCATGGCCACGCAGGCGCGTCACCAGCACCGTGATGCCGCGCGCGCGCAGCGCCTGCGCCAGGGTTCGCACGTGCAGGCTGCGGTTCTCGACGCGAGCATCGCTGCCCCAGCAACCCACCTGGCCGACCACGAGCACCACCGCCGCACGGGCATTTTCAGCCGGCAGCAAACTGGCCTGGACGCGCGCGCGGCCGTCTCGCGACAGGAAACTCACCTCGTCGGGAGAGGCCGTCTTGAGCAAGGAGTCTTCAAAATCTACTTTGCGGCGCGGTCGGGAGGCGCGCTTCGCCACCCAGCGAGCGCCTGCGGCKGCAACGGCTGAAGTCATCAAAGGCAATGGCGTGTTCATGGCTCGCTCCTGGGCGTTTGCCGCGGCAGGCCCCGGGCTGGGTACGCGACGCGATCGATGTCTGCAGTGTTCGGCGAGCGCCTCGGCAGCGTCCTTGAGCAAGCTGAAGCGTTCTGAAACCTGCGCTATCGCGTAAATTGCGGCCCAGGAGGGGCCTCGTGCCTGATCAATATCTTTTTGGCCGGTTCGCCCTGCGACCCGCCCAGCGCCAACTGCTTGTCGACGACCAGCCGGCCACGCTGGGCGCGCGCGCCTTCGACGTGCTGCTCGCGCTGGTGGAGAACCGCGACCGCCTGGTGTCGAAGAACGAACTGCTCGATTTCGTCTGGCCCGGCCTGGTGGTCGAAGAAAACAACCTGCAGGTGCACGTGTCCGCCCTGCGCAAGCTGCTGGGCCCGCAGGCCATTGCGACGATCCCTGGGCGGGGTTACCGCTTCACGCTCGTCATTGACGAGGCACCCGGAGCGTCAGCCCGCCCAGCGGCCACGCGGCCCGCCTTGCCCGAACGGACCCTGCCGCTGCTGGGCCGCGATGCCGAGATGGCCACGCTGCTGGAGCTGCTTGAAAAGCACTCCTTGGTGACGCTCGTGGGTCCAGGCGGCATCGGCAAGACCACCTTGGCGCGAAGCACGGCGCTGGCCCGGCAAAGCGCCCTGCCTGACGGTGTTGCGTGGGTCGAGCTGGCCTCGCTCACGGACCCTCGCCTCATCGCCGGCACGATCGCGCAAGCACTCGATCTGCAGCTGGCGCCAGGGGGCGACGCCTTGCCGGCGCTGGTCACGGCGCTCAAGCCGATGCAGTTGCTGCTGGTCATCGACAACGCCGAGCACCTGCTCGACGACCTGGCCGTGACGATCCAGGCTCTGCTCAAGGGCACGCCCGGGGTGCATTTGCTGGTCACAAGCCAAATCCCGTTGCGACTGCAGGGCGAGCAGGTGCTGCGGCTAGAAGCGCTCGCTGTGCCCGAATCAGGCAGCGATGCGCAACGTGCCGCGAAGCATGGCGCCGTCGCCCTGTTCACCGAGCGTGCCCGTGCCGCAGACCGACGCTTTACGCTGACTGACGACAACGTTAGAGACGTGATCGAAATCTGCCAGCGCCTGGACGGCATGCCCCTGGCACTGGAACTCGCAGCGGCGCGCATGCCGCTGCTCGGCGCCCGCGGCGTGGCCGAGAGGCTCGATGACCGCTTCAAGCTGCTCGCCGGCGGTAGCCGCTCGTCGCCAACGCGCCAGCAAACGCTGCAGGCGGCGCTCGACTGGAGTCTGGCCCTGCTCCCCGAGACAGAGCGCAGCGTGTTCCAGCGGCTGGGTGTGTTCGCGGGTGGTTTCACTCTCAGCCTCGCGAGCGCCGTGCTGGTGACCAACGAGTTGGACGAATGGGCGCTGATCGACGCCTTGGCCGTGCTCGCCGAGCATTCGCTGCTGAGCGTCAGCCCCGGTGACCCGCCGCGCTATGCACTCAGCGAAACGGCGCGTGCCTATGCGCTCGCGCATCTGCAGGCTGGCAGCGAGTACAACGCCTTGCGCACGCGTCACGCCGTCGCCACGCGGCGTTTCTTCGATGCATCGCCCTCCGACTGGTTGCAGATGAGCGACGCGGACTGGCTCGCTCGATACGAACCCGAACTCGACAACCTGCGTGCCGCCTTGGCCTGGGCTCACCACCAAGCCGATTCTGAGACCGTGGTCGCACTCGTCGGTGCAGCGGCTCCTCTCTGGCACCACCTGTCACTGCACAGCGAAGCGAGGCAGTGGCACGACCTCAGCGAATCGATGCTCGATGCCGCCACGCCCAAGCCGCTTGCTGCTCAGTGGTGGCGCGCGGCACAGTGGGCCTGGTCAGAATCAGCGCCCGAACGCGCGCGCGCCGCGGCTGAGCAAGCCCACGACTTATATCGTGAACTCGGCGACGTGCACGGCCTCTATGCCGAACTTACCGGGTTGGCAGGCATGTGGAGTGAAGCGCATCCGCAAGCCGTAGCAGCGCTGGAGGAGGCACTGTTGTTGGAGCGCAGTGATTGGCCGACGCGTGAGCGTGCTTGGGGCCAACGTGCGCGCGCCGATGTGGCACGAGCCCACGGGGCATTGAGGGAAAGTCTTGCCGCTCGAGAAGCGGAACTGTCTTTGAGAAAGGCAGCAGGCGACGAACGCGGGCAATTGCGTGCTCTGTCGCATCTGGCCGATCTGGCTTTGGCACTGGGCAATGTCGACGATGCGGTCAAGCAAGGCCAGGAATTGATCTTCAAGCTACGCGCCCGACGCATGCCATCCACGTTGTGTAATGCGCTGTGGAATTTGATGGCCGCCTTGAGAGCGCAAGGCGACGTTGTTGGTGCCGAGAATCTGCGGCCGGAAGCCGAAGCCTTAGCAAAGGACTTTGGCATTCCTCCGAAGCGAAACTGAGCTGCATGCAGCGTGCTGGGCGTGCCCGACCAGTAAAGGCCGGGGAGCCGTCAGCAACTACTTCAAGGAGTATTGTTTCCCACGGTGGGATCCAGCTCTATCAACTTACCGCTGACCTTCTCTACAACGCGAACGGTGTAGGCGTACGCGAGCCCATCACGATTCTTGTTGTGGACCGCAGCCAACTTCCCGTCGCAAGTCACAACGACTTTGCCAAAAGTCTTCTCCGCGCCAGGTGATGTGAATTCGATAGCCGTCCCATCAACGGGAAAGTGAAAACCCACGGTGTCGAGTTTCCACCGTATGTCTTGAGCACCCTTCGCAAATTCGGTCATGTCGAGAACATCCGGAGTGACTCGGATTTCGATTTCGGCATCCGCGTTCTTCTTCAACGCCAAGACGTGAACGACTGGATTCCTCTTACCTCTGATCATGGTTTAGCTCCTGTAGTGGATGTCGGCCTGCTCCCGCCCCGCGCGGTTTGCAGATTTGCGAGAAGATGGGCATATGCGGGGTGCCGGTACGAAGTGAGTTCTATTTGAGAAGCCAGAAGCTGGGCTCCAGCGAAGTCACCCATATGAAATCGTGCCTGGGCCAAAGCAGCCAGGACGCTCCCCTCTGACATGGAAGCAAACGGGCTGAGCAGCATTTCAGCTCGCCGCCATCCATCCCGCGCTGAAATGGCGTCTGGCGAGATTTCGCCTAGCGCCAGTGCAAGGTTGGCTATCTCGACAGAGAACCTAGCTCGATCGACAGTGTGCTCCGTCAACTTCGGCGAAACGTCATTCAAGAAGGCTCGCATCTCGGAGACCAAGCTCGCACGCTTGTCTGGTCCAGCGAGTTGACTTGCCAGTCGCAAATATCTCGCTCTGATGAGCGTCGAGTCCCTCAGGCCCGTCGTCCCCACCGAGCTGTAGTAGGAAACACACTGGCTGGCCTTGACAAACTCTGCCTGTGCAACGGCTCGGGCCTCTTCCGCCAGTTCAATCTCCGCCAGCCTCAGGCGAACTGAACACTCGTGAGCTCGCCACCGAAGATTCTGAGGATCCCCGGTCACCAGAGCAGATGCAATTTCCATCGCACTCTTGACGTTAGCCTTCGCGGTTTCCAAGCGCCCGAGTGCCAACTCATAGATGCCGATCCAGTGCAATGCGCTCATAGTCGCCAGTTGGACGTTCCTATCGGCTTCTGCGTTCGTCACCGAGCGAAGGACCGTCAGCTTGCTTCTTTGCTCGTTTGAGGCGCGCTGATAGTCCCCCAGAAGCTCATATGCATCTGCGAGCCAGCCATGGGCATTTGCCAAGTCAAACAACAGGTCAGATCGCTTGACGGAGAGTTCTCGCAACGAGGCTTGCGCCAACTGCAACGACTCTAGTGCAGGCGCCGGCTTGTCGGACCCGAGCTGAACCATGCCGACATTCAAATGTGCAAATGCGACCTCGGCTTGCCAATCGATATTGCTTGAGTCGATCTTCACCAAGCGTTGAGCGAGCTCCAGATAGTTCTGAAACTTCTCTTCAGCGAGCTTTCCGTCTGCTCTCTTCCACGCCGCATATCCCACCCAAAACACGCTTTGCGCATGATCGAAAATTCGCGCCCCGTCATTCGGTGCTTTGGCCAACAACTGCGCAGTCGTGCCAGCAGCCTGTTCGAACGCTGCCTGTGCTTCGGTGGGGTTTCCGCGAAGATCGCGAATCTCGCCAATCAAATGCATCGCGCGGGATCGGTGACCTAGTGCCGTTGCATCCAATCGGTCTGACTCCTGCGCGCCGTAGTAAGCCAACGCCTTCTCACCCACTGAATCCAAGACTTCCAGCCGCCCCACAGGCTCCAGCTTCTTACGCAGATCACCGAGCATGAACTCGATCAAGCCTTCCGCCTGAACCCGCTGAAGCTGCGCCTCATTGCGCGCTCGCACAGCCATCACAGCCATCAGCGCGAACACCATGACACCCAGCACCGATGCGCCGACCAATGCCGACATCCAACGCATGCGCCGCTGCAGATCGCGCCGCACCAAGTCGTCGAAGCTCACGCCCACCATGCCGGCCAGCAGCTTGAGCATCGCGCGCTGCGGTCCATCGCCGTGCTTGCGCATGTCGGCCGCGATGGGTTCGAGCGGCTCGCCTTCGGCCACACCCTCGGGCGTGAGCGCACGGCGCAAGGCGGGCGGGAAGCACTCTTCGGCTTCGCGCCCCGGCATGTCACTCGCAAACGGCTCGCCGCGCACGATGAGCGCGAGCACATGGCGCTCGCCACGCAGCCTCTTGAACTCGATGATCTCGCGGTTGACCCAGGGCGAGCGCGCAGCATCTGGCGTGCAGACCACGATGAGCCAGCGGCTGCGTGACAACGCGTCTTGCACGCTGCTCTTGAGGTCGGCACCTGCGTGCAGCTCGTCACGGTCGCGGAAGACCGGCAGCACACGCGCCGGCACGGGGCCTTCGGAGGTTTCTCGGCCGACAAGGCGGCGTGGCAGACGGTAGGTTTCGAGCTGGCGCTGCAGTCGTTTGGCTACTGCCTTGTCATGGTGGCTGTAGCTCAGGAACGCCCAGTACTTCGGCGCCTGCGGCACGGGGTGCGCAGGCGGGTCGGCGGGCGAGACCAGTTCGAGCATCACCCGGACCTTGTCACATGCGCAATCACCGAGGCCACCTGTGCGGGACCGCAGGGCCGCGATGGTGCCATCTCGTAGGCGCTGCGGCCACGTGCGACGCGGCCTTGCCGCTGCCAGATCAGCACGGGTGTGGTCTGTGGCTGCGTGGACACGTGAATCACCGGAATGCAGCGCCGGCAGGCTTCGTTGACGATCTCGGCGGTGCCGCCGACGCCCTGGGCTGGCTGCCCGTTCCACACCGCCAGCAGCACATCGGCTTCGTCGAGCAGGGCATGGCCGGCGCGGCGATAGGCCTGCGCCGAGACCCCGGGCCGCCCGGGGAGCTCTGTGATGCGATCGGCCCGCGCGAGCAGTTCAGCAAATTGCGCGCGAGAGGCGGTGTCGGTGAAATCATGTTCATAAGTGTCGCGCACGAATGGCAGAACGGCGTGCAAGACATAACCCGTTTCCAGCGCGAGCTGTGCCACATGCCGGTCGGCACCTTCGGCCAGGCCGGACAACAAGGTCGGCGCGGCCGCGCGCGCCGCTTTGGCGATCTGTGCCAGCAAGGGCCGAAGCTGCGGCGTGAGCCGCTCGAGCTGGCGCTGCGAAATGCGATTCAAGCGATGCCCCGTCACACCGATGTTCAAACCCCGGGTTGCTCGTTGCGGCAACAAAGAACGTCTCCCTGACTCAGTCGAGCTTGTCTTTGGCCATGGCGTACCCCGACTCCCGAAGCATAGGGGACGGCACGCGCCTTTCGGTAAGTGTCACAACGGATGCCGGCAACGACGCTTGAAGCGCAGCCCGCGTGGCCGATTCAGTCGCCGGCGACGAAGCAGCGAGAAGCACGACGATCGACAGCAAGGCTGCGACCGCACGCGCGAAAGAGGTGGTGGTGATGATTCGACTCCGTGGCCTGGCGCTCCAGCGGACTGTCGTGCGCAAGGGGTACGCACGTCCTGAAGGCGGCCTGAATCGTTCTGAAAACGCTGTCGCACCACGGACAGCGAGGCGCGATCGGCCGACCTATCATCGAACGCATGAGTGACACCCCTTACGTCGTGCGCCGCGAGAGCCGCAGCGAGTTCATTGCCGTCCGCGGCCTCAGCTACCACGTGCGCCACTGGGGCGATGCCAGCCTGGTGAGCCAGGAGCGCCCACCGCTGGTCCTGGTGCATGGCTGGATGGACGTGGGTGCGTCGTTCCAGTTCGTGGTCGACGCGCTGGCCAACGATCGCTACGTCATCGCGCCCGACTGGCGCGGCTTCGGCCTCACCGACAGCCCGCAGGAAGACAGCTACTGGTTCGCCGACTACCTGGGCGACCTCGATGCGATCATCGACACCACGCTGAAGCCCTTTGCCGGCGTGACGCAGGTCGACCTCGTGGGCCACAGCATGGGYGGCAACGTGGTGATGATCTATGCCGGTGTGCGGCCGCAACGGATTCGCCGGCTGGTCAACCTCGAAGGCTTCGGCATGCCGGCGACGATCCCCTCGCTGGCACCCAAGCGCTATGCGATGTGGCTCGACGAGTTGAAGGAGCCGGTGGAGATCCGTCCCTACAAGACTTTGGAGGCCGTGGCCACGCGCCTGCGCAAGACCAACCCGCTGCTGCCGGCCAACCGCGCAGCGTGGCTGGCGGCGCACTGGTCACGCCAGGACGAACACGGCCAGTGGCAGATCCTCGGTGACCCAGCCCACAAGCGCAGCAACCCGCTGCTCTACCAACGCGATGAGGTGCTGGCCTGCTGGAAGCTCATCACCGCCCCGGTGATGTGGGTCGAAGGCGACCAGACCGACATCGGCAAGTGGTGGGGCCAACGCTACAGCAAAGCCGAGTTCCATGAGCGCCTCGCGACCGTGGCGCAGCGCGAAACGCATGTGCTGTCTCCCGCCGGGCACATGCTTCACCACGACCAGCCCGAGGCGCTGGCCCGTCTGCTCGAAGCCTTCCTCGCGAATTGAGGGGTTGCTCGCGACGAGTGTTGTGGCCCTCAGGCCGTAAAATCGCGGGCTTGCCTCGCACGCCAGACGTGCGCCACGGCCCACATTTCACAGGAATCGCATCATGGACGTCGAACACATCAATGCCATTGGCAACTCCCTGGCCGACCTGACGAAGCGCACGGTCGACCTCCGGGGGTATCTTTGACTACGATCGCAAAGCTCTAAGACTCAACGAAGTCAACGCCGCGCTCGAGAACCCGAAGGTCTGGGACGAACCCAAGCGCGCACAGGAACTGGGGCGCGAGAAGCGCACGCTGGAGACGGTGGTCGAGACGATCAACCACCTCACCAGCAACCTGGCAGACAACACCGAGCTCTACGACATGGCCAAGGAAGAAGGCGATGTCGCGTCGCTCGCCGCCATTGAAGCCGAAGCCGACAAGCTCGACGCCACGGTCAAAGACCTCGAGTTCCGCCGGATGTTCAACAACCCGGCCGACCCGCTGAACTGCTTCATCGACATCCAGGCCGGTGCCGGCGGCACGGAAGCTTGCGACTGGGCCAGCATGCTGCTGCGCCAGTACCTCAAGTACGCCGAGCGCAAGGGCTTCAAGACCACGATGGAAGACGAGACGCCGGGTGACATCGCCGGCATCAAGAGCGCCACCATCAAGGTCGAGGGCGAGTACGCGTTCGGCCTGCTGCGCACCGAGACCGGCGTGCACCGCCTGGTGCGTAAGAGCCCGTTCGATTCGGCGGGCGGGCGCCACACGAGCTTTGCCAGCCTCTTCGTCTACCCCGAGGTCGACGACACGGTCGAGATCGAGATCAACCCGGCCGACGTGCGCACCGACACCTTCCGCGCCAGCGGTGCCGGTGGCCAGCACATCAACAAGACCGACTCGGCGGTGCGGCTCACGCACATCCCGACCGGCATCGTGGTTCAGTGCCAGGACGGTCGCAGCCAGCACAGCAACCGCGACGTGGCCTGGAAGCGCCTGCGCTCGCGCCTGTACGACCACGAGATGCGCAAGCGCATGGAAGAGCAGCAGAAGCTCGAAGACACCAAGACCGACGTGGGTTGGGGTCACCAGATCAGAAGCTATGTGTTGGACCAGAGCCGCATCAAGGACCTGCGTACCAACGTCGAAATGTCGAACACCCAGAAGGTGCTCGATGGCGATTTGGACGTTTTCATCGAGGCCAGCCTCAAGCAGGGCGTCTGAGAGAAGAACAAGGAGATATTGCATGCGTGAAGGCACAGCCACATTGATCCGCCGCGAGGACTACACCGCACCGGCGTACTGGATCAAGACCGTCGACCTGACTTTTGATCTCGACCCGGTCAAGACGCTGGTCATCAACCGCATGCAGGTCGAGCGCAACACGGCCCTGCCGGTGCAGCCGCTCAAGCTGCATGGCGAAGACATCATGCTGACGCGCGTGCTGGTCAACAACGAGTCGGTCTCGTTCCGACACGAAGACGGCATGCTGGTGATCGACAACCTGCCCGAAGGCTCGTTCCACCTCGAGATCCGCAACACCTGCTGCCCCGAGAAGAACACGCAGCTGTCGGGCCTGTACACCTCGGGCGGCGGCTTCTTCACGCAGTGCGAGGCGGAAGGCTTTCGCCGCATCACCTACTTCCTCGACCGGCCCGATGTGATGGCGGTCTATACCGTCACCTTGCGTGCCGCCAAGTCGCAGTACCCGGTGCTGCTGTCCAACGGCAACCTGGTCGAGCAAGGCGACATGATGGCCGGGGTGTACGGCCCGCGCCACTTCGCCAAGTGGCATGACCCGTTTCCCAAGCCCAGCTACCTCTTCGCCCTGGTGGCGGCCGACCTGGTGGCGCGTGAACAGCACATCCGCACGCGCTCGGGCAAAGACCATCTGTTGCAGGTGTACGTGCGCCGCGGCGACCTCGAGAAGACCGAGCACGCGATGAACTCGCTGATCGCGAGCGTGGTGTGGGACGAAGCGCGCTTCAAGCTGCCGCTCGACCTGGAGCGCTTCATGATCGTCGCCGTGGGCGACTTCAACATGGGCGCCATGGAAAACAAGGGCCTGAACATCTTCAACACGAAGTTCGTTCTGGCCAACCCAGCCACCGCCACTGACGTCGACTACGCCGGCATCGAAAGCGTGGTGGGCCACGAGTACTTCCACAACTGGACGGGCAACCGCATCACCTGCCGCGACTGGTTCCAGCTCAGCCTGAAAGAAGGCCTGACCGTCTTCCGCGACCAGGAATTCAGCATGGACATGGCGGGTACCGCGACCGCCCGCGCCGTCAAGCGCATCGAAGACGTGCGCACGCTGCGCCAGATGCAGTTCCCCGAAGATGCCGGCGCCATGGCGCACCCGGTGCGTCCGGACAGCTACGTCGAGATCAACAACTTCTACACCGCCACCGTCTACGAGAAGGGCGCCGAAGTCGTGCGCATGATGCAGACCTTGGTAAGCCGCGAGGGTTTCGAGCGTGGCATCACGCTCTACTTCAGCCGCTTCGACGGCCAGGCCGTGACGTGTGATGACTTCGCGCAGGCCATTGCCGATGCCAACCCGCAAAGCGAGCTGGCCAGGCAGCTGCCGCAGTTCAAGCGCTGGTACGCGCAGGCCGGCACGCCCCGTGTCAGCGCGCGCGGCCGCTACGACGCGCCGTCACGTACGTATACGTTGGGCGTCGAGCAGACCGCCCTGCCCTCGCCCGGCCAGCCGGCCAAGCAGGCCTACGTGATTCCGCTGGCGATGGGGCTGGTTGGCCGTGATGGTCGCGCGCTGCCGCTGCAGCTCGAAGGCGAAGCCGAGCCGGTGGGCACAGAACGCGTGCTGGTGCTCAACGAGGCACGCAGCTTCTTCACCTTCATCAACGTCGACGTGGAACCGGTGCCGTCGCTGCTGCGCGGCTTCTCCGCCCCGGTGGTGCTGGCCGATCACCTGGCCGATGCCGATCTGCTCACACTGCTGCAGCACGACACCGACCCGTTCAATCGCTGGGAAGCCGGCCAGCGCCTGGCGCTGAACCGCCTGCTCGCCGCGGTGAAAGACCAAGCGCCGCTGCAACTCGACGACGCCTTCATCGACGCCATGCGCAAGCTGCTGCGCCACCCAGAGCTCGACGCCGCCTTCAAGGAATTGGCGCTCACGCCGCCGAGCGAAGCCTACGTCGCCGAGCAGCTCAACCCGGTGGACCCACAGCGCATTCACCAGGCACGCGAAGCCATGCTGCTGCAGCTGGCGCAGGCCTTGAAGGAAGACTGGGTCTGGGCATTCGAAGCACATCAGGTCAAGGGCGGCTATTCGCCCGACCCAGTGTCGTCGGGCCGCCGTGCACTGGCCAATCTGGCGCTGACCATGCTCTGCCGCGATGCCATCACGCGTGCCGACGTGGTGTGGCCAGGCCGCGCCTACGAGCGCTTCAAGGATGCCGGCAACATGACCGACCGGCTGGGCGCGTTGACGGCACTGACGCATTCACATTCCGAGCTTGCCGAGTTGGCGTTGCAGCGCTTCCACATGCTGTTCAAGGACGAAGCGCTGGTCATCGACAAGTGGTTTGCGCTGCAGGCCACCACGCCGGAAAAAGACGGCCAGGTGTTCGCACGTGCCAAGCAGCTGCTCAAGCACCGCGACTTCTCGCTGAAGAACCCGAATCGGGCACGAAGCTTGATTGCATCGCTGTGCATGAACAACCCGGCCGCCTTCCACCGCAGCGATGCCGCCGGCTATGTGTTCTGGGCCGACCGCATCATCGAGCTCGACAGCATCAACCCCCAGCTAGCCGCTCGCCTCGCGCGGGTGATGGACCGCTGGAGCCAGCTCGCCGAGCCCTACCGCTCGGGAGCCGGCGAGGCGCTGAAGCGCGTGGCTGCCAAACCTGATCTCTCCAGCGACGTGGCTGAAATCGTCAACCGCGCCCTGCAACAAGAATCGAACTGAAGGAAACCCCATGAGCAAGCGCATCAGCCTGACCCAGTACCTGATCGAGCAGCAACGCCTGCACGACAACATCCCTGGGCAGCTGCGCCTGCTGATCGAGGTGGTGGCGCGCGCGTGCAAACGCATCAGCATCAGCGTCAACAAGGGTGCGCTCGGTGACGTGCTGGGCACGGCCGGCAGCGAGAACGTGCAAGGCGAAGTGCAGAAGAAGCTCGACATCATCGCCAACGAAGTGCTGATCGAGGCCAACGAATGGGGCGGCGCCCTCGCCGCGATGGCCAGCGAGGAAATGGAAGGCATCTACGTCGTGCCCAACCGCTACCCGCAGGGCGAATATCTGCTGCTGTTCGACCCGCTCGACGGCTCGAGCAACATCGACGTCAACGTGAGCATCGGCACCATCTTCTCGGTGCTGAAGAAGCCCGATGGTTCGGCCGGCGTGAGCGAAGCCGACTTCCTCCAGCCGGGCAAGCAGCAGGTGGCCGCTGGCTACTGCGTCTACGGCCCGCAGACCACGCTGGTGCTCACCGTGGGCGATGGCGTAGCCATGTTCACGCTCGATCGCGAGCAAGGTTCATTCGTGCTAACGCAAGACGGCGTTCAGATCCCGGAAGACACCAAAGAGTTTGCGGTCAACATGAGCAACATGCGCCATTGGGCGCCGCCGATGAAGCGCTACATCGACGAATGCCTGGCGGGCAAGACCGGCCCGCGCGGCAAGGACTTCAACATGCGCTGGATCGCCAGCATGGTGGCCGACGTGCACCGCATCCTCACCCGCGGCGGCGTGTTCATGTACCCGTGGGACCAGCGCGAGCCCGAGAAGGCCGGCAAGCTGCGGCTGATGTACGAGGCCAACCCAATGGGCTTCCTCGTCGAGCAGGCAGGCGGCGCAGCCACCAACTGCCAGCAGCGCATCCTCGACATCGAGCCCGGCAAGCTGCACCAGCGCGTGAGCGTGGTGCTGGGATCGAAGAACGAGGTCGAGCGCGTCACCGCCTACCACCAGGCCCAGGCCCAAGCCTGAGCGGCTTCGTCGCCGCGGCGACAGGCGGCGTGACGCGCCAGCGAGAGAATCTTCTCCATGGGAACTCTCTACCTCGTGCGCCACGGCCAAGCCTCGTTCGGGGCCGACAACTACGACAAGCTGAGTGAGCTCGGCCACCGCCAATGCGTGCGCCTGGGTGAATATTTCCGCCACAAGGGCGTGACGTTCGACGCCGCGCTGGTCGGCACGCTGCAGCGGCAGATCGAATCGCTTGCCGGCATTGCCGAAGGCCTGCAATGGCAGGCCGAGCCGCTCTCGTGGCCGGGCCTCAACGAATACGACAGCCACGCTGTCGTCAGCGCGATCCACCCGGAGCCGCTCGCCAAGCCCGACACGCCCGAACTCGTGCGCCACCACTTTCGTTTGCTGCGCGACGGCCTCGTGCAATGGATGGCCGGCACGACGCAGCCCATGGGCATGCCCAGCTACGCGGATTTCGTGAGCGGCGTGACAGGCGCGCTCGACCACATCCGGCAGAACCACCATGAGAAGAACGTGCTCATCGTCTCCAGCGGCGGACCCATCTCCACCGCCGTGGGCCAAGTGCTGGGCATGTCGCCCGAAGCAACCATCGAGCTGAACCTGCGCATACGCAACAGCTCGGTCACTGAGTTCGCCTTCACCCCCAAGCGGCACATGCTCGTGACCTACAACACGCTGCCACACCTCGATCACCCCGACCACGCGCCGTGGATCACGTACGCGTAGGCCGAAGACGCAGATCACACCGCTATAATCTCGCGCTTCACCTGCCGGTGTAGCTCAGTTGGTAGAGCAGCGCATTCGTAATGCGAAGGTCGAGGGTTCGACTCCTTTCACCGGCACCAGATATTTATCGTTTTGCCTGAAGCCAGCGCCTCCGCCCACCGCGGTCCGTTGGCTTTTTGGTATCTAGAACAGACCATGAGCTCTCTGCAAGCTCCAAGCCGCCTCTCGAGCGCGCTGGCCACCATCACCCATGCTCGGCGCTCGTGGCAAGCGCTGCTGTTCGTGCTGACCGCCGTGGTGCTCTATCTGGCGCTCATGCCCTCGCCTCCGCAGCAGATCGATCTGGGCTGGGACAAGCTCAACCACGCCACCGCATTCGCTGCGCTGACGATCTCGGGTTGCTTCGGCTTTCCGGGCTCTCGCCGGATGGTCCTGCTTCTGCTGCTCGCGGTGCTGGCCCTGGGCGGGCTGATCGAGGTATTGCAGGCCTACGTGCCCGGCCGCAGCAGCGACTGGTTCGACCTGCTGGCCGACTCGGTTGGCATGCTGTGCGGCGTGGTGGTGGCCTTGCCGCTGCTGTGGCTCACCCGCGGGCGAATCCCACAGCCAGCCTGAGCGATCGCACGAGGCCGCAAGCGCGGCCTGTGAAGCAGCGCCTTACCGCCGCGACGCGGCGCACATCACGGCGCAAAGAAATGCGACGGCGATGAGCCTGTCGCGGGGCAACTCAGTGAGGCGCGCTCAGCTTTTCCCAGTACGCGACGGCCTTGCTTACCCAAGCGCGGTAATGCGGGTCTTGCTTCGAGTAGTAAGGGATGCCGCGTTCGACGAACTTGGCAACAGCCTGCGCCAGTGCTGCACGCGCGGGGCTGGCACCTTCTTCCAGCCCGACGGCTTCGAGCGCGTGCAACGCCTTCACGCGAGGCATGGGCTCGGGCGCCATGAGGCGCTCGCGCAGGGTGGATGAATCCATGACGGAAGTGGCAGAAGACATTCAAAGGCTCCGAGGGCGACCAGAACCTTATTTTTCGTCTTATCTGATCCCGACTTGATGAATGAAACAGGGCGTTCGCGGTCCAATTCACGCTTACGTGGTTTTGCCGAGCCCCGCCCAGCAGTCGGCGTAGCGCGTATCCAACAAACCGCTGCCGAGTGCAAATTCCATCGGCAGCAGGCGGTAACGGCTTTCAAACATGAAGGCCAGCGTGTCGGCCAACTTCTGCGGTGCCAGCTTGGCCGACGTCGCCTTCTCGAAGGCATCGGCATCGGGCCCATGCAGCACGAAGCTGTTGTGGACACTCGTGCTGCCGGGTACAAAACCTTCCTGCTTGGCGTCGTACTGGCCATGCACCAGGCCCATGAACTCGCTCATCACGTTGCGGTGGTACCAGGGCGGACGGAACGTGTCCTCGGCCACCAGCCAGCACGCGATGCGCTCCATTCTCAGCGCGAATCGATCACCTCGACGCGATTGCGCCCATGGTGCTTGGCCTCGTAAAGCGCGAGATCGGACTGCTCCAGCAACTGGGCCGCCTCGATGTTGGGCTTGGCCAGGCACAGGCCGATGCTGATCGTCACCTTCAGCCCCGCAGCAATCTGCTCCCAGTCATGGCCCTGGACCGCCAGGCGCAGGCGCTCACAGGCGTCACGCGCCCACTCCGGCGAGGCATGGGCAAACACGATCAGGAACTCTTCGCCGCCCATGCGCGCGATCAGGTCACCACCGCGCACCCGTGCCCTGAACAGGTCGGCGATGGCCGTCAGCACCTGGTCGCCCACGGCATGGCCGAAACGGTCGTTGATCAGCTTGAAGTGGTCGAGATCCAGCATGGCCACCGCCAAGGGCTCGCCACTGCGTGTGCCGTGCGATATCAGCCGAGGCAACTCGCGTTCCACCTGTCGGCGATTTCCCAAACCGGTGAGCGGGTCGGCCAGCACGTAGCGGCCCAGCTCTCGCGCCTGCGCCTGCAGCCGCTCGGCTTCTGCAGCCATCTGCTCGGCGCGCACGCGCTGCAGCTCGGCCTGCATGCGAGAACGCTCGGCGCTGAAGAGCGCCTGGTCGAGCTCGAGCCGGTTCATCATCAAGCGCGATTGGGCGTCGTTGCGCTGCTCCAGCTGCGCCTTGGTCAGTGCGTGGTAAGTCTCGTGGTGCATCAGGGCTTCGGCCAGGTCGCCACGCGCCTTGTGCGCGATATAGAGCTGCAGGTGCATGTCTTGCACCATGGCGTTGGCGTACAGCTCTTGAGCACCCGCCAGCGCCTCGTTCAGGATCGTGATGGCCTCGTCGTAACGCTTCTCGCGCACCAGCAGCTCGGCACGGTTGCCGTCGCAGGCCAGCACCATCGCGCGGTGGCCGTGCTCGATGGCGAGCGCCCGCGAGTGGTCCAGCAGCGTGAAGGCTGCCTTCTCCTGTCCGCTTACGCCAAGATAGCGGCCCAGGTTGGACAGCGTGAGCGCCTCGCGGTAGGCATGACCCGAACGGCGCGCGACGATCAGCGCCTCTTCGCCATGGCGGCGCGCGCGCTCGATGGCAGCCTGCGCTGCCATGCTGTCACCGCGCGATTCGAGCGCGTCGAAAGCGTCCGACGCCACCACGCTGAGGTTGGCCAACGCGCGGTAGATCTCTTCTTCGTCTTGCAGCTCGCGCGCCATGGCCAACGACTCAGCCAGGAAGCGTTCGCCCTCTTCATAGCGACCCAGATGCGCCTTGGTCAGGCCGACGCGGTTGTAGGCCAGGCACAGCAGCTTCGCATCGCCGCTGGCACGAGCGGCTTCGACGCTTTCGCTGATGTGGTCCAGCGCCTCCTGGTTCAGGCCCAGGTCCATGAACGCCATGGCCATGTTGCACAACACGTCCGCGCGGGCAGCGTCGTCAGCGGTTTCGCGCAAGGACGGCAGCACCGCCTGCCCCGCCGCAACGGCCTGCTCCGCCAGGCCCTCGCGGGCATTCAGCCGGACCAGCAACCGAAGCGCGTGCGCCAGACTGGCTTTGTCCTGTGCGCTGCGGGCCAGGGCTTCTGCATGGAGGGCAAGCTGAATACCGCGCGCATGCTCGTCTCGCTCGGCCGCCTGCTCGGCCTGCTGCAACACCTCGGCCAAAGCCACCGGCGCGGGCCGGCGGGGGGCAGAGGATGTGATCGGGGTATTCATCGGTGTCGCAACCAAGAGCGGCTGATTGTGGGGCCTGCGAGGCCTCCGGGGCCATGAACCCCTCAGTGCGCACCCGAGTGGAGCGCCGACCCACCGATACCGCCGTCAGGCCGGCACGTCGCTGGGCTGCAGGGCCGTGACCAACACCTTGTCGACACGCTTGCCGTCGAGGTCGACCACTTCGAAGCGCCAGTTTTCCCACTCCACCGAATCGGTGGTCTGCGGCAGGCGCCCCAGCAACAGCATCACCATGCCGGCCAGCGTGTTGTAGCGGCCGCGGTCTTCTTCGGGAAGGTCCCGCAGGCCCAGGCGGTCCTTCAGCTCGGGCGCCGGGATCAGGCCGTCGAAGAGCCAGCTCCCGTCCTCGCGCTGGATGGCCCAGGCGTCTTCGGCTGCAGGGGTGGTGAACTCGCCCGTGATGGCTTCCATCACGTCGCGCACCGTGATCACGCCCTGCACTTCGCCATATTCATCCACGACGAACACCAGCTGCGCGCTCGACGCCCGAAACTGGTCCAACAGCTCCATGCCCGAGAGCGTCTCCGGCACGAACACGGGTGGCAGCAGTTTTTCGGTCAGCGACAGCGTCTGGCCTTGCAGCAGCTGCTGCAGCAGGGTTTGCGCCGATACCACGCCGAGCACGTCGTTCAGCCCGCCGCGGCACACCGGGTAGCGCGAATGCTCCTGGTCGACGATGGCCTTGAGCACCTCTTCGATCGGCGCGGCGGCGTCGAGCCAGACGATGTCGGTGCGGGGAATCATCATCGAGCCCACCGGCCGGTCGTCGAGCCGGAACACGTTGCGCACCATCTGGTGTTCCTGCGCTTCGATCACACCGGCATCGACACCTTCTTCCAGGCTGGCGGCAATCTCTTCTTCGGTCACCGAGCGGTTCGGCCCACCGCGCACGCCGAGCAGCCGCAGCGTGGCCTCGGTGCACCACGAGAGTAGCTTGACGAACGGCCGCGCCGCGAGCGAGAGCCATTCCATCGGCTGCGCCACCATGCGGGCCACGATCTCGGGGTACATCTGACCCAGGCGTTTCGGCACCAGCTCGCCGAAGATGATGGTGAGGAAAGTGATGCACATCACCACGAGCGCCGTGGCCGAAATGCCGGCAATCTTCGGGCGGATGTTGAACGCGGTGTTCAGCCACTGAGCCAACGGCTCGGAGAACGCCGCCTCACCGACGATGCCGTTGAGCACGCCGATCGACGTGATGCCGATCTGCACCGTGGACAGGAACTTGGTCGGGTTCTCGTGCAGGTCCATTGCGACCTGGGCCCCTGCATCGCCGGCCTCCACCATCACTTGTAGCCGAGCCCGGCGGCTCGCGGTGAGCGCCATCTCTGACATGGCGAACAAGCCGTTGAGCAGAATCAGAAAAACAAGAAGAGCTATGTCCATGAACCGGGGCCCGCCCGGAACGCACCGTACCAAGAAGCGAGCAAGCGTATCAGAGTGAGCCTGCGTCGCAGTGACAGGCCGCAGAATGCCGGCATGAACTACTTGATCGGTGACCTGCAAGGTTGTTGCGACGCGCTGGAACGGCTGCTCGCGCGCGTCGATTTTTCTCCGTCGCGCGACCGGGCATACATCCTTGGCGACCTGGTCAATCGCGGCCCGGCCTCGCTGACGACACTGCGCCGCCTGCAAGAGCTGGGCAACGCCGTCACCTGCCTGCTGGGCAACCACGACTTGCACCTGCTCGCCGTAGCCAACGGCATTCGGCCCGCCGGCCGCAGCGACACGCTGGGTGAGTTGCTGGAGGCGCCCGACCGTCCCGCCCTCGTCGATTGGCTGCGCCATCAACGCATGGCGGTGCATGAGCATGGCTGGCTGATGGTGCATGCCGGCGTGGTTCCGCAGTGGGATCTCGCAACGACGCTGCAGCTCGCAGATGAGGTGGAGCAGCGATTGCGCAGCCCCGAGTTGGTCGACTTCCTGCGCGTGATGTACGGCAACGAACCCTCGCGTTGGGATGCCGGGTTGCAAGGCGATGCAAGGCTTCGCTTTGCAGTGAACGTGCTGACGCGCATCCGCTTCTGCAGCGCCGACGGCACGCTGGACTTGAAGACCAAGGAAGGCGCAGGCGCCACGCCGCCGGGTCTCTATCCCTGGTTCGAAGTCCCGGGCCGATTGACCGCCGGCGTTCCGATCGCCTTCGGCCACTGGTCGACGCTGGGCCTGATCAACCAGCCCGACCTGCTGTCGCTGGACACCGGCTGCATCTGGGGCGGCAAGCTCACCGCAGTGCGCGTCGACGGCGCCTCGCGCGAAGTTTTCCAGGTGGACTGCGAACAGGCCATGAAACCGGGTTAAGCGGATTTGTAAGGCGCCGTAAAGCGCTTAGATGCCAGTTTAGTACCAATTTCAACGCCCGCCAACCGGGGTAAGCCAGCGCGGCCAACCGCGAAAAAAATCACGCTCCACCTGAACGCGCCCGAGGCGGGCGTCGGGTTGCGGCTTGTTGCAAGCCGCACGACCTGCCTTTGCTTGCACCACCCAGAATCCGCAGCAAACAACATTGCTTAACGGGGGGTGTATGAAAAATTTCAGAGCTTGGTGCTTCGCTTTGCTCGTCGGCTGGAGTCTGTCTGTCTCGGCGCTGGCGGCGGATTTCACTCAAGGCGTGAGCGCCTCGGGCAACGTTGCCACGCTGTGGTTCAAGTCCAGCGTCAATACCAGTTGGGTCGACGTCCACTACCAGGTCAACGGGGGCGGGCTGCAGAACCTGCGCATGGGCTACCAAAGCGCCAGCGCCCGCCATGAGCAAGCCGTGCCGGTGAGCACCGGCACCACGCTCAGCTACTTCTTCACCTACAACAACGGCGCGCCGGCCTACGACACGCCGCGCTACAGCTACACGGTCGCCAGTGGCACGACGCCGCCCCCTGCCACAGGCGCGGCGTGCTTCTACGAAAACGCCGACTACCAAGGTGCCTCGTTCTGCAGCGATGCGAGTTCAGCCTACGTCGGCAGCACCTGGAACGACCGCATCTCGTCGGTGAAGGTGCGGGCCGGTCAGCAGCTGCAGTTGTTCGAGCACGCGAGCGAAGGCGGCCGCAGCCTCACGCTGACAGCCGATGTGCCCAACCTCGTGGCGCTGAACTTCAACGACCTGGCCTCGTCGTACACCCTCGGCCCGGCCAGCTCGACCGACCTCCCGGTGGGCAACGGCGTGATGACGATCAAGCTCGCCAACGGTACCAATGGCGCCTATGCGGACTCGCAGGTCTACTGGTCCATCATCGGCTACAACCCGACCACGCGGGCTCTGTCCTATGTCGACAGGAACGGCAATCTCGTGCCGGCCTCGGTGAACGACAACAACGCCGCCAACCGCCTGACGAAGAACGGTCAGACCTACGCCAACTACTTCTACAAGATGAGCGAGGCCAACTGGGTCTCCATCCCGAAGATCGACTCGGGGCGGATGTTCCTCAGTGTCGGCTCGCCCATGTACATCAAGATCAACACCGCAGGCGATGGGCGCACCGGCTTCGCCGGGCCGGATATGGGCAACCCGAGCGACCCGAACCAGGATGTCTACTTCGAGTGGGTGGAGTTCACGGTCGACGGCTACGGCTACCACGGCAACACCACGCGGGTCGACCAGTTCGGCTTCCCGCTGCGCACCCGCCTGCTCGGCAAGGATGGCTACGACCGCACACTCGGCGAAACGCAATCGCGCGCTGCGATCTTTGCCGACTATGAAGCACAGGTGCCCGCCGAATTCCGCTTGTTGGCGCAGCGTCCCTACCGCATCATTGCGCCGGCCAAGAGCAACTTCAACGCCGGCAAGGCCAACGGCAACTACTTCGACGCCTACGTCAACCAGGTGTGGAGCACCTACGCCGCCAGGGATCTGGTGTTCACCGCCGAGGCCGGCACATTCCGTGGCCGCGTGATCGGCAACGACCTCGTCTTCTCGAAGGACGGCGGCCCCGCCAACCTCTACATCCACGGCAAGCCCACCACGCAGGCCATCTTTGAAGGCTCGGGCAACCTCGCCTCGGGCAACGCCCAGGAGCTGGTGGTGCAAGCGCAGATCACCGCCGCATTCAACCGACATCTGTTGGTCAACGTCGATCCCGCGCAGTGGAGCAACGCTGCCAGCTACTACGCAGCCGGCCCAGCCAACTACTACGCGAAGTTCTGGCACGACCACAGCATCGACGGCCTTGCCTATGGCTTCTGCTACGACGACGTGCGTAGCAAGAGCAGCCTGCTCGAGCACCCGGCGCCCAAGGGACTGATCGTCACCGTGGGCTGGTGAGGCCGCCCTGGCTTCAGACGACAACCACAACGTTTCAAGAGGAAGCCCCATGACACCTCGCACACCCGATCTGCGCTTGCTGCTGCCCATCGCCTTGGCTGCGGTTGGCTTCATCTCAGGCTGCGGCGGCGCCAGCAGCACCGGTGCCAACTCCAGCCCCACGGCTGGTGCCGAACGCGAGCAAGCCGCGAGCGTCTCCACCGAGACGTTGCCACCCGGCCGCTACGTGATCGTCAATGCCGCGAGCGGCAAATGCGTCGACGTGGCAGGCGCCAGCATGGCCGACGGCGGCAACATCCAGCAAGCCGCCTGCAACACCAACCTCGCCCAGGTGTTCGACGTCACGTCGACCTCCACTGGAGTCTACAAGCTCAGAAATGTCGGCAGCGGCAAAGCCATCGACGTCTCCAGCAGCTCGGCGGCCGACGGCGCCAACGTGCAGCAGTGGGCTGACAACGGCACCAACGCACAGCGCTTTCGCGCCTCACGTACTCTTGGCAATCGCTACGTGCTGACCAACGTCAACAGCGGCAAATGTGCCGACGTGACTGGCGCTTCGTTGAACGACGGCGCCAACATCCAGCAATGGGGCTGCAACGGGACCGGCGCGCAGCAGTTCCACTTCTACCCGCGCTCCGACGCAGGCCGCAGCGCGCTGCCGGTGGGGCAGTACACCATCACGTCGAACCACTCGCGCCTGTGCATGGACATCGCGGGCTCGAGCACCGCCAATGCAGCGCGGGTCGTGCAAAACGCGTGCTCATCGAGCACGTCGCAACGCTTCGACGTGTTGCCCGAGGCCGGCGGTTCTTATCGCCTTTCGAACGCACTGAGCCATCAATCGTGGGACATCGACGCCATCTCGGTGGCCAACGGCGCCCTGCTCATCCAGTGGCCCGACACCACCGGCGACAACCAGCGCTTCTTCGTCAACACCACCAACAGCGGCTACCAGATCGTGGCCCGCCACAGCAACCGCTGCCTCGACGTCAAGGACTGGAGCACGGCCGCAGGCGGCAACATCCAGCAATGGGACTGCGGCGGCGACCAGGCCAACCAGCGCTGGGCATTCACCCCGGCCGGCACCGCAACCACCGACCCGACCCCGCCGCCCAGCGGCTGGAGGCTCGTCTGGCAAGACGAGTTCGACGGCAATGCGGTCGACGGCAACAAATGGGGCTTCGAGGTCAACGGCGGTGGCGGCGGCAACAACGAGTTGCAGTACTACACCGCCCGCTCGCAGAACGCCTACGTCGCCAACGGCGTGCTCACCATCCAGGCCCTGGCCGAGCGCTACTGCTCCACCGACGGTTGCCGTGACTACACATCCGCCCGCTTGCGCACCTTGGGCAAGGGCGACTGGCTGTATGGCCGCATGGAAGTCCGTGCGAAGCTGCCGCGCGGCCAAGGCCTGTGGCCGGCCATCTGGATGCTGCCCACCGACAGCGCCTACGGCGGCTGGGCGGCGAGCGGAGAGATCGACATCATGGAAGCGGTCAATGCCGCGGCGGCCGGTGGCAACACCGTCTACGGCACGCTGCACTACGGTGGCTCCTGGCCCAACAACACGAACAAGGGCGGGAATACAGTTCCGGCCACCAGCATCGTGGACAACTTCCACGTCTACGCCGTCGAGTGGGAAGCCACCCAGATCCGCTTCTATGTCGACGGTGTGCTGTACCACACCGCCAGCGACTGGTGGTCCAGCGGCGGCGCCTTCCCGGCGCCCTTCAACAAGCGCTTCCACATGCTGCTGAACATCGCTGTCGGCGGCAACTGGCCCGGCTCGCCGAACGGCAGCTCGAGCTTCCCGCAGAAGATGGAAGTCGACTACGTGCGGGTGTACCAGAAGTAGCCGCTCTTGCGAGCCCGCAAGCCCCCGGCCTCGCAAGGAGGGCACGAGCCTGCGGGTCTACAATCTGCCTCCGTTGGAAGCGTGGCCGAGCGGTTTAAGGCACTGGTCTTGAAAACCAGCGAAGGGGGAACCCTTCCGTGAGTTCGAATCTCACCGCTTCCGCCAGTCGCGAACGCTAAGTAGCGTCGCAAGGCGCTCGCGTTCTGCGGGTCGTCCTCCGGATCAATAAAGAATGCCCAGGCAACTTCTCACGGATTGAGATTAAGAGAGCGGCGACCGCTTCTCGCCGCGCCCAATCTGTACAGCAACGAAATCAGGCGCAATTGACCGCCGCCTTCGCCTCGTCAATGGCGGTTTTTAGCGTGGCCGCGTCAGGCGTGCGTGAGTACCGAAGTACGCGATATCCGGCGCCTTTGAGCAACTCGTCACGTGCCGCGTCAGCCTCCTTGTTATCAGCATGGCTTGAGTCGTCCAACTCGATGATCGCCAAGACTTCGAACGCTTTGGTGCACACGACGAAGTCGGCAACCTTTTGGTTGAAAGCGTTGCGCGTCGATCTGCTCTTGCTCTTCAGCAGTGCCGAGAACGCCACTTGCGCAAGCACAACGTCATCGGGAAACGTTTCGCGCAGTCGGAAGTACATCGGCTGCTCGTACTTCGTCAAAGGCATGCGCGCCTTTGGCTTTTCCTTGAGAGGCCGCGACCTGCTCCTGGCGCCAACGATGCCGACCGCAATCAAGACCAGCAGCACAAGTGCCATGACCGCAAGCGTCGTCATCTCCAGTGCTCCTATTCCTTTCCGAGCGAGTCTAGCTCGCGCCTACGAGCCGCCGCTTAGCCCTTTCAGGGCGTCACAACTGTGAGCACTGTTCGAGGACTTGATGTGAGCTACCTCACGTTTCGCGCCTTTGTGGCGATCCATATCGGCTCGAAGACAAGGCGCTTGTAGTCGTGCTTGCGGCAAGGCCAACAAATCGGATGCGCGACCAGCACATCCATCCAGTCTTACGGACCTGTCCGGCAGACACCTCAGTACTCCCAAACGCTCCCCGGCGTGCCCAAGGCACAGGATCACCTCAAGTACCTAAGCTCCGCCTGCGCATCAATCAGCGAGGCCATTCGCACCGGTCCGGCAAGAGGTGTGCGGAGCGACGTCATGCAGGGCTTGCACGAGGAGTACCGCCAGAAGTGTTCCGTCGAAGACCAGGACGCTCGAACGCAAGCACAGCAGGACCGGAGCAAGGACCGCCAACAGCTGATGGCCCAGCGGGAGAGCGCCGTGAGTGAGCGCAAAGAGGCGAGAGTGCGCTCAGACCGGTGCGACGGCATGCGCGACATCCTCGCGCTCAAGCGCAGACGAGAAGCCGAGCTGAACGCCAAAGAGGTCGAGGCGCTGCGGGCGCTGGAGAAGACCTACAACGAGACCTGCATCTCGAGGTAGCCTCAAAGCAGCGCGTTCTTCTGCGCTGCTCCGCATCCGCCAGGAGGCTCTGCCAGCGCCCCCCAATGCTGGCATGCGGCGATGCAGCAAGCATCACGGACAGGCACCGTGGCATGTCGAATGGCTTGATAAAGATCACGCCACAACGGTGTTTCCGCCGCTAGACTGCCCCAGAATGGGGCCGAGGCGGATTGGCTGATGGCAACTGGCTGTTTCGAGACGACGGGGCGTTGGGCTGCATGCGCCGCTTTGGCGCTGGTGAGCCTGGGGTCCCTTCCCGCGAAGGGTGCCGAAGACGGCCGCACCCCGGAAGCGCCTGTCAGTCCCGATGTGGCCGACATGGACATCACCGACCTGGTGAACGTGCGCGTCTCGCCCTTTGACGTATCCAGCCACCTTGACCGAGGCTACCTGGCCTCGAATGCCGTGTCCGCGTCACGCTTCGATGCACCGGTGCGCGAGTTGCCATTCGCCATCCAGGCATTCACCGAGTCCTTCATCAAAGACCAGGCGCCGCGTGACATCCACGACATCGCCCGCTATTCGCCGGGTGTCACGTACCGCAGCAACGACTTCAATGAAGGCAACGCCAACCTCGCCATCCGCGGCTTCGCGGTGAGCTCCGTGCCCGGCGGCACGCAGATCCTGCGCGACGGTTCCCTCGGCCCCTCGATTTTCGATTTCACCAACATCGCACGCGTGGAAGTGGTCAAGGGACCATCATCGTTCCTGTACGGCCAGGTGGCCCCCGGCGGCATTGTCAATATCATCACCAAGAGCCCGCAGCCGAGGTTCTCGGCCACGGGCGAAGTCATCGCCGGCTCGTACGGGCAGTACCGAACCCAGGCCGACGTGACGGGGCCGGCATCAGACACGCTGCGCTACCGCCTCGCCGCCTCCTACGACCAGGACATCCACTACTGGGAGCCGTACGACGCGCACTCCCGCAACATCTCGCCTTCGCTGTTGTGGCTGCCCAGCGATCGCGTCAGTGTGTCGCTCAAGTACGAGAGCTTCCACAAGCTCGAGTCGCCGCAGCTCATGCAAAAGCCAACCTACGGGCGCCAGAGTGGCGTCGTGCCGACGGCGTCCGACCCCAACCTGCAGGGTGTGAGCGTGCCCGGCCTGCCGGACACCTGGAACAGCATGTCGGACGTCGACTGCCGACGCAGCGAAACCGATGGCCTGAACGCATGGGTCGACTTCAAGGCCGACGAGCACTGGAACCTTCGTGGCGCCTATGCCAAGCAGTACTACAGCGTCGATGCGCTCTTCTCGGGCAACTTCGGCATGCCCAACAACACGACCTTCCTGCAGGGCCGGCGATTGCGTGGGCAGACCTACACCAACCGCGGCGAGACCTTCTCGCTCGATGCCGTCGGCCGGTTCCAGCTCGGTGCGGCGAGCCTGCGCTTGCTGCTCGGTGCACAGCATGTCAAACGAAGGTTCGACAACTGGGCCGCCCAGGCACCGAACGACCCCGCACTGGGCACCAACCCGATCGGGTCGCCGCTGCCGCTGTGGGACCTGCGCGATCCATCCACCTGGAACCGCGCCGTCGACATCCCACTGTCCACGCTCACCCAGAACGCCACCGACACTCGCACGGACTCCACCGACAAGTCCATCTATGCCGGCAGCACGCTGGGCCTGTTCGACGACCGGCTGCTGCTGCTGGCCGGATTGCGCTCGACCACCACAGACAGCCAGATCCTGAGTCGACTGACCCAGCAGACCGACCATATCGACGCACGCAAGGTCACACCACAATTGGGTGTGCTCTACAAAGTCACGCCTGAGCTTGCCGCCTTCGCCTCTTATGCAGAGTCCTTCGTGCCCGGCTCACGCATCCTGTTTCAGCTCGACGGTTCAGCCGTACCCGCCGCACCGAGCGAAGGAAAGGGCTTCGACCTCGGCGTAAAGGCCGAACTGCTGGACGGCCGCGTCTCCGGTACGCTGAGCGTGTTCGATCTGCGCAACCGCAGGATCGTCAACGATCTGGCGCAGACGAACTCGGCCGGCTCGGTGGTGATCTACAACCTGCAAAGCGGCGAGCAACGTTCTCGCGGCGTGGAGCTCGACCTCACCATCACGCCGGTGCCGCAGTGGCAGATGTATCTCTCGTACAGCTACATGAAGGCGCGCATCGTCGAGGTCACGGGCAACGACGCGGCCATCCTCGCGCAAGACCCGGCCTCGCTGGACGCCGCTGGGCAGCTCAACTACAAGAACGTGAACCTGCTGCACGGTGCCAGGCTCGCGATGAGTGCTCCGCACCTGGCCAACCTGTGGACACGCTACGACTTCACTTCGCCCGGCCTGCAAGGCGCCTTCCTGGGTGGCGGCGTCAACATCGTTCGCGACCAGACGATGCAGCCCGACGGGCCACCGTCATCGCGCCAGAGCTACACGCTCTTCAATGCGCTGGCCGGCTATTCGTGGCTGTCGGGCGGGCGACACATGAGCCTTGAGGTGGCAGGCAAGAACCTCAGCGGCGCCACCTACCGGCCGTCGCAAAGCACACGCTCGCGCCCGCGCGAAGTTCTGCTCACGCTGCGAGTCACGCTGTGACGGGGCCGTGGCGCTGGGCGACTGTCGCGGGCCTGCTGGCCGCTCTGCTGTGGCAGGGCGCCGCAGCCGCGCAAGACCAGGCTACCGACCCCGCGCGGGTGGAAGCGGCGTTCCTGCGCAACTTTGCCCGCTACGTGACGTGGCCCACGCGCGCCTTTGCCAGCGAGCGGTCTCCGTGGCAGATCTGCCTTCTCGGCCGCAACCAGTTCGACAACGCGCTGGAGGCGACCTTCCAAGGCCGCACGGAGCACGGCCGCGCGTTCGAGGTCGTGCGTGTCACCCGGCTGGACCAGCTTCCGGCCTGCCAGATCGTCTTCGTCGACCTGCCCCTCGCCACGGAGCGGCGTGCCGCGCTCGCCGAGCTGAAGAAGCAACCAATCCTCACGGTGGGCCGGGCGCCTGAGTTCCTGGAAGAAGGCGGCGTCATCCGGCTGATGGCCGGCGAGCGCATCGAAATGAGCATCAACCTGGACCAGGCACGCGCCGCCACGCTGACGATCCCGTCCAAGATGCTGGAGATTTCGCGCGAAGTGGTGGAGAACGGCGCGCTGCGGAGATGGCGATGAGCCAGTGGCGCCCGGTCGGCATCCGCGGCATGCTGGCGCTGGCGCTGTTCGTCGCGGCGCTGCTGGCTTTTGCGATGGCCACCGGGGCGATCCTGCTGTTCGAGCGCTTCACGCTCGAAGACCGCGCACGCGGCGTCGTGCGGCCCTACGCGGAGCTCGTGTCGGTCGGGGCAGAGGCCGCCGTGGCGTTCGGCGATGCCGCACGGGCACAGGAGATCCTCGACACCTTGCGTGCCAATGCGCAGATCCTCGAAGCGAAGATCGTGCTGGCCGACGGTCGCCAACTGGCCCGCTACAGCGCCGGTGATCTGACGTCATCCTCGGCTTCGCCATCGCCACAACGGCCCGACGGCGTGGCGCTCTCGCCCGATCGGCACTCCGTGGAACTGGTGCAGAGCCTGCAGGACGGCGCGCGCCTGCACCTGGTCATGCACCTGGGCGAACTCGAGCGCCAGACCCGCAACGCACTGCTCATGATCGCCGGAGGCTCGATCATGCTGTTGACGGTCGTCGCGCTGGGCCTGCTGATCGGGCTGCAGCGCAGCGTCGTCAGCCCCATTGCCGCGCTGGCCGTTGCGTTGGACCGGGTGCGCACGCGAGCCGATTACAGCCACCGCGTTCCGGTCGCTGGCGCCGACGAGGTCGCGCGGCTGGGCGGCGGCTTCAACGCGATGATGGACGTCATCGAAGACCGCGACGCCGAGCTGCGCCATCTCTCGGCCCTGCAGCGCACGGTGCTCGACAACGTGGGCTCGTGCATCATCTCCGTGAACCCCGACGGCGTGGTGACCATCTTCAATCGTGCGGCCGAGCGCCTGCTCGGCTACACCGCCGATGAAGTCGTGGGCAAGCTGACACCGATGGCGTGGCACGACCCGGCCGAAATCGCGCGCAAGGCACGTGAGTTGTCTGCGGAGCTGGGGACAACCATCGCGCCCGGCATGGAGGTCCTGTTCGCCCGAGCTCACCGCGGACTGCCGGACGACGGCGAATGGAGTTATGTGCGCAAGGACGGCTCCAGCCTGCCGGTGCAGCTGTCACGCACGGCGCAGCACGGCGAAGGAGGCCGCATCACCGGCTTCGTCGCGCTGGCCCATGACCTCACCGAACGCAAGCAGGCCGAGGCGGCGGCGCGCCGTCATCAGGATGAGCTCGAACAGACCGTGCAGCAGCGAACCGCCGAGCTGCGACTGGCACGCGACGCGGCCGAGTCGGCCAACCAGGCCAAGAGTTCATTCCTGGCCAACATGAGCCACGAGATCCGCACGCCGATGAATGCGATTCTCGGCATGTCTGCGCTGGCCTTGCAGGGCGACCTCGCACCGCAACAGCGCAACTACGTCCACAAGGCGCATGCCGCGGCGCAATCGCTGCTCGGCATCATCAACGACATCCTCGACTTCTCGAAGATCGAGGCCGGCAAACTGGAGGTGGAAGCCATCCCTTTCACCCTCGACACCACGCTGGACAACCTCGTCAACGTGCTCGCCATGCGGGCCGAGGAGGTGGGCCTGGAGCTGCTGCTGGACTTGTCGCCCCAGCTGCCCACGGCGCTGGTGGGTGACCCATCGCGGCTGGGGCAGGTGCTGCTCAATCTGGGCAACAACGCCGTCAAGTTCACCGAGCGTGGCGAGGTCACGGTGGCCGTGAAGCTCGCGTCGTGCGATGCCACTTCGGCGCAGTTGCGCTTCGAGGTTCGCGACACCGGCATCGGCATGAGCCCCGCGGTACAGCAGCGCCTGTTCCTGCCGTTTTCCCAGGCGGACGCATCCACCAGCCGCCGCTACGGTGGCAGCGGGTTGGGGCTTGCGATCAGCCGGCACCTCGTGCGGCTGATGGGCGGCGAGCTCGATGTCGACAGTGAAGCGGCGCGGGGCAGCCGCTTCAGCTTCACCCTGCGCTTCGGCCTGCAGATGGGGGTGGCACAGACGTCGGCCGAGTGCCGAGCCCAAGGCTTGCGCGGAGTCCGCGTGTTGATCGTCGACGGCAACGCGGGTGCGCGCAACGTGCTCGCTGCAACCTGTGTGGCCCTGGGGCTCCAGGCCGACGCCGCAGCCGATGCCACCGAAGCACTGCATCTCGTAACGCAGGCCGACGCGGAAAACGCGGCGTACGAGCTGCTGCTCGTCGATTCGAAGATTCCTGGCATGGACGATCCTGCAGGCGCCGCTGCGCTGGGCCGGCGCGGCCCGCAGCGACCGCAGATTCCGGTCGCGCTGATGATGTCCGCCGTGTCACGCGAAGCCGTGCTGCAAGGGCTGGCCGAACAGCAGCGGGCAGTGAGTGCGCTGCTCGTCAAGCCGGTCACGCCCTCGACCTTGGTCGACGCCTGCAACATCGCGCTCGGCATCACGGTCCCTGGCACTCTGCGCGATGCAGTGCATGAAGCTGCGAACTTCACCGACCCGAGCACCACCCTTCGAGGAGCTCGCATCCTGCTGGTCGAAGACAACGAGGTCAACCAGGAGCTGGCGCTTGCCCTGCTGGGCGGCGCCGGCATCGACGTGAGCGTGGCGCGCAATGGGCAGGAGGCGTTGGACGTGCTGGAGCACGAGGAATTCGACGCTGTTCTGATGGACTGCCAGATGCCGGTGATGGACGGCTACGCCGCCACGCGGGCACTCAGAAAGCGGCCGCTGCAGCAGACACTGCCGGTCATCGCGATGACGGCCAACGCGATGGTCGGCGACCGCGACGCCGCGCTGGCCGCCGGCATGAACGACCACATCGCCAAGCCGATCAACGTCAACCAGATGTTCGCGACACTCGCGCGCTGGGTGACGCCCGGCTCGCCGCGCGTCTGAGCTCGGCCAGCCCGCCGCAGGTCAGAACAGCCCGGCCTTCCCTGCTCCGGTCACCACCGCTTTCGCCAGCTCGGTGACTTGCGAATTGAGGTCATCCGAAGGTGCGGCCGTGGCCTTGCCCGTCCACATCAAGCGGCCACTTGCGACGTCGGTGATCGACCCGTTGGCGGCATAGCCGGTAGCGACCTTGGTGTCACCGACGGGCGCCGAAACACCGACACCGCCGCCGAAGCCACCGCCCCCAAAACCGCCGAGCCCGAAGCCGACGGTGAAACCTGACTTGGCGACGGAACTGTCGGGTGCCACGGTCGTGACCAACACCGCCTTGGCACTCGCCGCTGTCGCAGCAGCCAGGTATCGCGCCGGGTTGCCCGAGGCATCGGCTGCGCCATCAGGCGCTGCGACGGGTGTCGCACCCGCCGCAGTCACTTGCACGCCGACCTGGTCCTGGCAGATGCGTCGAAGTACCAGGTCTTGCGCTTCGCACACCACCAGCACGCGCGCACCTCGCAGCGGGTTGCCGCTGGTCAGTTGCGGGTCGGACCACTGAGCGTCGAGCGTCTTTGTTGCACAGCCGGCCAGCAACAAGGCGCCGGCAAAACCAACGGTGGCGACGGCCAAGAATTCAGTGCGGGTTCGAGCGACGGTCATGCGAATCTCCTGGGTCGGCGCTCGATGCAGCGCCACAAACCACAGGGTACGCTGCCGGGCCAAGAACCCGGGCCCCGCAGGGGCAAATCCAGAAAGCGCAGGCAGCGCGCCTGCTCGAAACGTTCAGGCGACGCAGGTGCGGTTCTTACCGGTCCGCTTGGCCTCGTACAAGGCCTCGTCGGCCCGCTCCAGCGCCACCTCGATGCGCTCACCAGGGCGGTAGGCCGTGACACCGGCCGAGAAGGTGACGAACACCTGCTTCTGCTCGTGCATGAACAGGCCGCCTGTCAGCGAGCGCTGAAGCCGCGTGAGGATCTGCTCGCCCTCGGCGACCGGCGTGTTGGGCAGCAGCACCACGAATTCTTCTCCGCCGTAGCGGGCCACCAAATCCATCGGCCGCAAGGCCTTGCTGACGACCTCAGCCAGCGATTTCAGCGCCACGTCCCCTGCCCCATGGCCCAACTCGTCGTTGAGCTTCTTGAAGTTGTCGACGTCGAGCAAGCCGATCGACAACTGCGTGCCTTCGCGCTCCAGGCGCCCACGCTCGGCCTCGAAGGCCTGAAGCAGCCCGCGGCGGTTCGCGATCTGCGTCAACTGGTCGGTCGACACTTCTTCAGACAAGCGCAGCAGCTCGGTTTCGAGTTCGACCACGCGTTCGGACAGATCGGTGGCACGCCCTTGCTCGTACTGCAGCTTTCCTTGCGCCACCTTGACCAGCGACTGCACCGTGCGGCTCTCTTCGACCATCTCACGCACGACACCTGCCAGGCTTTCCAGCGAATCGGCCTTTTCGATCACGCCGGCGTAGCGGCCGAGGTTGTCGTGGAAGCGGCCAGTCTGCGACCCCAGCTCACCCAGCTCGCTGAGCATCTGGTTGATCAGCGTCTTGAGCGAATCGCGGGCCTTGGCGCGCTCGATGTGAAGCTGCTTCTGCCGGGCGCGCGTGTTGTCGAGCAGTTCACCGACCGAGCGCACGCTGCGCGCCGTGAGGCCATAGGCGATCTCGTTCTGCATGGCCTCGCACTGGCCCTTGGCCCAGCTTTCGTCCTCGGCCAGATCGGTCAGGCTGGCGGTGAGCTGCTCGCACAGGCCGCCGAGCTGGTCGATCAGGTGATGGCGATGCGCCAGCACGCGCGAAGCACGCTTGCACAGCTGCTCCAGCTCATCGCTCTGCCCGACCGTGGGGCCGCGCTCACGAATGCGCTTGGTGAGTTCGGCAATCTCGTCGGCGAGCTCGGCGTTGGCGGCCGGCGCGGGCGGCATGGCCTGCTGCAGCGTGCCGCCCAGGCTGCTCAGCAGCTCTTGCCAGATCGGCGTGGTCTCGTTGGACGGCGCTGCCGAAGCCTCCATCGCCAGCGGCGCAGGTTGTGTCGGCTCGCCCCAGGGCTGCTCGACTTCGACCGCCAGCGCCTCGGGGTCGACGGCGCCATCCACGGTATCGCTTTCCCAACCGGCCAACAGCTGCGTGAGACGTTGCTGCATACGCTGCACATCGCTGCGCGAGCTGGACAGTACGCGTTGCAGGCTGTCTTTCTTGCGCGCGACCGTCCATTGGCGGCCACCACGCTGCACGCCCCGCACAACGCGCTCGATCAGGCTGGCCAGCGCCACGGCCTGGGCGGCAGACTCCTCCTTGTCGACGGCAGACGCTGCCGGCGCGGCTGCTCCGGGCACCGGCGTGCCGGCTTCCAGGTGGTAGGCGCGGGCGTAGTTTTCAGGGGTGGGTTCGAGCTTCTCGAGCACCAGCCGGCGCAGCGCGGCCTTGGCAAGCTGGGGTGGCAGAGCGTCTGATGCGGCTCGCGGAGCAGCGCGTGTCGTGTCCATCGGGAGTCAGATCAAAAGAGAGGCGAGAGGCGCTGTACCCTCAGGGCGTGAACCGCGAACGCGCCTCGACGGCGGCCCGCAGCACATCGGCCGCATCGGCCTCGCCGGCATTGACGATCCACGGCGCCTTGCGCGGGAGCACCGTCTGCTCGAGCCACTGCTCGAGCAGGTCGGGCGGTTGCGCCTTGCTGAAAAGGAAGCCTTGCATCACCACGCAGCCCAGGCGGTGCAGCACCTCCATCTGGCGCATGTTCTCCACGCCTTCGGCAATCACGCGCAGGCCGAGCGATCGGGCCAGCGCGATGATGGCAGTGACCACGGCCGAGCTTTGCGGCGTCATGCCCAGGTCGCGCACGAACGAGCGGTCGATTTTGAGTTCGCTGATCGGCAGCGTGGTGAGGTAAGCAAGAGACGAATAGCCGGTGCCGAAGTCGTCGATCGAGATCTCGACGCCGATCTCGTTGAGCCGGTGCAGCGACGGGATCACGTTCTGCAGGTCCTTCATCAGGCCTGTTTCGGTGATCTCGAGCTCGATGGCATGGTGCGGCACGCCATACAGCGTGACGGCCTGATGGATGTTCTCGACGAGATCAGTGCGCTCGAACAAGCGGTTGGGCAAGTTGACGGCAATCGAGTCCGAGAAGCCGAAGCTGTCCTGCCACAGGCGTGCCTGGCGGGCGGCCTCGCGAATGGCCCACTCGCTGAGCGGAATGATCAAACCAGTTTCTTCGGCCAGCGGAATGAAATCGCCAGGTGGCACCAGCACGCTGCCGCGCTGCCAGCGCATCAGCGCCTCCACGCCCACCATCTTGGCGCCACGCACGTCGACCTTGGGCTGGTAGTGCAGCACCAGTTCGTTGCGTTCGATGGCCTTGTGCAGCGCCGACTCGAGTTCCAGTTTCTCGCGGCCCTTGCCGGCCAGTGCCGGGCGGTACAGCAGCGCCGCGTTGCGGCCTTGGGCTTTCACCGAGTACATGGCCACGTCGGAGTTGCGCATCAGGTCGGCCACGGTCGCGCCATCGCGCGGGAACATTGCGATGCCCACGCTGGCCGTCACGAAGCACTCTTGCCCGCCGACGAAGATCGGCTCGCGCATGACGTCGAGAATGCGGTCGGCCACGCGCTCGGCGTCGCTTTCATCTGAGACCTCGGGCAGCAGCGCCACGAACTCGTCGCCACCCAGGCGGCCCACGGCCTCGAGCGTGCGATGCGAGCGCGAGCCCATCGACTCGATGGAGCTTTCCATCACCTGGTCGGAGTGGCGAACGCAGGAGCGCAGCCGGCGCGACACCTCCATCAGCAACTCGTCGCCGGCCCCATGGCCCAACGTGTCGTTGATGACCTTGAAGCGGTCGAGGTCGATCAGCAGCAACGCCACCGGGTGGTTCAGCCGGCGTGCATGTTCGAGTGCGCGCTCGGCGCGCCAGATGAGCTGGCGGCGGTTGGGCAGACCGGTGAGCGCATCGAAATTCGCCAGATGGCGGATCTTGTCTTCGGCCATGCGCCGGTCGGTCACGTCCTGCACGATGCCGGTGTAGCCCGACAGGTTGCCGTGTTCGTTGAACTCGGGCTCGGCTTCCACGTGCACGATGCGCTGCTGGCGGCCATCGGGCAGCGTGACGGGGATGTCGGTGGCCAGCACGGAGCTGTGACGGAATACGTCATGCAGCACCATGAGGAACCCCTCGCGATCGTCGTTAGGCACCATGCGCAACACACCGCGCATCGTGGCGACGTCACCGGCCCCCAAGCCAAACACCCGCAGGCCTTCGACTGAGAACACCGGGCTGCCGCTGCCGAGCCGCCAGTCGAAGCTGCCCATGCGGGCGAGGTCTTGCGCGCGCGCCAGCTTGGCCTTGCTTCGCTCGAGCTCGAGACGGGTGCGCGACGACCGCAACAGGTAGCGCAGCCGGCCGGCGAGCAGGCTCCACTGGGTGGACTTGACGAAGAAATCGGTGGCGCCGGCTTCGTAGGCGCGGGTGATGGACGCGTCGTCGTCGAGGCCGGTGAGCATCAGCACCGGCAGCGACTCGAAACCCGGCAGCGCGCGCAGCTCGTGGCAAGTCTGGAACCCGTCGAGCCCAGGCATCAGGGCGTCGAGCACCACCACATCGGGCAGCCAGTCAGCCAGCAGCTGGATGGCACGTTCGCCGCTGGTCGCTTCGGTGATGGCAAAACCGCGCTCGCGCAGGGCGATGGCGGTGAGCAGCAGGTTGACCTCGTCGTCGTCGACGAGCAACACCTTGGGTTGAACCAGCAGATCGTCGTCGACCAAGGCGGCGCTGGAGGTCATGGGTCAGGCGCTCACGATCCGTTGGAGCGCGACGCGAACGATCTCGACTTCGGCCTGAAGCTGGGCAATGCGATCGGCCATGCCCTCGGTTTGCTCATGGCGGGCCCTGGATTCGACGTCCGAGCACATTCTGGACAACTTCATCGCTCCGATGCTGGCAGAAGACGATTTTAGGGTGTGGGACACGTGGCGAATACCCCCCAGTTCATTGGCGTCCAAGGCGTCTTGCAGCTGCGGCATGAGGCGCATCACCGAACTCTCGAAGGCCTTGACCACACGTTCCATCAGGCGATTCTCACCCGTGGGGTCGAGTTCACGCAGACGCTCCAGTGCCTGTGCGTCGAGCACCGTGGAATCGGATTCCGCATCGCCGGTCCCGCCGACCAAGACGCCCGGGGTCGTGGTGCCACTGGGAGCACCTCTGTCGCCGGAATCGGCGGGAGCAGCAGGTCGAAGGTGTTTGGTCAGCATCGCAAGCAGTTGACTCTGGCGAAACGGTTTGGACAGGTAGTCATCGAAACCCAGGCCCAGGAAGCGTTCCTCGTCTCCCCCCAGGGCATTGGCCGTGACCGCAATGATCGGAGTATCTGCTGAAGTCAGGAAGTTGAATCGGCCCGCTGTACCGCGACGGAACCAGTTGAGCGCCTCCACGCCGTCCATGCCCGGCATCTGGATGTCCATGAGCACCAGGTTGAAGGGCTTTTCGCACATGGCCCGAAGACCCGCCAATGCGCCGGAACTCACCTGCACCCGGCACCCGAGCGTTCTGAGCATCTGCCCGATCACTTCCTGGTTGACCACATTGTCTTCCACGACAAGGATGTGGGCGTTCAGTCGTGGCGTCAATCGGGCCACCTCCGTAATCGAGGCAGAAATGCCGAGAATGGCCTGTCGCAACTCGGCCTTTCGGATGGGTTTGGGCACGAACCTGTGGAAACCCGCCTGGTGCGCCGCACGCACGTCGTCGGGCGATGACACCGAGGACAGCAGCACCATCTTCATCTCGGGGTGCGAGCCCGCCGCCTGCAGCGCCAGGGCCAGGCCCATGCCATCGAGGCGTGGCATGCGCATATCGACCAGGGCCAGGTCGAAGTGGGGGTCGGTCGCCGTCTTCCCTTGCAGGATGTCGAGCGCCTGGCGGCCGTCTTCGGCCAGCACCACCTGCATGCCCCAGGCGTTGAGCATGTTGTCGAGCACGATGCGGTTGGTGTCGTTGTCTTCCACCACCAGCACGCGCAGTTGCGGCATGGTCAGCAGATCGAGGCCCAACGCAGCGTTGTCGGTTTCGACCACGCCGAACGGCAAGCCGAAGACGAAGCGCGACCCGATGCCGGGCTGGCTCTGCACCTCGATCCTGCCGCCCATCAGCTCGACCAGCTGCTTGGAGATGGTCAAGCCCAGACCCGTGCCGCCATAGCGGCGGGCCATGCCCACGCTCGCCTGGGTGAAGGCGCTAAAGAGGCGCGGCAGCACATCGGCCTCAATGCCGATGCCGGTGTCATGCACCGTGAACTCGAAACGGCCGGGCACACCAGGCATGGCGCGCAGGCTCACCACCACCTCGCCCTGCTCGGTGAACTTGATGGCATTGGCGACCAGATTGGTCAGCACCTGACGCAGACGGAGCGGGTCGCCGTTGACGACGATGGGCAGACCGGCCTCTTCGCGAAAGCTCAGCTCCAGGCCTTTTTCATGCGCACGCGGAGCCAGCAGTTCCAGCGTGTCTTCCACCACCCCGCGCAACACGAAGTCGATGCTGGCCAGCTCGAGCTTGCCGGCTTCGATCTTCGAGAAATCGAGGATGTCGTTGATGATCTCCAGCAGGGATTCACCCGAGCGGTACACCGCCTGCACGAAGCGGCGCTGCTTGTCCGACAGCGTGGTGCCGAGCAGCAGCTCGGTCATGCCGAGAATGCCGTTCATCGGCGTGCGGATCTCGTGGCTCATGTTGGCCATGAACTGGCTCTTCGCCTGGCTGGCCTGTTCGGCCGTGTCGCGGGCACGCTGAAGCTCGATCTGCTGTTCGCGCTCTGCGGTCACGTCGGAGGCCAGGCCGAACACGCGTATCTGGCCATCGGGCATGCGGCGCGAGCGGGTGCGGGTGCGCATCCAGCGCAGGCCCATCTGCGGGTGCTTGATGCGATAGACGGTGTCGGTCGGCTCCAGCATCAGCTCGCGCTGCCGCCGGGCTTCCAGAGCCGGCAGGTCGGCCGGGTCTGCCTGCGACTTGGGCGATTCGGCACCGGGGCGAAAGTTGACCAGCGTCTCACGCCGGCCGTCGAAGTTCACACGCGTCGCATGCTGGCCGCCGAAGGTCACCGGCGTCAGCAGTTCGTAGTGGCTACGGTCGGGGTTGGTGACGAAGAGACTGTCGTCCACCGTTTCGGCGAACTCCTGGAAACGCGCTTCTGATTCCTGCAGCTCGCGCTCGGCCAGGCGCTCGCGCGTCATGTCGCGCGCCATCGCCATCAGCACGTTGGGGCGGCCGGTCCCGTCGAGCAGCGCCACGTAACGCGCGCTGACGATGCGCCGCCCTTTCGGGCCATTGAGATCGAATTCACGCTCGACCGCGGTCTGGGTTGCAAGGGCCTCGGCCAGCGCCGCTTCGACGAGCCCGCTCACCTTGGGACCAAAAGCCTCGGGCATCGTCTTGCCGACCAGCTGCTCACGCCGCAGGTCGAATTCCCGCTCAGCGTGGCTGTTGATGCCCAGGATGCGATGGTCGGCCACGCTGAACACGTACAGGCTGACCGGCAGGTTCTCCACCAGGGTGTGAAGGAACTCCGGCCCGAGATCGATGCCTGCACGGTCGGGCAGCGACACCGATTGCCTGCGCACCGCGTCGCGTTCGGCCAGCAGGCTCAATTGCAGCTGCACGGTTTCCAGCGTGCTGTGCAGGGCCGCATCGTCGGCACGGCAGGGCACGGCATGCAGCTCGATGGCCGCCACACAGCGGCCAGCCACCGACACCGGCACGGCCACGCCGCATGCAAGCGTGCCGCCATGCGGAGGCGTGATGGTCGGGTGCTGACACGACACCGCGAGGCCCGTGCCGCTCAGGTGGCTGCGCACGGTCATGCGCGTGGCCGCCTCGATCTCATCGGTTCCGCTCAGCGCGCACAACTCGGCCGTGTCGGACGTGAGCGACACCACGCGCCACACCAGCAGGTCGCGTGCACCCAGGCCATGGGCCAAGGTCGCGCCGACCGCGTGAAGCGCTTCTTCCAAGGTGGTCGCGGTGGCCGAACAGCGCGCCACCTGGTTGAGGAGGTCGAGGTACACCGCAGCGGGGTCTGCCGGGTGCGGGGAATTCGATTCGACTTCGAGGCTCGAGCCGACATCGCCTTCACCACCAGGGCTGCGTCCCGCCCGGCGCAGCAGCATGGCACCCGCCAATGCCGCCACGGCCACAAAGCTCAGCCAACGGGCAGCCCCGTGAGTAATAGCCAGCGACAAGCAGGCCGCAATGGCCGCCAGACCCAGCAACAGACGAAAGCTCAGCAGGGGCATGAGTAATTGGACGAAGACATGGACACAGCGAATAGCCCCGAGGCGGAGCGAGCAGCACCATTGCGGCTTACCGTGTTGTTTTCGGCAGGTGTGCGAAGTGACTTGAATTGGCCCGCTGCGTCACGCGATGCCGCGTTGTCAGTCCTTACAATCATTGCAATGACGTCTGTGCTGCTCTCCGCGTTGGCGCTGCTCGCCGCCGTGGCCGCTGTCGCCTCCGTGGCCTGGGCCCTGCACGCGCAGCGCCGGCTGCAGCAGCTCGGCTGTGAACTGCAGGCGAGCCGGGCCGAAGCCCATGCGCTGACCGGCACGCTCGACGTCTGGCAATGGCGCACCAACGCGCAGCACCGGCTCACGCAGCTGCACTCGCCGGCCACGGCGACGAACCCGCAGACCGATGTCGATGGCAAGCCCTTGCTGTGGGAGATCTTCCAGTCGGACGACTCCCTGCTGCGTGCTCGTGTGCAAAGTCACGCTCAGCTCGACGCCCTGCCCGTCTGGCGCACTGCTGCTGCCGGGCAGCGGCATTCGCTCGTGCTGCGCGGCGCCGCGCTGCTCGACAGCGAAGGCCGCTTCTCGGGCTACGTGGGCACGGCGCGCGACGTGCCTGCCGTCTCGAGTCTCCCCGCCACGTCTTCCGTCGAAGACGACAACGGCGACCACGAGTCCTTCAGCTATACCGTCTCGCACGACCTGCGTGCACCGATCCGCGTGGTCGAAGGCTTCACCAAGATCGTGAAGGAAGACTACGGCCGCCTGCTCGACCGCATCGGCAACGACCACCTCGACCGCGTGCTCGGCGCCGCCGCGCGCATGAACAGCATGATCGATGCGCTGCTCGCGCTGTCGCAGCTCTCGTCGCGCCCGCTCACGCGCCAACCGGTCAACCTGACCCAGCTCGTGGGCTACATCGTCGACGACCTGCGCCGCCAGTCGCCCGAGCGCCAGATCGACATCTACATCGAGCCCGGCCTGCAGGCGCAAGGCGACGCGACGCTGCTGCGCGTGGCACTCGAAAACCTGCTGGGCAATGCGTGGAAGTACACCACCAAGTGCCGCGAGCCGCGCATCTGGTTCGAGCGAATCGAGCACGAAGGCCGGCCCGCCTTCAGCGTGCGCGACAACGGCGCCGGTTTCGACATGCGCTTCTCTGACCGCCTGTTCGGCGTGTTCCAGCGCCTGCACAGCGCGAACGACTTCCAGGGTACCGGCGTGGGCCTGGCATCAGTGCGGCGAATCATCCGCCGCCACGGCGGCGACATCTGGGCCGAAGGCGAAGTCGACCGCGGCGCGCGCTTCGTGTTCTGGATACCGTAGGCCCCCCAGTCGCTGCGCTCCTGCCCCCGAGGGGCGCCGCCTGGCGGACCGGCAAAGCCGGCTCCGCTGGCGTTGCTTGATGACGCGAGTCGCTTCGCTCTCGCGTAGCGCTTAGGCTTCGCCGGGCTTGGAGAGCAGCTCTACAGCTTCCAGCAAGCGCTCGGCCTGCACATGCAATGGCCGCGATTCGGTGGTCGCCAGACGTTGCAGACGCTCCAGCGCCGCGGCGCGCGGCAGCGAGTAGCGGTGCATCAGCACGCCGACCGCCATGGCGACGGTTTGGGCGAGTGTGTCTTCGGAGGGCGCGTGGCCGGCATTGGCCGCTTCGACTTGCCGCTTGCTCAGCTGCGCGAAGGCGGCCTCGACGGCCGGCACGATCTGGCGGATGTCGAGGGGCTTGACGAGGTAGGCGACAGCGCCGAGTGCCTTCACCTGGGCCACGGTCTCGTCGTCCGAGAAGGCCGAGAGGAACATGAACGGCATCTGGCAGTAGTCGCGCAGGAACTCGGCGACGTCGAATCCGCTTTTCCCTTCCATGCGGATGTCGAGTAAGGCGAGGTCGGGGCGATGTGCGCGCGCCAGCAGCATGGCGTCGTCGCCGTTGTCGGCATCGATGATCTCGTAGCCCGCAGCGGCGAGACCATGGGTCAGCGTCGCCAGCACGAGCCGGTCATCGTCGACCACGAGAATCTTGCCTTTTTGCGTCACGATCCGTCTCGCTTGTCCGCCCAGGGGCGATCGTCGATTGTGACCGATACCCCCGGCAAACACACGTGCGGCCTTGTAAGCAGCCGCACGCGGCCGCTTCGGATGTCACACCTGCTCGAGCCGCGTCACGCCGGGCGAGGTGAGCGCAATCGTCGCCACCACGTCGTCGCCCTGCTGCTCGACCGTGAGGCCCGCATTGCGCCGAGGCAGCAGCGCGCGCACCAGGCCCAGACCCGACACGCCACCGGGATATCGCGCGAGGCTGAAGCCCGCCGGCAACTGGCCGCGGTTGGCAATGCCGATCTGGATGCCGGTGTCGCTGCACACGAGGCTGCAGTACACGGCCGACGGGTCGTCGATCGCGGCGCTGTGCTTGATGGCGTTGGTCAGCAGCTCGTTGACGGTCAACGCGATCGGGATCGACTCTGCCTCGGGCAAGGCCCACAGGTGCGGCGCCGGGCCATCGACCGTGAGCCGGATGGTGCGGCCGAAGGTGCGCTGCACCGAGCCGGTAATGGCTTCCAGCACGCTCTTCACGCGCAGCGGCCCGGTCACGCCCACCTGCAGCCCGTAGACCTGCGCGATGGCCTGCACCTGCCCCACCACCTCGGCCATCGCCGAGGCCATTTCGGGCTTGCGAGCGCCAATCTGCTGCAGCAGACCGGCGACACCCTGCAGGTTGTTCTTGATGCGGTGGTGCACTTCCTTCACCAACATCTCGCGCTGCGCGATCGCGGCCTCGAAGCGCGCCTCTTGCGCGGCGCGCTGCTCCGTCACGTCGGTGGCCACCAGCAGCAGCTGGTCGGGTGGCGCACCGGGCGCGGCCAGCGGCAGGTAGCGCGCGTCCCAGTGGCGCGTCTCGCCGTTGACCTCGATGCGGTAGTCGCGGTGCGTTACATCGCTTGAGGCCAGCGCCTTCGCCATGTCCCAGCGGCGCTGCTCGGCCACGGCCGCCGGAAAAATTTCTTCCGGCGAGCGACCGATCAGCTGCGACGGCGGCAGCTCGGTGCTGGCTGCGGCCACCTGGTTGACTTGCAGGATGCGCAGGCTGGCCGCATCGAACAGCGTGATCGCGAGCGGCGCCGCCTCGATAACACGCTGCAGCGACGACTGCGCCTGCGCGGTCTGCGCCTCGGCCTGCCGCCGGCGCTCGATGTCGAGCAAGGCGTAGGTGAGCTGCCGGCCTGTCGACTCGCGGCCGGTGGCCACCGCATTGCCCACCACCCAGAACTCGCGGCCGTCGCGGCCCTTCACACGACATTCGAAGGTCTCCGCCTGGCCTTCGACCAAGTCGTTGAGGTAGTGCGTCTGCCTGAAAGGATGGTCCTCCCCGGGCGTGGCCACGGTGCTCATCGGCTGGTTGATGAAATCGGCCAGGTCGCCGCCGAACATGCGCCGCGCCGAGCGGTTCATCCACTCGATGCCGCGCGGGCCGACGGTCACGATGCCCACCAGCACAGAGTCGAGGATCGCGCGCGTGCGCTCGGCCTGCAGGCCCACCGCCTGCTGCGCGCGGTGGCGGTCGTCGACGTTGACGTACGACGCGATCAGGCCGGCTTCCGGCTGGCGCTCGATGACCGGCTTCGCGCTCACCTGCACCCAGATCAGGCTGCCATCGCGCCGGCGCAGCTGGCGCTCGCCCTTCCAGCTACCGTCGCGTCGCACGCTGGTCTGCGCGATCGCGCGATGCCGGTCGTGCTCGGCGGAGTTGGCGAACAGCGTGGCCATCGGTAACTCGATCGTGCCATCGTGGTAGCCGGTCAGCTCGCACATGGCCTGGTTGGCGCGCTGGATGCGATCGTCGCGAATGAAGGCAATGCCCACCTCCGAGAGGCTGAACATCAGCTCGTGGTCGCGCGCCAGCGCTTCGAGCTCCGCCTGCTGCGCCTTGAGGCGCGTGATGTCGGACAGCACCGCGATCGCTTCCGACGCATCGCCCGCCGGCCCAGCGCGGCGCACCGTCAGCGCGCACCACTGCCGCGCCTGCTCGGGCAGGTCGATCGCGAGTTCAGTCTCGAAGACAGTGTCGCGCTCGAGCGCCGACTCGATGTCGGCGATCAGCCCCTGGGCATGCGGCTGGCTGCCGAACAGCTCGTGCACGCCGCTGCCCACCACCGTGCCCGCGTTGAAGCCCAGCAGCGCCTCGAAGCGGCTGTTGCAACGCACCAGCACCCTCCCGCGCAGGTAGGCGATGCCGGCCGTCGTGCTCTCGAGGATGGTGGTCATCTCGTGCAGCAACGTCTCGCTGCGCTGCTGCGACTGGTGCTGCTCGGTGATGTCGAGCGTGACCACCGAGGTGGTCCGTTTGCCCGAGGCCAGCGTGGCCGGCTCCACCCGTGTCAGCAGCCAGCGCTGGCCCAGGTCGGGATGGCGGATCGCATAGCGCACCTCGGCACGCTGCGCGTGGCGCAGTGCCTGCTGCAGGCGCTCGTACTCGGGCAGCGACTCGGCCACCACCACGTCGCGGCGTATCGATTGCAAGGCCGCCGAGGCCGGCGTCTCGGTGGCATCTGCGCTCAGTGGCGCGAGCGCGCTGCTGTGCTGCACCCAGCCCGATTGTTCCTGGAAGGTGGCGAGGCCGACACCGGCGGTGTCCATCAAGGCACCGATCTGCATCTGCGCCAGATCGCGCTCTTCTTCGGCACTGCGGTCTTCCACCACCGCCATGTAGCGCAGTTGCCCGCTCGCGGTGCGGTAGCTGCGCACCGCAGAGCGCAGCCGGCGCGGGCCGCCGTCATGCGGCCCCGTACCTCGGCCAGAGACCCAGGCCTGCGCCTCCACCGGGTTGGCGCCAGGCTCCAGGCCGTCGAGCGGCTGACCATCCTGCCAACACAACAGCTGCTGGATGCCAGGTTCAGCCTCCGACATCAGCACCGGCACCTGGCCCACCAAGGCCTCGAACGCAGGGTTCGTTCGCACCAGCAGGCCTTGCTCGTCGAAGAGCACCATGCCCACCGGGCTCAGGTCGAACCAGTCGTCGAGCTCGCGTGCCGAGCGGTCGGCGCGCTCGCGCGCCACATGCTCGGCGGTGTTGTCCTGCAGCACGGAGAGGTAGCGCGTGCGCCCCTGCTCGTCGATCCACGTGCGCCACGTTCCGCGGTACCAGCGCTCGCGGCCATCGGCGTGGATCAGCCGGCGCTCCATCAGCCGCGCCGGCTGGCCGGGCTTCGACATCGCCGTGATCTGGCTGCGATAGGCGAGCAGCAGTTCCCGGTCTTCCGGTGGCTGCAGCTCCACCGGGTCGCGGCCCATCAGATACGCGGCAGTGAAGCCGGTGAAATCGACGAAGGCCTGGTTCACATGGAGCATGCGGTACTCGCTGTCCTGCAAGCAGGCAGGGAACGGCGATTCCCAGAACAGCCCCAGCAGTTCGCTAGACATGGACGACTCGGCTGTGACCGGTGCGGCCATCGAGTCCTGCGCAGACGACGCCATCGCCGCCAGGCGCAAGGCCCAGCGCTCGCCTTCGAGCGGCAACAAGGCCACACCGAACAAGCGGCCGTCCGGCAGCGTCAAGGTGTCAGGCACAGCGGGTTTGGGCGCCCCGACGCGCGCCACCCCCTTGGCCAGCACTTGCGAGACCGCCGCGACCAATGCTTCGCCGAACAACGGCGTCAGCCCGGCCAGCGCAATGCCGGCCTCGGCCTTCAAGAGGCGCGACGCGGTGGCGTTGGCGAAATAGACCCGCCCACCGCGCTCGAGCACGAGCACGGCATCGGACAGGAGATCGAGAAAGCTGCGCAGGGCCTTGGGATCGAACATGGGTACGGGGCTACCAGCCCCTCGCGGGCTGGTTCAGCGCAGTGTACGCAGCGATCGCGGCCGTTGGCGGCCGCCCTACTCCATCTGTGAGGCCGAGGTCAGCGCACTGAGAACGCAGCGGTTGATCTCGCTCACGCTCATCATCAGTTCGTCGGCCGCCGTGCGGAAGTCGTACAGCGACTCGTTCTCGATCGCCTGCACCACCGCGAAATACGGTTGGTACGGCCCGGAGCCATTGACCAGCGCCTGGTACACGCGCTCGGGCACCGGAATGGTCTTCAGCAGTTCGGAGAACGGCTGCTTGAACATGCGGTCGAGCAGCGAGAACACGCCGCAGATGAACATCTCGTTGCGCATCTCTTCGTCGCCCGACGAACGCACCAGCTCTTCCATCAGCAGGCCGCGGCGAACGGCGGCGAACATCACCGGCTTCATGTTGCTGTCCTTGCCGGCGGTGGCCAGCAGCAGCGCGAGCCAGCGCTTCAGGCGCTGGTAGCCGAGCATCATGATGGCGTGGCGAAAGGAGCTGATCTCCACCCGCAGGCCGAAGGCCGGCGAGTTGATGTAGCGCATCAGCCTGAAGGCGAGCGACGGGTCGCGCTTGAGCGTGCCTTCGAGCTTCTCGATCGGTTCTTCCTTGTCGACGCGCTGGATCAGCTCGACGATCACCTGCAGGTCGTTCTGTGGCTGCTTGCTCTTGGCCTGCGCCTCGTTGATCGCGTCGTCGATCGGCCAGCCGAGCACGGCAGCCGCACCGCGGGAGAAGCTGCCTTCAAGCTCGGCCAGCGTGCGCACGCCGGCCTGCACGTGGGCGATGTTGCGCGTGATGCCGGCCGGAGCGGCGGCGCCGGTTTCGTTGATGCGGCGGTCGTCGGCCAGGTCGATGATCGAATAGGTGAAGCACGGCAGCACCTCTCGCGGAACCTCGCGCAGCGGGCGGCCCTTGATCAGCAGCACGGTGCCGGCGGCATGCAGGTTCTGCAGCGGAATGATGTTGGCCGGGTCCACGGCCATGAAGGCGGGCACCTCGACCATCAGGTTCGGCGAAGGCGCGGCATTCATCAGGTCGTGGAGCAGGCTCTCGCTCAGCACATTGAGCGAGGCCCTGCCGCCGCTGGCAGGCCACACGCCACCCACGGCATGCAGCAGTTGCGCAACGTCGGGCGTGGCTTCGGGGTGCAGCGGGAACACCGTCAGGCGCGTCGCGGTGACGGCCCGGGTGCGGTCGATGAAAGGTGAGTAGCCGAGGGCGACTTGACCCAGGATGGTGTTGTCGTTCACGCGCAAGCCTCAGGTGATGTAGTTGAAGAGCGACATCTTCTGCACCAGCGAATAGCTCTTGAGCGCTGCATCGTATCCGGTTTGTTTGTTCTGAAAATCTGAAAGCGCCTTGACCATGTCAAGGCCCTCCGCATCGGCGCGGTTCGTCTGACTCGACAGCTTCAGGTCGGCCAGCCGGCCCGTCGCGCTGTCGATGCGGTTGAGCGTTTCACCGACCTGGCTGCGCACCGATTGCAGCTGCGACATCGCGCTGTCGATCGCGGCCAGGTTGCTCGAATTCGTCTGCGAAATCTGCGACGACGTGCGCATCGGCGTCTTCAGATCGGCCACGACCTTGTCGAGCGCATTGAAGATGTTGAGGTCGGATGTCGACGGTGTGGTGTCGAACTGGTCGCCATCGGCCGGCTGGCCACTGACGATCATCGACATGCCGTCGAACTCGATCGCGTGGCCTGAGGTGTACGGCATGCCCGCCATTGCGGTCGGCGTGCCATCCTGCAGCACCGAATAGGTCGTCACGCCACCGACCACGCTGAACTGCAAGCTGTAGTTCGACCCGGTGATGGCGCTGGGGTCGCTCACGTGGCCTGAGTCGACCCAGGCCGAGCCGGTGCTGACGGCGGCGCTGGTGACGAACACGCCGTTGCCGGTGCGCCCGCTGGTCCATGCCGCCTGGCCGTCGACGGTCAGCGGCAAGCCGTCCGAAGACGCCGCATCGGTCCGACCGGACGTGCTCTGAAAAACGACCCCGCCGGCTGCGTCGAGAAACGGCGCGTGGTCGGGCGTTTGTCCGCCGAACAGGTAGGTGCCCGAACCGTCTTGCCGGTTGGCCACGCTCAGCAACTGGTTGCGCAGGCCGGCGATCTTGTCGGCCAGCGTCGCGCGTTCGGCGTCGCTGTAGCTGCCGTTGCCCGTCGCGACGATGGTCTCGCGGATCTGCTGCATCAGCTCTTCGGCATCGCCCATGGCGCTCTCGGACAGCGTCATCGCGTTCTTGCTCGCGTCGACGGCGCGCTGCGCTGCATCGGTGTTCGCTTCGGCGGCCAGCGCGCGCTCGGCACGTGCGGCACCGGCCGGGTCGTCGCTCGCACGGTTGACGCGCTTCCCGGTGGTGAGCTGCTCCTGCGCCGTGGCCATGTCGGTCTGGCGGCGAGTCAGCGACTCGATCGTCGCGTCATAGGAATGGGAGGTGCTGATGCGCATGGTGTTTCTCAGGTGAGAGGTCAGCCGCCCGCGGTCTGCAGCAGGGTGTCGAAGATCGACTGCGCAACCTGGAGCATCTTGGCAGCAGCCTGGTAGCTCTGCTGGAACTGGATCAGCCGCGCGGCTTCTTCATCGAGGTTGACGCCTGCCTTGTTGGCACGCGTCGATTCGGCTGTGGCCGCGACCGAGCTCGAAATGCCCGCGGCCGACTTGGCGCTCTGCACACGCACGCCGATTTCCGACAGCGCGCTGGCATAGGCATCGGTGATGGTCTTGCCGGGAGCGATGGACCCGTTCGACAGCGTTTCCGCGCCCACGAAGGCCGAGTTCGCCAGCGCCACGAAGTTGAGCGCATTGCCGTTGTTCGCGGCCGGTGAGGTGGTCGGCCCGACGCTGACGACGTCGCCGCTGCGTGGCACGCCGGCCAGCTGGAGCTCGAAGCCATTCACCGAGATGGGCTGGCCGGCCGTCCAGGTGCCGGTGCCGCTGGAGACGACGCCATTGCTCGCATCGAGCATGTCGTAGCTGTAGTCGCCGGTGTTGGTGTTGAAGGTGAAGCGCGCGGTGAGCGCCGGGTCGTAGGTGCTGGGGTCCACCACGCCGAGCGAAGCGGCCGTGGCCGTGCCGGTGTTGGTGACGGCGAAGTTCGACGTCACCATAGCCGCGGCCGCCAAGCCTTTCGGGTTGGCAAGCACCGTCTTCATCTCGGCCGACGCGGTGCCCACCCCTTGCAGCAGGTAGCGGTCGCCGGAAGCGGATGCGCCCGCGTTCAGCTGCAACGTGAGGCCATCGACCTGCACGCCGGCGGCGAGGTCAGCAGCCGTCAGGCCGTTGGCCACCTGCGCGTTGTCGGAGAGACGGGTCATCGAGTAGCTGGTGCCGTCGAAGCGCAGCTCGTAGTCGCTGGCCAGCACGTGGGTCGAGTCGGTGACGGTGAGGCCGAAGCTCGCATCGCCCAGGTTGGCGCTGGCCGGCAGCGTGCGCGGCGCACCCACCGAGAAGATCGGGGCACCCGCGGCGGCTGGTTGGCCAGCGTCCAGCCCGAGGGACTGCTGCTGGTTGACGGCGCCGCTGATCGCCACGGCCATCTGGCCGAGCAGATTGCGGGCAGCCGACAGGTCGTCGTTCTGAAAGCGCAGCAAACCGGCGATCGAGCCGCCGGTGATGCTTTGCGACAGCACCGGTCGGTCGACGCCGCCTTCGGTCAGCGTGATCTGCACCTTGGCCGGGTCGTAGTCGTCGGGCGAGGCCTTCAAGGTGTTGGCGTTCGAGCCCAGCACCAGCGACTGGCCGCCGCCGATGAACAGGCCGATGCTGCCGTCGTCGGCCTGGATCGTGGTGACGTTGATCTTGCTGCTGATGTCGGCGATGAGCTGGTCGCGCTGGTCGAGCAGGTCGTTCGGCGGCTGGCCGGTGCCGTTCAGCGCCGAGATCTGCTTGTTCAGGTCGGCCAGCTGCTTGGCCTGCGAGTTCAGCGTGTCGACCGCCGAGCGCACGTCCAGCGTGACGCCGATCTGCAAGGCGTTGAGCTGCGCACCCGCGGTGGCAAAGCGGGTCGACAGCTCCTGCGCCCGCGTGAGCACCACCTGGCGAGACGATGCATCCTGTGGGTTGTTCGCCACGTCGACGAAGGCGTTGAGCAGCTTGCCCGCCGCATAGCCCAGGCCCGATTCGCCGAGCGGAAAGACGTTCTCCAGCTGCGTCAGCTGGTCGTTGCGCGCAGCGTCTGCCGACGCCACCGAGTTGGTGCTGGCGGCCTGCGTCGTGAGAAAGCGGTCGTAGGACCGCGTGACGGTCGTCACGTTCACGCCCTGGCCGAAAAAACCTGCGCCGGTGTACTGCCCCTTGGCGGTCGACAGCTCGACCTGCTGGCGCGAGTAGCCCTGCGTGTTGGCGTTGGCGATGTTGTTGCCGGTGGTCTGCAGCGCCGCGTAGTTGGCGAACATCGCCCGCGTGCCGATACCCATCAAAGTCGAAGCACCCATTCAATTACTCCGGAGAGAAGTCAGGCCAGGCCTCCGCCGGGCCGCCCCAAGGAAGGCCTGCGCCCCCATGGGGGGCAGTGAACGAAGTGAGCGTGGGGGCTTCATGCAACTCTCTGCAGCCGCAACGTCGTGTTGATCATCCGCGTGAGTTTGTCGGCGTATGCGGGGTCGGTGGCGTAGCCCGCCTTCTGCAGGCCTTGTGCAAAGCCCTGCGGCGTGGCGGCGTTGGCCACCACCTTCGAATAGCGCGGGTTGTCTTTCATCATCTTGGCGTAGTCGGTGAAAGCCTCTTCGTAGCTGCCGTAGGCGCGGAACTTGGCCTTGACCTTGTGCGCCTGGCCGTCGACCACCTCGGTGGTCGTTACCTCGGTGGTCGGGCCCTTCCAGCTGCCGCCGGCCTTGATGCCGAAGACGTTGAACGACGTGGAGCCGTCGGAGTTCTTGATCTCGTGGCGGCCCCAGCCCGACTCGTGCGCGGCCTGCGCCACCATGAAGCTCGCGGGGATGCCAGTGGCCGCCTCGGCCGCCTTGGCTGCGCCGTCGTGCAATTTCAGAAAGCCGATCTGACGGTCCTTGCCCTGAAGCGTGTTCAGCGACACGGGCGCCTGCTTGGTCGTGTCTACCGCGCCGGTCTTGGCAGCCGCGGCTTCGGCCGCAATGTTGGCGAGCGGTTGGCTCAGCTGCTTGTCGAGCTGGCGGGCAATGATGTCGGAGAGGCCGCCGGCCTGACCGGTCATCTTGGACACGAGTTGCGTGTCGAGCATTTCGTTGCCCATCTTCGTGCCGGCGTTGTCCAGCATGCCGGTGGACGCGCTCGCCTCGCGCATGCTTTTGAGCAGCTGCTGCATGAACATGCCTTCGAACTGCTTGGCCGCTTCGCGCACGGCCGCTTTCGGGTCGGTCGACGCATTGCTGCGCAGCTGTTGCAGCGCGCGGAAGTCACCGCCGCCGATGGGAGAACCTGATGAGACGGCCATGTCAGATCACCTCGATTTCAGCGTTCAAAGCGCCAGCGCTTTTCATGGCCTGGAGGATCGCCAGCAGGTCCTGCGGCGTGGCACCCAAGGCACTCAAAGCCTTCACCACATCAGCGAGCTGCGTGCCCGCGGGCAGCTGGATCAGCGCGCCCGGCTCCTGCTTGATTGTGATGTCGGCCTTCTCTTTCACCACCGTCTGCCCGCCGGTCGAGAACGGCGATGGCTGGCTGATGACAGGCGTGGAGTTGATCGTCACAGAGAGGTTGCCGTGCGCCACGGCGCAGGCGCTGAGCGAAACGGTCTGGTTCATCACCACCGAGCCGGTGCGCGCGTTGATCACCACCTTGGCCGAGGGCGCGGCAAGCGTCAGCGGCAGGTTCTCGATGTCGGCGAGGAAGCCAACGCGCGCTTCAGGCGAGTCGGGCATCTTCACGCGCACCACGCGGCCGTTCAGCGGCTGGGCGATGCCCTCGCCCATCTTGCTGTTGATGGCACGCGCCACTTCGCGGGCGGTGTTGTAGTCGCTGGCATTCAGGTCGAGCTGAAGGTGGTCGCCCTGGTTCAGCGGCGTGGGCACCGCGCGTTCGACCGTTGCGCCTTCTGGCACGCGGCCTGCGCTCAGGTGGTTGATCTGCACCTTGGAGCCACCGGCCGACGCACCGGCGCCGCCAACGATCAGGTTGCCTTGCGCGATCGCGTAGATCTGGCCATCGGCGCCCTTGAGCGGTGTGACGATCAGCGTGCCGCCGCGCAGCGACTTGGCGTTGGCCATCGACGACACGTTCACATCGATGGTCTGCCCGGGCTGGGCGAAGGGAGGCAGTTGTGCGGTGACCATCACGGCCGCCACGTTCTTGATCTGCATGTTGGTGCCGGGCGGCACGGTCACGCCCATCTGCTGCAGCATCGCCGTGAGGCTCTGCGCGGTGAATGGGGCCGAGGTGGTCTGGTCGCCGGTGCCGTCGAGGCCGACGACGAGGCCGTAGCCGACCAATTGGTTGCTGCGCACGCCCTGGATGGCGGCGACTTCCTTGATGCGCGTCGCGTTCGCCTCCACCGGCCACCACAGTGCGGCACTGGCGACGACCACCGTGATGGTGATCAAGGCCTTGATCAGTGCTTCGAACAGCTTGTCTTGGGTGGTTTCCATGGCGGTGGCAGTGCTCCTGCCACCATTCTGGAATTCTTTAGAACGGGAGAACGTTCAAAAAGAAGCGTCCGAGCCACCCTATTCCGTTGGCGTCGGCCTGGGCGCCCTTGCCGCGATGGTCGATGCGCACGTTGGCGATCTGTGCCGAGGCGACGGTATTGCCCGGCTGGATGGCGCGCGGGTCCACCTGGCCCGAGAAGCGCAGCACGTCGACGTTCTGGTTCACGCCGATCTGCTTCTCGCCGGTGATAAGCAAATGCCCGTTCGGCAGGACTTCCGTCACGACCGAGGTGATGGTGCCCGAGAAGTCGTTGGTGTTTTCGGTGCTGCCCTTGCCGGCAAAGGTGTTGGTCGAGCTGCCCTCGGCACCGGCGCGGGCGAAAGCAGCGGGGCGGATGCCCGGCAAGGCGGTCACGCCGGCTGCGACCGAGCCGCTCTTGTCGATGGAGCTCGTGCTCTTCTGGCTGGCTGCGACTTTTTCCACGATCTGCACGGTGAGCGTGTCGCCCACCAGCCGTGCGCGGTGGTCTTCGAACAGCGGGCGGTACTGGTTGGCCTGGAAGATCGACCCGTTGTTGATGACCGGCGGCTGCACCTCGGCCGGCCGCGTCTTCGGCGAGCCGGTCACGTCGACCTTGGGTACGGCGTACAGCGTTTCGCAGCCCGACAGCACGAAGCTGGCCAGGCAGGCCGCGGCGAGGAACCAAACCTTCATCACAGTTGCGCCAAGCGCTGCAGCATCTGGTCGGATGTCTGGATCGCCTTGGAGTTGAGTTCGTAGGCGCGCTGCGTCTGGATCATGCCAATCAGCTCTTCGACCACGTTCACGTTCGAGGTTTCGACGAAGCCCTGCTGCAATTGGCCCAGGCTGTTCTGGCCAGGCGCGCCGGTCTGCGGCGTGCCCGAGGCGGCGGTTTCTCCGAACAGGTTCTGGCCCTTGGGCTCGAGGCCCGGCGGGTTGATGAAGTTCGTGAGCTGCAGCTGACCGAGCGTCTGCGGCGTGGTCTGGTTGGGCAGCGTGGCCGTCACCGTACCGTCGAGGCCGATGGTCACCGTCTGCGCGTTCGTCGGCACCGTGATGGCGGGCTGCAGCAGGTAGCCGTTGTTCGTCACGAGCTGGCCCTGGGCGTTGACCTGGAACGAGCCGTCACGCGTGTAGCCGGCGCTGCCGTCGGGCATCTGCACTTCGAAGAAGCCGTTGCCGCGGATCGCGACGTCGAAGGTGCTGCTGGTCTGCTGCAGGTTGCCCTGGCTGAAGACGCGCGCCGTGGCGACCGCGCGAGTGCCCAGGCCGACCTGCAGGCCGGTGGGCAGCGTGGTCTGCTCGCTGCTGTTGGCGCCTGCCTGGCGCAGGTTCTGGTACATCAGGTCCTCGAACACCGCGTGCGACTTCTTGTAGCCGTTGGTCGCGCTGTTGGCGAGGTTGTGGGAGATGTGGTCCAGCTGGGTTTGCTGGGCCTCCATGCCGGTCTTGGATGTCCACAGGGAACGCATCATGGTGAATGCTCCTTCTCTATCTCGTGTGGGTTCAGCTCATCGAGAGCAGTTGGGCAGCGGCCTTTTCGTCGCCTTCTGCCGTCTGAAGCATCTTCATTTGCGCTTCGAACTGGCGCGCCGCGGTGATCATCGAGACCATGGTCTCCACCGGGCTCACGTTGGAGCCTTCGAGTGCGCCGTCTTGCACGCGCGCGGTCGGGTCGGCCGGCAGCTCGGCGCCTTCAGCACCGCGGAACAAGCCGTCCTCGCCGCGCTCCAGCGGTGTCTCGGCGTTGGGGGTCACGAGCTTCAACTTGCCGATGACGCCGATCTTGCCGGTGATGGCCTTGCCGGTGATCGTGCCGTCGCCGCCAATGCTCACTTCGGTTTGCGGCGGCACCTGGATCGGTCCGCCATCGCCCATCACGGGCAGGCCGCTCAGGGTGACGAGTGCACCTTCGCTGTTGACGTCGAGCGCACCGCTGCGGGTGTAGGCCTCGGTTCCGTCGAGCGCCTGCACCGACAGCCAGGCATTTCCTTTGACGGCCACGTCGAGGTTGCGGCCGGTGTCGGACACGACGCCGGGCGAGGCGTCGTAGCCAGGTGTGGTTTCGAGCGAGTACACGCGAGTGCTCGCGCCGCTGCCTTGCACGGGCACGGCGCGGAACGCTTGAAGTTCCGCACGGAAGCCGGGCGTGGAGACGTTGGCGAGGTTGTTCGCCAGCGTGTCCTGCCGCTGCATCATGGCTTTGGCGCCGGACATCGAGAGGTAGATCATCCGATCCATGAGGCGCTCCCGTTAGTCTCGAAAATCAGCGCAGATTGACCAAGGTCTGCAACACCTGGTCTTGCGTCTTGATGGTCTGTGCATTGGCCTGGTAGATGCGCTGCGCGGTGATCATGTTCACCAGCTCGGCGGTCAGGTCGACGTTCGACTCTTCCAGCGCGCCCGACTGCAGCACGCCCAGGTTGCCCTGGCTCGGCGTGCCGACGATCGGGTCACCCGATTCGAAGGTGCGTGCCCACAGGTTGCCGCCCAGCGGCTTCAGGCCCTGCACGTTGCGGAAGGTCGAGAGTTCGATCTGGCCGGCCGGCTTGGACTGGCCGTTCGAATAGGTGGCCATCACGATGCCGCTGTCTTCGATCGATAGACCCGACAGCTGCCCCGGTGCATAGCCGTCCTGCTTCAGGTCGGTGACGCCGAAGCTGGCGCCGTATTGCGTGGCACCCGTCATGTCGAGCTGGATGCCACTGATGGCAAGCGTTTCGGCACCTGCGGCATTGGTCGAAGCCGGGATGTCGAGCGTGATGGGAGCGCTCGGCGAGGTCGGCGTGCCGCCGTTGCTCGGGAAGTTGATCGTCGTCAGCGGGGCCGGGTCACCGGCGCCGTCCACCGCCACCGAGGTGCCGTTGGCGGTGACGTAGACGTTCCACGTGTCGGTCGCCGTCTTCTGGAAGTAGTAGGTCAGCGCAACGTCCTGGCCCTTGGCATCGAAGACGGTGAGCGAGGTGGCATTGTTGTAGGTCTTCGCGTCGCTGAAGTTCACCTGCGGCGTGGTGGCGGGCAGCGTGGTCGCAGCGCGCGAGTCGAGGTTCAGCTCCATCGAGATCTCGGTGGTGGCCGAGGGGTCGATGCCGGCGGTCGGCAGCTGCAGCGGGCTGGCCACGCCGGGCTGGATCACGCCCTGGCCGTCAGCCGGGTAGCCCAGCAACTGGGCACCCTGGTTGTTGACGATGAAGCCTTCCTTGTTGACCTGGAACTGGCCGTTGCGCGAGTACAGCGTCTGCCCGTTCTGCTGCAGCTCGAAGAAGCCCTGACCATTGATGGCGATGTCCATGCCATTGGCGGTGGTGGTGATGTTGCCCTGGCTGAACTGCTGTGTCACCGCCTGCAGGTTCACGCCGATGCCGATGTTGCTGCCGCCGGCACCGCCGAGCGCTGCCGCATACATGTCGCCGAACTCGGCGCGCGATGACTTGGCGCCGAAGGTGTTCGCATTGGCCACGTTGTTGCCGATGATCTCGAGGTTCTTGCTTGCCGCGTTCAGACCGGAAAGACCTTGTTGGAAGCTCATGGGTTGTCCTTGTTTGTCGGTAAAGCCGCGTGGGCAGGAATCAGTTGAAAGCCTTGACCTTGTCGTAGGCCACGTTGCCGGACTTCTCGAGCTCGAGCGTCAGCGTGTCGCCCGAGGTGTTCACGGCGTCGACCTTGTCGCGCATCAGCGCGGTGCTGTCGAGCTTGGTGGCGCCGCTGGTGGCCGTGACTCGGAAGGTCAGGTTGGTCGCGCTGGCGTTGGTGCCGGCCGGCCAGTCGAAGCTGTGCGTGCCGGCGGTCTGTGCGCCGAGGTTCATGGTGTCGAGCACCTGGCCTGCAGCGCTGAGCACCTCGACCTTCACGTTGTCGGCGGCGCTGGTCAGCTCGAAGCCGCCCTGGCCCACGCCGTCCTGCATGTCGATCTTGTTGCCCGGCACGATGACATCGCGGCCGACGAGGCTTGCGCCTTGCAGCGCCTGCATCTGCACGAATTGGCCCGACAGGCCCTGCACGGTGGTGTTGAGCTTCTCGATGCCGGTGACGGTGTTGATCTGCGCCATCTGGCTCGTGACCTGCGCGTTGTCCATCGGATTCAGCGGGTCCTGGTTCTGCATCTGCGCCACGAGCAGCTTCAGGAAGCGATCCGAGGCTTCGGTGGTGCTCGTGCCCGCAGTGGTCTGCGAGCCGTTCAACGAGGTGTACGGGTTGGAGCTGTCGACGGTGTTCACGGCCATGGCGTTTTCCTTTCAGCGGGCCTCATTGGCCCATCTGCAGAGTCTTGAGCAGCAGCGTCTTGGCCGTGTTCATGACTTCGACGTTGTTCTGGTACGAGCGCGAGGCGGAGATCATGTTGACCATCTCCTCCACCGCGTTCACGTTGCTGTAGGTCACGTAGCCATCGGCATCGGCCCCGGGATGCTTGGGGTCGTGCACGCGCCGGCCGGCGGTCTGGTCTTCGGTGATGTTGCTGACCTTCACGCCCGCTGCGGCGGCGTCGCCCATCTGGCCGGTCTGGCCCATCAGCTGGGTCTGGAAGGTGACTTGCCGCGCCTTGTAGGCCGTGCCGTCCGGGCCCGCGACGGTGTCCGCGTTGGCCAGGTTGGAGGCGACGACGTTGAGCCGCTGCGACTGCGCACTGACTGCGCTGCCCGACACATTGAATATCTGGAACATGCTCATCATTGACCCCTGATCGCATCCAGCATCGTGCGCACGTTGCTGTTGATGAAACGCAGCGTGGCTTCGTAGTGCACGGCGTTGTCGGCGAAGTTGGCGCGCTCGCGGTCCATGTCGACGGTGTTGCGGTCGAGGTTGGTCTGGCTCGGCGTCGCGTACACAAGGTTGGATTGCGCTGCGGCGGCGTTGTTCGCGCCACCGATGTGCCCTGGCTGCGTGGCATCCATGGCCGGTGCGCCTTGCACCTGGCCGGTGGCCTGCTTCAGCGCCGCGGTGAAATCCATGTCGCGTGCCACAAAGCCCGGGGTGTCCGCATTCGCGATGTTGCTGGCGATCAGGCGCTGGCGTTCCGAGCGCAGGCTGAGGGCCTGGCCTTGGAAGTCGAGCGAACTGGTGAGTCGGTTCAGCATGTGGCGTTTCCCAAAAACCCATGGGGCGATGTGAAAGGATTGTGGGCAGCGCCTTTCAAAACATAAGCGGGAATAGCGGGCCCTTTCTCGGTCATTTCCACGTCTGCCCTGGGGGCTCTGCCTTCTAAAGTGGCAGCGTGGAAAAGACTCTTCGCTCCTCGCGTTCAGCCGCCCTTGCCTTCCTGGCCGGCGTGGCGATGCTGCTCGGATGCGCCGGCTCGGCGCACGCCGAGAACGCGCTGGCCGAGTTGCTGGTGGAAGAAGCACGCCGTTTCGTGATGTCGCAGGTTGCGGCTCAGGGGCGGCCACGCACCGAAGTGAGCTTCGGCCAACTCGACAGCCGCTTGCGCCTGGCCCCTTGCGACAAGGTTCTCACCTACCTGCCCAGCGGCGCCCGCCTCGTCGGAAAGACGCGCGTGGGTCTGCGATGCGTGAAAGGCGTCACACCCTGGAGCGTTTATCTGCCGGTGACGGTGAACATTTTTGGCAACGCGCTGGTCTCAAGCTCGGTGCTGCCGGCAGGCCATGTGCTGTCGGCCGAAGATTTCCGTCAAGCCGAAGTCAATCTGGCCGAAGACACGATGAACCCACCCATCACCGATGCCGCCGTGCTGCTCGGCCGCACGCTGGCCAAACCGGTCGCGCCCGGCCAGAGCCTGCGCCCGGCGAGCCTGAAGGCCCGCCAGTGGTTTGCCGCCGGCGACCCGGTGCAGATTCGCGTGGCAGGCAAGGGTTTTGCTGTGGCCGGTGCAGGCGAGGCCCTCACGGCCGGGCTGGAAGGCATGCCGGCACGGGTACGTACCGAGAGCGGCCGGGTGATATCCGGCATGCCGGTGGCAGAGCGACAACTGGAACTCGCATTGTGAAAAATCGGGCCGCGGACAACAATCTGCAAGAAATCCCTAAAGTCCCCTGCCGGACGGGCCGATACACCGTCCATGTTGAAAGGTTCGGGTCGTTACCGAATCCAAGGAGTACATGATGAAGATCGGCAATCCCGCAGACAAGACCGCTGGCACGGCGCCAGTCGCGACGACACGCACCCAGCCTGGCGAAGCCGCCAAGGCCCAGGAAGTCGCCGCCCAGACCACCGACCCGAGCGCCAAGGTCGAGCTGTCGAACACCGCAGCGACGCTGATGTCCACCGACGCCAGCTCCGATTTCGACGCCGAGAAGGTGGCCCGCATTGCGCAGGCCATCACCGACGGCAAGTTCCAGATCGACGCCGACAAGATCGCCGACCGCCTGATTGCCAACGCACACGACGTGCTCGGCAAGCCGCAACACTGAATCGCGCGGGCCTCTCGCTCCGGCCCGAAGTCCGTTCCTGCTCACCTTTGGTGAACCCGACATGAACATGCCAGCCCCTGCACTGGTCAGTCCCGAACTCGAAGCCACACTCGCCGCGGTCGAGAGCCAGCTCGCTTCGCTGGGTGAATCGCTGCGCGCCAACGACAGCGTGGCGATCGACCACCATGCCACCGAACTGCACCGCGCCCTGGCGCGTGCCGTCGACCATTTCACTCATGCTGCACGCAAAGGCGCGGTGCCCCCGCCCTTGCGCGAGCGCTTGAAGCTGGCTGGCGGCCTTGTCGCCTCGCAGCGCGAGTCGCTGGCACGTGCCACGGCCGCGCTCGACCGCGCGATGGACGTGCTGATGCCGCGTGAACGCGCCGCATCGGTGTACTCCGCCGGCGGTGCAGGCAACGCCTTGCGCAGCGGCACGGTCCAGGCCTGAGGCCAGGGCCCTCCTCCTCCCCCCTTTTTCGCTCATCTCGACACAACGCGCCGCGACGGATTTCACGCCCGTGGCGCGCTGCTGCGTGTGCTTGCAGCAGTGGGTCGTACATCCCGTGAAAGAATCGTCGGCACGCGAGCGAGCGACCACGCCCTGCCGCCGGTCGGTGCCGAAACGCGGCGCGAGGGAGCCTTCTTGAGAATCCGATTCAAACTGCCGGCCCCGATGCGCGCCTGGCCAGCAGTACTCGCGCTGATCTGCGGCTGGCTCACCATGGCTTGCGCCGCCGCCGCGACGAAGGAATACGCGCTCGCGCCCGTCCCCGACTGGGTGCAGCCCATCGCACCGGCCGAGACGGCCGAGCCGCCCACCGGGCAGATCAGCCAAGGCGTGCACTACCTGCTGATCGACACGCAGACCCGCGTCGACGCGCATGACAAGGTGCACTACCGCCACATCGCCGCCAAGGCACTGAGCGAGCGAGGCGTCGAATCGGTGGCGCATGTAGAGATCCGCTTCGACCCCTCGTACCAGGCGCTCACGCTGCACATGATCCAGGTGCGCCGCGGTGCGCGCCTCACTTCGAAGCTGGCGAACGCGTCGGTGAAGATCCTCCAGCGCGAGAAGGAGCTCGAATACCTGATTTTCGACGGCAGCAAGACCGCGAACGTGTTTCTCGATGACATCCGCGTCGGCGACGTCGTCGAGTACTCGTACTCGCTGCGCGGCAGCAACCCGGTGTTCGGCAACCGCCAGTTCGGCCGCTTCGACCTGCAATGGAGTGCACCGGTGCACCAGTCGTACTCGCGGCTGCTGTGGCCCACGGAACGCCCGATCGAATTCGCCGCGCGCAACGGCGCAGCGGCCGCGGTGGTCAGCGAGCTCGGCGCGCAGCGCGAGTACGTCTGGCAAGGCCGCGACATCGCCGCGCGCGTGGTCGAGTCCAACACCCCCGACTGGTTCGACCCCTACCCCGCGGTGCAGTGGAGCGAGTTCAAGGACTGGCAGGCCGTGGCCCGCTGGGCCGTGCCCTACTACCGCCTGCCCGCAAAGCTGAGCCCGGCGTTGCAAGCCGAAGTCGACCGCATCGCCAAGGCCCACGCATCTCCCCAGGAGCGCCTGCTTGCGACGCTGCTGTTCGTGCAGCGCGAGATCCGCTACCTCGGCGTCGAGATTGGTCCCGGCTCGCACGCGCCCAGCCAACCGCAGCAGGTGCTCGAACGCCGCTTCGGCGATTGCAAGGACAAGTCGCTGCTGACCATGACGATGCTGCAAGCGCTGGGCATCGAGGCGCGCGCAGCGCTGGTCAACACCTCGCTGCGGCGAGGCATCCGCGAACTGCAGCCGACGCCGTTCGCCTTCAACCACGTGCTGGTGCGCACGAGCATCGCCGGCCGCACTTACTGGATCGACCCGACCCGCGCGCCGCAAAAGGGCGACATCGTTCACCTCTACCAGCCCGACTACGACGCCACGCTGGTGGTCGACGACGAAACGACCGGCCTGGTGCCGATGACCAACGACAGCAGCGCCCTGTCCACACGCACCATCCGCAGCGTGTATGAAGCGCAGGACGGCTTCGACAAGCCGGTGCGCTACACCGTGACGACGATCGTGCAAGGCGCGGGCGCCGAAGCCTTGCGCGCCACGCTCAGCAGCGAGAACCGCGAAGACCTGCAGAAGCGTTACCTGAATTTCTATGCGCGCTACTACCCGAAGCTGACGATGGCCTCGCCGATCAGCGTGCAGGAAGACGAGAACGACAACCGCCTGACGATGACGGAGCACTACCTGATCGACGAGTTCTGGAAGCGCGCTGATGAGCGCAAGCGCCTCGAAGCCAACATCAACGTGCCCGAGGTCGACGAGTACCTGCGCGGCCCGCGCGACCCCATCCGCTCCAGCCCGCTGGCGCTCAACCACCCGGTAAACCTGACCCACACCACCGAAGTGCGGCTGCCCGAGGCCTGGGACACGCCGGCCGAGAAGACCCGAATCGAAGACGCGAGCTTCGAGTTCGAGCGGCGCAAGTCCGAGAAAGACAAGGTGCTGCTGCTGGTGGACACATTCCGCAGCCGCGCCGACCACGTGGCCGCCGCCGACACGGCCCGCTACGCCGCCAACCTCGACCGCGCGCGTGATGCCGTCGACTACGCCCTGTACAAGCGCGACAACGCCGCGCCGAAGCGGGTGCTCAGCACCATGGAACGCTTCAACTGGCCGATCGCCATGGTCGGCGTGCTGCTGCTCGCGGGCTTTGGGTGGCTGGCGGCCAAGCTGTACCGCTACGACCCACCGGCCGCGCCGCGTGAGGTGTTCGACGCGCAGCTGCAAGGCATCGCCGGCTGGTTGCTGCTGCCGGCGCTCGGTTTGCTGGTGGCACCGGTTCGCCTGCTCATGGATCTGTCTCGCCTGCTGCCCTCGTATGCCACCGACAACTGGACGCAGCTGACGACCGTGGGCGGCGACGCCTACCACGCGATGTGGGCGCCGGTGCTGCTGTTCGAGCTGGCGAACACCATGGGCTACCTGGTGTTCATGTCGTTGCTGCTGGTGATGTTCTTCCAGAAGCGCCGTGTCGTGCCGCTGTTCTACCCGGTGCTGCTCGGCAGCAACGTGCTGATCCAGGGCATCGACATCGCGCTGGTCCAGAGCATCCCGAGCGCCGCCAGTGCAGTCACCGGCAAGGACTGGGGCGAGCTGCTGCGCGGCGCCCTGTTCTTCGCCATCTGGGCGAGCTACTTCCGCATGTCACAGCGCGTCAAGGCGACCTTCGTGCGCGGCCGCGATACTCCCAAGGCCGCCCCCGCCATCACGCCGACCCCGACTCCGGAAACCACTGCAACATGAACGCCACCGTTTCGCTGCTCATCTTTGCCGCCGGCAGCGCCTTCTTCCTCTACGTCTCATGGCGTGCCTTGCTGAACCCCCGCTCGCACGGCTTTTACCGCTTCATCGCGTGGGAGTGCATGCTGGCCCTGGTGCTGCTGAACTTCCCGTCGTGGACGCTCGACCCCTTCTCGCCGCGGCAGATCGTCTCGTGGGTGCTGCTCGCTACTTCAGCCGCCCTGGCTGGGCACGCAGTGCGCCTGCTGAAGGCGATAGGCCGGCCAGGCACGGAGCGCAGCGATGCTGAGCTGTTCGCCTTCGAGAAGACGTCGACGCTCGTGACCACCGGCGCCTTCCGCTACATCCGCCACCCGATGTATGCCGCCCTGCTGTTCCTGAACTGGGGCGCGTGGCTGAAAGACCTGTCGCTGCCCAGCACCTCGCTGGCCGGCGTGGCGAGCGTCGCGCTCCTGCTCACCGCCCTGCGCGACGAGGCCGAGTGCCGCCAGCACTTCGGCAAGGTCTACGACGACTACATGAAGACCAGCAAACGCTTCGTACCGTTTGTCTTTTGATGGGTCAAGCGCTTGCTGCGCCTGACCTGACCTTGAACGGTGCCTGGTAGAGCCACAGCGGCCGACCATCGGCACAGCGGTGCACGGCGGTGGGCTGCAAGTCCACCGCTTCGAATTCCAGGCTCGCCATCCACGCACCGGAGCGCAGCTCGCGTGCGGCCTTTTTCACGGCGCGCGGCATGCTTTCCGGGCGCTGGAAGAGGTAGACCATTGCATAAGGCGCCCAGTCGGCAGCCCAGATGTCGGCGCGCTTGACCTGCGCCGGCACCCGAAGCCAGCGGCAGCGCCACGCGCAGGCAATGCGCAGCGGCCAGCTCCACTCCAGGCCTTCAAGCCGGGCTTGCGGGTACTGGGTGTGGAGCTCACGCAACGCGTCGCCCATGCCGCAGCCGGCATCGACGACGCGTGGTGAGCTGCCGTCGAGCGTGGCCACTCGGGCCAAGCCCTTCAAGGCACCGGCAGGTGTCGGGAACATCGGTGCGTCGCGCCAGGCGTGCACCGGGTACATCGCGAACAGTGCCACCAGCGGCAGCAGCCAGCCCCAGGCCGGCACGGCGGCTGCAAAACCGGAGGCCAGCAGGGACAGCGGGAAGCCTAACGCCAGAAACACGCGGCGCCAGCGGCGTGCGCTCAGCAGGCTGAGCACGCCGCCGAGCGCAGTAGCCAGCAGCAGCGAAACCCAGTCAGGCGCGTCGACGGTCTGCAAGCCGAAGAACAGGCCCCAGCAAAGAGCCCAGACCAGCAGGGCGGGCAAGGGCCACATCAAGCGCGATCAGAAATTGAACGCGAGACGCAGGCCGCCCCAGTGCTTGCCGTTCACCGTGATCGGTGCGGCGGCTTCCTTCAGCAGCACGAACTTGCCGCCGCCCATGTCACGGCGGTAGGTCTGCAGCAGGAACGGGCGCTGGTTGCGCGCCGACGCGAGGCCGGTGCGGTCGTTGAAGATGCGGCGGTAGCGGCTGTGCGCGGTGTCCCACACGAGGTCGCCACGCTGCGGGTTGCAGTACTGCTTGTTGTGCGTGGCCACGTAGCCGTTGCGGTCAACCGAGATGCAGAAGACGATTTTCGTGCTGCTGCCGAGCACGTGCTCCTGCACCTGCGGGAACAGGCGGTCCGCCAGATCGACGAAGCGCGTGGTGTGCTGTGCCGGGTTGGTGCCGGGCATCGGGCGGTAGTTCTCGTCGAACAGGTCGGCGGCCGAGATCGTGCCGGTGCGCAGCGCGTCTTCCAGCAGTTTGGAGATCTGTGCCGCGGCTTCCTTCGCCGACTGGATGAAAGGTGTGTCTTCGGTTTCGATGCCGCACTCGGAAACGAGTTCGATCAAGTGCTCCGACACCTTCAGAAAGGATTCGCTGCGCACGAGCGCCGAATCGAGCGCACGGGTGTTCTGGCGCATCTCCGCTTCGATCGACGCCATCTGACCGTTGAGGCCGGCGCAGATGTTGCGGCTCTGCTCGGCCGCGGCAGTGATGCTGGAGACGCCGCCTTCGAGCTCCGCCAGTGCGCGCTGGAAGGCGCCCTGTTCGGCACCACTGGGGCGGGACTGGATCTCGCGTGCGAGCGCTTCGATGCGCGTGTCGAGGTCCCCCACCGTGCTCATGATGGCCTTGGACGAACTCTCGACCTTGCCCGCCAGATCCTTCACTGCATCGGCCACGACGCCGAAGCCGCGCCCGGCATCGCCGGCGCGCTTGGCCTCGACCGACGCGTTGAACGCCACCAGGCGGGTCTGCAAGGCAATCTGGGTGATCTGGCTGGCGGCATCGGCCACCTGCCGCAGCGTGTCGACGATGCCCGAGACTTCGGTGCCAACGCCTTCGACGGCCTGGCGTGCACGCCCGACCGCGTCGGTGCTGCCCGCGGTGACGTTGCTGATGTCGTCTTGCGCGCGCGTGATGCTTTTCAGCTGCTCGGCAAGCGCGGCCACGGCCTGCGCCTGGCGAGCAGCGCCCTTGGCGGTGTCGTCAAGCTGGCCACGCACTTCGGCCACTTCGCGGCCCATGGTCGAGGCCTGCTTGCTGATCGAGTGCACGGCGGCACGCAAATCGGGTTGGGCTGCGGCGGGTTCAGCCGCAGCCACGGGTTGGGGCTCGCGCGCTGATCTGAAGACTTGGAACATGCTGTTTCCCGTGATCACCACTCGCGCAGCTTGACGCGCAAGCGGGCGATGGACTGGCTGTGCAGTTGGCACACGCGAGATTCGGTCACCTTCAACACGGCGGCGATCTCTTTCAGGTTCATGTCGTGCTCGTAGTACATGCTCATCACGTACTGCTCGCGTTCGGGCAGGTTCTTGATGCCTTCGACCAGGGCCTCGCGCATGCGCTGGTCTTGCAACTGCGCGAGCGGGTTGAAGCCTTCGTCGGCCACGTGGCGGTCGAGGTAGTCGTTGTCGCCTTCGTCACCCGACATGTCTTCGAGGTACACGAGCTGGGTGCCGCGCACCTTGCCGAGCAGTTCCTGGTACTCGACCAGCGTGACGCCCATTTCGCGGGCGATCTCGCTTTCGGCCGGCGCACGGCCGAGCTTCTGCTCGAGCTTGTGCACGGCGCTCTCGATGCTGCGTTGCTGCTTGCGAACGCCGCGTGAGAGGTAGTCGTTGCCGCGCAGCTCGTCGAGCATGGCGCCGCGGATGCGTTGCGTCGCGAAGGTCTCGAACTGCACGCCCTGCGCTGCATCGAAGCGGCTGAGCGCATCGGTCAGGCCGATCATGCCGACCTGGATCAGGTCGTCGAGTTCCACATTGGCAGGCAGCTTGGCGATCATCTGATGGGCCAGGCGGCGCACCAACGGGCTGTACTGCTTGAGCATCGAGTTGACGTCGAGTTGGCCTTTGGCGGTGTACATGGATAGGCTCCCGGAGGTCAATTCAAAGCGTGTTGTGAGGCCGATGCATACGCACCGGAGACCGGCGGATAAGCGCCGGGAACTTGCATCAGCGCGTCGCGAGCCCAGCGGCGCAGTGCGCTCGGCGGCGCTTCGCGCGCATCGGTTGCGGGGTCGATCTGCAGCCAGTCGCGCAGCACCGCTCCGAGGAAATCATCGGCACAAGTGGCCAGCTGCATCGCGATGCGCTCGGCACGCGGTGAGGCGGGTGAAGCGCACAGCAGCAGGTCGTACACCACCAGGCCAGCGCGCTGTGTCAGCAGCTTCATCGCGGCGTAGGCGTGCGTCACGCTGGAAGGCCGATCGTCGGCCAGCAGCAGTGGGCGTGCCTCGCTGCGCATGAAGAGGCGGCACAGGTCGGATTCGTTCGCGTGCACCAGCACCACGTCGGCTTGCGGGGCGGCATCGGCTGCTGTCTGCAGGAAGCTCGCCGTCGAGCCTTGTGCGTCGACGTGGCGCACCGGCAGGCCACGGGCGGCCAGGTACGACACCTGCGACGAGAGGGTCTCGATGCACTCGCTCAGGTCGAGTGCGGCCATCTCTTTGGGCATCGGCGCGCGCTCGGCTGCGTCGATCACCAGCACGTGGGCGCCCTGCTCACCGAAGGCGGTGCACAGGCGCTCCAGCATCACGCCGCCGAAGGCCACATGCGGGTTGGCCACCACCGGCACGAAGCGCACGCGGGCATGCGCAAACATCTGGCGCAAGCCATGCGCCTGGTCGGCTGGGTAGGAAGAATCGAAGTCGTCGTGCATGGGGTTCTTGTGTGGGTCTGGCACGTAAGGATCGGGTGTTCTGCTCAGGGCGCGATCAAGCGTGGAGCGGCGGACGCGCACGTTGCGCCTGCTGGCGCGCGGTGAAGATCAGGTTCACGTCGGAGGCTTCCACACGGTAGGCCGGGTTGACGTTGACGCGCAGGGCACGGTGAACGAGGGCATGCGCCGACAGGCGGTGCCAGTCTTCGGGCACGCGCTGGCCGTTGGCCACGCCGACGACCTTGAGCTTGTGGCGGATCAGCGCGTCGAGCGCCGGTGCCAGCTTCACGGCTTCGTCCATCTTCGACAGCACGATGCCCTTGCAGGCAGCGGCGCGGTACGAAATCATCACGTCTTCGATGGTCTCGCCTTGCGCCGAGGCGTTGATGACGAGCAGCTTCTGGATCGAGCGGTGGGCCAGCATGTCGAGCAGTTCGCGGGTGCGGGTGTCGCGCTGCGCCATGCCGGCGGTGTCAATCAGCACCATCTTCTTGGACGCCAGCAGTTCCAGCAGGTCTTCAAGCGAGGCGCGGTCGTGTGCGGTGTGCACCGGCACGCCGAGGATGCGGCCGTAGGCGCGCAGTTGTTCGTGGGCGCCGACGCGATACGCGTCGAGCGTGATCAGGCCGAGGTTGCCTGCGCCGTGCTTGGTGGCGAAGGCAGCCGCAATCTTGGCTGCGCTGGTGGTCTTGCCGACGCCGGTGGAGCCGATCAGCGCGAACACGCCGCCCTGGTCTTCGAGCGAAGCCTCGGCCTCGCCGGTGAGCAGGTTGCGTTCGAGCACATTGCCGGCCCAGGCCGTTTCGTCGCTCACGTCGGTCGGCAGGGTCTCGACCAGCTTGCGCGTCAGCGCCGGCGAGAAGCCGCAGTCGAGCAGCTTCTGGATCAGCTGGGCTTGCGCCGGGAAGCGCTGCATCTTCTCCATGAAGGCCAGTGCACCGAAGCGGTCTTCGATCAGGCCCTTCATCGAGCGTAGCTCGTTCATCATGTCTTGCTGTTCGCGGCGGGCGGTTGCCTGGTTCACCGCGCTGTTGGCATCGGCCAGCGACGGCACGGCCACGGCCGGTTGCTGCACGGGCTGGGCATGCATCTGGGGTTGGGCCTGCTGCTGCACGCGAACTTCTTCGCGCAGCGTGGGCGGCTCGCGCAACGCGGCGCGCGGTGCGGCGGGCTGCTGCACGATGGCCAGCGACGGGGCGGCCTTCTGCGGTTGCGGCACGGCGCTGCGAGCAGCCAGGCGCTGTTCGAGCGCGCTGGGCAGATCGGGTTCGAGGTCTTGGCGGGAATCGGCAAAGCCTTGGCGCGAGTCGGCAAAGCCTTGGCGCGAGTCCGCGAAACCCTGGCGCGAGTCTGCGAAGTCCTGGCGTGAATCGGAGAAGCTCGGCTCCTGATGGCGCGATTGCGCGTTCATCGCGGCCTGGCGGCGCTTGAGCATGCGCTCGCGCACATAGTCCTGGAACGACAGCGTGCTCATCGACAGGCGGGCCACGTCGTCGCTGACGTCTTCGGTGTTCTGCTCGGGTGCGGCGATCGGCGCCGCTGCGCGAGCGGTCTGTGCGGGGCGGGCCAGCGGCTGGCGGGCAATGGGACGGGCTTGCTGTTGTTGTGCAGCTGCGGTGCGGGCTGCGATCGACGAGGCCGACAGGCGCTCGATCTGCTGCACGCTCTCAGGCGCCATGGCCAACACTTCCACGCCTTCGGGGCAGGGCTTGGTCGACAACACCACGGCGTCTTCGCCAAAAGCCTGGCGCACCAGGGTCAGGGCGTCGCGCGAGGTGCGCGCGGTAAAGCGTTTGACGTTCATGGGTTGCTCCGCTTGGCCGTGCCCACGGAGAGGGCTTGGCATGACAGCAAGTGTGTAAGAGGGTGTGCCATGACGGTCTGGCGATCAGCAGCTGTAAAGCCCTTCATTTGGGTCGGTTCGTGCCGAGAGGCTGGATGCTGATGGTGTTGTTGTGTCGTCATGGCAAAGCGCAGAGGTTTGGCGCCTTGTCATTGTTCCGGGGTCGGGTTTGAACTTGAGCTTGATGAGAGGGGGGGATCGGGGGCTTTTCTTGGAGCAGCCGGTGTTGACTCGGCGCGGCTTTTTCAGTCGCGCAACAGGAACTGTGCGGTTTCGCACTTCACCCGCCGGACCGTCGTTTGTACCCACTCACCCGCAGCGCAAAACATCACTTCGTGCGCGCTGCGGCAAGTGCTTACAGATAGAGGCCTCAAGCGCGCTGCATCGCGCGCCGATATCGCTCATAGCCCGCCTCTTCACGTCGGCCCATGCCTTTGCTTCGCTGTCTTCTGTTCTATGTGCTGCTCCTGGCCGGGGTGGGCGTGAGCGCCGCAGGATCAGACACGACCGCCACCCCGGCGCGCTGGGTCGGACTGTCGGACACGCTCTTTAAACACCAGACGGCGGCCTTCGCGCTCGGCGGCGGCACGACCTTCGTGCAGGACACCAGCGGCTTCATGTGGGTCGGCTCGCAAGCCGGCCTGATGCGCTGGGACGGCTACAACCTGCGCAAGTACGCCGCCGACCCGCAAACCCCAGGTTCGCTGCCGGACAGCTACGTCTCTTCACTGCACGCCGACAAACGCGGCCGGCTGTGGATCGGCACCAACTCGCGCGGCCTGGTCCGCTACGACGCGAACATCGACAGCTTCGCCCTGCATTCGACCGGCCAGCCCGGGCAACGGAACGCAACGATCACGGCCATCATCGACGACGAAGAAGGCGGCCTGTGGATCGGCACCCATGAAGGCCTCGACCGCATGGATGCCACCGGCACCGTGCGCCGCGACACGGCCAACGCCGCCCGCGCCAGCATGTCCACCGGCGCGCCGCTCGCCGCAGCGACCCCAGCGAACATGCTGCCGACCGACGACGACCTCAAGTCGGGGCTGCCCGAAGGCGGCGTGGTCGCGCTGCTGAGGGACCGCCACGCCACGCTGTGGGTCGGTACCCGCCACGGCCTGATCAAGCGCGATCGCGCGGCGCGCGGCTTTTCAGCCCTTCCGCTGCAAACGCGCGACGGCTCGGCACCTTCCATCGAACGCCTGTATGAAGACAGCACCGGCCGCCTTTGGGTAGGCACTCGCGCGCACGGTGCCTTCATCGTGGACGCGGCGGGACCACATCCTGTGCAGGAGAGCGGTGCGGCCGCGGGGCTCGCCACCGACCGCATCACCTCGATCCTCGAGACCCTGCAGGGCGAGACCTGGCTGGGCATCGACGGCGGCGGCATCGTGGTGGTCGACTCGCAGGATGTCGCGACCCGGCGCCTGCGTCACCACGCCGATGCACCGACGAGCCTGAACGACGACAACGTCTATGCGCTGTACCGCGATCGCAGCGGGCTGATCTGGGTGGCCACCAACAACTCGGTGAGCCTGCACGACCCGCAGCAGCGCGCTGTCATCACACTGCTGGGCAGCGGCACGCGAAGCGACGGACTCAGCCAACCCAACGTACCCGCGCTGATCGTCACGCGCACGGACCAGGCCTGGCTGAGCGTGGGCGACGGTGGCATCGACGTGCTCGACCCGGTGCGGGGCCGGGTCGCACAGTTGCGCCCCGATCCCACTCGGCCGCTCAGTGCATTGCCCAAGGGACGCGTGATGTCGCTGGCAGAAGGCGCCGACGGCGTGGTCTACATCGGCACGCTGCAAGGCCTCTACCGCAGCGACGCCCAGGGCCGCCACGTCACACGCGTCAACGTGCCCCAGCGCAACGACACCGCCGGCGTCTGGGCGCTCTGCTACAGCAACGGCATCTTGTGGGTCGGCGGACTCGACGGCCTGTGGGCGCTGGATGTTCGCCATGCCGGAGCGCCCGCACTGCTGCGCCAGGAAGACGCATTGACGCTAGGCGACTCCCGCGTGACAAGCATCGCACCCGGTGCCGATGGCTGGTTGTGGGTCGGCACGCGCACCGGGCTCGTCCACCTGGACACCGGCTCCGGCCTGTTCGAACGCATCCCGTCCGACCCGACCGATCCGACACGTTTGCCGGGCACCTACGTGTCGTCGACGCTGATCGATCGCCAGGGCCGGCTGTGGGTCTCGTCGTTCGGCGTCGGCGTGCAGATCCTCGAGCGAAAGGATGCGAGCGGCCGCTTGTGGTTCCGCTCCCTGGGCGTGCGCGAAGGGCTGCCCCACGCCGGCGTCAACAAGATGCTGGAAGACGCACGCGGCGACATCTGGGTGAGCACCGACGACGGCCTGGCGATGATCGATGCGAAGACGTTCGCGATCCGCCCGCTACAGCGTCCGCAGGGTGTGAACGTCCTCGCCTACTGGACCAACGCCGGAGCCGTCACGGCCGCCGGCGAGCTGATCTTCGGCGGCCAGGGAGGCATCTCCATCGTGCGCCCCGAGCTGTTCACGCGATGGACCTACTCGGCACCGGTGGTGATCACCGACGCGCGCGCCGGCACCACGCCCTTGTCCGCTGGGTTGCTCAACCAGCCGCAAAACGGCACCAGCAAGCCGCTCGACATCTCGGCACAAGACCGCGGCCTGACGGTCGAGTTCTCGGCGCTCGACTACTCAGCCCCAGAGCGCAACCACTACGCCTATCGGCTGCAAGGCTTCGACGCCGACTGGATCGCCACCGAGCCGACACGGCGGTTTGCGAGCTACACCAACCTGCCGCCGGGCGACTACACGATGGAGCTGCGCGGGTCCAACCGCGAAGGCGACTGGTCGCAGACCTCGTTGCAGATTCCCATCCGCGTGCTACCCGCCTGGAACCAGACTCTCTGGTTCCGTGGCCTCGCGTCACTGCTGGCGCTGGCGCTGATCGGCGGGCTGGTGCAGGCGCGCACGCTGTACCTGCGGCGGCGCCAGCGCGAGCTGCAAAGCCTGGTCGACGAACGCACCGCCACGCTCCTGCAACGCACCGAAGAATTGCGCGCGAGCCAGCAGCAGCTGGAGCAGATCGCCTACATCGACCCCCTCACCGGCCTGCCCAACCGCCGGCTGTTCAACGATGAACTGCGCCACCAGACGGCCTTGGCGGCTCGTGGCGGCGCGGACTTCACGTTGATGCTGCTGGACCTGGACGGCTTCAAGCAGATCAACGACCGCTTCGGCCACGACGCGGGCGACGCCATGCTGGAGCAGACGGCCAAGCGCCTGCTCCGCGTCATGCGCGAAAGCGACCGCGTGTGGCGCACCGGCGGAGACGAGTTTGCCGTGCTGCTGCCTCAGACGTCCGACAGGGAGGCCGTCGACACCATCTGCCGCCGCATCGTCGACAGCCTGGCCGAACCGTTGTTGCTCAAGGGAACGACGATGCGCGTCGGCGCCAGCATCGGCGTGGCGCTGTGCCCCGACCATGGCGAGGCACCCGATGCGTTGTACAAAGCCGCCGACGTGGCACTCTACGCAGCCAAGCGCGGCGGGCGTGGCACGTGGCGCTGGCACGACTCGGCCGCCGGCGAAGCCGAAGCCGTCGCAGTCACGTGATGTGATCTCGACGGCAGGGGCGGCGCTCTTCGGTCAGCGAACAGCGCTCTGATTTCGGTACAGGAATCAGAAGCAAACCGACAGGCCGACGCCCCAGGTGAAATCGGGCGTGTACGAAGTGAGGCCGCGTGCTACCGAGAAATCGACCTGAACCGAATCGCTCACCAGGTAGGACACACCCGTGTCGAAGCTCACGACCGAGCCACCGTTCTTAACCGTGGTGAGCTGCTGGCCGGCCAGCTCGATGAAGCCGTGCCATTCGGGCGTGAGCTCTTTGCCGAGCACGGCGGCCAGGATGCCGGCGGTGAACCGCTTGCCATCGGCGTTCTTGTCCGAGACGACGCCTGGCATCACCCCCAGCGAAAAACCGTGTGGCAGCTCCCATTCGAAGACAGCCAGCAGCTCGGGGCGCACACCCTGCCCGCGGAAGGCCGCCGAGCCCGAGTCCATGTCGAGGTTCAGCAGCCAGCCAATGGCGGGCTTGCCGCTCGCCTCGTCGCCGTCTTGCATGTGCCACTTGATGCCCAGTGCGGTGTCGGCGAAGCCGCGTTGAGTCGGCTGGCCATCTGCTTTGGCACGCACGAAGCCGTCGGTCTCCAGGCGCAGCTCGAGCTTGTCGCTCAAGCCCAGGCGGAGCAGCGTGGGTGTGGTGACAGTCCGCGTCTTGATGCCGTCGGCATTGTTTCGCTCGAACGAGAAACTCGTCTCGACCTGGAAGCGGCCCGTGCCCACGACGTCACTCGATTCAACGAAGTCGGGCCTGTCGGTCGCGATCGCTTCGGCCAGAACGGCTGGGGAGCAGCAAACGCCAGCACAGAATGCCAAGGTCTTCAGCATGTTCGGGGAATGTGTCATCAAACTCTCGATTTCTAGGGGCCACGGTGGTTCTGGGCGTCGCGGCTGTGGATTGAATCGGTACGGCACGCTTCAGTAGTGTGGCCCCTTGCACCGATGATCGACGCGACGCGGATCAGATGGGTCTCGGGAATCCCCGCTGGCATTCGACGAAAATCGCGCCGCCGGTCTCTCAATAGACGCCTATCAACCTGCCACGGCCCGGCAGATTTGGAGGCGCTTTCCCGCGTCCTTCGACATGCGCCTGAACTGGGCGCACACCCACATGACCTTTCGACACGCCGCACTGCGGTGCGCGCCCATGACTGCCTTGCTGAGAAGCCTTGCCCTTGCTTGCTGCCTTCTGGTCAGTTTGGCCCATGCCGACGAGCTGAGGGAGCGGCTCGATGCCGTTCCCAACCCGCAGGTCCACGGTGGCGGATGGGTCGCCGACCCCGCCGGCGTGATCAGCCGCCACCAGCAGGAGATCAACGCCGCCATCGGCGAGCTGGAACGCGAGACGGGCGTCGAGATCGCCGTGGTCGTGCTGCCGACCATCGGCGCCCTCGCGCCCAAGTCGTTCGCGACGGAGCTGTTCCAGAAATGGGGCATCGGCAAGGCCGGACGCGACAACGGCCTGCTGGTGCTGCATGTGCTCGACCAGCGGCGGTTGGAGATCGAGACCGGCTACGGCATGGAAGGCCTGCTGCCGGACCTCAAGACCTACTGGATCGCCAACGACATCGCCGTTCCCTTCTTCAAGGAGGGCAGCTTCGCCGATGGACACCTGGAAGTGGTGCGTGCCCTGGCGCGTGCCATCCGGCAACCCAACATCGGGCATGACGAACTCGTCTCATCGCTCGGCAGCACGCCCGGCGCCAACCAGGACGCATTGCCAGAAATCCCGACGTACGACGAGATCGCGCTGCGCCACACCTCGTTCATCGAACGTGCGTGGCGCAGCCTGTGGACGCCGCTCGCACTGTTGATGCTGGCTGCGCTGTCGTGGTACTTGCTCCAAGCCGTCTACACATGGCGCACCCGCCGGATGCTGCCATCACAACGCCGACAGGTCTATCTCGGCAAGTTCAGGTACCTGCAATACGCCTCGGTGCTGCCGGCGGGTGGCGCGGCCTTCGTCCTTGAATGCGCACGCACCGGCACCTTCTTTTCACCGTGGCCGGTGCTGGGCGTCTCTGCCTTCAGCGTGGCGGTGATACGCAACTACCGCTTGGTGAAGCTGCGCAAGGAGCCGCGGGTGTGTGTCTGCGGGCAGACGATGCGCCAGCTCAGCGAGAAAGCGGACAACTCGCACCTTGAGCCCGGGCAGTCGGCCGAGGAACTGATCAAGTCTGTGGACTACGACGTGTGGCTGTGCGGTTGCGGCAAGACGCAAATCGAAGCCTATGCAGGCGACAAGCCCGGCGAGCGCTGTGAGAAATGCGGCTACCGGACCGATCGGCCCATCAAGCGGCGCACCTTGCAATCGGCGACCACCTCGTCGCAAGGCTTGCGGGAAGTGACCTACGCCTGCGCACACTGCCAGCATCAGCGCACGGTTGAAGAAACGATCGCCGCCATCTCCACCTCGTCGTCCAGCGACTCGGGGAGTTCGGGTTCGTCCAGCAGTTCGAGCAGCAGCTCTTTCGGCGGCGGAAGCTCGGGCGGCGGCGGGTCCGGCGCGAGCTACTGAAAAGCGCAAGGGCTCGCCGCCCCCGTTTTCATCAGGCCTGCCCGCCGATGATCGATCCAATGCGGATCGAATGCGTCTCGGGGATTTCACTGTGGCCGAGCACGCGCAAGCGCGGCGCAGCACGTTTCAGCAAGCGTGCCATCGGCGCGCGAATCATGTCGGGCACCAGCAAGCAGGCCGGGTGCCCCAGGTCTTCTTGCCGCTTGGCCGACTGCGCAGCACTGCGTGTCAGCGTCTCGGCGACACCCGGATCGAGCGCGGCGCCGTGCGGTGAATTCAACGCCTGCGTGACGAGCCGCTCGAGTTCGGGTTCGAGGGCGATGACTTCGAGTTCCTGCACCGGCCCATAGATCTGCTGCACGATCGCCGGGGCGATGTGGATGCGGATGCGGCGTGAGAGCTCCATCGGGTCACTCACCGTGGATGAATGTTCGGCCAAACACTCGACGATCGAGCGCATGTCGCGGATGTGCACGCCTTCTTCGAGCAGCAGCTGCAACACCTTCTGCAGCGCCGGGATGCTCACCATCTTAGGCACCACGTCTTCGATCATCTTGGGTGCAAGCTTGGTCACGTGCTCGACCAGTTGCTGCACTTCCACGCGGCCGAGCAGCTTGGCGGCGTGCATCTGCATCAGGTGCGACAGGTGCGTGGCGATCACGGTGGAGCAGTCGACCACGGTGAAGCCGTTCATCTGCGCAGCTTCGCGCTGGCGCTCTTCGATCCACACCGCCGGCAGGCCGAAAGCGGGGTCGGTGGTTTGTGTGCCGATCAGCTTGGTCGTGGCACCGCCCGGGTTGATGGCCAGCAGCATGCCGGGGAAGGCTTCGCCCTCGCCCACCACCGCGCCACGCAGCGTGAGGCGGTACATGCTGGGCTTGAGTTCCAGGTTGTCGCGGATGTGCACAGGCGGCGGCAAAAAGCCCACGTCTTGCGCGAATTTTCGGCGCACGCCCTTGATGCGCTGGAGCAGGTCGCCCTGGCGTGCCTTGTCCACCAGCGCAATCAGTCTGTAGCCCACTTCCAGGCCGAGCGTGTCGACGGGTTGCAGGTCGTCCCAGGTCGCTTCGGCGTTCGGCTCAGCGACCGGCACGGGCGGCGGTGGAGCGTTGCGCACGCGCTTGTTGCGCTCGTTCATCCAGTACGACGCGTAACCCAGGCCGCCAGCGATGAGCAAGAACACGAAGTGAGGCATGCCGGGGATCAGCCCCAGCAAGCCGATCACGCCGGCCGTGATGGCCAGCACGCGCGGCGAGCTGAACACCTGTGCCGAGATCTGCGTGCCGACGTCTTGTTCCTTGCCGACGCGCGAGACCACCATGGCTGCGGCCACCGAGATCAGCAGCGCGGGCACCTGGGCCACAAGCGCGTCGCCGATGGCCAGCAGGATGTAGCTGTTGGCGGCCTGCGAGGCCGACAGGTCGTGCTGCGCCACACCGATGATGAAGCCGCCGATGATGTTGATGAAGAGAATCAGCAGGCCGGCCATGGCGTCGCCACGCACGAACTTGCTGGCACCGTCCATGGAGCCGAAGAACTCGGCCTCATTGCCCACTTCCTGGCGGCGGCGCTTGGCTTCCTTCTCGTCGATGAGGCCGGCGTTCAGGTCGGCATCGATCGCCATCTGCTTGCCGGGCATCGCGTCCAAGGTGAAACGCGCGCCGACTTCGGCGATGCGCTCGGCACCCTTGGTCACCACCACGAAGTTGATGACCACGAGGATCGCGAACACGATCAGACCGACGGCGAAGTTGCCGCCGATCAGGAAGTGGCCGAACGATTCGATCACCTGCCCCGCCGCACCCGGGCCGGTATGGCCTTGCAGCAGCACCACGCGGGTGGAGGCGATGTTGAGCGACAGGCGCAGCAGCGTCGTCAGCAGGATGACGGTCGGGAAGGCCGAGAAATCAAGCGGCCGCACCATGTAGGCCGCCACCATCATGACCATCAGCGCCATCGCGATGTTGAAGGTGAACAACAGGTCGAGTGCAAACGCCGGCAGCGGCAGCACCATCATCGACAGGACCATGATGATGAACACCGGCGCCATCAGCGCCTTGATGGCGGTGGCATGCGGCCCGAGCAGCGCTTGCAGCTGTTTCATCAAGGCATTCATCGAGTCCCTCCAGACATACCGTCATTCCCGCGCAGGCGGGAATCCATGCCGTGCCGGCAGAGCTTGTTCATTCAATCACCTCGTCGGGTACGAACCCCGGCTTGTTGTGTGGGTCGAGCTCGGCCGGCACGTTGAGTTCGGGCAGCGCACCCGGCATCGGCACGCGGCCGGTGAGGGCTGCACGCAGCTGGTACACGTAGGCCAGCACCTGCGCCACGGCAGAGAACAGCGCCGCCGGAATCTCGCGGTCGACTTCGGCATGCGCGTACAGCGCACGCGCCAGCACCGGGGCTTGCAACACTGGCACTTGCGAGCTCTTGGCGATGTCGCGGATCGTCATCGCGATGAGGCCGGCGCCCTTGGCCACCACACGCGGAGCGCCCATCTTCTGGTCGTCGTACTTGAGCGCGACGGCATAGTGGGTCGGGTTCATCACCACCAGGTCGGCATTCGGGATGGCGGCCAGCATGCGGCGGTTGTTCATCTCGCGCATGCGGGCGCGGGCCTTGGCCTTGACCTCGGCATTGCCTTCGACTTCCTTGTGTTCCTGCTTCAGTTCTTCGTGGCTCATCTTGAGCCGCGACGCGTGCATGTGCTTCTGCAGCGGCAGGTCGACCATCGCAAAGGCCGCGAGCGCGAGCAGCAGCAAGAGCATGCCGCCGACGATCACGCTGCCGGCATGCGAGAGCGCCGCAGGCAGCGCCATCGCCAGCACGCCGCCAAAGGAATCGATGTTGGCGCGCAGGTACATCGCGCCGATGGTGCCGAGGATCAGCGCCAGCACCGAGGCCTTGAGCGTGTCGACCAGCTGGTCTTTCGAGAACAGCCGGGTGATGCCCGACAGCGGGTTCAGCTTGCCGAAGTTCGGCATCACCGGCTTGAGCGTCCAGACCCAGCCGCCGGCGGCCACGCTGATCGCCACGGCGACCAGCATCATCATCAGGCCCAGCGGCACGATGATCCACATCATCTGCCAGGTGAGTTCTGCCAAGCGTTCGGCCATGAAATCAGTGCTCTGGACCGACTTCGCATCAAAGCGCAGCCCATTCATCAGCAGCTTGGACGACCAGTGCGACACCTGGGGCGCCAGCGCCACCAACGTCGCGCCACCGACCGCAATCGCCGCGAAGTGACCCAGGTCGCGCGAGCGCACGACCTGCCCGTCCTTGCGGGCTTTGTCGAGTTTTCGCTGTGAGGCGGGTAGGTTGCGGTCTTGGTTGGAGGCGGCCATGGCAAGGCTTTTCTAGGCTCCTCCATTGTTTCCAGTCGTGACCGGAACTTGAGCGGGATAAGAGGGGCGTTCAGCCCCCTTCTTGCCGCTGCCTTGGCGCCGCCACGCCGCGCCGCCTCGGCTCCCTGCCCGCGCCAGACCCAGCCGGTGCACGCCAGGCCGCCCAGGCCGTGGCGCCGGCCAGCACCACCCAGGCGCAGCCCACCACCCGCACGGGCCCGATGTTTGCGTACATCAGCGAATCGACCCCATGCAACGAGATCGCCTCGATGACGAACAGGCACAGCGCCACCGCACAGGCCGTGGCAGCCACCCGGGCATGCACGCCGGCGTGCCGCAAACCGGCCAGGCCCCACAGCGCCCAGGCCAGCAGCAAGGCGCACAGCACCAGCAGGCCGACTTGCACCGGTGTGCGTGAGTCGTACAACCCTTCGCCCTGCAGCCAGATGTCGATCGCGGCGCGCAAGCGGTGGCGAAGGCCGAGCACGGCTTCGAGCGCAAAACCGGCTGAGGCCCCGGCGAGCTTCCACCACAGGCGCTGCTGCAGCGCCCGGGCGGCACCCGCACAGGCCAGTGCGGCCACGCCGAAGGCCAGCAGCCCCGCGAGCTGGGTGGCATTGATGTCACCGACTTCGATCATGATCAGGCAATGAACATTGAATTCGTTTACGCGGCCTTCGCACTGGGCGCCCTGGTTGCCTTCCGATTCTTGCCCGCCGCGGTGGCCGTGCTGGTGGTTTTTCTAGGGGGTTGGATCGTGCTGCCGGTGGGCGTGTTTCCGCCCGGCTCGTCTGCGGTCGACTTTCCGTACTGGATCACCGGGCTGGCCGTGCCGTCCGACATGCTGCTCACCAAGGCCTGGGCCGCGCCGGCTGCCGCCTTGCTGGGCGTGCTGGTGTTCGACCGCGCAGCGCTGATGCGGCTGCGCCCGGTGTGGGCCGACCTGCCGCTCGCGCTGTGGTGCCTGTGGCCGCTGCTGCAATCGGCCGGCGCAGCGCAGCCGCAACCCGCCGGCTGGGTGGCGAGCCTCTACCTCGTGGGCAGCTGGGGCCTGCCCTGGCTGCTCGGGCGCCTGTACTTCGCCTCGCCCGACGGCCAGCTGCTCCTGATCAAGGGCCTGGTGTTCGCCGGCGCGGCCTGCCTGCCCTTCAGCCTGGTCGAGGGCGTGTTCGGCCCCGTGACCTACGCTTGGCTCTACGAGCTGCACCCCTTCCGCCTGGACGGCGCGGCGCGCTACATCGGCTACCGGCCGATCGGCTTCTTCGAGCACGGCAACCAGTTCGGGCTGTGGGTCTCGCTGTGTGCGCTGGCCGCCGTGTGGCTGGCGTGGGCGACGCCTCCTGGGCGCCACTCGCAGCTCTATCGGGTGCTGGCGGTGCTGGTCGTCGCGATGGCCTTGGCGGCGCAATCGGTGGGCGGCATCCTGATCCTCGCGCTCGGCGTGGCGCTGCTGTGGGCCAGCCGCTGGGTGAGGCCGCGCCTCATGCTGGCGGGCGCCTCGGCGGTGCTTATCCTGAGCGGCGCGGTCTACGTGTCGGGCGTGGTGCCGATCACCCGCCTTGCAAAAGACACCGCCATGGGTCAGCGCGCGGTCGGCGTCTTCAAGTCGATCGGCCGCAGCTCGTTCACTTGGCGCATCGCGCTGGACCAGAGAATGATGGGCGAGGCGATGAAGAAGCCGATCACCGGGTCGGCCAACTGGGCGTGGTGGCGCGACAAGGAGATGCGCCCCTGGGGTCTCACGGTGCTAGTCATCGGTCAGTTCGGCTTGATCGGCCTGGCCGCGTGCCTCGCAATCCTGCTGTGGCCGGCCGTCGCGGCGGCGTGGCGCTCACCGCGCGGCAGCCCATGGCGCATGGAGACGCTGCCCTTCGTGCTGGCGATGATCCTCGGCCTCACGGTGTTCGACGCGCTGATGAACTCGTTCATCTTCTTCCCTGCGCTGCTCGCCGCAGGTGGCTTGGCCGCCAGCTCGGCGATGCGGCGGCCGGCTACTGGAAGTAGGCCAGCATCTGTTCCAGCGCCATCGTGAACGGCGCCTGCATCATCGGCAGCGTGAGCAACACGCCCAGCAGGCCCACGCCCAGCGTGACTGGGAAGCCGATGGCGAAGATGTTCATCTGCTGAGACACGCGTGAGATCACACCGAGTACGAGGTTCACGAACAGCAGCATCGTGATCATCGGCAGCGCGATCCACAGGCCCAGCTTGAACACCTCGGCGCCCCACACCTGAGGCTGCAATGCACGCAGGAAGGCGAAGGGTTCAGGGCCGACCGGGAAGGCGTTGAAGCTCTGCACCAACGCCATGATCAACAGCAGGTGACCGTTGATGATGATGAACAGCCACGACACCGTGATGCCGAAGAAGCTGCCCACCGCATTGCCCTGGCTGCCGCTCGTCGGGTCGAAGAACCCGGCGTAGTTGAGGCCCATCTGCAGGCCGACGAGTTCACCCGCGAACTCGATGGCGGCAAACACGATGCGCGCCGCAAAGCCCAGCGTCACGCCGATCAGCACCTGCTGCAACACCACCAGGAAGGCCTGCGACGAATCGAGCGCGATGGCCGGCATCTCGGGCAGCGAGGCCTGGGCGCAGACGGTGATCAGGAATGCAAGGCCCACGCGCACCCGCAGCGGCACATTGCGCTGCGACAGCACCGGGGCGGTGGTGAACAGCGCCAGCACGCGGATGAAAGGCCACAGCAGCGGCGTGATCCACGCCATCAGCTGGGCTTCGCTGAAGGTCAGCACAGGGCTTCAGCCCACCGCGCTCGGGATCGCGGTCAGCGTGCGCTGGATGTACTCAACCAAGGTGGTCAACATCCACGGGCCGGCAACGGCCAGCACAGCCACTGCCGCGATCAGCTTCGGCACGAACGACAGCGTCGACTCGTGGATCTGCGTGGCCGCCTGGAAGATGCTGACCAGCAGGCCGACGCCGAGGATGGTCAGCAGCACGGGGGCAGCCACCATCAGCAGCAGGTACAGGCCTTGTTGGCCGTAGGTGAAGACTTGTTGGGAATCCATGATTCAGCTTCGAAGGGTCGGTCGGCTGCGCGTTATTGCGCAAAGCTGGCGGCCAGCGAACCGAGTAGCAGGTTCCAGCCATCGGCCAGCACGAACAGCATCAGCTTGAAAGGCAGGGCCACGAGCACCGGGCTCAACATCATCATGCCCAGGCTCATCAGCACGCTGGCGACGATCATGTCGATCACCAGGAAGGGGATGAAGATCAGGAAGCCGATCTGGAAAGCGCTCTTGAGCTCGCTCGTCACGAAGGCCGGCACCAGTACCTTGAAGGGCACGTCGGCGTTCTTGACCGAGGGGTCGATCTTGGCCAGCTTGGCGAACAGCATCACGTCGGCCTGGCGGGTCTGCTTGAGCATGAACTCGCGCATCGGGATCTCGCCGCGCTTGAGCGCTTCGTCGAAGGCGATCTTGTTTTCAGAGTACGGTTGGTAGGCCTGGGCGTAGACCTTGTCGAGCGTCGGGCTCATCACGAAGAAGGTGAGGAAGAGGCTCAGGCCCACGATCACCTGGTTCGGCGGTGCCGACTGCGTGCCCAGCGCCTGGCGCAGCAGGCTCAGCACGATGACGATGCGGGTGAAGCCCGTCATCAGCAGCAGCACGGCCGGCAGGAAGCTCAGTGCAGTGAAGAACAGCAGCGTCTGGATCGGCACCGAGTAGCTGGTGCCGCCTGCGCCCTGCCCGATCACCAGCGGCAACCCCGGGCCAGCCGCGGCTTGCGCTAAAGCTGTGCCCGGAACGGCCGACAACAACGACAAGCCGGCGATGAAGCCGATGCGTTTGAAGCGCGGCGAAAAAAAACTCGATTCAGTTTTCACCCGGACGCCCTTGTGTCGTGTTCTGGTCGCGGCGCAGCTTGCCGAGCAGCTGCGCAAACGGAGGGATCGGCATGGCCGCGGGCGGCACGTCGGCCTGCGGTGCCATGGTGTGCAGCGTGGTGATGCTGCTGGCGGTGACGCCCAGCACCAGCCACTGGCGCTGTTCGCCCTGCCCCACTTCGATGGTGACGATGCGCTGGTTCGGCGACAGCGGCAGCATGGCCACGCTGCGCATGACACCTTGCGCTGCACCGCCACCCATGGGCGTGCGCTTGAGCAGCCACAGGGCCACCGGGATCATCACGATGATCGCGATGAACCACAGCAATGACGTGAATCCAGTGGAGACCATCGGAGAGATCAGCCTTTGCTCAAGCGGCGCATGCGCTCGCTCGGCGTCACGATGTCGGTGAGGCGGATACCGAACTTGTCGTTCACGACCACCACCTCGCCTTGCGCGATCAGGTAGCCGTTGACGAGCACGTCCATCGGTTCGCCGGCCAGTGCGTCGAGTTCGACGACGGAGCCTTGCGCCAGCTGCAGGATGTGCTTGATCGGGATGCGCGTGCGACCCAACTCCACGGTGAGCTGCACCGGGATGTCGAGGATCATGTTGATGTCGTTGCCGGCACCCGAAGCCGCCGTCGAACTGAAGTTCGTGAACGCGACGGGGGACGCTTGCTCGGTGGCAGTCTGCACCTCGGAAGCCACTTCGGGCTTGGACTCGGCCAGGGCGGCAGCCCATTCGGCGGCCATTGCGTCTTCTGCGGACGACGCGCCTGCTTCTTCAGCTGACATTGTTTTCTCCTAGGGGTCTGTTGACGTATGAACCGCCCCTGCGCCGGGGCTGCAAGGGGTGCAGCGCTAGGCGCAGGCCGCCGGTCGGGGTGCCCCCCCGACCAAGGCCTGCAACGACGCGATGCGCCCCTTGCAGCCCCGGCCCTTCGGGTGACGCCCCTGAGCGGGCGCACTCGTCGTTGCAAATGCTCACCGGGGCCCAACCCCGGTTCCGCTTTGCGCCTAGATTGAGCCCGCTCAGGGGCGTCACGCAGGGGTGGTTCATACGTCAGCAGACCCCAACCACCCCATGGTCGAGGTGGACAACATTTGATCGATCTTCAGCGCGTACTTGCCGTTCGAGGTGCCGTAGTGGCAGTCGAAGATGGGCACACCCACCACCTTGCCCTGGATGCCGGGGTCGAGGTCGAGCTCGATGAAGTCACCGGGCTTGAACGCAAGCAACTGCTCGACCGTGGCGGGTGCCGTGGCCAGCTCGGCCACGATCTCGACCTCGGCCGACTGGATCTGCTGCTTCATCAGGTTGACCCAGCGGCGATCGGGTTCGTTGCTGTCGCCCTGGATGGTCGAATACAGCACGTCGCGAATCGGCTCGAGCGTGGCGTACGGAATGCAGAAATGGATGGTGCCGGTGGTGTCGCCCACTTCGAGCGTGAAGCTCGTGGCGACCACGATCTCGCTCGGCGTGGCGATGTTGGCGAACTGGGGCTGCATCTCCGAACGCTGGTACTCGAGTTCCAGCGGGTAGATGCCGTGCCAGGCCTTCTTGTATTCGGCAGTGATCACTTCGACCAGGCGCGTGATGATGCGCTGCTCGGTCGGCGAGAAATCGCGCCCTTCGATGCGTGTGTGGAACTTGCCGGCGCCGCCGAACAGCGCGTCGATCACCGCGAACACCAGCGTCGGGTCGCAGACGATCAGGCCGCTGCCGCGCAGCGGGCGCACCGACACGATGTTGAAGTTGGTCGGCACCACGATCTCGCGCAGGAAGGCGCTGTACTTCTGCACCTTGATGCCGCCGATCGAAATCTCGGGGCTGCGGCGGATGAAGTTGAACAGGCCGATGCGGATGTTGCGGGCGAAGCGCTCGTTGATGATCTCCATCGTGGGCATGCGCCCGCGAACGATCCGCTCCTGGCTCGCGATGTCGTAGTCGCGTATGCCGCCTGTCTGGACCTCTTCCTGGTCGAGCTTCTGGCTTTCGCCGGTGATGCCCTGCAGCAGGGCATCGACTTCGTCTTGCGAGAGGATCTGTTGGTTCATGACCCGTTACTGCACGATGAAGTTGGAGAAGTGCACGCGCTTCACGGGGTTGTGAACTGAAGCGCGCTTCTTTTTCTTCTTGGCCTTGGGCGCGTCTTCATCGTCGGCCTCTGCATCGGCCTTGGACTTGCGAGCGGGAGCCGCCTCTTCCTCGTCACTGGCTTCGATGCCCATCGGCAGCACCGACTCGCGCATGATTTCGCGGGCCAGCGCCAGCTTGCCTTCGGGCGACAGCAGCTGCGCCGAGGTCTTGTGGGCAAGCACCATCAGGATGCCGCTGCGAATGGCGGGCATGTAGGCCTTCATCTCTTCGGCGAACTTGGCGTCGTCGACTTCGAGCGTCACGCCGACTTGCGCGAAGCGGTCGGTTTCCTTGTCGGCGAGGTTGACCACGAAGGGCTCGAGCGGCACGAAGGTCGGCGCGCTCTTGTGGTCGTTGTGAGCTTTCTCTGCCGGAGCAGCGGACGATTCCTCGTCGCCCTCTTCGGCGGCAGCAGCGGCTGCGGCAGCCTTCTTCTTCATGTACACCGCTGCACCGCCACCCAGCATCGCGACCAGCAACGCGGCCGCAACGATGATGATCAGCTTCTTCTTGCCCTTCTTCGGGACAACATCGCCAGCATCGACAGCGGCGGCAGCAGTGGACATGAACGCTCCTTCAATGGCGCGCCCGCAATGGGCTCGCAATGAAGGAAATTATGGAAACAGGGGGCTTTTCCGATGGCCTGATAAGCGGGAGGAAAGCCCGGCTTCCCGCCGTGGAGCATGGGAGTCTGCGAGCTAGCGCCGACGCCAGATGCCAACAAACGCACGAATGGCCAGGGCGTGCCTGGCTCGGGTGACGCCGCAACCCTCGATCGGGATCAGGCGTACAGGTCGACCCCGCCCGCCGCGACGCGCGCATTGATGCGCTGTGGCGGCGTGTCGATGTCACCCGACGCGCCACCGCGGCCGGAACCACCGCTGCCCGACGAATCGCCGCCTTCGCGGCGACCCTGGGCCTGCTGGTGCACACCACCGCCCGACAGCGTGAAGCCGGCGTCGCGCAGTGCGGCAGCCAGCTCGGGCAACCCGCCTTCGATGATCTGCCGCGTGGCAGCCGAATCGGCACCGAAGTTGACTTGTGCCTGCGTGCCGTCGAGCGCGATCTGCACCGAGATCGGACCCATGTCGGCCGGGTTGAGGTGCAACTCGGCCTGCTGCACGCCATCCTTGGCGAGCACGCTGATCTGCACGCCGAGCTCCTTGGGGAACTCGGGCGCCGTGGCCGGCGTGGGGACGTTGACGACAGTGGCCGCGGTGGCTTCAGCAGCCTTGGCCGACGGCGTCATCGACGCTGCAGCGCCCACGGCGCCGGCCGCTCCCACTTCATTGCGTGATTTGGCTTCTTCCGGTGCGGCGACCTGCTCGACGGCCGCCTGCCAGGCGGCGTTGGCTTGCACATCGGCAGATGCCGCCTCGGGCTTGCCATGGCCGTCGCGTGCAGCGCGGATGCGCTCGGCCGGGTCGTTGGCGGCCTCGCCTCGTTGAGCGATGGCCGGGCTGCCGCTGGCTGTGTCGACTGTGCCAACGGCCAAGCCCTTGTTCGAAGCGCGGCCGGCCTTGTCTGCGGCGGCGTTGGTAGCCGAGGTGTCGAGCGGCGAACCCTCCACCGCAGCACCCTTGCCAACGGCGGCGGGTGCATCGGCAGCCGGCGGCAGGTTCAGCGCAGACATCCATTCGGCCAGGGCCGGATCGGTCGGTGCGCTCTCTTCCGTTTTGTCGGTGGACGTGTCTGTAGCCTTGGTCTCGTTGCCCTTGTCAGCCGCATCGGTCTGCGCAGGCTTGGCCTTGTCAGCCTTCGCAGGCGCGCGCTCGCGCGCAACCGGCTTGTTCGCGTTTGGGGCGGTGCTCTTGGGCGCAGCCGTCTCCTGCAGATCGGCTGTCTTCTCCGCGGGCTTCTCGGCAGACTGGGTCTTGTTCGCGTGCACGGGCTCGTGCGCCATCGCCTGGCGCTGGCTGAGCAGCTTGGCAAAGTCGTTGGACGTGTCGGACTGGCTCGTCGCGGCGTTCGGCTGGGCTTGGGCCGAAGGCGGCGCGACGGGCGCGATGAACGATGAGATGGCAGGAGTCATGGGCACCGTCGGAAAGGGATTCGGGGAAAGGAGTTCAGGCTGCGGACGACAGCGGCCGTTTCTGCAGGTTGTTCCAGGCGGCACGGGCCGCGAATTCGTCGGTCTGCTTCTGGTCGCGGCGGTCGGCCATCTGGCGCAGTTCGGTCACGCGGCGTTCGATCAGCTTGCGCACCGAGACGACGCGCATCTCCTGGTCGCGCAGGGATTCGCGGGCTTGCTCGAGCTTCAGCGCGGCGTGGCCGGCGATGTTCTGCTGCTGGTCGATGGCTTGCCCGAGGCGGGCGCTGAAGCCCTGGTAGCACTGCAGGATGTCGATCGAACTCTTGCGGCTGAACTGGTCCTTGAAGCGTGCTTCGTACTCGCCGCGGTAGGCTACGAGCTGCTCGGCCTGCGACTGGGCAGCTTGGTGTGCTTCGACAGCGCGCTGCATGGCGGCCAGCGACGCATCGCGTTCACGCTCAGCCTGGCCGAGCAGAGCCATCAGGGGGTCGAGAGACGGGTTGTTCATGATTCAGTTCCTGTCAAAGGATCAAGTGCCGACCAAGCCGCGCAACTCGCGCAGGCTCTGGGGCAAGGAAGCGGGGCGGTGCATGTCTTGCTGCAACAACTGGGTCATCTGCGGGTGCAGGCGCACGGCGGTGTCGAGCTCGCCGTCGTGGCCGGGCGTGTAGGCGCCGAGCTGGATCAGGTCGCGCGCCTTGTTGTGCTTGGCGTGCAGCTGGCGGAAGCGCCGGGCTGCGTCGATGTGCTCCGGCGGGCTCACGTTGTTCATCACCCGCGAGATCGAACGCTCGATGTCGATGGCCGGGTAGTGGCCGGCCTCGGCCAGCTCGCGCGAGAGCACGATGTGGCCGTCGAGAATGCCTCGGGCCGCATCGGCGATCGGGTCCTGCTGGTCGTCGCCTTCGCTCAGCACCGTGTAGAACGCGGTGATCGAGCCCATGCCGTGGATGCCGTTGCCACTGCGCTCCACCAGCTGCGGCAGCTTGGCAAAGCAGCTCGGCGGGTAGCCCTTGGTGGCAGGCGGCTCGCCGATGGCAAGTGCGATCTCGCGCTGCGCCATCGCGTAGCGGGTCAGCGAATCCATCAGCAGCAGCACATGCTGGCCGCGGTCGCGAAAGTGCTCGGCAATGGCGGTGGCGTAGTTCGCGCCTTGCATGCGGGTGAGCGGCGGCGAGTCGGCAGGAGCCGCCACCACCACCGAGCGGCGCAGGCCGTCTTCGCCGAGGATGTCTTCGATGAACTCTTTCACTTCACGGCCGCGCTCGCCGATGAGCCCGACCACGATCACGTCGGCTGCGGTGTAGCGGGCCATCATGCCCAGCAGCACCGACTTGCCGACGCCGGTGCCGGCGAAGAGGCCGATGCGCTGGCCACGGCCCACGGTGAGCATGGCGTTGATGGCACGCACGCCGGTGTCCAGCGGCTGGCGGATCGGGTCGCGGTCCATCGCGTTGATGGCGCGGCGGATCAGCGGTTCCTTGTGCACGTGTTGCAACGGGCCCTTGCGGTCGATCGGGTGGCCGTGCGAGTCGATCACGCGGCCGAGCAAACCATCGCCGACCGGCAAGTGCTGGGTGCGGTCTTCACCGCGCCGCCAGGGGTGGTGCGCAGCACCGAGTTGCATCGGCACGACAGGCGACGGACGCGGCACCACGCGGGCGCCGCTGGCCAGGCCCTGCACGTCGCCGGTGGGCATGAGGTAGGCGCGGTCGCCCGAGAAGCCGACCACTTCGGCCAGCACCGGCGGTTGGCCGTCGACACGGTGATCGTCCATGTGGATCTGGCAGACCGAGCCCACAGGCACGCGGATGCCGGCGGCCTCGAGCACGAGGCCGGCCACGCGCACGAGGGTGCCTTGCGTTTCCAGCGCCACCGGCTCAGCCGAGAAGGTCTGCATGTCGGCCAGATAGCGGTGCCATTTCTCGGCACTCGCCAGCGCGTGCTTTTCGTGCGGTGAGGTGATCATTCGGCCACCTCGTCGCTGTCGGGCGCGCCACTCCAGCCTTCGGCAATGCCCAGCGAAGCGGCGGCACGACGCCAGCGCGCTTCGAGGCTGGCATCGATGACGCCGATGTCGGACTCGACGATGCAGCCGCCGCGCGTGATGCCGGCATCAGCCAGCAGGCGGGCACCGCGTGCGGCCAGCACGTCGGCCGCACCTTGCGAGACGAGGGCGTGGTCGTCGGGGTGCACGCGCAGGGTGATGTGGTGGGCGCTCAGCAGCAGCGTGTCCACCGCCTCTTGCGCCACGGCGGCCACGAGTTCGGGGCGCTGCACCAGCTCGCTGCGCACCATCTGGCGTGCGAGGTGGGTGGCCGAGACGGCGAGCGCGCGTGCCATGTCTTGCTGCAGGTCGTCGAGCTGCTGCGTGTAGGACTGCATCAGCGTGCCGATCTGCGCGGTGATCTGGGAGGCGAAGCTCTGCTTGAATCCTTCGAGCGCCACCAGGCCGTCGCGGTAGCCGTCCTGGTAGCCGGCGCTGCGTGCGGCTCGCACATGCGTGGCCAGCTCTTCGGCGGGCGACGGCTTGGGCGGCGCAGGAGGTGGCGGTGGCTCGGCGCGTTTCACTGCAGAGGCAGGTGCGCCTTCGCCACCCGACAGGGCGCCCGGCTTCCAGGCGGCAAAGCCGTTCAGTTCTTCGCGCGGAATGAAGCGGCTGTAGTGCGAGCTTGGTTTCGCCGCACCACCGTCGGATGGCGCTGCGGACTTTGCTGCACCGCCTGGCGGTGGTGCGGGGCGCAAGGGGTCAGAGGAACTCATCGTCGCCGCCGCCTCCGAGCACGATCTGACCTTCGTCGGCCAGACGTCTGACGATCTTCAACAGTTCCTTCTGCTCGGCCTCGACCTCGCTCACGCGCACCGGGCCGCGAGATTCCAGGTCTTCGCGCAGCGTCTCGGCAGCGCGGGTCGACATGTTCTTGAACACCTTCTCGCGCATCTCGGGCGTGGCACCCTTGAGCGCGATGACCAGCGATTCGGACTGCACTTCCTTCATCAGCAGCTGGATGCCCTTGTCGTCGATCTTCTCCAGATCGTCGAAGGTGAACATGTTGTCCATGATCTTCTGCGCGAGCTCGTTGTCGGCTTCGCGGATGTAGTCGAGCACCGCGGTCTCGACGCTGCCACCCATCAGGTTGATCATTTCGGCAGCCGTCTTCACGCCGCCCAGCGAGGCCTTGCGCAGCTTGTCGCCGCCGGCCAGCACCTTGCTCATCACTTCGTTCAGGTCTTTCAGCGCCGAGGGCTGGATGCCGTCGAGCGTGGCCACGCGCACCAGCACTTCGTTGCGCTGGCGTTCGGTGAAGCACTTCAGCACGCCGGAAGCCTGGTCGTAGTCGAGGTGCACGAGGATGGCGGCCACGATCTGCGGGTGTTCGTTGCGCAGCAGCTCGGCCACCGAGCTCGCGTCCATCCACTTCAGGCTCTCGATGCCGCTCACGTCGCCGCCTTGCAGGATGCGGTCGATCAGCAGGTTGGCCTTGTCGTCGCCCAGCGCCTTGCGCAGGACGGCCTTCACGTATTCGTCGGTGTCGGTCACCAGCATGCTCTGCTCGGAGGCGACGACCGCAAACTTCTCGAGCACCGACTCCACCTTCTCGCGCGGAATGCTCTTCATCCGGGCGATGGTTTCGCCGAGACCCTGCACTTCCTTGGGCGTGAGGTGCTTGAAGACCTCGGAGGCCTCCTCTTCGCCGAGAGACATCAGCAGAATCGCTGCGTCTTCGAGTCCTTGTGCGTCCATTTTCTTGTTGTCTCTTCGGTCAAGCCTTGAGCGTGTCGCCGTTCACCCAGCCACGAACGATGTTCGCGACCGCGGTGGGGTTCTCTTTCGCAAAGGTGCGCGCACTGCTGAGGTGGGCGCTGACCTTGGGGGACTCGATGCGCAGGATCTGCTCGGCCGGAGGCAGCATGTCGGCGTCGTCGCCCACCACGGCGTCCAGCGTGCTGCCGCGTGCATCGACCGGCGCAGGCGGCTGCAAGGCAGACTTCAGGGCCGGGCGGATCAGCGCAAACACGATCACCAGGGCGACGAGCGCAAGGGCTGTCGGCACGGCGGCGGCGCGCAGCAGGTCGACGGTCTGCGGCTGCTTCCAGATCGGCGTGTCGTCCTTGGCCACGGCGTCGACCTTGAACGGCGCATTGATGACCTTGACCGAATCACCACGCTCCTGTTTGAAGCCGATGCTCTCGCGCACCAGGGTGTTGAGTTTCTCGAGTTCTTCGGACGTGAGCGGCACGCTGCTGGTCTTGCCCTTGGCGTCGGTCATGCTGCGGTGGTTGACGACCACGGCGGCGTTCAGGCGCTTGACCGAACCGGTCGCGTTGCGCGTGACCCGAACCGTCTTGTCGACTTCGTAGTTGGTGACCGCATTGCGGCTGCTGCTCTGGCCGCCACCGCCGCCCCCGGCGGTCTGCAGCGCTTGCGAGGCACCGGTCAGCGGCGCCGTGGCAGCCACCGGCGGCTGGTTCGAGGTCGCACCCGGAATGCCGGTAGCGCCCGAACCATTGCTGCCCGACTGTTCGCTGCTCTGCGTGCTACGCACGCTGGCTTCGGCATTGGCACCCTGGTTCGGCTTGAACTCTTCGGAGGTCGACTCGACCTGCGAGAAGTCGATGTCGGCGGTGACTTGGGCGCGCAGGTTGTCGCGGCCGATCACCGGCTCCAGGATGTCGAGGATGCGCTTGTTGTAGCTCGCCTCGATCTGGTTCACGTACTGGAGCTGTTGGGCGTCGAGCCCGGCACCCGAGGTGGTGTCGCTGGCACCCGAGAGCAGCGAACCGGTCTGGTCGAGCACGCTCACGGCCTTGGGGTTCATCTCGGGCACGCTGCTCGAGATGAGATGCACGATGCCGGCCACCTGAGCGCGGTCGAGCGTGCGGCCGGGGTAGAGCGTGAGCATCACGGAGGCACTGGGCTTTTGCTGTTCACGGAAGAACCCATTCTGATTGGGCAGCGCCAGGTGCACGCGTGCGTTTTGCACGGAAGGCATCGACGTGATCGAACGGGTGAGTTCGCCTTCGAGGCCGCGCTGGAACGTGAGGCGCTCCTGGAACTGGGTCTGGCCGAAGCGCGCGCCATCCATCAGCTCGTAGCCGACGACCGAGCCCTTGGGCAGGCCCGCCGAAGCGAGCTTCAGCCGCAGATCGTGAACTTGTGCCGCCGGCACCAGGATGGCGCCACCACCTTCGGTGTAGCGGTACGGCACGTTCATCTGCGAGAGCTGGGCAATGATGGCGCCGCCGTCCTTGTCGGACAGGTTGGCGTAGAGCACCTTGTAGTCACCCTGGCTGCTCCACATGGTGAGGGCCACCAGCACGGCGATCAGTGCTGCGATGCCCAGCCCCAGGCTGATGCGGCTCTTGGCCGGCAAGGCCATCAAGCGCGCACCGAAGCCGGCGCCCGGGTTGGCAAGTTGGTTGGGGTTGGCAATTGCGATCGCGTTGTCCATGGTGTTCTAGATCGTCCGTACCGAGCAGGCAGACCGCCCGAATGGAACGATTATTTGGAAACTTGAGGGGGTGGGATGGGCGGAACAGGCTTTGAAAGGTCGCCCAGTTCCAAACATCTCTGCTTACAAAATTCCCTAAAGTTCGGCTCATGGACGTCACCCTCAAACCCTTCAACTTCGCCCAAGCCGCCGCCCGCGCCGGACTCGGGACGAATGGCATGCCGCTGGTCAACGCCGGCAAGCAGGTGGCCGGGGCAGGTTTCCAGCAGCAACTGACCCAGGCGCTGCGCTCAGTGAGCGACAGCCAGAACCAGGCCGACGAGATGCAGAAGCAGGTCTCCCTGGGCAACCCGACGGTCAGCCTGGAAGACACCATGGTTGCAATGCAGAAAGCCCAGATCGGTTTCCAGGCCACGCTGCAAGTGCGCAACAAGCTGGTTCAGGCGTACTCCGAAATCATGAACATGCAGGTGTGATGAGACGGTGAGCGGCTGGCTGTGAAGCTGGACGCGTCGAATTTCACCTTGTCCTTGTCGACCCACCGCGGAGTCGACCGCCTTTCATTCAGTCAGCCGGCCTCATGCGAGCCGGGCCAACACGATTCCCCGGCGGTCAAGAACGAGCTAGATTCGTTGCCTGCGGACGTTCGGTTCACTGAATCCGCGCACGCATCACGTCATCGGTCGGAGGAGTCATGAAGCGCGGGACTGAACTGTGGGTCGTGGCAGTCGGTGGAAGCATCGCTGCGGCACTGGACATCACCTTTGCCATCACGTTCGCGGCCTTCAACGGCTTGCCACCGGAGCGGTTGCTCCAGTCAGTGGCCTCGGGCCTGCTCGGCAAAGCGGCGTACACCGGCGGCCTGCCTGCGGCAGCGCTGGGTCTCGCACTTCACTTCTTGATGTCGTTTGGGTTCGCTGCAGCTTTCGTTCTGGCCAGCAAGCGCATTGGCGTGCTGCTGCGCAGACCGGCGATTTGCGGTGCACTGTTCGGCGTGGGCGTCTTTCTGTTCATGCGGCTCGTCGTGTTGCCGCTGTCAGCATTCCCTCATCCGGTCAGCTTCAAGCCGTTGGCCACGGTGTTGGATCTGTTGTCCCACATGTTTCTGTTCGGCGTTCCGATTGCACTGTCGGCGAGGAAATTCTTGACGAGCTCATCGAGCCGATGGCGATCGTGACGAACCTGAAGCACGTCAAGGCGACCGTTCACGTTCCCGCGTGAGGCGTGAATGCCTGCTGTCGAGAAAGGGCTGAACGGGATGCCCTCGCGCCGACCTCTCAAGTGTCATTAAAGTCACCACCATGCTGCGCATTGGCGTCATCTCGGACACGCACAGCCTTCTTCGGCCGGAGGCGAAGGCCTTCCTGCAAGGCTGTCATCACATCGTGCATGCCGGCGACATCTGCGATGCAGAGACGCTCGACGCGCTGTCTGGCATTGCGCCGGTCACTGCCGTCCGAGGCAACAACGACAGAGGCGCGTGGGCGGAGGCCTTGGACGAAACAGAGCTCATCCGGTTCGACGATGTGTTCGTCTACGTCATCCACGACCTCGCGCAGCTAGACATCGATCCAAATGCGGCGGGCGCGCGGGTGGTGGTCTCGGGCCACACGCACAAGCCGCTGATCGAAGAACGAGCGGGAGTTCTCTTCATCAATCCCGGCAGTGCCGGGCCGCGCCGCTTCCGCTTGCCCATCTCGATCGGTGAACTCACGATCGCCGGCAAATCAGTGAGCGCACGCACGATGGAACTGGGCGTGCAGAATGCCGCCTGACCCCTGATCACCTCGGCGTCTTGCGACGCCACCGGCCGGAGCGCTGAAGAACAACAATGAACTCTCCCACCACGCGCTCGCCTCAGCTTTATGCCCGCCTCGGCGGTGTGCTCTACCTGGCCATCATCGTCCTCGGCATGTTCGGCGAGATGTTCGTTCGAGGCTCGCTCGTCGTATCCGGCGATGCCGCGGCCACGGCCGACAACATCGAGGCGTCTCAGTTGCTCTGGCGCACGGGCATCGTCGGCGACCTGCTGATGCATGTGTTCGACGTGCCGGTGATCGTGGTGCTTTACCTGCTGCTCAAGCCGGTGAGCAAGAGCCTCGCGCTGCTGGCGACGCTCATCAACCTGGTTCAGACCGCGGTGCTGGTCGCCAACAAGCTCAACCTTCTCGTGCCTCTCTTCCTGCTGGAGAACTCGGGCTATCTGAAGGAGTTTTCATCGGCGCAGCTCGACGCGCTCTCTTACCTAGCCATCAAGGCGCACGGGTTCGGGTTCGGCATCGGGCTCATCTTCTTTGGCTTCGCGTGCCTGGTTCGCGGCTACCTGATCTTCAGGTCCGGGTACCTGCCCAAGGCGATTGGTGTGCTCATCGTGCTGGCGGGACTGAGCTATCTGATCAACAGCTTCGCCTTGCTTCTCGCACCGTCGTTCGCCGCGTCGATCTTCCCCGCCATCTTGATGCCGGCCTTCATCGGCGAGTTGTCTCTTTGCCTGTGGCTGATCGTCAAGGGCGTGAACCTCGAACGGTGGCAGCAGGCGCACGCCAGCACCTGATTTGATAGGCTGCACCCTCTCAGGAAACGCTCATCGACTGGAGGTCCCACATGGTGTTCGATCACATCGGCTTCAACGTCACCGACTTTCCCAAAGCCAAGGAATTTCTCGTCCAGGCCCTCAAGCCTCTCGACATGGCCATCACCGCTGAAGCCGAGGGCTGGGCCATGATCGGCCGCAAAGGCGAAGGCCAGCTCTGGTTCGGTTCTTTCGGCGGCAGCCCTGGGCCGATCCACATTGCGTTTGCCGCCAAGACACGCGAGCAAGTGCGGCAGTTCCATGCCGCGGCGCTGGCAGCAGGCGGCAAGGACAACGGCGCGCCCGGGCTGCGGCCGCACTATCACGCCAATTACTACGGGGCCTTCATCATCGGCCCCGACGGGCACAACGTCGAAGCGGTGTGCCACGCCGCAGCGGCTTGACCCCTCAGCCACCTTGCACCGAGTCGATCCATGGAACAACGAAAACTGCGCGTCGGCCAACCCATCACGCCCGAAGAGTTCGAAGAGCTTTCGGATGCCCAGCTCGCCCGCCTGGTGCCGCGTGCCTACCGGGAGTTCTTCCCTGGCAAGGACTTCTGCGCCGACGGCTATTTCTATCTGCACGACGGCAACGCCTGGAGCTTCTACAAAGGGGACTTTCTTGACGACTGAGGCGCAGCCCAGCGCTTCGGCAGACAGGCGCTCTCCCCTCGTGGGCGTCGGCGTGCTCGTGTTGCGCGAGGGCCGGGTCTTGCTCGGGCAACGCAAGGGCTCGCACGGTGCCGGCACCTGGGCACTCCCTGGCGGCCACCTGGAGTTCGGCGAGAGCGTTGCGCAATGCGCCGTTCGAGAGGTGCTCGAAGAGACGGGGCTGCGCATCCATGCCGTCACGCCCGCCCCGTACACGAACGATGTGTTCGAGGCCGAAGGCAAGCACTACGTCACGCTCTTCGTGGAGGCACACAGCGCCGTCGGCGAACCTGCCTTGTGCGAGCCCGACAAGTGCTCCGAGTGGCGGTGGTTTTTCTGGTCAGAGTTGCCGACACCGCTGTTCCAACCGCTGGCCACCTTGCACGCCACCGGCTTCGTGCCTGACTTCAACGACGCGTCTAGATGATCACGATCTTCTCTCCGCTGCATGAACTGCACGCGCCCGCACACGAGTTCTTCCGCGGCCAGCCGGTGCCGTGTTTCGAGACACCGCAACGCGCAGACTTCGTGTTGAAAGAAGTGACGGCGCGAGGCCACAGCGTTCGCGAGCCGACGGTCGACAGCCGGCCGTTGCTCGCGCAAGTTCACACGCCACGGTATCTGTCATTCCTCGAAACCGCGTGGGCACATTGGCTGGCACTCGACCCTGCCAACGTTGGCATGCAGCCCTTCCCTTCGGTGTGGCCCGTGCGCACGCTGCGCAGCGATGTGGAACCCGCCAACTTCACCGCGCGGCTCGGCCTGTATTCGATGGACAACGGTAGCCCCATCGTCGCGGGCACCTGGGCCGCGGCCAAGGCAGGCGCCGATGCGGCGGCCAGCGTCGCGGCGCTGCTTGGCTCCGGCGAACGCAGCGTGTTCTGTGCAACCCGCCCGCCAGGCCACCACGCCGGTGCCGATTTCATGGGTGGCTATTGCTTCCTCAACAACGCTGCCATCGCGGCGCAGGCGCTGCGCGCCAACGGCTGCGCGCGCGTTGCGATCCTCGATGTCGACTACCACCACGGCAACGGCACGCAGAGCATCTTCTACGACCGCGCCGACGTGTTGGTGGTCAACATCCATGGCGACCCGCGCACCGAATATCCGTTCTACCTCGGCCACGCCGATGAAGTTGGTGAAGGCGCCGGACTGGGCTTCAACCTGAACCTGCCTCTGCCCGCGGGGACGCCGCCGCAGACATGGTTCTCGGCACTCGACGTTGCCTGCGCGCGTGTCGAGCGCCACAAGGCAGATGCCCTCGTCGTCTCGCTGGGGCTCGACACCTTCGCCGGCGACCCGATCTCGAAGTTCGCCTTGCAGAGCGAAGACTTTCATGTGCTCGGCGCACGGCTGAAGCGCCTCGGCCTGCCCACCGTCTTCATCCTCGAGGGCGGCTATGCGGCGGCCGAGCTCGGCATCAACGCCGCCAACGTGCTCGATGCCTTCGACGACAACTGAAGAAGCACCGTCGCATCAGTGAACGCACGAACTGGCGGGTGAATCTGCGCCATTTTTGCGGCGCAAAAAGCCCCTCGTGGCCACACCGCTGTAGCAAGTCGTAAAGGCTCGCGTCAACGCCAACAAGTTCCTCGCGCCGCCCGCGTAGCACCAGAACAATCGACGCGTCGTGGCCTGCACAGATGCACCGTGCTCGCACGAATGCAGTTGTGTGACTCGATGTCGGAGCAGTCAGTGGCGATGAATACGCGGGGGCGGCCTTCATGGGCCGAGCAGTGCTCACGTGGTGTGGGTGTGGCGATGCTGGCGATGGCGTTGACCGCCTGTGGCGGCGGTGGCGGTGGTGCCTCGTCATCCAGCGGCACGCCGGACAGTGGCACACAAACCGGTGGCAGTTCCGGTGGCAGTTCCGGTGGCAATACCGGCGGCAATTCCAGCGATAGTTCCGGTGATGCCGGCTCTGGCAATGGCGGTGCACCGGTGACGACGCCGGTCGCCACGCCGCAACGCGACGCGGCGGCCCGCTTCCTCACGCAGGCGAGCTTCGGTCCCGACGAAGCGTCGGTCGACCGCGTGATCGCGCTCGGCTACGAAGGCTGGATCGACGAGCAGCTGCGCTCGCCCGCAACCTCTCACCTGGCCACCTGGGACGCGCTCGACGCTGCCCTCAAGGCCGAGAACCCGAGCGCCTGGCCAGGGCAGGATGGCGTCACCAATTCCTTCTGGCGTGCCGCCGTCACCGCAGACGACCAGTTGCGCCAGCGCGTGGCACTCGCGCTGTCAGAGATCTTCGTCGTGTCGATGCAGGACACGGTCGTCGGCAACGACCCGCGCTCCGTTGCGAGCTATCTCGACCTGCTGGCCACCCACGGCCTCGGGCGCTACCGCGACCTGCTGCAAGGCGTGGCGACGCACCCGTCGATGGGCCGCTACCTCAGCATGCTCGGCAACCGCAAGGCGGACACACGCACCGGCCGCGTGCCCGACGAGAACTTCGCGCGCGAGGTGATGCAGTTGTTCAGCATCGGGCTGTACCAGCTCAACCTCGACGGCTCGCCGAAGCTGGACGGTGGCGCACCCGTCGATACCTACGGCCCTGCCGACATCGCCGGCCTGGCCCGCGTGTTCACCGGCTGGAGCTGGGCCTGCCCCGTGGCACCCACCCCGGCCAACGCCACATGCTTCTCGAACGGCACCACGAAGGTCGGCACCGCCAGCAGCAGCGATGCCGACCGCGGCGTGAAGCCGATGATCAACTACCCCGGCATGCACGCGCCTGAAGAGAAGCGCTTTCTCAGCGCAGTGATCCCGGCCAACACCGACGGACCGGCGAGCCTTCGCATCGCGCTCGACACGCTGGCCGGCCACCCCAACGTGGGGCCCTTCATCGGCCGCCAATTGATCCAGCGGCTGGTGACGAGCAACCCGAGCCCTACCTACATCCGCGATGTCGCACAGGCCTTCAACGCCTCGGGTGGCGACATGAAAGCGATGGTGAAGGCCATCCTGCTGCACCCTGAGGCCCGCAGCGCTGCGGCGGGTGCGGGCAAGGTGCGCGAGCCGCTGCTGCGGCTGTCGGCCTTCCTGCGTGCCTTCCATGCCACGTCCGACAGCGGCCAGTACAAGATCGGCAACACCGACGACCCGACGGCGAAGCTGGGCCAGACGCCGATGCGCGCACCATCGGTGTTCAACTTCTTCCGCCCCGGCTACGCGCCGCCCGGTGTGCTGCTCGACGGCGTGCAGATGGTTTCGCCCGAGTTGCAGATGACGCACGAGGCCACGGCCGCAGGCTACGTCAACTACGTTCGCCAGGGCATCTCGTTCGGCTTCGGCCCGAACGGCGGTGCACCGCTGAACCGCCTGGACATCCAGCCCGACTACCGCGCCGAGATGGCCCTGGCCGACAAGCCCGCCCTGCTGATGGAGCAGATCGACGCCAAGCTGATGTACGGCACGATGCCCGCCGCACTCAAGACCGAGATCGCGAACGCCATCGCGACGATCTCGATCACCGATTCCAACCCCGTCCGCGTCGAAAACGGCAAGCGCGTGCGCGTGAACGCGGCGGTCTTCCTGACGATGGTGTCGCCCGAGTTCCTGGTGCAGAAGTAGAACGCCATGACTGTCCACAACGCATCCCGCCGTCTCTTCCTGCGCCACACGGCAGCGCTCTCGGGCATGGGCATGGCCGCGCCGCTCGCGCTGAACCTATCGGCCATGGGCTCCGCGGCTGCACAGTCGGCCACCGACTACAAGGCGCTGGTGTGCGTCTTCCTGTATGGCGGCAACGACTCGATGAACATGGTGCTGCCGACCGACACCGCAGCCTGGGCCAACTACACCTCGGTGCGCAACCAGGCACCCGACTCGATCGCGCTGATGGCGCCGGGTACACCCGCGCTGGCATCGGCCGCCGCCGGCACGCCGGCGCGCCTGGGCGGCGTGCTGCCCATCGCGCCCGCGCGCCCGCAGGGCCACAGCTACGCGCTGCACCCGATGCTGGGTGCCCTGCAGACGATGTTCAACGACGAGAAGCGGCTGGCCATCGTGCCGAACGTGGGGCCGCTGATCGTGCCCACCAGCAAGTCGCAATACGGGCTTGCCACGCACCCACGGCCTGCGCACCTGTTCTCGCACAACGACCAGTCCAACTTCTGGCAGGCCTTCCAGCCCGAAGGCGCACGGCGCGGCTGGGGCGGCATGATGGCCGACCTCTTCGCCGCGCAGAACGGGCGCGCGGTGTTCAGCTCCATCTCGACCTCGGGCAACAACGTCTGGCTCTCGGGCGACACGGTGCGCCAGTACCAGGTGGGCGCGAACGGTGCGGTGCGCATGGGCACGGCCGGCACCAACAACACGGTTTACAACAACGCCGCCGTCGGTGCCGCGATGCGCCACATCACCCGCAGCGTGCGCGGCAGCCACCCGTTCGAGCAGGCCGTGGCCGACATCAACGCGCGCGCCATCGACGCAGAGGAAACGCTGCGCACGGTGCTGAAGGACCCGACGCACCCCTTGTTCGGCACAGCCGGCGTCTCGCCCGACCCCAAGCTGCTTTACGAGAGCCCGCTCACCGGTGCCAAGTCTGTGAACGGGCTGGCCCTGCAACTGCAGACCGTGGCCCGAATGATCGAGGCCAGTGGCTCCAGCGAGATCGGCGCCAAGCGCCAGGTGTTCTTCGTGAGCCTGGGCGGGTTCGACACGCACGATTCGCAGAACCGCGCGCATGCCGACCTCTATGCGCGCCTCGCGCAAGGCCTGCGCTACTTCGCCGACACCCTGGCGGCCATGGGCACGCAGAACCAGGTGACGAGCTTCACCGCGTCCGACTTCGGCCGCAGCTTCACGAGCAACGGAGACGGCACCGACCACGGCTGGGGCGCGCATCATTTCGTGATGGGCGGAGCGGTGAAGGGCGGCGACCTGTACGGCAACTTCCCGGTGCTCGCAGCACGCAGCGCGACGGGTTTCTTCGACGCCAGCCCCGACCAGGTCGGCAACGGCGCGCTGATCCCCAGCACCTCGGTCGACCAATACGGCGCGACCTTCGCGCGCTGGTTCGGCGTCAGCGACAGCGATGCGCTGGCGATCTTTCCGCACCTGCGCAACTTCAGCATTCGCGACCTGGGGTTCATGGGCTGATTCGTTCCTGCGCCGCGGCGCGACACTCGGTTGCAGCCTGGCACCGGATTCATGCGCACAATGCGCTTCGCATGCACCCGACCTCCACGCTACCCAAGGCAGCCCCATGAAAACCACGATCGCCCTCGCCCTGCTCGGCCTGTTCGCGGCCACGGCAGACGCCGCCCCGGCAGACCCGAAAGCCCTGGCGAAGTTCGACCTCGGCTACGTGCAATGCGAGAACCGCTTCCCCGAGATGCGCGGCCACCGCGATGAAGCCTATCTGTCGCTGTGGCGCATCAAGGCCGACGCGAAGACCACCGGCGAGCTCGACAAGGTCCGCAAGGGCGACAAGTACAAGAAGGAGCGGCAGCTCGCCTTCAAGTCGATGGACAAGGCGACTGGGCCGGAAGTTGAAACCAAGCTGAAGCGGCAGTGCGACGCCACGTGGGCTGAAGTCAAGCGCAACGGCGGCCCCGCCCGACCGGCGTCCGCGGCCGCCTCCGCGCCCAAGGCGCAATAGCGAGAACCAGCGGGAAGCCGCAGGATGGACGCCAACACGCTCAAGCAGTACCTGCACGACCACATCCCGCTGTCGAAGGCGATGCAGGTGAGCGTGCAGAGCCTGAACGAAGACAGCGTGGTGCTGGCTGCGCCCCTGGCCCCGAACATCAACCACCGCGACACCGTGTTCGGCGGTAGTGCGTCAGCGGTCGCGATCCTGGCCGCGTGGTCGCTGCTGCACACGCGCTTGTCGGCGGCCGGCCTGAGCAGCCGGCTGGTGATCCAGCGCAACACCATGCACTACGAGCTGCCGATCGACGGCGACTTCATCGCGCGCTCGTTCTTCAACGACGCAGCCGACTGGCCAGCCTTCGTCCGCATGCTCAGCCGCAAGGGCCGTGCGCGGATCACGGTGTCGGCGGTGCTCGAGTACGCAGGCCAGGAGGTGGGGCGCCTCGACGGCGAGTTCGTAGCGCTGGGCACGACCTGAGGCCAACAGGCCAGGAGACAGCGTCCATGCGGCCTGCGTCCAACCCTGTGGTCGGCGACCCGGCCTTTCACCTGCGTGCGTTGGAGCAGTTCGACGCCAGCGCCTGGTTCGAGTACGCGGCGCGGCCCGAGGTGAAGCTGCATACCAGCTCCCACGTGACGGCGATCGACGACCTGCACGCGATGATCGAGCGCAGCCACAGCAGCGACCCGAACTCGCCGGTGCTCTTTGCCATCTGTTCGACCGCTGACCAGCGGTTCTTGGGTGCCATCGGCTTTCACACCATCTCGGCCTTGAACCGCACGGCGGAGATCACCTATGAGATCCGCCCCGAGTGCTGGGGCCGCGGGCTGGCATCGGCCTGCTGCTCGGCGGTGGTGGGCTGGGGGTTCTTGCAGGCGGGTTACGTGCGCATTCAGGGGACGGTGCTTGACAGCAACGTGGCGTCGGCGCGTGTGCTCTCGAAGTGTGGCTTCGAGCTCGAGGGCAAGCTGCGTAGCTACCGGATGGTGCGGGGCGTGCCGCGGGACTACTGGTTGTATGCCCGCGTGGTCGCGCCTCTTGGCTGAGGTGTCGAAGCGTCTCGGCTCTTGTGCCTGCATGCGCATGTGGGTCTTGTTCACTGCGTGAGGCCGCGCCGGGGGTTCGGCCCGGCGGCCGACCTCCTTTCTTGTATCGACAAGAAAGGACGCAAAGAAGCGACCCCTACCGACTCGGCCCTTGCTGCGCAAGGGCTGCCTTGCGCTGCTCGGTCATTGCGGGTCGGGCCGAACTCACTTCGTTCGCTGCGCTCACTGCGTTCAGACAGCCGCCCGAAGTCAGTTATTGATGCGCGCTAACGCGCGCCCCGCAAAGCCCTGTGCTGCTCAGCTCGTCCGAAGGGGGAGATGAACACCAGATTCGGCTCGCTTCGCATCGCACGATGACGCGTCGCTTCGCTCGCGCCGAGGCGAAGCGAGGCGTGGACGGTGAAGTTGCGAAGCAACGACCGTATTGCTCTTGGGCCCCGTGGGTGGCGTCGAGGAGCGCAGGGCTTTGGGGCCGCGTGCGCAGCACGCTTCGTCAACTGACTTCGCGCGGCTGTCTGAGCGCAGCGGCCGCAGGCCGCGAAGCGAGTTCGGCGCGAGGCCCCAAAGCACGAGCACCGCAGAGCAGTCGGCCACCGGCCGACCGCCACCGTCGGGTCGCCTTTCTTTTGCCTACTTTTCTTTGGCGAAGCAAAGAAAAGTAGGTCGGCTGTCGGGACGACATCCCGACTCGGCCTCACGCAGTGAACAAGACCCGAACGCGAATAGCGCCCACGCTTCAACACTTCATTCCGACAGGAGTGGCATCACTAGGGCCGCTCACGCGCCGTAACGCGATCCGCAAGAGGCGCCGGCCGATAACCAGGGAGAAACCGACACCCCGCCCCAAACCTCGCCTCAAGCTGCGGGCAACGCCCCGCAATCCCTTCAGCCGTCGGCTTGACCCCATCCGTCACCCACTTCAACAAAGCTTCGACCAATGTCGGATAAACCGGGTGGCTAAGGTAGCTGTGCTCATTGTCATCAGTGAAGGTCTGCACCAGCCGCTCTGACGTACCGGCGGCCTTCATCGTCTCAAGAAACGCCGAGTCAAGTTCGACAAACGCCGTCGGGTCATTGACCCCATGCACCGTGAGCACCGGCACGCCAATGCGCCCGGTCAGGTCAGTGTCGTCACCAAACCGCCGCACCGCCTCAGGGTCGGCGCGATAGCGCAGCACACGCTCGTTCAGCGCCGCGTCATCGGCCGAACCCACATACTGCGCGCCGATGTTGCCGAAGGGATTGGCGCCACCCGTGCGCCGCTGAACGATGTCCTGGAAGTGCCAGGTGCCCCAGTTGAGGTGGCTCAGGATCGAGCGCTCCGGGATGCGAATCACCTTCACGATCGTCTGCACTCGGGCTTGCTGCTCGGGGCTGCGTTGCGCCGCAGGCAGCTTGAGGCCCAGGCACTCGTCGACGCGTTTGGCGAGTTCGGGGCGCGTCAGCGTGGCACCCGGCGGCAGGCCCATCCACAACGGGTACTGCGCCTCGCTCGGCGCAGGGTGGTTGGCGCACAGGCTCTGGTACAGCACGCGCAGGTCGAGCCGGAAGTCATATGAGCGCGTGCCGCCGCCCAGCACGCCGCTGGTGAGCAGCACCGCGTCGTAGGCCGGCCGCGGCTGGCCGGTGCCGGCATACATCTCTGCGGCCCTGGCAGCCACGCTCGCCCCCCACGACTGGCCGTGCAGGATGGTGAGCTGCGGCTTGGCCACGTACTGCACGAAGATGCGCCGCAGCCGCTCGGTGTCTTCGGCGGCAGAGCGCACGGCGACACCGCCTTGGTGGTAGGTGGACCCCGCCCATGCATAACCGGCCTTCACCATTACCGCCCAGCGCTGCAGGTCTTCAGCGGTGCGCTCGGCCTTGGGTGCGCCGAGTTCGGGGCCACCATGGGCATGCAGCACCAGCACGCCGCTCCATGCAGGCGGCACGGCGATGAGGTAGTGCGCGCCTTCGGTGTCGGTGCCGGCCAGGCAACGTGTGTCGGCGGGCAAGCCCGCAGGGCAGGTACTAGCAACAGGCGCGGCCTGCGCCGCCATCGGTGGCGCGGGCGGTGCGTTGCTGCAAGCGGCCAGCCAGCACGCCAGGGTCAAGGTCAGGACCAAGCGTGAGGCCGATCGAAGAGAGGAATGAGTCATCACAGGTGTCCACTGAATCGTCGAGGATCCAGTCTGCCTGATCTGCTGCAAAGGGGCTGCGAGCGCGGCCCCTGCCCGACGACGGGCTGCCGAAGGCTTAGCGTGACAGTGCGCGATGCCGCTTCTGCGTCTGGTCGATGTAGCGCTGCATGGCGCGCAGCACGTCGGCCATGGGGTTGACGATCTCACAGCCCAGGCGCACGCCGTGCGCGTCCTGGTTGAGCGAGGTGACGTGCTGCAGGCGCAGCGAGACGTTCACGCGCGTGTCCATGTCGAGCTCGATCTGCACGCCGTTGAGCACCACGCCGGGTTGCAGCGGTGGCACGTCTTCAGGCAGGAAGAGCGCGCAGCCGCCGATGCTCAGGTCGAGCACGCGCAGGCTCAGGTTCATGTCGGGAATCATCGGGTGGCGCATGCGTGCCACCGGCGTGTTGCGCAGCAAGGGCCGCACGCGGAAGCCGCTGCGCCGCTGGAAGCGGTAGACCACGCGAGGGAACTCGCAGTTCATCGCATTGGTCTTGCCGCCGTGCACGAGCACGAGGCCGCTCACGTCGAACTGCAGCTTGATGCTGTCGAGGTAGGCCACGGCCACGGCTTCTTCGGCCTCGACCAGGGTTTGCACGTGGTTGCTGTCGGCGTCGGCACTGAAGCTGATGACGCCGCGTGCGGAGTCGATCGACCACAGCGTCGTGGTGTACGCGGCACCATCACTGCCGTTGAGGTTGATCGGCACGTTGCCGTCGACCAGCGACTTGAGCGTGCTCAGCAGCTCGGCCTGCGAGGTGATACGAAACTCTTCCAGCCCGCCATGGGCGGCAGCCACCGCATCCAGCTGCATGGGCATGGTGTCCAGGGACATGTGAGGACTCCGTGGGTGCGGCACCAGCTCGTTCAGTGAACGGACTTGGGCTTGCCGGCAAGGATGCCGTCGAGGTCTTCCAGCCACGGCTCGGCGAGCTGGCGGATCTCGGCGTCGTTGATCAGGATGCGCTGCATGATGCGCGACTTGAGCTGCGCTTCTTCGGTGTCGAGGTGCTGCGCGTTGGCGGCATGCTTGAGCTGCGAGATGAGCAGCGCACAGGCGCCTTCGAGCTTGACGACCTGGTCCCAGTCGCCCGAGCGGGCAGCCGTCAGCATGTCGGCGCTGGCCCGTTCGATGGCTTCGTAGTAATGCAGCAAGGCGGTGTTCATGGGGTCTCCCGAGGCGCGGTGTGGCGTGGTGTGGGTAGTCTTCAAACCGACGCTCCCGTCTTGATCGCCGGGCTCATCGCACCCCACGCGCTGCGCAAGGGTTCGACCAGACGCACGCATTCGTCCAGGGCTGCTTCGTCGCTGTGCAGGTTGGCGTAGGTCAGCCGCACGGCGATGTAGGCATAGAGATCGTTCAGGTCGGCAGCCAGGTTGCCGCCTTCAGTGAGGTTCAAGCCGGCCTTCAGGCCTTCGTCGATGATGCGAACCGCGCGCTGGATGGCACGGCCCTTGGCTTCGACGTTCTTGGCACGAATGCCGCCGCGAGCCTGGGCGATGGAATCCATCAGGCCGTCGAACAGCATGGTCACGAGCTGGTGGGGCGAGGCGCCGTCCACGGCCGTGGTGACCTGCACGTCCTGGTAGGCGTGGCGCTGGCGGCTGGACGGTGTGGCGAAGGCGGCGGAGGCAAACATGAGATCAGGCTTTCTGCATGGTCTTGATGTTTAGGTTATCGGCCACCATCCCAGTCGGCTTTAGCGTCACGCCAGCACCTCATGTGGCCCGATTGCGGCGACGACGGCCGTGAAAGACCCGCTATTCCGGCTCAACTCGGCCATCTGTAGGGCGACCATCAAGCGTTCGACCAAGGCAAGCGCGAAAACGCAATACGCCGCTTCAGGAGCGGCGTACGGGATTCAGGCGAAACAGAACCAACCATCAGTCCTTGCTCTTGTTCCAGTTGGTGATCTGCTGCGTGATGTAGGTGTTCAGCGCGGTCAGGCTCGCCACCTTGGTGTCGAGCGCGGTGTACTGGGCGCGGATGCGCTTTTCGGTGCTCTCGAGGCGCGTGGTGTAGGCGTCCTGCTGGTCCTTGTTGCGCGTGAGGTTGGAGCTCAGGCCAGCCTTGCGCGTGGTCAGCATGCCGTCAGTGCCGAGCACCGTGTCGCCGAAGCTGCGCAGGCGCTGGGCCACGCCGTTGGTCGAGGTGTCGTCGGTCAGGCTGGTGTTGGCAAAGAGCTTCTTGACCTCGGCCAGGTTGCTGCTCAACGCGCTGACCAGCTTGGTGTCGCTGACCTTCAGCGTGCCATCGGCCTGCAGCTCGACGCCCACTTGCGAGAGGGACGAGAACACCGACGAGGCGCCTGACGGTGCAGCGACCAGGCTGCGCAGCTGCCGCTGCAAGGCCACGGCCGTGCTGTCGCCCTGCAGCGTGCCGGCGGTCTTGGTCGCGTCGTCGTACTTGGTCTGGGTGGCCAGCGTGGAGGCGAGGCTGTTGTACGCGTTGACGAAGTTCTGGACCGACGTCTTCATCGCCGTGTTGTCTTGCGCGACGTTGATCTGCACCGTGTCGGCGGTGACCTTGTTCAGGTTCAGCGTCAGGCCCTGGATCACATCGCTCAGGTTGTTCGTGGCGGAGTTGATCTCCAGGCCATTCACGAAGGCCTTCGCGTCGGAGGCCGTCTGCGTGCGAATCATCGGCGAGGAACCGTCGGTCGCGTCGTAGGTGAAGGCGGCAGCGCCGCCGGTGCCGGTGACGCGGAAGCCATTGCTGGCGCCGGTGGTTGACGAGCTGAGCACCAGGCGGGCACCGGACGAGTCGGTCACGATGGACGCGCGCACAGCGCCGCCGGCGGCGTTGATCTTGTCGCGCACATCGGCGAGCGTGTCGGTCGAGCTGATCGGAATGCTCAAGGCATTGATGGTGGCGCGCGCGGCGAAGCCAGGCTCCGTGAGATCCCACGCGCCGACTTCGATGGTCATGTCGCCGGCGCCGACGACGGCGCTGCTGGAGGCATAGGCGGTGCTGGCAACCGATTGGGCGGCCGCGAGGCTTTGAACCTTTACGGCGTAGCTGCCGGCCAGCGCACTGCTGCTGCCGACCGCGCTGACCGAAGCGGCATCGGCCGAGGTGGCTGTGGTGGCGCCCCAGGTGTCGCTCTTGGTGAGCGCCTGGGCGGCATCGCGAAACGTGGACACGGCAGACTGCAACGACCCGAAGGCCGAAATCTTCGTCTGGATGGCGGATGCCTGAGTCTGGAGCTGGACAACCGGCGCCTTCTCAATCGACATCAACTTCGTGATGATGGACTCGACGTCGAGGCCGCTGCCAATGCCCGCYGAACTGATCGAAGCCATATGCGTGTCCTTTCCCTTGGGGAGGGCGTCAGTGCCTTGCTGCCTGCCGCCATCGTCCTTTCATTGCACAGAGACCTCGGCTAAAACCCCGAGTGATCTCTGTATCGGACGTTCCTTTTTGAACTTGAGGACGGACTTCAATCCGGTAACACCTGGTTACCTCTGGCTGATCACTTCAGGAGCTGCAGCACTTGCTGGGGCAGCTGGTTGGCCTGGGCCACCATCGCGTTGCCGGCCTGCTGCAGGATCTGCGAGCGGCTGAGCGCGGCGGTTTCTGCGGCGAAGTCGGCGTCCATGATGCGGCTGCGTGCGGCCGACTGGTTTTCCACTGCTTGCTGCAGGTTGGAGATGACCGAGTCGAAGCGCGACTGGCTCGCACCGTAGGTGGCGCGCGTGTCATTGATCAGGTTCAGCGCGCCGTCGATGCTGTCGATCACGGTCGCCAGGATGGTGGCGTCGGTCGTGCTGTCGATCACGGTCGTGGCGGCGGTCACGGCGGTCACCGAGGCATCGGTGGTCATGTCGACCGTGTTGATGGCGATGGTGTCGTTGGCGGTCGTGTTGGCGCCGACCTGGAAGGTCTGGGTGCCCGTCGAAGCCAGAATCGTCTGGCCGTTGAACGTGGTGCCGGCCAGCACGCGGTTGATTTCAGCCGACAGCTGCTGGAATTCCTTGTTCAAGGAATCCTTGTCGCTGCCGCTGTTGGTCGAGTTGCGGGCCTGAACCGTCAGTTCACGCATCCGTTGCAGCGCGTCGCCCACTTTGGACAGTGCGCCTTCAGCGGTCTGCGCCAGCGAGATGCCGTCGTTGGCATTGCGGATCGCGACATTCATGCCGCGCACTTGCGCGTTCATGCGTTCGGCGATCGCGAGGCCAGCGGCATCGTCTTTCGCGGAGTTGACGCGCAGGCCCGATGAGAGGCGTTGCATCGACGTCGCAAGAGAAGTCTGCGACATGTTCAGGTTTCGCTGCGCATTCAGCGAAACGATGTTCGTGTTGATCGTCTGTGGCATGTTGACACTCCTCAAGAATCAGTGACTCCCGGCAAACGCGCCGGCATTGCGAAACACCAGGTCAGAAGGCAAGTCGCCTGTCCGGGGGCTGGTGTTCCATAACCCCGGTACGCATCACCGTCGTTGGCTGCAGCTCGCTGACCTGTGGGGGACAGCGGGGCACGGCTCGCGTCAGTGCATCCGGACCACAAATCCCTTCGAGGACTTGTTGGAGTCATTGTTTTCAAAAGTGAGGAACGGCAAATGCGGGAAATGAAGGCAAAAACCCGCTCAGTTCGAAAGCCCAAAAGAAAAGGCCTCACCCGGCGAACCGGGTGAGGCCTTCTGTCGTGAGCTGTCGAAGACCGTTTGGTCGCCCGAGGGCGGCCAAGAGGTTTCCGGCGGCTTACTTCAGCAGCGACAGGACTTGCTGCGGCAGCTGGTTGGCTTGAGCCACCATCGCCGTACCTGCTTGCTGCAGGATCTGGGCACGCGACAGGTTCGACGTTTCCGAAGCGAAGTCTGCATCGGTGATGCGGCTCTTGGCAGCGGACTGGTTCTCGACCGAGGTCTGCAGGTTCGAGATCACCGAGTCGAAACGGTTTTGCGTGGCACCGTACAGAGCGCGCTCGCTGTTGACCTTGTTGATCGCGCCGTCGATGTTGTCGATGACAGTGGCCAGCGAGGTCGTGTTGGTCGTGCTGTCGATCACGGCACCGGTCGTCACGGCGGTGATGCTGGCATCACCGGTCATGTCGGTCGTGGTCACGGTGATCACGTCGTTCGTGGTCGTGTTAGCACCGATCTGGAAGTCCTTGGCACCAGCGCTGCCGCCGAGGATGGCTGCGCCGTTGAAGGTCGTGCCGCCCAGAACGCGGGTGATTTCCGAAGCCAGTTGCTGGTATTCCTTGTCCAGCGAGTCCTTGTCGGAGCCGCTGTTCGTGCTGTTACGTGCTTGCACAGCGAGTTCACGCATACGCTGCAGCGAATCACCGACCTTGCCGAGCGCGCCTTCAGCGGTTTGCGCCAGCGAGATGCCGTCGTTCGCGTTGCGGATGGCGACGTTCATGCCGCGGACTTGAGCGTTCATGCGCTCAGAGATCGCGAGGCCGGCGGCGTCGTCCTTGGCGCTGTTGACGCGAAGGCCGGAAGACAGACGCTGCATCGATGTCGACAGTTGCGACTGGGTCATCGACAGGTTGCGTTGTGCGTTGAGAGACGTGACGTTGGTATTGACTGACATGCTCATTTAAAAATCTCCAAAACGGTTGAATGACACCCGGCACGAGCGCCGGCATTGCCTCGGCAGATCAGTTCTCACTGCCTATACAAAACTCATCTGCCTAAACAGCCTTCACACAAGTGTGTTGGCCTGCTGCGCCCGGCGTGATTCACGCTTTCCGACACCGCTCGAGGACTCGTTGCCTCACCTCTTGCGGAACCTTTGTCGCTGACTCCGGACCCCGGTTCTGATTGCTCATCCCCGATGTTTTTGTTATCGGACCGGCCCTGTTCGGACTTGAGGACTTCGCATAAAAAATCTTGCTGAGTCACTTGAACAGGGTGGTATAGAAGGTTCTTTTATCTGCCTCTCCGCCAAAAACTTGAGGCCCGTGAACGAGGGGGCGGTGTCGAGTTGTGACTCTCCGGGCGTGAAGTTGTGACGCGCCCAAGCGTGATGCGTTGAACAGACGGCGTAGTCAGCGCCTCTTCCGCGCTTGCCTGCACAGGTGCGTTCCTAGAATTTGGCTCACGTCCAATAGCGGGCACCTGCGTGGGTGCCGTTCACATGCAGCTCAAGCAACGCAAGGCCGCTTCTTCCTCGTCTGCCGCGCAGGCACGCTTCGCGCGCGAAGGGAAGAACAGCTGGCAACAAGGCGTGGCCCTCGCCAACGCCGGCGACTGGGCTCGCGCCGAAAAGGCCTTTCGCCGCGCCAGCGAAGCCAACCCACGCGACACCGTCTACCTGTTGAACCTGGCTCGCGCGCAGCGCAAGAACGGCGACCTCGACGGCGCACTGGCTTCAGCGCAGAAGGTGCTCGAGCTTTCTCCGGGTGAATCGATCGCCTGGACCATCGCTGCCGATTGCCTGAACCAGCAGCACCGCTATGCCGAGGCCGCCAGCTACCTGCAGCGTCAGCCCGAGCAGGGCCCGCGCAGCGCCGAGTACTACCAGAACCTGGGTGAAGCGCTCTTCAATGCCGACAAGCACCAGGAAGCCATCTCCGCACTCTTCCAGGCGCTGGCACTCAACATCGACCACGCGCTCTCGCACTACCGGCTGGGCCTGTCGTTCAACTCACTTGGCATGAAGCAGGAGGCCACCGAATGCTTCCGCACCTCGCTCATCCTCGGGCTGGGCTCGGGCAACCTGGCAGCGCAAGGCCTGCTGGCTTTCGTCGAGAGCGAGCTATGCCGCTGGGACCACGCGCTTGAAGACGTGGCCGCATTGCGCCGCATGGCCGCCGAGCTGCCTGCTGACGCGGCCTCGTGGGCCTCGGTGTTCGCGCAAGTCACCCTCACCAACAACGCTGATGAGCAGCGCAAGGCCGCGGCCTCGTGCGCACGCTTCCAGGCGCGCGGCATCAAGCCATTCACGCCGATCGCGCCGCGCCCCTTGCCTGCGCGCCTGCGCGTGGGCTTCGTCTCGGCCGACTTCCATCAGCACGCCACCGCCATCCTGATGGCCGAGGTGTTCGAGAAGATGGACCGTTCGCGCTTTGAGATCACGCTCTATTCACATGGCCCGGAAGACAACAGCCCGATGCGCCAGCGCCTGAAGGACGGTACCGACCATTTCGTCGAAGTGTCCAAAGCCAGCGACCTCGAGGTGGCTCAGCAGGTGCGCCGCGATGAGATCGATCTGCTGGTCGACCTGAAGGGCCACACGCGTGACACGCGCCTCGCGCTCTTCGCCTACCGGCCCGCGCCGGTGCAGGTGAGCTTCCTCGGCTTCCCGGGCACCACGGGTGCCGAACACATCGACTACTTCATCGGCGACGAGATCGTCTCGCCGCTGTCGCATGCGGCGCACTACAGCGAGAAGCTCGCACTGATGCCGCGCTGCTACCAGCCCAACGACCGCCAACGCGCCCGGCCCGGCCCCTACACCCGCGCGATGGCCGGCCTGCCGGAAGACGCGCTGGTGCTGTGCGGCTTCAACCAGCCGTTCAAGCTCTCGCCTGAGGTGTTCGACGTGTGGTGCCGGCTGCTGAACCAGTTGCCGAACTCGGTGCTGTGGCTGCTGCAGTGGAACGAGCATGCGCCAGCGCAGCTGAAGCGCGAAGCCGAAGCCCGCGGCATTGCAGCCGACCGCCTGGTGTTCGCACCCAAGGTCGGCGCACGCGAGCACATGAGCCGCCTGGCGCTGTCCGACGTGTTCATCGACACCTGGCCCTGCAACGGCCACACCACGGTGAGCGACGCGCTGTGGGCCGGCGTGCCGGTGGTCACCTATGCCGGTGAGACCTTCGCCTCGCGCGTGGCCGCCAGCCTGCTGCACGGCGTGGGCACGCCCGAGTTCGCCGGCGACACCTTGCCTGACTATGAAGCCCGCGTGATGCACCTGGCCACCGATACCGTGGCGCGCCGCAAGGTGCACGAGCACCTGGTGCAGGCCCGCGACACCGCCCCGCTGTTCGACAGCGTGGGCTACACGCGCGACTTCGAGAACCTGTTATGGACCCTGGCGGACCGCTGGTCGCGCGGCCTGCCGGTCGACCACGTCGTTGGCGCAAGCGTCACCGAAAGCGCCCACGGAGAAACCGCATGAGCATCACGCTGCCCGAAATCCACCTGTGTGTCGTTCAGCCTGCGGGCTACGTGCACTCGCTGGGCTTTCTTGACCAGGCCCGTTACTTCCGCCACCAGTTCCGCCGCATGGGCGCCAACGTGAGCCTGGCCAAGAACCGCCTGCGTCACGACGCCGTGAACTTCATCTTCGGTGCGCACCTCGGCTTCGAGGCGGCGCTGCGCGAGCGCTACACCTGCGTGTTCGTCAACCTGGAGCAGCTGGGCGAAGGCGGCGCTGCGGTGTCGAAGGACTACCTGGCACTGCTCGCCAGCTCGGCGGTGGTGGACTACAACGCCGACAACATCCCGGCCTACACGACGCACGCCGAAGACGTGCCGGTGTTCCCGCTGCTGCACGCGCCCTATCTCACGCCGGCGGAAAGCCTGCCGCTCGAGCAGCGCCCGCTGGACGTGCTCTTCATCGGCAGCATGAACGACCGCCGCCGCCAGATGCTGCAGCACATCGAGGCGCAAGGCATCAAGGTGAGCCTGTTCGATGCCCCGCTGTACGGCCCCGAGCGCGACGCCGTCATCCTGCAGGCCAAGGTGGTGTTCAACGCCCACTTCTATCCGAGCAGCCGCTTCGAGCAGGCCCGCGTGTCGCACTGCCTCTCGCTGGGTACGCCGGTCGTGTCCGAGCGCACCGAACTCACGCAGCCGCACGCTGCCTTCGAAGACAACGTGTTCTGGATCAACGACAACAACCTGGCCTGGTTCTTCTCCAAGCACTTCAAGACACCCGAGTTCTACGACGAGGCACGCGCGCAGATGCGGCGCTTTGCCGAGATCGACCCGATCGAGCCCTACGCCGACATCCTGGCCTTCGCGGCCGGCTATGCGGGTGTGCACCAGGGGCGCCGGCCGAGCGAGGCTTGGCAGCCCACGCGCATCAACCTCGGCTCGGGCAAGGACTACAAGCCCGGCTGGCTGAACATCGACGTGCTCGACCGCGCCCAGCCCGACCTGGTGCTCGACCTGGGCCAGCCCACCAGCTTCCCGGTGCTCGCGCACACGCCCTACGCCGGGCCGCTGCAGCTGACCGAGGGCAGCGCCGAGATGATCTTCGCCAACAACGTGCTCGAGCACGTGCCCGACCTGCCGCAGCTGATGGGCAACTGCCTGAAGCTGTTGAAGACCGGGGGGCACTTCGTGATCGAGGTGCCCTACGAGCACGCCGCCACCGCTTGGCAGGACCCGACCCACCTGCGCGCGCTGAACGAGAAGTCGTGGCTCTACTACACCGACTGGTTCTGGTACCTGGGCTGGTTCGAGCACCGCTTCCACGTGGCGCAGTTCACCTACCTGGACGACGCCCTGCGCGAGTGCCAGCGCGACAAGGCCGCCTTCATGCGCGTAGTGCTGGCCAAGATCGAGACCACCCCACGCGAACGCACCACGGCGCGTGTGATGCGGGCCGATTTCGCCCTGCCGGACGACCTGCCGGGTGCCGATTCGCCTGAAGTGGGCCAAGTCGGCGCCTGAAATCTGCCGCGCGCACGCCTACAAAACCGACTCCCAATCCCTCCAAGGGCCGCTTTTGCGGCCCTTTTTCATGCCCGCCTACAGCATGCAACGCCGGGCAGCAGCGCCATATGTGCGCACAAAGCCCGCTTTGGCGTCAGGGCCACCCTAAGCGCAGAAATAGGTGCCAAAAACGGCGCATTTCTCTGTAGGAAGTTTCCTGACAGGGGTGATGGAAGAAGCTGGACTCAAGCGACAGAACTGACCTGATGTTTCGGAACATTTCTGATCTTCACAATCCATTTCACGTTGAGACGCAAACCAACGCAGCAGACAAACCCAGACAACCAAGGAATAACAGCATGAACGCCGACCAGATCCTCACCGAAATCCGCGAAGCCAACCTGTCCTACCTGATGCTGGCCCAGAGCCTGATCCGCAGCGACCGCGAACAAGCCCTGTTCCGCCTCGGCATCAGCGAAGAAAGCGCCGCGATGATCGCGCTGCTGACCCCCGCCCAGATGATGAAGGTGGCTTCGGGCAACACCCTGCTGTGCCGCTTCCGCATGGACGACGACATGGTCTGGGGCCTGCTGACCAACCACGGCAAGGCCGCGTCGAACGACACGACCAGCCGCCTGCACGCCAGCATCCTGATGGCCGGCCGCCATCAAGAAGCCGCTTGAATTCAGTCGCACCCTAGAACACACAACAGATATCAGGAGCAGATTCCATGCGTAGCAAGAGCATCCTCACCGAAGCCAAGCAAATCGATCGCGCCGTGACGCTGATCAACCTGGGCGCCCGCCTCCAGGTGCTGGAGTCTGAAACCGATCTGAGCTACGAAAGACTGCTGCGTCTCTACAAAGAGGTGTCGGGCAAGTCGCCGAGCAAGGGCCAGCTGCCTTTCTCGACCGACTGGTTCATGACCTGGCAACCCAATATCCATGCGTCGCTGTTCCTCAACATCCACGAGTACCTGAACAAGGTTGCCGAGATGGACGAGATCGACACCGTCATCAAGGCCTACCAGCTGTACCTGGAGCAGACCCAGGCCCAGAACCTGGAAGCCCTGCTCTCCGTGACCCGCGCCTGGCGCCTGGTGAAGTTCGTCGACAACGGCATGCTCACCATGACCAAGTGCTCCAAGTGCGGCGGCCACTTCGTCAGCCACCCGCACGAGATCTCGAAGCACTACATCTGCGGCCTGTGCAACCCCCCGGCACGTGCCGGCAAGGGCAAGGCCTCGGGTGGCATTCAGATGCATTGAATTCCGGGGCTCAAGTCAGCCCCTCGCCTTGCCGATATGAATGGCATGGCACAAGTTTCTGGTTAGTCTCCTCCTGGCACTCGGAAAAGTGCTTTATCGCGGACCTCTCGAGGTCCGCTTTTTTTTGTGCCGTGAATGTCCTGCTGTTGCTTGGATCGATTGGGCAGCAGGACGCACACACTTCCTCAAGCGCACGGGGTTCGGGCCGATATAGGGCTGAGGCATGCGTGGCACCGGGTAAGTCACTGCGCAGCGAGCTTCACGCAACCACACAACAACCATGTTTGTACTTATCGGCTACGGCGTCGCCCTGGGGTGCATCTTCGGGGCCTACGTTCTTCACGGCGGCAACATGTCCGTGATCATCCACGCCTTGCCGACGGAGTTGATGGCCATTCTGGGCGGCGCGCTGGGCGCCTTCGTGGTGAACAACCAGCCCAAGGTGCTCAAGGCCACGCTGGGCTCACTGCCCGGGCTGCTCAAGGGCTCGAAGTACACCAAGGCGCGCTACATGGAACTGCTGGCGCTGCTGTACGACATTCTTCAGAAGGCGCGCAAGGAAGGCCTGATGTCGATCGAGAAAGACGTCGACGCACCGCACGAGTCACCCGTCTTCAAGAAGTATTCAGCGGTCGGCAGCGACCACCACGTGGTCGAGTTCATCACCGACTACCTGCGCATGATGGTCTCGGGCAACCTGAACGCCCATGAGATCGAAAGCCTGATGGACAGCGAGATCGACACCCACCACCACGAGGCCCACGCGCCCGCCGCGGCCATCGCCCGGCTCGCCGGTGCCCTGCCCGCCTTCGGCATCGTGGCCGCCGTGCTGGGCGTGGTGAACACCATGGGCTCGGTGGGCCAGCCGCCCGCGATCCTTGGCGGCATGATCGGCTCGGCCCTGGTCGGCACCTTCCTCGGCATCTTGCTGGCCTACGCCGTGGCCGAGCCGCTGGCCGGCCTGCTGGAACAGAAGAACGACGAGAGCGGCAAGGAACTGCAGTGCATCAAGACCACGCTGCTCGCGAGCATGCAGGGCTACGCCCCGCAAGTCGCCGTCGAGTTCGGCCGCAAGGTCCTTTATTCGACCGAGCGCCCCAATTTCGCTGAACTCGAAGCCCACGTCAAAGGCAAGAAATGAGCAAGCGGAGCGAAGCTCACCTCAAGCAACTCGCCCAGGAACCGGCTTTGCCGGGCCTGCGGCGAGGCGCCCCTCGGGGGCAGGAGCGTAGCGACTGGGGGGCCTTGTAATGGCCGGCGATTCGAAAAAGCTGCAGCCGATCATCATCAAAAGGGTGAAGAAAGGCGGCCATGCTGCCCATGGCGGTGCCTGGAAGATCGCTTACGCCGACTTCGTGACGGCCATGATGGCGTTCTTCCTGCTCATGTGGCTGCTCGGTTCCACCACCGAGGGCGACAAGAAGGGCATCGCCGACTACTTCTCGGCGCCGCTGAAGGTGGCGCTGTTGAGCGGCGGCAGCGGCTCCGGCGATTCTTCGCATGTCATCAAGGGCGGCGGCACCGACATCACCCGTTCTGGCGGCCAAGTGAAGAAGGGCGACATCGCCACCACCAAGAGCACGATCAACCTCGCCGCGATGCGCGCCGAGCAGCGTGCCGCCGAAGCAGCCAAGCTCGAGCAGATCAAGAAGCAGATGGAAGCGAAGCTGGCCGACAGCCCGAAGTTCGGCGCCATCAAGAACCAGATCAAGATGGACATGACGCCCGACGGCCTGCGCATCCAGATCGTCGACGACCAGAACCGCCCGATGTTCGACAGCGGCAGCCCGGTCGTCAAACCCTACATGCGCGAGCTGCTGCGCGAGATCGGCGCGGTGCTCGCCGAACTGCCCAACCGCCTCACCCTCGAGGGCCACACCGACGCGCAGGCCTTCTCCGGCGACCGCGACGGGCTTGGTTATGGCAACTGGGAACTGTCGTCCGACCGGGCCAACGCTTCGCGGCGCGAACTCATTGCCGGCGGATTGCCCGCCGAGGCGATTCTTCGGGTGCAGGGCCTGGCGTCCAGCGTGCCCTTCGTGCCCGAAGAGCCGCTCAGCCCCAGCAACCGGCGCATCAGCATCATCGTGATGAACCGCGACGCCGAAGACCGCTTCTTCGGAAAGACTCCCTTAGAGGAAACGGCGGCTGCCGCCGAAGCCCCCGCGAGCGCGCCGGAGGCGGAGACGTCAACTGTGCCCTCAATATCCAACCCAAACGCCCGATAACAGCCCCAGTGCATTGAAGCGAGGACTGCCATGAGCAACCCTGACATGAAATTTCTGATCGTCGACGACTTCTCCACGATGCGCCGCATCGTGCGTGGCCTGCTCAAAGAGCTGGGCTACAACAACGCCGAGGAGGCCGAAGACGGTGTGGCCGCCCTGGCGCTGCTGAAGGGCGCCAAGTTCGATTTCGTCGTGAGCGACATCAACATGCCCAACATGAACGGCTTCGAGCTGCTGTCGGCCATCAAGGCCGAGGCCAGCCTCAAGCACATCCCCGTGCTGATGGTCACCGCCGAGGCCCGCAAGGAAGACATCGTGCGCGCAGCCCAAGACGGCGCGGCCGGCTACATCGTCAAACCTTTCACCAAGGCCACCTTGGAAGAAAAGGTCCAGAAGATCATGCAAAAACTGGCCGCCACGGCCTGAACGGAGAATCCACATGAAGATGGACAACGTGGCCGTACTGGCCGACCCGTCACAGACTGCGGCCCAGACCCAAGCGCAAGCCCATGCTCAAGCGCAGGCTGCCGCCTCCCCCGAAGTGTTTCAGCAGCTCGGGCTCATCACCCGCCAGTTGCACGACACCCTGCACCAGCTGGGCGTGATCCCCAAGCTGCAGGACGCCGCCAACAACCTGCCCGACGCGCGCAGCCGCCTGAACTACATCGCCGAGAAGACCGGCGCTGCAGCCAACAAGGTGCTGAACTCGGTCGACCAGGCCAAGGCCGAGCACAACACCATCGCCTCGGAAACACGCCGCATCGCGGCCGCCATCGTGGCCGACCCGGTGAAGGCCGTGGCCACAGGCATGGTGATGAACTTCGTAGGCGACGTCGAAAGCGCCACCGAGCGCATCGACCGGCACCTGACCGACATCATGATGGCTCAGGACTTCCATGACCTCACCGGCCAGGTCGTCGCCAAGGTGGTGGCCCTGGCCAGCGACCTGGAAGACAGCCTGGTGAAGCTGCTGGTGCAGGCCGCTCCGCCGGAAGCACAGAAGGTGGTGGAGCATGCCTCGTCGGTGCTGAATGGGCCGGTGGTGAATCCGGAGGGTCGGACTGACGTGGTGTCGAACCAGGGCGAGGTCGACGACCTGTTGGCCAGTCTCGGGTTCTGATCTTTCTGCTTTGATGACGGCGGCCCGCGGGTCGCCGTTTTCGTTTTTGCTTCCTGTCTTACCTGGTTGCCCTTCACTGCTCGGGCGGGGGAATCGAAGCTCCGTGCCGCTGTTCGCGTGAGGCTTCTTTTCACTGCGTGAGGCCGTTGCCGGGATGTCGCCCCGGCGGGCGACCTTCTTTCTTTGCTTCGCCAAAGAAAGAAGGCAAAGAAAGGCGACCCCGACGGAGGCGGTCCGGCTAGGGCCGGACTGCTCTGCGGTGCTCGGTGTATGGGGCCTCGCGCCGAACTCGCTGCGTTCACTTCGTTCACTGCGCTCGGACAGCCGCGCGAAGTCAGTTGACGAAGCGTGCTGCGCACGCGGCCCCAAACCCCTGCGCTCCTCGACGCCCCCCACGGGGCCCGAAGAGCAATACGGTCGTTTGCTGCGCAAACATTCCCTGTCCACGCCTCGCTTCGCCTCGGCATCGTCCTAGGCGATGCGGAGCAAGCCGAGGGGTGGGGTACGTTGAACAGGTGTGCCGTGGTCCGGGTCTGTCCGCTGGCGACAAGTCGCGTCCTGTAGCCACGCAGCTGTGACAAGTCGGCTGGTGTTCAGCGCCTTTGCTTTGGTGACTTTCATTTGGCGCGACAAATGAAAGTTACTCGGCCGCCGGGCCGAATACCCGGCAGCAGCCTCACGCAGTGAACAGAAGCCTCACGCGAATAGCGGAGCGAACCTTCGATACCTCAGGCCGAACCGTTGATGCCAGAAGCCGGCAAAGCGCTCAGCGAGAACTCAAGCAGCGAGCAAGCCCATCACTCGCTGCCAACAAGCCCGTTGCGAATGGCGTAAACCGTCATCTCGGAGTTGTTCGACAACCCAAGCTTCTCCAGCACCCGCGCCCGATACACACTCACTGTCTTCGGAGAAAGCGTCAGCTCCTCCGCAATGTCCGACAGCCTCTTCCCAGAGGCAATCATCACCAGCGTCTGCAGCTCCCGATCGGACAGCTTCTCGTGCGCCGCCTCGGTACCGGGCGTGGTCAAGCTCTCGACCAGCATCTGCGCAATCTCGGGCGTCACGTACTTACGGCCCTGCCCCACCGTGCGCACCGCGGCCACGATGAGCTGTGGGTCGCCGCCCTTGTTGACGTAGCCGTAGGCACCCGCCCGCAGGGCGCGGATGGCGTACTGGTCTTCGGGGTACATCGACACCACAAGCACGCGCATCGTCGTGCCTTCGTCCTTCAGCACGTGGAGCACGTCCAGGCCGCTGCGGCCGGGCAGGTTGATGTCGAGCACGAGCACGTCGGCATCGCCGACGGTGCGCATCAGGGTGCGCAGTTCACCGTAGTCGCCGGCTTCGCCCACGACTTCGATGTCCGGCGCATCAGACAGGGTGTCTCGTATGCCGCGCCGGATCAGCGCGTGGTCGTCGCAGAGCAGGACTTTGATCATTGATGGCAGGTGGTGAGGAGGTGAAAAGTCATCATAGGGCCCCCCATACCGTAGGGTCATAGGGCTTGGCCCCTTCGGCGGGCTCGTCGTCCGACGCCTCTGACAGCTCCAGGTCGACGCCGGTGTCGGGCTCGGGGCCCAGCGGCACCGACAGGATCAGGGTGGTTCCCGCGGGGCCACTGCTCAGATCAACCCAGCCGCCGACAGTTCCGGCGCGTTCATGCAGGCCGCGAATCCCGAAAGACCGCACCTTGGCAAGGTCTTCCTGGTTGAGGCCACGCCCGTTGTCGCTGATCTCCAGGGACAGCACACCCCCAGCGAGGGACAGATCGATGTGCACCTGGGTGGCCTGGGCGTGCTTGGAGACGTTGGTCAACGCCTCCTGGGCGGCCCGGTAGGCCACCAGCGGCACGCCGGCGGGGAGGGTCAGGTGCTCGTGCCGCGAACGGAACTCGCAGGTGATGCCGGTGCGCTTCTCGAACCGGCTGGCCATCCACTGCAGGGCGGCGATCAGCCCCTGCTCCAGGATGGCGGGCCGCAGGTTGTGCATGACCCGCTGGCTGGCCTCGATGGCGTGCGACACGGTCTCGAGCGCCGAGGTGACCCGGGCCAGCACCTCGGGCGAATCGGAATGGCGGGCGATCCAGGCCAGGTCGAACTTGAGCGCGGTGAGCGAGCCGCCAACGTCGTCATGGATCTCCCGGGCGATGGCGGCACGTTCGGCTTCGACGCTGGTTTGCAAATGCTGAGCCAGCTCGTGCACGCGCTGCTTGGATTCGCCCAGCTCGCGGTCGGCGCGCTGGCGGGCCAGCAGCAGCTCGTGGGTCTCGACCGCGTGCAGCAGGGCCGGGGCCAGCCGCACGAGGTTGTTCTTGAGCAGGTAGTCGCTGGCGCCGTTTCGCATCGCTTCGACGGCGGTGTCTTCGCCGATCTCGCCCGAGACCAGGATGAAGGGCAGCATCTGCGCGCTGGCCTTGAGCAGGTCCAGCGCGACCAGGCCCGAGAAGCCGGGCAGGTTGTAGTCGGAAATCACGGCGTCCCAGTTCTGCTCGGGCTCGATGGCCTGCAGGAACTCGGCCTCGGAGTCGATTCGAACCACGTCCACCTGCAAGCCGCCGCGCCGCAGATGGGCCAGCATCAGTTGGTGGTCGAGCTCCGAATCCTCGAGATGCAGGATGCGCAACCGCTTTTCTGGCAGGTGAGAAGGCATGGCTTGCAGTATGCCAAGGGATGCCTTGCAGCCGCAAAGCAGTGAACAAGTCCTCGCCCCAAGGCCCATCAACACGGTGGTCTGCCGAATTGCCACGACTTATTGCCCGTGATTGAGCTTATGTATCGGCGACGGCTGCCGAAAATCCACTGCATATGACCTCGTTGAGTGCGCGCCTCTGCTCGCACCCTGCCCCTCTCACCTGAGTGGAGACTTGAAGCTGATGGAAGACGCGAACGACGCTCAAGAATCGTCTGCCGCCGGCGCAATGCCCTTGATGGCCGCCGCTGACTTGCAAGACCACCTGATGACCGCCAGCAATGACCTGGATCGGCTGCAGACGCTGTTGTCCGACGCCTGCGACACGCTGATGCAGCGCTTCCATGGCGCCTCGGAGCACATCAACACGCTGCGTTCCCACCCGCACACGGTGGACGACAGCGATGCCGTCTTCAACGACGTGATGCAGAACCTGGGTGGTGCCGTCACCGCCCTCCAGTTCCAGGACATGGCCTCGCAGCTGATCAACCACACCCACAAGCGGCTTCGCAGCTGCGTGGACCGGTTGGCACGCGAAGCCTTTGCCGACGACGAAGACGGCATGGCTGCAGCAGAAGAAGTACCGCTGCGCCCGAACCCCGTGACGCAGGCCGAGATGGATGTCGGATCCATCGAGCTGTTCTAGACACGACACGCCTCAAGACGACATCCATTCAACCGAAATCATTCGAGATATCCCGGAGAAAGCCATGCAATCAATCCTCGCGGTCGACGACTCAGCCTCCATGCGCCAGATGGTCGCCTTCACACTGAAGAGTGCCGGCTACAACGTCGTCGAGGCCGTGGACGGCCAAGACGCCTACGAAAAATCCAACGGCCGCGACTTCGACCTCGTGCTGACCGACCAGAACATGCCCCGCATGGATGGCATCAGCCTGACCAAGAAGCTGCGCGACAACCCGAAGTTCAAGACCACGCCGATCCTGATCCTGACCACCGAGTCGAGCGACCAGATGAAGCAGGCAGGCCGCTCCGCGGGTGCCACCGGCTGGCTGGTCAAGCCCTTCGATCCGGCCAAGCTGATCGAAGTGATCAAGAAGGTCGTCAAGTAAGCGTCCCGCCCTCTCTCCACGCACACAACATATACCAGGAGCACGCCATGGGCGAGATGTCCTCAGAAGGCTCTCAACTGAGCGCCGGCATCGACCTGAGCCAGTTCTATCAGGTCTTCTTCGAAGAAGCGGGCGAGAACCTCGACCGCATGGAGAAGCTGCTGCTCGACCTCGACATCGAGTCGGCCGACGACGAGGAGATGAACGCCATCTTCCGTTGCGCCCACTCCATCAAGGGTGGTGCCGCCACCTTCGGCTTCAAGGACGTCGCCGAACTGACGCACCAGATGGAAACGCTGCTCGACAAGCTGCGCCGCCATGAGCTGGAACCCACCAGCAGCATGGTCGATGTGCTGCTGCAGTCGGGCGATGCCCTGCGCGGCCAGCTGGCCCGCCACCAGAACGGTGGCGAAGGCGCCGAACTCGACACCACCGAACTGCTGTTCAACATCCGCGCCATGTCGGCCGGCGAAGCGCCTGCGATCGCAGCGCCCGCTGCCGCGCCTGCACCGGCTGCGAAGGCACCCGCTGCCGCATCCGTGCTGGCCGAGCCGGCGCCTGCGAAACCCGGCGCCCGCGTGCTCGAACTGCGCATCGGCCCGCTGGACAAGCCCGAAGAGGCCAACAACGTCGTCGACCTCTTCAAGGAAATCACCGACCTCGGCACCATCGAGCCGCTGGACAACGGCATGCCTGCCGACGGCATGCGCCGCTTCAAGGTCTGTACCACCAGCACCGACAGCGACCTGCTGGACCTGCTGACCTTCCACGTGTCACGCGAGCAGGTGGCCCTGCTCCCGCTGGGTGACGGCTACGGCTTCCACCATGGCGCGCCCGGCGCACCCGAAGCAGAAGCGGCCGATGTCGGCTACGGCTTTTTCGAGGACGCGCCGGGTTCGCCTGCACAAGCCAGCACGCCCTCCAGCACCGAGGTTGCAGCTGCGTCCGAAGCACCGAAGACCGCTCCAAAGACTTCAGCACCCAAGGCCGAGAAGCCCGCCGCCGCGCTGGAAGCGTCGACGCTGCGCGTCTCGGTCGAGAAGGTCGACCAGCTCATCAACCTGGTCGGCGAACTCGTCATCACGCAAGCCATGCTGGCGCAGAACAGCCAGGGCATGGACCCGGCGCTGTACCAGCAGCTCGCTGCCGGCCTCGCCGATCTGGACCGCAACACCCGCGACTTGCAAGAGTCCGTGATGTCGATCCGCATGATCCCGATGTCGATGGTGTTCAGCCGCTTCCCGCGCATGCTGCGCGACCTGGCTGCCAAGCTCGGCAAGAAGGTCGACTTCGTGACGCTCGGTGAAGCCACCGAACTCGACAAGGGCCTGGTGGAAAAGATCACCGACCCGCTGACCCACTTGGTGCGCAACAGCTGCGACCACGGCATCGAGTCACCGGCGGACCGCCTGGCCAAGGGCAAGCCCGAGACCGGCACCATCACGCTGAGCGCTTCGCACCAGGGTGGCTCGATCGTCATCGAAGTGCGCGACGACGGCCGTGGCCTGTCGCGCGAGAAGCTCTTGAAGAAAGCCCGCGAACGCGGCATCCACGCCCCTGACTCGATGAGCGACCAGGACGTGTGGAGCCTGATCTTCGCACCCGGCTTCTCCACCGCCGACGTGGTCACCGACGTGTCGGGCCGCGGTGTCGGCATGGACGTGGTCAAGAAGAACATCACGGCCCTCGGCGGCACGGTCGACATCGACTCCGCCGAAGGCTATGGCATGCGCGTCTCGGTGCGCCTGCCGTTGACGCTGGCCATCATGGACGGCATGTCGATCGGCGTGGGCGAAGAGGTCTACATCCTCCCGCTGAGCTCGGTCGTCGAGTCGTTCCAGGTGCAGCCCGACATGGTCAAGACCATCGGCGGCTCCGGCCGCGTGGTCGAGGTGCGCGACGAGTACATGCCGGTGCTGGAGATGGAACACGTCTTCAACGTGCCGCGCTTCGACTTCGAGCACGTGAGCGGAATCATGGTCGTGGTGGAGGCCGAAGGCGGCCGCATCGCACTGCTCGTGGACGAGCTGCTCGGCCAGCAGCAAGTCGTGGTGAAGAACCTCGAAGCCAACTACCGCAAGGTCAACGACGTGTCGGGCGCCACCATCATGGGTGACGGCCGCGTGGCGCTGATTCTCGACGTGGGCAGCCTGGTCCGCCGCTCACGCCACTGAGCCACCAAAGAACTGACCGAATCGAGGCGGCACACGGCCGCAAGCGCGGGCCGTGTGCCGACCTGTATAGCCAACCAGAAGAGAGATGTCGTATGGGCTTGAACAACATGATCCGCAGCTTCACCATCCGCACGCGCATGCTCGGCGCAGTCGCCGTCGTCGCCCTGTCGCTGCTGCTCGTCGGCGCGGTGGGCCTGATCGGCCAGCGCTACAGCAACTCGGTCAGCATGTCTTTCTTCAGTACCGAGTTCTCCGCCATCCAGCGCATTGCGACGCTGCGCACCGCGATGCACCAGCTGCGGGTGCGTGAGAACGAAATGCTGATCCAGTACGAGGCGCCGGAGAAGTTCGGCAAGGCCCGTGACGCATGGACGAAGACCTTCACCGACATCGACTCTTCGGGCAAGGCGCTCGTCGAGTCGTTGACCGACCAGACACAGATCGCCAAGGCGAACGAGGTGCTGGCCTCGGTGGCCAAGTACAAGACACGCTTCATCCCGGTGATGAAGCAGCTGGAGGCGCAGTCGTTCGACACCGCGCGCGCCGCCGTTATCCTCGTCACGCGTGTGCAAGACGACTACAACAGCGCGCTGACCTCCATCGACACGCTGGCGCTCGACATCGACGCCTCGGCCCAAGCTGGCCAGAAGCGCCTGCAGGCAGCCGGCAGCATGGTGACGGTGCTGCTCTTCGGCGCCATCGCGGTGCTGCTGGTGATCATCACGCCGCTGACGCTGGTCAACATGAACTCGATCTGCAAGCCGCTGGGCGACGCACAGGTGCTTGCCGAGGCCATCGCCAAGGGTGACCTGACCGATCGCCACGTGGACACCGCCGGCAAGGACGAAGCCGCCGGCCTGCTGCGCGCCCTCTCGCAGATGCGCACGTCGCTCAGCCAGATGGTGGGCCAGGTGCGCAACTCGACCGACAGCATCAGCACCGCGTCGAATGAAATTGCCGTGGGGAATCAAGACCTGAGCCAGCGCACCGAGCAGACCGCCAGCAACCTGCAGCAAGCCGCTTCGTCGATGGAGCAGCTCACCGGCACCGTGAAACAGAGTGCCGACTCGGCCCGCCAAGCCAACCAGCTCGCAGCCTCAGCGGCTGAAGTGGCGACCCGTGGCGGCAACGTGGTCTCGCAGGTCGTGACCACGATGGACGAGATCAACGCCAGCTCCAAGAAGATCAGCGACATCATCGGCGTGATCGATGGCATCGCCTTCCAGACCAACATCCTCGCGCTGAATGCAGCGGTCGAAGCGGCTCGTGCCGGCGAACAGGGCCGCGGCTTCGCGGTGGTTGCCAGCGAAGTGCGCAGCCTGGCCGGCCGCTCTGCCGAAGCGGCGAAAGAAATCAAGAGCCTGATCGGCGCAAGCGTCGAGCGTGTGCAGGCCGGTTCCCGCCTCGTGGCGGATGCCGGTTCGACGATGACGGAGATCGTCGGCTCGGTGCAGCGTGTGTCAGACATCATCGGCGAGATCACTGCCGCATCGTCGGAGCAGAGCGACGGCATCGGCCAGGTCAACTCGGCCGTGGTGCAGCTCGACCAGATGACGCAGCAGAACGCTGCGCTGGTCGAAGAGTCCGCCGCGGCGGCCGAAAGCCTGAAAGACCAGGCGGGGCGCCTGGCTCAAGTGGTCGGTGCCTTCAAGCTCTGACCGACCCAACAGAACCACTCAACGCAAAGCAGTACACACCATGGGCCTCAACAACTTGAAGATTGGGGTACGCCTCAGCCTCGGATTCGGGGCCGTGCTGGCCCTGCTGCTCGCGATGGTCGGCGTGGCTTATGTCCACATGGTGAAGACCGAACGTGCCATGGAAGAGCTGTCGGCCAGCGAGAAGCGAGCCAACACGGTCGACGAGTGGCAGCGCAAGACCCAGCTCAACCTTACCCGCGCCATCGCCATCGCCAAGGCCGCAGGCCAGCCCGATGTGGAGGGCTACTTCAGCCCGCTCATCAAGGAGACCTCGAAAGAGATCTCCGAGCTGCAGAAGGCCATGGAAGCCCACACCGATACCGACACCGGGCGTGCGCTGATGGCCGCCATCGCCCAGAAGCGCGATGTCTACGTCGGCTTGCGCGGCAAACTCTATGAACACCTGAAGATCGGCGACGTCCCGGCTGCGGAAACCCTGCTCAACGAAAAGATGCTGCCCGCTTCGGTCGCCTATCTGGGCGCCATGGGGGACATGCAGAACTACGAGCGCAAGCAGGCGGACAACCAGACAGCGGCGCTGCGCAGCAGCATGGCGATGGCCAAGGGCGTGCTCATCGCGCTGACGATCGTGAGCCTGTGCGTCGGCGCGGGCATGGCCTTCGTGATCATGCGCTCGGTCACCACACCGGTTCGCGAAGCCGTGGCAGCCGCACGCGTCATCGCATCCAACGACCTGTCTCAACGCCTCGACTCAACCCGCCGCGACGAACTGGGTGACTTGCTTCGCGCGCTGTCTGACATGCAAGGCTCGCTGCAGCAGATGGTCGGGCAGGTTCGCCACTCCACGGACAGCATCACCACCGCCTCCGCCGAGATCGCAACCGGTTCCCAGGACCTGAGCGCCCGCACCGAGCAGACCGCCTCCAATTTGCAGCAGACCGCCTCGTCGATGGAAGAGCTGACGGCCACCGTGCGCCAGAGCGCCGACTCGGCGCACCAGGCCAACCAGCTCGCCGCCTCCGCCGCTGAAGTCGCTGCGCGTGGCGGCAATGTCGTCGCCCAGGTCGTGAGCACGATGGACGACATCAACGCCAGCTCGAAGAAGATCAGCGACATCATCGGCGTGATCGATGGCATCGCGTTCCAGACCAACATCCTCGCGCTGAATGCTGCGGTGGAAGCAGCTCGCGCCGGTGAACAGGGCCGTGGGTTCGCGGTCGTCGCCAGCGAAGTACGCAGCCTGGCCGGCCGTTCGGCCGAAGCGGCCAAAGAGATCAAGAGCCTGATCGGCGCCAGCGTGGAGCGCGTGCAGGCTGGTTCTCGTCTGGTGGCCGATGCCGGCGCCACCATGACCGAGATCGTGAATTCGGTGCAGCGCGTGTCGGACATGATCGGCGAGATCACCGCCGCGTCGTCCGAGCAAAGCGATGGCATCGGGCAGGTCAACACGGCCGTGGCCAATCTCGACCAGATGACGCAGCAGAACGCAGCGCTCGTCGAAGAGTCTGCCGCCGCCTCCGAAAGCCTCAAGGAACAGGCGCGCACGCTGGCCCATCTCGTCAGCACTTTCAAACTCGACCCGGCTACAACATGAAAAACATCTCGATCGGATACCGCCTTGGTGTGGGCTTTTCAGCGGTGCTGGCGCTGACGCTGGTGATCGTCGCGCTGGCGCAGCAGCGCCTGGGCGAACTCGACAGATTCCGCCAGGCGCAGCAGTCCAGCAGCCGCCACGCGGCACTGGTCGAGCAGTGGCGCAGCCTCACGCAGTCGAACGTGACACGTGTGCTGTCGCTCGCGAAAGCGGGCAGCCCGAAGGCACTCAGAAGCTACCTCAACCCGCAGATCCGCGAGACAACCGAACGCATCGCCAAGCTGCAGCAGGAAATCGCAGCCAGCTTCGTGCTGCCCGCCGAAACCGCCGCGATGGAGAAGGTCACCGAGAAGACCAAGGCCTTCATTGCCAAGCGCGATGAAATTCTCTCTGGCATGGAAGGTGGCGACACCTCCGGCGCCACCCTGGTCGACAGCGAGCTGGTCCCCCTGGCCAAGGCGTACGACCAGGCGATCGTTGCCCTGCTGGACACCGTGAGCGGTGCCGCCGACGCCGATGCCGCTGCGGCTGCCGAGCAGATCCGCTTCACCCGCTGGCTGCTGCTCGCAATGGGCGCGATGGCCACGCTGCTGGGCTCGGCGATTGCCTGGGCACTCACCCGCTCCGTCACCCAGCCGATGCGCCAGGCCATGGCCGACGCCGCACGCATTGCCGAGGGCAACCTGTCTGTCGCGGCCACCGTGGATCGCAACGACGAAGTGGGCGCCTTGCAGCGCACGATCGATCAGACGCGCCAAGCCTTGAGCGGCATGGTCGGCCAGATCCGCCTCGCAACAGACAGCATCGGCGTGGCCTCGGCCGAGATCACGCACGGCAACCTCGACCTGAGCCAGCGCACGGAGCAGACTGCCTCCAACCTGCAGCAGACCGCCTCGTCGATGGAACAGCTCACGGGCACCGTGAAGCAGAGCGCTGACTCCGCCCGCCAGGCCAACCAGCTCGCCGCCTCGGCCGCCGAAGTCGCCACACGTGGCGGCAAGGTGGTCTCGCAGGTCGTGACCACGATGAACGAGATCACCACCAGCTCGAAGAAGATCAGCGACATCATCGGCGTGATCGATGGCATCGCGTTCCAGACCAACATCCTCGCGCTGAATGCTGCGGTCGAAGCAGCCCGCGCCGGCGAACAGGGCCGCGGCTTCGCGGTCGTGGCCAGCGAGGTACGCAGCCTTGCCGGCCGCTCGGCCCAGGCCGCCAAAGAGATCAAGAGCCTGATCGCCGCGAGCGTCGACCGGGTCGAAGCCGGCTCGCGCCTGGTGGCCGATGCAGGCACCACGATGACCGAGATCGTCGGCTCGGTGCAGCGCGTCTCCGACATCATTGGCGAGATCAGCGCCGCCGCCTCGGAACAGAGCGACGGCATCGGCCAGATCAACACCGCCGTCACCCAGCTCGACCAGATGACGCAGCAGAACGCCGCGCTGGTCGAAGAGTCGGCCGCCGCCGCAGAAAGCCTCAAGGAGCAGGCCTCACGGCTGACTCAGATGGTTTCCACCTTTCAACTTCACGCAGCCTGATCGGGATCGACATCGTGCTCCAACAACTCAGCTTCAAACGCAAGATCGGCCTGCTCGTGGTCAGCGCCGTGGCCGGACTGACCATCGTCACCAGCCTGTCGGTCTACCAGACGCGCAACGACATCCTCGAAGGGCGCCGCGTGGAGCTGCGCTCGGCGGTGGACTCGGCCTACAACGTCGCGGCCGGCTACCAAGCCGCAGCCGCCGCGGGCACGATGAGCGTCGAGGATGCGCAGAAGGCCGCCTCCGAGGCAGTCAAGCACGCGCGCTACGGCGGCCCGGAAGGCAAGGCAAATTACTTCTACATCGTGACGACCGACGGTGTCGGCGTGATGCACCCGTTCATCAAGACCTGGGCCGAGCACACGCAGCTCGCAGGCAAGAAGAACGCCCAGGGCGTCGACACCGTCAAGATCCTGATCGACGCGATGGCCGCCAGCAAAACCGGCATCACCCATGTGGAATCGATGGTGGCTCGCGCCGGCGACACCGACCCCAAGGCCACGCTCTACCCGAAGTTGCAGTACATGCGCACCGTGCCGGGCTGGAACTGGATCGTGGGCTCGGGCTTGTACATGGACGATGCGGACGCGCAAGTGCGCAGCGCCGTGCTCAAGCAGCTGGGCCTGTGCCTGGCCGTGCTGATGGCCATCGGCGCGGTGGGTTTCCTGGTCTCGCGCAGCGTGATCAGGCAGCTCGGCGGCGAGCCCTCTGAAGCGCTGGACATCATGTCCGAAGTGTCCAAGGGCAACCTGGCCGTGAACATTCCGGCGGCACCGGCGGGTAGCCTCGTTGCCGGCCTGCAGACCATGATCCATTCGGTGCGTGACACGCTCGTGCAAGTGCGTGCTTCGACCGACAGCATCAGCACCGCGTCGAATGAAATCGCCGTGGGCAATCAAGACCTGAGCCAGCGCACCGAGCAGACCGCGAGCAACCTGCAGCAGGCCGCTTCGTCGATGGAGCAGCTCACCGGCACCGTGAAGCAATCGGCCGACTCGGCCCGCCAGGCCAACCAGCTCGCCGCCTCGGCCGCTGAAGTGGCAGCACGCGGCGGCAACGTGGTCTCGCAGGTCGTGACCACGATGGACGAGATCAACGCCAGCTCGAAGAAGATCAGCGACATCATCGGCGTGATCGATGGCATCGCGTTCCAGACCAACATCCTCGCGCTGAACGCTGCGGTGGAAGCAGCCCGCGCCGGCGAGCAAGGCCGCGGCTTCGCGGTCGTGGCGAGCGAAGTGCGCAGCCTGGCTGGCCGTTCGGCCGAAGCCGCCAAGGAGATCAAGGGCCTCATCGGCGCCTCGGTCGACAAGGTGGAAGCAGGTTCGCGCCTGGTGGCCGATGCCGGCGCCACGATGACCGAGATCGTCGGTTCGGTGCAGCGCGTCTCGGACATCATCGGCGAGATCACCGCTGCGGCCTCTGAGCAGAGCGATGGCATCGGCCAGGTCAACACGGCTGTGGTGCAGCTTGACCAGATGACGCAGCAGAACGCCGCGCTGGTCGAAGAATCCGCCGCCGCGGCTGAAAGCCTCAAGCAACAAGCCGGTACGCTGGCCAAGGCCGTGGGCACCTTCCGCCTCGGCAACGAGCAAGCCGCCAAGGCGGATTACGCGCCGGCAGTCACTACCTCAACCGCAGCCGCCAAGCCCGCATCGAGCTTCAAGCCGTCGGCCCCTGCGGCCAAGTTCAAGGCTGCGGCTCCTGCGGTCAAGCTTGCCTCGGTCAAGGCACCTACCGCTGCCGCTCCGCGCGCCCTGGCGCCGGCAACCGGCGCTGCCAAGCCTGCGGCTCCGGCCGTGGCCGCCGCCGCGCACAACGACGACTGGGAAACCTTCTGAGGTTCCACTGAAGCGCGCGCATGAACATCCAGAACCTGAGCATTCGCACGAAGCTCATGGGCGGCTTCGCCCTCGTGCTGCTGATCGCCATCGGACAGAGCCTGCTGTCGATTTCGCGACTGTCGACCGTCAACGCCCAGTCCACTGAGATCACGCAGGACTGGCTGCCCAGCGTGCAGCTCCTGGGCAACATGGACACTGAACTTGCCGCCTACCGGGCGACGCGGCTGAACCTCATGCTGACCGATACGCCGCAGTCCGTCGACGCGGTGGAGGCCGAGCTGAAGAAGATCGAAGCGGTGATGGACAAGGAGATCGTCCTCTACATGCCACTGATCAGCAGCCCTGAAGAGAAAGCGCTGTTCGACCAATTCCTGCCGAAGTGGAAGAACTATTTGGCGTTCGGCGACGACCTCTTCGTGCTGATCCGTTCCGGCGACATGACCACCGCCAAAAGCTTCTTCAACGGCGCGGCCAGCAAGTCGTACGCCGACGCTGATGCAGCGCTGAGAAAACTGATCGAACTGAACCGCACAGGCGCCATGGCGGCCAGTGCCAAAGGCGACGCGGTCTATGCGCAATCGCGCATCATCTTGTTGAGCTCGCTGGGCGTGATGCTCTTGCTCGGCCTGGGCATCGGCTGGTTCGTGTCGCGCGACCTCGTCAACGCAGCAGCCTTGGCGGTCTCGCAAGCAGACAAGATGGCCGAAGGCGACCTGAGCCACACCCCGGCGGTCGATCGGCGCGATGAGATGGGCCGCTTGCTCGAAGCGTTGAACAAGATGCAAACCAACCTGCGCGGCATCGTCGCGGGGGTACGCCAGAACGCCGAAGGCGTCGCCACCTCAAGCGCCGAGATCTCGCAAGGCAACAACGACCTGAGCGCACGCACCGAACAGCAGGCGAGCGCGCTGGAAGAAACCGCGGCGTCGATGGAAGAGCTGTCGAGCACGGTGAAACAGAACGCCGACAACGCACGCCAGGCCAACCAACTGGCGCTGAGCGCCTCGACGGTGGCCGTCTCAGGCGGCGACGTGGTGAACCGCGTCGTCGGCACCATGAAGGGCATCAACGATTCGTCGAAGCGCATCTCCGACATCATCGGCGTGATCGACGGGATCGCCTTCCAGACCAACATCCTGGCGCTGAACGCCGCAGTGGAAGCAGCCCGCGCCGGCGAACAGGGCCGCGGCTTTGCGGTGGTGGCCGCCGAGGTGCGCAGCCTCGCGCAGCGCTCGGCCGACGCCGCCAAGGAGATCAAGACCCTCATCTCCACCAGCGTGGAGCGTGTGGAACAAGGCACGGCCCTGGTCGACCAGGCCGGCGCAACGATGCAGGAAGTGGTGTCGTCGATCAGGCGCGTGACCGACATCATGGGCGAGATCAGCGCGGCCAGCGCCGAGCAATCGGCCGGTGTCGCGCAGGTGGGTGAAGCCGTCACCTCCATGGACCAGACCACGCAGCAAAACGCCGCGCTGGTGGAACAGAGCGCCGCCGCCGCCGAAAGCCTCAAGACGCAGGCGCAGCAGCTGGTGAATGCGGTGGCGGTGTTCAAGCTGAGCAGCCACGATGTGCCAGGCGCCACCATCGCCGCGCCCGTGGTGGAGCGCCGTTCGCCGGATCGCGCCACCAACGTGACGCGCATCCATCCCAAATCCAAGGCTGTGGCACCAAGCGCGCCGGTGGCGAACGCCCCGGTAGCGGCCAAGGCAGTCTCGCGCCCTGCCCCTGTCTCTGCCCCATCAGCCGCCGTCGCGGCCGCGGGTGCAGGCACCGACGACTGGGAAAACTTCTGAGGCACCGGTAGCTCATTCAGCCCGAACGGCCCGCTCGCGCGGGCCGTTTTCATGGACGCTTCGAACGAACTGCACCTGCAAAGCCCCGTTGCAGTGCGGATCAAGTGCTCTGCCGGTGTGCAGAATTCCTTACATCGGTGCCATCGGATTGCCGATAAGACGGGGAGCAGTTCCTGCCTTCATCGTTCAACGGAGACACCTCATGTCCAAGCACTTCGGCCACCTGGCCATCGCCACCCTCGCCGCCCTCAGCTTCAGCGCCCACGTCGCAGCCAAGGAAGGCAATGCCACGGCCGACGAAGCCTCTGCCATGGTCAAGAAGGGTGTCGCCTTCATCAAGGCCAACGGCACCGAAAAGGGCTACGCCGAGATCACCAAGAAGGGTGGTCAGTTCTCCGACCGCGACCTCTATCTCGTGGTCTACGGCCTGGACGGCACGGTGCACGCCCACGGCGCCAACGAAAAGATGATCGGCAAGAACCTGATCGAGCTCAAGGACGTCGACGGCAAGGCCTTCGTGAAAGAGCGCGTCGAGCTGGGCCAGTCGAAAGGCACGTTCTGGCAGGACTACAAGTTCACCAACCCCGTCACCAAGAAGATCGAGCCCAAGACCTCGTACTGCGAAAAGCTGAACGACTCTGTGGTCTGCGGCGGCATCTACAAATAAGCAAGCGGCTTCCTGCCGCGAAGGGAACAACTTCATGAAACTGGGTGCCAAGCTGTTGGCTGCGCCGCTGTTGACGGCGGTGATGGTCTTGTCCATCGCCACCGTGAACACCGCGCTGCAAAGCCGAACGACCACGCAGAACCATGCCTCGTTCAAGAACGACATGGAGAGCTTTCGCACCATCACCAGTGTGCAGGACCAGTTCGCCACGGCGCACGCCAACGTCTACAAGACGGTGGCGCTGATCGGCTCGCTCGACGACGCCAAGATCAAGGCCTTTCGCGCCTCGCTGACCACCCAGCTGGGCGGCATGAAGCGCACGCTGAGCGGCATGGTTGAAGCCGGTGCCGCCAACAACGAATTCAACACCGGCGTGGCCGCTCTGGGCCAGCAGATCGACAAGTACGGCAAGCAGGCCGATTCGGCGATCGACCTGTCGACCGTCGACCCCAACACCGGCATCGCAGCGATGCAGAACGCCGACGCCACCTTCGCGTCGGTTGCCACCTCGCTTGGCGGGCTGGTGGCCAAGATGGAAGCCGCTTCGTCCGAAGCCATGGCTGCCGATGCCGCCCGCGCCAACCAGCGCAGCCTCTTGCTTGGGGCACTGGGCCTGATCGTCTGCGGCGCCGCCGTGGGCGCCGCCTGGTGGATGCAACGCAAAGTGATCGACGACCTGAACCGCGCCGTCGGCGTGGCGAGCGAGGTGGCCAACGGCAACCTCTGCGCAGATGCGAAGACCTTGCGCAACGACGAAGTGGGCGACCTGATGCGCTCGCTCGGCGCGATGATGCGCCAGCTCAGCAGCTCGCTTCAGACGGTGCGGGAATCGTCGTCATCGATCCAGACCGCGAGCGCGGAGATTGCCATCGGCAACCAGGACCTGAGCCAGCGCACGGAGCAGACTGCAAGCAACTTGCAACAGGCCGCCTCGTCGATGGACCAGCTGACCGGCACCGTGAAGCAGAGCGCTGACTCCGCCCGCCAGGCCAACCAGCTTGCCGCCTCGGCGGCCGAAGTGGCCGCACGCGGTGGCAACGTGGTCGCGCAGGTCGTGACCACGATGGACGAGATCAATGCGAGTTCGAAAAAGATCAGCGACATCATCGGCGTGATCGATGGCATCGCGTTCCAGACCAACATCCTCGCACTGAATGCAGCCGTCGAGGCAGCTCGTGCCGGCGAACAGGGCCGCGGCTTCGCGGTCGTGGCGGCCGAAGTGCGCAGCCTGGCGCAGCGCTCGGCGCAAGCGGCCAAAGAGATCAAGGGCTTGATCGGTGCCTCGGTCGAAAAAGTCGAAGGCGGTTCGCGCCTGGTGGCCGATGCAGGCGCCACGATGACCGAGATCGTCGGCTCGGTGCAGCGCGTGTCGGACATCATCGGAGAGATCACCGCCGCGTCGTCCGAACAGAGCGATGGCATCGGCCAGGTCAACACCACCGTGACGCAACTCGACCAGATGACGCAGCAGAACGCGGCGCTGGTGGAAGAGTCGGCCGCGGCGGCCGAGTCGCTGAAGGAACAGGCGACGCGGCTGGCGCAGGTGGTCTCGATCTTCCGGCTCGAGGCTCGGCCGTAGTCACCCGCAGAGCGCGTTCAGCCGCTTGTAGATGATTTACCTACAGCGGGCCGGGAAAGTACCGATATGACAACGATGGCGCTGCACGCCCCTGGCATGCACCGCATTCGAACTTGTCTTCAATCGTCGAAATTCGGAGGGTACTTTCCATGATCTCCCTGTCTTCGCTCCGCCTGGGGCCTCGCCTGGCTGTCGGCTTCGGCTCTCTCGTCCTGCTGTGCGCGGGCGTCGTGGGCCTCGGCATCGACCGCATCGCCACGATGCGCAGCGTGTCGGTTCAACTCGGCACGACCGAGGCCGAGAAGCTATCGCTGGCCGAGCAGTGGGGGCGTTCCATCGAGTCGAACACCGCGCGCACCTGGGTCGTGTTCTTCGCGAGCGACGAACAGGTCAAGCAGCGCGTGCGGGCCGAGATGCTCGAGACCAACAAGGGCACGACGGAGCGGCTCACCCGCCTGAAGGAAATCGCCGACTCGGTCGAAGACAAGCGCCTGCTCGAGGACATCTCGACGCAGCGCGACGCGTTCCAGAGCCTGCGCAACGGCCTGCTCAAGCGCAAGGAAGCCGGCGAAGACGTGAGCGCCGAGGTGATGGAGAAGCTCTTCCCCGCCGCCAAGGCCTACCTCGACGTCGTGCAGAAGATGATCGTCGCCCAGCGCGACAGCATGGCCGCCACCAAGGTGCAGGCCGAAGCTGCGGCGCTGCACGGCAGCGTGGCCCTGGGCATCGGCGGCGCACTGGCGGTGCTGCTGGCGGTGGGCTTTGCCTGGCGCCTCACCCGCTCGGTGGTGAAGCCGATGGCACAGGCCAAGTCACTCGCCGCCTCCATTGCGGCCGGCGACCTGACACAGCGGGTTGACGTGCACGGCCAGGACGAAGCCGCCGAGCTGCTGCATGCGCTCGACGACATGCAGAAGGCCCTGGGCCGCATGGTGGGCCAGGTGCGCACCTCGGCCGACAGCATCTCCACCGCGTCGAGCGAGATTGCCACTGGTAACCATGACCTCAGCGCACGCACCGAGCAGACGGCCAGCAACCTGCAGGAAGCAGCTGCCTCGATGGAGCAGCTCACGGGCACCGTGAAGCAGAGCGCCGACTCGGCCCGACAAGCCAACCAACTGGCCGCCTCGGCTGCCGAAGTGGCCGCACGCGGCGGCAACGTGGTCGCCCAGGTGGTGACCACCATGAACGAGATCAACGCCAGCTCGAAGAAGATCAGCGACATCATCGGCGTGATCGATGGCATCGCATTCCAGACCAACATCCTCGCGCTGAACGCCGCGGTGGAAGCGGCCCGTGCCGGCGAACAGGGCCGCGGCTTCGCAGTCGTCGCCAGCGAAGTGCGCAGCCTGGCCGGCCGCTCGGCCGAGGCCGCGAAAGAGATCAAGAGCCTGATCGGCGCGAGCGTCGACAAGGTCGAAAGCGGCTCCCGTCTCGTGGCCGATGCCGGCAGCACGATGAAGGAGATCGTCGGCTCGGTGCAGCGCGTCTCCGACATCATCGGCGAGATCACCGCCGCGTCGACCGAACAGAGCGACGGCATCGGCCAGGTCAACTCCGCCGTGGTTCACCTCGACCAGATGACGCAGCAGAACGCCGCGCTGGTCGAGGAATCGACGGCAGCCGCCGAAAGCCTGCGCGACCAGACCAGCCGCCTGACCGAGGTGGTGGCGCTGTTCCGTTTGCCGCAGTCCGCCGGACTGAAGTAAACGGCACATTTAGCCGTTCATCCGCCCTTTAGTTGCCCGGCAGAACGCCGATAGTCACTCCAGCACGCCGAATTGGCGCCTCTCAAAGGAATTTCCATGGACATGATTCACGAAGCCGCACACGTCGCACGCCACGAAGCTGCGCGCGCCGCCCTGGCCGCCCAGTCGGGCAGCGAATTTCTGACCTTCCGCCTGGGCGCCGAAGAGTACGGCATCGACATCCTGAAGGTTCAGGAGATCCGCTCGTACGAAGTGCCCACTCGCATTGCCAACGCCCCCCAGTTCGTCAAGGGTGTCGTGAACCTGCGCGGCGTGATCGTGCCGATCGTCGACCTGCGCCTGAAGCTCGGTTGCGAAACGGCCGACTACAACAGCTTCACCGTGGTCATCGTCCTCAACGTCAAGGGCCGCGTGGTCGGCGCCGTGGTGGACTCGGTCTCGGACGTGCTGGAACTGTCGGCCGACTCGATCAAGCCGGCTCCCGAAATGGCCTCGGCGGTGGACACCAGCTTCATCACCGGCATCAGCAGCGTCAACGACCGCATGCTGATCATGATGGACATCGAGTCCCTGATGGCCAGCCCCGACATGGGCTTGATGGACAGCGCGCACTGAAAATCAACGCGTGCTGAGGCACGCGACGATGTCCGGGCCTCAGCGGCTGAACTACTGCATTGAGGAATCTGGATCGTGAGTACGTTGAAATTGGGAAGCGGGTCGGTGGCCCGCAAGGTGTCGATCACCGGAGCACTGAGCCTGGCGCTGGTGCTGTTTGCGATCTGCGCGACCATGAGCCTGGTGGCGGCCGACCGCTCCCGCGCCCGCATCGTCACCTGGGTTGCAGACAAGACGCAGTCGGTGGCCGATTCCATCGACGCCTTCGACATGACCTCACGGGTGCTGGTCGAGAAGTTCTTCGTCAACTTCAAGAGCGAGTTCACCCAGCCCTTCTCGCTCGACGAGACCACCACCACACTGAAGGTCGGTGAAGAAGCGCTGAACGGCAACTTCACCGCCGTCGACCGCTTCGCCAAGCAGAGCGGCGGTGTCGCCACCGTGTTCGCTCGCAAGGGCGACGACTTTCAGCGCATCACCACCTCGCTGAAGAAAGAAAACGGCGACCGCGCCATGGGCACGCTGCTGGGCGCTGCCCACCCGGCCCACTCGCTGATGCTCTCCGGCCAGACCTACACCGGCCGCGCCGTGCTGTTCGGCACGCCCTACATGACCCGCTACGAGCCCATCAAGGACGCCGGTGGCCAGGTGATCGGCATCCTGTTCATCGGCTTCGACGTGTCGGCCTTCCAGACCGCGATCGAGAAGTTGGCCAACGACATCAAGTTCTTCGAGACCGGCGGCGTCTACGTCATCGACCCGAAGAAGTCGCCTGAAGAAGCCGTGTTCGTGGTGCACCCCACCGCGAAGGGCAAGAAGGTCATCGAGACCTACCCCGACGCCAAGGATCTGATGGCCCGGCTCGAGGCGTCGACCGAAGGCCTGAGCATGCAAGGCGGCTCGATCCGCGAGACCTCGCACAAGGACCACTGGGCCGTGCTGCGCAAGGCCAAGGCCGGCAACCAATGGGTCGTGTCCGAAGTGTCGGATTCCGAAGCCATGGCAACCCACTGGGCCACCATCATTCCGTTCGCCACGCTGCTGGGCCTGGCCGCGATGCTGCTGGGCGGCGGCCTCTTCCTCATGATGCGCCGCTGGGTCGGCCAGCCGCTGCGCGAACTCTCGAGCGCGGTCACGGTGCTCGCCGACGGCGACCTGAGCCGCAGCTTCCACAGCGACCGCAAGGACGAGATCGGCGACCTGATCCGCGACGTGGAAGGCATGCGTGCCCGCTTCCAGCAGATGATGACGGCAATGCGCAGCTCGGTCGATTCGATCACCACCGCCAGCACCGAGATCGCCAGCGGCAACCTCGACCTGAGCCAACGCACCGAGCAGACCGCCACCAACCTGCAGCAGGCTGCGTCGTCGATGACGCAGCTGAACAGCACCGTGAAGCAGAGCGCCGACTCGGCGCGCCAGGCGAATCAGCTTGCGTCGTCGGCCGCCGAGGTCGCCGCACGCGGCGGCCTGGTGGTCTCGCAAGTCGTCACGACGATGGACGAGATCAACGCCAGCTCGAAGAAGATCAACGACATCATCGGCGTGATCGATGGCATCGCCTTCCAGACCAACATCCTCGCGCTGAATGCCGCTGTCGAAGCGGCCCGCGCCGGCGAACAAGGCCGCGGCTTCGCGGTCGTCGCCAGCGAAGTGCGCAGCCTCGCGCAGCGCTCGGCGCAAGCGGCCAAGGAGATCAAGAGCCTCATCGGCGCATCGGTCGACAAGGTGGAAAGCGGCTCGCGCCTCGTCGCCGATGCCGGCGCCACGATGAACGAGATCGTGGGCTCGGTGCAGCGGGTGTCGGACATCATTGGCGAGATCACGGCTGCGTCGAGCGAGCAGTCCGATGGGATCGGGCAGATCAATGGGTCGGTGATCCAGCTGGATCAGATGACGCAGCAGAACGCGGCCTTGGTCGAGGAGTCGGCGGCGGCGGCCGAGTCGTTGAAGGAGCAGGCTCGGAGGTTGTCGGAGGCGGTGTCGGTGTTTCGCCTTTCGGCTGGGTGAGCTTTCCGTTTGTTTTTTCAAAAGGGGCGGCCTGCGGGTCCTTCGCTCCCACTTAGCTCAGGCTGAGGTATTGAAGCCTTGCTCTGCTTTTGCGTGGTGTTTGTTCACTGCGTGAGGCCGAGTCGGGATGTCGTCCCGACAGCCGACTCACTTTCTTTCGCTTCCCCGAAAGAAAGTAAGCAAAGAAAGGGGGACCCGACGGTGGCGGTCGGCCCGTGGCCGACTGCTCTGTGGTGCTCGGTCTTTGGGGCCCGCGCCAAACTCGCTTCGCGGCCTGCGGCCGCTGCGCTCAGACAAACGGCGCGAAGTCAGTTAACGAAGCGTGCTGCGCACGCGGCCCCAAAGCCCTGCGCTCCTCGACGCCACCCACGGGACCCAAGAGCAATGCAGTCGTTGCTTCGCAACTTCCCCATCCACGCCTCGCTTCGCCTCAGGCGCGAGCGAAGCGAGGCGTCTTCGTGCGATGCGCAGCGAGCCGAGTCGGGTGTTCGTCTCCCCCTTCGGACGAGCTGAGCAGCGCAGGGCTTTGCGGCGCGCGCGATAGCGCGCATCCACAACTGACTTCGCGCCGTTTGTCTGAGCGCAGTGAGCGCAGCGAACGAAGTGAGTTTGGCGCGGCCGCAAAGACCGAGCAGCGCAAGGCAGCCCTTGCGCAGCAAGGGCCGAGTCGGCAGGGGTCGCTTCTTTGCCTCCTTTCTTGTCGATACAAGAAAGGAGGTCGGCCGCCGGGACGAAAACCCGGCGCGGCCTCACGCAGTGAACAAGAGATTCGCGAAAGCGAGACAGGCGGTGCAGGCCGCCCCACGAAAGAGCAAGAAAACCTACTCCGCCGCCGCCCGCCGCAACGTCTCCACCACAGGCCTGCGCAACACCTCGCGCAAACCCCACCACCCCGCCCCCAACGCCAACAACGCCCCCGCGGCAGCGCCCACCAACGGCACAAACGGTGAAGCATTCCAGCTGAACTGAAAAACGTACTTCGCCAACGCCCACCCCACCGCCACCGCCGCAATCGACGCCAGAAACCCGGCCAATGCACCGACCCCGAGCAACTCGGCCCGCTGCACCTGCGCCAACAGCTTGCCGCTCGCCCCCAGCGCCCGCATCACCGCGAACTCCCGCGCCCGCGCCTCGCGCGTCGCGGTGATCGCCGCGAACAGCACCACGAGGCCGGCCGCCAGGGTGAAGGTGAACAAGAACTCCACCGCGCGGATCACCTGGTCGAGCACGCCCTGTATCTGGCTGATCGACGCCGACACGTCGACGTTCGTGATGTTGGGAAACTCGCGGCTCAGCGCGTTGTCGAACCCCGCAGCAGAAGGTGCGCGAAAGGCGGCGATGTAGGTGGCCGGCACGTCGGCCATCTGCGCGGTGGGGAACATCACGAAGAAGTTGGCGCGCATCGAACCCCAGTCGACCTTGCGCAGGCTGGTGATGCGGCCTTCGGTCATCGCGCCGGCCACGTCGAAGCGCAGCACGTCGCCGAGCTTCAACTGCAGGGTTTCGGCCAGGCCTTCTTCGACACTCAGGCCGCCCTTCTCTTCGCCGACCCACTTGCCGCCAGTCACCACGTTGTGCTGCGGCAGCTTGTCGCTGTGGCTGAGGTTGAACTCGCGGTCAAGCAGGCGCCGGGCGCGGTCGTCCTGAAGGCCGTCGGTCGAAGTCGTCTTGCCGTTGATGGCCACCAGGCGGCCGCGGATCATCGGGTACCAGTCGTACTGGCTCACACCGGCAGCGCGCAGCCGCGCCTGGAAGGCGTCGCCCTGCTCAGGCTGCACGTTGATCACGAATCGGTTGGGCGCATCGGGCGGCGTGGCCTGACGCCAGCTGGAGATGAGGTCGGTGCGCAGCAGCACCAGCAGGCACAGCGCGAGCAGGCCCACGCTCAGGGCCGACACCTGCAGCACGGCGAATGCAGGCCGCGCGGCGATCTGCCGGGTCGCGAGCACCAGCCAGCGCGGTGCGCGCGCTTCGGGCACCGCGCGGCGCAAGGCCTGCACCGCCAGCCACGACAGCACGGCGAAGACGGCGACGGCCGCCGCAAAGCCGCCTACCGCGATCAGGCCCAGCTGCAGGTCTGACGACACTGCCAGCAGCAAGGCGACAAAGCCGGCAGCACCGGCGCCCAGCACCGCAATCGACGCGGGCTTCAACGCGCCCACGTCGCGACGGATCACACGCAGCGGCGGCACCTGCGACAGCTGCAGCACCGGCGGCAGGCCGAAACCCATCAGCAAGGTGAAGCCCACGCCGACGCCGAACAGCGCCGGCCAGCCCGTGGCCGCCGGCATGCTGGCATTCACCAGGCCGGCGAGCAGGTACACGAAGACGTAGTGCACCGCGTAACCCAGCGCGACGCCGGCCACGCTGGCGAGCAGGCCGACGAAGGCGAATTCGATCAGGTACTGCAAGGCGATCGTGCGCTGCGGCTGGCCGAGCACGCGCAACATCGCGCAGTCGTCCAGGTGACGGCTGGCGAAGTCGCGCGCGGCAATGCCCACCGCTACGGCGGCGAGCAGCGCGGCGAGCAAGGCCACGAGATTCAGGAACTTCTCGGCGCGGTCGAGCGTCTGGCGCATCTCGGGGCGGCCGCTTTCCAGCGACTCGACGCGCACGCCGCGCAGCGAGCCGCTCTTCACCTGGGCATCGGCCCACTTGACGAACTCGCGCACCGGCGCTTCGTTGCTGCCCGATGCCGCCACTGCCAGGCGATACGTCACGCGGCTGGCGGGCTGGATCAGCGCGGTGGCTGCGAGGTCGGCCTCGTTGAGCATCACGCGCGGGGCAAAGCTCATGAAGCCGGCGCCGCGGTCGGGCTCGATCACGATGATGGAAGCGATCTTCAGGCGTGCATCGCCGAGCAGCAACTCATCACCCATTCGCAACTGCAGCGAGTCGAGCAGTGGGCCGTCGACCCAGACGGTGCCGCGATCGGGGGCACGCGTGGTGAGCTGCTCCTTGCCGCCGGGGGTATCGGCCAGGCGCAAAGCGCCGCGCAGTGGGTAGGCCTCGGTGACGCTTTTCACCGCCACCAGCTTGGAAGCGCCACCCCGGTCGTCGGGCGCACGGCCCATGCTGGGAAAGGTCAACGTGTTGGCCGTCTTGAGCCCGAGCTCTCGCGCCTTGTCGGCGAACGCGGGTGGCAGCGGCTGGTCGCTCGCGACGATGGCATCGCCACCCAGCAACTGACGCGCGTCACGGGCCAGACCATGGTTCAAGCGATCGGCAAAGAAGCCCACTGCGCTGAGCGCGGCGACCGCCAGCGTCACGGCGACAACCAACAGGCGCAGCTCGCCGGCACGAAAGTCGCGCGCCATCTGGCGCCACGCGAGTTGCCACAGGGACACAGTGAACGGGGTGGGCATGAGAGTCTCTCCAATCGACGGGCGGACCTTACCCGATGCGTGGGGTCGAGTGAGCTGTGCGTGTTTGCGGGGTATTGCGAACCCGCAGGTCGGTGGTCAAACTGGCGCCTGCTTCAGCCCCGCCTCGCATGCCGCCATCGACGATCACCCCCGCTCGCGCGCCGATGGCGCCGCCCTTGCTGCTCGCACTGCGGCTGGCGTTCGGCCTGCTCACGCTGGTTGCGATCGGCTGGCAGCTGAGCATCCATCTCTCGCACGGCTACAACGTGCTCAACTTCTTCAGCTACTTCACGAACCTGTCGAACCTGTTCGCGGCGGTCGTGCTGCTTCTGGGCGCGTATCACCTTCGCGCGGCAGGCACCATGCAGAACGAGGCGCTGCGAGCCGCCTCGGTCGTCAACATGGTGGTGGTTGGCGTCGTCTTCGCCGTGCTGCTTCGCGATGTGGATCTCGGCTCGCTGCTGCCCTGGATCAACTTCGTGCTCCACACGCTGATGCCCTGCGTGGTGGTGGCCGACTGGCTGCTGCAGCCACCGCGGGCGAGGCTGGGCGCGCGGCAACTGCTGCTTGCGCTGATCTTCCCTGCGCTCTATCTGGTGTACGTGCTGGTTCGCGGCAGCAGCATCGGCTGGTATCCCTACCCCTTTCTCAACCCGGCCCTTGTCGGCGGCTACAGCGGTGTCGCCGCTTACGCCGCAGGCATCACGGTGACCTTTGTGGCCGTGGCGTGGCTGGTGAGGGTTGTGGGAAACAAGCGCGCCATCAACCAGCAATTCAACTGACCGGCAAGCTGCATCTGGATTTCCAGAACACTGCGTGCAAATCGGCCGAACATTGACCGGCTGCCCGGGTGATTCAATGAGTGCATGAACACCCTGCCTACCCTTTTCCTGTCCCACGGCTCGCCGATGCTGGCGCTGGAACCGGGCGCCACCGGCCCCTTCCTGCAAGCGCTCCGGCCGACCATCGACGCCACCTTCGGCCGCCCACGCGCGATCCTCGCCGTGTCGGCCCACAGCACGGCGCGCGAGCCGGTGCTGCTCGCCTCGGCGCAGCACAAAGCGGTGTACGACTTCGGCGGATTCCCCGATGCGCTGTACCAGCTGCAATACAACGCGCCCGGCGCGCCTGAGCTGGCCACCACGGTGCAAGGCATGCTGAGCCAGGCCGGCCTGCCGGTGCACAGCCTCGACCAAGGCGGGCTCGACCATGGCATCTGGAGCATGCTGCGCTTCATGTACCCGCAGGCCGACATCCCGGTGCTGCCGCTCGCGTGGGTGCCCAACCTGCCGCCGGCGCAGCAGTTCGCGCTCGGCGAGGTGCTGGGCGGCTTGTCGCAGCAGGGCGTGCTGGTGATGGGCTCGGGCAGCATCACCCACAACCTGCGGCGCATCTTTGCGGGCGGTAGGCCGGCGGTGGATTCGCAAGAGATCGTCGAAAGTTCGTCGTTCCGCCAGTGGATGAACGAACGCAGCACAGCGCGCGACTGGGACAGCCTGTTCGCCTACCGCAGCAAGGCGCCCTACGCGGCCGACATGCACCCGACCGACGAACACCTGCTGCCCTGGTATGTGGCAGCGGGCGCCGGTGGTCGCGACCATGCGCCGCAACGGCTGCACGCCGCCGTGACCTACGGCTGCCTGGGTATGGACGCCTATGCCTTCGGGCCGCAGGCAACCTTGCTCAAGGAAGCGATGGCAGCCGAGGCGCTCGCCTAACTTCGACTTCCGAGAGGTCGCTCACGCACAGCCCAGCACACTGGCCTGACCTTCGTCCATCCACCGAAGGAGCGACACCCATCGGTGGGAACCGCCGTGAGGCGGCGCACGGAGTGGAGTCCGCATAATCCCCGGCAACAACAAGCGGGGAGACAGCGGCATGAAATTCATTTTCGGCTTGATCGGCGCGATTCTGGGCGCGCTGATGGGCGAGTGGGTGGGCGCGGTACTCGGCGTGGGGGTCGGCATCGCGCTGGCCACGATGCTGAAGAAAGCGGACGAGCCCAACAAGCCGGCCGCTCCTGCTGCCACGCCAGCGACGGCAACCGGGCCTGCGGTCGCCGTGCCGATGGAAATGCGCGTTGTGCGGCTGGAGCAGGAAGTCGCTTCGCTGAAGGCCGAAGTGAAACGGCTCTCGTCTCCGCAGCCAGCGGGGCCCGACGCTCAAGTCGCTGCAACAACGGCAGCTCCCGTCGCCGCACCGCCTGAGCCGGCGCCGTTCTTCTTCACACCAGCCCCCATCGCGGCCAGCATTCCCGCTGCCGCGCCGGCTGTGCTCTCGGTACCTGCCGCACCTGCGCCGGTGGACCTCCGCGGCATCGAACTCGACCTCGAACCCGAGCTGGTCGACACCGCACCGATGCCGATCTCCGAGCTGCCCACGCCGGCCACTGCCGACGCGGCCGTCGCCAAGTCGGCGCCTGCGGCCGCCAAGCCACCCGCACCACCGCGCCCGCCGCCTGCGCCGCAGCCCACGCTCGAAGAGCGCATGCCGCCGTTCCTGCGCAAGCTGGTCTTCGGTGGCAACACCATCGTCAAGGTGGGCGTGCTGATCCTCTTCCTGGGCCTCGCCTTCTTGCTGCGCTATGCGGCCGAACGTGTCACGGTGCCGGTGGAGCTGCGCTACGCCGGTGTGGCGCTGCTGGGCGCCGTGCTGCTGGGCCTGGGCTGGAAGCTGCGCAACCGCAAGGACGGCTACGGCCTCATTCTTCAAGGCGCGGGCATCGGCGTCTTCTACCTGACCACGCTCGCTGCGCTCAAGCTCAACCAGTTGCTGCCGACCGAGATGGCCTTCGCCTTCCTGTTCGCCGTGACGGTGCTGAGCGCCTTGCTCGCGGTGGTGCAGAACGCACCCTGGCTCGCCTACGTGGCGGCAGCCGAAGGCTTTGCCGCACCGGTGCTGGTGTCCACCGGCGGCGGCAACCACATCGCGCTGTTCTCTTACCTGGCCATCCTCGACATCGGCATCTTCCTGATGGCGTGGTTCAGGGCGTGGCGGCCGCTCAACCTGATCGGCGCCGTCGGCACCTTCACCCTCGCCGGGGCGTGGGCGCACAAGCACTACACAGATGCGCTCTACCCAAGCACACAGGCTTTTCTGTTGTTCTTCTTCGTGCTGTTCACGATGGTCGGCGTGTTGTTCGCGCGGCGTGCCCTGGCACTCGGCGACGAGCCCGATGCGCGGCGCCCGCTTGCGCAGCGGGCTGCACAAGCGCTGGCGCAGGTGGGCCGAGTCGACAGCACGCTGACCTTCGGCGTGCCGCTCGCGAGCTACGGCTTGCAGTACCTGCTGGTGCGCGGCTGGGAGTTCGGCCCGGCCTGGGCAGCGCTCGGCTTCTCGCTGTTCTACCTGCTGCTGGGCGGCGGGCTCATGCGCGGCGGCAACCAGCGCTATGCGCTCCTCGGCGAGGCCTACGTGATCGTCAGCGTGATCTTCGGCACGCTGGCGATTCCGCTCGCGCTCGAAGGCGAATGGACGGGTGCCACCTGGGCCGTCGAAGCGGCCGGCATGTTCTGGCTGGGCACACGTCAACAACGGCGCTATGCGCGCGCCTTTGCGCTGCTGGTGCTGGCGGGCGCCACGGTGCGGCTGGTCAGCGCGCTGGAGCTCGACTTCACCCCCGGCACGCCGCTGTTGATGGGCTCGGTGCTGAGCATGCTGATGCTGGCGGCAAGCGCGCTGGCGATGTTCACCGTGAGCCGCCGCGCACAGCTCGACCAGCACGCCGACTGGGAGGCTGCCGGCGCCGTCGGCCAGCTGTGGATCGGCGTGGCGGCGCTCGCAACCCTGGCTTGGCTGGTGCTCGTGCCCGCCTGGGCCTGTGTGGCGACCTCCTTGCTGGCGCTGGCCTGCGCCGTGGTGCAGACGCGAATCAAGCTGCCGGCCCTGCAGTGGGCGAGCGCCGCGCTGCATGCCGTGGCGCTGGGCAGCTTCGTCGCCACGTTGCAAACCGTGGATGGCGCGGCCATGCTGAGCAGTGGCTGGCAAGGCCTGGTGGCCGCCACGCTGATCGGCGCGAGCCTGCTGATCAGCGCGTGGCTGCCGCTGCAGGCAGCATTGCGCGAGGCGGAGGCCCGGCACACCGTGCCGACGTGGTCGCTGGGCAGCAGCGTCGGCCTGCTGGCCGGCATGGGCGCGCTCGCCTCGAGCCTCTTGTTCGTGATGCCGGCCGACGAAGCCGCGCGCATCTGGCCGTGGATGGGCGTGGCGGCGCTGTGGCTGGGCTTGCGGCTGGGCCACCCGGCACTCGCCATCTCGTGGGGCGCCTTGCAGGTCGTCGCGGCCTTCGCCTTCGGCATTTACGGACCGGACCTTTGGGCCGACGAAAGCGCGGCCCTCACGCTGTGGACGCCGCTGGGCTTCACGCTGGCCGCGCTGATTTCGGGCGATGCCCTGCAACGCGCCGCGAAGAAAGACACCGCCCGCGCTTGGCAACGTGCCCCGTGGCTGCAATGGGGCGTGGTGTTGTGGAGCCTGGCCTGGTGGACGCAGGTGCTGTTGCCCGATACCTACCGTCATCTGCTGCACGCGCAGCCGAAACAGTGGATGCTGCAGTGGCCCGCCGTGCTCACCGGCTGGGTGACCGTCACCTCCGTGCTCGTCACTGCCGTGGCGCGCTGGCGGGACTGGCGCGTACTCGGCCAGACAGCGTGGGTCACCGCGCCGGCCTGGGTGCTCACAGCCGTGATCGGCATCGGCACCGTTGGCTTCGCGCCCCACGAGCACCTGGGGTGGTTGGTGTGGCCGCTCGCGCTGGTGTGGCACGCGGTGCTGCTGCGCGCCCTCAAGCGCTGGTGGTCGGCCGCGGCGCTGGTGCCGCTGCACGTCGGCGGCTTCTGGCTGTTCCTGCTGCTTGCCGCACGCGAAGCGCAGTGGTGGACCACTGGCTGGGGCGAGCCGGGTTCGGCCTGGCCGGTGCTCGGCTGGGTGCTGGTGCCTGCGCTGGTGCTGGCGGTGATCACGCGGCCGCGCTGGCTGCCACGCTGGCCACTGAATGAGTTCCGCACGGCGTACCTGCTGGTCGCCTGTGCACCGGTGGCGGCGTATCTCTTGTTGTGGCTGTGGGTCAGCAACACGCAATCGGGCGCCGCGGCACCGCTGCCCTACGTGCCGCTGCTCAACCCGCTGGAGATCGGGCACGGCTTCGTGCTGCTGGCGCTGTTCTTGTGGCGCGGCGCGTTGCCGGCGTCCACCTCCAACCAGGTGCCGAGGCCGCTGCTGCTGGCCGGCCTGGGTGCCACGGCGTTTGCGCTCTACACCGGCATGGTGCTGCGCACCTGCCACCACTGGGCTGGCGTGTCGTGGAACGAAGATGCGCTGTTTGCCTCGACGCTGACGCAGGCCGCGCTCTCGGTGGCCTGGTCCATCGTCGGCGTCGCGTTGATGATGCTCGGCCACAAGCGCGTGCAGCGTGCGGTGTGGATCGTGGGCGCCGCGCTGCTGGGCGTGGTGGTGCTGAAGCTCTTCTTCGTGGAGCTGGCCGACCGCGGCGGGCTGTACCGCATCGTCTCGTTCATCGTGGTGGGTCTGCTGCTGTTGATGGTGGGCTACTTCGCACCCGTGCCGCCCAATCGCAAGGAAGCAACTGTCGAGGAAGCAAGCAATGTGGCTTGATCGCCTGATGAAAAAAGCGCCGCTGCTGCTCGCCGCCTGGGCGGCATCGGCCATCGCCGGCGAAGCGCCGCTGGTGCTGCAGGGCACGGCTGCGTATTACGGCCTGCGTGTGCAGCTGGCCGTGCAGATGCAGACGCGCTCGGCCGACCTGAGCGACCTGCAGGTGCTCAATGCGCGCGGCGAGCCGGTGCCGCATGCCTGGGTCGACGAAGAGCCGCCGACGCAAGAGAAACAGCAGCAGGCCGTGCCCTTCTTCAAGGCGCCGGCCGCTGCCTCGGCCGTCGACGCGGCCCAGCAAGGCGGCTGGATTCTCGATCTGCGCAAGGTGAAGGGTGCCCTGCTCGAACTGCAGCTGAGCGTGCCGCCGAGCGAGCACGGCATTTACGGCTTCGTGCTCGAGTATGGCGACGACACCCAGCGCTGGCACACCTATCTCGGCGAGGCGCAATTGCTGTCGTTGCAGCACCAGGGCCTGCGGCTGGACCACACCGAGTTCGACCTCGGTGGCCTGCGCGCGCGTTACCTGCGCCTGCGCCCGCTGCCCGGCAGCAGGCCACCGCCGTTGACGGGCGCCAGCGTCAGCAGCGTCACCCGCTACACGCCCGAATCGCCGCTGCAATGGAGCGACACGCTCGCACCGACGCAATGCACGCCGAAGTATTGCGACTACGCGCTGCCGCGCCACCTGCCGCTCGAGCGCCTGGAATGGCAGCTTGCCGACGCCAACACGCTGGCGCCGGTGGACCTGCTCGTGCAATACGACCCAGGCGAAAACAACGTGACCGGCCCGACGCCCTGGCGCCATCACCATCGCGTGCGTGACCACATCAAAGGCCTGCGGCACAAGACGGCGCCTGCACCTGCCGAATCCACCGCCTGGTACCCACTGCAACGCACCACCGCGTACTGGCTCAAGCTCGCAGAAGGTGAAGTGCGCTCGCCGCCGCTGAACCTGAACGGCGGGCTGGTCGCCAAGCTCCGTGTGCAGCCCACGGGCGGCATGGTGCAGCTGGGGTCCAAGCCGCCGGGCCTGCGTGTCGGCGCTCGTGCGGTGTCGCTGGTCTTCCTGGCGCGCGAACCGGCGCCTTATCGCCTTGCCTGGGGCGGCGAAAGCAAGGGCAGCGCGCTGGCGCTCGGGCAACTGATGCCGACGCGCAAACCCGGCGACCCGCTGCCGACGGAGACCGCCACCGTGACGCTGGCACCTCCTGCCCCTGTGGCCGCAGCGGCGTCGCCTGCGTCCTCAGTGGCGAGTGCGGCGGCGGCCACGCCGGAGCCTTCGCGCAAGTTCTGGTTGTGGGGCGTGCTGCTGGCCGCCCTCGGCCTCATGGGCTTCATGGCGTGGTCGCTGCTGCGACCCACCGCCAAAGCCTGATCAGGGCGGCGCTGAAGAAGCGCCCGACGCCGGGCTCGCTGCCTGCATAGCGCGCCGGGCTTCGGCCTCGCGGTAGCGCTTGGCGAGCGTGGCCGCGTCGTCGGCTGAGCGCTTCAAGGCATTGCGCATGGTGTTGAGCTCACCGGCCTGCCCGACCTGGGCGATCTGGTTGACCATCTGGATCAGCGAGGCGCAACTCCAGGCGCTGTTCGGTGCGGGCACCGACTGTTTTTGCAGCTGGTACATCGCGCTCACCTCATCGCGCGCGGCCGCTACCCGCTCTGCCGCCCAGCCGACGCGCTGGCCGATCGTCGCCGACAGGCTCGCGTCGGTCAGCGTGCTTCCCTTGCGGGCCAGCACCTCGGCCAGCACGGAGCAGACCTGCTGGCGGTTGCTGTCGCGCACTGCGGTCACCGAGCAGTACTGGCTCGCTACCAGATGCGGTGTGCTGCCCCCCGCCTGGATGGCCAGCAGTTCGGCCGCCAAGGCGCCCCGTTCCGGCAGGCGCATGTCGGCCGGTAACTTGGCCAACGCCATGCTGGCGACCGAGCCGGCGTACCAGTCGGCCGACGTCGCTTGCGACGCGCGGTAAAGGGCCTCTGCCACGGCGGCCGCATCGCCACGCACCTGCGCATCGGTCGCGACCTGCAGCCACAGCATCGCGTTGCCCGAGTCCAGCTGAACCCATTGGTCGGCCGACAGCATCTGGCACGCCCCCTCGCCGCGCTGGCCCTGGCAGGCGCGCATTGCGAGCGCATAGGTCTGCGGCGACCGCGTAGCCACGGCCATGCGCGCCAGCGAATCGCGGGTCGACGCATGGGCCGGAACGGCGGCAGTGCCCGCACTCGGGCTGCCGGTGCTCTGCAGCAAGAGGCCGAGGGCACGCGTGGTTTCGTCGGCATCGTTGGCCAGCACCGGCAGCAGCCGTTCGCGGGCCTGTTGTGCGGCCTGCTGGATCACGTCGAGCTTGAGCGGCGCGCCGCTGTCGTCGGCCTTGACGCGGCCCACGCCGCAGATCTCGGCCTCGTTCGGCGGGATGGTCGCGCTGGCTGCGAGCGCCGCGGCAGCAGCGGCCGACGCCGCCTGCGCCGACAACTTCGACGTGTCGGCTGAAGCCAGCATCTCGCCCAGTGACAGCCGACTCGGCGCCGAATCGACGCTCACCGGTTCAGGTAGCGGCAGTTCGTCGCCCTGGCCGGCGAGCATCGCCTGCCAGATCAGCGCTGCCAGCGCCACCAGAATCAACACCGCGCCCAACCAGCGGACACGGTTGCTCGGTTCGCTGGGTTCGTTCAGTTCATCCAACACGCTCAAACACCACCCTCCGCAATCGCCTCTTTCACTGCCGCCACCTGGCGGCGCGACACCAGCAGCCATTCATCGACCGGCGCCACGCGCACCACCCAGCCTTCGGCGGCTTCGTCGTCACCTTCGCCGGGCAACACGCGGCGCTCCAGTGCGAGCAGCGCCTTGCGCGCGACCAGTGCGTTGCGGTGGATGCGCAAGAAGCGCTCGCCCAGGCGTTGCTCCAGGTCGGTGAGCGCATCGTCGAGCACATGCGTATGGGTGGCCGTGCGCAGCGTCACGTACTTCAGCTCGGCCTTGAGGTACAGCACCTCGGACACCGGCACGCGAATCTTGCGGCCCAGCTCGTTGATCAGGATCACCGGCTGCGCCTCGGCCGCAGCCACCGGCTCGGCGGCACGCGTGCTCAGGCGTTGCGCCACGCGCTGCAGCGCAGCTTGCAGGCGCTCGCGGCGCACGGGCTTGGTGAGGTAGTCGACGGCTTCGAGATCGAAGGCCTGCAGCGCGTGCTCGGCATGCGCGGTGACGAACACAACGGCCGGCGGCTTGGGGAGCTGGCGCAGGCGTGCGGCCAGCTGCATGCCGTCGGGCCCCGGCATGTGGATGTCGAGCAGCACCAGGTCGCATTCGTTGCCGGCGATCCAGGCCAGGGCCTGCCCGGTGTTGCCGGCTTCTCCGACCACGCGGGCTTTGGGCGCGGCGCAGTCGGCCACCAGGCTGCGCAGGCGCAGACGGGCCAGCTCTTCATCGTCGACGACCAGTACGCGCAGTTCGTCGTTCATGGTTCAGACCTCACAGCGGCACCACGATCTGCACCCGGAACACATCACGTTCGAGGCGGGTTTCAAACTGGGCAGCCACGTCGTGCATCAGGCGCAGGCGCTCGCGCACGTTGCGCAGCGCGATGCCGTTGCCCGGTCGCGAGGGCTGCTTGGGCATCGTGTTGACGATGCTGACCACCGCATGCGCCCGCTTTACCCGCGTGCGGATGCGGATCACGCCACCTTCGGCCGACGGCTCCACGCCATGGCGCACCGCGTTCTCCACCAGCGGCTGCAGCAGCAACGGCGGCACGCGTGCGGCGCCGGCGTCGTCGTCGAGGTCCCAGCTCACCTGCAGGCGGTCGCCAAAGCGCACCTGCTCGATCGCGAGGTAGCGCTTGGCCAGCGCCACTTCGTCCGACAGGCTGACCGACTCGCCACTGTCGGTGAGCGCCACGCGAAACAGCTCGGCCAGATCTTCGAGGAGGTTTTCGGTGCGCGCCGGGTCGAGCCGTGCGAGCGTGATGGCGGTGTTGAGCGTGTTGAACAGAAAGTGCGGACGGATGCGCGACTGCAGCTCTGCCAGCCGCGCCGTGGTGTCGGCCGGCAGGCGGGCCCGCGCACGCAGCGTGAGCCAATAGAAGAGCGCCGTGGCCAGCGTGGCACCAGCCAGCAGCGGCGCAACCCACGGCGTGCCGCCACCGAGCAGGCCCAGGCCGCCGGCCGCTTGCAGCCCCCAGCCGAACCCGCCGCTTGCCGCGCCGAGGGCGATGGCCGCGGCCCACTGCATGGTGGGCGGCAGGCCGGCCAGCCGGCGCTTGAGCAGGCAGGCGACCACCAGCCACATCAGCACCGCCGGCAAGGCCATGCTCGCGGCCACCGCCACCAGCGTCAGCCAGCTCCTGAAATCGGCCGCGGCGAACGAGACGCCCACCGCCAGCGTGACGTGAACGAACAACAAGGCACGCAGCACGACGCCCACATGGCACACGTCAAAGGCCGAGCCGGCACCGAGAACGCTTGTCGCCGCATCGGGCGGGCCGAAGCCGGTGGGACCGAAGATGCTGCTGCTGTGCGGTAGCTCACCCGGTCGCGTGTGTTCAGGCTCCAGCAGCGCCGTGCGGCTGCTCTTGGCGGAAGCGACTTTCGGTTCGGGTAATGCCATACAGGGGTGCCCGAATAGAATCGAGCGGTCTTCAAAAACGCGCAGGCACTGCGTCGTGCATCGCATTGTCGCCAAGTCGCGCGGCTCGGCAATCAGGCCTACCAAGCGTTACAACCACGCGTTACACCCTGAAGCGTTACACCCGCCTTCTTTCAGTCAGCACCCCATGTCCGACAACCAACTCGACAAGAAATCCCAAGCCTGGTCTGCGCTCTTCTCCGAGCCGATGAGCGATCTGGTCAAGCGCTACACCTCGAGCGTGTTTTTCGACAAGCGCATGTGGAAGGCCGACATCGCAGGCTCGCTGGCCCATGCCGAGATGCTGGCCGCGCAAGGCGTGATCGCGGCGAAAGACCTGGCCGACATCCAGCGCGGCATGGCGCAGATCACGCAAGAGATCGAATCCGGCGCCTTCGAGTGGAAGCTCGATCTGGAAGACGTGCACCTCAACATCGAAGCCCGCCTCACCACCCTGGTGGGCGACGCCGGCAAGCGGCTGCACACCGGCCGCTCGCGCAACGACCAGGTGGCGACCGACGTGCGCCTGTGGCTGCGCGACGAGATCGATACCCTCACGCCGCTGCTCGCGCAGATGCAGCTGGCGCTGGTCGAGGTGGCCGAGAAGAACGTCGACACCATCCTGCCCGGCTTCACGCACATGCAGGTGGCGCAGCCGGTGAGCTTTGCACACCACCTGCTGGCCTATGTGGAAATGTTCGCCCGCGACGCCGAGCGCCTGCAAGACGTGCGCAAGCGTGTGAACCAACTGCCGCTGGGCGCCGCCGCACTGGCCGGCACCAGCTACCCGCTGGACCGCGAACGCGTGGCCAGGGCATTGGGCTTCGACGGCGTCTGCCAGAACAGCCTCGACGCCGTGAGCGACCGCGACTTCGCGCTCGAATTCGCGAGCTTCGCGTCGATCACGATGGTGCACGTGTCGCGCCTGTCTGAGGAGATCGTGCTGTGGATGAGCCAGAACTTCGGCTTCATCGACCTGGCCGACCGCTACTGCACCGGCTCGTCGATCATGCCGCAGAAGCGCAACCCCGACGTGGCCGAGCTCGCCCGCGGCAAGAGCGGCCGCGTGGTCGGCCACCTGATGGGCCTGCTCACGCTGATGAAGGGCCAGCCCCTCACCTACAACAAGGACAACCAGGAAGACAAGGAACCGCTGTTCGACACCGTCGACACCGTGCGCGACACGCTGCGCATCATGGCCGAGATGGTCGGCGGCATCACGGTGAAGAAAGAAGCGATGGAGCGCGCCGCCTTGCGCGGCTACGCCACCGCAACCGACCTGGCCGACTACCTGGTGAAGAAGGGCCTGCCCTTCCGCGACGCGCACGAGACCGTCGCCCATGCGGTGAAGACCGCCATCGCGTTGGGCAAGGACCTGAGCGAGTTGCCGCTGGCCACGCTGCAGGGCTTCAACGCCGCCATCACCGATGACGTGTTCGGGGTGCTCAGCCTGCAGGGGTCGCTCAACGCACGCAACGTGCTGGGCGGCACGGCACCGGTGCAGGTGCGACAGCAGATCACGCGGCACCGCGCGCGCCTGAGCGCCTGAGTCGTCGGTCGGGCCTGCGCGGATTTCGCAGGCCCACAGAATGGGATTGCATCCGTCGCGCCATCATGTGCGTACACCGAGCATGCATTCCATGACCCCACGCTCCCATTCCATCGCAAAGGTCGCCGCCCTGCTCCTGGCAGGCGCCGCCTTGACGGCCTGCGCGCCGATCACCGCCCTCAACGCGCTCACACCTTCGGGCCAGGTGAGCAAAGGCGTCGCCTACGGTTCGCTGCCCCGCCAGAAGCTCGACGTCTACCAACCCGAGCAAGCCGCGCCGACGGGCGGCTGGCCAGTGGTGGTGTTCTTCTACGGCGGGTCGTGGAACAGCGGTGAGCGAGGCGACTACAAGTTCATGGGTGAGGCGCTGGCATCACGTGGCGTGCTGACGCTGATCGCCGACTACCGCCTCTACCCGGAAGTGCGCTATCCCGACTTTCTCGACGACAGCGCGCAAGCCTTGGCCTATGGCCTGCGCGAAGCAGCCCGGCTCGGCGGCAACCCGAAGCGCGTGTTCGTGATGGGTCACAGCGCCGGCGGCTACAACGCGGCCATGCTGGCGCTGGACGAGCGCTGGCTGAAGCACGCCGGGCAATCGCCGCAGCAGCTCGCCGGCTGGGTCGGCCTGGCTGGCCCGTATGACTTTCTGCCGATCGAGAACCCGGATGCGAAGCCCGTGTTCTTCCACCCCAACTACCCCTCTGGTACCCAGCCGCTGACCCATGCGCACACCGGCGCTCCGCCGGCATTCCTCGGCGCTGCGCGAACGGACAAGCTCGTCAACCCACAGCGCAACACCGAAAGCCTCGCCGCTGCCCTACAGGCCGATGGCGTGCCCGTGACGCTGAAGCTCTACGACAACGTGAACCACGTGACGCTGGCCGGTTCGTTCGCCTGGCCGCTGCGCTGGCTGGCGCCAGTGCTGGACGACGTAGCGGCTTTCGTCACCAAGCAAGCGCCTTCGAAATAAGGAAGCCGGCGGCGACAGGGGTCATCACTCAGTGTGCCTGGTCCCAATTGGGGCCGACGCCCACTTCGGCAAGCAACGGCACTTTGAGATCGGCCACGCTGGCCATCAGGCGCGGGATCTCGGTGCGCGCCCATTCGAGCTCCGCCTCGGGCACTTCGAACACCAGTTCGTCGTGCACCTGCATCACCATCAGCGTCTTGCGCTGCTGTGCATCGAGGGCAGCCTGCACGGCGATCATCGCGAGCTTGATCAGGTCGGCTGCAGTGCCCTGCATCGGCGCGTTGATGGCCTGGCGCTCGGCACCGGCCTTGCGCGGGCCATTGCCGCCGTTGATCTCGGGCAGGTAGATACGGCGGCCGAACAGCGTCTCGACGTAACCCTTCTCCTTGGCCGAGGCCTTGGTGTCGTCCATGTACTTCTTGACGCTCGGGTAGCGGGCGAAGTAGCGCTCGATGTATTGCGTGGCCGCATTGCGCTCGATGCCGAGGCTCGACGCGAGGCCGAACGCGCCCATGCCATAGATCAGCCCGAAATTGATCGTCTTGGCATAGCGGCGCTGCTCGCTCGTGACCGCCGCGGGCTCGATGCCGAACACCTCGCTCGCAGTGGCGCGGTGCACGTCCATGCCTTCGGCGAAGGCCTTCAGCAGGTTCGCGTCGCCGCTGATGTCGGCCATGATGCGCAGCTCGATCTGCGAGTAATCGGCGCTCACGATCACGCTGCCCGGCGGCGCGATGAAGGCCTCTCGCACGCGGCGGCCTTCGGCGGTGCGGATGGGGATGTTCTGCAGGTTCGGCTCGTTGCTCGAGAGCCGCCCGGTCACGGCCACCGCCTGCGCGTAGTTGGTGTGCACGCGGCCGGTGGCGGGGTTGATCATCAAGGGCAGCTTGTCGGTGTAGGTGCCTTTCAGCTTCGACAGGCTGCGGTGTTCCAGCAGCTTGGCCGGCAGCGGGTAATCCTCGGCCAGCTTGTCGAGCACCTCTTCGTCGGTGCTCGGTGCCCCGCTCGCGGTCTTCTTGATGATGGGCAGGCCGAGCTTGGTGAAGAGGATCTCGCCGATCTGCTTGGGCGAACCCATGTTGAAGGGCTGACCGGCCAGTTCGTGCGCCTCTTTCTCGAGCTGCATCATGCGTTCGCCGAGCTGGTGGCTTTGCGAGGCCAGCAGCGCGGAGTCGATCAGCACGCCATTGCGCTCGATGCGCTCGAGGATGGTGGTCACCGGCAGCTCGATGCGCTCGTACACGTAGCGCAGTCCCTTCTCGGCTTCGAGCTGCGGCCACAGCGTCTCGTGCACGTGCAGCGTCATCTCGCTGTCTTCGCACGAATATTCGGCCGCCTTCTCGATGTCGACCTGCTCGAACGGGATCTGCTGTGCGCCCTTGCCACACACGTCTTCGTAGCTCAGGCCGGCGCGGCCGAGGTGGCGTTGCGCCAGGCTGTCCAAGCTGTGCGGCTTGTGGGCTTCGAGCACATAACTCTGCAGCAGCGTGTCGTGCACATAGCCGCGCACCGTGATGCCGGCATTGGCCAGCACGTGGCTGTCGTACTTGATGTTCTGGCCGAGCTTGGGCGCGTCGGGGTTCTCGAGCCAGGGCTTCAGCCGAGCCAGCACCATCTCCACCGGCAGCTGGTCGGGCGCGCCGGCATAGCTGTGGCGCAGCGGGATGTAGGCCGCCTCGCCAGCGCTCACGCTGAGCGAGATGCCGATGATCTGCGCCAGCATGCCGTCGAGTGAATCAGTCTCGGTGTCGAGCGCGGTCAGCGGGGCCGACTCGGCCTTGTCGGCCCACAGCTCCAGGTCTTCGGGTGTGAGCACCGTGGTGTAGCTGCGGTTGATGGCGGTCTTCGCGAGCATGGGCGTAGGGTTGTCGAGCTCCACCGCCGGCGATGCGGCCGCAGCCGGCGCGCCCATCGACTCTTCCAGCTCCCGCTTCATGCTCTTGAAACCGAAGCGGCTGTAGAAGCCGAGCAGCGATTCCTTGTCCACCGGCCGCAGGGTCAGCGAATCGAACGACGGCCAGCCGGCCACGTGCTCGGCCAGCTCGCAGTCGGTTTTCACCGTCACCAGCTTGCGGCCGGTGGGCAGCCAGTCGAGCGCCTTGCGCAGGTTCTCGCCGGCGACACCCTTCACCTTGTCGGCGTTGTCGATCACGCCCTGCAGCGAGCCGTACTCGGCGATCCATTTCGCAGCCGTCTTGGGGCCAACCTTCTCGACGCCAGGCACGTTGTCGACCGCGTCGCCCATCAGCGTGAGGTAGTCGACGATGCGGTCCGGCGGCACACCGAATTTATCCATCACGCCCTTCACGTCGAGCTTCTCGTTGCTCATGGTGTTGATGAGCGTCACGTGTTCGTTGACGAGCTGTGCCAGGTCCTTGTCGCCGGTGGAGATAACAACCTTTTGACCGGCCTTGGCAGCCAGCTCGGACAGCGTGCCGATCACATCGTCTGCTTCGACCCCCGGCACGGTCAGCACCGGCCACCCGAGCAACTTCACCACCTCGTGGATGGGTTCGATCTGCTGCACCAGCGGCTCGGGCATCGCCGAGCGCTGGGCCTTGTATTCGGGGTACCAGTCGTCGCGGAAGGTCTTGCCCTTGGCGTCGAACACGCACACCGCGTGCGATGGTTTCACGTCCTGGATGGCCTTCTTCATCATCGCCACCATGCCGTGCAGCGCGCCAGTGGGCACGCCCTCGGGCCCGCGCAGATCGGGCAGCGCGTGGTAGGCGCGGTAGAGGTAGCTGGAGCCGTCGACCAGCAGCAGCGGGCCGTCGATTTGGGAGGTCATGTCGTTCATGGCGGGATTGTCGGGGAAGAGCGCCGGCACGGCCGCATCACCCATGTGGGCGAGGCCCATTGGCCGCGCCTCCCTCCTGAGCGGGCTAGCCCCGCAGGGCGGCGAACCGTAGCCTGCAACCTTCGACATTTTCACCAACCACCATGACGCTGCACCGCCGCTCACTGCTCATCACACTGGGCCTGCTGCCCTTCGTTCCCGCCACCAGCCACGCCGGCGCCCGCTCGCTGATGCTGGCCAACGTGTACCGCCCCGACATCTCGCTCGCCGACTACTGGGTCAGCGAAAAGTACGACGGCGTGCGCGGCTACTGGGACGGCCAGCAGCTGTGGACGCGCCACGGCCACCGCATCCACGCGCCGGCGTGGTTCACCGCCGGCTGGCCCTCGCAGCCGCTCGACGGCGAGCTGTGGGCCGGGCGAGACCGCTTCACCACTGCATCATCCACTGTCGCCAAAGACGTGCCCGACGACGCTGCATGGCGGCAGATGCGCTACATGGTGTTCGACCTGCCAGCGCACCCCGGCAGCTTCGACGAGCGCCTGCCCGCGTTGGCGCGAGAACTGTCGCAACACGCCCTACCCTGGCTGCAGGCCGTGGCGCAACGCAAGCTGGCCGACGACCTCGCGCTGCAAACCCTGCTGCGCGACACCGTGCGCGCTGGCGGCGAAGGGCTGGTGCTGCACCGCGGCGCGTCGGCTTACCGCGGCGAGCGCAGCGACGATCTGCTCAAGCTCAAGGAGCAGCTCGACGCCGAAGCGACGGTCATCGGCCACGTGCCGGGCAAAGGCAAGTACGAAGGCCAGGTCGGCGCGTTGCTCGTGGAGACGTCCGACGGCGTGAAGTTCCGGCTCGGCAGCGGGTTGCGCGATGCGGAGCGCGCGTCAGCCCCGCCCGTCGGCAGCCAGGTCACCTACCGCTACACCGGGCTGCACCCCAACGGCGCGCCGCGGTTCGCGAGCTTCCTGCGGGTGCGGTCCGACTGAGCCCGAAACGGAGCTCAGTCCTTGGGACGGTCCACCAGCTTGGGTACCAGCGCCAGCACGATCAGCGCCAGCAACGCGCCGATCACTGCCGTCGACTCGCGGCCCAGCCCGCAGGCGATGCCGATGGCCGACGTCATCCACACACCGGCCGCCGTGGTGAGGCCCTGGACGTTTTCTTCCGAGTGGTTCTTGATGATGGCGCCGGCGCCGAGGAAGCCGATGCCGGCGACGATGCCCTGAATCACCCGGCTCATGTCGGCCAACTGCATGCCGCCCAGCTGCGGCACCAGGACGAACAAGGCCGACCCCATCGACACCAGCATGTGCGTGCGCACGCCGGCCGCCTTGCCGCGGTGCTCACGCTCATAGCCCAGCACACCGCCCAGCAGCGCGGCCAGCAACAGGCGCACGAAGAGGCGCGTGATCTGCTCGGCATCGGCCACGTCCGAGAACTCGGCCACCACGGTGTTCACAATGCGCTCCCACATCGGCACAGCCCCTTCCCGGCGGTACACGGCGCCGGCCGGGCAATGCTAGAGCGTGTTCGCCTCGCTCAGCGGGCATGGAAGCGCCGTCATGGCGTCAGCTCGAAGGTCGCCGAGCCGTCGTCGTTGTCCTGCACGAACTTGATGGCCGGGTGGCGCGCAACGTAGCGCTTTGCGCCGCTGCCGGTCAGGAAAGTCATGGCCACGCCGGGCACCGGCTGGATCTTCCAGTTGCCGTCGGCGCTCGGGTTGAACTGGCCGCCCTTCTCGCCGGCTGCCGCCTGTGCGAGGTAGTCGACCAGCACCTGGCGGTTCTCGTCGGGTGCGTCGAGCACCACGTTGGCGGCGACGAGACCCGGGAAGTTGCCTCCGCCGTAGGCGCGGTAGTTGTTGGTCGCGACGATGAAGCGCGCCGTCGGCTCGACCGGCTTGCCCTGGTAGCGCAGGTTCTGCACGCGGTGCGCGTCGGGCGCGGCCAACGCGCCGTTGCCGGTGTAGCGGGCCGGCTGCGCGAGGTCGAGCTCGTAGCTCACGCCGTCGAGCGTGTCGAAGTTGTACGAGCGGAAGGTTTCGTCGAGCAGCGGCTGGCGCGCCGCGCCCTTCGGGTCGATGCGGCGAAACTGGCCGGCCGACATCTCGATCCACTCGCGCACCTGCGCACCCGTCAGCAGCATCGCCTTCACGGTGTTCGGGTACATGTAGAGATCGGCAATGTTCTTCAGCGCGAGCGGGCCGGCAGGAATGTCGGTGTAGTAGTTCCAGCCCTGTCGGCCACCAGTCTTGAACGGCGCCGCGGCCGACAGCACCGGCAGCTTTTCGTAGCCGGTGCCTTGCATCGCGCGCTTCACGTAGGCGATCTGCGCGTTCGAGACGACCTGCACCGATGGGTCGTCGGCCACCTGCGCGAAGTAGCTGTAGATCGGGTCACTGCTCACCGCCACGCGGCCGCGGATGTAGTCGAGCGTGCGCGCGTGTTCATCGCCGATCGCCTGCTCGACCAGCGGGTCGGCCGCGGCCAGCGAGCGCTTGGCCGCACGGTCGTAGATCGGGCGGATGGACGACTGGCTGGTGAGCACCTTCCACGCGTCGCCACTGTGGTCGAGCGTCAGGTCGATCACGCCCAGGTGGTCGCCCCAGCGGCCCGGCATCACGGCCGGCACGCCATTGATCGTGCCGCGGGCGATGTCCACGTGCGGCCGGTTGGCGAAGTCGGGCCCCGGGAACTCGGCGTGTGAGTGGCCGAACAGGATGGCATCGATGCCCGGCACCTCGGCCAATTGGCCGACTTCGTTCTCGGCCAGCTCGCCCGTCCACGTGCGCTCGAGGCCGGAGTGCGGAATCGCAATGATGACGTTCGCGCCCTTCGCGCGCATCTCCGGCACATAGCGCCGCGCGGTGGCAGCGATGTCGCGCACCACCACCTTGCCCTCGAGATTCGTCTTGTCCCACTGCATGATCTGTGGCGGCACGAAGCCGATCACGCCTACCTTGATGGGGTGCGCCACGCCAGCCGCATCGACCAGCTGGCGATCGAGCAGCACGTACGGCGTGAAAGCGTGCTTCGCTTTCGGGCCGGCCTTGTCGGCATCGTCGACGAAGACGTTCGCGTTAACGTACGGAAAGGCCGCCCCCGCGAGCGCTCGCCGCAGGAAGGGCAGGCCGTAGTTGAAGTCGTGGTTGCCGATGTTGGCGGCGTCGTAAGCGAGCCGGTTCATCACCTTGTAGGCGGGGTGCACCTGCCCGTCCTGCAGCGGCTGCACTTTCGCGACGAAGTCACCGAGCGGATTGCCCTGCAGCAGGTCGCCGTTGTCGAACAACAGGCTGTTTGGTGCTTCCGCCCTCGCCGCCTTGATCAGCGTGATGGTGCGCGCCAGGCCGTACTGGTCAGTCGTGGTGTCCTGGTAGTAGTCGTAGCTGAGCAGGTTCATGTGGAGATCGGTCGTCTCCAGGATGCGCAGCTTCACTTCCACGGCACCGGCGGCACTGCAGCCGGCGGCGAGCAGCAGCGCGAATGCGGTGCGGCAAAGGTTCATGCAGGTTCCTTCAAGGGTCAGCGGTTCTGTGCTGAGGCGATGCGCCGGGCAAGGTCGTCGATGCCGGCGGGCGACAGGTCCGCCGTCTCGGTGATCTGCCGCTGTGCCCATTCGCGAAAGTGCACGCGCTGCGATCGCGAGTAGGCCGGGTCGTAGTGCCTCACGGCCAGCTGCTCGAACAGGGGCGCCAGGTCACCGGCATGAGCCATCGCCTGCCACGCGGCGATCGTCTCCTTGCCATGCAGCGCCGTCAGCATGCCGAGCCGCTCGGCCAGCCAGTCAGGCCGCTCGCCGAGGTAGGCGTAGTCGCGCAGCAGATACGCCAGGCGCGCTTCGAGCGTGGCGTGGATCTCGATGCATGGGCTGGCGCGCATGCGGTCGACCAGCGGCACCGGCACGGTGAGTCGGCCGATCTTGCGGCTTTCGCCTTCGACGTAGAGCGGTCGGGCCGGGTCAACGCCTTCCAGCATCGCGGCGAGCGCCGTCTCGAAGCCGGTCTGCGAGGGCTGCGGTGCATCCGGCAAATCACCCAGCAGCGAGCCCTTGTGGCGGGCCGCGCCTTCGAGGTCGAGCGTCTGTTCGCCTTGCGCGGCCAGCGCATGCAGCACCCGTGTCTTGGCGCTGCCGGTAGCTCCGCACACCACCACCAGCTGCAGCCTCGGCGCCAGCGTCTCGAGGGTGTCGATCACGTGGCGGCGCCAGCTCTTGTAGCCGCCGGCGAGCTGGTGTGCGTCCCACCCCACCATGCGCAGCCAGGTGGTCATCGAGCCGCTGCGCAGGCCGCCGCGCCAACAGTAGACGAGCGGCTTCCAGCTCGCAGGCTTGTCGGAGAAATGATCCTTCAGATGGCGTGCGAGATTGGCGGCCACCATGCCGCCGCCGACACGCCGCGCCTCGAAGGCACCCCGCTCCTTGTAGAGCGTGCCGACGATGCGCCGCTCGTCGTCGTCGAGCACCGGGCAGTTGATGGCGCCGGGAATGTGGTCGATCGCGTATTCCGCCGGCGAACGCGCGTCGACGATCGTGTCGAAGCGGTGGCGATCGGCGACGCGGGTCGGCTCTTTCATGCAGCGACGCTGAGCGCGGCTTCGCCGGCTTCCATGCGGCCGATGACCGCGGCGGCGTCGAAGCCTTCTTTGCGGAAGATGCGCAGCACCTCGTCGACGGCACCCGGCGCGCAGCTCACCAGCAGGCCGCCGCTGGTCTGTGGGTCGGTGAGCAGCGCGCGCGCCATCGGCGGCAGGGCGCCGTCGAGCTGAACCTCGGCGCCGTAGCCGGCCCAGTTGCGGTCTGATGCGCCGGTGATGCAGCCGCCCTCGGCCAGCGCGGTGATGCCGTCGAGCACGGGCACACGGCTCCACTCGATCACGGCGCGCAGGCCGGCGCCTCGCGCCAGCTCGAGCGTGTGGCCGGCGAGGCCGAAACCGGTGACGTCGGTCAGCGCATGCACGCCATCGAGCTGCGCCAAGGCGATGCCTGGCGTGTTCAGGCGTGTCGTGGTGTCGATGAGTTGTGCATAGCCGGCAGCATCGAGGCGGTTCTTCTTCAACGCGGCGGAGAGCACGCCCACGCCGAGCGGCTTGCCGAGCACCAGCACGTCGCCGGCCTGCGCATCGCGGTTGCGCCGCACCCGCTTCGGGTGCACCAGGCCCATCACCACCAGCCCATAGATCGGTTCGACCGAGTCAATGGTGTGGCCGCCCGCGATCGGTATGCCGGCCGCGCGGCACACGGCCTGCCCGCCTTCCAGCACGCGGCCGATCACCTCCACCGGCAGCTGGTTGATCGGCATCGCTACCAGCGCCAGCGCCATGATGGGCTTGCCGCCCATGGCGTAGACGTCGCTGATGGCGTTGGTGGCAGCGATGCGGCCAAAGTCGAACGGGTCGTCGACGATGGGCATGAAGAAGTCGGTGGTGGCGATGAGCGCCTGCTCGTCATTGAGCTGGTAGACGGCCGCGTCGTCAGCCGTCTCGATGCCGACCAGCAGCTCCTTGGGCAGCAGGCCGCCTGCGCCGCTGTGGCGCAGGATCTCCGACAACACGCCGGGCGCGATCTTGCAGCCGCAGCCGCCGCCATGCGAGAAGCTGGTGAGGCGGATCGGCGCGGGGGTCGATTCGATCGAGGTTTTGGTGTCCATGGGCGCCTTTTTTCGCAGCCTCGCATTATCGCGAGGGGTGGGGCCGCGACACCGGGTTCCTAGAATCCCCCTCTTCGCGCCGACCGGCCGCTCACAAAAAATCTCACCATGACCCTGTTCACCCGTTCTCTCTGCGCTCTGGCGCTGCTCGGTTCCATGGCTGCTACTGCCATGGCGCAGACCACCACCCTGCGCGTCTCGGCCATCCCGGATGAGGCGCCCACGGAGCTGCAGCGCAAGTTCGCCCCGCTGGGCGACTACCTCGCCAAGGAAACCGGCCTGGCGGTGCAGTTCATTCCCGTGACCGACTATGCCGCCGTGGTCGAAGGGCTGGCCACGAACAAGATCGACATGGCTTGGCTCGGCGGCTTCACTTTCGTGCAGGCGCGCCAGCGCACGCAAGGCGGCGCGTTGCCCATCGTGCAGCGCGCGGAAGACGAGAAATTCACCAGCAAGTTCATCGTGCCGATCGACAGCGATGCGAAGACGCTGGCCGACCTGAAGGGCAAGACCTTCGCCTTCGGCGCCGCCTCATCGACCTCGGGCAGCCTGATGCCGCGCTTCTTTCTGCTGCAGGCCGGCATCGAGCCTGAGCGCGACTTCAAGACCGTGGCCTACAGCGGCGCGCATGACGCCACTGTCGCCTTCGTGGCCGCCGGCCGCGCGGGAGCCGGCGTGCTGAACGCCTCGGTGTGGGACAAGCTGGTCGAAGCCGGCAACCCCAACGCGGCCAAGGTGCGCGTGCTGGTCACCACCCCGCCGTACTACGACTACAACTGGACGGTGCGGCCCGGCCTCGACGCCGCCGTCACCAAGAAGCTCACCGACGCGTTCCTGAAGCTCGACGCCGCCAAGCCCGCCGACAAGGAAATCCTCGCGCTGCAACGCGCAAGCCGCTTCATCGCCACGAAGTCGTCCAACTACGACGGCATCGAAGCTGCCGGCAAGGCCGCCGGGCTCATCAAGTAAGCCGCGCATGGGCTTCACCCTGTCCGGCTGCGGGCTGGTCCACGCCAATGGCCACCGCGCGCTGGAGCAGGTGAGCCTGGCCGCAGTGCAAGGCGAGCGGCTGGCGGTGATCGGTGCCTCGGGCGCCGGCAAGACCACCCTGCTGCGTGTGCTGGGCGCTTCGCTCAAACCCGGCGAGGGCGAGGTGAATTTGCTCGCCAGCGCACCGTGGCGCCTGGCACCCGGGCCGCTGAGGCGCTTGCGCGCACGCATCGGCACCATCCATCAGCAGCCGCCGATCCCGCCGCGCCTGCGCGTGGTCACGGCCGTGCTGGCGGGCCGACTGGGTCGGTGGCCGCTGTGGCGCGCCATCGCCTCTCTGGTCTACCCGGCCGACATGGCCGGTGCCCACGCGGCGCTGGCGCAGCTCGGCCTGGGTGACCGCCTGTTCGACCGCTGCGACCGGCTCTCGGGCGGCCAGCTGCAGCGGGTGGGTATCGCACGCGTGCTCTACCAGCAGCCGGCGCTGATGCTCGCCGATGAACCCGTCTCGTCGCTCGACCCGACGCTGGCCGACCAGACGCTCGCTGCCCTCGTGGCCGCCAGCGAGCGCGACGGCGCCACGCTGGTGGCCTCGCTGCATGCGGTGGACCTGGCGCTCAAGTGGTTCCCGCGCATCGTCGGCATGCGCAGTGGGCGTGTGGTGTTCGACCTGCCAGCCGGCAGCGTGACGCCGGAGATGCTGTCGGCGTTGTATGCCTCCGAGGGTGGTGTTCCGCCGGTCCATGGTGTCGACCAACACCCGCACGACTCGGCAGCTCCCGACGTGGTCGCCTCGCCGGCGCTGCAGCCCGCTCGCCTGTGACAGCCCTCGCCTCGCCACCCGCCGCCGTCGCCCGCGACCCAGCGTGGTCCGGTCGCGTCGGCGGCTTCATCGCCTTCGTGGTGGTGCTGTGGCCGCTGCTCGCGTGGTCGGAGTTCCGTCCCTGGCTGCTCTTCGATTCACAGGGCCTGCAAGCCATGCGTGGCTTCCTCGCCGGCTTTCTGCCGCCGTCGACGGCCCCCAACTTTCTGGCGCTGCTCGCGCGCGGCACGCTCGAAACACTGGCCATGGCCACTGCCGGCATGGCGCTCGCGTTCGTGCTGGCCGCGCCGCTCGCGTTCGTGGCGACGCGCGCGCTGTCGATCTCCCGCATCGGGCCCGGGCCTGGCGTGTGGCGTGCGGCCGGCGTGAGGCAATCGGCGCGCTTCGTGCTCATGGTGCTGCGCGCCGTGCCCGAGGTGGTGTGGGCGCTGGTGCTGGTGCGCGCGTTGGGCCTCGGGCCGGGCGCTGGCGTGCTGGCACTCGGCATTGCGTACGGTGGCCTGCTCGGCAAGGTCTACAGCGAGATCCTCGAATCGACGGACACACAGCCGGCCCGTGCGCTGCTCGAAGCCGGCGGCGGCCGAGTCTCGGCCTTGCTGTACGGCCTGGTGCCCGGCGCCGCGCAGGAGCTGGCCTCGTACACCGTCTACCGCTGGGAGTGCGCAGTGCGCGCCTCGGTGGTGATGGGTTTCGTGGGCGCAGGCGGTTTGGGGCAGCTGATGGACCAGTCGATGAAGATGCTCAACGGCGGCGAGGCCAGCGCCATCTTGCTGACCTTCTTGCTGCTGGTGCTGCTGGCCGATGGCATCAGCGCGGCATTGCGCAAGGCCCTGGCATGACGACGCCGCAGACACTGCCGATCGCCTTCGACGGGCGCGCCTGGCGCCCCTGCTTCGCCTGCCTGGCGGGCGCATTGGGGCTGCTGGCCGTCGTGGTGGCGAGCTTCGCTTACCTGTCGGTCGGCTGGGGCGGCCTGTTCAGTGCCGAATCGCTGCGCCTGATGGGCCGCTTCATCGCCGAGTTCTTCCCGCCCGATCTGTCGGGCAGCTTCCTGGCCCGCACGGTCGAAGCGTCTTTGCAGACGCTCGCGGTGTCGAGCATCGGCACCTTGCTCGCCGCGCTGGTGGCGATGCCGCTCGCGCTGCCGGCTTCGGGCCGCTTTGGGCGGGTGAGCCGGGCCGCATCGCGCCTGCTGCTTAACGTGCTGCGCAGCGTGCCCGAGCTGGTCTGGGCCACGCTGATGGTGCTCGCGGCCGGGCTCGGGCCGATGGCCGGCACGCTGGCGCTCGCAGTGCACACGGCCGGCGTGCTGGGCCGCCTCTTCGGCGAGACCCTGGAGAACCTGCCGGCCACCACCGAGCGGGCGCTGCGCGAAGCCGGTGCCGGCCCGGTTGCCGCCTTTGGCTACGCCAACTTGCCGCTGGCCGCGCCGCAGTGGCTGGGCTATGCGCTGTATCGCTGGGAGATGAACATCCGCATGGCGGCGGTGCTCGGCTTCGTTGGCGCGGGCGGTCTCGGGCAGATGCTGTATTTCCACCTCTCGCTGTTCCAGCAGGCGCAGGCGATGACCGTGCTGCTGGCCATGTTCGTGCTCGTGGTCGGCGTGGACGCAGCCAGCGGCTGGCTCAGGCAGCGCCTGGCCCCTGCACGCCACTAGGGCGACGCCTTAGGGCACGCCTGCTCCCTACAATGCTTGCATGAAATTTTCGCCCTCGATCGCCTGCGACAGGCTACCTCTGCTCGTGACCGGGCACTGACATGGCTGTCTTCACTGAAGTCTCGTTCGACGACGCCGCCGCACTGATCGGCCGCCTGGGCATTGGCGAACTCACCGCGCTCAAGGGCATAGCCGCCGGCATCGAAAACACCAACTACTTTGCCGACACCGCGCAAGGCCGCTACGTGCTCACGGTGTTCGAGCGCCTGAGCTTCGAGCAGCTGCCCTTCTACCTGCACCTGATGAAGCACCTGGCCACGCACGGCGTGCCGGTGCCCGAGCCGCAGGCCGACGCCAGCGGCGAGATCCTGCACATGCTGTACGGCAAGCCTGCCGCCGTGGTCAACCGCCTGAGCGGCAGCCACCAGCTCGCACCCGACACCCTCCACTGCGAAAGCGTGGGCGCTATGCTCGCGCGCATGCACCTGGCGGGGCAAGACTACCCGCGCCACCAGCCCAACCTGCGCGGGCTCGAATGGTGGGGCGAGACGGTGCCGGTGGTAGCACCCCACCTCACGCCCGCGCAGCGCACGCTGATCGAAAGCGAGCTGGGCTTCCAGCAGCAACTCGGCGCATCAGCCGCCTACGCGGCGCTGCCGCGCGGCCCGATCCATGCCGACCTGTTCCGTGACAACGTGATGTTCGAAGGCCACAAGCTCACCGGCTTCTTCGACTTCTACTTCGCCGGCGTTGACACCTTTCTGTTCGACATCGCGGTGTGCCTGAACGACTGGTGCATCGACCTCGAAAGCGGTCGCCTGGTCGAAGAGCGTGCCGTCGCCTTCGTGGCTGCGTACGACGCCGTGCGCCCGCTCGGGTCGAGCGAGCGGCGGCTGATGCCGGCGCTGATGCGCGCTGCCGCGCTGCGCTTCTGGATCTCGCGCCTGTGGGACTTCCATCTGCCGCGCGACGCCGCCGTGCTGAAAGCCCACGACCCCACCCACTTCGAACGCGTGCTGACACACCGGGTCAATGAACCCTGGCACCCGGCTTTCATCTGACACACGCGATTCACAGGTCCACAGACCCTTCATGAAACTTCAACTCGTCCCCGCCAGCCGCGGAGCGCTGTGGGTGCGCCAGGGCTTTCGCGTCTTCTTCTCGCGGCCGCTGTCCTTCATGGCCTTGTTCGGCGTCTTGCTGCTGGGCATGCTGGTCGCGCAGCTCCTGCCCTGGATCGGCGCGCTGCTTTTCTGGGCCTGCATGCCGCTCGTCACGCTGGGCTTCATGCTGGCCACGCAGCAGAGCCTGCAAGGCCGCTACCCAACGCCAAGGGTCTTCATCGAACCCTTGCGCGGCGAGCGTTCGCGCGCGCGTGCCCTCTGGCAGCTGGGTGCCATCTATGCTGTGACCATGCTCGTCGTTGCCTCGGTCTACAGCTGGATCGATGGCGGCCGCTACGCCGCATTGCAGAACGCCGTCGCGAGCGGCAAGGCCACGCCCGAGAGCGTGGGCGAGCTGCTGGACGACTCACGGCTGCAGATGAGCCTGCTGTGGTTCGCAAGCGCCGCCACGCTGTTCAGCCTGCCGCTGTGGCATGCGCCGGCGCTGGTGTACTGGGGCGGCCAGACCGCGCTCAAGTCCTTGTTCTTCAGCACCGTGGCCTGCTGGCGCAACAAGGGTGCCTTCGTGATTTACGCGCTGACGGGGGTCGCTGCGGTGATGGCTTTCGCGCTGGTCAGCTCGATCCTCTTTGCGCTGCTGGGCCTGCCCGGTGTGGCAGCCGTCGCCATGGCGCCAGCAGTGTTGCTGTTCGTCGCCGTGTTCTACGCTTCGCTGTACTTCACCTTCGCCGATTGTTTCGAGATGCCGCCGTTGGCCCCACCCGCCGAGAAGGAGACTTCCCCATGAGCACACCCACATCGATCGCCATCGTCACCGGTGCCGGTACCGGCATCGGGCGCGCCACCGCGCTCGCGCTGCTGCGCGCCGGCTACGGCGTGGTGTTTGCCGGGCGGCGTGCCGAGCCATTGCAAAAGGCGGTGGCCGATGCCGGTGCGCTGGCGGCGAATGCGCTGGCCGTGCCCGCCGACGTTGCCGACCCGGCCTCGGTGAAGGCCTTGTTCGACGCCACGCACGCACGCTTCGGCCGGCTCGACCTGCTGTTCAACAACGCCGGCACAGGCGCGCCGCCGGTGCCGCTCGACGAGCTGAGCTACGAGCAGTGGAAGACCGTGCTCGACGCCAACCTGACCGGCGCCTTTCTCTGCACGCAGCAGGCCTTCCGCCTGATGAAGAACCAGAGTCCGCGCGGCGGCCGCATCATCAACAACGGCTCGATCTCGGCCCACGCACCGCGGCCCAACAGCGCGCCCTACACCGCCACCAAGCACGCGATCACCGGGCTCACCAAGTCGACCTCGCTCGACGGCCGGGCCTTCGACATCGCCTGCGGCCAGATCGACATCGGCAACGCCGCCACCGACATGACCGAGCGCATGACGCGCGGCGTGCCGCAAGCCAACGGCGAGATGATGGTCGAGCCACGCATGGACGTGGAGCACGTCGCCAACGCCATCGTTCACATGGCCGCGCTGCCGCTCGAATCGAACGTGCAATTCATGACCATCATGGCAACGAAGATGCCCTTCGTCGGCCGCGGCTGACGCCTTCGGTCATTCGAGTCGTCMAATAAAAAAGCCACGGGCTTGCGCCCGTGGCCAGACTCGCATCCCAGTTCTTGTTCGAGTTGTTCTGATCAGCCGATCACCGGCAAGCCGGTGAGGTAGCCCACCGACGCGCCGAAGCGGTCTTTGTAGTTCGCGCGCACCAGCGGGTCCAGGTCGGCCTGCACCTTGGCGTGCAAGCTCGCGCTCCAGTCGCCCGGGTGCTGGAAGTTGCTCATGATGTAGGTCCAGCCGTTGATCTGGTCGACGGCGTGCAGGCCGGTCGACTCGCCGCCCGCCGGAATCGACAGCAGACGAGACAGCACCTTGGTGTCCACGTTGTACGCCCACAGGAAGTTGTTGACGTGCGTGCTGCTGTCTTCGCCGATGAAGAGCGTGCGCAGCTTCTCGGAGAACTTGAGGTTGTCGGGGTTGCCGATTTTGTCCGGGTTGGAGAGGTTGCCCAGCGCATCGGCCACGGCGAGGTCTTCGCCCACCAGCAAGGCCTTCGTCTGCACAGGCACCCACTCGCTGTTGATCGCGGCGCCCGCCGTGTCTTTCTGGCCACCTGCCAGGCTGTGCTGCATCACGCCGCCGGCCACCAGCTTCTTCTCGATCGTGACGTTCATCGACTCGCGCCACGCGAGGTCACCTCGCACCATCGACGCTTGCATGTTTTGCAGCGCCGAGTACGCCACCTTGTCCTTGATGTTGACGGTCGTGCCTTCCATCTTGGTGTAGGCCATGCTGCCGCCCATCAGGTTGGCGTAGCGGTGCGTCTCGAGGAAGGCCGCGGCCTTCTCCATGCCCGGCACCAGCTTGATCCAGTTGGCCTTGCCGTCGCAGAAGACCTTGGTGTAGCTGGCATCGGCCGGGTCGGTCTTGCTGACGGCCATGATGTCGCTCGCCTTGAGCGTGTTGGCCAGCGCTTCGATCTCGGCGCTCGTTGCGTGACCCAGGTTGATCCAGCTCAGCGGCGCACCGGCAGCGGCGGGGTCGATCGAGAAACCGGCGCCCACCTGGGCAACGTACAGCGTGCCGGCCGACAGGTCTTTCTCCTTGTCGGCGACGAACATGAAGAAGCCGCCGTTGGTGTAGTCGTCGCCCATGATCGCGGTACGCTGGTCAGGCATCACCTGAATCAGCTCATGCGAGATGCGGCCCAGACAGTAGTGCTTCTTGATGGTGCCGGTGCCATCGGGGTTGACCGTCACTTCCGGCAGGTGGCCGTAGTGGTAAGGCTTGGCGGTGGTCTCGTCACCGAAGATGTTCTTGCTGTAGGCCTTGAACTGGGCGTTGGTGTCGATGAAGGCCGCATCCGGCTCGTACTCTTCGCTCGACAGGTGCGTGCCCCACGGTGAGAGGCTGGCGCCGCAGGTGATCCAGAGTCCGTGCGCAGCCGAGGTGTCGACGTTGTGGTACTTCACGAGGCTCAGCTTGCCAGTGGTCTGGTCCTGGTCCAGCGTGAGCACGGCAATGGGCGAGGGCAAGGTGCCGTAGGTGTCGCCCAGGGCCTGGTTGCGCGTCGTGTACTCGAACTGCACCACCGCGAAAACCGGCTTGCCCTTGATGCCAGCGACCGTCGTGCTGGGCAGGGTCAGCAGCGAGCTGCCATCGGGAGAGTCGGAGAAGAACTGGCGCTCCTTGCCAGGCACCGACGTGTCGATGATCGGCTGGCCGTGGATGTCCACATAGCCGCCGCTCAGCACGGTGCCGCCCTTGCCGTCGGACACCATGTCGCCGGTAGCGAAAAACGGTTCGTACTTCAGCGCGAAGGTCTGGGTGCTGCCGTCGCTGTATTTCGCGACCAGCTGCGAGCCGACCGTCACAGTGGCCATGGCGGCGGCTTGCGCCGCGCTCAGCGGCACGGTCGTGGCGGGTGCAGCCATGCCGGTGAAGCTGACCGAGGTGATGGTGGCGGCCGGCGTGGCCGGGGCTGGATCATCGTCGCCACCGCCGCAGGCGGTGAGCAGGCCGGCAGCGCCGGCATAGCCGGCCAACGGCAGCAGCGGCGCGCCCGAGAAGGCCTTCAGCAGCCGGCGGCGGGATTCGTTGGGCGCCTGGATCGTGGTGTCGAGATCGTTTTTGTGAGCGTTTGTCATGAATGCTTCTTTGGGCTGGATGGGACTTCGTCTGGCACCCAGCACCATAGAAAGAAGGCGTGAAAGGTCCATGACAGACCCGTGACGATTCGGTGACAGCACGCCGGCAAGCGCGGCAGTTGCCGTCACAATGCGGACGGTCCCAACCATGCAGCCCCAACAAGGAGAACGGTCTCGATGAGCAACATCCATTTCATCGGTGGTGAAAAAGGCGGCGTCGGCAAATCGCTGGTGGCGCGCGTTCTCGCGCAATACATGATCGACAAGCAGCTGCCGTTTCTCGGCTTCGACACCGACCGCTCCCATGGCGCGCTGATGCGCTTCTATGCCGGCTATGCCTCGCCGGTGGTGGTGGACCGCTACGAAGCGCTCGACGCCATCGTCGAAGCCACCGTCGACCAGCCGCAGCGCCGCATCCTCGTCGACCTGGCGGCTCAGACGCATGAGCCGCTGGTGCGCTGGATGGACGACTCGGGCGTGCTCAACCTGGTCGACGAGATGGGCTCGACCGTGCACTACTGGCACGTGATGGACACCGGCAAGGACTCGGTCGACCTGCTCAAGAAGCTGCTCGACCGCTTCGGCCCGGCGCTCAGGTACGTGCTCGTGCGCAACCACGTGCGCGGCAGCGACTTCAGCGTGCTCGAGCAATCCGGTGAACAAGCGCGAGCCCTGTCGCTTGGCGCCCAGCTGGTGTCGGTGCGCAAGCTGCACGACTCCGTCATCAACAAGATAGACGCCACCAGCAGCAGCTTCTGGAAGGCCAAGACACCGCAGGAAGCCGAAGGGCCGTCGAGCCTAGGACTGATGGACCGCCAGCGCCTCAAGATGTGGTTGCGCGATACCTACCGCGAGATCGACGAAGTCGAGGTTTGACGGCCCCCCAGTCGCTTCGCTCCTGCCCCCGAGGGGCGCCACCCAGCGGACCGGCAAAGCCGGATCCGCGGGTGTTGCTTGATGAGAGCGTCGCTTCGCTTGCCCTTCTGTTGCTTGCGTGACAACAGCCGCTCAGGCTAAGGCATCGAAGCCCCGCACCGTAGTAGCTACTGGCAGAGCCTCGGGAGGCGCAGTACTGCCAGCGGCCTATTGCGCTCCGGTGCTCAAGCTCCTACCGGCTTGCCGTCGGTGCGGCGCACGACGACAGTCGACGAGCGCGGCGGCAAGCTGTTGCCTTGCACGTTCGATGGCCAGGTTCCGGTCGGATGCTGGATGTTGATGAAGAAGGTCGCGAGGTCCGGCGTGTAGGCGATGCCGGTGATCTCGCAGCCATCCGGCCCGACCAGGAAGCGCGTCGACTGCTTCGTCTTCTGGTCGACGTAGTACATCGAGTTGTTGCCGAAGGTGTTGGTGATCGCGGCGTCGGTGTTCGCATCCGTCTGCACCCACAGGCGGCCTTGGGGGTCCACGCGCAGTCCGTCGGGGCTTGAGAAGGTGTCGCCCGAGATGTTGCCCTTGGCAGTCGCGTCGGTGAAACGCGCGTCGCCGCCCAGCAGGAAGATCTCCCACTTGAAGGTGGTGGCGAGCGGCGAGTCGTCGGTTTCGCTCCAACGGATGATGTGCCCGTGCGGGTTGCCGGCGCGCGGGTTTGCAGCGTCTGCCACCTTGCGGCCGCCGTTCTTGGTCAGCGTGACGTAGATCTTCTTGTCCGGGCCGACGGTGACCCACTCGGGGCGGTCCATCTGCGTTGCGCCGGCCACGCGGGCGGCGGCCTTGGTGTTGATCAGCACGTCGGCTTGCGTCGTGAAGTCCACGACGGTGGTGGCGGGCGCGGTGGCCGATTGCGGCACCAGGCCCGGGTCCACGGCACCGACGGTCAGGCCGTTCGTGCCCTGCACCAGTGCGATCCACTGGCCCGTGCCGTCAGCGTTGAACTTGGCGGCGTAGAGCGTGCCGTTGTCGAGCACGGTGCCATTGGCGCTGCGGTCGCTCAGATTGACCTTGGCACTCGGCACGAACTTGTAGATGCAACCCGGCGTGCCGTCGTCGCCCATGTACAGCGCCATGTTGTTGGCGGCGTCGAGCATGTACGAGGTGTTCTCGTGGTCGAAGCGGCCCAGCGCCGTGCGCTTGACCGGCGTGTTGGCGAGCTTGCCCTGCGGGTCGATCTCGACGACCCAGCCGTAGCCCTGCGCAGGCTGCGTGGGGTCGAGGTAGTTGTCGGTTGTCTCTTCGCAGGTGAGGTAGGTGCCCCAGGGCGTGGCGCCGCTCGAGCAGTTGTTCAACGTGCCGACCACGGTGGCACCGACCACCGCAGCCGCGGGGCCGCTGACGTTGAAGACGGTGTTGCCGGTGTAGCGCTTGTTGTAAGGAGAATCCTTCTTCACGGCCCACTTGCCCGACTTCAGTTCCACCTCGATCACCGACACGCCGACCGACGACAGCACGATCTTCAGATCTTCGGCAGTCGCTGGCGACGGCAGCGTCCCGTTCGGGAACAGGATGGCCGCATCCGGCGCTTCGTGGTTGATGGCCAGCAATCCGCCCAGCTTTGGGTCGACACCCGGCAGTTCGTAGAAGTGCATGCCGTCGTGCTGACCACCCGAGAACTTTTCGGTGTCTGCCGAGCCGAGAAAGGTGCCGGTGAATGCCGTGCTGCCTGCAACGACCGCATCGCCGGCACTGAACATCACGTCGACGGTGTAGCCCTCGGGCACGATGACCGCGTTGCCGGTGGTGGCCGTGACCTTGCGAAAGCCCACGCCGTAGTTGGTGTCGGGCGTGGCAACGGGAGCGTCATCGTCGCCACCGCCGCAGGCAGCGAGGGCTGCGCTGCCAAACACGGCGGCGATGGAAGCGCCGAAGCCGCCTTTGAGCAGCGAGCGGCGCTGCACCTGTGCCTTCTCCAGCACGTCGCCGAACATTTGCCCGGGGACGAGTTCGATTTCGGTACGGCCGGTACGGGCTGCGTGTTCGGCACGCAGCCGATCGGTGATGTAGGACATGCGGGTTCCTGTGGGTTGGTAACTCACCACATCGTAGAAACGCCGTGTGACATGAACGTGACCTGAACGAAAACCGGGCTCGGCTGCGGGCTACCTGATCTGCGTCGGCCAAGCTACGGTATGCCCGCGCGCAAGCCGTCGGGGCTCGATATCCCGCTCGAGATCCGGCACTTTCTGCGCAGACCATCACATTCGACCGTATTAACCCGGGTGTGCTGAACAGATCAGCCCACCCAGACTGCGCCGCACCAATAAGGAGACCCTTTCATGCGTCGCGCTTCCCTTTCCGTTCGCTCTCTCTGCGCATCCCTGCTCGCAGCCACCGCGATGAGCCTCTGTGCTACGCCGGCCCTGGCGGCGAGCGAAATCGTCATAGGCCAGGTCGTGCCGCTCAGCGGCGTGATTGCCGGCACCGGCGACGAATACGCCTCTGGTGCCGCAGCCTACTTTGCCGGTGTCAATGCCAAGGGCGGCATCTACGGCCGCAAGATCCGCGTCGTGCAAAAGGACGATGCGTACAAGCCCGAGGCAACGCTCCAGTTCACGAAGGAGATCATCGACAAGGAGAGTCCGGTCGCCTTGTTCGGCTTTGTCGGCACGGCCAACATCCTCGCGCTGAACAAGAACAACGTGCTGAGCGACAACAAGATCGCCTTGCTCGCCCCGTACACAGGCGCCGAGGACCTGCGTAACCCGGTCAACCCCTACCTCTTCCACATTCGCGCCAGCTACACCGACGAGACGGCCAAGATGGTGGAGCACCTGCACACGATCGGCCTGCGCAAGTTCGCGGTGTTCTACCAGAACGACGGCTTCGGCAAGAGCGGCCTGGCCGGTGCCGAAGCGGCGTTGACCAAGCTCAATCTCAAGGCCGTAGCGACCGGCAACTACGACCGCAGCAAGCCCGAGGAGATCGAAACCGCCGCCGCGGCGATCGCTGCCGCCAACCCTGACGCCGTCATCATGRTGGCCGTCAACAAAGCCTCGTCGGCCCTCATCAAGAAGCTGCGCGCCTCAGGCAACAAGGCACGCCTGTTCAGCATCTCGGTGGTGAACTTCAAGGAGCTGCTGAAGAACACCGGCGACGACTTGGCACGCGGCGTCGGCATCTCTCAGGTGATGCCCTTCCCTTACAACATGAATTCGCCGGTGGCGGTGGTGCGCGAATTCCACAGCGCGATGAAGCAGTACGCGCCGGCCAAGACGATCTCTTATGCCAGCATGGAAGGCTTCATCGCTGCGAAGGTCCTGGTCGAGGCCGTGAAGCGCGCCCGTGCCGACCCATCACGCGAAAAGGTGCTGGCTCAGTTGGCTGAAATGCGCGACTACGACGCCGGCGGTTTCAAGATCAATTTCGGTGGCGACAACCGTGTCGGTTCGCACTTCGTCGAAGTAACGGTCATCAGCCGCGACGGGCGCCTGCTGCGGTAACGACGCGCTGAGAGGCGGGGGGCGCAGTGGCCCGCCCGTCACTCGATCGGCGTCAGCTTGGCCACACTCGAGCCAGCCACTTCATGCCATGCCGCCCGAAGTTGATCAACGGCTGCGGCTCTTGATGTTGTATCGCGTCTGGCCGTGCGGCACGCAGGTCTGGCCCAACCTCAGGTTGGGCCCTAGCGTGCTTCTTTCACGCGCACCGCGCAGTCGCGGCCACCCATGGCGCAGATCGATCGGCAAGTGCTTCATACTCGTTGCGACCCGAGCGCGGGTGACGGGCCCCCGCCTGAAGCACCAAAAGGCAACGCGCCGGCAAACAGGAGGAACATCCATGCCCCGTCCGCAGACCATGCGCAACTCGCTCATGCTCGGCCTCGCCCTGCTGCTCGCGAGCACACAGCTCTCAGCACAGATTCTCGTGGGACAGACCACCGGCTTCAGCGGCATTTCAGCCGCTTCGGTGAAAGAGACCAGCGCCGGTGCCGCGCTGTGGCTGGATGCAGTGAACGCCAAAGGCGGCGTCAACGGCCAGAAGATCGAGTTGATCGCGCTCGACGACAAGTCCGACCCCAAGCTCGCGGCCGAGAACGCGCGCACGCTCATCGAGAAGCGCAAGGTGATCGCGCTCTTTCTCACGCGCGGCACGCCGACCAATGAAGCCATCATCCCCGTGCTCGACGAGCTGGGCGTGCCGCTTATCGCGCCCTCCACAGGTGCCATGGTGTTGCACAAGCCAGTGAAGAAGCACGTCTTCAACGTCCGCACGCCATATCAAACCGAAACGGAGAAGGCGATCCCGCAGCTGGTGGCGATGGGCATCTCTCGCATCGGCGTGCTCCAGACCGACGACTCCTTCGGCCGCGATGCCATCCTCGGTGCCGAACGCGGCTTCACGAACACCAAGCTGAAGCCCGTCTTCGTCGAGGTGTTCGATCGCAACAAGCCGGACTTCGGGCCCGCCGCGGCGCGCGTCGTCAAAGAGAACCTGCAGGCGGTGCTGGTCCTCGGCTCTGGGTCCGCGGTCGGGAAAGCCATGGTCGCGATCCGCGCGACCGGCTCGAAGGCGACACTGGTGTCGCTGTCGAACACCGCGTCCGGAGGCTTCGTCAAGGACTTGGGCGACAACGCACGCGGCACGATGGTGACGCAGGTGTTCCCGAGCGAGCGGGCGCTCAGCATGCCCATCGTGAAGGAGGCGAACGACCTGCTTCGCGCCAACAAGAGCACCGTGGAGCTGTCTCCGGCGATGCTCGAAGGCTATGCCAGCGCCAAGGTGCTGGTCGAGGCGCTGCGCCGCGCGGGCAAGAAGCCGACCTCCGAAGGCGTGCAGCGTGCGCTGGAAGAGATGTCGCGCTTCGACCTCGGCGGCATCGAACTCGGCTTCAGCCCGACCGACCACACCGGACTCGAGTCGTCGGATCTTTCGATCGTCGGCGCCAACGGCCGTTTCCAGCGCTGAGCGTGTTGCGGCCGCGCGGCGTCGTCGACGCCGTGCGGGCCGTGCCGTCAAGGCGCCGGGGACGCGAGCGGCTTGCCTTTCTCGACCACGTACACGCCCACCAGTTTCGTTGCCGTGTCGCTCGCGTTGTGGGCGTCGTGGACGGTTCCGGCCGGGATCACGAAGGACTCGCCCGCCTTCACGACGCGGGGCGCCTGCCCATCGACGAGCAGTTCAACCTGGCCTTCGAGCACATAACTGATCTCGTCACCCGGGTGGGTGTGGCGCCCGGCGCGCGCGCCAGGTGCCACCTCGACCCGGGCCACCACCGCCTCGCGGCCAGGAACCGACACGTCGGCCTTGCCGACGAGCGTGCGAGTCAGCCCACTGGCTTGCGCGAAGAGGCCGCCCGCGGCGACAAGCAGCGCAGCGCCCAAGAGACACGCGGGCTTGCTGAGTTGGAATTTCATCGTGAGCCTTCAGGATTGCAGGGAGCTTCGTTTCTACCTCGACAGCCACGCCATGTCATTCCGGTTTAGCCCGCCCGGGATGACGGTGCCTGAAGGCGCCCAGCAGGGCGTCACTCGATCGGCGTCAGCTTCGCCACGCTCAAGGCCAGCCACTTCATGCCGTGGCGGCCGAAGTTGATCTGCGCACGGGCATCGTCACCGCTGCCCTCCAGCGTGACGATCACGCCTTCGCCGAACTTGGTGTGGAACACCGACTGCCCGGTGCGAAGCGCCACCCCGTCGGAGGTGGCCACCTTGGGCGCCATGCTCTTCGGAACGGTCGACGGCTGTGCGCCCGCGCCCACCATCGATTTCAGGCCGGAGCCGCGCTCCCAGGCCGATTGGTACTCGCGCGCAAAGCCGGAGCCGAAGCCCTGGTTACGCGGCGTGATCCAGCGCAGCGCCGACTCGGGCAGCTCGTCGAAGAAGCGGCTTTTGATGTTGTAGCGCGTCTGGCCGTGCAGCATGCGCGTCTGGCTGAAGCTCAGGTACAGGCGCTTGCGTGCGCGCGTGATCGCCACGTACATCAGGCGGCGCTCTTCTTCCAGGCCGTCGACGTCGGACACGCTGTTCTCGTGCGGGAACAAGCCCTCTTCGAGGCCGGTGATGAAGACGGCGTCGAACTCCAGGCCCTTGGCCGAGTGCACCGTCATCAGCTGGATCGCGTCCTGCCCCGCCTGCGCCTGGTTGTCGCCGGCTTCGAGCGATGCGTGCGTCAAGAAGGCGGCGAGCGGCGACATGATCTCGCCGGTCTCGGCGTCCGGCGTCAGGTCGACGGAAGCCACTGCGGGCGGGTCACCCTCGGTGAGCGCACCGGCGTGTTCGTCGATCGGCAAGGCCACGGCGTCCTTGCCAAAGCCTTCCTGCGTGACGAAGGCTTCGGCGGCATTGACCAGTTCTTCCAGGTTCTCGAGCCGGTCCTTGCCTTCCTTGTCGGTCTTGTAGAAGTCGATCAGGCCCGACGCGTGCAGCATGTGTTCGATGATCTCGCGCAGCGTGAGGCCGCGCGTGGCCTCGCGCATCGAGTCGATCAGCGCGACGAAGGCTTGCAAATTGTTGCCGCTCTTGCCACTGAGCGCGCCCACGCTCTGGTACAGGCTGCGCCCGGTCTGGCGCGCGGCATCCTGCAGTTGCTCGATGCTGCGCGCGCCGATGCCGCGGGTCGGGAAGTTGACCACCCGCAGAAAGCTGGTGTCGTCGCTCGAGTTCTCGATCAGCCGCAGGTAACTCAGCGCGTGCTTCACCTCGGCCCGCTCGAAGAAGCGCAGGCCGCCGTACACCTTGTAGGGCATGCCGGCGTTGAAGAGCGCGCTCTCGATCACGCGGCTCTGCGCATTGCTGCGGTAGAGCAAGGCGATGTTGCTGCGCGCGATGCCGTCGCGGTGCAGCTGCCGCGCTTCGTCGACGAACCACTGCGCTTCTGAAAAATCGCTCGTGGCCTCGAACACCCGCACCGGCTCGCCAGGACCGGCCTCGGTGCGCAGGTTCTTGCCGAGCCGGTTCGAGTTGCGCGAGATCAGCTCGTTGGCCGCGTCGAGGATGTTGCCGAACGAACGGTAATTACGCTCGAGCTTGATGACCTGCTCGACCTTGAACTCGCGCTCGAACGCTGTCATGTTGCCGACCTGCGCGCCGCGGAAGGCGTAGATGCTCTGGTCATCGTCGCCCACCGCGAGCACCGCGGTCTCGGGGCCTGCGAAGACCTTGAGCCAGGCGTACTGCAAGCGGTTGGTGTCCTGGAACTCGTCGACGAGGATGTGGCGAAAGCGCCGCTGGTAGTGCTCGCGCAGCGCCTGGTTGTCGCGCATCAGCTCGTAGGTGCGCAGCATGAGCTCGGCGAAGTCGACAACGCCCTCGCGCTGGCACTGGTCTTCGTAGGCCTGGTAGACGGCGGCGAGCGTGCGGGTCTGCTCGTCGCGGACCTCCACGTCCTTCGGGCGCAGGCCTTCTTCCTTGCTGCCAGCGATGAACCAGGTCACCTGCTTCGGCACAAAGCGCTCTTCGTCGAGGTTCATCGCCTTGATGACGCGCTTGACGGCCGAGAGCTGGTCGCTCGAATCGAGGATCTGAAAGCCTTGCGGCAGGTTGGCCATCTTCCAGTGCGCCCGCAGAAAGCGGTTGCACAAGCCGTGGAAGGTACCGACCCACATGCCGCGCACGGGCACGGGCAGCATCGCGCCCAGGCGCGTCAGCATCTCTTTCGCGGCCTTGTTGGTGAAGGTCACCGCCATCACGCCGCCGGGCGTGAGCTGGCCGTTCTGGATCAGCCAGGCGATGCGCGTGGTGAGCACGCGCGTTTTGCCGGAGCCGGCTCCCGCAAGGATCAGCGCCGACTTGCCGGGCAGCGTGACGGCTGCCAGCTGCTCGGGGTTGAGGTTGGCCAGCAGGCCGGTGGACGGGGGGGCGTCGAACGGCAGCTCGCCGTCGGAAGAGAACTCGGTCATCGGGGGATTCTAGGAGCCGACGTTTTGATCACCCTTCATCGACCACCGTGGGCTGCACGCTCGGCTGCTCCCGCGGCCCGAGCTGGAAGAAGATGAACGCCGCCACCATCGACAAGCCGCCCACGCACAGAAAGGTGGCGTGAAAGCTCTCGATCACCGATGACTCGGCCGCATGGAACTTCGCGCCGGTGAAGGCCGCGAGCAGCGCCCCACCGGCCGCCACGCCCAGGCTCATCGACAGCTGCATCACCACCGACAGCAGGCTGTTGCCGCTGCTGGCGGTGGCTTCGTCCAGGTCGCCCAGCGTGAGTGTGTTCATCGCGGTGAACTGCATCGAGTTGACGACGCCGAACACGCCCAGCATCACCAGGATCAACACATGCGGCGTGGTTTTGCTCACCAGCCCGAAGGCCGCGATGACCAAGCCGAGCAGCAGCGTGTTGCTGACCAGCACCGTGCGATAGCCCAGGCGTTTGATCATCGGCTCGGCAAAGAGTTTGCACAGCATGGCGCCGAGTGCGGTCGGGATCATGCTCATGCCGGTGACCGATGGCGAGTAGCCGAGCCCGACCTGCATGAACAGTGGAATGAGGAACGGCATGGCCCCGCTGCCCAGCCGCGAGAACAGGTTGCCTGCGAGGCCGATGGCAAAGGTGGGAATGCGCATCAGCGCCGGGCTGAACAGCGGCTGCTTCGCGCGCGTGGCGTGCAGCCAGTAGGCGACCATGGCCGCGAGGCCACCCACGAGCAGCAGCATCGACGCCGCCACGCTCATCGCATGCTCGCCCAGGCCTTGCAACGCGAGCGAGACCATCACCAGGCCCGACGAGAACATCACGAAGCCGCGCAGGTCGAAACGCTGGCCCACGGCGCCCCGCAGGTCGGGCATGTAGCGCTGTGCCACCACCACGCCGATCACACCCACCGGCAGGTTGATCAGGAACACCCAGTGCCAGGTGGCGACTTGCACCAGCCAGCCGCCGAGCGTGGGCCCCACCAGCGGCCCGACCAGGCCCGGCAAGGTGACGAAGGTGAGCGCCTTGAGCAACTCCGCCCGCGGGAAACCACGCAAGATCGCCAACCGCCCGACGGGCAACAGCAAGGCACCGCCGAAGCCCTGCACGATGCGCGCTCCGACCAGCATGGCGAGCGACGGCGACAGCGCACACAGCAGCGAGCCCAGGCTGAACATCACGATCGCGCTGACGAAGATGCGCCGCGTGCCGAAGCGGTCGGACAGCCAGCCCGAAGCCGGGATCAAGAGCGCCACCGTGAGCATGTAGGCGATGACCACCGACTGCATGCGCAGCGGGCTCTCGCCCAGGCTCGCCGCCATGGCAGGCAGCGCGGTGTTGAGGATGGTGCCGTCCAGCGTTTGCATGAAGAACGCGATGGCCACGAGCCACGGTAGCAGGCGTTTGGTGGACGGGTCGAGGGCCATTGACCCTGCAGTGTAGAAGGCGTCTCGAAGCCCCTTCGAGGGCAGGCCATAGCTGCGTACAATTCGCCACCGGGCCCAAATTTTTGTGTCCGGTTTTTTGTTTCTGCACCGCCCACGCCGGCGGCCTTCGCAGAACAGCCGGGTCACCAAGTCAAGCGCTCGCAGCCATTGGGCCGCGCACTGCGTCTCTTCTGACATCAACGCGCCGCTTCTTATCTGTGACCTTAAGGAGCCTTCACATGGAAATCTTCGATTACGACAACGTTCTCTTGCTGCCGCGCAAGTGCCGCGTGGAAAGCCGCTCGGAATGCGATGCCTCGATGCAGTTCGGCGACCACACCTTCAAGCTGCCGGTGGTGCCGGCCAACATGAAGACGGTGGTCGACGAGCCCATCAGCGCGTGGCTCGCCGCCAACGGCTACTTCTACGTGATGCACCGCTTCGACGTGGACAACGTGGCCTACGCCCGCCGCATGCGCGACAAGGGTCTGTTCGTGTCGATCAGCTCGGGCGTGAAGCCGGCGGACTTCGCGGTCATCGACCGCCTGGCCGCCGAGGGCGTGGGAGCCGACTACATCACCATCGACATCGCCCACGGCCACGCCGAGAGCGTGCGCAAGACCATCGAGCACATCAAGCAGAAGCTGCCCAAGACCTTCGTGATCGCCGGCAACGTGGCGACGCCCGAGGCGGTGATCGACCTCGAGAACTGGGGCGCCGATGCGACCAAGGTCGGTGTGGGCCCGGGCAAGGTCTGCATCACCAAGCTGAAGACCGGCTTCGGCACCGGTGGCTGGCAGCTCAGCGCGCTGAAGTGGTGTGCCCGCGTGGCGACAAAGCCCATCATTGCCGACGGTGGCATTCGCGACCACGGCGACATCGCCAAGAGCGTGCGCTTCGGTGCGGCAATGGTGATGATCGGCTCGCTGTTCGCAGGGCATGAAGAATCACCAGGCCAAACCGTCGAAGTCGACGGCAAGCTCTTCAAGGAGTACTACGGCTCGGCCAGCGACTTCAACAAGGGCGAGTACAAGCATGTGGAGGGCAAGCGCATCCTCGAGCCCATCAAGGGCAAGCTTGCCGACACGCTTCGAGAAATGCGCGAAGACGTGCAGAGCTCGATCAGCTACGCCGGCGGCACGCGGCTGGCCGACATCCGCAAGGTGAACTACGTGATCCTCGGTGGCGACAACGCCGGCGAACACTTGCTGATGTAAAACTGAACTGCGGCTTTGTGTCCGGTGGGACACAAAGCCGCATCAATGCCGAGCGGCGGCGCAACAAAGCCGCAATTCACGGAAGGTTCAATCGCGGGCATCGCCCCCCGAGGAAACACTCCGTGAAGCTCAGATCCCTTTTCTCCCCTCTCTTTACATTGCTCGCTGTTGTTCCTCTCGTGGCCTTGTCGGGCTGCGGCGGCAACAACGACGATGACGGCAGCGGCCAGGTGCGTCTGGTCAATGCGACCACCGATTACGCATCGCTCGACCTCTTTGCCTCGGACGTCGTTGTCACCGAGGGCGTCGTGCAAGGCAGCGTCGGCAGCTATGAAGGCTTCACCCACGGCGACATCGTCTTCAAGCTGAAGCGCGCCGATTCGGGCATCACCTCGCTGGCCACCACGCGCACCGTGTCGAGCGGTGTCAACGACTCGCTCATCGCCTACAGCACCGGCGGCACGCTGCGCACCGTCTACGTGCCCGACTCCGAAGGCGCACCAACCTCCGGCTACGCCAAGCTGCGCGTCTTCAACACCTCGACCGAGGCCGGCAGCGTGGACATGTACATCACCGCGGTCGGCGGCAACCTCGACAGCATCTCGGCCGCAGCGAGCAGCATCGCCGGCGAGCGCTTCAGCTCCTATGGCGAGATCACCGCAGGCAGCTACCACCTGGTCGTGACGGGTGCTGGCGACAAGACCGACGTACGGCTCGACATCCCGAGCATCGCGTTGTCCGACCAGCAGGTCGCGACCTTGATTCTCACAAGCACTCCGGGTGGCGTGCTGGTGCACGGCCTGCTGCTGAACCAGGGCGGCACGGCAACGGCAGAGAACAACACCTCGGCACGTGTTCGCCTGATCGCCAACACCACCGCCAACGGCGTCGTGGCTGCCACCGTCAACGGCAACGTGCTGTCCGCAGGGCTCAAGTCGCCCATCGTCGGCTCGTACGCGCTGATTCCGGCAGGCGCGCTCACCACCGACATCCAGGTCAACGGGGTCTCCGTGCCGACCAGCGGCCTCACCGCCACGCCAGGCGCCGACCTGAGCCTGATGGTGCTGGGCACACCGGCTGCACCGCAGGTGACGCTGCTGAACGACGACAACAGCCCGCCCATCACTTCGACCAACGCGAAGCTGCGGCTCGTGCACGCGGTGAACAACCTCAACGGCAGCATCACGCTGACCGCAGACTACAGCGCCGTCGCGACCGACGTGGCCTTCGGCACCGCCTCTACCCCCGTCAGCGTGCTGAATAGCATCACCTACCGGCTGGAGAGCACCTCACCCGTGTTCAGCGACGAGCTCTACCTCGCCACCGACGTGAGCCTGCAAGCCACCCACGTCTACACGGTGTTCATGCTGGGTGACAACACCACCCCGCTCGGCGTACTGCGTCGCGACCGATAAACCCTCCCCCTGCAGGCATATCGGTGCCAAGCGCCGCAGCTCTGCACCCAAGCGAGCGACGCGACGCGCCCCTCAAGCAACACCCGTGGAACTGGCTTTGCCAGGCCACTGGGTGGCGCCCCCTGGGGGCAGGAGCGAAGCGACTGGGGGGCCCTTACAACGACACAGGTCCCTGGATTTGTGCCTTGCCGGCTTCGCGAGCCTGCTGCTGACGCACGCGGTCGATGTACTGCTCGCTGCGCGTCAGCTGCTCTTTCATGATCACGTTGTTCTGACCCATCACGTCGATGGCCTTGGCGCGGAAGGTGTCCATCGCGTCCATGGCCTTGAAGGTCTGGTCGAACATCTCCTTGATCTTGTCGATGCCGATCATCGGGTTGCTGGCGAACTGCGCCGTCGCATCTACGTGACTGTTGAGCATCTTGCCGGTCTCGGAGATCAGGTTGCCGATGGTGGTGTTCACGCCCTGCAGCATCTCCATCACCTGAATCTGGTTGCCGGTGGCGCGCGCCACTGTCTGCGCCACGGCCAGCGCGCTCATGCCGGTGGTCGCCACGCGGCTGCAGCCGTTCATCATTTCGCGGCCGGTCTTCTTCAGCACGTCGAGCGCGAGGTAGCCGTTCACGCACACCGCCTGCTGGGTGAGGATGTCCGACAGGTTCTGCCGCGCGTAGAACAGCACCTCCTGCTGCAAGGCAGTGGCGCGCTGCGGGTCGGTGGCCTGCAATGAGTTCACGCGCTGCGCCAGCTTGGCGTCGAGCGTGGTGGCGAAATGCGCGGCGGCAGCGAGCTGCTGCATGGCCTCCCACAGCTTCGCGCGGGTGGCTTCGATGTCGACGATGTCGCGCTGCACGTCGTCACGCGCCGCATAGAGCTGGCTCATCGACTTCTGCAGCTGCGAGCCCGCGCTCTCGAACTTGCGGAAGTAGGCCTTGAGCTTGTTGCCGAAGGGAATGATGCCGAGCAGCTTGTTCGGAGACAGCAGGTCGCCTTCGTTGCCGGGGTTGAGCTTGTCGAGCTGGCCGCGGATCTCGCCGATCGCCTTGTAGGCCGAGCTGTCTTCGGCACCGACGAAGTTGCGCTGCAGGAAGCGGCCCTGCATCAGGCCCGCTGCGTTCGAGATTTCTTCACGGCCGAGTGCGAAGGCGCTGTCGAGCTTGTTCTTGAAGGCGGTGCTGTGCACGTCTTCGGTCATCAGCGCGTCTATGAAGCGCGTGACCTGATCGTCGACCGCGGCCACCGTCTCCGGCTTCAGCGGCACCGCGGTGCGCGTGGCCTCCGCCGGCACCGGCGTGATCACCTCGGGCGGCGTCAGCTGGAAGTTGGGCGTGGTCGGTGTGGCAATGGTGGGAACGTCTTCAAAGTTTGGCATGGGGAGCCTCCGCGGGCGGTGGAATGTCGGGTGCTTCGATCAAGGGGCGATTGCCGAACTTGTCGTGCAGAAAACGCGAGTGGACGAGAAAGGCGTGGGCGTCCTGGCTCGCCAGGTCGTCGGCAAGCTGCGTCACCTTGCCCTCGAGCTCGGCCAGCGTGTCGCGAAAGATATCTTGAGCCGTCTTGCCGTCTTGCAGCACGCGGGTGCTCGCGTACTGCGCAGGGATCGACAGGTAGGCCTTCAAGGCATCCGGCAGGTACGAGATGGCGATGTGGCGCGCATGGAAGCCCTCTTGCAGCGAGAGGGCACCCTTGCTGCGCTCCCATTGGGCGAGCAGCGCCTCGAGCGACTTGCACAGCTCGAGCGCGTTGGCCTGCAGGCTGGCCGGCAGGCGGTTTTCGGGGTTGTACTGGACGAGGCCGCGCACGCCGCTCAGCGCGCGGCTCATGGCTTCGCGTGCGTCGCCTTCGTCGGTGAACTCTAGGGCGTCTTCCCACATGGGGCCGGCGAGCTTTGGGAAGCCTAGCCAGAGGCCGCCGGCGATGAAGCCTGCTGCGTAGCCGAGGACGGCGAGCAGCTGCCAGGCGATGCCGACGAGACCCAAGACCTTGAGCACGAGCACGGAGGTGGCGATGCCCAGGCCTACCCAGTTGGCGGGGCTGAGGAGGATGCGGAGCAGCTTATCGATCATGTTGCGTCGTCATTCGCGCTCAGGATCTGTGGCGCTGACGCGTGATGGTCTTGTTAACTGCGTGAGGCCGCGCCGGGGTTTCGGCCCGGCGGCCGACCCCCTTTCTTTGTGTCGACAAAGAAAGGGGGCAAAGAAAGCGACCCTGCCGACTCGGCCCTCGCGTTGCGAGGGCTGCCTTGCGCTGCTCGGTCTTTGCGGCCGCGCCAAACTCGCTTCGCGGCCTGCGGCCGCTGCGCTCAGACAAACGGCGCGAAGTCAGTTGTGAATGCGCGCTTGCGCGCGCGCCGCAAAGCCCTGTGCTGCTCAGCTCGTCCGAAGGGGGAGACGAACACCAGATTCGGCTCGCTTCGCATCGCACGATGACGCATCGCTTCGCTCGCCCGATGCGACGCGAGGCGTGGGGAAGTTGCGAAGCAACGACCGCATTGCTCTTGGGCCCCGTGGGTGGCGTCGAGGAGCGCAGGGCTTTGGGGCCGCGTGCGCAGCACGCTTCGTAAACTGACTTCGCGACGTTTGTCTGAGCGCAGCGGCCGCAGGCCGCGAAGCGAGTTTGGCGCGGGTCCCAAAGCACGAGCACCGCAGAGCAGTCGGCCTCAGGCCGACCGCCACCGTCGGGTCCCCCTTTCTTTGGTGACTTTCTTTCGGGGAAGCGAAAGAAAGTTACTGCCCTGTCGGGGGCACATCCCGACGCAGCCTCACGCAGTGAAAGGAACCCCAGACAAAGCGAACCAGCCGACCCCATCCGAAGCAACGAAGACAACCTCATTGATACGCCCGAATATCCTTGAACACCGCATACAACGGCGTCTTCCGCGCATCAAACACCTTCCCCCCCGTCGTCGCAACCAAGGCCTTGAGGTCAGCCTCCTTGGCCTCCCCAAACAGCACCATGAACACCGGAATCCCCCGCACGTCCTCCGGCAACGCCGCATACGCCTGCTGGAACTGCTGCAGCCCGCGCCCCTTGGTGTTCTCACCGTCGGTGAAGGCCACCACCGAGTACTGGTAATTCGGGTTCTTGAGCTTCTGCTCCAGCATGTGCTGCAGGGCGACCAGCACGCTGTCGTACAGCGCGGTGCCGCCCGTCATGCGCAAGGCGTCGGCATAGGCGCGCACCTCGGCCAGCACGGCCTGCTTGGCCTGAGAGTCTTCCTGGAGCTGCACGCCGCGCGCCTGCGGACGGCCGGCGGGTACTTCGAAGTAAGTGGTGCGCCAGGGCTGGTCTGAAAAAGGCAGCATCCATACCTTTTCACGATTGGTCAGCTTGGCCAGGCGCCCGGTGAGCGTGCTGTCACCACCCGCCACGTAGTGCAGCGCCTGCACCAGCTGCTGGCGGCGGCCCTGGCCTTCCATGCTGCCGCTGGTGTCGAGCACGAAGGTCGAGGCGATGGGCCGGCGAAACTCGTTGAGGTAGGCGTCGATCAGCCCGTCGGCCAGCTGCCGGTCGGGCGAGAACGGCAGCTCGACGCGCATGCCCTCCTTCGGGAAGAGATCGCCCACGCTGGCGGCCACCTCGCCGTTGATCGGGCGGCGCAAGGTCTGGCGCGCGATCCAGGTCTGCGCCTCGGCGGTCTTCAGGTAGGTGCTGACCTTCAGGTAGTCGTCGCGGCGGTCGTCCTTCAGCAGCATGAAGGGGTAGTCGGCCGTCGACACGCCTTCGTGCGGGTACACCAACACCAGCTTCTCGCGCAGCTTGCCGCCGTTGTTGAGCGAGAGCAGCCAGCTCTCGTAGTTGATGAAGCTGTTGACCTGGCCCGGCTGCGTGCCCTGCTGCTCGATGAACTTCTCGGACAAGTAGGTGGAGTTGTCACCCGCGAGCTTGTAGCCCTTCAGGAAGCCGGCGATGGCGCCGCGGTCGACGTCAGCCGCGCTGAGGGCCTCGGCCTTGTTGCTGGCCGCTGCCACCACGCCCATCAGCGCCATGAAGCCCTGGTTGGACGTGGCCGGGTTCGAGAGCGCGTAGTTCAGCTTGCCTTCGGACGCCGCCTTGGTGATCTCTTTCCAGCTGACCTTGGCCGCCACGGCCGGGTCGTCCCAGCCCAAGCGCTTGGCCGTCGTCGCGCTCACGCCCACGGTGATGGGTGACAGCATGATCTTCTCTTGCAGCTTGACGCGGCTCTGGCCGTACGGGTCGCTCAGCAGGTACTTGGCGTTGGCGAACCAAGCCGCATGCGCCTGCGTGCTGCCGCTCAGCACGGCCTCGGTGCTTTCCATCGTGCCGCCGTAGGTGAAGCGCAGCTTCACGCCGGTGGCCTTCTCGACCATGCCCTCCAAGGCCTGCGCGTCGCGCAGGTCGGTGGTGGCCAGCACCGAGAACACCGGCGCGTCGGGCACCGGCGGCGGTGCTTCTGCCTCTTTCTTGCCGCAGGCCGATACGGCCAATGCCAGCGGCACCGCCATCGTCAACCAGCCCCTCCTCCATCCCAATTTCATTGCGCCATCTCCTTGGCTACCACCTCGATCATCTCGGCCATCAACTCGAAGGACGGTGGGTCGATCACCTGGGTGATGCGCTCTTCCACTGCCAGCCCGGTGGGCTTCACGGCCTGCATGAACAAGCCAGTGTCGGCGACACGCAGGCCGTACGACACTGCTATTCGTTGCAGGTCGGCATTGCGCACGAGCAAGTCGGCCAGCGCCTTGGCGCGTTCGCTGGCGGTGATCAGCACGAACTTGTTGACGATGGTGGGCTGCGGGTAGAGCAGCACCATGTCAGCGCCCACGCCCTTCTTCTCCAGCGCGTAGCTGACGAGCTGGTACTCGTAGATGAAGGACATCGGCGTCTTGCCGATGCCGATGGCCACGTAGTCGTCGAAATTGCCGTTGACGTAGTTCTCTTGGTAGCCCTGGCGCTTGAAGAGCTCAGCGAGCTTGACGGCCAGCGGCACGGCGGTGGCGCGGTCGGTCACCACATCGCCATGCACCGCATAACTCGTGAGCGCCAGGTACATCGCAGCCGAGTTGCTGCGCCGCACGTCGGTGGTGGAAACGAGCACGCTGCGGCCCACGTCGTAGGCCTGCGATCCTTTCAGGTCCTTCCAGCGCTTCTTGGCGAGCATGGCGGCGGTGAGCTGGGCCATGTCGACGCCGTAGATGCGCTCGCCCAGCGGCTTGGCCATGCCGTTGGCGACCAGGATGTTGGCAATCGGCGTCCAGCTCGCGATGACCAGCGGGGTGTGGAACGGCGACGACTGAACGACCGAGATGCCGGCCTTTCGCGCTGCATCGCTGATCTGGTTGCCGGCCACCACGCCCGAGGGGAACAGGAAGTCGGGCATCTGGCCGGGGACGACCTTGGCCGCCATCTCTCGGCTGCCCAGGCGGGTGACAGTCACCGGCAGCCGGTTGTCGGCCAGGATCTTGCGAACGCGCTCGTCCTTGAAGAAGGGCTCGACGTCGAGCGAGACCACGCCGGTCAACTCGGGGGCGCTCGCGATGGCCAGCTCGGCCACGGCCACTTTCTGCCCGCGCAGGGCAAAGAACAGCGCCGCCCCGAACCCGGCCAGCAGCACCAGGGTCAAGAAAACTTTGCTGGTTTTGGACATGTGCGCACGCCTCCTCGCATGCCTCTTCGATAACGCGACGCGAGCATAGCCCGAGTGAGCATGTCTGCCGGGGGGCGCCGCCTACAATTCGGGCATTCCCCGTCTTTGCCCCGCAGCGCCCGAATCAGGCGCTCCGCTCCTCCCATGACAGAACTCGCCAAATCGTTTGAACCCGCTGCCATCGAAGCCAAATGGGCACCGCTTTGGGAGCGCAACGGCACGTACGCACCCACGCTGGATTCGGCCAAGCCGTCGTTCAGCATCCAGCTGCCGCCGCCCAACGTGACGGGCACGCTGCACATGGGCCATGCGTTCAACCAGACGATCATGGATTCGCTCACGCGCTACCACCGCATGAAGGGCGACAACACGCTGTGGGTGCCGGGCACAGACCACGCCGGCATCGCCACGCAGATCGTCGTGGAGCGCCAGCTCGAACAGCAGAAGCTGAGCCGCCACGACCTGGGCCGCAAGAACTTCGTCGCCAAAGTGTGGGAATGGAAGGAGCAATCGGGCTCGACCATCACGCAGCAGATGCGCCGCATGGGCGCGAGCGTCGACTGGTCGCACGAATACTTCACGATGGACGAGAAGCTCTCGCCCGTGGTGACCAGCACCTTCGTGCAGCTCTACGAACAGGGCCTGATCTACCGCGGCAAGCGCCTGGTGAACTGGGACCCGGTGCTGAAGTCGGCTGTGTCCGACCTCGAAGTCGAAAACGAAGACCGTGATGGCTTCATGTGGCACATCCTCTACCCGTTCAGCGACGGGGCCCAGCAGGGTGTGCATGGCCAACCGATGCGCGGCATGCACATTGCCACCACGCGCCCAGAAACGATGATGGCCGACGGCGCACTCGCCGTGCATCCGGAAGACGAGCGCTACAAGCATCTGGTGGGCAAGTGGGTCGACCTGCCGCTGTGCGACCGCCGCATTCCCATCATTGCCGACGACTTCGTCGACCGCGAGTTCGGCTCGGGCTGCGTGAAGATCACCGGCGCGCACGACTTCAACGACTACGCCGTGGCGCTGCGCCACAAGCTGCCGCTCATCACCATCTTCACGCTCGACGCAAAGATCAACGACAACGGGCCGGTGGCCTACCAGGGTCTCGACCGCTACGTGGCGCGCAAGGCCGTGCTGCGCGACCTCGAAACGCAGGGCTTGCTCGAAAAGGCGGTGCCGCACAAGAACTCGGTGCCGGTGTGCGGGCGCACCGGCGAGGTGGTCGAGCCGATGCTGACCGACCAGTGGTTCGTGGGCGTCAGCAAGCCGGCACCCGACGGCAAGAGCATCGCGCAGAAGGCGATCGATGCCGTGGCCTCGGGCGAAGTGAAATTCGTGCCCGAGAACTGGGTCAGCACCTACAACCAGTGGATGAACAACATCCAGGACTGGTGCATCAGCCGCCAGCTCTGGTGGGGCCACCAGATCCCGGCCTGGTACGGCAGCGGCGGCGAGATCTTCGTCGGCCGGGATGAGGCCGAAGCACAGGCCAAGGCCAAGGCCGCCGGCTACACCGGCGAGCTGACGCGCGACGAAGACGTGCTCGACACCTGGTTCTCGTCGGCGCTGGTGCCCTTCTCGACGCTGGGCTGGCCCGAGAAGACCAAGGAGCTCGATCTCTTTCTGCCGTCCAGCGTGCTGGTGACCGGCTACGAGATCATCTTCTTCTGGGTGGCGCGCATGATCATGATGACCACGCACTTCACCGGCCGCGTGCCCTTCAAGACCGTCTACATCCACGGCATGGTGCGCGACAGCGAAGGCAAGAAGATGAGCAAGTCCGAAGGGAACGTGCTCGACCCGGTGGACCTGATTGAAGGCGTGGACCTCGACACGCTGGTGAAGAAGTCGACCGTCGGGCTGCGCAAGCCCGAGACCGCGCCCAAGGTCGCGGCACGCGTGAAGAAGGAGTTCCCCGAAGGCATGCCCGCCTACGGCGCCGACGCGCTGCGCTTCACCATGGCCTCGTATGCGAGCCTCGGCCGCAACATCAACTTCGACACCAAGCGCTGCGAGGGCTATCGAAACTTCTGCAACAAGCTCTGGAACGCCACCAAGTTCGTGCTGATGAACTGCGAGGGCCAGGACTGCGGACTGAAGGAGCACACCAAGGCCGAATGTGCACCCGGTGGTCCGGCGCATGGCTACCTCAGCTTCAGCCAGGCCGACCGCTGGATCAGCAGCGAGCTGCAGCGCGTGGAAGCGGCGGTGGAACAGGGCTTTGCCGACTTCCGCCTCGACAACGTCGCCAACACGATCTACCAGTTCGTCTGGGACGAGTACTGCGACTGGTACATCGAGATCGCCAAGGTGCAGATCCAGAACGGCAGCGAGGCGGAGCAACGCGCAACCCGCCGCACGCTGATCCGCGTGCTCGAAACCATGCTGCGCCTGCTGCACCCGATCACGCCCTTCATCACCGCCGAGCTGTGGGACACGGTGGCGCCGATCGCCGGGCGCAAGGCGACCGACACGATTGCGACGGCGCCCTACCCCAAGGCGCAGCTCGAGCGCGTCGACGCCGAGGCCGACGCCTGGATGCAGAAGCTCAAGGCCGTGGTGGGTGCTTGCCGCGCGCTGCGCAGCGAGATGTCGCTGTCCCCTGCCTCACGTGTGCCGCTGAATGCGTTCGGTGACCAGGCTTTCCTGCGCGAGGCATCACCGGTGTTGAAGACGCTCGCCAAGCTGTCCGAGGTGAACGTGCTCGACGACGAGACCACGTTCTCGCAGACCACACAGCAGTCACCGGTGGCGGTTCAGGGCGAATCGCGCCTCGCGCTCCATGTGGAGATCGATGTGGCGGCCGAGAAGGAACGCCTGACGAAGGAAACCAAGCGCCTGGAAGCCGAGATCGCCAAGGCCAGCGGCAAGCTGTCGAACGAGTCTTTCGTGGCGCGCGCGCCGGAAGCCGTGGTGGCTCAGGAAAAACAGCGCATCGCCGACTTCACTGCGGCTCTTGTTCGGCTGCAAGATCAGTTGGGACGCCTGGGTCCGTCGACCTGAACTCACGCGGGGCTTGCGGCGTGGCCGCAAGCAGTTCGTCGATGCGCTTGGCTACGGCCCATGAGCTGCGCAGCCGCGATTCGCGCGTGGTGCTGCTGACGCGTGGCGTGATCTGCAGCGTGTCCATGCCCTTCAGTGGGCGGCCGTCGTCGAGCGAGCCGGGCTCCAGGCTGTCGAGCCAGGCGGCGGCCACGCGGCCGCTGATCAGTACATCGGCCAGCGCCCGCTCGTTGAACACGCCCGAGTGCGCCACGCTGACGATCACCTGGTTGGGTTTGCAGAACGGCAGGAAGCGCTCACCCAGCAACCCGTGGTAGCGGCTGAAGTAGTTGAGCTGCACGCACACCGCATCGCTCGTCTCGAGCAGCTCGCGCAGGCCCAGCGGCGCCACACGCCAGCGCTCCCAGACGCTGTCGCTGGCATGCAGCGACGGGTCGTAGCCCACCATGCGCGAGCCGAAACCGCTGAGCATCTGCACCATCGCCTTGGCAGCAGGCGGCATGCCGATCAGGCCCACGGTACAAGCGCCCAGTTCGCGCCCGACGAGCATGCCGTCGGCGCCTTCGATCGGCACGCGGCGCAAGAGCGAGAGCATCGCGCCGATCATGAATTCGGCTTCTGCCTGAGCCGTTGCCGTGAGGCTGCGCACAACCTCGATGCCGGCACGGGAGCAGGCGTCGAGGTCGATGTTTTCGGCGCCGCCGCTCACGCGGCCGACGGCACGCAAGACCGGTGCGTAATGAAGGGTGGCGGCATCCAGCGCCACCAGCGACGGCAGGATCAAGGCCCGCACGTTGTAGAGCGCCTGCCGGAACTCGCGGGGATCCCGCACCAGCTCAGGCGCATAACGGACCGAGTGACGTGCGCCGAGCCATTGCATGACCTCGGCTTCCAGCGGTTCGATGATCAGTACGTCCATGCCGTCACAGTCTCTTCCCTCGCATGCCCGTCACGAAGTGCGTGACACCATCTTCTTCAAGAAATATCGATCACCACGATTGTAAGCAAATGCTTGTTAATAAAGTGGTTTTTCCAATTCCGGGTCTTAGAACTCGCTTGCTTCCAGCAACGAAAGCGCGGCCCGAAGGGATGCTCCGGGTGACGTGGCAAGCCGCCGCAATCGCCCGATCGAAGATCACTTTGACATGACCTTCGAGCTCGAAGTAGCCCGCGAACAGGCGGGAAAACAGGAGCTGCCGGACGTCAAGCGCCCCCTCGGCGCAGGCTTCCGAGAAAAGCGTCGAGATCTAACGCCGGCGCAGGTAGTGGACGAACTCGTCGTTGGCCGCTGACTGCTCCACGAGTTCGTTGCCGGTCTGCCTGGCAAACGCCTGGAAGTCGCGCATCGAACTCGGGTCGGTCGCCACGACCTTCAAGACGTCGCCACTGTGCATGTCGGCCAGGGCTTTCTTGGCCTTCAGGATGGGCAGCGGGCAATTGAGGCCGCGGGTGTCGAGTTCTTTGTTGAAGTTCATCTCAATCAGTCCTCTGTTTCCGTGGGCCGGCGCGGGGGAAAATCCATCCACTGCGGCGTGATGCCGCGCGAGATGAGCCAGTCAGCCATAGCCTGCCCGGTGCCGGCAGGCCAGCATTTCACGTCGGCGGGCGCAAGCGTCTTGTACTCGACGAGTTCCGGCGACAACACGATGTCGCCGCGCGCCACCGCATGGTAGGCAATGATGATCTGATTCATGCGCTGGAAGTCGTAGACCCCGATCAGGTCGAGCTCCTCGACCTGCAATGAAGTCTCCTCGGCGACCTCGCGCGCGATGCCCTCTTTCGGCGTCTCGCCCGCTTCCATGAACCCGGTGATGAGGCCGAAGAATTTGCCCGGCCACGCCGCATTGCGCGCCAGCAGCACCTGCCCGTCGCGATCGGCCAGCTCGACGACGGCCGCCAGCACCGGCGTGGGGTTGTTCCAGTGTGTCCATTCGCAGGCCGGGCAGCGTGTGCGCACTTTCGGCCCGCCATCTTCTTCGACGGAGATTTGCTGCAGCGGCGTCGCGCAGTTGGGGCAGTAGTTGTACTGGTACGTCATGCCGGCCGGGGCGCTTCAGGCGGGGAACACGCCGGTCGACAGATAGCGGTCGCCGCGGTCGCAGACGATGAACACGATGGTGGCGTTCTCGACCTGCTTGGCGATCTCGAGCGCACCCCAGCAAGCGCCAGCCGCCGAGATGCCGGCGAACAGGCCCTCTTCACGCGCGAGCCGGCGCGCCATCTCTTCGGCGGCGTCCTGGCTCACGTTGACGACTTCGTCGATGTGCGTCGGGTCGTAGATCTTTGGCAGGTAGGCCTCGGGCCACTTGCGGATGCCGGGGATGCGAGACCCTTCAGAAGGCTGCGCGCCGATCACGCGCACTGCGGCGTTCTGCTCCTTCAGGTAACGCGAGGTGCCGGTGATGGTGCCCGTGGTGCCCATCGCGCTCACGAAATGCGTGATCTGCCCTTCGGTATCGGCCCAGATCTCGGGGCCGGTGGTCTCGTAGTGCACCCGCGGGTTGTCGGCATTGGCGAACTGGTCGAGCACCCGACCCTTGCCGTCTCCCTGCATCTGCTCGGCCAGATCACGGGCGTATTCCATGCCGCCGCTGCGCGGCGTGAGGATGAGTTCGGCGCCGAAGGCTTTCATGGTCTGCGCTCGCTCGATGCTCAGGTCCTCCGGCATGATCAGCAGCATGCGATAGCCGCGGATGGCCGCGGCCATCGCGAGTGCGATGCCGGTGTTGCCCGAGGTAGCTTCGATGAGCGTGTCGCCAGGCTTGATGTCACCGCGCTCTTCGGCCCGGCGGATCATGCTGATGGCCGGCCTGTCTTTCACCGAGCCGGCGGGGTTGTTGCCCTCCAGCTTGCCGAGGATCACATTGCCGCGCTTCTCGTTGTCGGCACCCGGCACGCGAACCAACCGAACGAGCGGCGTGTGCCCGATCACGTCTTCAATCGTCTTGTATCGCACCATGCTGTCTCTTGGCCAGATCTGTCCTCGCCGCATTGTGGCAGGGCCTATCGAGCGGTGCTCGGGAAGGGATTGACCGGTGACCGTCGGAGCGCGCGACGCAGGCTCGGCGAGCGTTGTGAAGCGCAGGCGAGCATGGTTCAATGCATGGCCGCTGGCCTCACCGGCCGCATCAAGCAGCGGAGTTTGCAACATGGATCGCCGAAATGCCTTGGTTGCCGGTACCAGCCTGTTGTGCGCGGCCGGACACGTGGCGTCGCAGCCGTCGGCGCCGCGCGTCGTCTTTCTGAATCCGGGCGAGCCCGTCGAGCGCGGCAAGGGGCCGCATTGGCGCATGACGGCCCACTTCATGGCGGCCGCTGCCAAGACTTTCGGGATGCAGCTCGAGGTGTTGTATGCCGAGCGCGACCACCTGCTGATGCTGCGCCAGGCCGAAAGCGTGGCGCAGCGCAGCAATCCACCCGACTACATCGTGATCGTCAACGAGAAGTTGGCGGCTCTCCACATGCTGCAGATGCTGGCGCGCTTGCCGTCCAAGGTGCTGCTGATCCACAACGACTTGACGCCGGAACAGCGGCGCGAGATCGGCAATGAGCGCGAACAGATGCGCCACTGGATAGGCACCGCGACGACCGACGAAGCTCGCTCCGAGTCCCGCATGATGGCCGAGCTGTCGCGCCAACTCGGCGGACGCGAGCCGATGGTGATCGGCATCACCGGAGACCGCAGCACGCCGGTCTCGCTGGAGCGAGCGCAAGGCGTCAGCGACTTCATCGCCCGAGCCGGGCGAGGCCAGATCCTTCAACTGGCGTTCAGCGACTGGAGCGATACCGACGCAGAGAGCAAGACCCACGTCCTGCTGGCGCGCTATCCGCAGGCCAACGTCATCTGGGCCGGCAACGACTCGATGGCGCTGGGCGCGATGCGCGCGGTGAACACCCGCGGCGCCAAGGTGCTGGTCGGTGGCACAGGCGCCTGGCCGAACGCGCTGACGAGCCTGGCCGAGGGCGGTCTGGCCGCCACGATCGGGAGCCACTTCTTCATCGGCGCCTGGGCGATGGTGATGTTGCACGACTACCACCGCGGCGTGGATTTCGCGGCCCACGGCGGTGTCACGCAGAAGCTCGACTACATGTACGTCGTCAACCGGGAGAGCGCGTCGCGCTACGACCAGGCCGTCTACAAGCGAGACGCGGCATTCGACTTCAGCATCTACTCGAAGGCCCTCCATCCAAAGGCTGGCCGCTACGACTTCAGCTTGGCACCGCTCCTGCGCAATGCATAGGGACGACTTGCCGACGCCGAGGCGCCTGATTCCGCGGGCGACCAGCCTGCATACCAAGCTGGTGCTGGCGCTGGCGATTCTGGTGACGCTGGTAGCGGCCGGCTCGGCGTTCGTGCTGATCGAACGCGAGCGCGAGCGCCGGTTCCAGGATCTGGAAGGCCGGGCCGGGCGCATTGCCGATCTGTTCAGCCGCACTGCGGCCTATCCGCTGTGGAACGTCGATCGTGCCGCAATCGATGGCCAGCTCGCTGCCCTGGCGCCCAATCCCGACGTCGCGCAATTCAGCGTCACGGCAGTGGGCTACGGCACGGTGTCCGAGGTGAACAAGCTGCCGGTCAAAGACCTGGTGAATCCGATCGTGCGCGTGCAACCGATCGAGTACACGCCACCCGGTGCGCTCAAGCCGCAGAAGATTGGCGAAGTGCGCGTGGTGCTCACCCGCGCCGTGGTCGAGCAGGCCGTCGTGGACGCGCGTCGCGCCATTCTTGCCGTCGTGGCCGCGATCGTGGCGGTGCTGTACGCGGCGACTTTCCTGCTCTTGCGGCGCATGGTGAGCGCGCCCATCAATCGCCTGGAGGCCGTCGTCGACCGCATCGCCGAGGGTGACCTGGACGCCCGCAGCACCATCGAGTCCGGTGACGAACTCGGCCGCCTCGCCGTGCGCGTTAACGCGATGGCCGACAGGTTGCGCGACTCGGTCCGGCGCCTGGGCGAAAGCGAGGCCACCTATCGGGGCATCTTCGAGAACTCGGTGGAGGGCATTTTTCGGCTGGATCGGGCGGGCGGGTTGCACGGCGCCAACCCGGCGCTGGCGCGGCTGATGGGCTACGCCACGCCGGCTGAACTGATGGAGGCCGTGAACGGCGACAGCCGCTGGCCCCTGTTCACGCCGGCACAGATCGACGCCCAGTTCGCCACCCTGGCGCGAGACGGCGAGATCGCCGGCATGGAGCTGCAGCTGACCCGCGCCGATGGCCGCCCGATCTGGGTCCAGCTCAACGCCCGACCGCAAACCGGCGCCGCGGCGGAGAGCGCTGGCCCGGCCGGATTCGACGGGCTGATCACCGACATCACGTCGCGCAAGCAAGCGCTGGAAGAATTGCGCAGCCACCGCGACCACCTGGAAGAGGCGGTGCGCGAGCGCACCGCACAGCTGGCAGATGCGACGAAGCGGGCCGAGGTCGCGAGCCAGGCTAAGAGCGAGTTCCTGGCCAACATGAGCCACGAGATCCGCACGCCGATGAACGCGATTCTGGGCATGTCCTACCTCGCCTTGCAAAGCGGGCTCAACCCCCAGCAGAGCAACTACGTGCAGAAGGTGCACCGCTCGGCCGAATCGCTGCTGGGCATCATCAACGACATCCTCGATTTCTCGAAGATCGAAGCCGGCAAGCTCGACATGGAACACATTCCCTTCGACCTCGGCAACGTGATGGACGACCTGGCCAACCTGGTCGGCTTGAACGCCGAGGAGAAAGGGCTGGAGCTGCTGTTCGTCGAGCCGCCGGGGCTGCCGATGGCGCTGGTGGGCGATCCGACGCGCCTGCGCCAGGTGCTGCTCAACCTGGGCAACAACGCCGTCAAGTTCACCGAGCGCGGCGAAGTCGTCGTCGCCATCGACGTGGTCGAGCACGACGGCGCGTCGGCGCTGCTGAGATTCGAAGTTCGCGACACCGGCATTGGCATGAGCATCGAGCAGCAAGAAGGCCTGTTCCAGCCGTTCTCGCAGGCCGACGCGTCGACCAGCCGGCGCTACGGCGGCACGGGTCTCGGCCTGGCGATCAGCCGGCATCTGGTTCGGCTGATGGGCGGTGAGCTCGCAGTCGACAGCGTCCCGGAGTGCGGCAGCCGCTTTCACTTCAGCGTGCGCTTCGGCTTGCAGATGCTGCGAGCCGCGCCGCTGCGTGCGCCGCGCCACGAAGGCTTGCGCGGCACCCGTGCATTGATCGTCGACGACAACGCGAGTGCCCGCGACGTTCTCACCCGCATGACCGTCTCACTCGGGCTGAAGGCCGACACCGCCGTCGACGGCCTGGAGGCGCTACGCATGGTGGAGCGGGCCGACGCGAGCGACGAGCCCTATGACCTCGTCCTGCTCGACTGGAAGATGCCCGGCATGGACGGCATGGAATGCATCCGCCGGCTGGGGCAGCGCAAACACCAACGCCACCCGACGCCAACCGTGCTGATGCTGACTGCCTTCGGCCGCGACGAGGCGCAGCGGCGGCTGACCGAGGGGCAGTTTCGCGTCAGCGCCTTGCTGACCAAGCCGGTTACCCCATCGACGCTGTTCGATGCCTGCAGCGCCGCACTGGGCTTCGCGGCGCACCAGCCCACGCGCACCGAGCAGCGCGAAGAGGCCATGCTCGGCCACCAGAGCCGCCTGAGCGGGGTGCGGATTCTGCTCGTGGAAGACAACGCCATCAACCGTGAACTCGCCCTCGACGTGCTGAGCCGCGCCGGCATCATGGTCAGCACTGCAAGCGACGGCCAGGAAGCACTCGACATGCTGGGCCGCCAACGTTTCGACGGGGTGCTGATGGACTGCCAGATGCCGGTGATGGACGGCTATGCCGCCACCCGGGCGCTGCGGCAGCAGCCCGGTCTGCAAGATCTGCCGGTCATCGCGATGACGGCTAACACCATGGTCGGCGACCGCGAGAAGGCCTTGGCGGCCGGCATGAACGACCACATCGCCAAGCCCATCAAGGTCAACGACATGTTCGCCACGCTCGCCCGCTGGGTGCGCCCGGCGGTGAACACCTCGGCCGGATCGAACAGCGCCGCAAGCGCCGACGAGGGCACTGACTCGCTTGCCGCATTGCCGGGCATCGACACCCGCATCGGCCTCGCCGCCACGATGGGCAACGAGGTGCTCTACCGCCGCCTGCTGTGCATGTTCCGCGACGGCCAGGCCGACTTTCTGGCTCGCTTCAACGCGGCACGTACAGCGGGCGAGACGACCGCCGCGACACGTGTGGTGCATGACCTCAAGAGCCTGGCAGCAACGCTCGGCATCTACGCGATGCAGCAGGAGGCGGCAGCCCTCGAGCGGGCTTGTACGCAAGGGGCCGAGGGCATCGATGCCCTGGCACAGGAGGTGGACCGCTTGCTCGACCCTGTGATCAAGGGCCTGCAAGCACTCGGACCGACGCGCAAGCCTTAGCAGCAGAGGCGGTGGGGCGCCTTCGCGGCAGCGAGGTGGAAAGGGTGAAAGGGAACGCGGAAACGGTCAAGACCGAAACGCGCTAAGTGATTGGTGCCTCGGGTCGGAATCGAACCGACACTCCTTGCGGAACGGGATTTTGAGTCCCGCGCGTCTACCGATTTCGCCACCGAGGCCGGTGCAGCAGAGGGCGCGATTTTGCCACAGCCCGGCGGGGATTCTCGGCAAACCGGGTACGCTTGGCGGTTTATTGCTCCGGCTCCGCGCATGCCACCGATTCCACCGACCACTCAATTCCTGATGCTGGGCTGCACGGCGATCTTCTGCCTGCAGATCTTCACGCCCATCGCCGCATGGTTCGCGCTGTACCCGGTGACCAGTCCTTACTTCTGGCCGTGGCAGCTGCTGACCTACGCATTCCTCCACGCCGATCCTTTGCACCTTTTCTTCAACATGCTCGGCTTGTGGATGTTCGGTGCCGAATTGGAGATGCTGTGGGGCCGCAAGCGCTACATGACCTTCCTGGCCATCGGCGCCGTGTTCGGTGGTTTGACCTACGTGCTGGTCTCGCTGATTCCCCAGTTCGGCAACAGCAGCCTAGTGGGCGCCTCGGGCGCGCTCTACGCCCTGCTGATGGCCACGGCGATGTACTTCCCTGACCGCACCATCATGCCGCTGTTCCCGCCGATACCGATGAAGATGAAGGTGTTCGTCGTCGTGTTCGGCGCGATCTCGCTGCTGCTCGGGCTGGGCGGCGGGCTCGGTTCGTTTGCGCACCTGGGCGGCATGCTGGGCGGGTTTCTCACCGTGCGTTACTGGCGCGGCCTGCCGCCGTTCGGCAAGCAGCGCCGCTGAGGCGCCTCGCCCACAAGCGTCACAAGAGCTTCGTTTCCTTCAGGTAACCCTCGACGTCCTTGTAGCTCGCGTCTTCGCCTGCGTACTTCACGACATTGCGCACGGTGCGCAGCCAGTCGAGCGTCGACGGCTGCATCTGTTTGATGGCCTCGTCGAAGTCGGCTTGTACCAAGGCGCGGTCGGACTGCTGCGCGAGGCTGTCGGCCAACGCCGATTCCTTGGCAAGCTCGATCAGGCCATCGATGTCCGCCCCTGAATAGTGGGCTGTTGCAGCGGCCAGACGCGCGAAGTCGATGCCTTCCATCGGGATGCCGGTGAGCTTGATCTCCAGCATCGCCTGCCGTGCCGCAGCATCGGGCGGCGGCACGAAGATCTGGCGCGAGAAGCGGCCCGGCCGCTTCATCGCCGAGTCAACGTCCCACGGCATGTTGGTTGCCGCAAGCACCAGCAGGCCCTTGTTCTCCCGGCCCACGCCATCAAGCTGAGCCAGGAACTCGTTGACCACGGTGCGCGCGCTGGCGCTGCCTGCTTTCGACCGCGAATAGGCCAGCGCATCGAGCTCGTCGAAGAACAGCACGCAGGGCTGCTGCGCACGCGCCTTATCGAACAACGCCGCGAGGTTGCGCTCGCTCTCCCCCAGCCACATGTTGAGCACGTCGGAGATGCCCACCGACACGAAACTCGCGTTGCATTCGTTGGCAATGGCGCGCGCCATCATGGTCTTGCCGCAACCCGGCGGGCCGTAGAGGAGGATGCCGCCGCCCGCCTGGGCGCGAAAGCGCGCGAACAAGCCGGGGTTGAGATAGGGCTCGATGATCTTGATGCGGATGGTCTTCTTCAGAGCCTCCATGCCGACGATGCTGGTGAAGCGCACCTTCTCTTCACGCACGTTCTGGATGGCGACCACGCTGCCCGTGGCCGACTTGCCCCCCACCACCTGCAGCTGCGGCCCGCGGCTACTCTGAGCAGAGGCGCCGAGCTCGTCCAGCGCGTCGACGGGTTCGAAGCCTGCCAGCGCACGTGCCTTGGTGTAGGTGGTCAAGGCCTCGGCAGTCCGCTCGGCCGCAAGCAGGGCACGCGCGCGAAGCACGGCGGGCCGCGCCTGAGTTGGCAATTGCTGGCTCAGCAGATCAGCCTGGGTCAGCGCCGCAGCGGCATCGGGCTCGGCGAGCAGCAGCTCCGCGTACTCGAAACGCAGTTCGGCGTCGAAGGGAGCTTGCAGCAGGCGCTGTTCCAGCGCTTGGCGGGGAGTGGGTTCGTTCAAGGGAAATCCTAAGAGGCTCAGCGCAGCAGCCAGCGCTTCAACAAGGGCGGCCACACCCAGGAGTAGATGACGTAGCCGAGGATGAACCAGGACGCCCAAGCCGCGGCCGGTGAGTTCATCTGCCCCAGCACGCGCACCGCCACCACGCCGCCAAGCCACAGCGCCACCGAGGCGCCCCAGCCGAAGCGCTGCAGCGGCCAGAGCGGCAGCATGGACCAGTGGTTCTGCACCGACAGCGCCTGCACCAGCGACAGCCAATGCGGGTCGTTCGGCTGGCTGCGCAGCAGCTCGCGCGCACCCCGCAGCGCCGAGCGGTGGTCACCGCTCTGGATCAGCGCCGTCACCACCAGGCTCAGCGTGTGCCGGTCTTCGGGGTACTGGGCGAGCAGGCGGCGCAGGGCGGCACTGTCGGTGCCACGCGGCAGCTCGATCACGTCGCACAGCGCAATCACGCGCAGCGCGAAGTCACTCTCCGGGTCCACGCGTAGCGCTTCCTGCGCCAGCGCACGTGCCTTCGCGAAATGCAGCGCACGCAGCATCACCCGGCCGTAAGCAGCGTACAGGTCGGGCGTCTGCGGGTACTGCTCGATCATGCTCAGCGCGAGTTGCTCCGCAGGCACGAGGTCACCGTCTTCGGTCAGCAGCGCCAGTAGAAACGCGCGAGCGCCGAAGTGCTCAGGCTGGCGTGCGATCACACGCTGCAGCGTCTCGCGGGCCGAGGCGTTGTCATCGTCAATCGCGTCGGCGCGCGCGCCCTGCAAGAGCAGCTCCGCGTCATCGGGATGGGTGGTGAGTGCTTCGCTCAGCAAGACACGCGCTTGCGCCGTACGCCGTCGGTCCAGCAGCTCGCTGATCTGGCGAACGCGGTCGTCGGAGGATGAGAGTTCGGTGTCCATCAGGTCACCACCATCGTCAGGCCCACGGTGGCAGCAAAGCCGAAGACGATCAACGCGATGCCGGCGACCCACCCATTCGGCCGCTTGAGGCCGAAGAGGTCAGCGCTGCGCTGCTCGCGCCGGTGCAATGCCGCGCTAACGGCAAAGGCCAGCAGCGCCATCAGGCGCTCGGCCAAAGCCATCGAGCGACCGCCCACCCATTCGGCCATCTTCACTTGCAGCGCATGGCCCGCCGGGGTGGTGTAGACGAAGACGAGCCAGGCAGCAAAGGCGATGGCGATCACCAGCGCCCACACCACGTCGCGCTGCAGGCGGCCCAAGCGCCGGGCGTTGAGCAGCAGCATTGCGGCCGACGCAAACGGCCCACCGAAAAAGGCAGAGAAGAAGCTCGTCTGCAGGGTGTACGGGGCGGCGGCGACCTGCCCGGTGTCGGACAGGCTGGGGCGAAGCAGATCGGGATTCAACGGCGTGGTCATAGAGCTCGAGAAAGAAGCAAAAACTCTAGCACGCAGGTCGATGAGCAAGGCTTACGCCACCAGGCCTTGTGTCACGTTGGGATAGCGAAGGCGCAGTCGCAGTTCACGCTTCAGACGCTGATTGTCCAGACGTCGCGATTCGCTCATGAACGACAGCTGCATCGGTGACATCAACTCCTGCGCCGCCTGCCGGCTCACGCGCTGGGGCCGCGGCAGGCCGCACAGGTCGGCGGCGAGGTCGAAGTAGTCGCCCATCTTGAGCTCTGTGTCGTCACTCGCATGCACCACGCGCTGCGGCAGGCCGCGGTGCAGCGTGGCGACGCAGGCACGTGCCAGATCGTCGGCGTGGATGTGGTTGGTGTAGACGTCGTCGGCAGGAGCGAGTACCGGTGTGCCCCGCGCCAGGCGCTCTCTCGGGTGCCCGCCCGGGCGATCGCCCGCGTAGATGCCGGGAATGCGCAGCACGCTGACGTGCACGCCCATCGCGCGCCCATACCAGCGCACCCGGGCTTCGGCGTCGACCCGGCGCAGCGCGCGGTCGGTGGCCGGGTTGACGGCCCGGGTCTCGTCGAAACGCTGGCCTTGTGCGTCGCCGTACACGCCGCTCGTGCTGGCGTAGCAGATGCGTTGCACACGCCCCTTGCGCGCGAGCGCCTGCAGCAGGTGTTGCGTGCGCGTATCCGTCTTGCCCTGGCCTGGCGGCGGCGCAAGGTGCAGCACGGCGTCGGCCAGGCCGCCCAGGCGCGCCAAGGTCAGGGGATCGTCGAGATTGCCGATCAGCGGCAGCACCCCGGCCTCGCGTAGAGCCGGCGCGCGCTGCGGGCTGGAGGTGAGCGCCAGCAGGCGCCAACGCCCCTTCAGCAACCGAGCCACGCGCAGGCCCACGTCGCCGCAGCCGACGATGAGCAAGGTCGGCCGTTTGAAGCGGGTGGGGAGGCTCGCCTGGAGGGTCATGGGATCGCGGGCAAAATTGAGGGCTGTTTTGCGTTTTTGTGCGAGCGAGGTTATCCGATGACGTTCACCGTGACGGTCCAGCCCAGTGGTGTAAGTTTCTCCGTCGAGCGAGACGAGCCGATCCTGACTGCGGCCATCCGCCAAGGCATCGGCCTGCCCTACGGCTGCCGAGACGGCGCCTGCGGCTCATGCAAATGCAAGCTGGTCGAAGGCCGCGTGATCCACGGCACCCACCAGGCCAAGGCACTCAGCCCGGCCGAAGAGGAGGCCGGCTTCACCCTCACCTGCCGCGCCGCGCCGCAGACCAACGTGGTGCTCGAGGCCCGAACCGTGGCTGGTGCCGGCGAGTACGCGGTGCGCAAGATGCCGTGCCGTGTGACCACGATCACCAAGCCCAGCCACGACGTGGCCGTACTGCAGCTGCAGCTGCCGGCGAACGATGCGCTGCAGTACCGCGCCGGCCAGTACATCGAATTCATTTTGAAAGACGGCCACCGCCGCAGCTACAGCATGGCCAATGCGCCGAGCACACAGAGCGACAAGCCGGGCATCGAGCTGCACATCCGCCATATGCCGGGCGGGGTGTTCACCGACCATGTGTTCGGCGCGATGAAAGAGAAGGAGATCCTGCGCCTCGAAGGGCCGTTCGGCAGCTTCTTCCTGCGCGAAGACAACGACAAGCCGATCGTGCTGCTGGCCAGCGGAACCGGCTTCGCGCCGCTGAAGGCCATCATCGAGCACATGCGCTTCAAAGGCATCCAGCGGACGACCACGCTGTACTGGGGTTGCCGCAGCAAGGCCGACCTCTACATGCACGACTGGTGCCTGGAGGCCGAGCGCACGATGCCTCATCTGCGCTATGTGCCGGTGCTGTCAGAAGCCACCGCGCAAGACGCCTGGACGGGCCGCACCGGCTTCGTCCACCAGGCGGTGATGGCCGACTTGCCAGACCTCTCGGGCCACCAGGTGTATGCCTGCGGGGCGCCGGTGATGGTGAATTCTGCGCAGCGCGATTTCGTGGCGCATTGCAACCTGCCGCTCGACGAGTTCTATGCCGACAGCTTCACGTCGGAAGCCGACAAACACGGAGCATGAAGCCGATGCAACGCCGATCGACCCTGAAGCTCTTGTCCGGCCTCGCTGCACTGGCCGCCCTGCCCGCTCCTGCACAGACCGGCAAGCCACTGCGCCTGATCGTGCCCTACCCGCCCGGTGGCCCACTCGACATCGTGGCTCGCGCCTTGGCCGAGCGCGTGAAGGACAGCGTGGGTGTCGTGATCGTCGAGAACAAGCCCGGCGCAGGCGGCAACCTCGGTGCAGACCTTGTCGCGAAGTCGCCAGCCGACGGCAGCACGCTCGTGATGGGCGCGGTGGCCACGCATGCGATCAACCCCTGGTTGTACGGGCGCATCCCGTACGACTCGATCCGAGACTTCACGCCGATCACCGGCGTCGCCCAGGTGCCCAACGTGCTGGTGATGAACCCGGAGACCGCTGCGCGGCTCGGCATCCAGAACGTCGGCGACCTGGTGGCGTACGCCAAGCGCAACCCCGGCAAGCTGAACTACGGCTCGGGCGGCAACGGCAGCGCTGGCCACCTGGCCGGCGAGATGTTCAAGGCACAAGCCGGTGTGTTCATGGTCCACATCCCGTACGCGGGCGGCAACCCGGCGCAGCTGGCTTTGCTGTCGGGCCAGGTCGACCTGACCTTCGACAACATGGCCAGCGCCTCGGCCAACATCAAGGCCGGCAAGCTCAAGGCCTTGGCAGTGACCACGGCGCGCCGCGCGCATGCCATGCCTGACTTGCCCGCCATTGCGGAAGTCGGCGGGCCGCTCGCGAGCTTCGACGTCAACACCTGGTTCGGCTTGTTTGGCCCCGCCGGGCTGCCTACCGCGCAGGTGCGCCAGCTGAACAAGGCTTTTGTCGACGCACTCAACACGCCCGAGCTGCAAGCCCGGTTCACGAGCTTGATGGCGGAGCCCATGCCAAGCACGCCCGAGCAGTTCGGCGAGTTCGTCAAACGCGAGCGGGCCAAGTACGAGAAAGTGGTGAAGGCTTCGGGCGCAAAGGTCGACTGACCTCGGTCTCGCGCGACAGTCGGCGACACAGAACAAAGGCCGCGACCCTTACGGGACGCGGCCTTTGTCGGTGAAGCTGTTGTGCGCTTACTTCTTGATTTCTCTCGAGGCCGGCGTGCTGCCGCCGTCGACACCCAGGCGACCACCCGTGCCCAGGCCGCCCTTCACGGTCTGCGCCTTGTAGCTGCGCAGCGACCTGACCATCTGGTTGAATGAGTCGGCAAAAGCAGCCACAACCACCTTGCCCTGTGGCGTGTTGGAGTAGCCACCACCGCCGCCCGCGAGGCCGCCGGTGAAGGCCGCACCGAACATGCCGAAGTCGAAGTTGCCGGCCGTGCCTTCGGACGCTGCGATCTGCACGCCTGAGCGGTTGTCGATCAGCAGCAAGGTGGTCGACGCTTCATTGCGCTTGACGCTGCCGGCCACCGCGCCGAGCATCGCCAACTTGCCGGTGAGCAGACCGGCACTCGCACCACCGGTGCGGCCGGAGAACTGGATCTCGGGGCTCATGGTGTAGTCGGCCGAGACCATCTGGCCCTTCTGGAAATTGCTGCCTTGCCGCATTTCGCCCGAGGCTTCGAGGTCGCGCTCGCGCATCATGTTGTTCATCGCGCGGCCGCGTTCGACGATGACGAAACAGTTGCTCTGCTGGATCATCAAGCGCAACACCGGGATCGTAGAGCCGAGCTTGTTGCTGCGTAACTCTTGGTACCAGGACGCGTTCGTCTCTTCCTGCAGCGCCACGGTACCCAGCGTTTCACCGCACTTCTCGAGCGCGCTGTTATTACCCTGGGCCGTCTCGCCGCCAGCAGCGCCGGAGACAGTGCCCTTGTTGCCGCCCATGGTGGGTGCCGTGGAGCCGCAGCCGCTGAGCACGAGGCCCAGAGAAGCTGCCAACGCAGCGTGTTTGAACAAGCTCACCGACTTGGAATTCAACGGGCTGGAGGTCGGAGTCATGGAGAAACCTCGAGGGTGTGACACGCCGAAACAGGCCAAAGAAGTATAGGTTCGGCCCCTCGCACGCAACTCACCCGAACGAGGGAGAGATGACTTTGGTCGCCTCGGCAGTCAGCACAAGTGAGAGGTAACGCACGGCTGCGGGCCGCGCGAAATCACTCCTCCCCAAGCGCGTCACTCGCCGAGGTAGGCGGCCCGCACCTTGGGGTCATTGAGCAGCGCGTTGGCCTCACCGCTCATCGTGACCTCGCCCGACTCCATCACGTAGCCGCGGTTGGCGAGCTGCAACGCACGGCTCGCGTTCTGCTCGACCAGCAGCACGGTGGTACCGCGGCTGTGGATGTCGGCCACCACTTCGAAGATCTTGTCGACCATGATGGGCGACAAGCCCATCGACGGCTCGTCGAGCAGCAGCACCTTGGGCTTGGCCATCAGTGCGCGACCCATCGCCAGCATCTGCTGTTCGCCGCCCGACATCGTGCCGGCGAGCTGGTTGCGACGCTCCTTCAGGCGAGGGAAGATGGCGAACACCTTCTCGATGTCGGCCTGGACCTCCTTGTCCTTGCGAACGAAAGCGCCCATCAACAAGTTCTCGGTGATCGACATGCGGGTGAAGGTGCCGCGGCCCTCGGGCACCATCACCAGGCCTTGCTTCACCAGATCCCACGCGCCCTGGCCCTTGATGGAATGACCGAGGTATTCGATCTCGCCCATGGCCACCGGCTGCAGGCCAGTAATGGCCTTCAAGGTGGTGGTCTTGCCGGCACCGTTGGCGCCGATGAGGCTCACCAGTTCGCCTTCGCGCACTTCGAACGACACGCCCTTGACGGCCTGGATCCCGCCGTAGGCGACCTTGAGGCCGCTGACTTTCAAAAGAGTGGTTGTCATCTTCAATGCGCCTTGTGGCCGGCGCCGAGGTAGGCCTCGATCACCTTCTCGTTGCGTTGCACGTCGGCGGGGGTGCCTTCTGCAATCTGTTTGCCGTAGTCGAGCACCGTGACGCGGTCGCACAGGCCCATCACCAGCTTCACGTCGTGTTCGATCAGCAGAATGGTGCGACCGTCTTTTCGGATGGTGTCGATCAACTCGCGCAGCACGACCTTCTCGGTGGCGTTCATGCCGGCGGCGGGCTCGTCGAGCGCGATCAGCTTGGGGTCGGTGGCGAGTGCGCGTGCGATCTCGAGCCGACGCTGGTCGCCGTAGCTCAGCGTGCGCGCCTTGAATTCGGCGTATTTGCCGATGCCGACGTAGTCGAGCAGCTCCTGGGCGCGCTTGGCAATGGCGGCTTCTTCAGCCTTGAAGCCGCTGGTGCGAAATACTGCGCCGATCAGGCCCGAGGCCGTGCGCACGTGGCGGCCGACCATCACGTTCTCGAGCGCCGTCATCTCGGCGAACAGCCGGATGTTCTGGAACGTGCGTGCGATGCCGGCCTTGGCCACCTCGTGCACGGCGGTCGGCTTGTAGGCCTTGCCGCCCAGCTCGAAGCTGCCCGAGTCGGGCGTGTACAAGCCGGTGAGCACGTTGAAGAAGGTGGTCTTGCCGGCCCCGTTCGGGCCGATCAGTCCGTAGACCTGGCCGGCTTCGATGGTGATGCCAACGTCGGACAGGGCCTGCAGCCCGCCGAAGCGTTTGGAGACGCCAGCAACCTTGAGTACGTTGTCTGCCATGGCGGTTCCTTATTTGGTCTGGGGCACGGGGGCAGCCTTGCCATGCTCTGGCGTGGGCCACAGGCCGCGCGGCCGCGACAGCATGATGCCGATCATGGCCAGCGCAATGAGCAGCTGGCGCAGGATGGACGCGTCGAGCCGGCCATCGGTCATGTTCTGCAGCGGGCCTGCCACGTAGCGCAAGACCTCGGGCAATGCAGCAAGCAGCAGCGCCCCCAGGATCACGCCGGGGATGTGGCCGATGCCGCCCAGCACCACCATCGCGACGATCATCACCGACTCTTGCAGGCTGAACGACTCGGGAGAGACGAAGCCCTGGAAGCTCGCGAAGAGCACACCCGACACACCGCCGAAGGTGGCGCCCATGCCGAAGGCCAGCAGCTTCAGGTTGCGGGTGTTGATGCCCATGGCCTTGGCCGCGATCTCGTCTTCGCGGATGGCCATCCACGCACGGCCGATGCGCGAGCGCTCGAGCCGGTAGCAGATGAGCACGCTGATGATCACCATCGCCAGGAACAGGTAGTAGTAGTTCGTAACCGATGGGACATCGAAGCCGAACCAGTTGTGCTTCTGCGCGAAGTTGTAGCCGAAGATCGTGATTGGATCGATCTGGCTCAGGCCCTTGGGGCCGTTGGTGATGTTGATCGGCGCATCGAGGTTGGTGACGAACACGCGGATGATCTCGCCAAAGCCGAGCGTCACGATCGCCAGGTAGTCGCCACGCAGCTTGAGCGTGGGCGCACCGAGCAGCACGCCGAACCCGCCTGCCAGCACTGCGCCGAGCGGCAGCACGGCCCACCAAGGAATGTGCAGGCCCTGCGGGAACATGGAAGCGATGGCCGGGAAGGCGTCGGTCATGTGCGGCGACGCGAGCAAAGCCAACATGTAGGCCCCCACTGCGTAGAACGCCACGTAGCCCAGATCGAGCAGGCCGGCGTAGCCGACGACGATGTTGAGGCCGAGCGCCAGCAGCACATACAGCAACGCAATGTCGACGATGCGCACCCACGCGTTGCCGAACTGCTGCGCCACCAGCGGAGCAACCAGCAACAGCACCGCCGCGATGATGAAGACGCCGAGTTTGTTGTCTCTCAGATTCATGGCAACTCCCTCAGGCTCGGTCAGCCACACGCTCACCCAGCAGGCCCGAAGGCCGCAACGTGAGGATGAGGATCAGCACGATGAAGGCAAAGATGTCTTGGTAGTTGCTGCCCAGCACGCCACCGGTCAGGTCGCCGATGTAGCCGGCGCCCAGCGCCTCGATCAACCCGAGCAGCACGCCTCCGACCATTGCGCCCGCGAGGTTGCCAATGCCGCCGAATACCGCGGCCGTGAAGGCCTTCAGGCCCGGCAGGAAGCCCATCGAATGCTGCACCGAACCGTAGTTAGCCGCGTACATCACGCCCGCCAGTGCAGCCAGTGCGGCACCAATCACGAAGGTGGCGGAAATCACCTGGTCGGGGCGCACGCCCATCAGGCCAGCGACACGCGGGTTCTCGGCCGTGGCACGCATCGCACGGCCAAGCTTCGTGCGGTTGACGAGGTACATCAGACCGGCCAGCGTGACCGCGGTGGTGATGAGAATGATGATCTGCACGGTGTTGATGACGGCACCGCCGATGTTGAACGGCTCGGACGGCAGCAGGATCGGATACGGCTTCGGGTTCGGCTTCCAGATGATCATGGCCAGCGTCTGCAGCAGCAGCGACATGCCCATCGCGGTGATCAGCGGCGCCAGACGCGGCGCGGTGCGCAGCGGCCGATAGGCGATCTTCTCGATGCTGAAGTTCAGGACGGAGCAGACCACGATGGCCGCAATGAGCGAGATCAGCATCAGCAGCCAGCCCGGCCAGCCGGTGCCGGCGAGTACGCTGACCACGGTCCAACTGGTCAACGCGCCCACCATCAACACCTCGCCATGCGCGAAGTTGATCAGGTTGATGATGCCGTAGACCATCGTGTAGCCGAGTGCCACCAGCGCATACACGCTGCCGAGCACCAGACCATTGATGATCTGCTGGATGAAAGTGTCCATCTGGGAGTCTCCTGCGAAATCGAAAGCCGTACGTCTTCTTGACGCCGCCCATGCACTAAAGCAAAAAGCCCGCCGTGGTCTTGCGCGTCGGGGACTCTGTCTAAGGTTGTGGCTTCTGGAGCCGTTCTGGGTGCGGGATTCTAGTGGCCGATTTCGCCGTGATTGCGTGCACGTTTCCCCGTACGGGTTCAGCGCCTTTTCTTGGACGCAGCCCGGGTCGACGCGGTCATGGCTTCGTCATTCAGGCGGCGCAATTCCTCGAGACGCTCGCCGATCTGGAGCTCGAGACCACGTGGCACGGGTTCATAAAAACGAGGCGGGTCCAGGTCGTCCGGCCAGTAGCTTTCGCCTGCGGCGAAGCCACCTTCTTCGTCGTGCGCATAGCGATATTCAAGCCCGTAGTCGAGGTCTTTCATGAGCTTTGTCGGTGCGTTGCGCAGGCGCAGGGGCACCGCACGGGTGCCGTCCTGGGCGACGAAACCGCGTGCGGCCTTGTAGGCGGTGTACACCGCATTTGACTTCGGGGCCATGGCCAGAAACACCACTGCTTGCGCGAGTGCAAGCTCGCCTTCGGGGGAACCGAGGCGCTCGTAGGTCTCGGCAGCATCGAGCGCCGTACGCAATGCGCGGGGGTCGGCGAGGCCGATGTCTTCGCTGGCCATGCGCACGATGCGCCGCGCGGCATAGCGCGGGTCCACGCCGCCATCGAGCATGCGGACGAACCAGTACAACGACGCGTCCGGGTCGCTGCCGCGCACGGCCTTGTGCAGGGCAGAGATGGTGTCGTAGAACTGCTCGCCGCCCTTGTCATAGCGCCGCAGCTGCTCGCCGAGCGAGCGCTCGAGCTGGGCTTCGTCGATCGTGGCCACATCACCCGCCATGCGCACGAGGTTCTCGTACGCGTTGAGCAGGCGGCGCGCATCGCCGTCGGCGTAGCCCACGAGGCGGTCACGCGCGGCATCGGTGAGCGGCGGTGCAGACAGCAGCGCTTGGCCGCGCTCGATCAGCAGCTGCATGTCGTCGTTGCCGAGCGACTTCAGCACATGCACCGTGGCTCTCGACAGCAAAGCCGAGTTGACTTCGAACGACGGGTTCTCTGTGGTCGCGCCGATGAACGTGAACAGGCCGGACTCCACGTGCGGCAGGAAGGCGTCTTGCTGCGCCTTGTTGAAGCGGTGCACTTCGTCGACGAATACCACCGTGCGCCGACCCGTCGCCTGCGCTACCTGCGCTCGTTCGACCGCTTCGCGAATGTCCTTCACGCCGCCGAGCACCGCCGAGATCTGAATGAACTGCGCGTCGAAGCCGTCGGCCATCAGACGTGCCAAGGTGGTCTTGCCCACGCCGGGCGGTCCCCACAAGATCATCGAATGCAGGCGGCCTGATTCGAAGGCCACGCGCAGCGGTTTGCCGGGCCCCAGCAGGTGCTGCTGGCCGATGACTTCGCCAGGCGTTTTCGGGCGCAAGCGCTCGGCCAACGGCGCTTGCGTGTCGGCCAGCTCGTCACCACCGAGTGGCAGTTGCTGAGGCTCCATGTGGCAATTGTCGCAGGCAGCGTTGCCCGAAGAAGCCATCGGCGGCGAAGGAAAACAACGCGCCGGCTTCGTGAGCGAGCCGGTGGGCTACTCGGGTCTATTGCTCGATCAAGTCCGCGCCCTTGGGCACGGTGAACACGAAGGTATCCGGCTTGATCGCTTCGTTGGCGACGAACTTGGTGAACTCCAACAACGAGCGCTGGCCAAAGGCATCGACCACCTCCACCGAAGCCAACACCTTGTTGCGAAAGCCGATGCGTACCGACTTGAAGGCGCCGTCCTTGGCTTTGGGCGTGGCCTCGGCCCATTCGACGCCCTCTTTCGATGGCAAAGGCGCCAGGTCGAATTCTTTATCCAGCGAACCACCGGCCAGCAGGGCCGCCGGTGTCGCACCCAGCGCCTGCGTGAACTTGCGCGAGCTCGCCTGGTTCAGATCGGCGTCGTAGATCCACACCTTCTGGCCATCGGCCACGATGCTCTGCTCGAACGGCTTCTGGTAGGTGAAGCGAAAACGGTTGGGCCGCGAGAACTCGAAGTGGCCGGTCGAGGTCTTCTTCTTCACGCCATCGGGTGAGGTGACGGTCTGAGAGAAGTCGGCCTGGCCGGTCTTCACGTCGCGCACAAACTCTTTCAGCGTGTCAACGGCATCGGCTCGCGCACCGGCCGCAGCAACCATCAGCAACAAAGCGAAAAGTATCTTCTTCATTCGGCGCGGGCCGGGACGATGATGTCGCGGTTGCCATTCGTGGACATGGCAGACACGAGTCCGGACTTCTCCATTTGTTCCAGCAATCTGGCTGCGCGGTTGTAGCCGATGCGCAGATGGCGCTGCACCAGGGAGATGGACGCGCGCCGATGCTGCAACACGACGGCCACCGCCTGGTCGTACATCGGATCGGCTTCGCCACCACCACCGCCCGGCATGTCGGCGGTGGACACCTCGCCATCGCCGTCGAGCACACCACCTTCGAGGATGCCTTCGATGTAGTTGGGCTCACCCTGCTGCTTGAGATAGTTCACGACGCGGTGCACTTCATCGTCGCTAACGAACGCACCATGCACGCGGATCGGCAGGCCGGTGCCCGAAGGCATGTACAGCATGTCGCCCATGCCGAGCAAGGCTTCGGCACCCATCTGGTCGAGGATGGTGCGGCTGTCGATCTTGCTGCTGACCTGGAAGCTGAGGCGCGTCGGAATGTTCGCCTTGATGAGGCCGGTGATCACGTCGACGCTCGGGCGCTGCGTGGCCAGGATCAAGTGGATGCCAGCTGCGCGCGCCTTCTGCGCCAGGCGCGCGATCAGTTCTTCGATCTTCTTGCCGACCACCATCATCAGGTCGGCCAACTCGTCGATCACCACCACCACGAAGGGCAAGCGCTCCAGTGGCTCCGGTTGCTCCGGTGTCAGGCTGAACGGGTTGGGCAGCGACTCGCCGCGCTCAACAGCCTCGGCAATCTTCTTGTTGTAGCCAGCCAGGTTGCGCACGCCCAGCTTGCTCATCAGCTTGTAGCGGCGCTCCATCTCGCCGACACACCAGTTGAGCGCATTGGCAGCCTGCTTCATGTCCGTGACGACAGGCGCGAGCAAATGAGGTATGCCCTCGTAGACGCTCATCTCCAGCATCTTGGGGTCGATGAGGATGAGCCGCACGTCACGCGCCTCGGCCTTGTAGAGCAGACTCAGGATCATCGCGTTGATGCCGACGGACTTGCCCGAACCGGTGGTACCGGCCACCAGACAGTGCGGCATCTTCGCGAGATCGGCCACCACGGGCGCGCCGATGATGTCCTTGCCCAGGCCCATGGTGAGCTGTGAGGCCGCGTCGTTGTAGACCTGCGAGCCGAGGATCTCAGACAAGCGGATGGTTTGTCGCTTGGCGTTGGGCAGTTCCAGCGCCATGTAGTTCTTGCCCGGGATCACCTCGACCACGCGGATGCTGACAAGGCTGAGTGAACGCGCCAGGTCCTTCGCGAGGTTAACAATCTGCGCGCCCTTCACACCCGTGGCGGGCTCGATCTCGTAGCGCGTGATCACCGGCCCGGGCGACGCCGCCACAACGCGCACTTCAACACCGAAGTCCTTGAGCTTCTTCTCGATCAGGCGAGACGTCATCTCCAGCGTCTCGGGCGTCACGCTCTCGACCCGCCCAGGTGCGGCATCGAGCAAGTCGACTTGCGGCAACTTGGTATCTGCCAGTTCGGTGAAGAGCGGCTTCTGGCGCTCCTTGACCACGCGCTCCGATTTGGGCACCTCGATCATCGGCGCCTCGATGACGATCGGCACATGGTCTTCGTGCAATTGATGCTCGAACTCGACCACGTGCTCCCGCTCGCGCAGCGCCTGCTCGCCGATGCGATGGTCTTCGGCCCGCTCGATGCGCTCGACGCGCTTTTCGCGCAGGGAGTCGACCCATTGGCCAATGCCCTCCGCGGCACGCAGCCACGAAAAACGGAACGCCAGCGCCAGGCCAGCCACGAGCACTGCAATCCATAACACACCGGACCCGGCAAACCCCAACAGCCGCTGACTCACCGGCCCGAGCAGATACCCCAGTACGCCGCCGGCGTTGCCGCCCGGTACGCGCACTTCAAGCTGATAAAGCCGCGTCCATTCCAGCGACGAACTGGCGCTGAGCAGCAGCAACACGCCGACCCAGAACATCCACAGAGGCAAGTGCGGCCGGTGAATGCCGGGGGTGTCGCCACCGCGTAGTACACGTGCCAAGCCGCTGAGCCACGCGCGCAACCCGATCGCCAATCCCCACCACGCCGAGTAGCCGAACAGCACGAATGCCAGATCGGAGAAACGCGCACCCAGCGCACCAACCTTGTTGAGCGGCAGTGCACCGCTGCCGGATGTCGAGAACGCGGCGTCGGCAGGGTTGTGCGTGGCCATCGCGATCACGGCCAGTAACCACAACACGCCGCCGACGAGCACGCCGAATCGCGCGCGCAGGCCCACCGGGGCGAGCGGCGCGCTGGAGCCGGGCGATCCATCGCGGGTGTAGGTGCTGCTGTGGGCACCGGCGGCCGACGCGGCAGAGCCAGCGTCGGGGCGAAGCGATCCAAGCGGAAATGTCATGCAGCCATTGTGGCCGAAGCGCTCGGGGCAGCATCTCGCCCCGGCAACGCTCGCAACCCAAGCACAAGGTCAGCCGGTCAGGCGTTCCTTGATGATGACGGAGCCGTTTTCCTGGGTCTCGACCATGCCGCGGTCTTCCAGGTCCTTCATGACGCGGCTGACCATCTCGCGCGAGGCGCCGACGATCTTGGCCATGTCCTGGCGCGACACCTTGTTGCGGATGATCTTGATGTCGCCTTCGTCTTCGGCCATGTCGAGCAGCGAACGGGCGACACGCCCGTACACGTCGAGCAAGGCCAGCGACTCGATCTGGCGATCGGCGCTGCGCAGGCGCTGCACCAAGCCGCGCATGATGGCGTAGGAGAGGCTGGAGTTCTCTGGCAGGCAACGCGCGAACTCGGCTCGGCCGAGAATCAGCATGTCGGTCTGCACCTCGGCGCGCACCGTGGCCGAATGCGGCTCGTTGTCGATCAGGCTCATTTCACCGACATAGTGGCCCGGCTGCAATACCGCGAGAATGACCTCGCGGCCGCGTGAATCGGATGTCAATACTCGAGCGCGACCTGTTAGCAAAATAAACAGTGCGTTCGACTTCTTGCCATGCTCAACCACAATCTCGCCGCGGCGAAACCTGCGCTTTACCACGCTGTCCGCGATGGCTGAAGCCTGCTCATTGGTCAGCAGAGAGAACAGCGGCACGCGCCGAATCAAGTCCAAGTTGGACAACATGGCCATCGGAGAACCTCCTTGTGTCGGTATCGCAGTCTAAGGATTCAAACGTGGAAAACTAACGTTTAACGTAAATATCAGTATTGTCACCATTACACGAATTGATGCCAGTCGGCGTCAACCCCATGTCAGACTGACTGCTCCGCACCGTCTTACCTTCCGCTTTCATATGAGTCAAACCAACCAACACGCGCAAGTCCTGATCCTCGGTTCAGGCCCGGCCGGCTATACCGCAGCCATCTACGCAGCGCGAGCCAATCTCAAGCCGATGCTCGTCACCGGCATCGCACAAGGTGGGCAGTTGATGACCACCACCGAAGTCGACAACTGGCCCGCCGATGTGATGGGCGTGCAGGGCCCGGAGCTGATGCAACGATTTCTGCAGCACGCAGAGCGCTTCAACACGAAGATCGTGTTCGACCACATCAACCAGGTCGACTTTTCCAAGCGCCCGTTCACGCTCAAGGGCGACTCCGGCACCTACACCTGCGATGCCTTGATCATCGCAACCGGTGCATCAGCAAAGTACATCGGCCTGCCCTCCGAAGAAGCTTTCATGGGCCGCGGCGTCAGCGGCTGCGCCACCTGTGACGGGTTCTTCTACCGCGACCAAGACGTGTGCGTGGTGGGCGGAGGCAACACCGCGGTTGAAGAAGCGCTCTACCTTTCGAACATCGCACGCAAGGTGCACCTGATCCATCGCCGCGACAAGTTTCGCGCGGAGGCGATCCTCATCGACAAGCTGATGGACAAGGTTGCCGCCGGCAAGATGGAGCTGCATTTGTGGCAAACACTCGATGAAGTGCTCGGGGACGCGAGCGGTGTGACCGGAGTGCGCCTGAAGAGCACACAAGGTGGCGGAACCAGCGAACTTGAGGTCAAGGGCTGCTTCATCGCCATCGGCCACCAACCGAACACCGACATCTTCAAAGGCCAGTTAGAGATGAAAGACGGCTACATCCAGACCCAGAGCGGGCTCAACGGCATGGCCACGATGACCAGCGTGCCGGGCGTGTTTGCGGCCGGCGACGTCCAGGACCACATCTATCGCCAAGCCATCACCAGCGCCGGTACGGGTTGCATGGCTGCATTGGATGCGCAGCGCTTTCTTGGGCACTGAGATGCCTCTGTAGGCAGGGCATCAAAAGCTGGCTATAATCGCGGACTTCGCCGAAAACGGAACAGTTGTGTTGCATGCCTCAAGCTGCAACGCCCCGATCGGCCCCAGTTCTGAAACAAGATCACACGGAGAAGCGTCATGGCACGCGTCTGTCAAGTCACGGGTAAGCGCCCGATGGTGGGCAACAATGTTTCCCACGCCAACAACCGCACCAAGCGTCGCTTTCTGCCGAACCTGCAATACCGCCGGTTCTGGCTCGAAACCGAAAACCGCTGGGTACGCCTGCGCATCACCAATGCCGCATTGCGCCTGATCGACAAGGTGGGCATCGAGCAAGTCGTCGCCGACCTGCGCGCCCGCGGCGAAATCTGAATTAGGAGCCGATCATGGCAAAAGGTGGACGCGAAAAAATCAAGCTGGAATCGTCAGCCGGCACCGGTCATTTCTACACGACCGATAAGAACAAGAAGACCACGCCCGAAAAGATCGAAATCATGAAGTTCGATCCGAAGGCTCGCAAGCACGTGATGTACAAGGAAACGAAGCTGAAGTAATTCAGCGTAGTTTCAAAGAAACCCGCTCGGCGAAAGCCAAGCGGGTTTTTTATTGCCCGCCTTGTTTGCAACGCAGGGCCAAAAGAAAAGGGCCCGCTAAGCGAGCCCTTGGTTTCCTATTCAGCTGAATGCGCTCAAGCGTGCGCGGCTCGCAGCTTCAGGGCGAACTCTTGCAAAGCAGCAATACCGCTCTCTTCCGCCTTCTTGCACCACGCCTGCAAATCGGCCACCAACTGCTCGGCCGAGACATTGGTGCGTGTCCACAAGGAGCGCAGCTCTTCACGCATCGCCACCAGCTTCACGAGTGCCGGGCTGTGGTCCCTTGCAGCATCGATCTGCGCCTTCAGGTGCGAAGGAATCTTTTCGGCATCGCGGTGAAGCCAACGGCGTGCCAGGCGCATGTTCGCGAGTTTGGTCGTGCCATGTGCGCCCTCTGACTTGAGGCGCCGCACTTCAGCACGGCAGGCATCGCGCAAGCCGCCTGCGTACTTGGCCATCACTTCGTAGCGATTGGCAATCAAGGCCTCGAGCGTCTTGGAGTCGGCCACCGGCTTGATGTCACCCAGCTTCAGCATCGGCGCCGTCTTGCGAACCTTGGCCAGACCGAGCATTTCCAGACCACGGATATAAGCCCAGCCGATATCAAACTCATACGGCTTGACCGACAGCTTGGCCGACGTCGGGTAGGTGTGGTGGTTGTTGTGCAGCTCTTCGCCACCAATCAGAATGCCCCATGGCGACACATTGGTGCTGGCGTCTTGCGCCTCGAAGTTGCGATACCCCCACCAGTGGCCTAGGCCATTGATGATGCCGGCAGCCGTGATCGGGATCCAAACCATCTGGATCGCCCAGACCGTCAGGCCGAGGACGCCGAACAGCATCAGGTCGATGATCATCAGAATGCCCACGCCTTGCCAGGTGAAGCGGCTGTAGACGTTGCGCTCCATCCAGTCATCGGGTGTGCCGTGGCCGAATTTGTCCAGGGTCTCTTGATTCTTGGCCTCGGCGCGATACATCTCGCTGCCTGTCAGCAGAACCGTCTTGATGCCATGGGCGACCGGGCTGTGCGGGTCATCCTTGGTCTCGCATTTGGCGTGATGCTTCCGGTGGATGGCAACCCATTCCTTGGTGACCATGCCGGTACCCAGCCAGAGCCACAGCCGGAAGAAATGCGACGGTGCCGCGTGGAGATCCAGCGACCGGTGAGCCTGGGCACGATGCAAAAAGATCGTGACAGAAGCAATCGTGATGTGGGTTGTGATCAGCGTGAAGAGCAAAACCTGCCACCACGTCGCATCGACCAAACCGTTGGCAAGCCAAGCGATCAAGCCATCCCACAGAGCCATCATTTCATTCATCAAATAGCCTTCAAACCGTCACAACGGACAGAGTCCGTCCATTCTAAGTGACAGCCCCCGGCGAATCGTCGAAAAACCCGGTAGTTTGCCCACCCAGTTTCCCGTATCTGGCGGCGCCGGAGCGTGGTTCAAGGGTTCAGAGACGCTCCCATACGGCGGCAAAAAAGCCGTCGGTGCCATGCTGGTGCGGCCACAAGCGGAGAAAGTCGCCCCGGACCAGGTTTGAGGCCTCGCCCACATGGGCCTTTTCCAACAGCGGCGCCACCGCCAGCGGCTTGAATTCGCGCTCGTGCCCTTCACTGAACGCCGCGGCGATGGCTTCGTTTTCAGCCTCGAGCAGGCTGCAGGTGGCGTACACAAGCCGACCACCCGGCTTCAGCAAGCGGGCCGCACTGACCAGGATGGCAGCCTGCTTCACGCGCAGTTCCTCAACGGATTCAGGAGATTGCCTCCATTTCAGGTCGGGGTTGCGGCGCAGCGTTCCCAGCCCCGAGCAGGGGGCGTCAACCAGCACCCGGTCAATCTTGCCGGCCAGGCGCTTGATGCGGTCGTCGCGTTCGTGGGCAATCTGCACTGGGTAGACGTTCGACAAGCCGCTGCGCGCCAGCCGCGGCTTGAGTGCCGCCAGCCGATGGCCCGACGTGTCGAAGGCATACAGGCGGCCGGTGTTTCGCATGGCCGCGCCCAGCGCCAAGGTCTTGCCGCCGGCACCCGCGCAGAAGTCGACCACCATCTCGCTGCGCTTGGCATTGGTGAGCAAGGCCAGTAGCTGGCTGCCTTCGTCCTGAACCTCGATCTCGCCGGCATTGAAGACATCGAGCTTGTTCAAGGCCGGCTTGCCCTGGATTCGCAGGCCCCACGGCGAATACGGCGTGACGGTCGCTTCGATTCGCCCGTCGGCCAGCGCCTTTTGCACGTCTTCGCGCTTGGCCTTGAAGGTGTTCACTCGCAGGTCGAGTGGAGCACTCTCGTTCAGGCTGTTGACCAACGGCCAGAAGTCTTCGCCGATCGATGCCTTGAGCGTGTCGGCCAGCCACTCCGGCAGGTTGTGGCGCAGCTTCTCGGGCAACGCGGAGCGGTCGACGGTTTGCACTTGCGCCAGCCAGTGCTGTTCAGGCTCGGTCAGGGCCGCGCGCAGGAAACCGTCGTTGCCCTGCCAACCCAGCAAAGCCAGGCGCCGTTCCATTTCACCCTTGCCTGATTGAGCCAGGTGCTGGAACAGCAACCGTTGGCGCAGCACGGTGTAGGTGGTCTCGGCCAGGGTGTGGCGCTCGCGCTGGCCGAGCGTACGGTTGGTGCGGAAAAAGTCTGAGACCACGCGGTCGGCGGGCGTATCGAACTGCAAGACCTTGTGCAGCAGATCAGTGGCGAGTTCGAGCAAGGCGTTGGGATGCATGGGCGCGATTATCCTTGGCCCCATGAGTGACACCGATCTGCCTGCCCTGCCCGACGCACCCTTGGGCCGTTACCGCCACTACAAGGGCAATGAATACGAGCTGATCGGCGTTGCGCGCCACAGCGAAACCCTGGAGCCGCTGGTGGTCTATCGCCCGCTCTACAACCAGACCGGCCTGTGGGTGCGCCCGCACACGATGTTCTTCGAAAGCGTGCTGGTGGACGGCCAGTGGCGCCCTCGCTTCGAGCGCATCGCCACCGGATGAGGGCCTTCCTCGACCAACTCAAGGCGAGGCCGCACCTCCTGGCATCGACTCTTGTAGGCGCCCTTGTCGTGTCGTTCGTGCCGAGCACGCACCTCGTGACGCGCCTCTTGTCGGGCTGGAACGTCGCTGTGTGGCTGTACCTCGCCCAAGCGTTCTGGGTCATGTCGCGCAAGGACCACCATCACCTTCGGCACACGGCCATCGCGCAAGCAGAAGGCGCCGGGGCGGTACTGGCGATGGCCATAGCTTCCGTGCTCGCCAGCATGGCCGCCATCGGGCTGGAGCTTGCCACCGTCAAAGGAACATCACTCGAGCACGCACTGCCCCACGTCGCTTTCGCGCTGGTCACCGTCATGGGTGCCTGGCTGTTGCTGCCGACGCTGTTTGCGCTCAGCTACGCCAGCATCTTCTATCGCGTGCCCGAGGGCCACGGGCTGAAGTTCCCAGCGTCCCCAGGCGACAAGGAGCCTCCGGTCTATTGGGACTTCTTGTACTTCTCGTTCACCATCGCCGTCGCGTCTCAAACCGCCGATGTGGCCATTTGCAGCACCGCCATGCGCAGGTTGGTGCTGCTGCAATCGGTGATGTCGTTCGCCTTCAACACTGCGATCCTGGCGTTCACGATCAACATCGCCGCGAGCCTCATCTAATTTGAAGGAGCCCTGACTACAGCAGCTGCGGTTCACCCTGCGTATGGGTCACAACACCGTTCTCGACCCTCAGCAAGCCCTGCACGAGCCAGCGCACCGCGCGCGGGTACATCACATGCTCGCGCGACAGCACGCGTGCCGACAGCGTGGCCTCGCTGTCCCCCGGCAACACCGGCACCACCGTCTGCGCAATGATGGGCCCATGGTCCAGCTCCGCCGTCACGAAGTGCACCGTGGCACCGGCCAGCTTGCAGCCTGCTTCGATGGCACGCCTATGCGTGTTCAAGCCGGTGAATGCAGGCAACAGCGACGGGTGCACGTTCACCATGCGCCCTTCGAACTGCTTCACGAACCCGGACGTGAGGATGCGCATGAAACCCGCCAGCACCAGCAGATCGGGCTCATAGCGCCGAACCACGCGCGAGAGTTCCACATCGAAAGCATCTCGGTCGGCGAAGGCCTTGTAGTCCACCACGGCAGTCGCAATGCCGCGCCCACGGGCAAACTTCAAACCTGCCGCATCGTGGCGGCTGCTCACCACGGCAGCGATCCGCGCCGGCCAGCCTTCGGTCGCGCACGCCTGCACGATGGCCTCCATGTTGGAGCCGCGCCCCGAGATCAGAATCACGATGCTTTTCATCGGGGCGCAGTGTAGCTTTGGCCCCCCAGTCGCTTTGCTCCTGCCCCCGAGGGGCGCCACCCATCGGACCGGCAGAGCCGGATCCTTGGGCGTTGCTTGATGTACGCGTCGCTTCGCTTGCGGTTGCCCTGCCGGTGCGTTCAACCCCCACCTACAATCCGTTTCCCATCGAGAAACACCTATGACTGAACGCGCGCTACAACGTGTCCTGACCGGCATCACCACCACCGGCACGCTGCACCTCGGCAACTACGTCGGGGCGATTCGTCCGGCCATTCGCGCGAGCCGCGAACCTGGCGTCGAAAGCTTTCTCTTTCTGGCGGACTATCACGCGCTGATCAAATCGGACGACCCTGATCGCATCGAACAGTCGCGCATGCAGATCGCGGCTACATGGCTGGCTTGCGGCCTCGACACCGGGCGCGTGACCTTCTATCGCCAGAGCGACATCCCAGAGACGCCCGAACTCACGTGGTTGCTCACCTGCGTTACCGCCAAGGGCCAGATGAACCGTGCCCACGCCTACAAGGCAGCGGCCGACGCAAACCTCGCTGCCGGTGAAGACATCGACGCCAACATCACGATGGGCCTGTACAGCTATCCCATCCTGATGGCCGCCGACATCCTGCTCTTCAACGCACACCGCGTGCCGGTTGGCAAAGACCAGGCGCAGCACATCGAGATGACGCGCGACGTGGCACAGCGCTTCAACCACCTCTTCGGCCGCGGGCAAGACCTGTTCGTGCTGCCTCAGGCCGAGATCGAAGAAAACCAGGAGCTGCTGCCCGGACTCGATGGCCGCAAGATGTCGAAGAGCTACGACAACGCTATCCCTTTGTTCGAAGGCGGAGCCAAGGGGCTGAAGGAATCGGTTGCGCGCATCGTCACCGATTCGCGGCCGCCCGGCGAACCGAAGGACCCCGACAACTCGCACCTCGTCACCATCTACGACGCGTTCGCCACGCCAGCGCAGCGCACTACCTTCCGCACCGCGCTGCGCCAGGGTCTCAGTTGGGGCGATGCCAAGCAGCAATTGGTGGACCTGATCGAAGCCGAGATCGGCCCGATGCGCGAGGCCTATGCCAAGCTGATGGCGCATCCCGAACAGGTCGAAGAGAAGCTGCTTGCAGGGGCCGCCAAGGCGCGGGCCGTGGCCCAGCCGTTCATCAAGACCTTGCGTAATGCCGTCGGCCTGCGGCCCATGCTCGCCGTGCCCAAGGTTCAAGCAGCCACGGTCACGACCAAGCAAGCGCTCCCCGTGTTCAAGCAGTACCGCGAGGCCGATGGCCGCTTCTACTTCAAGCTCAACGCCGCCGACGGCACGCTGTTGCTGCAAAGCGAAGGCCTGGCCGATGGCCGAGAAGCCGGCGCCTGGGTCAAACGCCTGAAGACCGAAGGCGCGGTGGCCTTGAACGACGCACCGGTCCAGTTCACCGACCGCGCGGCCGTTGAAGCTGCGCTTGCCGATCTGCTCATCGCGGCCACCACCGCAGCCAAGGACTGAGCACTTTTGACTTCTGCGCCCATGGCAGGCATCCACGTCACCGACATCGAGTCCGCTATCAACTGGTGGCGCGATCGCTCGCCCTCGCCGGACGGCATCACGGCCTGCCCTGAAGTGCTCGCGCTGGCCGAGATCTACGCGCTGATGGTGTATTACCACGAGGCCGAATGCGACGAAGACACCATGCCGCCCAAGGCGCGCGATGCGTGGCTCGCTTGGTACGCCACCACACCCGACGCGCCTTGCATCGCCATCTGCTCGACGAGCCAGGGTGACGACATCTGCAAGGGCTGCGGTCGCACCTTCGACGAAGTGCAGCACTGGACGGAGATGAGCCCTGGCGCCAAGCGCGGCACCTGGCGGCGCATCACGATGGAAGGCACCGCCTGGCGCTTCAACCGCTACAGCGAGCGAGTGCAAAAGCTGGCGTCTGCCCCTGCCGCCGAGGGCCCCGTTTGACGCATCACGGCCTGCTGAGCAGCGCGCGCCGCATCGCCCCGCTCGCCTGGCCGGTGTTCGTCGGCCAAGTGGCCGTGCTGGCCTTCGGCACTGTCGACACCGTAATGGTCGCGCGCTACGCCGCGCTTGACCTCGCGGCGCTGGCCATCGGCGCTGCCGTCTACATCACCGTGTTCGTCGGCCTGATGGGCGTGGTGATGTCCATTGGCCCGGTGGCCGGCCAGTTGTTCGGCGCGCGCCAGCTGCACGAAGCCGGCGCACAACTGCACCAGGCCGTGTGGCTCGCACTCGGGCTGTCGGTGGTTGGCAGTGCACTGCTGTTGATGCCGGCTCCGTTCCTGCACGCGGCACAGGCGCAGCCGGCGGTCGCCGACAAGGTGCGCGCCTACCTCGGCAACCTGGCTTTCGCGCTGCCACCTGCGTTGCTGTTCCAGGCCTTCCGCGCCTTCAACACGGCGGTGTCGCGGCCCAAGATCGTGATGGCGCTGCAGCTCAGCGGCCTGTTGCTCAAGGTGCCGCTGAACGCGCTGCTGATCTACGGCTACGGCGAGATTCCATCGCTTGGCGCCGCCGGTTGCGGCCTCGCCACCGCCATCGTGATGTGGGCGCAGCTGCTGCTCGCGTGGTGGGTGCTGCGGCGCGACCCTTTCTATGCGCCCTTCGGCCTGCACGTCACGCGACTCAACGCACCGCACCGCTCCAGCCTGAAGGAGCTGCTGCGCCTGGGCGTGCCCATGGGCCTCACCATCCTGATCGAGGTGACGGGGTTCACCTTCATGGCGATCTTCATTTCGCGCATCAGCGCCACCGCGGTGGCCGGCCACCAGCTCGCGGCCAACATGGTGTCGCTGATGTTCATGATGCCGCTGGCCATCGCCAATGCGTCGAGCACGCTGGTCGCGCAGAGCATCGGCGCCCAGGAGCATGCCGACGCGCGGCGCATGGGCTGGCACGGGCTGCTGATCGCGGTGCTGATTGCCGCCGTCGTGGGCAGCGTGATCTACGTTGCCCGCGAGAGCGTGCTGGGTGCGTACACCCACAACCCGGTGATCATTGCTGCCGCGATGCCGCTGCTCGCCTGGGTCGTGGTGTTCCACATCGCCGATGCGGCGCAGACGGTGGCTTCGTTCGTGTTGCGGGCCTACCGCGTGACCACGGTCCCGATGGTGATCTACGCGGTAGCGCTCTGGGGTGTGGGGCTGGGCGGAGGCTACCTGGTGGCGTTCGACACCACCGGGCTCACGCCTGAACCGCTGCGGGGTGCGCCCGGGTTCTGGTCTGCGTCGACCACCGGGCTCGCGCTGTCGGCAGTGAGCATGTGCGCGTTTTTCGCGTGGATGCTGCGCCACAAGGTGCAGCGCTAGCTCGAAAGGCCAGGCCCGCAGGTCAGGCCAGCGGAAACCTCAGTTCGAAACAGCTGCCGCCCCCATCGCGCGCGGTGCAGCGCACGCTGCCGCCATGTCGCTCGGCGATCTGCTTGACCAGGCTCAGCCCCAGGCCGACGCCGCCCGCCTGCTCGGCATGGCCCGGCAAGCGATAGAACGGTTCGAAGATGCGCTCGCGCTGTGCCGCGGGAACACCCGGGCCGCGGTCGCACACCTGCAGCGTGGCCTGGTTGCCGGCCGTCGCCACGATCACGCTGACGTCTCCGCCGCCATAACGGCGCGCGTTCTCCAGCAGGTTGCGCAGCGCACGGCGCAGCAGCCGCTCGTCACCGGCCACAGTGGCCGAGCTGCCGTCGGCCGCGGCATCGACACGAGCGCCCTCCTCGGCCGCCAGCGCGAGCAAGTCCACCGGGTCGCGGCGGTCCACGCGCTGTACCGCATCGAGCCGGCTCGCGAGCAAGACCTCTTCGACCAATGCATCGAGTTCGGCCACGTTGGTGTCGATCTCTTCCTTGAGCCGCTGCTGCCGCTCTGGCGTCGCGTCGTCGAGCATGGAGACCGCCATCTTCATGCGGGCGAGCGGCGAGCGCAGCTCGTGGCTGGCGTTGGCCAGCAGCGATTGATGCGAACGCACCAACGTCTCGATGCGCTCGGCCGCCAGGTTGAAGCTCGCCGCCACCGCCGCCACCTCGTCACGACCCGACACCTCGACGCGGTGGTGAAGCTGGCCCGCACCGAATTGCTCGACGCCTTTCTTGAGCGCCTGCAGACGGCGGGTGAGGTGCCGCACCGCCGGCCAGGCACCCGCGGCCACCGCAATGAACAAGAGCACCAGCACGACCACCGGGCCCACACCGCGGGGCCATGGATCGGGGATGTACGGGAACCCCGGCGGCGGAGGCCGACCACCGATCTCGCGCGGGCCACCGGGGCCGGCTTGCCCGCGTTGCAGCTGGCGCATCAGGCCGGGCCGCATCAGCCACAGCTTGCGGCCGTCGTCCAGCGGGATGGCAAAGCCGCGTGAACCGCCGCCCTCGGCCTGGCGGCGCAGGTACGACTCGGAGGCCGCGATGCGCTCGCCTTGAGCATCATCGAGCGCCAATGGCAGACGCAGACGCTGCGACCATTCCACCAGGGCCGCCGCCTGGTCGGCCGGCGGCGCGTCGGTGCCGGGCAGCGAGTGCTGGATCAGGTCGCCCCAGGCCGCCATGCGGTCGGACAACACCGACTCCGAGGCCTCGCGCTCGCGTTCCATGTGGCGCTGGAACAGCCAGCCGGAAGCAAACGCGAACAGCAACAACACCGCCACCACGGTCAGATAAATCCGCAGCGTCAACGTTCTCATGGAGCCCCCCAGTCGCTCCGCTCCTGCCCCCGAGGGACGCCACCCAGCGGACCGGCAAAGCCGGCTCCGCGGGCGTTGCTCGATGAAGGTTTCGCTGCGCTCACCTGCGCGTGCTGTGGCTCTGCGTCAGTCCGCGTCATCAGCGTCCTGCTTTTTCGCGAAGACGTACCCCGCACCGCGCACCGTCAGCACGCGCCGCGGAGCCTTCGGGTCGTCTTCGATCACCGCGCGAATGCGCGAGATGTGCACGTCGATCGAGCGGTCGAAGGCTTCGAGCGGGTGGCCTTTGAGCAGGTCCATGATCTGGTCACGCGACAGCACGCGGCCGGGGCTCTGCGCCAGCACCACGAGCAGGTCGAACTGATGGCTCGTCAGGTCGCAGGGCTGGCCGCTGAGCCGGGCCACGCGGGCGCCGAGATCGATCTCGAGCCGGCCGAAGCGAAGCACCTCGTCGGGGGCCGACACGGGTGCGGCACGGCGCAGCAAGGCCTTCACACGGGCCAGCAGCTCGCGCGGCTCGAAGGGCTTGGGCAGGTAATCGTCAGCCCCCAGCTCCAGGCCGACGATGCGGTCCATCGGCTCGCCGCGGGCCGTGAGCATCAGCAGCGGCAACTGCCGTGTGCGCGGGTTGCCGCGCAGCTCGCGGCAGAGGTCGAGTCCGTCGCCGTCGGGCAGCATGAGGTCGAGCACCAGCGCATCGAATGACTCGACCGCCAGGCGCTCGCGCCCCTGTGCCAGCGAGCCGGCCACCTCGACCTTGTAGCCGGCACCGCGCAGATAGTCGCCCACCATCGCCGACAGGCGGGCATCGTCATCGATCATCAACAAGCGAGCACTCATGGACCCAGGCCCCCAAAGGACGGCCCGCGACGGGAGTGGTGGTCGCGCGGCCAGGACCGAATCAGAACACACAGCGCGCCAGCCTTACTTGACGGGGGCACTGGCGGCGCCACCGCGTTGCATGCGTTGGTGCATGCGTTCGCCGCGCTGCTTGATGCGCTCGCCGATCTTCACGCGCTGCTCGGGCGTGAGCACCGCGCTGATGTCGAGCAGCGCCTGCGTCATGCGCTTGCTGGCCTGGTCATGCTGGGCCAGCGTTTGCTGGCGCAGGGTCTCGACGGCACGGGCATCGACCACCGGCGCGGTGAAGAGTGCCAGGCCTTGCTCGTGCATGCCACGCGAAGCGTCATGCTGAGCCTTCAGGTCGGCGGCCGCGGCCTGCACGATCTGCTTGATCTGGGTACGCTGCGCGTCGGTGGCATTCAGCCCGTCGAGCAGGCGATCGACCGAGCGGGCCATGTGTTCGGGCGGGCCCATGAACATCCCCGGGCCACCGAAGCCGCCCCCGCGCGGGCCACCGCCATGCGGGCCGACCTGTGACTGCGCCCAGGCCGACACAGCCAGCGTACCCGCCACGGCCATCACCAGGCCCAGCGCCACCCGCTTGATGCCCCGGCTGCGTTCAGCGCCGGCGGCCTTGACTGTCGTTGTTTCAAACATCTCGAACTCCTTGCAGACATGGACACGATCGCCCATGAAGCCATGGTCGGCCCGACGGGTGAACCAGGGGTGGCTGAGGGGTAAAGATGTGTGAACGCTTCGCCATGGCAACTGCCATTGGCCACAGATATGGATGGGTGCAATCCGATGGCGCGGCCTAGTCGGTCGATGACGACGCTCCTATGCTCACCGGTTCGCCTCTGCATCACTCGCGGCCTTTGTCGCTGGCACCTGCGCCCCGGTCAACGCGTGCTTTGTGGTTCACTCCCATCTGGAGTGGGCGACTGGCCCGCCCCGCGCCGCTCACTGACAGACTTCTTCCAGATGCATGACCCTTTAGCTCTCTTGATCGAGCACGGACTTCTGCTTGTCTTCTCGGTCACCTTTGCCGCCCGTCTCGGTGCCCCGGTGCCGGCTGCGCCCATGATGGTGGTGGCCGGCGCGATGGCGGTGGCCGACCAGTTGTCGTGGCCAGCGGCCATGATGCTCAGCATCCTGGCCAATCTGCTCGGAGACGGCGCGTGGTTCTGGGCCGGGCGCCACCATGGCCGCCGCGTGCTTCGGCTGTTGTGCCGCATCTCGATGTCGCCCGACTCGTGCGTTCGCCAGAGCGAAGCATTCCTGGGCCGCTGGGGCGGCGCCTCGCTCATCGCGGCGAAGTTCGTGCCGGGCATCTCGGTCGTGGCGCCGCCCATGGCGGGAGCGCTGGGCATGTCGACCTTCCGATTCGTCGGCTACGAAACGCTGGCTGCGGCCATCTGGACAGGGGTCATGCTCGGCATGGGCGCCTTGTTCGCCACGCAAATCCAGCAGCTGCTGGACGCACTCTCGACCACCGGATTCGTTGCTCTCGCCGTGCTGGTGCTGGTGGCGGCCGGATATGTCGGCTTTCGGTACTGGCGGCGGCGCAAGTTCCTGCGCACAGTGGAGATGCCGCGAATCAGCGTGGCGGAGCTGCAGGCACTGATGGACGGCGGACACGAACCGGTGGTGATCGACGTGCGCTCTGACGCGGCGCACAGCGTTGACAGGCAGCGCCTTCCCGGATCGATCGTCATCGCGTTGGGCGACATCAAGACCCGTGCAAAAGAGTTCCGCCGCGATCGCCACATCGTGCTGTATTGCAATTGCCCCAACGAGGCCTCGGCTGCCAGCGGCGCGCTGCTGCTTGTAGAACTCGGTTTCGATCGCGTGCGACCACTGGCTGGCGGGCTCGACGCCTGGATCGACGCGGGATATCGAGTCCTGTGATGGTAAAGAACGGAGGTGTCGCCAAGTGGTCAACGCGACCCTTCATCCACTGCCACAATCGAGTTCCACTGCCCAGGCCATGCATGCATCGTGACGATGCACACCCTGCCTGGCGCCGTGAATTGGAGATCAAGCCATGAGTGAAAGTCTGTTTGCTTCCGTCCCTGAACTGGTCGCCGAAATCGCTGCCGGCCGCATGGTCGTGCTGGTCGACGACGAGGGCCGCGAGAACGAGGGTGACGTCATCCTTGCCGCCGAAAACGTCACGCCGGAGGCCATCAACTTCATGGCCCGGTTCTGTCGTGGATTGATCTGCCTCACGCTGACACCCGAGCGCTGCGACGAACTGCAGTTGCCACCCATGGTTCGGCGCAACGGCACCAAGCACGGCACGGCCTTCACGGTGTCCATCGAGGCAGCGACCGGCATCGACACCGGCATCTCTGCGGCCGACCGTGCTCACACGGTTCGCGTGGCCGTGGCATCGGAGTCGACGCCTGCTTCTCTCGTTCAACCCGGCCATGTGTTCCCGCTCCGGGCCGCCAGCGGTGGTGTGCTGATGCGGGCCGGCCACACCGAGGCGGGATGTGACCTGGCGCGTCTTGCCGGCAAGAAACCGGCGGCGGTCATCTGCGAGGTGATGAATGACGACGGGACGATGGCCCGCGTCCCCGAACTGGTCGAATTCGCCAAGCAGCACGGCATCAAACTCGGAACGATCGCCGACCTGATCCGCCACCGCAGCCGCCACGAACGCCTGGTGGAACTGGAAGGCCAGCGCACCATCCCCACGCCGTACGGGCAGTTCCACGTGCGCGCGTATCGCGACAAGTTCGGCGGCGCGCACCTCGCGCTCACCGTGGGCGCATGGGCCAGCGACGAGATCGTGCCGGTCCGCGTGCACGAACCCCTCTCGGCGCTGGATCTGCTGGCCGAAGGCGATGGCCATTCGTGGCCTTTGCCGCTCGCCCTGCGTGCAATTCAGGCCGAGGGGCGCGGTGCCGTGCTTCTGCTCAATGCAGGATCGGAGACGCCAGACGATCTCTTGGCGCACGCCATGGGCAAGGAGCAGTCACCGCGGGTCATCTCGGGGTCGCAAGAGGCCGAACTGCGCACCTATGGTGTGGGCGCGCAGATCCTGCGCGACCTGAACATCTCACGCATGAAGATCCTCGGCAATCAGCGCCGCTTCCCGAGCCTGGGCGGCTATGACTTGCATGTCGAGTCCTTCCTGCCGCCGCAAGCCTTGCGGTAGCAGCTTCTTCGCCGCTTACCAGCAGACGAAGCCGCCGTCGACGACCAGGTCGACGCCGGTGCAGAAAGACGCGGCGCGGCTGACCAGGAACACCGCCGGGCCGACCATCTCATCAACCGTCGCCATGCGGCCCAGAGGCGTGTCGCGCTCGAAAATCTTCACTTGGTCCGCCACTTCGGGCCGCAGGTTCATCGGCGTCGCGGTGTAGCCCGGGCTGATGGTGTTCACGCGCACGCCGCGCGTCGACCACTCCATTGCCAGGCTCTTGCTCATGTGGATCACCGCCGCCTTGGAGCTGTTGTAGTGGACCTGCAGCAGCCCGCGGTTGACGATCGAGCCGGACATCGACGCGATGTTCACGATCGCGCCCTTCTTGCGCGGCAGCATCACCCGCGCCTGGGCCTGGCAACTGAGGAAGACACCATCCACGTTGATGGCGTGCACCTTTCGCCATTGCTCATACGGCATCTCTTCAGCCCGCGCAGCGTTGGCGATGCCAGCGCAGTTCATGCCGATGCTCAGGGCGCCGAGTCGCTTCTCCACCTCGGCCACCGTTCGCTCCAGGTCAGCAGCACTGGTCACATCGCCTGTCTGGACGAGTGCTTGCCTGCCGAACGCGCGGATGCGCTCGGCCGTGGCTTCCAACCCTTGCGCTTGCTGCGGCAGATCGAAACACGCCACATCGGCACCGGCTTCGGCCAGGCCCACGGCGATGCGCTGTCCGATGCCGCTGCCGGCACCGGTGACGAGGGCGACCTCGCCCTGAAGTTTGAAGAGATCCACGCGTTGACTCCTGGAGTGGTTGCCCCGCCGGGGCCGATGTCAGGGCTGCTTCAGAAGGCGCCGCCCTGTTTCAAGATCGGTGATGAGGGTGCTGACCCAGCCGCCTCGCAAGGCGGAGCGGATCGCTTCGAACTTTCTGCGTCCTCCGGCCACGCCGATACGCCGCCGGGTGGTCTTGATCTGCTCCGTCGAGATGCCGATCACGCGCTCGTCGAACGAGGTCTTCACATGACGCCCCGCCGCGTCGTAGAAGCGCATGCAGACGTCGCCCACGGCCCCGGCATGTTTGAGGTCTTCGAGGTCCTGGTCGTTGAACACGTTGCCGCTCTCTCGCAGCATGCGCGAGGGCGGTATGGCGCCGATGCCGACCAGCAAGGCAGACAGGCTGTCAAAGCGCTCCATCGCCTGTCGGCACGAGGCATCGGCCAGCAAGGCCCGCTTGGCCGCCTTGGTCTCGACCACGCCCGGCGCGAGCATGAAGATGGGTTCGGCCTTGCTCACCTGCGCAAGCCGCTCGGTGAGCCGCGTGGCAAAGCGCTGTGCGCTGAGAACGCCCACGCCGCCCAGCACCTGCACGATGGTCTTGGTCTCTCCCGGAACCGTCGGCCGCATGGCGTTGACGGCGGCCAGCAATGTCGAACTCCACGACGACACGCCGATCGACTCCAGCGACGGTGCCATCAGCTCGAGGTAGCTCGCCACCGTGGACGCAAGCGCCCGAGCCATCTCTTCGTCGTCGACAAGCGCGGTCTCATCAACCTCGACAAGAATCACTTCGTCGAGACCGTAGTGCTCTTCGAGCTTCACCTCGTCTTCCGCATGGACGCCCTCCGGCACATGCACCGTGATCTTGACGATGCCGAGCTGCTCGGCCTGCTTGAGCAGGCGCGAGACCCGGGCCTGCGAGAGGCCCAACTGCTCCGCGATGCGCGCTTGGCCGATGCCGCGCTCGTGGTACATGCTGGCGACGCGGGTGGTCAGCCGAAGGAGGTCGGGGGTGGCGGTGGGCAAAGGCATGGTCGCGATTTTCGCTGCTGCTTCGACATGAATCGTCATGAAGAGGCTCCGCCTCAAGCCACCGCGAGTTCCATGACACGTTCGCTGGTCGCTTCCGCCTTGGGGAGCACGCCGCGGGCCTCTCCGCGGGCCAGCACCACCACGCGGTGCGACAGGCCCAGCACCTCATCGAGATCTGAGCTGACCACGATGACCGCCATGCCTTGCCGCGCAAGGCTCGCGATCACCTCGTAGATCTGCGCCCGTGCCCCGACGTCGACACCTCGCGTCGGCTCATCAAGAATGATCACCTTGGGATTGCAGGCGATCCACTTCGCGATGACCAGCTTCTGCTGGTTGCCGCCCGAGAGCGACCCGGCCGTCTGCGTGGGCCCCCCTTTCACACCCAGGCGCTTGATCAGCCGCTCGGCAAAGGCCACCCCGCGCGAGGGCGTGAGCCAGCCTTTGGGCGCGACCTCGTTGAGGTTGCTGTAGGCCAGGTTCTCCCAGATCGAGTGGGACAGCACCACGCCGAGCGCCTTGCGATCGTCGGGCACCATCACCAGCCCTTGGCGGATGGCATCGATCGGAGACCTGGCCTTCAACGCCGCCCCACAAAGCGCGATCTCGCCCGACTGGATCGGGTCCACACCCGCGATGGCGCGCATGGCCTCGGTTCGCCCCGCGCCTGCAATGCCCGCGAAGCCGAGCACTTCACCGGCTCGCACCTCGAAGCTCAGGTTCTTGAAGCTGCCGTCCGGTGCGGTCAGGCCGCGCACGGACAAGGCAATCGGTGCATCCGCCGCGGGCGGATGCACATCGGGGAACAGCCGGTCGACGTTGCGGCCCACCATGTCGCGCACGAGCAAGCTCGGTGGGATCTGCGCCGTTTCGTACTCGGCCACCTGCTCGCCATCACGCAGCACCACGATCCGGTCGCAGATGCGCGCAATCTCGGCGAGACGATGGCTGACGTAGATGAAGGACACGCCTTCGGACTTCAGCCGCTCAACCTGCTCGAACAGGCGACTGGTCTCTTCGTCTCCGAGCGCGGCCGTGGGCTCGTCGAGGATCAACAGCTTGGCATTGAGGGTCAACGCCTTCGCAATCTCGACCTGCTGCTGTGCGGCGACGCGCAGCGTGCCGACCTTTCGCGTCGCCGAGACGTCGAGCCCCAGGCGATGCAGCTGCGCCTGGGCCTTCTGCACCATGGACTCCATGTCCACCCGGCCGTTTTTCATCAGCAGCCGGCCGACAAAGACGTTCTCGGCAATGGTCAGCTGGGGCAGCAGGCGCATCTCCTGGTGAATCAAGCCGATGCCGGCGCGCAGCGCATCGGCAGGAGACTGAGGCGCATACCCGTGCCCCGCCCACCACATGCGCCCGCTCGCGTCGGGCTGATGCAGCCCCGCGATCAGCGATGACAAGGTCGACTTGCCCGCGCCGTTTTCGCCCAGCAGCGCGACGCACTCGCCGGGCCGAACGTCCAGGTTGACGCCCTTCAGCACAGTGACCGCGCCGTACGTCTTGCCGACGTTTCGCACACGCAGGCCCGCGTGATCGGGTGCCGGTTCGTCAGCGTTCATGGCCAGACTTCATTCGGAGACAGAGAGGCAATGTTGTGCAGGCCAAGCGTCCACCCTGGAATGGGCGCCGGGCTGCCACTGTCAGGGGTGCTGCTTGATGAATTCGTCGACGTTCGACTTGAGCGTGAGCTTTGCGTCGGTCGGCTGATCCTTCGGAAGCGGTTTGCCCGCCAGCACGGCCGTGACGGCATCCACCGCCATCTTGCCCATGGTCCAGGTCTGCTGCGTTGCCGTCGCGTCCAGCGTGCCGTTCTTCACCGCGATCAGCGCGCCGGGGTCGCCGTCGAAGCCCACGACCCAGGCTTTCTGCGGCAGCTTCGCCAGCTTCACGGCCTGAGACGCGCCCATGGCAATGCCGTCGGCCTGGCCGACGATGATGTTGATCGTCGGGTCGCGTTGCAGCATGTCCTGCGCGATGCGGTTGCCTTCGTCGGCCGACCAGCGCTCGGTCCATTGATCCTGGGTGACCTTGATGCCGCAGGACGCGAGGCCCTCGGTGAAGCCCTTGGTCCGATCGACTTCGGGCGTGGTGCCGCGCTGGCCGTGGATCATCACGGCCTTGCCCTTGCCGCCGGTCTGTTGGCACAGCCACTTGCCCAATTCGGTGGTGGCCGCGACGGACTGCCCATAGATGAAGGTGTCACCCGGGTTGGCGTCGACGTTGCGGTCCACGTTGATGACGGGAATCTTGGCCGCCCGCGCGGCCTTGACGGGCACGGCCGCGGCAGTCGCGCCGGCGGGGATGTAGATCAGCGCGTCGATCTTCTGGGCGATCAGGTCCTGGATCTGGTTGACCTGGGTCGTGGCATCACCCTTGGCGTCCACCGTGATGACCCTGTAGCCCTTCTCCTTGCCGTAGGCCTCGACGCCCTGCTTGATCATGTTGAAGAAGTCGGCCTGCAGATTGGCCACGGCGAGGCCGATCGTCTTGCCCTGCCCTTGTGCCCAGGCAGCAGGAGCCGCCGCGAGAAAAACGCCGGCAATGACTGCGAGCGCAGTCTTTCGAAACTTGAACATGGGGTTGTCTCCTTGTTGGAATGAATTTGAAGAAACGGGTTTCAACGGGGTCTCAACGGGACTTGCGCTTGTTGGCGTCGACCATCACGGCGAGCACGATCACGACACCGACCACGATCTGCTGCACGAACGGCGAAGTCCCGACCAGGTTCAGGCCGTTGCGAAGCACACCAATCGTCAACACGCCCATCAGCGTGCCGAAGATGGATCCGATACCGCCCGACAGGCTCGCCCCGCCGATCACGACGGCAGCGATGGTGTCGAGCTCATACCCCAGGCCACCGCTGGGCTGCGACGAGTCGAGCCGGGTCGACATGACGATGCCCGCCAGGCCCGCAAGCAGACCGCAGACCGCGTACACGGCAAGCGTCACCCGCTTGACGGGAATCCCCGCCAGCCGGGCAACCTCGCTGCTGCCGCCAATCGCGTACAGCGAGCGGCCGCCGGCGCGGTACTTCATGTAGATCCCGGCCACGATGGTCAGGACGATGAACAAGCCGACGGTCACCGACAGGAAGCCGAAGTAGCGCTCGATCGACAGCGCAGAGAACCAGTCGGGGTAGCCCACGATCTGGCTGCCGTCGGTGATCAGATTGGCCAGGCCCCGGGCGATCGACATCGTCGCCAGCGTCGCGATGAACGGTGGCAAGTTGCCTCGCGTGATGAGCAGCCCCGAGAACGTGCCGCACAGAGCCCCCACCACCAGGGCCGCCATCATCGCGACAGGCATCGGAATGCCCTTCGCATTCGACAACCATCCCATCACCATCATCGACACGGCGAGCACGGAACCCACGGACAGGTCGATCCCACCGATGACGATCACCGCCGTCATGCCGAGCGCCATGATGCCGAGCACCGTCAGTTGATCGATGACGTTGACCAGGTTGCGCACGCTGAGAAAGGTGTCTGTCGCCATCGAGAACGCGATGCACAGGGCGATGAGGCTGAACAACGGCACATGGTCGGCGAGGCGTTCGACCAGCGGTCTCGCCTCGTGCCGCGTGGGTACCAGCACAGCACTGTTGCGCAGTGGGTTGGTTGTAGGGTCGAGGGCCATGGGAGCTCCTGAATTCACTTGTCGCCCTGGGTTGGGTTGCCGGTGGCGAGGCGTGCGCGAGCAACCGCATGCACCCACGTGCGGCGCGCAACGCCTGCCTTGTCGTCAGAGGCAGGCACCGGCGTGGTCTGCTGTGCCCTGGGGAGGTCGCGCAACGCATTCATGTCCCAGACACCTGCTCCCAAGCCCGCCATGTGGGCGACGCCGAGCGCAGACAGTTCGGGATCGGTGCAGTGAACCACCGGCCGGCCGATGTACGAAGAAAGAAGGGCGCGCAGCTTGGCGTTGCGTGACGGCCCGCCGTCCACCAGCAGCCGCTGCACGCCGGAGACGCTGGCGTCCATCGCATTAATGACGTCCGAGACCTGGTGGGCGATGGAATCAAGCGCAGCCGCAAGAAGCTGGGCGCGATTCGTCGCCAGCGTCAAGCCGCTGATCAGGCCGACCGCATGCGGGTCCCAGTACGGCGCGCCCAGTCCGTTGAAGGCCGGCACCAGGCAGAGTCCGGCGGCATCGGCCGTTGATGCTTCAGCTGCCGCCGATTCAGCATCGAGGCCGAACAGCTCGGCAGCCCAGCGCAGCGTCGAGCCTGCCGCGCGGATGTTGCCTTCGAACGCAAGCAGCGGCCCCTGGCCGGCGTCCCACGCCACGGTCAAGCACAGGCCTGGAGGCACGCGTGTCGCATCTTCAGTCAGTCCCATGACGGATGAGCCCGTGCCCATCGTCGCCTTGACGGCGCCGGGGGCGTAAGCGCCATGCGCGAACAGGGCGGCATGCGAGTCCGCCATCACCGCATGAACCGGCACGCCTTCGAGCGCTGGATGGAGCTTGCCCGCATTGCCTCGTGCTGCACGCGAGGGCACGACCTGCGGCAGGACTTGCTGCGGGATGCCGAACAGCCTCAGCAGTTCGTCGTCCCAGCGGGCCGTGCGCACATGGAGCAGTTGGGTGCGCGAGGCATTGCCGACCTCGATGGCATCATCGTCGCCCAGCCTCGCGAGGAGCCAGGCGTCGATCGTTCCGGCGCGCAGTTCACGGTTGCGGCTTGCGCGTCGATCGGCGTCGATGCGGTCCAGCAGCCAACGAATCTTCAGCGCCGAGAACATCGGGTCCAGTGGCAAACCGGAGCGAGCTTGCACGAGCGCTTCGCCGCCATCTCTCGCAAGCTGGTCGCGCAACTCGACCGTGCGCTGGTCTTGCCAGCTCAGCAATGGCGTCAGCGCGCGAGCGTCATCCCTGCGCCAGACCAGCGCGGACTCACGTTGCGTCGAGAGGCCGACCGCGGCAACAGCGCTGCCCTGCTGTTGCGACAGACACTGCGCGACGGCCGATTGCACGCTGGCCCAGATCTCCTCGGCGTCCTGCTCCACCCAACCGGCCAGCGGATAACGCTCGCCGACGGGCACGGATGCCTTGGCAACCATCCGGCCGCCGCGGTCGACGAGAACGCACTTGGTGGCGCTCGTCCCCTGGTCGATGGCAAGTACGTAGTCCACGTCAATCGTCCCAATGGCCTTCAATGGGCCCGCAGTAGTTCGCCCGCGGTCCTGGCGATATTGGCCGGCGTCAGGCCGAAGTGTTCGAACAGGAACGAGGCGTTGCCGGTGGGAGCGAAGTCGGTGATCCCCATGATCCGCATCGGCGTCGGGTGCTGCTGCGACACGAGTTCGGCGACCGCCGATCCCAGGCCACCCCGCACCATGGCCTCCTCGACCGTGACGATTCCGCGTGTCTCCCTCGCCGCCGCCAGGATCGTCTGCTCGTCGAGCGGCTGAACCGACGCGGCATTGATGACCCTCGCGCTGATGCCTTCACCTGCGAGTTGATCGGCCGCCGCCAGCGCACGGGTCACCATGGTTCCAATCGCCACCAGCGTGACGTCGCTTCCTTGGCGCAGAACGGTGGCGCGCCCGAGTTCGAACGCACGGCCCTCAGGCATCACGGCCGGCACCTTGGTGCGCCCGATGCGCATGTAGCAGGGTCGCGCGGCTTTCACCGCCCAACGCATCGCCGATCTGGTTTCTTCGGGGTCGGCCGGGACGATGACGGCAAGGTCGCCGATAGCGCGCGTCCAGGCGATGTCTTCGATCGAGTGGTGCGTGGGGCCGAGCTCACCGTAGGCCATGCCGGGGCTCATGCCGCAGAGCACGATCGGGAAGTCGGAGTAGACGACGTCGGCCTTGATCTGCTCGAGTGCGCGCCCCGTGAGGAAAGGCGCGGCCGCGCAGACGAAGGGCCGCAGGCCAGCGTTGGCCAGGCCCGCCGCGACGCCAACCATGTTCTGCTCCGCGATGCCGACGTTGATAAGCCGATCTGGAAACGCCTTGCGGAAGGCCCCGAGGTTGCTCGAACCGACCGAGTCATTGCACACCGCCACGATGCGCGGGTCGGTCTGCGCCAGTGTGGCAAGTTCTTCGGCGAACGCCTGCCGGCAGTCGAAGCCGATGCTGCTGTCTTCCTTGCTCACTCTGCCAGCTCCTTGATCGCCGCGGCAACCTGCGCGGCGCTGGGTACCTTGTGGTGCCACTCCACGCCGTTCTCCATGAACGAGACACCCTTGCCCTTGATCGTGTTGGCGATCACCGCCCTGGGCTTGTCGCCCGGGGCACGACTGAGCACATCCAAGAGCTCGTCGTAGGAATGCCCGTCGACGACGTGCGTTTCCCAGCCGAAAGCCGTCCACTTGTCAGCCAGCGGTTCGAGGTCATTCGTGTCAGTGGTGCTGGCACCCTGCTGAAGGCGGTTTCGGTCGACGATGGCGGTCAGGCTCACGAGCCGGCGCTGCGCCGCATACATCGCCGCCTCCCAGTTGCTGCCCTCCTGAAGCTCGCCATCGCCGAGGACGACGAACGTGCGCCATTGCTGCTTCGTGATCTGCGCCGCAGTCGCGCATCCGACACCGACCGGAAGGCCATGCCCCAGCGGGCCTGTGTTGGTTTCGACGCCAGGCACCTTGCGACGGTTCGGGTGCCCGTTGAGCGGCGACAGCGGCGCCGCGAAGTCGGCCAGGCGAGCGGGAGGGAAGTAGCCCGAGGCCGCCAGGACTGAGTACAGGGCGGCAGCGCAGTGCCCCTTGCTTAGGATGAAGCGGTCGCGCTGCTCCCATGCCGGTTGAGCAGGGTCGATCCGCAGCACGCCCTCGAACAGAGTGATGAGGATGTCTGTGACGGACAGATCACCCCCGATGTGCCCGAGGCCAGCTTGGTCAATCGTCGCGATGATCTGTCGGCGGATGTGGTTTGCGCTCGACCGCAACAGAGGAATTCGCTGCACCAACGTCCCGGCATCGAAGGTCTCGCGCCTGGCACGCCAGAGCGCCAGCGCCGTTGGATCGCTCACCAACCCGGCAGATGCCGCAGTGTGTCGTTGTGTTTGCATATTTATTCATGCATGAATGCTTGATCAATAATTTAGAGGATTCTGCGCGGGTCGTTATCCGGGCTTTCCCCAACCAATCCATTCGCGGCGCAGAAGGGCCCAAGCCCTTCTGAAGACCGCATTGCTGCCTCAGCTCGCATGACGGAGCCTATGCAATCAGAACCTTGGAGTGCAGCGGCCCGGATTTGCTGTGAAGCCGTCAAAGCTGGCTTGGCGCTAGAGATGGGTATCGATGGTCGGCGCCCGAAAGCGAATGCGGATCGCCCACCGCCTCACTCGGAGATCTTGAAGGACCCCTTGTCCAAATCGGGAGGAATCTCCGCACACGCCAAAAGCAAAAGGCCGCCCGAAGGCGGCCTTTTTTCTGCTTTTTATCTATGGAGGAGAGGGAGGGATTCGAACCCTCGGTACCTTGCGGTACGCCTGATTTCGAGTCAGGTACATTCGACCACTCTGCCACCTCTCCGAAATCTGTGGGGCGTCGGCGGGTCTGTGCCGAGCCGCAGATTCTAGCTCAGGCTTTCAAGAGATCCTGACCACCGAGATACGGACGCAACGCTTCAGGCACGGTGATCGAGCCATCTGCGTTCTGGTAGTTCTCGAGCACGGCCACCAGAGCCCGCCCCACCGCCAGGCCGGAACCGTTCAGCGTGTGCACCAGCTCGTTCTTGCCCTGCGCGTTCTTGAAGCGCGCTTGCATGCGCCGCGCCTGGAAGGCCTCGCAGTTTGAGACGGAGCTGATCTCGCGGTAGGTGTTCTGCGCCGGCAGCCACACCTCGAGGTCGTAGGTCTTGGTCGAGCCGAAGCCCATGTCGCCGCTGCACAGCGTCACCACGCGGTACGACAGGCCGAGCTTCTGCAGCACCGCCTCGGCGTGGCCGCGCATTTCTTCGAGCGCTTCGTAGCTCTTGTCGGGATGCGTGATCTGCACCATCTCGACCTTGTCGAACTGATGCTGGCGGATCATGCCGCGCGTGTCGCGCCCTGCGCTGCCCGCCTCGCTGCGAAAACAGGGGCTGTGCGCCGTGAGCTTGATGGGCAGCTGGTCGGCCGCCAGTACGCTTTCGCGCACGCTGTTGGTCAGCGAGATCTCCGAGGTGGAGATGAGGTACTGCTCGGGCTGCGACTCGTCGCCGCCGCGGCTGACCCAGAACATGTCTTCCTTGAACTTGGGCAGCTGGCCCGTGCCTTCGAGCACTTCGCGGTTGACGATGTAGGGCGTGTAGCACTCGGTGTAGCCGTGCGCCTGGGTTTGCGTGTCAAGCATGAACTGCGCGAGCGCGCGGTGCAGGCGCGCGACCGGGCCGCGCAGAAAGCTGAAGCGCGAACCGGAGAGCTTGGCGCCGGTGTCGAAGTCCAGGCCCAGCGGGGCGCCGAGGTCAACGTGGTCCTTGACCGGGAAGTCGAAGCTGGGCGGGCCTTTGCCGTCGGGGCTCCAGCGGTGCAACTCAACGTTGCCGTTCTCGTCGTCACCCTCGGGCACGCTCGCGTGTGGCAGGTTGGGCACGCTCATCAGCATCTGCGAGAGCTCGGCCTGGATCGCCTCGAGCCGCTCGGCCGAAACCTTGAGCTCGTCGCCCAGGCCACCCACTTCAGCCATCACGCCCGCGGGGTCTTCGCCCTTGGACTTGAGGTGGCCGATCTGCTTGGACAGGCTGTTGCGCTTGGCCTGCAGTTCTTCGGTGTGCGTCTGCAGGGTCTTGCGCTCCGACTCCAGCGCCTGGAAGCGCCCGACGTCGAGAAATGGCTGGGGCGATTTGCGCTTTTCCAGCGTGGCGATGACGCTTGCGAGGTCTTTGCGCAGCAGGGTGATGTCAAGCATGGGACGGGCTTTCGGTCGCAGTACAGCAAAGGGCTGGAATTGTAGGGTGCCACCTCTTGGGCGGCCCTTGAGCCAAGGCAGTGAAAAGGCCACCTGTGCGATGGCCTGGGGCTGTGGCGTCGCCTCAGCGAATCGGGTGCGAGTGCAGCGCCGAATCGACGTGGCTGTCTTTCAAACCCTTGGGCAGCGGAAACTGGATGGTCTCTTCCACGCCCGGCATCTTGCGAACCGACACGGCGCCAAGATCACGCAGGCGCGCGATAACCTGATCCACCAGGATGTCGGGAGCCGACGCCCCAGCGGTGAGGCCGACGCGCTGTTTGCCGTCGAACCACTCGGGCTTCAGGTCTTCGGGCTGGTCGACCATGTAGGCGGCCGCGCCGAGGCGCTCGCCCAATTCGCGCAGGCGGTTGCTGTTGGAGCTGGTGGGGCTGCCGACGACGATCAGAACGTCGACCTGCGGGGCCAGCACCTTCACAGCGTCTTGTCGGTTCTGCGTGGCGTAGCAGATGTCCTGCTGCTTGGGCTCGCGCACGGTGGGGAAGCGGCGCTTCACCGCCGCGAGGATCTCGGCCGCATCGTCCACCGACAGCGTGGTCTGCGTCACCACGGCCAGCTTCTCGGTCTGTGCGACTTGCACGTGCTCCACGTCAGCCACGTCTTCCACGAGGTAGATGCCCTCGTTGAGCTGGCCCATGGTGCCTTCGACCTCGGGGTGGCCCTTGTGCCCGATCATCAGGAAGTCGTAGCCTTCCCTGTGCAGCTTGGCGACTTCCACGTGCACCTTGGTGACGAGCGGGCAGGTGGCATCGAACACGCTGAAGCCGCGGCGGGTGGCTTCGCGACGTATCTCCTGGCTCACGCCGTGCGCGCTGAACACCAGTGTCGCCCCGGGCGGCACCTCGGCCAGGTCTTCGATGAAGATCGCACCCTTGGCCTTGAGGTCGTTGACCACGTAGGTGTTGTGCACGATCTCGTGGCGCACGTAGATCGGTGCGCCGAACTTCTTCAGCGCACGCTCCACGATCTCGATGGCGCGGTCGACGCCGGCACAAAAACCGCGTGGCTCGGCCAGCAGCACTTCTTCCAAAGTTCGCGTTTCAGCAGTCATCACAGCACCCCGATCACATGCACTTCGAACGTTACCGGCTGACCGGCGAGCGGGTGGTTGAAGTCGAACAGCAGCCAGTCGCTGCCCACCTCGCGCACGACGCCGGCATAGGCACCCTGCCCGTCCGGCGTGGGGAACTGGACCACGTCGCCAACGCCGTAGCGCTCGTCGGGGTCGCCCAGCTGATGCATCAGCGAGAGCTTCACGCGCTGCAGCATGTCGGGGTTGCGCTCGCCGAAGGCTTCGCCTGCGGGCAGCTGGAAGGAAGTGCGTGTGCCTTCGGCCAGGCCCATCAGATGCGCTTCCATCGCCGGCGCCAGTTCACCCGAGCCGAGCGACAGCGTGGCCGGCTTGTCGGCGAAAGTGTTGATGATGTCGGCGCCATCGGGGCCGCTCAGCCGGTAGTGCAGGGTCAGGAACGAGCCCTGCTGCACGTGATTGACAACGTGGTTCAAAGAATTTCCTGGTGATGAAGGCATCGCCGAAGCCGCGCCATGCGCCGCTTAGACTGCGCTCAATTTTAGGTGCCTTGCCTGGCAGGCCGAATCCATGGTGCTCAAAGACCTTCCCCCTGATGCCAGACCCCGAGAAAAACTGCTTGCACGAGGCCCCGCCTCGCTGGCCGATGCCGAGCTGATCGCCCTGCTGCTGCGCACCGGGCTGCCGGGCACCTCGGTGTTGCAACTGGCGCAGCAGCTGCTCACCGAATTCGGCGGGCTGACCGGGCTGCTGCAGGCCGAGCCGGACGACCTCAAGCGCATCAAGGGCCTGGGGCCGGCCAAGCGTGCCGAGATGAGCGCCGTGCTCGAACTCGCTCGACGGTCACTGGCGCAAGAGCTGATGCAGCGCCCGCTGTTCGATTCGACGACACGGGTCAAGGAGTACCTGCGGCTGCAGATCGGCGGGCGCGAGCACGAGGTGTTCGTGGTGCTGTTTCTCGATGCGCAGAACCGGCTCATCCGCCTCGAAGAACTATTCCGCGGAACGCTGACGCAAACCAGCGTCTACCCGCGCGAGGTGGTCAAGCGCGCGCTCGACTTGAACGCCGCTGCGGTGGTGCTCGCGCACAACCACCCATCCGGCGCGGCCGAGCCCTCGCGTGCCGACGAATTTCTGACGCAGACACTCAAATCGGCACTGGGCTTGATCGACGTGCGCGTGCTCGACCACCTGGTCGTCACGCGCAGCGAGGCCGTGTCTTTCGCTGAGCGCGGCCTGCTGTAGCGCGTCTCGCGCTTCAGCCGACGCGCACGAGCGCCACGTCGACCACGTGATGCGCACGTGTGAGGCGCTGCAGGAACCACCGGGCCACGCGGCCAGGTGGCGTGTCCTTGCGGTAGGCGGCACGAATCGGGTACTGAGAGGCCTCGAACGGAAAGCCTTCCACTTGAATGGTCTGCAACAAGCCTTGTTCGATGTCAGCTTCCACCTGCGGCCGCGGCATGTGGCCCCAGCCGAAGCCGGCGCGCAGAAACTGCTGCTTGACGCCGGCGCCCGCCAGCCGCCACGTCAACGGCGACAGCACGTCGTAGTCGCGGCCCGATGTGAGCCCGGAGCGATCCGTCGAGACCAGTTGCACGTGCTGTTCCGTCACCGTCCGCGGGATGAGTCCGCGGTACGCCGCCAACGGGTGTTCCGGTGCCACCACCGTGACCGCGGGCACATGGAGCATGTGCTCGGACAACACACCCTCAGGCAGCTCGGGCTGCGGGCCGATGACCGCCAGGTCGCATTGCGCGTCCATCAGCGGCTGCAGCACGGCCCCGAGCACGTCCATCTGCAGGCGCAGCGGTGTGCCGGGAAACTCGCGTCGAAAGTCACCGACCGCTTCGGTGAGCCACTCGAGCGGATACAGCGCATCGACCGCGACCGACAGCTCGGGCTCCATGCCTTCGCTGAGGCTGCGTGCGCGCGCCTTGAAGCCGTCGACACCACGCGCCAGCGCCCGTGCATCGGACAGCAGCGCGCGCCCTTCGTCGGTAAGGACAGGTAGGCGACCACTGCGGTCGAACAGACTCACACCGAGCTGCTGCTCGAGCTGCGCAATGCTCTCGCTGACCACCGATTGCGAGCGCCCCAGCTTGCGCGCCGCAGCCGAGAAACTGCCCCGCTCGACGCAAGCCAGGAATATCTTCAATTGATCGAATGTGAACCCGTCGCGCATGACTGTCAGGGTGTTGGGTTGGAGAAAGGCAGCGACAGGTAGTGCTGGCCGAGTGCGGTCAGTACGCCGTCGGCGCCGAGCAGGCTGGTGTGGTGCGTGTCATTGCTCCAGCGGCCGGTGAACCAGGCATAGCGGAACACGTCGGCGCGGTTCTCGCAGATGGCCACCATGTCGGTCATCTGTGCCTTCTGCTTCTCGACCGTGTCGATCTGCGCGCTGCCATCGCCGTTGTGCCAGTTGGCAAACTCGGTCACCCAGAACGGCTTGTTGTACTTGAGCAGTTCATCGAGCTTGCCCGCTAGACCGTAGTCGTACCAGTGGAAACCGATGTAGTCGATGTGCGGGTCGCGCCCGCCGTTGGCGCTGCGATAGGCAGCGTAGAACGCATCGAGCCAAGCAACTGGCGTCGTGAAGCCCGCCAGGTTGCCATACGTGATCTGCGGCCCGACTAACTTCACGCCCGTGTCGGCCGCGATCTTCTCGTAGCGCGGCCACACGCCTGCGGCCTTCTGCGGCGTCATGGTCGCCTGGCCAGAGAGATTGGGCTCGTTGAGCAGCAGCAAATGCTTGACCGCCGGACGCGCCTTCAACCACGCGGTGACGTCGGCCGCGTTGAAATCGTCGTTCCACAGCATCGGCACGAAGTCCATGCCGTAGGCCGCGACCGGGTCGGCGGGCGCGTTGCCGTTCGGCTTCGAGCCCCAGCCGTACCACCAGCTGACCCCGGGGGCGAGCGCCGCCATGTCGGCCACGCTGGAGAGGTCGTAGGCGATGCCGCGCTTTGCGCTCTTGGGTGCAGCGGGTGAAGGCGCAGGGCCTGGGCCCGATGGTGGAGGTGCTGGAGGAGGCGGTGCCGGTGGCGAAGGCGGTGTGGGCGCCGCGGGGCTGGGTGCAGCGCCCTCGCTCCCACCACCACCGCAAGCAGCGAGCGTTGCAAGCACACTGCCGAACAGCGTGCCCACCATCAGCCGGCGGCGGGCAAGAAGGCCTGGGCCTGATACAGGGTTCATGGGTCGGTTCTCAGAGAGACTTCAAGAAATCGATCAGCTTCTGGCGATCGTCAGCACTCATCGCCTTGAATCGGTCGCGGCTGGCCTGGCCTTGGCCGCCGTGCCAGAGGACGGCTTCTTCGAGCGTGCGCGCGCGGCCGTCGTGCAAGTAGCGCGTCTTGGCATCGAGGCTCGGCAGCAAGCCGATGCCCCACAGCGGCGCGGTGCGCCATTCCTGCGAAGAAGCCACGCCTTGCGGGTAGTTGTCGGCCAGGTCCGGCCCCATGTCATGCAGCAGCAGGTCGGTGTAGGGACGGATGGTCTGGTTCTTCAGCTCGGCAAAACGGTGCTGGGTACCCGTCGTCAGCGCCGGCACATGGCAGGCCGTGCAGCGGGCTTGTGCGAAGAGCTGGCCGCCTCGCTCGACTTGGTCTTGAAGAGAGTTTTCGGCAGCAACCTGTGCAGCAGTCTGCTGGGGCGTCTGCGCGACGATGGTCTCGTTGTAGACGGCCAGCGGCTGTTCGCCCTTGAAGTGGCGCTGCGGCGGCACGGCAAGCAGGCTGGTGTAGCGCACCAGCAGCTCGAGGTCCTTGTCGTTCAGCTCCGCGCCTTTGGCATCGGCACTGCGGCATGCGGTGCCATCGGTGGCCTGGCCGCAGAAGTGCTTCGGCAGCAAGGTGGTGGTGACGCCCATGTCGCTGTTGAGCGCAGATGCCGTTTGCTGCAGCACGCTGGCAGCGGTGCCTCGCCAGCCGAATCGGCCCACGCGCTTGAGCGAGGGGTCGATCAGGTCGGTGACGATCTGCAGGCGGCCAACGGTGCCGTCCGGATCCTTCGCACTGGCGGAGGCCAGCGCTTCGAGCTGCGCTTCGGGCACGGCCTCGAGCAGGCCCATGCCGGCCAGGTGCGGCGCGGTGCGTACCGACATGCGTGCCGGCAGGTCGAGTGCCTTGCCGCTCACATCGGTGAGCGTGTAGCGCGGCTTCTGCAGCGTGTAGGCGGTCTTGTCGCCGTACTGGCCGGCGGTCTCCTGGTAGCTGTCGATCTTCAGCAGCGCCTGGCGGCCGTCGAAGGTGAGCTTGTTCTCGGTGACTAGGCCTTGCGACAAGCGGCCGCCGAAGCGCGCGTCGGGCGCCAACTTGCCGCTCGCATCGACGTCACCCGTCAGAACCACCATCGTGGACAGCGCTGTCTGCAGGGCCGGCGAACTCTTGCCGTTGGCGAAATGGCAGGAGATGCACGACGTCTGCTGGAAGTTCGGCCCGGCCTTGCCCGCCTGGGTGCTGAACAGCGTCGGGTTGCCTGTCTCGGTATGCGAGCCGGTCAGGAAGGAGGTGTGGAAGAGGCGCCGGCCTTCGAGGAAGGGCTGGATGTTGATGCCGGCGATGTTGGTACCGGCCTGCAGGAAGTTCGCCTCGGGGTTGTTGGACGCGTCTTCTTGCAGCGTCATCATGGTGCCGCCGCTCAACGCGCCTATGGGGATCGCGTGCGAATCCCACGGGATCGCCACGTCGGTCACCGGTCCGCGGTACCAGGGCAATACACCGGTCTTGCCGACCTGGTAGGCCATCACGTCGGAGTAGTAGTTGAAGCGGCCGAGCACGTCGTCGTGCTTGCCGGACAGGAAGATGCCGAGCTCGAACTCGATCAGGTCGCCCGCCTTCAAGTTGCGGTTCAGCGCGGCCGAGCGGGTGATGCGCTTGATCAGCACGAACTCGCCATCCTTCGGGGGTACGTTCAGGTCTTGCGCGTCGTTGGTCTGTGGCGGGTCGCCAGGCAGCGCGTCGTAGTCCTTCTGCGAGATGGGAGCTGCGTACTCCTTGCCGGAGGGCAGCGAGAACGCCGGCAGCAGCTTCATGCCGCCGTTGTCGCCATACAGCGCGACCGCAGTAGGCCCCGGCTTGTCGCCATCTCGCCGGCCGATGTAGCTGTGGCGGAAGTTGGTGCCGTACAGCCACCACTGCGGCCGCACGACGATGGTCAGCACGCGGTTGCCGGAGTTGTCCGGCGCCGCGTTGTCGTAGATCGTGACCTCGTGCGAGCGCCGCTCGAAGTAGTGCGCCGCGAAGTTGGTGTACGGGTCGCCGACGCCATTGGCAGCCGGGTCGGGCTGCTCGCGCGCGTGGCGATCGCGCGTGCGGCCGCCGACGCGGGTGACAAGCGTGCCGTCAGCGAGCGTGTACTGCGTGGCGGGTTGCTGCTCGGCCCAGCTCAGCGGCGTGTAGCCCGCAGGCGTGACGACGGGTGGATCCTGCGGCGTGACCGGTGGCGTCACCGGCGGCGTGATTGGTGGTGTGACGGGCGTGGATGGCACTCCTCCCGAATCGGCCGGAGAAGTGGAACCGCTTCCACTTTGGGCGCCGCCACACGCCGATAAGGCAATTGCAAGCGGCAGGATCAGCACGGTCGCCGCAAGGCCCGCACGCAGGCGCGACGACTTCTTCCAACTCTTCATGTGTCAGAACTCCCGGCACTTCTTTTTGATTGAGCCCATCGCAGCGAGGCGTGGGCTTCTGTGTGTCTTTGAACCAGTGATCGCATCGAGCCCGCGACACACTTGTTCACCAGCGGACAACAGGCAGCAGTTTGCATACCAATTCATTGCCAGTGGTGTTTTTGTGTTCGAGCTGACACTTCTTGGCAGCATCTCGTTGCAACTGCGATGGGCCTTATTGGCAATGGCGATGCTTGGACCAAACTTTGTCGTCTCGAGCGCCGTGGCCTGCCCTCTTGCTGCCCGAAGGTAAGCTGTCACCGTGACCGCGAACGACCCCAAGAAAGCACGCAGCCTGAGTGACCTCGGTGCGATCAAAACCGCTCTGCAGAAGGCGGCCCGCGAAGAAGCTCAACGCGTGGCCCGTCAGCGTGAAGAAGACGCCCGCCTGCGCCGCGAGCGCAACCTGTTTTCGCTCAGCGTGGGCCCGGTACAGGCCCTGCCGGATGCACGCCGTGCCCGCACCGCCCCTCGCCCACCCGAAGCAGAACCACTTCAACGCCAGCGCGACGAGCAGGCCGCGTTGCGCGAAACCATCTCGGACGAGTTCAACGTCGACAGCCTGCTGGAGACCGACGACACGCTGTCGTACCGGCGCATGGAGATCGGGCTGGACGTGGTGCGCAAGCTTCGCCGCGGCGGCTGGACGATCCAGGCGCAGCTCGACCTGCACGGCCTTCGCCGCGACGAGGCACGCGATCAGCTGGCGGAGTTTCTCCGGGATGCCACCCAGCGCGGCTTGCGATGCGTGCGCGTGGTCCACGGCAAAGGCCATGGCTCGCCGGGCCGCGAACCGGTGTTGAAGACCAAGGTCCGCAGCTGGTTGGTTCAGAAGCAGGAAGTGCTCGCCTTCGTGCAGGCTCGGCCGGCCGAAGGTGGAAGCGGCGCGCTCGTCGTGTTGCTGCGCGCCGCTGCCTGAAGCGACGCCGGGGCGACTCTAGGCCCCGTGCTTGTTCCGCATGAAATCGGCCGTCTTGAAGAACGACTCTTCAAGTCGCTGCGCCAGGACGGGGTCAACGATCACCTCGTCCATCGCCTGCTTCATGCACGCCATCCACTGATCGCGCTCGGCGATGCCGATGGCAAACGGCAGGTGCCGCGCCCGCAGGAACGGGTGGCCGAAGCGGTCGACGTAGTGAGCCGGGCCGCCCAGCCAGCCGCACAAGAACCAGAAGAGCTTGTCGCGCGAGCCATCCAGCTCCGCGGGGTGCAATGCGCGGAGCCCGGCAAATGCGGGCTCCAGGTCCATCAGGTCGTAGAAGCGGTCGACGAGTGCGCGAACAGCGGCTTCGCCGCCCACCCATTCATATGCGGTTGCGGGTCGGGTCGTGTCGTTCATCAGGTGAGGTGCAAGGCCGGGTCAGGGACCGGCGAGTTTGGCGGCAACGGCCACGATGCCTTTGCCCGCTTCGCTGCCCGGAAAGGTTTCCAGCAGGAGCTGGCGGCGCTGCACGGCCTCGCGCACCGCCGTGTCGGTGGGAATTTCACCGAGCAACTCCAGCTTGACGGCGGGGCTGCCGGCCGGCAGGTTCGGCGTGACGAAGCGGTCGATGACCTGCTGCAGCTGGCCGCGAACCACACGGCCCTCGTTGCTGCGGCTGACCTGGTTGACCACCAGAGAAATCGCACTGCGCTGCTGCTGCGTTGCCAGCACCTTGATGGTGGCGTAGGCATCGGTGAGCGAGGTCGGCTCGGGCGTGGCCACGACCAGCACCTCGGTCGCGAGCGAGACAGCGAACAGCACCACGTCTGAGATGCCAGCCCCGGTGTCGAGCAGGATGCGGTCGTAGCGAGGAGCCACGACCTCGATGATCTTCAGCAGCTGTTCGCGGATTTCGGCGGTGAGACGCGAATACTCCACCAGCCCCGAGCCGGCCAGCAGCACCGAGAAGCCGCCAGGCGCGGGCAAGATGGCTTCTTCAAGCGAGGCCTTGCCGGTGAACACGTCGTGCAGCGTGATCTTGGGAAAGAGGTTGAGCACCACGTCGAGATTGGCCAGCCCAAGGTCGGCGTCGAGCACCAGCACGCGCTCGCCGCGGCGGGCCAGCGCTGCGGCCAGATTGGCCGAGACAAAGGTCTTGCCCACGCCGCCCTTGCCGCTGGTCACGGCGAGGATGCGGGCACGCTTGGCAGGCGGCGACGCGGTGGGGTTCGTGGCGGTGCTCATGGATTCTCGATATCGGGGAACTGCGAGGTGGCGAACAACAGGCCCTTTTCTTCCGCACTGACCAGCGAGACCGGCGGCATCTCGAGACAGGCGCGGTTGCGGCCTTCGTGCTTGGCGCGGTAGAGCTGCTGGTCGGCACGCTCGATCCACAGCGGCGCCGACGAGCGCACCCACTGCGGGGCAAAGGCGCCACCGAGGCTGATGGTGACCTTCAGGATCTCGTTCAGCGCAATCACGACCTCCCGCTGCTCGACCTTGCGGCGGATGCGCTCAGCCACGGTCTGCCCGAAAGCAGGAGGGCAGTTGGGCAGGATGATGGCGAACTCTTCACCACCGAAACGCGACACCGTGTCCATCGGACGCACGCATTCCATCAGGCACATCGCCACCGCCTGGATCACCAGGTCGCCGGCGGCATGGCCGTGGGTGTCGTTGACGAGCTTGAAGCGATCGATGTCGACCATCAGCACCAGCGCCGGCTCACCGGCACGGGCCACGCGGTCGATCTCGCGTGACAGCGCCACTTCGAAATGGCGGCGATTGGCCAGCCCGGTCAAGGGGTCACGGCTGGAAAGGTCGCAGAGCGCGTCGATCACGGCCTGCAGCCACGCGGCCGAACCGACCGCGTTCAAGTCGGGCAGCGCATGGCCCGACTGCGTCAGCAACTGCAGAGCCGCTCCCAGCTTGAGCTGTGAGGGTTCTGTGGGTGCTGGTGATTGGGACACGGCCTGTATTTGTTACGGGCCAGTCTATCGCGCTCGCCTTACCCGATCGCATCGATTTGAAACGTGAATACCTGCCAACTTGGGGTTTTGTCACGCCTCAAGCACCGCAGACTTCAGACCGATAAACCCCGGAGACCCCGTGCGGAACAAGCGGCGGGCCATCCACAAGAGCGACCCTGTCTGGAGCCTTCATGAGTGCAGCTGCATCCCCCGCCGAACTGTCCGCCTTGCGCAACGTGGTGGGTGCCGATCGCGGGGAACAGGAGTTCGGCTTCAGCACCGCTGATTTCGACCGCGTGCGCCAGCTGATCTACCAGCACGCCGGCATCAGCCTGCATGCGGGCAAGCAGGCGATGGTCTACAGCCGCCTGTCGCGCCGCCTGCGCGACACCGGGCAACGCTCGTTCGGCCAGTACCTGCAGTCGCTGGAAAGCACCGCCGCGTCGGACCCGGAATGGCAGGAGTTCGTGAACTGCCTGACCACCAACCTCACCTCGTTCTTTCGCGAAGAGCACCACTTCCAGGTGCTTGCCGCCGAACTGAAGACACGCAGCAGCCCAGGCCTGCGCGTCTGGTGCAATGCGGCATCGACGGGCGAGGAGCCCTATTCGATCGCGATGACCTGCGCCGAGGCGCTGAGCTCCACCGGCTCCCTCAAGATTGTCGCGAGCGACATCGACACCAAGGTGCTGGCCACCGCCAGCCGCGGTGTTTACGGTGCCGATGCGCGCGGCCTGTCACCCGAACGGCTGCGTGCGCACTTCTTGCGCGGCAAGGGTGCCAACAGCGGCTCCATCCGCGTGAAGCCAGAGTTGGCCCGCCTGATCGAGTTCCGCACGCACAACCTGATGGAAGCACGCTGGTCGCTGGGCGAGCCCTTCGACATCGTGTTCTGCCGCAACGTGATGATCTATTTCGATGCACCCACGCAGCGACGCGTGCTGGAGCGCATCCATGGTGTGATGAAACCCAAGAGCCTTCTGTTCGTGGGCCACTCGGAAAACTTCACCGAGGCGAAAGACCTGTTCCGCCTGCGTGGCAAGACGGTTTACGAGCGGGTCTGAGCGCAGGCCCTACGTCGCCAGCACTCAAGCCGAGCCCATTCCACACCGATATCGGAACACCATGGCATTGATCTCATCCTCGAACCCTGTTGCCGGTTCACGCCTTGAAAAGCTGAAGGCACAGGCGCGCAAACCGGGCGAGGCCTCGTTCTTCTTCTACGACGCGCACTTCAAGAACGACGCGGTGAAGATCTTGCCTGGCGAGTACTTCGTGCACAACGAAGACATGCTGATCATGACCACGCTGGGCTCCTGCATCGCCGCCTGCCTGTACGACCGCAACGCCAAGGTTGGCGGCATGAACCACTTCATGCTGCCCGACGGTGCCGGCGACTCCGGCCGCTACGGTTCGTATGCGATGGAACTGCTGATCAACGAGATGATGAAACGCGGCGCCACGCGCATGACCATGGAAGCCAAGGTCTTCGGCGGCGGCCAGGTCGTGAGCGGCATGACCACGATGAACGTGGGCGAGCGCAACACCAACTTCGTGATGGATTATCTGAAGACCGAGCGCATCCCCATCGTCTCGAAAGACGTGCTGGATGTTTATCCGCGCAAGGTGTGCTACCTGCCCGGCAGCGGCAAGGCAATGGTCAAGCGCCTGGCGCCGACGAACACCGACGCCTTGCTGGCACAAGACCGCGCAGCGGCACAGAAGGCCGTACCGGCAAGCACCGGCGGCGGCTCGGTGGACCTGTTCTGACGCAACGAGACATTGCGGACAAGAGAGACAACATGGCAAAGACACGCGTGGTGGTAGTGGACGATTCGGCGCTGGTGCGCAGCCTGCTGACCGAGATCATCAACCGACAGGTCGACATGGAATGCGTCGGCGCTGCGGCCGACCCGCTGGTGGCGCGGGAGATGATCCGCAACCTCAACCCGGACGTGATCACGCTCGACGTGGAGATGCCGCGCATGGACGGCATCGACTTCCTCGCCAAGCTGATGCGCCTGCGGCCGATGCCAGTGGTGATGGTGTCGACGCTGACCGAGCGCGGTGCCGACGTGACCCTGCGCGCGCTGGAGCTCGGTGCGGTGGATTTCGTCGCCAAGCCCAAGATCGGTGTGGCCGATGGCCTGCGCCTGCTGGCCGAAGACATCACCGACAAGGTTCGCATCGCCGCCAAGGCACACATCCGCAAGACACACCACGTGCCGGCGCCAGCGCCTGGCACGGCTGCGGCCTCTGCCAAACCTGCGGCACCGGTGACGTCCATCGGTCGGCTGTCGACCGAGAAAATCATCTTCATCGGCGCCTCCACCGGCGGCACCGAAGCGACCAAGGAATTCCTGGTCAACCTGCCGCCTGATTCGCCGGCGGTGGTGATCACGCAGCACATGCCGCCCGGCTTCACCAAGAGCTACGCGGCACGACTCGACGGGCTCTGCAAGATCCGCGTGGCCGAAGCGCGCGACGGCGAGCGCATCCTGCCCGGCCATGCCTACATCGCACCCGGCGGCTTCCACCTGAGCGTGGAGCGCAGCGGCGCGAACTACATCGCCCGCGTGCAAGACGGCGAGCCGGTGAACCGGCACAAGCCATCAGTCGAGGTGCTGTTCAAGTCTGCCGCCCGCGTTGTCGGCCCCAACGCGCTGGGGATCATGCTCACCGGCATGGGTGCTGACGGTGCCAAGGCCATGAAGGAACTGCGCGATGCCGGCAGCTACAACTACGTTCAGGACGAAGCCACCTGCGTGGTCTTCGGCATGCCGCGCGAGGCCATTAACGCCGGCGCGGCACATGAAGTGCTGCCCCTCACGCAAATCGCGCCCAAGCTGATCGAGCGCTTGCGCAGCACCGCCGGGTTGTCGACCACCCGGGTTTGAACGGCTCCGGCCGCTCAGCCGTGAAGCCACTGCCTCAGTGGCTCATGGACACGCCGATCGCGTTCTTCCTGGCGCACCTCGGCGCGCGAAATCAACTGCGCGGGGGCTCCGATGTCGCGCAGCGTGTCGGCGTTCAGGTCGGCCACCAGATCAAACGCGTGAGCTTCGCGTTCCGCTTCGAGGTGGGCGGCCCAGCGCGCGGCAATCGCTTGCCAGAGTCGTGCGATCGGGTTGACCGGGCGGTGCATCGCGACGCGTGACACACCGACGTTATCGCAGCAAAGTTGAGTGGTGTTCATCGTGCAGCTCCGGTTTGTTTTCAGCATGCTGGTAAGCATAGGAGCCCATCAGCTGGGATGGAAACGCATAGTTCTGCACTGATTGGTAAGTTATGCTTACCAGATGGCCAGACTCACACTGCAAGCCCTGCCCGCCTTCCGCGCCGTGGCAAAGGCGCAAAACCTGCGCGCCGCGGCCGAGACGCTCCACCTCACCCACAGTGCCGTGAGCCAGCAGATCCGCGGGCTGGAAGAGCAGCTGGGCTTCAACCTGTTCGACCGCCGCGGCCGGCGCGTGGTGCTCAATGCGGCCGGCGAAGCGCTGCTGCGCAGCGTGGAGCCGGCCCTCGCCCAGCTCGACGACGGTGTGCAAGCTGCGGCAGCCGCAGCCAGCGGTGCAGCGCAACGGTTGCGTGTGACCATGCTGCCGTCGTTCGCCAACCGCTGGCTGCTGCCACGCATGGGGCGATGGCGAGAACGCCATCCCGAACTCGCGATCGAGATCGACGCCACACCTCAGATCGTTGATTTGCAGCGCCAAGGGTTTCACGCAGCGCTGCGCCAGGGCATCGGCCCCTGGCCTGGACTGGCATCCGAGCGGCTGTTCGACAAGCCGATGCCCTTCGTCGTGGTGGGTTCGCCGACTGCGGCACGACAACTTCTCGGAGCCCAACCCGAAGCGCTGGCGCGCGAGCCCTTGCTGGGAGACAGCGACGTGTGGGAGGCATGGTTCTCGGCCGCGGGCTTGCGAACCCGCGTCGTTCCGGTGGCCAGCTTCAACGACGCCGGCCTGATGTTGCAGGCCGCCGAACAGAACCTGGGGTTGGCCGTGTCACGTGAACTGCTGGCAGCCGATGCACTCTCGGACGGGCGGCTGATCCAACTGTCGCCCCTCACCATCAACTTCGAGGCTGCGTACGCCTACCACCTGGTGTACCCGCCCGCCTTGCGCGACTGGCCACCGCTGGATGCCCTGCGCCAGTGGTTGCGCGACGAGCTGGAGGCATCGATGCGGGCGCTGCACCCGCCAACGAAAAAGACTAGGGCAAGAACAAAGCCTGCAAGTCGCTGAGGAAGTCGAATCCGCGGGGCGTGGGCTGGGCCCATTGCAAATCGCGCGTGAGCCAGCCCTTGGCTTCGGCTTCGTCCAATGCTCGACGCAGCACCGTCAAGGGCAGGCCGGTGCGTTCGGTGAAGCGGGCGAGTTCGAAGCCTTCCTTCAGGCGCAGTGCGTTCAGCATGAACTCGAAGGGCAGCTGCTCGCGCGGCACTTCTTCGTCTTGCGTGATCGCGGCGCCGGCCAGCGCCTGATCCATGTACTTCGCGGGGTCGCGATAGCGCGTCTGCCGCACGACTCGGTGCGGGAAGCTGAGCTTGCTGTGTGCGCCTGCACCGATGCCGAGGTAGTCGCCGAACTGCCAGTAGTTCAGGTTGTGGACGCAACGGTGGCCGGGGCGGGCAAAGGCCGAAACCTCATAGCGCTCGAGGCCCGACGCCGCGGCCTGCTCGGTGATGATGTCCAGCATGTCGAAGGCCGTGTCGTCGTCGGGCACCTGCGGAGGGTGTTTGGCGAAAAAGGTGTTGGCCTCGATCGTCAGGTGATAGATCGACAGGTGCGGCGGCGAATACGCCAGCGCTTGCCGCAGGTCGGCCCGCAGCTCATCCGGCGTCTGCCCGGGCAAGGCGTACATCAGGTCGATGTTGAAGGTGTCGAAGGCGTCACGCGCTTCTTCCACCGCGGCCATCGCCTGCGCGGCATCGTGCACGCGGCCGATGGCCTCGAGTTTCTCGTCGTTGAAACTTTGCACGCCCACTGACAGGCGCGTGACGCCCGCGGCGCGGTAGCCGCGGAACCGGTCACGCTCGAAGGTGCCGGGGTTCGCCTCGAGCGTGATCTCACAGCCCGGCTCCAAGGGGAGGCGAGCGCGGATGTCGGTAATCAGCTGGTCGATGCTGCCCGGCGAGAACAGGCTGGGCGTGCCGCCACCGATGAAGATGCTGTGCACACGGCGGCCCCAGATGAAGGGCAACGCGGCTTCCAGGTCGGCGCGGAGGGCTTCCAGGTAGCGGGCCTCGGGAAGGCCGTCACGCTGCTCGTGGGAATTGAAATCGCAGTAGGGGCACTTCTTCAAGCACCATGGCAGGTGCACGTAGAGCGACAGCGGCGGCATCGCGCCGAGGCTGAGCACGCCCGGCCGCATGTAGCGCGATAGCAGATCGGCGGCGTTCTCGACCCCCGACGCTGCAGCGATGGGGATGTCAGCCAAGGCGCCAGACCTCGCGCATCAGCGCCAGCATCTGGCGCGATGCGATGGCGCGGTGACTGTGGAGGTTCTTGCTGTCGGCGCTCAGTTCGGCCACCGTTTGCCCGAGCGCCGGGATGAACAGCAGCGGGTCGTAGCCGAATCCGCCCTCGCCTCGCAACTCCCGCAGTACCTCGCCCTCCCAGCGGCCGAAAGCGATCAGCGGTTCCGGGTCGTCAGCCGACCGCACGGCGACCAAGGCACTGACGAAACGCGCGCGTCGATCGTCATGAGTCGTCAGGTTCTCGAGCAGCACACGGTTGTTCTCGTCATCACTCTTAGGTCGGCCAAACAGCGTGGCGTAGCGCGCCGACAGCACGCCCGGTGCACCGCCCAGCGCATCGACGCACAAACCCGAATCGTCGGCAATGGCAGCGGCGCCCGCGTGCTGCGCCGCATGGCGCGCCTTGGTCAGCGCGTTCTCGACGAAGGTGACGTAAGGTTCCTCGGCCTCAGAGATGCCAAGGCTTCCTTGCGTCACCAGCTCCAGGCCGAGCGGCGAGAAGAGCGCCTGCAGTTCGACGAGCTTCTTGGCGTTGTTGGACGCCAGTACGAGGCGCATGGTGTCAAACAGCCAATGCGACGCGCTGCGCGGCCACCAGTTCGCGAATGCCCTTGTCGGCAAGCCCCAGCAGCGCGTCCATCTCGGAGCGCGAGAAGGCAGCGCCCTCGGCCGTGCCCTGCACTTCGACAAAACCGCCGGATTCGGTCATCACCACGTTCATGTCGGTGTCGCAGGCCGAGTCTTCGACGTATTCGAGGTCGAGCAAAGGTGTGCCCTCCACCACGCCCACCGAAATGGCTGCGATGGCTTCGCGGATCGGCGAGTTCACGATCAAGCCCTGCTTCTGCAGCCAGCGCACGGCGTCGACTGCTGCGACATAGCAGCCGGTGATGGCAGCAGTGCGGGTACCACCGTCTGCCTGGATCACGTCGCAGTCGAGGTGAATCGTGCGCTCGCCGAGTTTCTTGAGGTCGAAGACGCAGCGCAGCGAGCGGCCGATCAGGCGCTGAATCTCCTGCGTGCGACCGCTCTGCTTGCCACGCGCTGCTTCGCGGTCACCGCGGGTGTGCGTTGCGCGCGGCAGCATGCCGTACTCGGCCGTCACCCAGCCTTCGCCGCTGCCACGCTTGTGCGGCGGCACCCGCTCTTCGACCGAGGCGGTGCACAACACCTTGGTTTCACCGAAGGCGATCAGGACCGAACCTTCGGCGTACTTGGTGTAGTGGCGGGTGATGGTGACCGGGCGCAGTGCGTCCGCGGCCCGGGCTTGGGTGCGTTGGAATGTCATGGGGGCATATTGTCCACGCTCCCCGCGAGTCCGGTGGGGGCCGGGCTTCTAGGACTTCTTCTGGGACGAGCGCCGAATGGCCTCGTTGATCTCGCGGATCGAGCGCTCGATCTCAGCCTCGTCGAGTTCGTCGGGAGGGTCCTGGCCGAGCACGCTCGCCTGGATGGTCGAGGCGAACACCTCTTCGCCAAGCGTCTGGGTGGAAATAGCGCTCTGGCTGTCGCGGTCTTCAGCCGATTCCCATTCGACGGCCAGCACCGACACGTTGTCGCTCTTCGCGCCACCGTTGCGCAGCGCTTGTTCGACAAGTTCGGGTACAGCGTCGGCAATGGTGTTCTTGGCCAGCTGGTCGGTGATCTCGGCGTCGGTCACCGTGCCCCACAGGCCATCGGAGCACAGCAGCAGGCGGTCGCCGCTTTGCAGCACCAGAGGCCCGACGGTGTCGACCACCGGCTTGCCAGGGCTACCCAGACAAGTGAACAGCACGTTGCGATTGAAGCGCTCGCCCATGGGCACGACATGGCTCATGGTTTCTTGCAGCTCGGAGTAGGAGTGATCGCGCGTGCGCGCCACCAGCTTCTCGCCGCGAACCAGGTACAGCCGCGAGTCGCCGCAGTGCGCCCAGTAGGCGTTGTTGCCCTGCAGCACGCAGGCCACGATCGTCGTGCGCGGTGTGTCGATCAGCGCCTTCTGCGTGGCGTAGCGCAGCAATTGATGGTGGCCGGCGATGATCGCTTCGTGCAGGAAGCGCATCGGCTCCTTCAACGTCGGCTTGGCATCGCGCTGGAACATGGCTGCCAGCGTCTGCAAGGCGAGCTGCGAAGCGACTTCGCCTTCCGGATGGCCACCCATGCCGTCGGCCAGGGCGAACAAGCCCGAATCGCGCGTGTAGCAATAGCCCATGCGGTCTTCGTTTTTCTCGCGGCCGCCTTTTCGGCTGACCTGATAGACCGTGAATTGCATGTCGATGCTTGCCTTACGCCTTCGCGCCAGTGGTCAGATTTTCAAGCTGAAGCTTCAGACGTTCACTGAAACTCAACTTGGTATAGCGGCGCTCGGTCTCGCGCGCCAGCTCTTTTTGCAGCGAGAACACGCTTTGCGGGCGCGAAAGGGGATCGAGCGACATGCACCACTCGGTAACTTCGATCAGGTTGTCGGAGTACACGTTGCGCAGCCGCGAGAGCGACAGCGCCAGACGGTCTTTCTCGATTCGCTGCGGCGCGTCGTTGGGCGGGTAGCCCTGCATGCAGGCGTAGATGCACGCGCCGACCGCGTAGATGTCGGTCCAAGGGCCGAGCGTGCCGTCACGGCGGTACATCTCGGGCGCGGCAAAGCCGGGCGTGTACATCGGGCGAATGAAGTTGCCTTCCTTGCTCAGTACTTCGCGCGCGGCGCCGAAGTCGAGCAAGACCGCCTTGTTTTCGTTGGTGATGAAGATGTTGGCCGGCTTGATGTCCAGGTGGAGCATCTTGTGCTGGTGCACGATGCGCAAGCCGCGCAAGATCTCGTCGAACAGCGAGCGGATGGTCGACTCGCGGAACACCTTGTCGCGCTTGAGGTCGCGCGCGGTGACGATGAAATCCTGCAAGGTGTCACCCTGCAGGTAGTTCATCACCATGTAGACGGTGTCGTTCTCGCGGAAGAAATTCAACACCGAGACCACGCTCGGGTGAGAAATCTGCGCGAGGTTGCGGCCCTCTTCGAAAAAGCTCTTGAGGCCCAGGCGATACAGCGGCTGCTTCTCGGGCTTGACCCGCGGCATCAATTCGCCAGGAGCGCGCTCGGCCAGCGATGAAGGCAGGTATTCCTTCACGGCCACGAGGTGGCGGTCGGAGTCTTCGGCCAGATAGACCACGCCGAAGCCGCCGGCTGCCAGTTTCTTGATGATCTGGTACCCGCCGACCACGGTGCCTGATGGCAAGGGGGCAGGTTTCGGCTTTGACATAATCCGATTTTGCAATGCGATAAGTTGAATGCCAGTCTACAGCATGACCGGGTATGCAAGCGCCACCGCCGGGGCGCATTCTGCGACAGAAAGCACAGGCTCCTCCGAGGCTGCGGCCGCACGGCCTGCCGCTTCGTCAGCGGCCAGCGTGACGGTTGAATTGCGCTCCGTCAATGGGCGCTTCCTCGACTTAGGGTTTCGTCTACCCGACGAGTTCCGCTCTCTGGAGCCCGCTCTTCGCGACTTGCTGACCGGCAACTTCCGCCGCGGCAAGATCGAGTTGCGACTCAACACCAAGACCGAAACCGACACCGTCTGGCCGAACCCGCAGCCGGAGCAGATGAACCGGTTGTCCCACCTGGAAAGCACGATCCAGGGGTGGCTGCCCAAGGCACAAGCCCTCTCGGTCCATGAGGTGATGCAGTGGTGCAAGGGCGGCGCCCCCGCCGAGCGGCTCGACGAAGTCGCACTCGACGCCGCCAAACGCTGCGTCGCCGGCCTGGCCGAAGCGCGAGCCCGCGAAGGCGAAAAGCTCGTGACCGTGCTGATGGAACGCGTGACCCGCCTGCGTGAATTGGCGACCCAGGCCGAACCGCTGGTGCCTGCTGTCGTACAACGTCTGCAGCAGCGATTTCTGGAACGCTGGCAAGAAGCGCTGGTCGCGACAGGCGCAGCGCAGAGCATCTCTCGCGAAGCGCTGCAAGAGCGCGCGCTCAACGAGGCCGCCGCCTATTCCATCCGCATCGACGTGGCCGAAGAGCTGGCCCGGTTGCGTGCACACACCGAAGAGATCGCCCGCCTGCTGAAGGCCGGTGGCGAGGTCGGCAAGCGCCTCGATTTCCTGATCCAGGAGCTGCTGCGTGAAGCCAACACCTTGGGCTCCAAGTCGTCGACGCTGGAGCTGACCAATATCTCCGTGGAGATGAAGGTTCTGATCGAACAACTGCGGGAGCAGGTTCAAAACTTGGAGTAGCTTTTCTAAGGGATTCCAAGCAATCCCTGAAAAGACTTGCCAGCGCGGAGCTGAAGATCCCCGCCGGTGCCGCCGTTAACGACGGCACTGAGCCCCCGCCGCGCTCCTGCTCTGACTTGCAGTAGCCGCCGCATGTCTTTCGACGTACGCGATCGACCGACAGCCGGGAAGAAGAGCGGCACGATTTGCTGACTGGGTCGACGCGCCCTTTCACGCATTCCCCCTCGAACTGGGACCTCCCCACTTTCTGCCTCGGCCGTGAAGGAAGCGTGCCGAACGGAGCGACGTTTGCTGAACAGCGCCTGCATCCCACATTCCACGAGAAAGCAGGTTCACATGGCAACTCGCAAATCGCCCGCGAAGACCGCACCCATCAAGACAAGCACGACCAAGCTTGTCGCCCATAGAGCGCCGCGCGGAGCGGAAGTGCCGCCGCTGGAAAGCTTGGGGACGGTACTGAGCACCGTGTCCGGGCCCTCCACGAGTCACTTCGAACCCAAAGACGCCGAGCAACTCGACACCGAGGCACAGCAGCGCTTGGCACTGCGCCAAGCCGGCACCAACGGCCTGGCGACCGCCCTGCCCGCCAACCCGCTGAAGGCCGCAGAGCACGGGCTCGCCAACGGCCACTCGCCTCAACCGGGTGTGTGCGTTGAAGCCGCGGACGACTTGGTGCGCAGCAGCACCGTGCAGGAAGACGCGGCCTCCGACAAGGTCGGCAATGGTGTGGTGCAGCCCGGCTACAACCCAAGCAACGGGCCGTTGGACCGCGTTCGCGTCGACAGCACCGGCCAGACACTGACGACGAATCAAGGTGTTCGCATCTCCGACAACCAGAACTCGCTCAAGGCCGGGCTGCGCGGCCCCACGCTGCTCGAAGACTTCGTGCTGCGCGAGAAGATCACGCACTTCGACCATGAGCGGATTCCGGAGCGCATCGTGCATGCGCGTGGCTCCGCCGCGCATGGCTACTTCGAGTGCTACGACGCGCTCGACGACCTCACCATGGCCGTGCCCTTTTCTGCCGCGGGCAAGCGCACGCCGGTGTTCGTTCGTTTCTCGACCGTGGCGGGCGAGCGAGGCTCCACCGACACCGCGCGCGACGTGCGCGGCTTCGCCGTCAAGTTCTACACCGAAGCCGGCAACTGGGACCTGGTGGGCAACAACATGCCTGTCTTCTTCATCCAGGACGCGATGAAGTTCCCCGACCTGGTTCATGCCCTGAAGCCGGAGCCGCACCACGCGATGCCGCAGGCCGCAAGTGCGCACGACACCTTCTGGGACTTCGTGTCGCTGATGCCCGAGTCGGCCCACATGCTGATGTGGGCGATGTCGGACCGCGCCATTCCGCGCAGCTACCGCATGATGCAGGGCTTCGGCGTGCACACCTTCCGCCTCGTCAACGCCAAGGGCGAATCGGTGTTCTGCAAGTTCCACTGGACGCCTGCTCTCGGCACGCATTCACTGGTGTGGGACGAAGCGGTGAAGATCAGCGGAGCCGACCCGGACTTCCATCGCCGCGACCTGTGGGAAGCCATCGAGGCCGGTGCCTACCCCGAGTGGGAACTCGGACTGCAGGTGTTCAGCGAAGTGCAGGCCAATGGTTTCAGCTTCGACGTGCTCGACGCCACCAAGCTCGTCCCCGAAGAACTGGTGCCGGTCCGCAAGGTGGGCCGGCTGGTGCTCAACCGCAACCCGGACAACTTCTTCGCCGAAACCGAACAGGTGGCTTTCTGTACGGCGCACATCGTGCCGGGCATCGACTTCAGCAACGACCCGCTGCTGCAGGGCCGAATCCATTCGTATGTGGACACGCAACTCTCACGGCTGGGTGGCCCCAATTTCCACGAGATCCCGATCAACGCACCGATCGCGCAGGTCCACAACAACCAGCGCGACGGCATGCACCGCCAGGGCATCGCGCGCGGCCGCGTCAGCTACGAGCCGAACTCACTCGGCGGCGGCTGCCCGTTCCAGGCCGGCAATATGGGCTTCGTGTCTTTCCCCGAGCCGGTGCTTGAAGACAAGGTGCGCGGCAAGCCCGAGCGCTTCGCCGACCACTACTCGCAGGCCACGCTGTTCTGGAAGAGCCAGACGCCCACCGAGCAGAACCACATCGCCGCAGCGTTTCGCTTCGAGCTGACGAAGGTGCAGACGCAGGCCGTGCGCGAGCGCGTGGTCTCGGTGCTGGCCAATGTCGACGCAACACTCGCGGAGAAAGTGGCGAGCGGCCTCGGCATCCCGGTGCCGCCTGCGCAGGAGCGCGCCTTGAAGGAACCAGTGAAGTCGGAAGTGGACATGTCGCCGGCACTCTCGCTGATGGCCCGCCCCGGCGAACAGACGGTGCGTGGACGGCGTGTCGCCCTGATCGTTGCCGAAGGCGTCGACAGCACGAGCATCCGTGCCGCGCACGCGGCGCTGGCAAAGGCAGAGGCAGCACCGCGCTTCGTCGGGCTGCGCCTCGGGGCAGTGCAGGGCAACGACGGCACGCCGATCCACGTGGAGGTGTCGCTCGAAGCGGCTCCCTCGGTCGTGTGGGATGCGGTGGTGCTGCCCGACGGTGAAGTGGCGGCCACCGCACTTGCCGATCAGGGCCAGGTGATCGAGTTCGTGAAAGACCAGTACCGGCACTGCAAGCCCATTCTGGCGCTGGGCCACGCGAGCGCCGTGCTGGCTGAAGCGGGCATCGACACGCAGTTGCCCGACGGATCGGCCGACCCCGGTCTGTTCTTGATGCCGCCTGCCGATGCCAAAGGCAAGGCGACGCCCGCCGACAACGGGTCGCTCCAAGCCTTCATTGCGGGCGTAGCCAAGCACCGGCACTACGCGCGCGAGACCGACCCGCCCCGCGTGTGAGCGGCGGGCATGTCCCGGACGCCGTTCGAGGCAGCCTGACGGCATCCGCAGACCAATGTGGTGAGGCCGGTGGGTGGTGCTCGCCTAAGACTACGCCAAGAAGTCTGGCGGGCGGGCGGTTTGTCGGTGATGATTCGGGCCGAACCATGTGATTCAGGAGTTAGACATGAAAGATCTGGCAGGCCTGACGCTCAGTCACTCAGAGTTCGAACTGCTCGCAGCGTATTGCGGTGCCGACGGCGTGTTTCCAAAGACCTGGGAACGCTGGACCGAACTGATATCCCGGGCGAACGCGGCCGCCGCTGCGGCGGGCTTGGAAAGCCGACCTCTGCAACTGAGTCCGCCGCAATTCAAGGAATGGTGCATCCGGCTGGAAGTCGTTCCGTGCCTGGATGCCCTCCGCGCTTACGCGATTTCCGTGCGCAACCAGCTCGGTGCCGGCCACTCTCTCGGACAGTCGACCGCTATAGGCGAGTGATCCGTCCTTGACTGGAGACGTCGAGTAGCAGGCATACAGTTTTTCGGCGGATGAGACTAGCCGTGCGCAAGCTTCAGGACCACGATTCCTGACAGTACCAGCGCGACACCGAAGATCGAGGCGGCGCCCAACGCTTCGTTGAAAAGCAACCAGCCTGCGAGCACGGTTCCGACGGCGCCAATGCCGGTCCAAACAGCGTAGGCCACGCCCATGGGCAGCATTTGCAGCGCCCTGCCAAGGAGGAACACGAACAGGGCCAGCAGGACGAGCGAAACGAGCGTCCAACCCAGCCTCGTGTAGCCCTGCGACTGCTTCATCGAGATGGCCCAGGCCACGTCGAGCAGGCCAGCAACGCCCAGAGCCAGCCAAGCCATGGAAGCCGTCATGCCGTGATCTCCGGTCTGATCACAAGATGCCCCAATAGCGGGGGAAGCTTCTGACGAGGGAGCAGGTCGATGCCATGGCGGGCTCAGTCCGCTACCTTCATGCCTTCGGCGCGCATGGCCCGGCGCACCGCGGGCCGGGCACCTACCAGCGCCATGAATTCCCGCAGCCGCGGAAAGCCATCCAGACCCACCCGGGCGAATGCGGACCAGCTGACGATCGCGAACAAGTAGGCATCGGCGACGCTGAACCCAGCGGGCGTCAGGTACGGGCCGCCTCTGCTGAGTTCAGACTCGACGTAGGCCAGCCGCTCGGCAAGCTTGCTCCGTGCCACGCCCTGCGCCTGATCACCGTACTCCGGGTGGAACAACCACGGGCTGTACATCTTGTGCAGTTCCGTTGCGACGAAGTTCAGCCACGACTGCTGCCGATAGCGCGCCATCGTTCCAGCCGGCGCGATGAGGCCGACCCCTGGATTCAGGTCGGCCAAGTACTGAACGATGGCGGCTCCTTCGGTAAGCAGCGACCCATCGTCCAGTGCCAGCGCGGGCACATAACCGTTCGGGTGAATGGTCGAGAAGTCGACCCCCGCCGCCGTACGGTGTGGGTTGACGCCGATGTTGACGCGATCGGCGTCGAGCGTGATGCCCGCCTCCTCGGCGACGATGCGCGGCGACAGCGAACAGGTGCCTGTGGCGAAGTACAGCTTCATGGTGTGGGTCCTTGCGATGTGAGCGGGGTCAGAGGAGCGATGACGAATGTTGACCTGGCGATCAGCGCAAGTGAATACGGCGATCTTGCAAGTAGACTTTGCAAGCAATGCAAGCAAAACTCAGCATCGACGACCTGCACCTGATCCGCGCCATCGCCGAGGGCGGCTCCTTGTCGGCCGCAGCGCGGCGCATCGGCCTAGACCACTCGTCTGCCTTTCGGCGCCTGGGTTCACTGGAGCAGCGGCTCGGCACCAGACTCTTCGAGCGAGCCCGCGCTGGCTATGCGACGACCCCGGCCGGCGAAGCCGCACTGGCCACTGCGCGTCACCTCATCGACGAGATCGATGCACTGCACACGCGACTCGCCGGAGCCGACATGCGGCCGTTCGGTGCGGTGCGCTTGACCACGACCGACACACTGGTGGACTTCCTCGGCCCGATGCTGGCGGCGTTCAAGGCCGAGCATCCAGAGATCACCATCGAGCTGGCCGCATCCAACACGTTCTTCACGCTGTCACGGCGCGACGCCGACGTCGCGTTGAGACCTTCGGCAGAGGTGCCCGAGCACCTGGTCGGACGCCGCCTGTCCACACTTGCGACGAGTCTCTACGGCACGGCTGCGCACCTGAAATTGCTCAAGCGCGGGACGGACATCCGCGAGCTCCCGTGGGTGGCGCCAGACGAAAGCCTGTCGCACCTTGCCTCGGCCCGCTGGATCGCGCGTGAGATCGCGCCCGAGCGCATCACCTTCCGTTCCAGCACCCTGATGGGCCTCGCGATGGCAGCGCGCCAAGGCTTGGGCGTGGCAGCCTTGCCTTGTTGCCTGGCTGACCCCGACCCGCGCTTGAAGCGCCTGAATCCGCCGATGGAGGAGATGGCATCCGCGCTCTGGCTGCTGACACACCCCGACCTGCGGCGGGTCGCCCGGGTTCGAGCCTTTGTCGCGTTTGCCACGACATGGCTTGAGAAGCGCAGGTCGTTGCTCGAAGGGGTGCCCTCGCCTGCGTGAGCCGGTGATGAAACCGCTCAGACATCAACGCTGGGCACACGAAGAACGCTAGAACTCAGCGACCTTGCCCCATGCCGATTCGCTGAAGCGCCCTGGCCGGTACGGTGCCGGATCGACGATCGGTTCGGCGCCGGTGGCAAGGTCCGCAATGAGGTGGCCTGCGCCGGGGCCGATGCCGAAACCGTGTCCAGAAAAGCCCGCGGCCAGAATGAATCCGGCCATGCCCGGCACCTCGCCAATGCCAGGCACACCGTCTGGCGTGCTGTCGATGTAGCCGGCCCAGGCGTGCGTGATCTTGGCGTCGCGAAGTTGGGGCAGCAGCTCGACGGCGCGGCGGTGGGTCTCCCTGATCGTGGGCAAATCGGGCTTCGGATCGAGGATACGCACCCGCTCCATGGGCGTCGGCGCATCGAGCCGCCACCGAGCTAGCGTTTCGTGGCCACCACGAATGCCTTCCAGGCCGCCCGGACGAAGGTTGCGCCAACGCTTGGCGAACATCGGCACGAATTGCGGAGCGAATCGCATGAACTGCGGCGTCACGTCCACGCGCGCGCGGCCGCTGATGGCCAGTGCGTAGCGTCCGTCGTTGCGGCGCGTGGCAGACACGTTCCCGCTCACCACCGCATCCGGCAAGCGATGCTCCACCGGGGACACGCTCAGAATGGATTGCCGGATCGAAGCCTGTGGAAATCGGATGCCAAGCTGCCGGCAGAACGAGGAAGCCCAGGCGCCCCCGGCGAGCACCGCCGTCTTGGTCTTGATGACGCCGGCTTCGGTGATGACGCCGCTGACGCGTCCGCCTTCCATCTCGATGCCGCGGGCAGCGCAATTCTGGTGGACGCTGCCGCCGAGCTTGATGAGCGCAGCGGCCACGGCCGGCGCAGCCTTCGCGGGATCGGCAGTGCCATCGGTGGGCGAGAACACGCCCCCCTTCCAGGCGCGGCCGGTCGCACGCCCTCGCTCAGCGGCCTCACGGCTGCTCAGCATGTAGGTCGTCACGCCGGCGGTCTTGGCAAAGTCGTGCCATTTGGACCAGCGTGAAATCTCGGCCTCGTCGTTGCTGAGATAGAGCAGCCCACAGCGGTGAAAGCCCGCGTCTTCACCGCTCTCTGCGGCAAAGCGCTCCCAGAGATCGAGGCTTTTGCTTGCAATCGGCAGTTCGCGGGCGTCTCGGTTCTGCTGGCGGCACCAGCCCCAGTTGCGGCTCGACTGCTCGGCGCCGATCAGTCCCTTTTCGACCAAGGCGACCGACACGCCGCGCTGGGCCAAGTAGTAGGCGGTGAAGACACCGATGATGCCGCCGCCGATCACGACGACGTCAGCGGATGCCGGCGGTGTGGGCGAAGTCTGGATGTGCTGCAGCGGAGGGGACATGATGAATCTCGCTCGCGCGTTCACGCGGGGACGTTCTGGCACACGTAGAACTTCGCGACACGCTCACTGCTTTCCCATCCGATCGGCGCGCCCTGCGGCACGAAGAGCGCATCACCGGTGCCGACGGACAGCACGCTGCCGTCGGGCGCTGCGAATCGCACGCTGCCGGCCAGCAGATGCATGAATTCGTTGAGTCGATGCGGACGAACGATCCGGTGGTACGGAGTCGAATCCCAGGCACCCGCGAGATAGTGCGCGGCGTCGTCGGTGAACACGTTGTCGCTGCGGCATTGCGGCACCGGACCGAGGAGGATCTCCGCCGGCAGCGAGTTGGACGGCTTGAAGTCGGCGTCGGCGCGCAGCGGGAAGATCCCGCGCTTCGTCGGTTTGTCGCAGGCGGCCGCGCAAAACACGATTCGCGCCTGCGATGCAGCCTGGATGCGAAGCGCCGTGCCGCATCCGATCACCGCACCCGCATCCGGGCCGAGCACAAGCGGAGCCGCTCCGGCTGCGGTCAGGGTGAGTTCTCCCTCGACCACGACGATGGTTTCGATGTGAGGGAAGCTCGCGACCTCAAGCTCACCGATGAAGCTGATCCGCCCCGCGGCCATGGAACCTGGCCCTTCCCACGCGATCTCGCGATGTTTCGCAAAGGGGTCGTTCTTGCCGAAGGCGGCCTCGCGAAAAGAGGTTGAAAGGGGTGCGCCATCGGCGCGATGCAGCACGAGGGCCACGGTCATGATTGCTCCTGCGCGTCGCGCGTTGATTTCACCGATGTCTCTTCGGCGAGGCTGGGTGCTGCGCCATCCCGGAAGCCGAGGATGGCCTTGGTTTCCAGATATTCCTCGAGGCCTTCTCTTCCGTACTCGCGGCCGTTGCCCGACCGCTTGTATCCGCCAAACGGGGCCTCGGGGTTCCAGGCCGGATGGTTGATGTGCACCTGCCCGGACCGGATGCGCGCGGCGACCGCGCGCGCCGCGCCGAGATCCTGGCCTTGGACGTGCGCGCCGAGCCCATAGACCGTGTCGTTGGCAATCTCCACGGCCTCGTCCACGGTGTCGTAGGGAATCACCGCGAGCACTGGCCCGAAGATCTCCTCCTGCGCGATCTTCATCTGCGTATGCACCGCAGAGAAGATGGTCGGGCGAACGTAGAAACCGCGCTTGAGGCCCTCCGGCCGGCCGAGGCCGCCACAGAGGAGCCGCGCACCTTCGGCTATTCCGATACCGATCATTTCCTGTACCCGATTGAACTGAGCGCGGTTGGCGACGGGGCCATGCGTGGTGTGCTGCGAACTCGGGTCCCCCACGACGATGCTGGACACCGCGTCGAGCGCGAGCCGTTCGACTTCTTCGAGGCGTGCGCGGGGCACGATCATCCGAGTCGGAGCACTGCACGACTGGCCAACGTTGCGAAAGGCAGCGGCCACTCCTGCGGGAACCGCACGCGCCAGGTCCGCGTCCGGCAGGATCACGTTGGGCGATTTGCCACCGAGTTCCTGGGCCACGCGCTTGACCGTCGGCGCGGCCGCCTGAGCCACCAGCACGCCAGCCCTCGTCGAGCCGGTGATAGAGATCATGTCCACGTCCGGATGTGCCGACAGCGCGGCGCCGACCTCCTGCCCCTTGCCGTTCACCAGGTTGAAAACTCCCGCAGGGACGCCGGCGTCCTGCACCACCTCGGCGAACAGCAAGGCGCTCAACGGCGACAGCTCGCTGGGCTTGAGGACGACGGTGCATCCCGCGGCCAAGGCCGGGCCGACCTTGGCCGTGATCTGGTAGAGCGGCCAGTTCCACGGCGTGATCAGGCCGCACACGCCGATGGCCTCGCGCATGATGGCCATGTCCCCTCGATAGGTGACGAACGGGTAGCTGCCAGCGTGGTCACGCGCCACGCGAATGTGCTCCGCCGCCAACGGCACCTGTGTACTACGCGCCATGCTGATGGCGGCGCCCATTTCCAGTGAGATCGCCTGGGCGAACAGTTCAGCCCGCTCAAGGATCAAGGCATGGACACGATCGAGAAGCAAGGCCCTGCTCTGCGCCGAACTCACGGACCACGTCTTGAACGCACGTCGCGCAGCAGCCACCGCGGCGGCAACGTCGCTTGCGGTTCCCAGCGCGATCTCCGCGATCTGCTCTTCTGTCGAGGGGTCGACGACGGCGGCACGAGCATGCCCCTGGGGCACCACCCATTCGCCGTCGATGAACAGGCGATCCAGGCGGCCAGCGCTCCTGAGGTGCTCGATGRTGGAGGAGTTCACTGAGTGCGTCCTTTGGGATACGGCGTCAAGGTTGCTCATTGCCATCCATGAATGCGTGGCCACGGATGATGGGAATCGGATGGGCTGCGAAGTCGGGCCTTTTGATGTCGAAAAGTTTAGGTCGCATGCCCCTCGCTCCGGTGCTGCAATGAGGGCCTTGCGCAAAGGAGGCTGCGGTTGTGCAAGCCGCTACAGCAGATCATGCCGTCGTGTGAACGTCAGAGTGCGCTCTTGTAGCCTTGTCGCTGCCAAGCAGGGCCTGCTCCTCCACAGGCCCGCCTGGCTCCTGAGCGCCGGAGCTCAGGCCGAAGCCGCGATCCCGGCAGCGAAGTCGCGGTACGAGCGCAGCGGGCGGCCCAGGAGCTTCGTCAGGCGCTCCACGTCGCCTGCTTCGGGGACCATGCCGTCCGTCACGAAGCGTTCGCTCATCAAGCGCATGTCGTACGCCATCCACGCCGGCATGAAGTTCCGCAGGTTCTTCTCGAAACCGCTGGCATCGTCACCGCCGTAGGCGATCGAGCGACCCAGAACCGACGACCAGATGGATGCGACGGCGTCGCCGGTCAGCGTATCGGGGCCGACCAGGTTGATCCGCTCCAGCGGCAGCGGCCCGGATGCGCGCTCACGGCGGAGCAGTTCGATGGCCGCGATCTCGCCGATGTCACGTGCATCGATCATCGCGAGGCCCTTGGCTCCGATGGGCATGGGGTACACGCCGTAGCCCTTCACCACGTCCTTGATGGTGTGGTCGTTGTCCATGAAGTACGCCGGCCGCAGGATGGTGGCGCCGAAGCCCATCTGTTCCAGCATCCGCTCGACGCCGAACTTGCCTGCGAAGTGGGGCACGTTCAGGTAGCGGTCGCTGTGGATCACCGACAGGTAGACGACTCGCTCGACACCCACCTCGCGTGCCACGTTGAGCGTGATCAGGGCCTGCGTGAACTCATCGGGCACCACGGCATTGAGCAGGAACAGCGTGGAGACACCGTCAAAGGCTCGGCGCAGGGCGTCGACATCGAGCAGGTCGCCCTGCACGACGTCGACTCCCGCAGGGAGGTTTGCCTTTGCCGGATCGCGGACGAGGGCGCGCACATTGGCGCCACGGTTGACGAGCTGCTGGACAACTTGGCGGCCCACGTTGCCGGTCGCGCCAGTGATGAGGATGGTCATGGAATTGCTCCGTTTCGTTGAAGGAGCCTCCATCTTGTGTGTTCCACCTCTTGTCCGCTAGACGCCAAACATAGACGCGCCGTCCCATGGATGGAACACATCGTCAAATCGACAAGGAGACCTCTACCGGTGCGAGCTGCTCTCGGTGTGTGCCCGAGAACCATGGGCCGTGTGCGTCTCGTGAAGCGCCAGCATCGCGGCCGTCACCCCGTTGGTCCAGCCGAAGCCGTCCTGCAGCGGATATTCGCCGCCGCCGCCTCCCTGTGTCGAATCGTGCTCGACGGTTCGCAACGCATATTTCTCGACCAGCCTCCCCTCGCGCTCGTACAGCGCCGCGACCGTGGCGAGCCAGCGATGCGCAATGGTGTCGGCGAGCCGGGTCTGACCGTGGCGGCACAAACCCATCGCAGCCATCCACTGCAGCGGCGCCCAGCCGTTGGGACGGTCCCATTGCTGGTCACTGCAGCACTCCGTCGTGGCGAGTCCGCCGGGCGCGAGAAGCCGCTGCTCCAGCGTGCGCGCTAACGCCGTGGCCTGACGGTCGTCTGCCAGGTCGACGAAGAGGGGTACCACGCATGCCGCTGTCAGAGAGGTGCGCCGAACACCACGCCTCCAGTCGTAATCGAAGAAGGCGCCGGCCTCTTCATTCCACATGAGGGCCTGGACTGCAACGCAGCGACGGGTTGCGTGCGCTCGAAAGATATGGGCCGTCGCCGCATCGCCGGCCTTCTCGGAGAGTGCGGATATCTGCAGCTCCAACCGGTACAGCAGCGCATTGAGGTCCACCGGCAGGATGTCGGTGGTGCAGATGCTCGCGAGCGAGACGGCTGTCATGCCCGAGTGCCCGGTCACTCCAGTGAGCGGTTCGCGCAGCCAGCGAGTAGAGAAATCCCAGCCGGACTCACAGGCCGCACGCAGATCGCGATAGACCTCGGCCGGCTCTCGCTCCGCGTGGCGCGCCGTCGTCACATCTTCCAGCCAGGACTCTTCGCGCGGCGTGTCGCGATCGTCCCAATAGCGATTGAGCAAGCCGCCATCTGCAAGCCGCACCACGCGATGGCGGGCCTGACCGATCGGCAAGCCCTCGGCACCCCGCATCCACCAGGCGTGCTCCTGCCGCAGTTGCGGCAAAAAATCGACGGCCTCGCAGGCGCCCTGCTCCTGCGCCAGCTCGACCATGAGGGCGAACACCGGCGGCTGCGAGCGCCCGAGGTAGTAGGTGCGCGTGCCGTTGGGCACATGGCCGTAGGTATCGATGAGGTAGGCAAAGTTTTCGACCATGTCGGCCAGCACCTGCTTGTGGCCATCAGCGGCCAAGCCCAACATGGTGAAGTACGAATCCCAGTAGTACAGCTCGCCGAAGCGGCCGCCTGGCACCACATACGGATGCGGAAGCTGAAGCAATGACGAAGCCGGTGGATGCGCGTCAGGATGCCGCGTCAGCACGGGCCAGAGGGACGCGATGTGCTCACGCAGCGGCTGCCCGGGAACGGACACGTACTCGCTGGGCGCTGGCCGCAAACAATGGAAATGGGCATGCACGAAGCGTGAGAGGTCGAAACCGGCCGCCGCCGACTCGGCGCGATAGGCCGCCAATATGTCGACCGGCCTGCCCCGAGGGGCACAGTCGACAAAGGTCTTGCTGTCATTGAAGACACGCCCCTGCTGCACCGCGACGAACAGCTCCTGATACCGATCGGCGGGCGTCAGTTCATCCGGGGCGGGTGTGCACGCGGCGCAGTCGTGGCGTTGTTGTGCCGAACGTGCCGCTGCGGTGCCGTGATGCATCGGCGCATTGTTCACTGCTCTGCGTAGTTCCACAGCAGGCCGCCGTCCACGACCATGGTGGTGCCGGTGACATAGGCAGCGTCGTCAGAGGCGAGAAAGGCCGCGGCACCGGCCACGTCGTCCGGCGCGCCGAGCCGGTTCAACGGGATATTGGCGAGTAACGGCGCGAGCAATGTCGGATCGCGAGTGAGCTGCGCATTGATCGGCGTATCGATGGCGCCCGGTGCGATGTTGTTGACGGTGATGCCCATCGGCGCCAACTCGATGGCGAGATTGCGCGTCATCATCTTCAAACCACCCTTGCTCAGACAATACGGCGTGAAGTTGGGAAAAGGAAGCTCCTCGTGCACGGAGCTGATGTTGATGATCCGCCCTCCGCGCTGCATGCGCCGGCACATCGCCGCGTAGGCCTGGCTCAGAAAGAAAGGGCCCTTGAGGTTGACCGCCAGCACGAGGTCGTAGTCGGCCTCCGTGACATCGAAAACAGAAGCATGCTTCTCGACGCCGGCATTGTTGACCAGGATGTCGACCGGGCCCAGTTCTTCGACCGCTCGCTCGAACGCCTCTCGCATCGCCGTTGGCCGCGAGACATCGCAAACCACCGTGATGCAGCGGCGGCCGATCGAGCGAACGCGTTCGCGAGTGGCCGCCGCGCGCTCATCGTCGTGCCGCGCATTGATTGCGACATCAGCGCCTTCTTGTGCCAGCCTGAGCGCGATCGCCTGGCCTATCCCCTGCGTAGCGCCCGTGACGAAGGCCACCCGGTTTTGCAATCTCATGCCGCCTCCTGCAAAGACCCGTTGTCATACGGAGTCCGCACCCTGCGTTTTCGTTCGGCGGTCGCCTGTCAGACGAAGCCGCTGCCGCGCGACATCGAATTCGTACATGCGAAGAAGCCTGTTCCTCGACGGTTCCTTTAGAGTCCCGCATCCAACCGAATGAGCGGCGAGAAGATGGGTGCCACCCTTCCCTCGCCTTGACACCAAGGCTTGTCTGAATGTTTCTCGACATCGGTCCGCTGCGCCACAACACGGCCTTCCGCCGCCTTTTTGCGAGCCAGTTCATCTCGGGCCTCGGCACCATGGTCAGCTACGTCGCCGTGCCGTGGCAGCTCTACCAGCTGACGCACTCCAACGCCCAGGTCGGCCTGCTGGGCCTCGTGCAACTGTTGCCGGTGGTCATCTGCGGGCTGCTCGGTGGCGCAGTCGCCGACCGCGTGGACCGAAAGCGACTGCTGATCGGGTCCGAAGCGTTGATGGCGATGTGCCTGGCGGGCCTGCTGGCCAACGCGCTGGTCGCCGCGCCCAGCGTGCTCGCCATCTACGCGCTGGTGGCTGTGCTGCAGGGCGCCAGCGGCTTCCACCGCCCGGCGTTGGAGGCGCTGACGCAAAAGCTTGCCCGCCCGGAGGAGTTCGCCGCGGTTGCTGCGCTCTCGTCGGTGCGAGGCACCGTGGGCATGGTGGCCGGCCCGGCGCTGGCTGGCTTGCTGTTGGCACGTTGGGGTGCAGTCGGCGCCTACCTGTTCGACTTCTGCACCTTCCTGGCGGCGCTGTTCTTCATCTACCGCATTCCCGCCGTGGCCATGGAGCCAACCGACGCGCCCGGCGAACGCCCTCATCTGCTGGCGGATCTGGCCGAAGGCCTGCGCTTCGCGTGGGCACGCCCCGAGCTCATGGGCACCTACGTGGTGGACATCGTCGCGATGGCCTTCGCCTTTCCCGTCGCGCTCTTCCCGGCCATGGCCGCAGCAGACGGACGCACCGAATCGGTGGGCTGGCTCTTGTCGGCGATGTCGGTCGGGGCGCTCGCCATCGGTGTCTTCAGCGGCTGGACCGGCAAGGTCACGCGCCATGGCCGGGCGGTCGTCATCGCCGCGGCTGTGTGGGCGGTCGGCATCGTGGCGCTTGGCTTCGCGCCGAGCCTGGCACTCGGTCTTCTGTGCCTGGCCGTGGCCGGTGCCGCCGACATGGTGAGCGGCGTATTCCGCGGCACGATCTGGAACCAGACCATCCCCAACACCTTGCGCGGGCGCTTGGCCGGCATCGAGATGATCAGCTACCTCACCGGCCCGCTCATCGGCAATGCGCGGGCCGGTTTCATGGCGGACGCCTGGGGGGTGTCAGCCTCGGTGTGGGTTGGTGGCGTGATCTGCCTTGTGTGCGTCGTCCTGACGGGTTTCGCCTTGCCGCGGTTTTGGGCCTACCGCAGCACACACGAGCAGGGCAAAGAATCTGTGGCGGCTTGACGGCCCACAGGCCCAATCGATCTTCGACATCAACCTGTTCGTGTGACTCGCATGGCCAACGCGATCCGAGATCCGCTTGCCGATCGCGGCTCGACGTGTTCCTGCGCTGGTGAATCCACCTACCGTGAGACAAAGAGGTCATCGAGGCGGCCTGTGGCGAGCTCGGCGTCGAAGGCGGTTGCGATCTGCCGGATGCTGTCCTGGCAGCGTACCCACGGCGGCTCCTTGGGCGGCGGCGCGAACAGGCCGACGTGGTCGTCGTGCGCACCGACGGCAACCACGTGGTCGCAGCCGGGCAGCGTGAAGGTGCGATCGTCGGGCTTCGAGCTGTAAGCCCCCTCCTTGGCGACTTGCGCCCCCATGCGCTCGATGAGAAAGCGCTTGAACACCTGCTCCATGCCAGAAGCAACCGGTGCCACCCTGTATTCGATGCGGTCGCCGAAGTCGACGATGCTCCCCTGCCAGGGCGCCGGTTTCACGTTCGGGCGCTGCACCAGGCGCTCGTGACCTTGTGCGTCGCGCTGCCATTGAAAGTAGTGCTCGAGCCAGGCCGGAGTGACGTCACGCGAGTCGCGATAGCGCATGCCATGGGCGTCGATGGCCAGCCCATACGCATTGCCGCTCGGCACGTCGATCACCACCAGCGCGGGTGCGCTTTTGTTCTGTCCAGGCAAGGGATTCAGACTGCCGCTGGCCACGAACTGCGTATGCCCGGGGGAGAAAACCAAGGCCGTCGCATTGGTGCCCGCATTGGCGCCCCCCAGCGGCTGGTCACGCTCGACCCAGGGTTTGAACGTGTAGGTGGCGAGCGTGTGCACATCGATCACCGTGCGGTCGCTCAGCCGCAACCACCGGCCTCCTTGCAGCGTTGTGCCCGTTGCCATCGACACTTTCTGCACACCGTACATCGTGCTCTCGCCGGGCTGGCCTTGTTGCTCGTCCAGCCACTGCGCGTACGCCATGCCACCTGAGGTTTGGCCGAAGTCCTTCACCACCAGCTGGCCCTCGTCTTCGTAGATCAGCCGAAAGTGGCTGGTGACGAGCAGCAGCGCCGGGCGCGTGGCGTCGGGCAGACGCAGCACACGCCAGAAGTGGGAATGCCCGCCGATCACCACCTCCTTACCCTGCCATCGCACGCTGAAGGACGTGACTTCCATGGTGGAGAACAGGCCGCCGCCGGTGCCGAAGCCGCCCGATGAAATGCGGCGGCCTGCGGCTGTGATCTCAAACGGGCCGTGGGAAAGCGTTTCGTTGCTGCGAGGCTTGGCAACCACGTTGCTGCCCAGGCACAACAGCAGCAACGCACCGATCAGCCCGCAGGCCCAGACGAGGAAGTTCATTCGGGTCCTTGTTGTGAAGGACCGAACTTTCCAGCGTCGAGGTTTCAATCGAATGGCAGCTGCGCAAGCCTTGGTTTCAATGGTTGCAGCCGCCGACTGACAGGGAGTCCGAGCCTTGTTTCAGCACAAGTCCAGCAGACTCTCTCCGGCTGTCAGCTGGGTACTCGATGCAGCCACGACCTGGGCACCCGCCGTGTGCAGAACTTCACCGAGCCGCCTGCCATTGGCCTGCGCGTAGTCCTCGGCGTTGTTGTTCATGACAACCTGCAGCCGGAGCGTTGGCCTGTCGATCTCCTTGATCTGCCAAGCCAGCCCCTCGAGCTCGGCGCTGTCGTATTCGTAGTTGAAGCGGCCCGACGAGGTGCGGCTCTTGTTGTTCCAGGTGTCGGCATTGCGCCCGTGCATGCGCACCAGGGCGTACTCGTCATGTGTGACCTGCCACACCGGCGGCACGGTGTTGGCAAAGCCCTGGGGCTCATCAACGATGGTGTGCACGACACCCAGGCGCCGCTCGAACTCGATCGTCTCGAACGCATTGACGCCGTCGAACCAGCTGAAGTTGCGGAACTCCACGCTCACCGTCTGATTCAGCATCCGCTCCACGCAATGCTCGACGTGAGCGTGGCCAGCGCGGTTGCGCACGACCCAGGGCGCGAACTGAAAGTGGACGAGCCCCAGGCGACCGGCCGAACGCAGCGGCGCCAGGCCGTCGATGAAGCGGTCCCACAGCTCGTCGCGCAGCTCGGGCGGTACATCGCGGTAATACAGGATCGAGCTGTCGCGCAGCGTGGTGGGAAGCGCTTCGCGAATGTCCGCCGGCAGCGCTTCGGGCGAGGTCTGGTGCCCGGTGAAGAGCCGGAACGCCTTGGCGTTCATCACGAAGCCTTCGGGCGTACGCTCGGCCCAGCGGCGCGTCATCGCGGGCGCAGGCAGCGCATAGAAGCTCGAGTCGACCTCGACCAGCGGGAACTGAGACGCGTAGTAACGCAGCCGTGCCTCGGCGCTCATGTCCGCCGAGGGATAGAAGCGACCGCAGTCGATCAGCGCTGGGTGAGACCAAGAAGCCGTGCCGATCCAGATGCTCATGCCTGCCTCGTTAACTGTGAATTCATACAGTATATGATCCGCCCGCAGGCAGTTCCATGGGCGACCCTTCCGAATCTCCATCCAGCAAGCCGCCCCAATTCCCTGAGGCGGTGAGCAAGGCGCGCGACGTCTTTGCAGAGCTCAACGATCGCCAGCGCGAGGCGGTCGAGCACGGGCTGGCATCAGACGAAGAGCGCGGGCCCTTGCTCGTCATCGCAGGTGCAGGCACCGGCAAGACGAAGACGCTGGCGAGCCGGGTGGCGCGGCTGGTGCAAACCGGCGCAGACCCGCAGCGCATCCTGCTCCTCACCTTCGCGCGCCGCGCGGCCGGGGAGATGGAGCAGCGGGTCGGCCGGCTTCTTCACCGGCTGCTCGGGTACGGGTCGACGCAAGCGCCACCGCACTTCCCGTGGAGCGGCACCTTCCACAGCGTGGGCGCGCGGCTTCTTCGCGACTACGCAGAGCGCATCGGCCTCGCGCCCAACTTCACCATCCTGGACCGCTCCGACGCTGAGGACCTGATGGGCCTGGTTCGCCAGGAGCGCGGCCTGGCCGAGACGGTGGAGCGCTTCCCGCAGAAGGGCAGTTGCCTGGCGATCTACTCGCGCGTGGTCAACAGCCAGTCGCGCCTGGACCAGGTGCTGCAGACCCACTACCCCTGGTGCTTCGAGTCGCACGACGCGCTCAAGCAGCTGTTCAAGGCGTACGCCGATGCCAAGCACCAGCAGCAGGTGCTCGACTACGACGACCTGCTGCTGTACTGGAGCCACATGATGGGTGACCCCGGCGTGGCGGCCGACATTCGCGGCCGCTTCGACCACGTGCTGATCGACGAGTACCAGGACACCAATCGCCTGCAGGGCGCGATCGTGCTGGGCTTGAAGCCGCAGGGCGAGAACCTCACGGTGGTGGGCGACGATGCCCAGGCCATCTACTCTTTCCGCGCCGCGGACGTGCACAACATCCTCGACTTCCCGAACCAGTTCAACCCACCTGCGCGCATCGTGGCGCTGGAGCAGAACTACCGCTCCACGCAACCGATCCTGGAGGCGTCGAACGCCGTGATCGGCCTGGCCAAGAAGCGCCATGCCAAGGATCTCTGGTCTGATCAACCCTCGAGCGAACTGCCGCGCATCACGGCCGTGCCAGATGAAGGGGCGCAAGCGCGCTGGGTGGCCGATCAGGTGCTGCTGCGCCGTGAAGAAGGCATCCGCCTGATCAAGCAAGCGGTGCTCTTCAGGACCTCGAGCCACAGCGCGCCGCTCGAGCTCGAGCTGACCCGCCGCAACATCCCGTTCCGCAAGTTCGGTGGGCTCAAGTTCCTGGAGTCGACGCATGTCAAAGACGTGCTCAGCATTCTTCGTTGGGCGCAGAACCCGCGGGCTCGGCTGGCAGGCTTCAGGGTGTCGCAGTTGCTGCCGGGGTTCGGGCCCGTCACGGCAGGCAGGCTGCTCGATGAGATGGAACAGCAGGCAGACCCGCTCACGGTGATCCAGGCGTTTACGCCACCCAAGGCGGCATCGGCCGATTGGACGCAGCTGTCCGAATTGATCGTGGCCTTGTCGAACGAGAGTGAATGGCCCGCCGATCTGGAGCGGGCCATCGAGTGGTACCAGCCGCACCTCGAGCGGCTGCATGACGATGCCGAGGTGCGGCTGGCCGATCTCGAGCAGATCGCTCGCATCGCTCAGGGCTTTTCGAGCAGGGAGCGGTTTCTCACCGAGCTGACGCTCGATCCGCCGCAGGCCAGCAGCGATGAATCGGGAGCGCCGCATCTCGACGAGGACTACCTGATCCTGTCCACCATCCATTCCGCCAAGGGGCAGGAATGGAATGCGGTCTATGTGCTCAATACGGTGGATGGCTGCATGCCATCGGACATGGCCACCGGCCGCGACGAAGACATCGAAGAAGAACGTCGGCTGCTGTATGTCGCCATGACCCGCGCGAAGCACCACCTCGCGTTGATAACGCCCCAGCGGTTCTACGTCCGCCAGCAGCGGCGTGGTGGCGACAGCTACATCAACGCAACGCTGACGCGATTCATCCCCGGAAAGGTGGCGCGTCTGTTCGAACGGATCAATCCGGTGGCGGTGCCGGATCGCATCGAAGCCCAACCGCCAGCACCTGTGGTCGACATCGGCATCAAGTTGCGAGCGATGTGGGACTGAGGACCGGGCTTCCCAGACGGCCCATGAGCGTGGGCTTCAAGGTCGAGCAGTTTCCTGGTTCTTGGCCCGCCTCAGGTAGACCGCGGTTCGGCTCCTGTCGCTTCGCGCCACCTGGCTCGGCGTTCCACTGGCAACCACTTGGCCACCGGCGTCGCCGCCACCAGGGCCCATGTCGATGAGCCAGTCGCAAGCGGCGATCACCTTGAGGTCGTGCTCCACCACGATGACGGTGTTGCCGGCGTTCACCAGGTGCTCGAGCTGCGCCATCAACCTGTCCACGTCCAAGGCGTGCAGCCCTGAGGTCGGTTCATCCAGCACATAGAGCGCGTCACCGCGCTGCGCGCGCTGGAGCTCGGTCGCCAACTTGATGCGCTGCGCCTCGCCACCAGAGAGTTCGGTGGCCGGTTGCCCCAGGCGCAGGTAGCCGAGGCCGATGTCTCGCAGCAGGCTCAATGGCCTCGCCACCACCGGCTCATCCGCAAAGAAGGTGTGGGCCTCGTCGACCGTCATGGCCAGCACGTCGGCGATGCTCTTGCCGCGCCACAGGATCTTCAGCGTCGCTTCGTTGAACCTCGCGCCATGGCAGCTCGGGCAAGGCGCGTACACGCTGGGCATGAACAAAAGCTCAACGGAGACGAAGCCCTCGCCCTCGCAGGTGTCGCAGCGGCCCTTGGCCACGTTGAACGAGAAGCGCCCTGCGTCGTACTTGCGTGCGCGCGCTGCCCCAGTTTCTGCGAACAGCTTGCGCACGTGGTCGAACAGGCCTGTGTAGGTGGCCAGGTTCGAACGAGGCGTTCGGCCGATGGGCTTCTGATCGACCTGAACCAGCCGCCGGATTCCCTCCATGCCTGCATGAATGCGGCCACCCGCGCGTGGGTTCGACTCGAGCTGCCCTGCTTCCGAGTCGGTTTCGTCGACCGCGGGCTCGCTGCCCAGGTGCTCCAGCACCAGACCGACCAGCGCTTGGGTGACGAGGCTCGACTTGCCGGAGCCCGACACGCCCGACACGGCCGTCAGCGCATGCAGCGGAAACCTTGCGTCGACGCCCTTCAGGTTGTTGAGCGTGATGCCACGCACATCCAGCCACGCTTTCGGCTCCCGTGGGACTCTGGCTGCGTCAGGATTCGCCGCAAACAGATAGCGCGCAGTGTGCGAATTGGTAACCTGCTGCAGGCCATTCGGCGGGCCGCTGTAGAGCACCTGCCCTCCCAACTCGCCAGCATCGGGGCCTACATCCACCAGCCAGTCGGCGCGCCGCATCACGTCGAGGTCGTGCTCCACCACAAAGATGGAATTGCCGGACTGCCTGAGTTCTTCAAGCGCCTGCATCAGGGCTTCGTTGTCGGCCGGGTGCAGGCCCGACGAGGGTTCGTCGAGCACATAGACGACACCAAAGAGATTCGAGCGAATCTGCGTGGCCAGCCGCAAGCGCTGCAGTTCACCGGGTGAAAGCGTCGGCGTGCTGCGGTCGAGCGAGAGATAGCCGAGGCCAAGCCGCCGCAGCGATGCCAGGCGCTCCAGCACATCGGCCGCGATGCGCTGTGCCGCAATGCGCTTTTCTTGCGAGAGGTTGGCGGTTCGTCTCGCATCGTTCGCCGCGTGATGGGCAGAGCCACCGGCTGCAACTCGCTTGGCCGTGTCTTCGTGGGCTCGGGCACGACTCAGCGTTGATGGGCTCTTGAGTCCTGCGTCCGGGCCGAACTCGCCACGCGACGCCGGCTCGAGCGCACACGCCATCTGGTCGAGTGTCATCTGCGACAACTCGCTGATGTCGTACCCAGCGAACTTGACCGAGAGTGCTTCTCGCTTCAGACGCTTTCCATGGCACATCGGGCAGGTGGTCCCGATCATGAAGCGAGACGCCCGCTTCTTCATCAGCGCACTTTGCGAGGTTGCAAAGGTGTGCAGCACATGCTTGCGCGCGCCGATGAACGTGCCTTGATAACTCGGCTCTGCCTTTCGCCGCAGCGCGGCTCGCGTTTCCGCAGGTGTGAAGCCGGCATATACGGGCACGGTGGGCTGCTCGTCCGTGAACAGGATCCAGTCGCGGTCTTTCTTAGGCAGCTGCTTCCACGGCCGGTCGACGTCGTACCCGAGCGTCACGAGGATGTCGCGCAGGTTCTGGCCCTGCCACGCTGTGGGCCAGGCCGCAACGGCACGTTCGCGGATGGTCAGCGAGTCGTCCGGCACCATGGTTCGCTCGCTGACCTCGAACACGCGGCCCAGGCCATGGCACTCGGGGCACGCGCCCTGGGTGGTGTTCGGCGAGAAATCCTCTGCATAGAGCATGGGCTGGCGCGCCGGGTACGTCCCCGCACGCGAGTACAGCATGCGAATCAGGCTCGAGAGGGTCGTGACGCTCCCCACCGACGAACGCGCGTTCGGCGTGCCGCGCTGCTGCTGAAGCGAGACCGCGGGAGGCAACCCGTCGATCGAATCCACGTCGGGCACGCCGACCTGATCGATCAGGCGTCGCGCGTAGGGTGAGACCGACTCGAAGTAGCGTCGCTGCGCCTCGGCATAGATGGTTCCGAACGCCAGCGATGACTTGCCGGACCCCGAGACGCCGGTGAAGACCACCAGCGCATCACGCGGTACGTCGACATCCACATTCTTCAGGTTGTGCTCGCGCGCACCCCTGACGCTGACCATGCCGCGGTGTTCTGAGTCCGCTTGCTTCATCCGTTAGTCTCCTGACAGCGCTCAGGCCGATCCCGCGCGCGGCAGGGCAAGAAAGAAGCGAACCATCTGGGCCGACGCGTCTGGCCCGGTGCGGTCGGTGTATGAGCCGCGGGCGTCCCCGCCCGACCACGCGTGACCCGCGCCGTGCAGCACCCACGACTCGATCAGCGCATGCCCTTCCGCGTCAGAATGCACCGTGCGTGTGTAGCCGCGACCACCGGGCGTCTTGCCGGTCTGAGTGCTGGAGGTGAGAGGCACGTCGCCCGCCTGGGCGAGGTACGCGTCCTTCGCCTGCTTGACGATCTCCGAGCCATTGGTCTGTTGCACGGTGTGATCGCGGTCGCCATGGAAGACGATCGTGGGCACAGGCTGCACCGCCTTCTTTGGTGAGGCAGCCGCAGCGCTCGGCATTCCCTGTGCGCGTGCGAGCCCACTGCGGCCGCCTTTCATTGCGGCCATTGCCGATGGGATGTCATGTGCGCTGCCATAAGGCAAGCCGGAATGCGCGCCGACGCCCGCAAAAAGCTCGGGGTAGGTTTCGCCCAAGACGACGGCCATGGCCGCACCAGCAGAAAGACCGGCGACGAACATGCGACGCAGGTCGGCGTCATGGCGCGTTGCGACCTCGCGCACGATGCCGGCGATCAACGAGGGTTCGCCAGCGTCGCGCAGCTGGTCCTGTTGCTTGAACCAGTTCCAGCATTTCGACGTGTTCGCGCGCGCGGGTTGCTCGGGGTACACCACGAGAAAGCCGTGCTCGTCGGCAAGGCGGTTCATCTGCGTTCCCGCCGCGAAATCGTCAGGCGACTGGGTGCAGCCATGCAGCATCACCATCACGGGCAGCGACGACTCATGAGCGCCGGCCGGCACGTAGAGCTTGTAGGAGCGCGTACCGGCATGGTTGCTGAACTCATGTGTTTCGAAGCTGCCTGGTGCCCCTATCCCATCGGTTGATGGGCGATTGCTTGGTCTGGCTTCTCCATCAGCATCGGCGGTGCCAACGACGCGGGCTTCCACATCGATCACCGACTCGGTCGACCTTGGGGCGGTTGGCGTGTCACCCAAGCCCGCAGATGCCAGTGCACTCCTGATGGTCTCGGCGACGTTGTGCAGGGGCCCCGCCGTGGTGTCGAGCCCGGCGGAGGCAAGCGCCCGCTGAATCGTTTCGTTGATCGCGTCGGCATCGAATGCCGGTGATCGTGCGTTGAAGCGGTATTGCATGAGTCTCTTTCGGTTGTTGAAGGAGCAGATCAATGGATGCGACCTGCCAAGGCCTTTCGCACCTCGGGGCTGGCCTGGAATGCGCCCAGAACCGTCACCGACTCGATGGCTTCGCGCGCCAAAGAGGGCGTCACGTCGTCGGCGATTCGTGCAAGGCCGACGACCTGCACCTGCAGGCGCTCGCCTGCGGCCACGGCCCGCTCGAGGTCGGCTCGGCTGTAGTGCTGAAGGCCCACCGTCAGTGTTCGGCGCGTGACCGTCTGCTTGAGGATGTCGGCATGCAGAGCCAGCTGGTTGCGAAGCGCGGTTCGGATGAGATCCGAGCGATTCGAATAGAAGCCTTCCTGCACCAGCAAATCGACGTGGCCAAGATCGACCACGCCCACGTTGACGGTCATCTTTTCCGTCTCGCCGGCTCGCGGCCGAGGTTCGATGATTGCGCCCATAACATCCTATTGGAATCCAATTAGATTCCAATTGGAGCATAAGACGCCCGGAATCAAGAAGCGGCGGCAAGAAGACCATGTTGGCCGCAGCCCTCATCGCAACGACTGCTTTGACTGCCGACGCGCTACACCGTTGGTACCACCACCGGCCTCGTAAAGCGCAGACCCAGCACGAGCGGCACCACGATCGCGTAGACAACCAGGGCCGACAGCCAGATCGCGCCCGGCCATTGCGCTCTGACGCCGAAATAGATGCTCGAGAACGCAAGCGGACAGACGATCGAGGCCAGACTGACAGCTGAAGCGAGCACGCCTTGAAACTCGCCCTGCTGGCTCTCGTCGACCTGCCTTGTCGCCAGCGACTGCAACGCAGGTGCTCCAATGCCGCCGAGCGCGAAGACCGGCATGACCGCGAAGATCATCCAGGCCTGGGTAGCAAAGGCCATGACGATCAGCGCAACGCACGCGGCAGCAACGCCCGTCAAAATGGTCGCGCGTTCGCCGAGCAGTCTCACTGCGGGTCCGGGAACGAATGCCTGCGCAAGCGTCTGGCAGACCCCGAACGCGCCCAGCGACAGGCCGATCCAAAGCCCGTTCCACTGGAAGGCGTCGCTCCCCCATAGAGCCCAACAGGTGCCATAGACCTCGCCGGCGGCGCTGAAGGCAAAGAAGATGAGGGTGACGGGCAGCAGGCTCTTCGCCGAGAAGACCCAACGCAGTGGCCGCAGGGGATTCAGCGCCTTCAGATCGATGGGCTCCCTGGTTGGAGTGCGCGACTCCGGCAGCATGAAGAACGCCAGCAGCAGATTGAAGGCGTTCAGCACGGCCGCCGCCATGAACGGAAGCCGCAGCCCGTGGTCACCGAGGGTGCCGCCCAGGACGGGGCCGACGATGAAGCCCATGCCGAACATGGCATTCATGAGGCCGAAGCGGCGTGCGCGCTTGTCCTCCGGAGAGATGTCCGTGATGTAGGCGGCGGCCACCGAGCTGTTGGCACTCGTCAGCCCGGCAATGGCGCGGCCGAGCAACAACATCCACAGACTGGGCGCGAACGCCAGGAACAGGTAGTTCACCGCCGCGCCGGCAAGCGAAATCAGCAGCACCGGGCGCCGGCCGAGCCGGTCGCTCAGCGAACCAAGCACCGGTGCGAAGACGAATTGCATCGTCGCGTAGAGCGCCATCATGATGCCGATGAACGGGGCCACGTTATCCGCGTGAGTCACGTCCTTCAGCAGCGAAGGCAGGATCGGAAAGATGAGGCCGATGCCGACAGCATCCAGGACGATGGCAGTGAAGATGACGACGAGCGGCTTGTTCATGGTGAGCGCGCATGGAGCGCTGAAAATGTACTGAGTACATAAATTGTACTCAGTACAATGAAACCATGTCTGTGCCCCCATCCAGCCACCGATCCCGCAAGCGCCTTGCCACCAGGCAGGACATCTCCAATGCCGCCACGCGCCTTTTCTGGGAACGCGGTTTCGATCGGGTGACGGTGGACGAGATCGCGGCAGCCACGGGTGTGGCGCGCATGACGGTGTTCAACCACTTTCCCCGCAAAGAGGACATGTTCTTCGACCGCGACGATGAAGCCCGCGAGGTCTTGCGTGAGGCCCTGCGCCAGCGCGATCCCCTCGTCTCGCCCATCGAGACGCTGCGCCTGCTGGTGCATCGGCTGGTGGAGCAGCAGACCCCTTACGTCAACTTTTCTGACGAGAGCCAGAACTTCATCAAGACGATCGAGGGCAGCGAAACCCTCAAGGCGCGAGCCAGAGCGATACGTGACGAGATCACGCAAGTCGTTGCAGTAGCGATGTCCGAATCCGTCGGGCGGGAGCCGGGTGATCCCGCCGCCCATCTGGCCGCGGGCCTGCTCCTGGCAACGTGGACCGTGGCCCTGATCCAAGCGCAAGGGACATATCGACACAGGCGAGACGCGAAGGAAGCCACAGCCCTCTTTCTCGCTCTCGTCGACAAGGGAAGCATCGGAGCCAAGGCTGCGTTGGCCGGCACGGCCTACGCCTGAAGACTCATGGCACGCCCGCGCCCTCATCGCGATAGGACTGGGCTGCCTCCGTAACGGCATGTGCCATCAGCGCCGCCACCAGGCTTTCGGCATCGGCAAACGCGACGACATCGCCCGTGCCGACATGCTCAAGCAGCCCAGAGACTTGGCCCTGTTCGGGCTGAGAGTCGCGGTGCAACTTCACGATGTAGCAAAGGCTGCCTGGATGGGACGGGATCGGATTCAGTGTCATGGCATGTGGCGGCAGTGCGCTGGATCGCGCGTGGAACCACCAGCGTAGGCGCGCATGGCCATTGAGTCGTGATGAAACCGTGTTGATTCGGTGTCAAGCGCCGCCGAAGACCCTCAGGCACGTGCCAACAGCGCCTGCGCGCGGCGCACCAACGGGGCGCTACTGCTTTCCAGGTTCGCGACCACGCCGCGCAGCAACTCGATGTCGTCCGAGCTCGCGTGTGGGCCTTCGCACAGGTCGACCAACACGGTCAGCTCCAGCCACGGTGACCGCTGGCGTCGGGCCTCGATCAGCGCCTGGTGGGCGGCATGATGAGCGTCCGTTGACGCGTGTTGGGCAAGTGCGATCCGGCGCTTCAGCAACAGCAATTGCGGTAGGTAGCGGTGTTCGTGCAGGCGCGTCGTCAGCTCAAGTGCCTCGTCCACGTGTTGCACGGCCACGTTCCAGTCGCCCGCCAGGATTGCCGCTTCGGCGGCGTAGCCCAGCACCTCCGAACCACCGTGCAGCAGGCCAGTTAGCACACTGTGCCGATGGGCGCGTTCAATCTGGGCATGGCCGTCCACGGGACTGTCCAACCAAGCTTTTGCCAGCCCGGCGAACCACTCGCTCGGGCCCTGGCTCGCCGCCAGCGCCCCTTCGTCGGTAATGTTGCGCAGTTGCTCCGTCCTCGCGGCAACCTGGTCTTGCGCGCCGCGGCGGATGTCGCACAGCAGCGCAAGCCACGTGGCAATCATGCGGGCCATGGGTTGCTTCAAGGCCCGGGCCCGTGCGAGGGCGAGGTCGGACACGGTCCTGGAGCGCTGGTCGAAGCCCGCCAGCAGCAGCGGCAGCGCCAGCGCCGCCTGCATGTTGACCAGCGGGTCCAGCACGAAGGCCGATTGCAGCAGGCGTTCGTCGAGCGCTGCTGCGGCCTCGATCCCCTGTTCGAGCACGGCGATGGCGTCGCCGGGTGGCCCTTCCAGCTTGATGATCTGGCCGAGCAGGTCGCAGGCCGCCACGGTCAGCACGGGATCCTGGCGCTGCCGCGCTTGGGCCAGGCAGCGTTCAGCCAGTTCGCGCGCCTGTTGCGGCCCGCCACGCAGGAAGAGACCGAGCCCCAGCCCATGCAGTGCCATGCTTCGCAGCCGGTGGTTCGGCAAGGCATCCATCGCGGCGTGCGCCTGCTCGAACGACTGCAGAGTGGCGTCGGCGGTGACGCCCAAGACCTGGGCCGCTGCGGCGCCGCGCAAGGTGTGGAGCGTGGCCAGCAGCTCCTGCACCGCGGCGCCGGGCTGGCATCGCTTGGCCAACGACAGGCCGCGGTCGGCCAGCCGCAGTGCATCTGCGGGAGCGAACTGCTGCAGCGCACCCTCGGCCGCAGCTGCGCAGTAAGGAAGTGCCGCATCCGGGTCCTGCCCCAATTCGAACTGGGTCGCGAGCTCCGCAGCCGAGGCTGCGGCACCAGACGTTTCTGCAAGCGCACGCGCCACGCGGCGGTGCAACTGAGCGCGTGCGAGGGTGCCCATGCGGTCGTGAAACACGTGCCGGACCAACGCATGCCGGAACGCATAGCGCGCTTCCAGCTCGCCATCCGCAGCCCGCTCCACCTGGGTCGAGGCGAGCCACTGCTGCCGGTGCGCCAGCAGGTCGCACTGCGCGGCCACCCACTCGGCGTCGCGCCCGAGCACCTGGGCCACCACGGCGGGCCTGAACTCGACGCCGCAGGCGCTGGCCGCTTCCAGCAAGGCCATTTGCTCGCCAGGCAGGCGTGCGATTTGGCGTTCCATGACGCCGGCCAGGCTCTCCGGAACTGACAGTGCGTCGAAACTCAGCTGCGCATCACCCGACAGAACGCGCGCAGGCAGCGCGCCTTGCGCCAGCAAATCGTCGATGACGTTGGCCACGAAGAGGGGCAGCCCGTCGGTGTGCCGGTGCAGCGCCTGCAGCAGGGGCTCGGGCCAGTCGGCACCATCGAGTCGGCGGGCGACGTAGGCGGCCAGCTCCTGCTCCGAGAATGAGTCGATGAGGACCTCGTCGGCCAGGCGGTGCAGTCGCAGCTCATGGCGCACGGCTCGCACCGGGTGGTCGTCGGCGATCACCTCCGCCACGCGGAAGGTGGCCAGCCACATCCAGCGCGCCGTGCCGCGCCGGCGCGCGACGTGATTGATCAGGTTCACGGTGGCGTGGTCGCTCCATTGCAGGTCTTCGGTGACCAGCAGCAGCGGCGTCTCCCTGGCCCAGCGGTCGAGCAGCTCGCCGAACTCGCGCAGCATGCGGTCCTGGGTGGAGCCGGCGAGTTCGCGTCGCAGCGCCTCGCGCTCCGGCTCGCTGCACAGCCAGGGCAGCTGCAGCAGCCAGGTCGGTGCGACGCTGCGCATCAAGGCGGCGAGGTCGCGCCCGTGGTGCTCGTCGCGCGCGAGCGAGCCCAGCGCCTCCAGCACCGGCAGATAGGGTTCGCCGGGTCCGTGTTGTTCTACGCACTGGCCTCGCGCGACCGCCACAGGGCCGAGTGAAGCAGCAAAGTGATCGACCAAGGTCGTTTTGCCGACACCGGCTTCGCCGGCCAGCCAGCACAGCTGGCGCTGGCCGGCGGACGCACGACCCCACGCAGCCTGCAGTCGCGACAACGCTGCCACACGGCCGGTGATCGGGGGTACAGCGGGGGTTCCGGCCGCAGGCGCCGAAACCAATGGAGCCTGCGCGGTGACGACAGGCACCGGCGCGACATCACCGTCACCGCCCTTGGCAATGAACCGGTAGCCGCGCCGCCAAGCGGTCTCGATGATTCGCGGCTGCTTCGCGTCGTCGTCGAGCACGGCACGCAGTTGCCGGATGGCCGACTTCAGCACCGACTCGGTGACGTGGCGGTGTCCCCAGACCGCGTCGAGCAGTTCATCCTTGGTCACCAGCTGGCCCGGGCGGCGCGCCAGCGCACAGAGCACGGAGAACGCACGCGGCGCCACGTCCAGCACCCGCGACTGGCGCTTCAGCCGCGCATTGGCCTCGTCGAGTTCGAACTCGGCGAAGCGCAGAAGCAGGGGCTCGGGTTCGCTCATGGGGGGTCGCAGGGGTTGCCGCAAATGTAGCCGGCACGCCACCGCTTCGAGACGGTTTCGACACCGTTCCGCGACGACACCGACGGGTGACATGCGGAGACTTGCATCCGTCCCTCACCCCATCGATGCACCGCACACCCACAGGAACCGACATGAACCCGATTGCCCCTGCGCCAGCCCACGCCATGACCTCTGCCCCGCACGTCGACACCGACGTGCTGATCGTCGGTGCCGGCCCGACCGGACTGACGCTCGCCGCCGCACTCGCCGCCAAAGGCGTGCGCACGACCCTCATCGACCGCCAGGCTGCCGGGGCCAACACCTCGCGTGCTGCCGTCGTCCACGCTCGGACGCTCGAGGTGCTCGAACCGCTGGGTGTGGCGCAGACGCTCGTCTCGCGTGGCATCCCGGCACAGCGCTTCACCATTCGTGATCGCGACCGCGTGCTGGTGCCGATCGGCTTCGAAGACCTGCCGACGCCGTATCCGTACACGCTGATGATTTCTCAGGCGGACACCGAAAGCGTGTTGCTTCAACGCCTGACCCGCCTGGGCGGGCGCGTGCAACGGCCGCGCACGCTGGTCGGCCTCACGCAGGACGCAACGAAGGCAACCGCGCTGCTCGACGATGGCAGCCGCGTGTCCGCGCGGTACGTGGTCGGTGCCGATGGCATGCACAGCGCGGTGCGCCAGCTGGCCGGCATCCCGTTCTCCGGCGGAAGCTACGACGAGTCTTTCTCGCTTGCCGACGTGCGACTGACCGGCGCGGTGCCGCGCGACGAGGTGATCCTCTACTTTTCACCGGCCGGCATGGTCGTGGTGGCACCGCTGCCCGGGGGTGTGCATCGCATCGTTTCGACCGTCGACGAAGCGCCTGAGCATCCCGACGTGGCGTTCGTACAGGCGCTGCTCGACACGCGTGGGCCAGAGCGCGAGAAGGCGGTCGTGCACGAGGTGCTGTGGGGTTCGCGTTTCCGGGTGCAGCACCGCATCGCCGATGCCTACCGCGCTGGGCGTGTGGTGCTCGCCGGCGACGCCGCCCATGTGCACAGCCCGGCTGGCGGCCAGGGCATGAACGCCGGCATCCTCGATGCGATGAGCCTTGCCGACGGGCTGGAGGCCGCCCTCGCCGGCCACACCAGCGCGCTCGATGCCTACGGCGCGCAGCGGCGCCCGGTGGCCCAGCAGATCGTCGCACTGGCCGATCGGCTGACGCGCATGGCGACGATCCGCCCCGGACTGCGCAGCTTGCGCAACCTGCTGTTGTCGACCGTGTCCCGCTTGCCGGCAGTGCGGCGTCAGCTGGCGTGGCGCTTGTCAGGCCTCGTCTATCGGTAGACAGGCGCGGAAATTCTCGTCACGTCATCGCCCCAAATGCCAGGAGAGCGCCATGCCATCGAATCGCCTGTTCATCCACACGTGGCACGCGCCGTTAACCTGGCTCACACGGGCCTTGCGAAACGCCCTGCAGCGCGCTGCAGCGGTGCAGCTCGAACGGCTGACTGTGCAGTCCTTGTCAGACATGAACGACCACCAACTCGCGGACATCGGTTTGACCCGCGGCGAGATCCGGTCAGCGGTAGAAGCCGGAAGCCTGGCAGGCAGGATCACGACAACACGCGCACCGCAACGGCCTCGGCGCGAAGCAGTGCCACCGACGCGATCGGCAGCGTCTTGCAGGAGCGCCTCGTGAAACCGGTCCGACACTTCATCGCCGTCTGCATGGCATCCCTTGGCGCGCTTGCTTCCGTGATGGCCGTCCCGCCGAGCAGCTTTCTGCTGAACTACTCGCCACAGGCACCGAACGTCGATCGCGAATCCCGCGCCGTGGCAGGAGCTGACCCACCAGCCGCCGCGTCGGCGGCCAGAGGTGGCGGCTAGCCGGCCCGCGTCGACTCCTGTCCCTCACGCCTGCGGTGAGGAGGGTCGCGCCTGCTTTACGCCGTCTTGAATACCTCGATCGCCCGCATCAGTCCCTTCGACTGCTGCTTCAGCGACTCCGCCGCCGCAGCCGCCTCTTCGACCAGCGCCGCGTTCTGCTGCGTCGCCTGGTCCATGTGGCCGACCGCCGTGTTGACCTGCTCGAAGCCCGACGCCTGCTCGGAATTGGCAGTAGACATCTCAGTGACCATGGCCGACACCCGTTCGATCGACGAGACGATCTTCTGCATCGTCTCGCCCGCATGCTGAACCTTGTGCGAGCCGCTGCCGATCTGCTCCACCGAGGCGCCGATCAGGGTGCGGATTTCCTTCGCGGCCGTGCCGCTGCGTCCGGCCAGCGCACGGACCTCCTGGGCCACAACCGCGAAGCCGCGGCCCTGTTCGCCGGCGCGGGCCGCTTCCACCGCCGCGTTGAGCGCGAGGATGTTGGTCTGGAAGGCGATGCCGTCGATCACGCCGATGATTTCGCTGATGCGCTTGGCCTGCGAGTTGATGCCGCTCATCGTGCTCACCACGTCGTCCACCGCCGTGCCGCCTTCGCGGGCAAAGGCCCACGCTTCCTGGGCAACGCGGGTCGCCTCTTGTGCGGTGGCGGCGTTCTGGCGGATCGCCGTGGCCAGCTGCGCCATCGTGGCTGCGGTCTGCTGCAAGGCCGATGCGGTCTGTTCGGTGCGGGTGGAGAGGTCGAGGTTGCCCTGCGCGATCTCGCTCGACGCGGTGTCGATCTGGTCGGCCGCGCCCCGGATGTCGCTGATGGTGCGGTTGAGCTGCAGCGACACCTGGTCGAGCGCATTGAGCACCTGCCCCGTTTCGTCGCTCCCGGCCTCGATCTGCTGGCGCTGCAGGTTGCCGCTTGCCACGTCACGCGCAATTTTCAAAGCGCGCTGCAATGGGCCGGTGATCACGCCCACGCAGAGCCAGGTCACGAAAGCCGACAGCAGCAGCGCCACTGCGGCGAGACTAATCGTCACGCGGTTGCCGAACGCAACCGCATCGGCAGCAGCCGCCGCCTGTGCGCGGCCCGAGGCCACTTCCTGTTCAGTCAGCGCGGCAGTTTGCTTCTTCAGCTCGGCAAACGCGCTCTCCGCGCCGGTCATGAACATCGCGGCTGCCGCGAGGCCGCCGCTCTTCATGTCCAGCGCGTCGGCCGAGAACTTCTCCAGCTTCTTCAGCGAGGCCTCCACCGCATCGCAGCGCTGCTGCACGTCGGGCCGCCCTGCGGCTGCTTCCTTCATGCGCTTGAGGTCGCCGTGCATCGTGCCGAAGAGCTTCGGAATCTGCGCGTCGATGCGGGCTACCGTGTCGGGCTTCATGCCGGCGCCTTCATAGGCCAGGCTCTGCATCACGAGCCCGTAGGCCTGCGTGGCGTGCTCACTGAAGGCGCTGGTCTCAGCCACGTTGGGCAAGCCCTGGCTCGAGATCAGTTCCACGGCGCTGGCGGTTCGCACGTTCGTCAGGTACGCGGACCCCGACGAAACAAGCAGGCACACCGCCACCAGCACGGGGGCCGTGGCCACCTTGGCGGCGATGGGCAGGTCGTTCAGGCTCTTGAACACGATGGCTCCGGAGGTGAATGGGGTCGATCAGCGGTAGATGCCCACGCCGACGAAACCGTCCGGCTTGGTGATGCGCACGACGTAGCTGCTCTTGTCCTCGATCTTCTTCGTGGTCGGGTGCGCCCACTGATAGTCGACCCAGCCGCCGCCCTTCTTGGCCGTGGCGATCATTTCCTTGTTGAATTCCTTGCCGGTGGAGTCCTTCACCTCGGTGAAGTTCTTGCCGACGAGCTTCTCGTTGGCGCCGTGATAGATCATCACCGCGTCCATGTTCTGCGAGAACACGTACATGTCCTTCGGGTGCCACTTGGCATCGGCGAAGTCCTTGAATGCCTGCTCGCTGCCGACCTTGTTCACGTGGGCGGCGGCGGCCTCGGCGAGCGCCTTGGCTTCTTCCTTGGTGCCGCGGACCGGATCGGCGGCCCACGCGGCGGTGGCGGCGAAGCAGGCGCAGATCAGAAGCAGGCGACGTTGCAGTTGGAGACTCATTGGATGGTCCTTCTGGAAAGAGGTGTTTGCAGGTAGCCCGGCCCCCACAAGGGGCAGGTGGCTGGTATATCGGCTGGATGGACCAGCGCTTGAGCGTGGGGTTAACCCAGTCACTGCGTAGGCAGGCTGCATGTTCCAGAAGTCACATCCGGGGGCTTTTGGCCGCCCCGGCGAGACGCCTCGGGCCTCTTGGGGTCTGATCGGATGGCGCCATGGTGGTCGCGTGGGAAACTGCCGTACGCTGATCCGTGACTACCGATTTTTCCATGCATCGCAACACCATCGCCCGGTTGCTCGCCGCGGCGCGGAGGCGCAACTCTCCATCAGAAACGGCTCAAAAGAATGCTTCGGCAACGGCACGAGACTGCATTGAAGGGCAGCTCTCGCCAGACGCTCGAAGCCGCCAAGACCACCGTTTGTCCACGCAACTGGCGGTCGGCGCGGCCCTGCTGCTGATCTGCGGTGGCTTCTTTCTCGCGCCACATTCCTGGTCGTTCCTCGACTCGCCGCTCGGGCTGTCTGCGGCAGCTGCGTTGGTGGCCTACGTCGGCCGGCGGCGGCTTGGCGATGCCATCGTGCTGGCCCTGCCGCCACTGGCCGGTCCCTGGGTCGATGCCGAGGTGGGCTCGCACGCCTTGCTGGTGGCTTGCCTGGTGGTTTATCTCCTCACGCTGCGGCCGCGCTTCGCTGCCGTGGCCGGAAGCATGGCGACCGCGCTGCTGCTGGCGAGCATCCGCCTCAAGCAGCAATTCGCCGGCACGCCGCTGACGTGGCAGGACATCCGGTTCTTCTTCCGGCAGTTCGCCGACAACGTCGGCGTGCTGGGAACCCAGCCGACATTGGTCTGGTATGCAGCGGCGGCCCTGGGCTTTGCCATCGCGGGCTGCTTCATGGCATGGCGATGGAACCCCGCGGGCCGCCGCGTGGGCTGGCCAGCCCCCATCACGGCCGCGGCGCTTACCACTCTGCTCATCGCGCACAGCGGGGTCCTGTTTGCGAACGAGGTGTCGAAGCTGAATGCGGCAGGTGCCTGGTTTGTCGGAGAAGGCCTGCACGAACGGCCGGCTGTCGCCTTCTTTGCGACGACGTCGCTCGAGCCCCGGTGGGACGTGGAATACACCGACACCACAGCCTTCCGGCAAGACAGCCTGAAGCTGGTTTCGGCCGAGGCGAAGTCCACGCCGGCCGACATCGTCGTCTTCCTGCAGGAGAGTCAATTCAATCCGGCGACCATTGCGGGCTGCCCTGCGACGCTCTGCCAACTGGATGCGTTCGGAGCCTCCAGCGGCACGATCGCGCACGGGCCGCTGCAGGTGCACATCTTCGGCGGCAGCACCTGGCTGTCGGAGTTCGCGTTCGCGACGGGTGTGCCCCACGACGCGTTCGGGCCCGCGGGCGAGTTCGCACCGTTCAGCATTGCGCCTCACGTCAAACGCTCCTTCGTCCGCTCACTGAAGGCGGCCGGCTACCGCACCGTGGCCATGTACCCGACGCGCGGCGGCATGATGAACGGCCGCATCGCGTATGCCGGATACGGCTTCGACGAGTTCCTCGACGCTTCGCAGGTGGGCCTGCCCGAGACCTGGGGCACCCCCGATGCGCTGGTGCACGAAGCCGCCCGGCGCGTTCTTGCGCTCGAGCGCAAGCGCGATCAACCGGTGTTCCTGTTTGCGCTCACCCTCTTCAACCATGCTGAGCATGGCGTGGAGATGGACCGTGTACCGGCCGCCCTGCGCGCCGAAGCGTCCAAGAGTTTCACCTCCGCAGCCGAAGCCCGCAGCGTCGCCGACTATGTCTGGCGCAGCCGCGAGTTCGAGCGCGAGATGGCCATCACGCGCGCGGCAGTTCTCGGAACGCAGAGGCCCGCGGTGCTCGCGTGGTTCGGTGACCATCAGCCACCGTTCGCTAACGCGATCACCCTGAGGCAACGCATGCAATCGCTGCCAACGGAGACCGGCACGGTGCCAGCCAAGTACCAGACCTGGTACGAGGTGGCGAGCAACCGGCCCGAGCGGGTGCCGGCGAAGGCACCGCGTGCCCTGGACCTCGTCTTCCTGCCCGGCCTGCTCGCACAAACTGCAGGCGCGCCCATCGACGATTGGCTCGCCGCCAACATATGGGCAAGAACCCAGTGCATCGGCTTGTTGGAGGCGTGCCAGACGCCCAGAGCACGCGAGGCCTATCTCTCGTACCTGTGGGCAGACCTCATGGAGTTCGGTCCGCCTTGAGTCTTGCAATGGGCTCGGCAGTCAGCCGGCGCCAACAGCCATTGCGACTTGCGCGGCTCGCGGCACGGACCAGGCCGCTCAGACTCGTGCCGTCTTCCACGTGCCGCGGGAAAACAGCCACAGCGTAAAAACGCCGACCGAGGTCTCGGAGACGAACACCGCCCAGAACACGCCCGTTGCTTGCAGGTCAAAGTGCAAGGCGAGCAGCCACGCCAGCGGGATCTGGATCAGCCAGAAGAAGACGAGGTTGATCTTCGTGGGCGTGACCGTGTCGCCGGCGCCGTTGAACGCCTGCACCGCGACCATCCACCACCCGTAGACGAAGTACGAGTACGAGAGGATGCGCAACCACTCGGCCCCAATGTCGACGACGCCCGACTCGTCGGTGAAGATGCCGATCAGCTCGCGCGGGAACATGAAGAACACCACCGACACGGCCACGGTGAACGCCATGTTGTACCAACCGATGTGCCACACCGACGCCTCGGCGCGGTCGGGCTGGCCAGCGCCCAGGTTCTGGCCCACCAGGGTGGCCGCGGCGTTGGACATGCCCCACGCCGGCATCAGCGTGAACATCATCAGACGCATCGCGATCGTCGCGCCGGCCACCGCCTCGCTGCCAATCGCCGCCAGAATGCGCATCAGGAAAATCCAAGCCGTCATGGCAACGATCATCTGGCCGACGCCCCCGAGCGACGTGCGCACGATGTTCCAGAGCGTGGCCGCCTCGAGCCTGAAGTGCGAACTGACAATGCGGATGTGGCGGCTGCCGCGCAGCAGGATCCACAACTGCATCGACACGCCGATGCCGCGACCGATGACCGTGGCGATCGCCGCACCCTCGACGCCGAACGCAGGGACGGGCCCGAAGCCGAAGATCAGAATCGGGTCCAGCACGATGTTCAGCCCGTTGGCCACCCACAGCACGCGCATCGCCACAGCCGCGTCGCCAGCGCCCCGGAAGATGGCGTTGCAGACGAAGAGCAGCATGACGACCAGATTCCCGCCCAGCATCCATTGCATGTAGCGCACGCCGTGCGTGAGCGTCCATGCGTCGGCGCCCATGAGCTGCAGCAGCTCACGCGCCCAGACGATGCCTGCGACGGAGAACGGCAGCGACGCCAGAACCGCAATCCAGATCGCCTGTGCGGCGCTGAACGCAGCGGCCTCGCGGTCCCCTTCACCGACGCGCCGCGCGACGATGGCAGTCACTGCCATCGCGAGGCCGATGCAGATGGCGTACAGCAGGAACAGGAAGGTCTCGGTCAGTCCCACCGTTGCCACCGCCGACGGGCCGAGCTTGGCCACGAACCAGATGTCGACGACGGCGAAGGTCGACTCGAGCACGAGTTCCAGCACCATCGGCACCGCGAGCAGCAGCACGGCACGCCGCATCGGAATCTTCGTGTAGTCGGCGTTCGTGCCGCGAATGGCGTCGAGGAGTTCGCGCCAAAGAGAACGGTTCTGCGTGACAGGAACGGCAGTCGAGACAACGGCGGATTGTTCAGTCGAACTCATCGGATCTCCATGAAGTGGCATGCGGCCCGCGCCGCCCTCTCTTTGCGCCTGACAAGGAGACGACGAATGAGGTGTGCCGAGATCGACACGTGACATGTAACGCGAGAAGAAAATTTCGTGGCGATTCGATGGCTTTGGCCAAAGCATCGCTCGCGAGCGCTCGTCCCGACGATGCCAGGCAATCGCTCAAGGCAATGATCGTAGATGACTGCTGATCGGGGCAATGACCCTTTGTGAGCTGGCGTCAAATTTCCGAGCCCGGCTGATGCGGGTGTTCATTCCGCCTGCGGAGCCTCATGGGCAATGGCGTGGGGTCCCTGGCTGGCGTGTCGCCTCAAGTGCGTGGCCGTCTCGCCGGAGCCGTTGGCAATCATGTCCGCCACGGTTCCCTCGAACATGACGCGCCCGCCCGCATAACCTGCCTCCGGGCCCATGTCGATGAGCCAGTCGGCGCTCGCGATCACGTCGAGCTGGTGCTCGATCACGATGACCGTGGCGCCGCGCTCGATGAGCCGATCAAGCAGACGCAGCAGGCGGTCGATGTCCGAAAGGTGCAGGCCGGAGGTGGGTTCGTCGAAGACGTAGAGCCGCCCCGACTGCGCAAGCTCGGTGGCCAGCTTCAGGCGTTGCCGTTCACCGCCTGACAGGCTGGAGAGCGGCTGGCCCAGCGACAGGTAGGCCAGCCCCACTTCATCGAGCCGCGCGAGCGCGGGCTGGATGTCGGCTTCGTCGAAGAACCCCCTCGCCTCTGCGACGCGCATCGCCAAGACCTCGCCGATGTTCTTGCCGCGCAGGCGGTACTGCAGCACTTCGTCGGTGAATCGGCGGCCCCGACACCGCTCGCAGATGCTGACGATGGGTTCCATGAATGCGAGGTCTGTCTCGGTGGTGCCGATCCCTTTGCAGACGGGGCACGCACCCCCTGAATTGGCGCTGAACAGTGATGCGCTGGCCGTGTTGGCCTGCGCGAAGAGTCGCCGAATGTGGTCGAGAATGCCTGTGTAGGTGGCCGGGTTCGAGCGGCGCGAGCCGCCGATTGCTCCCTGGTCGATGCACACCACCTCGGGGTAGGCGCGGACGAAGGCGCCATTGATCAGGCTGCTCTTGCCTGAGCCGGCGACGCCGGTGACCACGGTGAGCACGCCTTCGGGTATCGCGACGCTCACGTCCTTCAGGTTGTGCAGGCTCACCTGCTTCAAGGGCAGCCAGCCTGAAGGAGTGCGCGGCACCGTGTTGATCCGCGCGGGGCGCGACAGGCAGCGCCCAGTGGGCGTATCGGCGCGCCGCAGCGCGGCCACGCTGCCCTCGAAGACAACGATGCCGCCTGCGTCGCCGGCGCCCGGCCCGATGTCGATGACGTGGTCTGCCATCGCGATCACATCGGGGTCGTGCTCCACCACCAGCACGGTGTTGCCCTTGTCACGCAGGTGGCGCAGCAGCGCGGTCAGGCGCGCCACATCACGCGGGTGCAGGCCGACGCTGGGCTCGTCGAAGATGTAGCTCATGTCACTCAGGCTGCTGCCCAGGTGGCGAACCATCTTCACGCGCTGGGACTCCCCGCCCGACAAGCCGGTGGTCTCGCGGCCGAGGCTCAGGTAGCCCAGGCCGATGTCGACCACGTGCTGTAGCCGGTAGTCGATCGCAGGCACCAGAGTGCTCGCCAGGGGCGCATCGACACTGCGCACGATCGGGAGCAGCTCGGCCACCTCCAGGGCGCACCAATCGGCCAGATTGCGGCCATCGATCCGGCAGCTCCGCACCCGCTCGTTGAGGCGCGCCCCATGGCACAGCGGGCACGGGCCGGCAGTCACCAGCCGATCCCATTCCGCGCGGTCCAGGCCTTTGATCTCATCGATGTTGCGGCTGAGAAAGTTGCGGCGGATGCGTGGGAGCACGCCCTCGTAGCGGCTGGTTGCCGGCCAGCCTGGCCCGGGGTTGGTGATCGGCACGTCCTCGGCATGGAGCAGTGTCTGCCACTCGTCCTCGGTGAAGTCCTTCAGTGGCTTGTCGTTGTCGAAGAGGCCGCTTTCCACATAGCGCTTCCATCGGTAGCCACCGACCGCGAAGGCACTGAATCGAATAGCGCCCTCGTTGAGCGACAGCTGCCTGTCGAACAGCCGATCCGTGTCGACGGTGTCGATCTTCCCCAGGCCTTCGCAGCGCGGGCACATGCCCTCGGGGTGGTTGAACGAGAAGACATTGGAGTAGCCCACGAAGGGCTGCCCGACACGTGAGAACAGCAATCGAAGGAGCGCCAGGATGTCGGTTGCCGTGCCGACAGTCGAACGCGCGTTGCCGCCCAGGCGGCGTTGATCGATGACGATGGAGGCGCAGAGGTTCTCCAGCGAATCGGCGTCAGGCTGCGCATGGTGCGGCAGGCGATGCCGCACGAAGGTGGAGAACGTGTCGTTGAGTTGCCGCTGCGATTCGGCCGCGATGGTGTCGAAGACCAGCGACGACTTGCCGGAGCCCGAAACTCCTGTGAACACGGTGATGCGCTTCTTGGGTATGTCGACGCTGACGTTGCGCAGGTTGTTTTCCCGGGCGCCCACGATGCGGATCACGTCTGTGGGTTGGGGTGAGCGATTTGGGCTTGAGGTCGGTTTCTTGGGCATGACCGCCCGGAGCAATCAGCGCTCCCGGCCGCTCTGACAGATCGAGCGACTGCGGCGCTGTTCAGCGATAGGAAGGCCGGCCCGACGGAGCGCGACTGAACTAATACGGCATGCCGCCAGCAGTCCGCCTGTTGCCGCCGTTCAGTCAGCGCTTGGTCTTGGCTCAATCCATTGCAGACCGAGCTGCTCCCCGATATGTGCCCGCAGCGCGTCCAAGGACACGGGCTTGGTCAGGAACACGTTGACGCCGGCCTGCAGACAGGCGGCACGGTGCTCGGCGGTGGCCGCGGCCGAGACAGCGATCACGGGCACCGTGGCCAGATCGGCATCCCGACGCAGCCGGCGCGTGGCCTCCACGCCGCCGACCGACGGCATCACGCTGTCCATCAGGATCAGGTCCGGCCGAAAGCTCTTCGCGGCCTCCGGGATTTCACTGCCATCGCTCGCCTGCGCCACGTCGAAGCCGGCGTTGACGAGGAAGTCGCACATCAGCGCGCGGTTCGCCGCCACGTCGTCGACCACCAGCACCCGCTTTACAGGCCCCTGGTAGCGCGCTGTGCCGAGCACTTTGCGGGCAGCGGCCTCCGTCGGTTGCGCCAGCGGCAAGGGCAGTTCCACGCGGAACCGGGTGCCGCGGCCGAACTCGCTGCTCACCCGCACCTGTCCGCCCATGTCGTTCACGAGCGCGCGGGTGATCGCGAGGCCGAGCCCGGTGCCACCGCTGCGGCGCTGCACGTCGCCCACCTGCTCGAAGGGCTTGAAGATGCGCTCCAGGTCGTCAGGCCGCATGCCGACGCCGGTGTCCTCGACATCCAGCCGCAGCAGCACCTGGCCCGGGTCCTTGGGCTCGGCAGAGGCACGCAGGCTGACCTTGCCGCTGTCTGTGAACTTGATCGCATTGCCGAGCAGGTTGAGCACTACCTGGGACAACCGGCGCTCGTCGGCCAGCACGGCCTCGGGCAGGCCCACCCCGGCATCGAACGCGAAGGCCAGGCGCTTCTCGTCGGCCTTCACCCGCATGAGCTCCACCACCGACTGCAGGAGGCCGGACAGCTTCACCGGTGCCAGGTTCAGCTCGGTGCGGCCGGCCTCGATGCGCGCCAGGTCGAGGATGTCGTTGATCAGCGCCAGAAGGTGCTCGCCACTCTGGTGGATGACGTCCAGGCCGCGTGCTTGCCGTGGGCTCAGGCCACCGTCCATGGCGAGCAGTTGCGCATAGCCGAGGACGGCATTCAAGGGGGTGCGCAGTTCGTGGCTCATGCCGGCCAGAAACTCGCTCTTCGCGCGGTTGGCCGCCTCGGCGGCATGCCGGGCGGCGCGTTCGGTCTGGACCATCTCGCGATTGAACTCCGCCGACACGGGCTGCGAGCGATCCTGGGTGTCCAGCTTGGCCAGGATGTTTCGCACCTGGCCTTGAACCTTGTCTTCGCTGAGGGCCAGCACCCGGGCGATCTCGGGATAGGCCTCGCCCTGTGCGATGAAGCGCAGGACGCTGATCTCTGCCGACGTGAGAGCAGCCTCGTGCGTGGCTTGCTCGGCCAGCTCGAACGACCCCTCCGAGGGAAGCGCCTTGCGGCCGCCGTGCACGGCGCGGATGGCGTCCAGCAGTTCCTTGTGCAGCGCGTTCTTCAGCAGGTAGCCGCTGGCGCCGGCCTGCAGCGCGCGCTGCGCCTGTGCGTCGTCGACGTAGGTGGTGAGCACGATGATGCGGGCGTCCGGGAACTCGGCCCGGATCGCACCGATCGCCTCCAGGCCGCCCATCCCGGGCATCTGCAGATCCATGAGCGTGACGTCGGGGCGGTGCGCACGGAACTGCTGGATCGCCTCGCGTCCGTTCGCCGCCTCGGCCACGAGGGCCATGTCCGGCTCCACGGAAAGCAGCATGGCGATGCCCTGCCGCACGATCGGGTGATCGTCCACACAAAGAACCTGGATGCGAGTCAGATCTTTTGTCATTCGCCCATCTCGCCTGGCGTGACCTTTTGTGGGGCAGCCACGATCAGGCCGCAGACGACCTACTGTACGCCCGCGCCCGAGGGAGGCAGCACCGCATTTGCCCGACTTGCGGTCGGCATCCATTCGTCGGCGCAGAGCTACCAGTCGGGCACACGCGTGGCGGGCCGCCGTTGTGCCCGCCGCTCATCGCCACAGGACGAACGGCCAAGCAAACCGGTCAGCAGGCCATGGCCCGGAGACGCGTCAGTGAGCAAACTGAGCGCTTGTGTTCACGAAAGGCGCCCTGTGACAATTTTCTGGAAGGGCATGCGCACGACGGTCATCGGCATCGCAGCGCTCGGCTTGGCGCTCGAAGCCACGCAAGCCCAGGACAAGCAGAACGCCAGTGCGCCGTCCGCCGCGGCGTCCACCGACTTGCCGGCATGGGTGCGCCGCGGACTACCGGGCCCCGGCCACGCCACGCTCGCGCCTCTGGCGGGAACTTGGCGCGTGCAGATGGGCATCTACGCAACCCTCGGCCGGAGTCCCGATGCACCGCCGATCACCTCCGACGACATCGTCACGCGCCGCCAATGGGTGGCCGGCGGCCGCTACCTCGAGGACACGACGGAGGGCACGCTTGCAAAGTCGCACTACTGGCGCCGCGGCTGGCTGGGCTACGACAACATGGCCGCCCGCTACGAGTGGGTCACCATCGACGAAACGAACGCCGGGATGATGCGTTACGTCAGCAGCACCGGGTCAGGCCCGCAGACACGCATTGACCTGTTAGGCACCTTCGTCGACCAAGGTGTCGCGGGTGAAGACTTCGTCGGCAAGACGGTTCCGATGCGCACGCTGATACGCATCGAAGGCCCGGACCGCCACGTCATCGAGCTCTACTTCACGCCACCCGGAAAAGCAGAGGCGCTCGCCACCCGCGCCGTCTACACGCGAACCGGCCCGTGACCCGGGGGACTGGGCGGAGACGCCCGAAGACCCGTTGCTGGACTCACGCTCGCGTGCCGCGCAAACTCTCCAGCCATGAGCGCCTCATCACCCGACCTCGATCTGCTGAGTCCTGTTCTTCAGGACCTGCGGCTGGTGCGTGCGTCGTACTGCCGCACTGACATGACGGCACCGTGGGGCGTGCAGATCCCGCGACAGGACGGCGTGTGTTTCCACTTCGTGGTCGACGGCGGGTGCTGGCTGAGGCTGCAGTCGCAAGAGCCTTTCTGGATCGGCCCGGGCGACGTAGCACTGCTGCCGCGCGGCATCGGCCACGCGATTGCCGACGCGCCCACCACGCCCGCCCGGCCGCTCGAGGAGTTCGACCAGGATTCGATCGGTCCGACCACGCACAACATGCGTGCTGGCGGTGGCGGTGCGCGCTCGCTGATCGTCTGCTGCGCCCTCGAATTCGACGAGCCGGCCGTGCACCCGCTCACTCAACTGATGCCCGAGGTGCTGGTGCTGCGGCGTGCCGACGCGAACGACCCGGCGCTGCCCACGCTGTTGTCTCTGATGGCGGCCGAGGTGGCCGCGCAGCGTGTTGGCGCCGCGACCATGATGGCGCGGCTCGCCGACGCGGCGGTCACGGCCATGGTGCGCAGCTGGGCCGAGACTCATGCAGCGGAGCTGGAGGGATGGCTGGCGGGTGCGCGGGACGCACCGATTGGCCGCGCGCTGGCGGCGATCCATCAACAGCCGGGCCATTTCTGGTCCGTGGTGGCGTTGGCGGAGATCGCAGGCCTGTCGCGTTCGACCTTCACGGAACGCTTCACCACCGCCGTGGGTCTGTCGCCGGCACGCTATCTCGCGCACTGGCGCATGCACGTGGCCGGCGCATGGCTGCGTCATGGCAGGTCGACCGTCGCAGACATCGCCCAGCGGCTGGGCTACGAGTCCGAAGCCTCTTTCAGCCGCGCCTTCAAGCGCCTGTTCGGCGTGCCGCCGGGAACACTGCGCTCGCAAGCCGACCGGCCATGACGGCTCGGCACCGAATGCCAGCACGTGGCGTGATCGTCGAGGAATGGCTGATGATGGACAACCCTTTCTTCATGAAGCAAATCGGGCTCGCACCCTGATTGTCAGAGCACCCTACCGCGCCCGGATCACTCCGAGGCGATATGGAAGCTGCTCGTAGTCCGCCTTCGAGCTTGGGTCGACCCCTTGATACAGGAACTGCATGTTGCAGGCGTTGATGGTGAGCGTTTCATCGTAGCCAGCGCGAATCATTTCGCCGTGGCTGATGTCGTTGCTCCATTTCGCTCCGTCGAACGAGACGTTTGCAGCGCCCGCGAAGGGGGCGGACTGCTTGTCTGCCAAGGCAGTCCACGGGCCATCCAGGCTGGTCGACGTCCACGACCGGAAGTAGCGCGGCCCGTAGGCCTCGACCAGCAAGAGGTACTTGTTCGTGCCTTCGACCTTGTACACGTTGCTGGCTTCGAACAGGTTGCCCACCACCGGGTCCGACATCACCACTTCGTAGCCGGAAAAATTGGGGAAGTTGCCGATGGCAGTCTTGGAGTGATAGAGCTTCCCGTCGTCGCCCGAGAAGAACAAATGGCAATTGGCACTGTCGCAGATGACCCAGTAGTCGATTCCGTTGCCGGGACCGCCGCTCAGCAGTGGCTTGGGCGCGCTCCATCCGTCGGGATTGGCAATGTCGGTGTTGGTGGAGTACTTGGCGCCCCATTGCGAAATCAGGTACCACTTGTTGTGCGGCCGGAAGTAGAAGACCTGCGGCGCAACTGTGTCGCCCATCGGCTTGTTGGCCAGCGGCACCTGCACCGCGCTCGAGGCCTGTGAGAAGTCGCCGAAATTCATGTAGACGGCGCTCCAAGCCTTCCTCGACGTGTCGTAGACCGTCGCAAAGACGTGGTACAGATCGTTGTAGCGAACGATCGTCGGATCCTTGATCGACACGAAGTTGGGCGATTTCGGCGCAATCAGGGCTTGCGTAGAGACCCACGAAAAAGTGGAAGGCAGATCGCAGGCCGCAGGCGAAGGAGCTGGAGCTGGAGCTGGAGCTGGAGCTGGAGCCGGTGCCGGTGCCGGTGCCGGTGCCGGTGCAGGTGCAGGTGCAGGTGCAGGTGCTGGTGCTGGTGCTGGTGCTGGTGCTGGTGCTGGTGCTGGTGCTGGTGCTGGTGCTGGTGCTGGTGCTGGAGCAGGAGCAGGAGCAGGAGCAGGAGCAGGAGCAGGAGCAGGAGCAGGAGCAGGAGCAGGAGCAGGAGCCGGTGCCGGTGCCGGTGCCGGTGCCGGTGCCGGTGCTGGTGCTGGTGCTGGTGCTGGTGCTGGTGCTGGTGCTGGTGCTGGTGCTGGTGCTGGTGCTGGTGCTGGTGCTGGTGCTGGTGCCGGAGCAGGTGCAGAGCCGACGGGTGGCGCTGTGGTGCTCGAGTCATTGCCTCCGCCGCAGGCTGACAGCACCAGTGCGCACAGCAGTGCGCTCGTTGCAGTGGCACGTGTCGGGCGTTGGCTTGGCATGCTCATCGTGAAGTTCCTATTGCGTCAAAGTGCGGCGCGTACATGTCGTTCGACTTGCGACGCTCTCGTTTCCCCGGCGCGATTGTGTGGGGCGCCACATGGGGCGAAATTGATCAAACTGTGACGAACGACGAAAGCCACGCGCAGCGTTGGCGCGGCGAGACGCCATGCAACAGGATGCAAATTCAGGCCACATCGATTGATATCGATCTCGATGCTGCGAGGGCGGTGGTCGCGCTGGTTATCGCACCCTCTAAGCGCCTAAACTCCAGGTCGCCCACAACGTGCGCGTTCCACCGCTCATCCGCAGAAGCGGCGCTGCCAGAGGGCGGAGAGGTACGGGTGTATGAAGAGCTGGCGCCGTAACTTCGTTGCGCTGTTCTCCGCTCTTGCCGCGCTTGCGACTTGTGGATTCGCTCGAGCGCAAGATGTCCCCGTCGTCGACGTCGCTCTCGTCACGGGCGCACCGATCCAGTTTCACCCGCTGCAGTCACCCTCCGCGCCTCCTGGGGTGCGACGGATGGTGCAAGACCGGCAGGGGTTTCTCTGGCTGAGCGCCGCGGACGGATTGCGGCGCTACGACGGCTACGGTTTCATGAAGGTTCCGGATGGCCAGAGCGCGAACAGCGTCGGCTTCCTCATCGGCAACTCGCTGGCGAGGGACCGCGCGGGCCGTCTGTGGATCGGCGCCGACGACTCGCTCAATCGGTACGACCCTGCAACCGGCAGTTTCAAGCAATACCGCTCGCCCAACAACGACTGCGGCACCGTCGCAATCGCTCACGACATCATCGAAGACCAAGACGGTGTGATCTGGCTTGCGACTGACGACGGCGTGACGGCCCTCGACCCGGCCACGTCGAAGACGACGTGCCATCGGCCACGCTACACGCCCGGGGTCGGCGAAACGCGCATCATCGCGATGGCCGCTATTCCCGACGGCACGCTGTGGATCACCAGCAGCGAGGGGCTCTACGCGCTCGATCGGCGCTCGGGCAAGGTCACGCGCCACATCAAGCTCGAGACGCCTTCCGGCCGCAAGTTCGTCTCCACGGGCTTTCCGTCGAGACCGTTTCAGGACAGCACAGGAAGGTTGTGGTTCGGTCTGTCTTCCGGAGGCGACTTGGCCTCGGTCGACGTCGCCAGCGGCGAAGTCACCGTCTATGCGTTCCGCAACGGCGGGCTGGCGCCGAACGCGTCCTCCGGCGTGATGTCGATTCAGGAAGATCGCGACCGGGCGCTCTGGCTCGGCACCGACAAACTTGGCCTCGTGAAGCTGACGCCAGAACGCACGGAGGCAATCTGGTACCAGAGCAACCCCGATGATCCCGACGGCTTGCGCGGTGACTTGGTGGTCGGCCTGTACAAGGATCGCGACGGGAGTTTCTGGTCGACGACGAAATCGGGCGCCGTCTACCGCTTCGACACCGAGCGTGCGCGTTTCCGGTCGTACCGCCACCAGCAAGCCAGCACGCAGAGCCTGGGCAGAGGTTCGGTGACCGCGGCGTACGCAGACGACCCCGACACGCTGTGGATCGGCACGGACCGCGGCTTGAACCGTGTCGACCGCACGACGGATCAGGTCACGCAAGTCGACCAGCCATCCTTCGTGCGAGGCGTCAGCGCGATCGCGAAGGACCGTTCCGGCAACCTGTGGTTCGGCACGAACGGCAACGGTCTCGTTCGTTTTGATCCTCGCTCGGGCCGGTACACGACGTACGTCCACGATGCATCCAATCAGCGTTCGCTGAACCACAACCGAGTCACAGCGTTGCGGGTCGATCGCGACGGCACCGTGTGGGTCGCGACGGATTTCGGCCTGAGCCGCTGGGAACCGGCGTCGGAGGAGTTCTCCACCTTCAGCCCGCAACCGAAAAGTCTGATCCAGTACCGCTCGATCGCGGAGGACGGGAACGGTGCCCTGTGGCTGGCAACGTCGTCACGCGGCGTGCATCGATTCGATCCGAGCACGAGCACGTTCAGGGTCTTCGATGCCGAACTCCGCGCCGCGCATCCGCCCGGCCACAACCGCGTCAATTCGGTTCACGTCGACCGCGCGGGCACGGTGTGGGCCGCGACCTTCCGCGGGCTCGGCAAGCTCGATCCCCGCAGCGCGACATTCACGTCGTACGACTCGCGCTCCGGGCTTCCCGCCGACACGGTCGTCGGCATCCTCGAAGAGGACGACGGACGCCTATGGGTCAGCACCCCCAACGGGCTGTCGCGATTCGATCCGTATGCCGAAACCTTCACGAACTACCACGCGTCGGACGGCCTGTTGACCGATGGGTTCGTTGCGCCCGTGGTTTCCGCCAAGAGCTCGAGCGGGGAGATGTTCTTCGGCTCGCAAAAGGGGCTGGTGGCGTTCTTCCCCGGACAGGTCGTGGAGCGCAAGCTCGCGCTGCCGGTGTTCCTGACCGACTTCCGCTTGTTCGGCGAGCCGGTGCAGCCGGGAAGCACGCCGCTGAAGCAGCCCATCTGGTCCGCTACGGCGCTGGAGCTGGAATCGCGCAGCATCGTGTCGTTCGACTTCGCCGCCTTGAACTATGCCGATCCAGCGCGCACACGCTATCGGTACCGGCTCGAAGGGCTCGAGACGAAATGGAACGAGACAGACAGCGCCCGGCGCAGTGCGACGTACACGACGCTGCCGATGGGCGATTACACGTTTCTGGTCCAGGCTCGCGGCGCACGCGGAGACTGGAACGAAAGCGAGATCGCGCTCAAGATCCGCATTCCGCCGCCGTGGTATGCGACGTGGTACTTCCGGATGCTGGTCGCCGCATTGCTGCTCACGACGCTCTGGCTCGTGTACCGCTTGCGCGTCCGCCAGTTGCAGCGCCGGTTCGAGATCGCACTCTATGCGCGGCTCGGCGAGCGTTCACGCATCGCGCGCGAGCTGCACGACACACTGCTTCAAACGTATCAGGCGTCGCTTCTCTGGTTCCGTACGGCGCTCAACGCGCTGCCGGAGCGGCCGCTCGAAGCCAAACAGCGGCTCGAGCTCGCTCTCGACCGGGCGGAGTCGGCGATCGTCGAAGGGCGCGACGCCGTGCAGGGCCTGCGCGCCTCGACCGTCGAGGTCAACGACCTCGCCGAGGCGATCGCTGCGATCGGCGCCGACTTGACCGGCGCCCATCCGGCGGCCGACGCACCAGTCATCGGCGTCGCACTCGACGGCGCGTCGCGCAACTTGAACCCACTCGTGCGCGAGGAGGCGTGGCGCATCGCAGGCGAGGCGATGCGCAACAGCTTCCACCATGCCGACGCACGGCACGTCACCGTCACGCTGCACTACGGCGCGCGGCAGTTCCGGCTGACAGTCGTCGACGATGGCAAAGGCATCGAAGCGGCGACGATCGAGGGCCAGCAGCCCGCCAGCCACTTCGGGTTGCCGGGCATGCGCGAGCGCGCCGCCATCATCGGTGGGCAGCTGGATGTCCGCAGCGTGATGGGGCGCAGCACCGAGGTGGAACTCCGGGTGCCCGGCAGCAACGCCTACGAAGCGGCCGCGCGTACTTGGCATTGGCGGGATGCATTTCGGCGCAAGCGCGCGCCCGCGGACAACGCCGAACGGTGAAACTCGCACCCGAGGCGCAGATCAGTTCACGCCGAGCTTGCCCCTGGTTGCCAACCCGCGTCTCGCTGCCACCGAGCGCGCCTTAACCGAGCTGCTCGGCAAGCGCGACGATGATGCCCTCAGGCCCGCGGATGTAGGCCAGCCGGTACGTGTTTTCGTACTGCATTTCGCCAATGAGCTCGGCCCCACGGGCGAGCAAGCGTGCAACGATGTCCTCGATGTTGTCGACAGCAAACATGATGCGACGGATGCCCAGCGTGTTCACCGGGGCGTCCACGGGCCCGAACCTGATCGCATCGGGCGTGTGGAACTTGTCCAGTTCGATGCCCTGCCCGTCGGGAGTCCGCATCATCGCGACAGTGGACCGCACATCCTTGAGCCCGATCAAGGCCCCGACCAAAGGCCCTTCGACTGTCGTCTCGCCTTCGAGCTTGAGACCCAGTTCGATGAAGAACGCCTTGGCGGCTTCGAGGTCGTCGACAACGATGAGGACGTTGTCCATCCGTTTAAGCGTCATGTCCTTCCTTTCCTCGCTTCATTGCTGACGCACCGCACTTTCACGCACGCGCCTTCGCCTTCTTGGCCCGCGTTGTCGGCTTGGCCACGTCCTGCTTCACGCGGAACTTGGTTATGCGTTCGATCAGCGCGAAGGGAATCGGCTGATCGAGTGGAAACCTGAGGTTGCCCTTCTCCCCTGCGTAGGGTGAAGCGGCCTTTTCGAGGCGCGCGTCGCCTTTGCACGGAGGATAGAACCCAATGTGCTTCTTGAATGCTGCGAAGTAAACGAGAACGCCGTTCAACTTGAACGCGGGCATTTGATAGCTGATGATTTCCTGCGCCTCGGGCGCGGTGCGGTGCACTGCCTGACGAACCTGCTGGAGGATCGCCTGAACGTCCGGCGAGAAGGCAGCGATGTACTCGTCGATGCTCTCAGGTACGCCGCGCTCGGTTGCCATATTGCTCCGATGTGACCGGCCTTCACACATCGCGATGTGTGAAGGCTTCGTCTGCAAATGAGGTAAGGCGGAGTATGAAACGGAACGCTAATTCACCAAAGTGGTGATGCTCTTTGCCGGCAGCGAAATGGAGAACACATTGGCGCTCACGCCGACCGCTGGCTGCCGCTCGAACGTGGCGGTCGCGGTCGTGCGGTACGGCGTCAGACTGGTCAACGACCGACCCGCGGGGCTGATCGACGTCGTGAGGGTGACGTCGGCCGTGTTCTCGTTCACGAGCACCACCACGGCCTTGCTGTCAGCAGCGCCGGTAGGTGTTCCGTACGCCGACACGCGAACCCCCTTCTGCGGGAGCGATGTCGCGTCGTAGCGCACGTAGCCGGGGCGGATGAAGTACGAGAAGTGCTTCATGCCGATTCCGAAGTACGTCAGCTTGTTGTTGGTGCTGATCAAGCCTTCCGGTGTCGAGTCGTTGGAATTGACGAGCCACCAATGGACGTACGCGTTGTACTGCGAGAGTGTCAGGCCGTCATGGATCTCCTTGGCCATGGCGATGGCATCGTCCACGCTCGTGAGCCACGAGGTCTTGGAGGCAGCCTTGTTGACCGAATCCAGGAAGTGCTCGGTCATCCAGACGTCTTTGCCGAGCTTCTGAGCCGCGGAGGAATAGTTCGGCGTGCCGCCGTACAGGTGACCGCCGACGATCGAGAGGTTGTTGGCCGCCTTGGTGTCTGCAAGCAGCGTGTCGGTGGTGGCCTGCGAGTAGTAGAACGACTCCGGCGCCATGAGTTTGGCCGTGGTCCCGGCGATGGCCGTCGCACCGTGGTCGCCGACCCAGGTCTTCATTTCTTCGGCGTTCCACAGGCAGGACTCGTAGTCCTTGGGGTCCCAGTCCGGCTCGTTCTGGAGCGACACGGCGTAGATCTTCACATTGCGCGTCGCGGCATAGCGGATGTAGGCGTTCAGGTACTGAGCGTAGTTGGCATACATCGCCGGGTCCAGACGTCCGCTGTAGAGCGAGTTCGTGCGCTCCGTGTTGACGATCTTCATGCTCGCCGGGGGTGACCACGGGGAAGCGAACACAAGGGCACCGCGCGCTTGGGCAGCGACTCCGTTTTCCAGCTCAGCGGTCCACTGGTTGGTGTCAGCCGTTTTCGCGGAAGCGTTCCAATCGGCGGGCGCGATGCGCAGTCGAATGATGTTCAACCCGAGGCTGTCGGCAACGCTGGTGCCGAACAGGACGTTCAGGCGATCCTCCGACATCTTGCTGTAGTACCAGGCTGCCGAGCCGCCGAAGCCCTGGATGGTTTGCTTCGCGTCGCCGAAGTCGATGGCGGCGGCGGTCGAAGCTGGCTTGATGGTCAGCGCGGTGGTAATGACCGACGAGATGTAGTGCGCACTGTCCTTGGGGACGAACGTGGCCTGAACAAGCGCGGTCCCGGCGACGGCCGTCGTGGCCGTGCCCAGGGCCTTCCCATCGACGGTCATGTAAGACGACGGGTCGGCCGTGCCTTGCACGCCGTACAGCGCATAGGGCGTCGTGGTGATCTGTGCGGACGTGAGTGCAGAACCTTGGAGCACCGCTGCGGGGAGATCCCAGCGAACCGGCGGCTGGGCCTTGTTGACCGTCAGCTTCCGCGTGGCGGTACTCGTCGAGTACTTCGTGGTGTCCTGGGGCGTGAACGTGACCGACAGCGTTTGAGCGCCGACCTCGGGCTTCGCGCCCACGGCGGGTGAATAGGTGAAGGTGCCAGGGACGCTCGATTTCGCGTTCAACTGGGCCGAACTGAGTGCCGTACCCCAATCGATGGCTGCCGGGTCAGGCCAGGTAATTTGCCCAGCTGGCGCTGGCGCTGGCGCTGGCGCTGGCGCTGGTGCTGGTGCTGGTGCTGGAGCAGGTGCAGGTGCAGGTGCAGGTGCAGGTGCAGGTGCAGGTGCAGGTGCAGGTGCAGGTGCAGGTGCCGGTGCCGGTGCCGGTGCCGGTGCCGGTGCCGGTGCCGGTGCCGGTGCCGGTGCCGGTGCAGGTGCAGGTGCAGGTGCAGGTGCAGGTGCAGGTGCAGGTGCAGGTGCAGGTGCAGGTGCCGATCCGGTCGGAGGCTCGCTGTCATTCTTTCCTCCGCCGCATGCCGCGAGCGCGGAGGTCAAGAGGAGGCACAGAAGCACGCTTGCTTTCGGCTTGTGGTGGGTGAGCGTCGTGTTTGTTTTCAAGCTGTATTCCAGTTCGTAACGTGTTGGTGGCAGTGTCAGCAAGCGAAGGTCAGAAGCGGTCGAAGAAGGACTTGATTTCCGTCGCGGCGAAGCTGGGTGGCCAGTGACCACCATTGCTGTACCCGCACCAGGCCACCGGCTTGTCGGTGCTGCAGCCTTGATAGATCACGCAGCCATTGGCTCCGATGGCGGCGGTGGTTCTGGTGCAGCTGTTCTTGGAAATGAACTTGTCTCGCGCCTCTTCGCCAAACTGAAAAGCCACGACAGAGTCTTCCTTGGCATGCAACAAGATGGCAGCGGTCTTGTTTGAGGAGTCTGCGCAGCCGCTCCACACAGACCCGGACATCGGCGCCACGGCGCGGAAGACGTTGCCCATCTGGCAACCGATGGCGTTCGACATCATTCCGCCAAAGCTGAAGCCGGTTGCAAAGGTTCGGCTGGTGTCCAAGCACAGGCCCTGCTTGAGCTGGTTGACCATCGAGCCGATGAAGCGAATATCGCGGTCATTCGTGTTGGCCCAGCCCGCATCCAGTCCGGCAGGCGCCACGAAGATCGCGGTCTCGCCGTAGAGGTCCTTCAATCCATAGAAAGCCTTGCCGCTCGCCCAGCTGTTTCCGTTGTAGACATCCGTCGCACTGCCATCACGCCAGTGGAGACCAACGATCAACGGATACGCATTGCTGGGCTTGTAGGCCGACGGAAGCTTGACCCAGAACTCGCGCGTAATGCCGTCTGAAATCAAGCTGTACTTGCCGTCAGAAAACTTCGCGGCTCCTCCACATCCCTCGCTCCTGTTGGAAGAAACCGGCGCAGGCGCAGGCGCAGGCGCAGGTGCAGGTGCAGGTGCAGGTGCAGGTGCAGGTGCAGGTGCAGGTGCAGGTGCAGGTGCAGGGGCAGGACTGGGTGCTGGTGCTGGTGCTGGTGCTGGTGCTGGTGCTGGCGCTGGTGCCGGTGCCGGTGCCGGTGCGCCGCTCACCGACGTACCCGATGTGTCACTCCCGCTGCCACCGCAGGCCACCAAAGCGAGTGACATCCACAACGCGCTTGCCGCACCCAGGCGGTTCGATTTCTTGTTCATCTCAGTCCCAACCCGGATTTTCAGTGTCAGTACGGATAGCCAGGAATGGCCAGATCCACCTTGTAGACGCCGCGGGCGCTGCCGGAGCCCATGGCCGTGATGAACAAGGTCTTGCGATCTAGGCCCCCGAAGGCCACGTTGGTCACCGAGCCGGCGCCGCTCGGCATGAGGATGCGGCCCACTTCCTTGCCATCGGGGCTCAGCACGATCACGTCGGTCGAGGTGACGTACAGATTGCCGGCGCAGTCCACCACCATGCCGTCTCCACTGGAGACCACGCCGCCGCCGAAGTGCTCGGCCGTGCCCACTGACCCGTCGGCGGCAACGGCGTACTTGAACACGCCATCTTGTGCCGTCAGGTAGAGCGTCTTCTCGTCGGGCGACAGCGTGATGCCGTTCGGATTGCTTCGATTGCCATCCACCAGCACCGCGATGCTGGTGTCCGGCGCTACCCGGTAGACGCCGGTGCGCGGCTGAGGGTTGGGCGAGGCGGCCTGCCAGTTCGGGTCGGTGAAGTAGAGGGTGCCGTCCGTGCGGAAGGTCAGGTCGTTCGGAGAGCCAAAGCGAGCACCGTTGTAGCTGCTGACGACCACAGTTTCGGTGCCGCCGGGAAAGGCAAAGCGAACGACGCCGCCCACCTTGTGGCTGGCACCGTAAAGGCGCCCGGCCTTGTCCACCGCCAAACCGTTGGTACCGGCAGCGGGCACCACCACGGTACCGATGCCATTGCTGTCGATCTTCACGATGCGGCTCGGCGGCGGGTTGTTGCCGGGGCCGAACTCGCTGACGTAGAGCGCACCATCCAACCACACGGCACCCTCGACGTTGCCAAACTGGGGTTGGTAGTTGTCGTTGGGCAGCGCGTTGTTCAGGCGGGTCACCGTCGAGCCACTGGGCACCGGCTTGCTGGCATAGGGCCCTCCGGGGCAAATGCTGGCCGCTGGCGCTGGCGCTGGCGCTGGCGCAGGCGCAGGTGCAGGCGCTGGCGCTGGTGCAGGTGCAGGTGCAGGTGCAGGTGCAGGTGCAGGTGCAGGTGCAGGTGCAGGAGCAGGAGCCGGTGCTGGTGCTGGCGCTGGCGCCGGTGCAGAGCCGACGGGTGGCGCCGGGGTGCTCGAGTCACTGCCGCCTCCGCAGGCAGACAGCACCAGTGCGCACAGCAGAGCGCTACTCGCAGTGACGCGTGTCGAGCGCTGGCTTGGCATGCTCATCGTGAAGTTCCTGTGGCGTCAAATTACCGCGCGCACATGTCGTTCGACGTGCCACGCTCTCGATTCCCGGCGCGATTGTGTGGGCCGCGACATCGGGCAACATTGATGAAACTGTGACGAACCGGCGAAAGCCAGTGCAGCGTTGGCGGGGCGAGACGCTATGCAACAGGATGCAAATTCAGACCGATTCGATTCACATCGAACGGCGCGTCGTCTGGCGGATTCAGACGCAGACCCGCCGCATCTCAGATGCGTCTTGGTATCAGCTCGGCAACGCAATGGCGCGCTTCGCCGGGCCCCGCGCCACATCACCGAGCTCTGGTTGCTTCCCTCATCCGTACGGCGGCCGGCAGACGCCAGCCGCCCTGTGGAGGAAGGCGTATCAGCGCAACCCCACGCCACCCTCTTGTAGTAGCCCTGGGTCCGTCTGCAGCAGGAAGCGCCAGTCCACGAGATAGCGGTTGAGCGTTGCGGCATTGTTCATCGCCACCAGTTCAGCCTCGCCTCGGTGTAGTTCACCGCCGACTTCATCACGTAGTACGTGAACATCGTCATGCGCGGATGCGCAGCGTTTTTCCAGGTGGCGGACTTGTCCTGCTGGCGACTGACGGTCTAACTCGAAATTCGACGGGATGACGGATCTGCGCGGCCTCGAGATGACCGCGATCCACAAAGCGCAGTGCTCGCTGGAGCTGAAGACCGCTCTCCGGGCGACTTACAGCCGATCCCGCAGCACCAGCACCACGCTGCGAAGCTCGTCACCATGCCGAATGTCCAGCGTGATCCGACTGCCGTCTGGCCGAGTTCGCAGCAGCGATCGCGCAGCTGAAAGCTCCTCTCCACGTGTCGCGTGGCCATCAAGCGTCACGATCCGGTCGCCCGCATCAATGCCCGCCGCCTCGGCCGGACCGCCGGGTGACACATAGGTCACGACGAACCCTTCCTCGGCCGCATTCAGCCACATGCCGGAGCGATCGAAGGTGCCTGTGTCCTGCGGCGGCGGGACGATGGGCTTGAGGTACATGCGCTGCCGCGAGTAGTCGAAGCTGGTCACGAATCGCTTCAGCAGCCCGCTGCCGATGTTGCCGTCGAAGTTGGCGTCGCTGAAGGAGCCCGCCTTGGCACTCGACAACCCGGCCACGGGCGTCGCGATGACGACCGGCCCGATCGAGAGCGATGGCAGCCGCACCACGTCCGACATCGATGGGCCGCCGACGCCCCAGCCGGTCATTGCCGTGACGGCGCCGGGGAAGTGTTCCCGCAGCCGGCGTGACACGACGAATGGGCTCGTGAGGTCCACCTCGCTGCGCGAGCCGGTGTCGATGTCGAACAGCGCCGGGATCTCGCCCACCTTGCCTTCGACCTGCGGCAGGTGGTCGTAGAACTTGAAGGGGATTGCCGTGCCGGCAGCCGCTGCATCAAACGCAGCGAAGCGGCTGAAGGTGAGCGTGCTGGCGCCGTAGTCGATGCGCAAGGCCAGACGCCGAAGCAATTCGAACCCGACCATGCCGTCGACCCGGATGCCCTCGACCGCCGGGTCGTAGATGTCCATGGTGATCGCCGTCTGGTCGTGCATGCGCACAGGGCCGATGGCGATCTCGCGCACCTTGGCATAGCCACTGGTCGTCGTCCTCTCGCCGGCACCCGCAGACGCTGTGGCCCCTTGCGAGTTCAGGCCGGCCTCCGCGACCACGCGCGAGGACAGGATCGTGTGGCCGCCGGTGTCAACGAGGAACGTGAAGGGGCCCTGCCCGTTCACGCGGGCCTCCACGTAGATATGGTTGTTGAGCAGGCGAAACGGCGTGACGGCGTTCGAGGCGCCGTCGTCGATGGTCACGCCTCCCGGCACGTCCGTTGGCATGGCGTAGGCCGTGCGTGGCCGGCGCGGTTTCTGCGTGCGGTCGACGAGGCGCATCGTCGCCACGTCAGCCTCCCCCGTGCCGCCATCGACGACGATGCGGCTTGCGATCTGCATCCCGTCGCGGCGCACGTAGTTCTCGTAGGAGGTGCGGGTGTCGAAGAACATCTGGCGCTCGGCAATGCGGGCGAGCAGCCGGCTCTCGGCGTCGAACCAGGCATCGAAACGCAGACCGCCGCGAGGCGTCACCGCCAGATGATCCAGCGTGCGGCCTTCCAGCGTCTCTCGCCCCACCAGCTCGATGCGCGCACCGCCGCGATCGGCACGCCACCACAGGTTGGCCAGGCGAAAGGCTTCATTGACGGCGAGGGGAACCCGATCGCCGCCCTCTTGCGGCGTGTAGGCGCCCGAGATATCGCGCATCCAGGGCAAGCGGCCGTCGAAGCCGTTGGCCACGGTGATCGGGCCGAGCTCGCTCTGGGTGACGTTGGCACCGTTGGCCGTGTCGAACTGCGTGACGACGGTGCCTTGAAGACCTTGGCCGGAGTAGGCGTAGCGCAGCTCGAGGGTGCGCGCGCGTCCAGGGTCACCCGTCGCGGCGCGGTGCGCAGCCAGAACATCGTGTGCACTCGTGGCGCCCGACGCCGCGGGCATGAGAAGCAGCGCGGCAGTCACCAGCGAGCCACTGAGTTTCGACAAGGAGGTCATGCATTCATCCATCAGAATGCGGTCAGTTTGGTGCCGAACACGCAGCCTGTCTTGAACCGAATTCACACTCCGAATGGCATGCCGAGCCCGGCGGCCCGCCCGCTGACTGCCGGGCCGATGAGGCACCCGCCCCACGAGCGGCTGGGCCGGCATCGGCACGACGAGGCCTTCGTTGCGGTGGTGCTTGCCGGCGCCTACGTCGAGGCCGGTGATACCGGGCGGCATCGCCTGCGTGCGGGAGATGTTCTCGTCCACCGCCGGTGGGAGTACCACCTGGACGAGTTTGCCGGCACCGGCGCCCAGGTGCTCATCCTGCCCTTGCCCGCCGCATGGGACGGGCCGACCCATGCCATCGCGCCTGACCCCGACGCGATCGTTCGACTGGCCGAGCGCGATCTCCCTGCCGCGCTGGGCCTGTTGGAGAACGGCCTGACAGCGTCCCTCGCGCCGCCACAGGATTGGCCCGAGCTGCTGGCCGCACGCCTGCGACACGATCCGGATGCGCCGGTGGCGTCGTGGGCGCGTGAACTAGGCCTGCACCCCGGCAGCCTCGCGCGGGGCTTTCAGCAGGTCTTCGGCGTCACGCCGGCGACCTATCGGCTGTTTCAGCGCACGCATCGCGCACTGGGCCACATCGCGGCAGGCGATGCCAGCCTCGCAGCGGTGGCGGCACAGTGTGGTTTCGCCGACCAGGCGCACATGAGCCGCGCCGTCCGCCGCATGACCGGCCTGGCGGCCTCGCAAGTGCGCCGAAGCGCTGCGGGGGCGATGGTCAGCCGATGAGGTCTGGCATGGTCAATCCCTGCGCCCGACAGTAGCGCTCGAGTTCGTTGCGCTGGGTGAGCGCGTTCGCGGTGGAGCGCACGCTGCCGTCGGCGGCCAGGAACTCGACCGTTCCCCGCACGACCACGAGAGCGATCATCGGTTCATCGCCGACCACGCGCCACCAATCCACGTTGCCGGCCGGTTCATAGACGTAGTCGCCGGGGCCGATCACTTCTCCCGTGCACAGCTGCCGCGAGCCGCTGACGTTGTACGCATGGATTTCACCGCTGTGGCGGTGCAGCGGCATGGCGACCCCTGGTTCCATGCGCAGCAGTTCGACGAAGCCTTCGTCATTGGGCAGGAAACGCAGCAGCCGAGCGGACTTTCCCGGCGTGTCGGACGGCACCCAGGGGCTGTCGGAGACACCGGCAACGCGCGCAGGCAAGTACGAATGCAATCGGTCCAATGGTTCGCTCATGTCACCTCCTCAGTCGATCGGATGTCAGGGGGTTTATCCGGCACGGAGCGCGGTCACCACCTGAGTGAGATGAGTTTGGTGCGAGGTGCGCTGCCCGTCTTGAACCGAATTCACCTTGCGGCTGACACGCCGAGGCGTGCACGGCGCGCGCGCTGCTTACCGGCAACAGCGCGTCGATCGACTCACGTCGCGGGCTGCACTTGCCAGCGTGCGGGTGACTTGCGGCGATAGCGCTCGATGCCGAGGCCTTCCATGTCGATGTCCGGCCGCCGGCCCAGCACGAGGTCGGCGATCAACCGGCCCGATCCGGCGGCCATCGTCCACCCGAGCGTGCCATGCCCCGTGTTGAGGAACAGGCCGAAGACCGGTGTCGCACCGATGATCGGCGTGCTGTCCGGCGTCATCGGGCGCAGACCCGTCCAGTACTCCGCGGCGGCGATGTCGCCGGCTCCGGGGAACAGGTCCTGCACGACCATCTCGAGGGTCTTGCGACGTTGTGGGCGCAATGTCAGGTCGTAGCCCCCGAGTTCGGCCATGCCGCCGATGCGGATGCGCCGGTCGAAGCGCGTGACCGCCACCTTGTAAGTCTCGTCGAGCACCGTTGATACCGGCGCAGACGCTTCATCGCACACAGGGATCGTCAGCGAGTAGCCCTTGACCGGATAGACAGGCACCTGGATGCCGAGCGGCGCCACCAGCGCCGGCGAATAGCTGCCGAGCGCTACGACACACGCGTCGACGGCCACCCGCTCGTCGCCCACACGCACCGCCACGACCCGGCCGCCTTCGACCTCGAGCCCGCTCACGACCGAGTCGAAGCGAAACTGTGCGCCCAGCGCCACCGCGCGCTCGACCAGCTGGCGCGTGAACAGGTGGCAATCCCCGGTCTCGTCATTGGGCAGGCGCAGGCCACCGCTCAAGCGATGCGCCACACGCGCAAGTGCCGGCTCTGCACGTTGAAGTTCGTGCGGGGCGAGCAGTTCGAACGGCACGCCGAAGCCACGCAGTACCTCGACATCGCGGCCCGCCGCGTCCAGCTGCGCCGCGCTGCGAAAGAGCTGCAGCGTTCCGCCGCTGCGTTGCTCGTAAGACAGCTGCGCCGTGGCGCGCAACTCGCGCAGCACATCGCGGCTGTACTCGGCCAGGCGCATCATGCGGCCCTTGTTGGTCGCGTAGCGCTGCGCCGTGCACTGGCCGAGCATGCGCGCCAGCCATGTCCACTGCGCGAGTGACCCGTCGGGCCGTATTGCCAGCGGCGCATGGCGCTGGAACAGCCACTTCAAGGCCTTCAGCGGAATGCCGGGTGCGGCCCATGGGGTCGAATAGCCGGGTGACACCTGCCCCGCGTTGGCGAAGCTGGTTTCCAAAGCCGGGCCGTTCTGCCGGTCCAGGACGACAACGTCTGCGCCAGCGTGTGCCAGATGCCAGGCGGTGGACGCGCCGATCACCCCGGCGCCGAGAACCGCAACTTTCATGGTCAGAGCTGGCCCTGGCAGAGGTACTTCAGGTGCATGTAGTCGTCGAGACCGTGCACCGAACCCTCTCGGCCGTAGCCGGATTCCTTCACACCGCCGAAGGGCGCCGCCTCGGCGGCGAGCGCACCTTCGTTGATCCCGACCAGCCCGGCTTCGAGCGCCTCGGCCACGCGCCAGATGCGGCGCACGTCGCTCGAGTAGAAGTAGGCCGCCAGGCCATAGGGCGTGCCGTTCGCAGCTGCAATCACTTCAGCTTCGGTCTGGAAACGTGTCACCGGCACGACCGGGCCGAAGGTCTCTTCGCATGCGCAAGCCATCGTCGCATCGGCGCCGGTGAGCAAGGTCGGGGAGAAGTAGTTCCGGCCGAGCGCCGCCAGCCGTTTGCCACCGACGATGACGCGGGCGCCGTGCTCGACGGCGTCTTGCACATGGCGCTCGATCTTGTCGACCGCACGCGCATTGATCATGGGCCCGATCTGCGATGCCGGGTCGCTGGCCGGGCCGACCTTCAGGGCAGCGATGCGTGCGGCCAGCTTGTCGACGAACGCGTCGTGCACGTCGGACTGCACGAACACCCGGTTCGGGCTGACACAGGTCTGGCCACCGTTTCGGAACTTCGCGACCATCAGGCCATCGACCGCGGCGTCCAGGTCGGCGTCGTCGAACACGATGAAGGGTGCGTTGCCGCCGAGCTCCAGCGAGAGCTTCTTCAGCGTGTCGGCGCTGCGGCGCGCGAGGTGCTTGCCGACCGGTGTCGAGCCGGTGAAGCTGATCTTGCGCACCCGCGGGTCGTCGAGCCAGACGTCGACCACTTCGGCAGCCCGTTCGCGCGAGGTGGTCACGATGTTCAGCACGCCCGGCGGCACGCCAGCCTCTTCGGCAAGCCTGACGAGCGCGAGCGAGGTCAGCGGCGTGTCTTCTGCGGGCTTGCAGACCACCGTGCAACCGGCGGCCAGTGCCGGCGCGATCTTGCGCGCGATCATCGCGGCTGGGAAATTCCACGGCGTGATCGCGGCCACCACGCCCACCGGCTCCTTCAGCGCGAACATGCGGCGCCCCACCACCGGCGCGGAGATCACGTCGCCGTTGGCGCGTGTCGCTTCCTCGGCAAACCATTCGACGTAGCTCGCCGCGTAGGCGACCTCTCCGCGGCCTTCGGCAAGCGGCTTGCCCTGCTCGCGGGAAATCAGGCGTCCCAGGTCTTCCTGGTTCGCGACGATGAGGTCGTTCCAGCGCTTGAGGATCTGTGCCCGCTGCTTCGCCGGCACCGCGCGCCAGGTGGTGAAGGCGGCATGCGCTGCATCGAGGGCGGCGCGTGCGTCCGACGCGCCGCTGTCGGGCACGCTTGCGAACACCGTGTCGGTGGCTGGGTCGGCCACGTCGAATCGGCGGCCCTCATCGGCCTCGCTCCAGCGGCCGATGAAATTGCGGCCAGGCAGCAGGTCGTCACGGGTCATGGAGAGCTGCATGTCAGAGTTCCTTCACAAGGTCGGCGATCGCGCGGCCGACGTCTTCGGTATGAGCCGGGCCACCCAGGTCCGGTGTGCGCGGCCCGCGGGCGAGCACGGCTTCGATGGCATTCACGATCGCGTCGTGCGCTGCGCGGCCAGCGCCCTGCCCTTGCGTCAGGAAGTCGAGCATCAGCGCGCCCGACCAGATCATCGCGATCGGGTTTGCGATGCGTTGGCCGTAGATGTCCGGCGCCGAGCCGTGCACCGGCTCGAAGAGCGAGGGGAAGCTGCGCTCCGGGTTGAGGTTCGCGCTGGGTGCCAGCCCGATCGTGCCGGTCGTGGCCGGGCCGAGGTCGCTCAGGATGTCGCCGAACAGGTTGCTCGCCACCACCACGTCGAAGCGCTGCGGCTGCAACACGAAGCGCGCGCTCAGGATGTCGATGTGCTGCTTGTCGACCTTCACGCCGGGGTAGTCCTTGCCGATCTCGTCGGCGCGACCGTCCCACCACGGCATGCTGATCGCGATGCCGTTGCTCTTGGTCGCCACCGTCAGCTGCTTGCGTGGGCGCGAGTTGGCCAACTCGTAGGCATAGCGCAGCACGCGGTCGGTACCGAAGCGTGAGAACACCGACTCCTGGATCACGATCTCGCGCTCGGTGCCGGGGTACATCACGCCGCCGAGGTTGGTGTACTCGCCCTCGGTGTTCTCGCGCACGACGAAGTAGTCGATGTCACCGGGCTTGCGGCCGGCCAAGGGGCATGGCACGCCCTCGAACAACCGCACCGGGCGCAGGTTGATGTACTGGTCGAACTCGCGGCGGAACTTGAGCAGCGAGCCCCACAGCGAGACGTTGTCGGGCACCGTGGCGGGCCAGCCCACCGCGCCGAAGTAGATGGCGTCGATGCCTTCGAGCTGCTGCTTCCAGTCGTCCGGCATCATCTGCCCGTGCTGGGCGTACCAGTCGCAGCTGGCCCATTCGATCTCTCGGATCTCGAGCGCGAAGCCGAAGCGTTCGGCGGCCGCCTCGACGACCCGCAGGCCCTCGGGCAGCACTTCCTTGCCGATGCCGTCGCCGGCAATCGCGGCGATGCGGAATGTGGGTGTCATGTCGTTCACTCCTTCAGGCGACGAGCGCCGGTCGTTGTCGATCGAGATCGTCCAGCCAGCTGCGGCGCAGCTCGGGCACCGCGCGCGCGAGCTGCTCGTAGTAGGGGTGGTGCGGGCCGCGCTCGTAGTCGGCACGCGCCACCTGCGCCAGCTTGCGGCCGTGCTGCATGACGACGATCTCGTCGCAGACCGAGCGCACGGTGTGCAGGTCGTGGCTGATGAAAAGGTAGGACACGCCGAGCTCGCGGCGCAACTCGGCAATGAGGTCGAGCACCGCGGCACCGACCACGGTGTCCAGCGCCGAGGTCACCTCGTCGCAGAGGATCAGGTCGGGCTCCGCCGCGAGCGCGCGTGCCAGGTTCACGCGCTGCTTCTGCCCGCCCGAGAGCCCGTTGGGCAGGCGGTCGGCCAGCGTGCGCGGCAGCTTCACGAGGTCGAGCAGCTCGTCGATGCGTCGTCGCAGCGCCGCTCCCTTGAGGCCCTTGTAGAACTGCAGCGGCCGCGCCAGGATGCGCTCGATGGTGTGCGAGGGGTTCAGCGCCGTGTCGGCCGACTGGAACACGATCTGGATGCGCCGCAGCTCGTCTTTCGTGCGCTGCGCAAGCGCGGGCGTCAACTCGCGCCCGTGGAACTCCATCGTGCCGGCGCTCGGCGGCAACAAGCCGGCGACCGCACGTGCCAGGGTGGTCTTGCCCGATCCCGATTCGCCGATGACGCCGATGGCCTGCCCGCGCCGGAGTTCGAGGTCGATGCCCTCGAGAATCTTGACCGACTGCTTGCCTCGGCCGTAGCCCACGCTGAGGCCTCGCAGGCGCAGCAGCACCTCGGCATCGGCCGCTTCGGCGGCGGCCGCGCGTGGCGCCGGTCGCGCGGCGGCCAGCAAGCTCTTGGTGTAGTCGTTCTGCGGCGCCAGCAGCAGCCGCTCCGTCGCGCCGACCTCGCGCATGCAGCCATCGCGCAGCACGAGGATGTGATCGGCCATCTGCGCGACGACGGCGAGGTCGTGGCTGACGTAGACCGCCGTCACGCGCCGCTCGCGCACGACACGGCGGAAGGCGCGCAGCACCTCGACCTGGGTCGTCACGTCGAGCGCCGTCGTCGGCTCATCGAGGATGACCACCTCGGGATCGGTGATCAGCGCCATGGCCGCCATCAGGCGCTGCAGCTGCCCGCCGGACACCTGGTGCGGGTAACGCAGGCCGATCGTCTCGGGCTCGGGCAGCGCGAGCTCGCGGAACAGCGCGATAGCCCTCCGCTCGGCCTCGGCGCGGCTCAGCGTGCCGTGCAGACAGGCCGGCTCGACCACCTGGTCGAGAAGCATGCGCGACGGATCGAACGACGCGGCCGCGCTCTGCGCGATGTAGGTGACGGTGTGCCCGCGCAGCGCGCGCAGCTGGCGCGCATCGAGCGACAGCACGTTGATGTCGCCAATGCGCACGCTGCCCCCGCTGATGCTGCAGCCACGGCGCGCGTAGCCCATCAACGCCAGGGCGGTGGTGGTCTTGCCGGAACCGGATTCGCCGATCAGGGCGAGCACCTCGCCGGGCTGGATCGTGAAGCTCAACGCATCGACGAGCGTCGTACCGCCGGCGGTGATGGTGAGCTTGTCGACGACAACAGGGCTGCCCATATCAATGCTCCATGAAAAATCGCGACACCCGCGACGCAACAACCAACCCATCAAGCGGCCGCCGCGGAACCGGCTTTGTCGGGCCGCTGGCGGGCCTTGCAGGCCGCGCCGGGCCGCGGGGCGCGGCCCCTCGCCAGGCACGCAAGGTATGCAGAACCTTCCGTGTCCGGGCTCGGCCCCCTTGAGGGGGAGCGCCGAAGGCGCTTCGGGGGTGGGCGTACGTCATCATCGTTTTGCTCCACGTTCGCGGGCGGCGCGGCCCGGCAGGTTGTCGATGACCAGGTTGACGGCGATCGTCAGGCTCGCGATCGCGAGCGACGGCGCGATCACCGACGCACCACCATCGGACAGCGCCAGGATGTTCTCTCGCACCAGCGACCCCCAGTCGGCGTTCGGCGGCTGCACGCCCAGCCCGAGGAAGCTCAGGCTCGCGAGCAGCAGCACGACGTAGACGAAGCGCAGCCCCAGGTCCGCGAGCATCGGCCCGGCGATGTTGGGCAGGATCTCGCGCAGCATCACGTAGCCCGTGCGCTCGCCGCGGGTGCGCGCGACCGTCACGTAGTCGAGTGCGTTGATGTTCACGGCCAGCGAGCGAGCGATGCGGAAGGCACCGGGCACGTAGATGACGGCAGCGGCAGCGACCAGGATCGGCACCGACGAGCCGAAACCGGCCACGATCAACAGCGCGAACATCTTGCTCGGGATCGCGGTCAGCGTGTCCAGCCCGCGGCTCAATCCGGTGTCGATCCAGCGGCCACTCGCCGCGGCCAGCAGTGCCAGCAGCGTGCCCGTGCCGCTCGCCAGCAGCGTCGCAAGGAAGGCGACGCCGACGGTGTAGCGCGCACCCTCGATCACACGTGCCAGCATGTCGCGGCCCAGGTAGTCGGTGCCGAGCCAGTTCGCCGCGCTGATCGGTGCGAACACCTCGCCGCCGCCGGCCGCCCCGGTGCGCGACAGCAGCGCCGGACCGAAGATGGCGGCCAGCGTCCAGAACAGGACGATCGCGAGGCCCAGCCAGCCGGACGGACCGAATTGGGCAAGGAGCGCCCGCCACGGGTGAGCTTTGCTTGCGAAGAAGCCGCTCGAGTTGGTGGTGGTGATCAACGACATCGGAGACCTTTCTTCAGCGGTGCCGCAGGCGCGGGTTGGTGACGATGCCGAAGATGTCGGCCGTCGTCACCAGGATCAGGTAGCCGGCGCAGAACAGCATCGCGCAGGCCTGCACCAGCGGCATGTCGCGCTGCGAGACGCCATCGACCATCAGCTTGGCAATGCCGGGGTAGTTGAAGATCGTCTCGACGATGATCACGCCGCCGAGCAGGTACGACAGGCTCAGCGCCACCGCGTTGGCGATCGGGCCGACGGCGTTGGGCAGCGCATGCGCGAGCACGATGCGCAGGGGCGACGCGCCCTTCAGGCGCACCATCTCGATGTACGGCGCCTCGAGCTGGTCGATCACTGCAGCGCGCGACATGCGCATCATCTGCGCGATGATCACGCAGCACAGCGTCAGCACCGGCATCGCGAACGCACGCAGCAGCTGGCCGAGCGACTCGATGTCGCTGACGTAAGACAGCGCCGGCAGCCAGCGCAGCTGGACCGCGAACACCAGCACCGCCAGCGTCGCGACCAGGAACTCGGGCACCGAGACGACCGCGACCGCACCGGTGGAGGCGGCACGGTCGAACCATGACCCGCGCCACACCGCCGACGCGATGCCGAGCGACAACGCGATCGGCACCGAGAACAGCGCGGTCACAGCGGCGAGCAGCAGCGAGTTCGGCAGCCGGCTGCCGATCAGCTCGCCCACCGGCACGCGCGATGTTGACGACATGCCGAGGTCCCCGCGCAGCAACCCGCCGAGCCATTGCACATAGCGTTGTGTCGCCGGCACGTCCAGGCCCATCTGGGCACGCAGCGTGGCCAGCGCTTCGGGCGTCGCATCCTGGCCGAGCTGTTCCTGTGCCGCGTCGCCGGGCAGCACCGCGGTGATCGCGAACACGATCACCGACACCACCAGGAGCGACAGCAGCGCCAGCGCGATGCGCTGGGCCAGCAGCTTGAGGACGAGGGCATTCATCGCTGTGGCTTCCGCGTCAGGCTGCGCTCTCGAGCCACACGTTCTCGGCGAAGTTGTAGCCCATCAGGCCGCCCACCGGGATCGGCGACAGGCCCTTGAGCTTCGTGGTGTGGCCGTCGAGGCTGGTCAGGAACAGCGGGATACCGATGCCGGCCTCCTGGTGGATCATGGTCTGCAGGTCGGCATACATCTGCTTGCGCTTGGCGAGGTCGGTCTCTGCCCGCGCGGCGACCAGCACCTGATCGAACTTCTCGCTCTTCCAGCGCGATTCGTTCCACTGCGCGTCGGACTTGAAGAACTGCGTCAGCAGGATGTCGGCGCTCGGCCGCGGGTTGACGTTGCCGAAGCCGACCGGGCTGTTCAGCCAGTGGTTGCTCCAGTAGCCATCGGCAGGCATGCGCTTGACGTCGATGTCCAGGCCAATGCCCTTGGCCGTCTGCTGCAGCACCAGCGCCATCTCGACGGAGTACAACGCCGCTGGTGACGCGACCATCGGCACCGCGCCAGTGATACCCGACTTCTTCAGGTGGAACTTGGCTTTCTCCGGGTCGAACGGTCGCTGTGGCAGCCCGGCGAAGTGGAAGCGGTTGGTGGGGTCGACCGGTTGGTCGTTGCCGAGCACCGCCTGGTCGAGCGCGATCGCCTTCTTCATCTGCTCGCGGTCGAACAGGTGCTTCATCGCGAGCACGAAGTCGGGGTTGGCGCCGGGTCCCGTGTCCTTGCGGATCACCAGGTCGGAGTACTGGCCAGACTGCGTCTTGGTCACCGCATACCCCGGCGTGCCAGTGACGCGTGCCAGCGAGCGTGGGTTGATCGAGCCGACCAGGTCCATGCCACCGGACAACAGCGCGTTGACACGCGCGCTCTCGTCGCTGATGCCGACGAATTCGATCTCGTCGAGATAGGGCTTGCCGGGCTTCCAGTAGCGATCGTTGCGCACGACGACCGAGCGCACGCCGGGCTTGAACTCCTTGAGCTTGTATGGGCCGGTGCCGATGCCGGCGGTGAAGTCGGTGGTGCCTTCCTTGACGATGTGGAAGTGGAAGGTGCCGAGGATGACAGGCAGGTCGGCATTAGGCGCGGTCAGCACGACCGTCACTTCGTTCGGGCCGGTCGCCTTCACGCTCTCGATCTGGTCGGCCAGCACCTTGGCCTTGGACGCGGTGGCCGGGTCTTTGTGGCGAGAGATCGAGAAGACGACGTCGGCCGGCGTCAGCGCCTTGCCGTCGTGGAAGGTCACGCCCTTGCGCAGCGCGAAGACCCAGGTCTTGGCGTCCGTCGTGTTGAACGATTCGGCGAGTGCGGGCTGCGGCGTCAGGCTGCCGTCCAGCGAAGTCAGCCCGTTGTAGAGCATGTTGCAGCGCGAGTAGTCGGTGCTGTTCGACTGCTTGGCCGGATCGAGCGTGTCGGTCGCGGCGGCGGTGGCGCCGGCGACGCGGATCTTGCCGCCGCGTTTTGGGGTCTGCGCGTGCACGGAGAACGCCGTGCTCGCGAGGCCGCCGGCAAGCGTGGCCTGCATGCCGCCGGCCATCAGCATCGCGAGCACGTCGCGGCGGCTTGCGCCGCGCTGCAGCGCACCGAACAGGCGCCCGCTTTCTTGGGGGCCGACGAGGGTGTCGATGGACTTGCGATCTGTCATGGTGCTCGCTCCTGGTGATGGGTTTGTCGCGGGATCGTGGAAATAAAGGCCGCCCTTAGGCGAGACGGTCCTTCAAGCGGAAATAAAGTCCTACTGCGGGCAGGAACCAGGGCGGTCCCAGGTGGCCGGGGATCGCGCGCCAGTCGCGGTCGCGCCACGGATTGGCGGACGCATCGCCGGCCATCACTGCGGCCATGCGTTCGCCCATCATCACGGACATCTGCGTGCCGTGGCCGCTGTAGCCGGTTGAATAGAAAAGCCCGTCGCGCTCGCCGGCATGCGGTAGGCGGTCCTGCGTCATGTCGACCAGGCCGCCCCAGCAGTAGTCGATGCCGACACCCGCCAGCGACGGGAAGATCTCCGCCATGCCGGCACGCAGGATCTCGCCGCAGCGCGCGTCCGACACCGGGTCGCTGATCCCGAAGCGTGCGCGCCCGCCGAACACCAGCCGGTGATCGGGTGTGAGGCGGAAGTAATGGTGGATGTTGGCGACCGTCACGTAGGTGCGGCGCTCGCGCAGCAGCGCACTCGCCCGCTCTGCGCCCAACGGCTCGGTGACGATGAGGAAGCTGCCGATCGGCACGATGCGCCGGCGCAGCCAGCCGAAGCTCGCATAACTTCCATGCCGTGCGGCCCCGCTTGCGAGCAGAACCTGCTTCGCCTGCAGGGTTCCGCGGCTGGTGTGGACGCGATGCGCCTGGCTTCCACCGAGCCGCTCCAGACGCTGCACGCAGGTGGCGGTGCAGATCTGCGCGCCGCGCCGCTCGGCCGCCTGCGCGAGGCCCCCGGCGAAGCGACCCATGTGCATCTGGCCGCTGCGCTTGTAGAGCATGCCACCGGCGAAGCGGTCGCTGCCGACTTCGGACCGCACGCGCGCTGCATCCAGGATCTCCACATCGCTGTCGACGCCGTCGCGCACCAGGCGCTCGGCACTGCGCGACAACACTTCCAGCTGCGCCGGCTTCGCCGCCAGTTTGAGCTTGCCGTGGCGGACGAAATCGCAGGCGATCGCTTCGTCGCGCACGATGCGCTCGACCGTGTCGACCGCCTGGTCGTAGGCGTGGTACCAGCCGCGCGCTCGCTCAACGCCAACCCTCGCAGCCACGTCGGCATAGTCGACGGCGAGACCGTTGTTGACGTGGCCACCGTTGCGCCCGGAGGCCTCGGCGGCAACACGCTCACCCGCTTCCAGCACGACGACTGATGCGCCGCGCCGTGCCAGCGCGAGCGCTGCCGACAGCCCGGTGAAACCGCCGCCGACGATCGCCACGTCGCACTGCGACGGCAGGTCCGCTGCGCGCGGCACGAAGGCCGGCGCGGAGGCAGTCCAGTACGACTCGAGCTTCATCGTTCGATACCTCGGGGCGGACGGGCGATCAGAGGCCGACCACGCCAGGCAGGCCGCCGATGTCGGCGATCTCGGTGTAGCGGTAGGCCGGGTTGCCGGGGCCGTGGCCGCGGTTGACGAACACCTTGTTGACGATGCCGATGTCGTCGGCCGACATCAGGTCGTAGCGCAGGCTGGACGACACGTGCAGCACGTCTTCGGGGTTGCAGCCGAGAGAATCCAGCATGTACTCGAAGGCCTGCAGCCGCGGCTTGTAGGCCTGCGCCATCTGCGCGGTGTAGACGCGGTGGAACGGCGCGCCCAGCATGGCCACGTTGCGCTGGATCTGGTCGTCCGAGGCGTTCGACAGGATCACCAGCGGGATCTCCTTCGCGACCTTGGCCAGACCGGCCGGCACGTCGGCGTGCGGGCCCCAGGTCGGCACCCCGTCGTAGTACTGCTGCGCCTCGGCGTCGAGGTACTGCAGCTTCCATTTGCGGCACAGGCGGCGGATCGCGTTCTTCAGCACCACTTCATAGGGCTGCCAGTCGCCCAGCACTTCGTCGAAGCGGTAGGCCGTGAAGTCGGCGAGGAACTGCTCCATGCGTTCGGCCGGGATGCGGTCGGCAAACATCTCGCGCGCCATGTCTCCCATGCGCATGCGCGTCAGCGTGCCGTAGCAGTCGAAGGTGATGTATTTGGGTCGGATGATGTTCATGATGGGCGGTGTGTTGAGGGGCTCTGCTGATGGCGTCATTGCAGCACGGGGTCACCGTACGCATATCGTGATTTGGGGCCTGCGCAGCGACGAAGCTGCCGTTTGGCCGTCCCTGCACGGCATGCCGTGCGGTGTGCCCCGATCGCGTGCGCCATGCACCGCACGACGCCCCGAAGTCGATCAGAACGCTCGTGTGACACAGGTCGGGTTTCGACCGTCAGGCTTCCCTGGGCGTCTCCCATCGGCAGCGCCGCAGGTGCCAGGCCGTCGGAGGATCGGTGCAGCGCAAACGCACTCAGCGCCTCGACAACACGGCCGCCAATGAAGCGGCCACGAGGCACCTTAACGGGGGCAAGGTCGAAGGGGGACATCTCGCTGACGGCGTTGTGGATATCGCCTACATGCTAGGCGCGGCACCACAGCATTTGTGTTCGTTGAGACCGCGCGCACAGCGCCGTTATCGCAAAGCGACCCCCTGCCGCAGCGCATGCTGTCGAATTGCGGATGAACCCGTCTACGGGCTGGCGCGGCGTCGCGATTGCACCCAACATAAGCGCCATAGATGCATTGGGAGAACAAAACGATGAGTGCAAACACCGAACCGACGTCCGACGGCGTTTCGCTGCGCGCAATGAGCAAGGCCGACCTCGAGCCCGCGCATGCGTTGACGAGCGAATTTCGCTGGCCGCATCGGCCGGCCGACTGGGAACAGGCATTCCGCCACGGCGAGGGCGTCGTGGCCGAGCGTGACGGGCGGGTCGTCGGCACCGCCTTGCGCTGGCGCTGGGGACCGCAGCACGCGACGATCGGCCTGGTCGTCGTTTCACCCGAATGCCAGGGACGCCGCATCGGCCACCGCCTGATGACGGCGATGCTCGATGGCCTCGACCAGCACACGGTGCTGCTGCATGCGACGCCTGAAGGCCGCGGCCTGTACGAGCGGCTCGGCTTCGTGCGCATCGGAGAGGTGCGCCAACACCAGGGCAACGCGCTGCCGACGCCACTGATCGCACTCGATGCCGGCTGGCGCCTGCGCCCAGCGACCGAGGCTGACCTGCCGGCACTGCGCGCGCTCGACGCCGAGGCGCGCGGCATGCCGCGCGACGCGCTGATCGACGAACTGCTTCGCGATGCCGAGGCCACCGTCGTGCTCGATCACGACGCCACCGCCTGCGGCTTCGCGATGCTGCGCCGCTTCGGCCGGGGCTACGCGATCGGGCCGGTGGTCGCGCCCGATGCCGAAGGCGCGAAGGCGCTGATCGCACATTTGTCCGGCCTGAACGCCGGCCGCTTCACACGCATCGACATCGATTTCGGCAGCGGCCTGGCCGAGTGGCTCGAAACACTGGGCCTCTTGCGCGTGGACGCACCGACGTCGATGCTGCGCGGCGCACCGCTGGCCACACGCGCCACCGGGCCGCGGCTGTACGCGATCGCCACGCAAGCGCTCGGATGACGCGGCCGGTGTTCGTCTACAAGGCCGACCCGCAGCGCGGGCGGCAATGGGCGGAAATCTTCCGCGAGGAGGCGCCGGAGATCGACTTCCGCCTGTGGGCCGACGTCGGCAACGCGGCTGACGTCCGCTATCTCGCCGCGTGGGAGCCGCCCGCCGACCTCGCAACCCGATTCCCGAACCTGCAGCTCTTGCTCTCCACCGGTGCCGGCGTCGACCAGTTCGACTTCGCCGTGCTGCCACCCGGCCTGCCGGTCGTCCGCATGGTCGAGCCGGGCATCGTGCATGGCATGGTCGAGTACGTGACACATGCGGTGCTCGACCTGCACCGGGACATGCCAGCCTATCGCCGCGCTCAACAGCAGAGGCAATGGCAAGTGATTGCCGTGCGGCCGGCGTCGGAGCGCCGGGTCGGCGTGCTGGGCCTGGGCTCGCTCGGGCAGGCGGTGCTGGAGAAGCTCGTCTCGTTCGGCTTCGACTGCGCAGGCTGGAGCCGCTCTCGCCACGAGGTGACTGGCGTGCGCTGCCATGCTGGCGCCTACGAGCTCGACAGTTTTCTTGCACGCAGCGACATCCTCATCTGCCTGCTGCCGCTGACCGATGCGACACGCGGCTTCTTGAACGCAGCGCTGTTCGCGAAATGCCCAAAGGGCGCGAGCCTCGTGCACGTCGGCCGCGGGCCGCAACTCGTAGCGCACGATCTGCTGCAGGCCCTCGATGAAGGGCATCTCGCTGAAGCCGTGCTCGACGTCACCGACCCCGAGCCACTGCCGGCCGACAGCGCACTGTGGGCACATCCGCGCGTGCGCATCACGCCGCACATCGCGAGCATGACGCAGCCGCAGACGGCAGCGCGTGTGGCCATCGACAACCTGCGTCGATTCGAGCGCGGGGAACCGCTGGTGGGCCTGGTCGACCGCGGGCGCGGCTACTGATCCAAGCCCGCAGCATCATCTGCGGAAGCCGGGTCCACAACAACATCTAGCGCGGCGCGAGGCCTCCAAAGCAGCACCACACGGTGCACGCCCGGTCCTAAGCTTTGCAGCACGCCATTGTTGTGGAACTGAATCCATGAGCTCAACCCGCCTCGCCCCCGATGCCCTCGCCGCCCTCGACCGCGCGCATCTTGTTCATCCCGTCTCCGCCTGGCGCCAGCACGAGGAGCGCGGCCCGATGGTGCTCGCGTCGGGCCAGGGCTCGTGGCTCACCGATGCGCGCGGCCACGAAATGCTCGACGCATTTGCGGGCTTGTGGTGCGTCAACATCGGCTACGGACAGGAGAGCGTCGTGCAGGCCGCGACGGCACAGCTGCGCACGCTGCCCTACGCGACCGGCTACTTCGGCTTCGCCAGCGAGCCGGCCATCCGCCTGGCGGCCAAGCTCGTGGAGATCACGCCACCGTCGCTGACACGCGCCTACCTCACGCTCGGTGGCTCCGAAGCCGTCGATGCCGCGGTGCGCTTCATCGTGCAGTACTGGAACGCGCGCGGCCGCTCCACGAAGAAGCACTTCATCTCGCTGGAGCGCGGCTACCACGGATCGTCATCGACCGGCGCGGGCCTCACCGCGCTGCCGGTGTTCCATCGCGGCTTCGACCTGCCCCTGCCAACGCAGCATTACATTCCGTCGCCGAACCCCTACCGCCATCCGCAGGGGGGCGACGCGCAGGCGCTGATCGCGGCATCGGTGACCGCATTGCGCGCGAAGGTCACCGAACTTGGCGCCCACAACGTCGCCGCGTTCTTCTGCGAGCCGATCCAGGGCTCCGGCGGCGTGATCGTGCCTCCCGCCGGCTGGCTGAAGGCGATGCGCGAAGCGGCACGCGAACTCGACATCCTGTTTGTCGTCGACGAAGTCATCACCGGCTTCGGTCGCACCGGCCCGATGTTTGCGAGTGCCGCCGAAGGCGTCGACCCCGACCTGATGACGCTCGCCAAGGGCCTGACCGCCGGCTACGTGCCGATGGGTGTGACGATGTTGTCGGAAGAGATCTACGCCACCATTGCCGACGCCGCGCCAGCCGGCGCCCCGATCGGCCATGGCGCAACCTACTCGGCCCACCCGGTCGGCGCTGCCGTTGCGCTGGAGGTGCTGCGGCTGTATGAGGAAGGCGGCATCCTCGCCAACGGCCAGCGCGTGGCCCGCCACTTCGCTGCCGGGCTCAACGCCTTGCGGGAGCACCCGCTGGTCGGCGACGCGCGCCACCGCGGCCTGCTCGGTGCGCTGGAGCTCGTGAGCGACAAGGCCAGCAAACGCGGCTTCGACGCGTCGCTCGGGCTGCCCGACCGCCTGTTCGCCGCGGCTTATCGCAATGGGGTGATCTTCCGCTGTTTCGGCGATGCGGTCCTCGGGTTTGCACCTGCGCTCACCTTCACCGAAGCCGAGTTCGACCAGCTCTTCCTGCGCCTGCGCCGAACGCTGGACGACGTGCTGGCCGCTCCCGAGGTGCGCGCCGCGCTCGCCTGAGCCGCAGAATCACGTCCATCGCAACTGCCGACCACTGCCATGTCTGAAACCTTCAAGGTCGACCGGCTCGACCTGCGCATCCTGACGCAGCTGCAGAAGAACGGCCGCATGACCAACGTCGACCTCGCCGACGCGGTCGGCCTTTCGCCGAGCCCGTGCCTGATCCGCGTGAAGCGGCTGGAGCAGGCCGGCTACATCGCTGGTTACGGTGCGCACCTCCGGCTGGCAAAGCTCGGCGACACGCTGACCGTGTTCACCGAAGTCACCCTCGCAGACCACCATCGCGAAGACTTCATCCGCTTCGAGACGGCCATCCGCGAGGTCGACGAGATCATGGAATGCCACCTCGTCAGCGGTGGCTACGACTACCTGCTGCGCTTTCTGACGCGTGGCGTGAACCACTACCAGCAGGTGATCGAAGGCCTGCTGGAGCGCAACATCGGCATCGAGAAGTACTTCAGCTACATCGTCATCAAATCGCCGTTCATCAAGACGCACTGTCCGATCGAGCGGCTGTTTCCAGAGCGTTCGGAATGAGCGCGGCACGGCCGCTCTGAGGCGCCCGGTCCAGGACGGGGATGCTCAGGGTGTCGTGAGTGACCGAGGTTCGATGGCGAGCGCCCATTCGGCGACGGCACAGAACCAGCGCACGCCGTGCGGCAGCGCATCGTCATTGAAGTCGTAGCAAGGATGGTGAAGCGGGCGTTCGCCGCCCTCGCCCGGCGTGGCGCGGCCCTGGCCGAGCCAGAGGTAAGCACCCGGCCGTTCGTGCAAGAGAAACGCGAAGTCCTCAGAGGTGAACGCCGGCCGAGGTGCAACGCTTGCCTGAAGCCCCGCAGCCAAAGCCGCCTGCAGCGCGAGCCGCGCTTCGGCCGGCGTGTTCACCGTCGCAGGGTAGTAGCGGTGATAGGTGACGTCGGCCTCGATGCCATGCCCGAGCGCAACGCCGGCTGCGGCATCGCGCAACGCGGCCTCGATCCGGTCTTGCACCTGCGCGTCAAAGCTGCGCACCGTGCCGGTGAGGGTCGCTTCGGCCGGCAGCACGTTGTGGCTGCTCCCACCCACCATGCGGGTGACCGACAGCACCGCCGACTCGGCCGGGTCGATGCGGCGCGAGACGATGGTGTTCAGCTGCACAACGAGCTGGCTCGCGGCCAGCAGCACGTCGGGCGTTCGGTGCGGCTGCGCCGCATGGCCGCCGCGGCCGCGCAGCACGATGTCGAAGCGGTCGGCCGCCGCCATGATCGGCCCCTCGCGCGTCTGCGCATGGCCGAGCGGAAGATCCGGCCAGTTGTGAAGCGCGTAGACCGCATCGCACGGAAAGCGCTCGAACAGGCCCTGCTCGACCATCACGCGCGCGCCGCCGCGCCCCTCCTCGGCCGGCTGGAAGATGAAGTGCACGATGCCGTCGAAGCGGCGTGTGCGCGCCAGCTGGCGGGCGGCACCGAGCAGCATCGCGGTGTGACCATCGTGGCCGCAACCGTGGTGCGCGCCGGCATGGCGGCTCGAGTGACCCAGGCGTGACTGTTCGGCCATCGGCAGGGCGTCCATGTCGGCACGCAAGCCGACCGCGCGCGTACCGCGGCCGTTGCGCAGCGTGCCCACCACGCCGGTGCCGGCCAGGCCTTCGTGGAGCTCGAGCCCCAACAGGCGCAGCGCCGCGGCAACGACTCCCGCCGTGCGCCGTTCCTCGAACGCGAGCTCGGGGTGCGCGTGCAGATCGCGCCGCAGCACGACCAGCTCGGGCAGCAGGTCGTCAATGTCGTCCGCTGCCGTCAACATACACGGGCCCCTGCGAATGTGAGTTCCCGAAAATCCTGCAGCGCCATAACCGGCTCCACTGAGTGCAATCAATGCGTCAGGTTACGGACTGGCGGACCCGCATGTGCACCGAACCATGTCGTCGCGACGGCATCGGCTGCTGTTTTGAGATGAAGAGCGAAACATTTCGCTTGTGGCAGCTCTTGCGCTGCCCTCGGGCATGACCGTCCGTCCTAGGCGTCCAGTCCGATGCAGGCAAACGCCGCATCGGCGAGTCCTTCTCTGAAGTGCAGTTCGGCACCGAACTGTGCGTCCGTCAAAACACCGTCGATGAGGAGCAGCAGTTGGCGAGCGGCCCGCGCTGGATCGGCGACGCCGAGCAACCGGCACATGTCGGCAAGCCGTCGCACCACCTCGATCTTGTTCTGCGTAGCCAGCGTCTTGCCGACGTGATCGAGGCCGCGGAATTCGGTGGCAGCGTTGATGAATGGGCAGCCCCGGAACCTGGGCGACGAACTCAGCTTGCCGAACGCATTCAGCAAGCCCCGCAGCTGCGCGCGTGGGTCGTCAGGGTGGCGCCCCATCATCTCGTCCCACCAGGCAAAGAACAAGCGGTTCTGCTCCTTGAGCACCGCCTCGATCAGTTCATCCTTGGAGCTGAAGTTGCGATAGAGGCTGGTCTTGGACACGCCTGCCCGCTCGGCGATGGTGTCCACGCCCGTCGCAAGAATGCCTTCCCGATAGAAGGCATCGAGCGCGATGGCCAGGATGCGTTCCCGGGCGGTCGGCTCTCCCTTCGCAGGCGCGCCGCGGCGTGAGCGGACGTCTTTGGCAGCAATGTTTGAGGTCGTCATGGCGGTCTCCATTTGACAATGGTACAGGTCTGTACCTATATTTAAAGGAACAGACCTGTACACATCGAAAGCCAGCCATGTCATCGCATCAAAGCACTGCTGTCGACGCCAACGCCGGAGTCGAAGCCTTCATCGACGCGCTGCTGCGCATCAAGCGACCGCTCGAGGACACGCCGGCAGCAGATGTCGAGCTCATTCCCTTGTACGTCGACACTCCCGGAGCGTGGCCTGACGGAACAGAAGTGATGGTGCATGTGAGAAAGCGCGGCCGTGGCCCCCACGCATTGCTCGTCCACGGCTGGCAGGGAAGAACGTCCGACATGGAGAAGATCAGCGACGCGCTCGTGGCGTCGGGCTTCACCGTGTGGGCCCCGCACCTGCCCGGCCATGGCAGCTCTGGCGGAGAGCGCCTGTCCATCCCGCTGGCGGCGCGTGTACTGCGAGCGGTCGAGGGTGTCGCCGGGCCGCTTGCACTTGCGGTCGGGCACTCGATCGGAGGGGCCTGCATCGTGCAGGCCTTGGAAGAAGGCCTGCAGGTGGAGCGTGTGGCTCTCCTGGCAACACCGACCCACTATGGCGGTTTTGTGCGCGCGATGGCACGGCAAGCACGATTAGACGGCGACACCGTCACGCATGTGCTGAACCGATTGCAAGAGCTGATCGGCGTCCATCCAGACCGGATCGACATGCGCCGACAGGCTGCGTCGATGCGCCAGCCAGTGCTGTTCATCCACGCATCCGATGACAAGGTCGTCCCCCACGAAGGCGCCCAGGCCGCCGCGGCGATCTGGCCTGGCGCTGAGTGGCTGCTCCTCGACGGCTTGGGGCACTACAAGACGCTGCTCGAGGACCCTCGAGTGGTTCGGCGCGTGCTCGAGTTCGCCTCGTCACACCTCGCGGCCTAGAGCGAACGGCTCATCGCCCGACAACGCATACCGAGCATGCATATGCGCAGAGAGCAGTTCACGTCACCACGCTGTGTGCCTACTCTCGCTTCCTCTCTTGAATGGAAGTCACCCCATGGCACAACCCAACTGGCATTTCGAGACCCTGTCCCTGCACGCGGGCTACCAGCCCGACCCCACCACCAAGGCGGTCGCGGTGCCCATCTACCAGACGGCCGCGTTCGCATTCGACAGCGCGCAGCATGGGGCCGATCTGTTCGACCTGAAGGTGCCGGGCAACATCTACTCGCGCATCATGAACCCGACCAACGACGTGCTTGAGCAGCGGCTCGCGGCACTCGAAGGCGGCGTGGGTGCACTCGCGCTGGCCTCGGGCCAGGCGGCGGTGACGTACTCGATCCTCACCATCGCGGAGGCCGGCGACAACATCGTCTCGTCGACCGCGTTGTATGGCGGTACCTACAACCTCTTCGCCCACACCCTGCCGCAGTACGGCATCACGACGCGCTTTGCCGACCACCGCGACCCGAAGAGCTTCGAGTCACTGATCGACGCCAAGACCAAGGCGGTGTTCGTCGAGTCGCTCGGCAACCCCCAGGGCAACATCACCGACATCGCGGCCGTGGCTGCCATTGCGCACAAGCACGGCGTGCCGCTGATCGTCGACAACACCGTGCCCTCCCCCTACCTCAGCCGCCCCTTCGAGCACGGTGCCGACATCGTGGTGCACTCGCTCACCAAGTACATCGGCGGTCATGGCAACAGCATCGGTGGCGCCATCGTCGATTCGGGCAAGTTCCCGTGGGCTCAGCACAAGGAGCGCTTCAAACGCCTGAACGAACCCGACGTGAGCTACCACGGCGTGGTCTACACCGAGGCCCTCGGCCCGGCGGCCTACATCGGCCGCGCGCGTGTCGTGCCGCTGCGCAACACCGGCGCCGCGCTGTCGCCGTTCAACGCCTTCCTCATCCTGCAAGGGTTGGAGACACTGGCCTTGCGGCTCGACCGCATCAGCAGCAACACGCTGAAGGTCGCGCAGCACCTGCGCTTGAGCAAGAAGGTGTCGTGGGTGCAATACGCCGGCCTGGAAGACCACCCGGATCACCACCTGGTGAAGAAGTACCTGTCAGGCCAGGCTTCCGGGCTTCTCACCTTCGGCGTGAAGAGCGCGCCAGGCGAAGCCCGCGCAGCCGGTGCGCGCTTCCTCGACGCGCTGCACCTCTTCACACGGCTGGTGAACATCGGCGACGTGAAGTCACTGGCCACCCATCCCGCCTCCACCACACACCGCCAACTGAACCCCGAGGAGTTGTCGCGCTCAGGGGTGGGTGAAGACACGGTGCGGCTGTCGGTCGGCATCGAGCACATCGACGATCTGGTTGCCGACCTCGATCAGGCGCTGGCGGCGGTGTAGACAGAGTGCGATTGGGGCAACGTCTGCCGGGGTGCTGGGAGGCTGTTATCGACCCATGGCGGTCGTCAGACTGCGATGGAAGCAGTCGCTCAACTGGCGCGTCAAACGTTGTTAGGCCCTGTCCAGATCGTGTTGCTGTCCAAGACAGGGCAGTGCGTGCATCGGACCGACACTCTAGAGAAGGGGGCCGATTGGTGACGTCACTTCATCAATGTCTGCAGGTTGGTCGCATCAGCGAAGTTAAATCGCGGAAACCGACCGATTGAGAGGTGCTTGAAATCATCCAGCAAGAGACGCGCTTCCTCAACCCGTGTCGCCATGTCTGTGGCATCGGACGCGCCCACCGCGATACGAATGCCGTCGCGAATGTCTGGGTCAACGGCCTTGAGAAATAGGGGCAAGCGCCGGGCGTCGCTATACACGCTAGTACGAGGCGCCCAGAAGCGATGCGTCCCCTCGGCTTGCGACTCCTTTGCGTGAACTACCCCGTAGAGAGCTAGGAAAACATCAGCTTGCACGATTTCTTGAAAGGGCGTGTGTTCAGTCGAGCACCGTTCCTTCAGCATGTCTGCCGTCAGGCAAGCCCGGTTTGTGCGCATGCGGTTGTTGCGGTGCTCGTCCATCGACACGATGTATGAATCAAAGGCGGTGATGTCGTTGGTCCTATTGCCGCTGTGGTCAGTGCGCACAAGGTACGGGTACTTCAGCAAGGAACGCAGAGACTGCCAACGCTCGTAGCGAAGTAGGGCAGCTGTTATCACAAGAACTGTTTCAAGAGCAAAGAACCGATAGAGGTCGGCCCAGCCTTCCACGTATGTGCCGTTCTCTATCGGTGGGCCGAATTTTTGGCCCAACTGTTCCAGAAGGAAAGTGCAAGCTTTTAGGGTCTTGCGATCGTCGCCAGAGAACGATGCGAACGTTTCGGCGTACTCAGACACCTGATTGCGCAACCCTTTCGTCCTCAGGATCGCTTGGTAGATATCCTCGTCATACCCGTCCTTCCCCTCTGGTCGGACGTACTGCCGATTGACTTCCGCAACTATGCTGCGGACGAACAGCATCTCTAAACCCTCCCGGCTGGCCTTGCCCTCCTTTATCGCGCGTAGGGCGCCAGCAAGCTCCTTCGCCATTGGAAGGCCACCACCCTCAGGCTTCAGGAATGCGGGTGCATCGCCAAGCAGAGGCTCTGGGTAAAGCGGTTGGTCAAATATCTGGCGGAGCAACTCATCGAGGCCTTCGCCGTATCGCTCGTCTGACGACAGGTCAACATAAATGCGGCCCTTCATGAACACCGGCAGGAACTCCTCGCCGTTTTCGCCGCGCTCGCACACCACTGGAACGAACTTCGTCTGTTCCACCTTGGAGTACAGCTCCTGCGAGATGATCTGACTTTCCGTGCCGACGCCCCCAGAACGCCTGTTGGCCTTCTCCTGATACTGGCGATCACAGAGCACCAGAACTTTGACCACTGATGGATCGGTGACCATCGATTCCATGAAGACGTACTTGTCTTGACCAGGCTTTAATCGCCACTTGTCGAGAATGGCATCGACGCCATGTGTTCTCAGTGCGGTTGCAAGCTCCATGACGAACTGCTCGTGCTCGGCGCCCGACCAGCTGTATGAGATGAATACCTTGGGATGTTCTTTGCTCGCGCTCATCGACTCTCCCCCAATGAAAGCATTTTAGGTTTGCATTTGCTGCACAGTTCTCTCGACGCCCGCGCAGCTGACTGACCGCCTTGCGTTGGCAAAGCCAGTGTCTGCTGCTGGCCGATAGCTTGCGTTCGACAGTCGGCATCGTACGAGGGCTAAAGAACAGACAGAGCGATCTGGAACATCGCAACTACCTGGCCGGGAACACCTCGATGGATCAGTACACGAGAGAGAAGGTGACGTAGCCGGCACCCTCCTCAGCAAGGTGCTTGATCCCCGACGTGCCTGCACTGATCGCAACGAACTTGAGGTTTCGCTGGGTTTCCTTCGCGTGCTTCGCAAGCTCCAAGGCGGCAGTCATCCTGTCGTTGGCGTGAGGCGCCAGATCGTTGTAGGCAAGTTCGAGGTTCGCTCCGGCTGTCATGAGCGAATTGAGGTAAGCGGGTTTGAACGTGGTGTTGATCAAGGGATGTCTCCGTAGTTTTCAGGCAGCATAGTCCCGGATCGACTTCCCGTGGGCCAATGCCCGCGTCGAGCTACCGACGGCCGCCTTGAAGCGGGCCATGTGATCCTGGCGCCCGACCAGCGGCGTCTCCATGCCGTCGATGCACTTGAACAAGTCGCTCAGTGCTTGAACTCGTCTGCCGCCACCCCGAACTTTCGAAGCTTGTCGTGCAAGGTCTGCCGCGCGATGCCGAGTGCGGTTGCGGTGGCCGGCTGATCGCCCTTGTGTCGCCTCAGCTCCTCGACGATCACAGAGCGCTCGAAGTTCTCGACCTGCTGCGGCAGCCCTCGTGGGAGCTCGGGGTGTTCTTCGGCGACACGCACCTGCGTCAGGCGGTCGCCGAGCAAGCCGAGCACGAAGCGGTCGGCGACGTTGCGCAGCTCGCGCACGTTGCCGGGCCAGGCGTAGGCCATCAGATCGGCGAGTTGCGCATTGCTGACGAGCGGCGCCGCCCGCTCATAGCGGCTCGCGGCCATCAAGGTGAAGTGTTCGAACAGAAGCGGAATGTCCTCGCGCCGCTCGCGCAGCGGTGGCAACTCGATGATGGCGACGCCGATGCGGTAGTACAGATCGGCCCTGAACTTGTGCTGATCGCTCAACACCTTCAGGTCGTCCTTGCTGGCCGCGACGACGCGGCAATCGAACGGGATGGCCTTGTTGGAGCCGATGCGTTCGATGCTGCGCTCCTGCAGCGCGCGCAGCAGCTTGATCTGTACGGCCATCGGCATGCTCTCGATCTCGTCGAGGAACAAGGTGCCGCCATGGGCGTGCTCGAACTTGCCGACCCGCACGCGGTTGGCGCTCGTGAAGGCGCCGGCTTCGTGCCCGAAGAGCTCGCTCTCGGCCAGCGCCTCGGGCAGGCCGCCACAGTTCAGCGGCACGAAATGCTGGCGCCGCCGCTCGCTGTGGTCGTGCAGGCATCGTGCGACGAGCTCCTTGCCGGTGCCGGTCTCGCCGTAGATCAACACGTCGGCCGATGTGTCCGCGAGCGTCATCACCGTGCGGCGTACCTGCTGCATCTGCGCAGAGCGGCCGATCAGCACCGCCTGGATGCCGTGCCAGTTGTCGAGTGCATCGCGCAGCACGCGAACCTGCAACGTGAGCTGGCGACGCTCGATCGCATGGCGAACGACGGCCAGCAGCCGCTCGGACGTGAACGGCTTCTCGACGAAATCGTAGGCCCCTTCGCGCATCGCCTGCACGGCCATCGCCACGTGCCCATGCCCCGTCACCAGAACTACCGGGATCTCGGGATCGATCTTGCGAATCTCCGGCAGCCAATCGGTGCCGCTCAAGCCCGGCAGGCGCACGTCGCAGATGACGATCGCCGGCAGACCGAAGGTGATCAGCCCGCGGGCTCGCTCGACACTGGCGAACGATTCGACCTTGAATCCGTTCAGCGTCAACGCCTGTTCGGTGCTCGAACGCACGTCGTCATCGTCGTCGATGAGCAGGACCCGGATTTGAATGACTTCACTCACGCTGCATGTGCTCCTGAGAAATGGCGGATGGCAAATCGACGGTGAAGCACGCACCGCCTTCGTCCCGGTTGCCGGCGCGAAGCGTACCGCCTGCCGCGCGCACCAGCTGGGCCGAGATCACGAGCCCGAGGCCGAGCCCGGCACCGGCCGGCTTGCTGGTCACGAAGGGCTCGAACAGGCGCGCGAGGATGTCGGCGGGAATGCCCGGGCCGGTGTCGGTCACCGTGAGGATCGCGCGCTCGCCAACTGCATGGGCTTCGACCCGCAACAGGCGCTGTGGTGAGCCTTGCATCGCGTCGACCGCATTGCGCATCAGGTTGCTGAGCAAGCTGCCGATGGCGGCCTCATCGGCCATCACGCTGAGCTCGGGCGGCTGAACGTCGACTTCGACGCGGATATCGCGCTCCTCCAGCTCCGCGCCGAGCAGCGCCTGGGCGTCGGCAATGCTGCGCAGGAGCGCCACGCGCTGCGGCGGCACGTCGCTCTTGTGCGCAAAGGTCTTAAGCCGCGACGTGAGGCGTGCCAGGCGATCGACCATGCCGGAGATGCGACGCAGGTTGCCGCGCACATCGTCGGGGCGGTCGTGGTCGAGCAGCATGCCGGCGCTGTCGGACAGCGTGCGCAGCGCCGTCAAGGGCTGGTTCAGCTCATGCACGAGACCGGCCGACATCTGGCCCAGCGCCGCCATCTTGCCGGCGTGCACCAGGTCGCTTTGCGCCGCCCGCAACTGCGCCGTCCGTGCGACGACGGTGGACTCGAGGCTGTCATGTGCCGCCTGCAGTGCCGCCTGGCTCGCGAGCTTGTGACGCACTGCGCGCCGGCGCTGCCACAGCGTCACCGCCAGCAGCAGCAGCACCGCCATCGCGAGGCTTGCGGTCATGCCAGCGTAGCGCGCGGTCAGCTGCACCGGCTTCATGTCGTCGAGCGCGATCAGCTGCCACGCGGCGCGTTGCAGATGCCGCGTCGACGCGAGCTGGGGCTGCCCTTCGAGGCTGATCAGTTGCGCTTCCGGCGTCAGCGATTGCAAAGTCGTCCACTGCAGCGGATCGAGCGGTGCGTCGCCGTAAGGGCGCGAGCGTTGCACCTCGGCGCGCTGTACGGCGTCGAGCGGCTTGACCGGGTGGTACTTCAGCTCATCACGGGTGGACAGGATGACGACGCCGCGCTCGTCAACCAGCAACACATTGCCGGGCAGCTTGCCCCATGCGGACTCGGACTCTCCGAGGTTGATCTTCACGGCAGCCACGCCGCGCACGCCTTCGCCACGGCGCAGCGCATACGACAGGTAGTAGCCGGGCTTGCGGCTCGTGATGCCGACGCCGTAAAAGCGGCCACGCCCCTTCTGCACCGCGTCGGTCACATAGGGCCGGAACGACAGGTCTTGTCCGAGCGTGGTGCCGGCTTGGTCCCAGTCGGATGCAGCGACCGACGTGCCGCTGCTGTCGAGCACGTACAGCATCTCGGCGCCGACCGTTGCATTGACGCCGTACAGGTAGCGGTTCGCGGCATCGCGTACCTGCGGATTGGCCGGCGCATCGAGCAGCGCCGCCACGGCGGGTGTCATCTCGAGCAACGCGGGCAAATAGTCGTAGCGCGCCAGATCGGCATCGAGACCGGTCGCGAGCATGTCCAGGCGGTGCTCGGCGGCTTCTCGCAGACGCGCAAGGCCGGCCTGGAGCGCGACCTCATGGCCGACATAGGCCGCAGCGGCGACGAGCGCCAGCGCGACGCACCAGCGCGGCATGCCACGCCACCGCGAACGGCGGGAAGGCGGATCGAGACGAAGTGCCGGCACGGATGACCTCATGGGCGAGGCATCGTACAGCGCCATGGGACCCCCGACCTCCCCGGGTATTCTCTCCTTCCGCAGGAGAAACAGCGACCCACACGCACTCGAGTTCACGCGTATTTCAGCTCACCGGTCTTGCCACGGAACACCCGGTACGAGAACACCGTGTAGGCGGCGATTGCCGGCACCGAGATGCAGACGCCGATCAGGATCACCTTCAGCGCCGCCGGGCTGCTGGCGGCCTGCCAGATCGTCAGCTGGTCGATCACCACGTAGGGATAGATGCTGTACGCGAGGCCAAGGAAGCCGAGCAGGAACACCAGGATGAGCAGCACGAATGGCAGCCAGGCGAGCGGCCCCAGCACCGCGCGCGTGTTCAGCAAGGCGCGCGCCGCGAGCAGTGCGACGCCGGTCATCAGTGGAATCGCCAGCAGCGCGATGAACTCGGGCAGCGAGAACCAGCGCCCGCGCACTGTCGCGCTGATCCACGGCGTTGCCATCGAGATCAGCACCAGGCCGACGACCATCGGCAGCCAGGCGATCTTGGCCCACTGCACGGCACGCCGCTGCAGTTCGCCGTCGGTCTTCATGACCAGCCAGGTGGCGCCCATCATCACGTAGGCCATCGGCAGTGCAATGGCGATCGCGGCGGCGAAGAGCGGGTAGTTCCAGCCGCTGCCGAAGCCGCTGACGTAGCGCCCGAGCATCCAGCCTTGCGAGACCGATGCCAGTGTCGAGCCGGCGAAGAAGAGTCGGTCCCAGGTCTGCTTGTGGCTGTCGCGCGCCTTCACCCTGAAGTCGAACGCGACACCGCGCAGAGTGAGCCCGACCAGCATCAGCGCGACCGGCAGGTACAGCTCGCCCAGCACCAGGCCATGCGCTTTCGGAAAGGCGATCAAGAGGATGCCGACGCCGAGCACAAGCCAGGTTTCGTTGGCGTCCCAGAACGGCCCGATCGATGCGACCAGCACGTCCTTCTCGGCATCGGTGGCGCGGTGCATCAGCATTCCGACGCCGAGGTCATAGCCATCGCTGACCACGTAGATCAGCATCGAGAGGCCCATCAGCGCCATGAAGATCACTGGCAGTGCCTCGTCAAAACTCATCCAGTTCATGCGGGCTCTCCGGTCGGGACTGCCCTTTGGTCGCCCGGCTCGAGCTGCAGCGCCTCCTCCGGCTTCTCGGCCATGTACTTCAGCACCCCGACGTACGAGACGATCAGCGCGAGGTACAGCGTGATGTAAAGCGCGAGCGTCAGGCCGATCATCGAAGACGGCTGCTTCGACGTGATGTCGGCCGTGCGGATCAGGCCGTAGACGATGAACGGCTGGCGGCCGATCTCGGTCACGTACCAACCGGCGACTGTGGCGACCCAACCCGAGAACGTCATCCCGGCAAAGCCCCAGAGCAGCCGCCTCGGCAGGCCGCCGGGCTGCCAGCGTGCGCGGCGCAGCAGCCACCAGCCGAGCCAGCTCGTCGCGAGCATCAGCAGGCCGATGCCGACCATGATCCTGAACGCGAAGAACAGCGGCAACGCCGGCGGGTGCGCATCGCGAAAGTCGTTCAGGCCCTTGATCTCGCCATCCACGTCATGCGTGAGGATCAGGCTGGCCAGCTTCGGCAACTTGAGTTCGAAGTGGTTGCTGCGCGCCTGGTCGTCGGGGATCGCGAACAGCAGCAGTGGGGCACCGCGTTCGGTCTCCCACACACCCTCGACCGCGGCGATCTTTGCCGGCTGGTGCTCGAGCGTGTTCAGGCCATGCTGGTCGCCGACGAAGATCTGGATCGGAATGGCCAAGGCAGCAAGCGTGAGGCCGACGCGCATCACCCTCGGCGCCGAGCGCTGCGCCACGCCGCGCAAGGTCTGCCAGGCCGACAACCCGACCAGCAGGAACGCGCAAGTCAGCGACGACGCCAGCAGCATGTGTGCAAGGCGGTACGGGAACGAGGGGTTGAAGATCACCTCGACCCAGCTCTTCACGTGGTACACGCCGTCGATGACTTCGTGGCCGGCCGGCGTCTGCATCCAGGAGTTCAGCGCCAAGATCCAGAACGCCGACAGCGTGGTGCCGAAGGCGACGAAGCAGGTCGCGAGCAGGTGCACCTTCTCGCTGACCTTGCCGTGCCCGAACAGCATGATGCCGAGGAAGCCGGCTTCGAGGAAGAATGCAGTGAGCACCTCATACCCGAGCAGCGGCCCGGCGATGTTGCCGACCCGCTCCATGAAGCCGGGCCAGTTGGTGCCGAACTGAAAGCTCATCGTGATGCCGCTGACGACACCGAGCGCGAAGCTGAGTGCGAACACCTTGGTCCAGAAGCGGTAGGCGTCGAGCCAACCCTGTGCCGCCAGCCGGTCGCCGCCCGCGGCGGAAGCCTTCAGCCACCGTAGGCGAAAGAACAGCAGCAACCAGCCCAGGCCAATGCTGATGGTCGGGAACAGGATGTGGAACGTGATGTTGGCCGCGAACTGCATGCGGGACAGGATCAGTGCGTCCATCGCGGCCCTTCTGCGTTCACGTTCACGTTCGCGTTCGCGTGCGCGACCATCACCACGTTCCGGCTACTTCTTGCGGGAAGACTTCGCCGGCGGCGCAGCACCTCCTTGTTGCAGCGCGTCGGACATCCCGATCAACACGCCGCTGACCAGTGTCGAGTAGCTGTCGAACATCACCTGCGACGCACGCAGGCCGAGATTGCGCCCGTCGCGAAGGTTCTGCTGTGCGCTGTCCATCAGCTGCGTGATCGTCGCGCTGGCCTGGGCACCGGTGCTGGTGCCCTTGCCTTGCGCCGCGTTCAGCACTTTCGTCCACGGGCCATCGATCGAGGCTTGCGAACCCTCCGCCGCCTTGCGCAACGCGGCGAACAGCGTGTCCTCCATCTTCTCGATGTCGGCCAAAGCCTTCTTGACCTGCGTCTCCCGCAAGGTCGCGCCCTGGTCGACCATCTGCTGCAGCGCCTTGCGGTTCGCCTGCACCGCCTGTTCGAGTGCCGTGTCCATGCCGGCCACTGCCTTGCCCAGCAGTGTCTCGATGTCGGCCTGCGGCAACGCGCTGCCTGCCGCACCGGTCGCCGCAGCCGAGGCGACAGTGTTCAGCACCTGCTTGATGTTCTTGAGGCTGAGTTCGCGCCCTTGCAGCGCCTTCAGGGTCGCCTCGGTGACGGTCTTGCGAATCGCTTCGCCTTGCCGTGCGCTGGCTTCCGAGAACTTGCTGATCAGGGCTTCCTGATCGATGCCGTGCTTGATCATGGATGTCTCATTGCATGTGTTGGCCACCGTTGATGGCGATGTTGGCCCCGGTGACGAACGCCGCCTCCTCCGAGGCGAGGTAGATGATCAGGCCGGCCACCTCTTCGGGGCGGCCCAGGCGGCCCACCGGGATGTGCGGGAGGATCTTGCTGTCGAGCACGTCCTTTGGGATCGCGGTGACCATCTTCGTGCCGATGTAGCCGGGCGAGATGGTGTTGACGGTGACGCCCTTCTTCGCGACCTCGAGCGCCAGCGCCTTCGTGAAGCCGTGCACGCCGGCCTTCGCAGCCGAGTAGTTCGTCTGGCCGAAGGCACCCTTGCTGCCGTTGACCGACGAGACGTTGATGATGCGGCCCCAACCGCGCTCGACCATGTTGTCGGCCACCTGCTTCGACATGTTGAACAGGCTGTCGAGGTTGGTGCGCATCACGGCGTCCCAATTCACCTTGTCCATCTTCTTGAACGTCATGTCGCGCGTGATGCCAGCGTTGTTCACCAGCACGTCGACCGCGCCGAGTTTGTTCTGCACCTCGGCCACGGCCTTGCTGCACGAGTCGAAGTCGGACACGTCGCACGGCACGGCGAGGATGTCGTACCCATTGGACTTCATCTGCGCCACCCACTCGGCATGCGTCTTGTTGCCGGGCGAATAGGTGACGGCCACCTTGTAGCCCGCATCGACCATCTTGGTCGAGATCGTTTCGCCGAGGCCGCCCATGCCACCGGTCACCAGCACCACTCGTTCCTTGTTCATCGCTGTCTCCTTGGGTTGATTTGAAAAGCTTCAGGCTCGCTCTACGGCAAGCGCCACGCCCATGCCACCGCCGATGCACAGCGAGGCCAGGCCCCTGTTCGCGCCACGGCGGCGCATCTCGTGCAGCAGCGTCACCAGAATGCGGCAACCCGATGCGCCGATCGGGTGGCCGATCGCAATGGCCCCACCGTTGACGTTGATCTTGCTGGTGTCCCAGCCCATCTCCTGGTTCACGGCGCAGGCCTGTGCGGCGAACGCCTCGTTGATCTCCATCAGGTCGAGGTCCTGCGCAATCCAGCCGGCCTTCTTCAGGCACAGCCGCGACGCCGGCACCGGCCCCATGCCCATCAGCGACGGGTCGAGGCCTGCACTCGCATAGGCGCGGATCACTGCGAGCGGCTGCAGGCCGAGCGATGCAGCTCGCTGTGCCGACATCACCATCACCGCCGCTGCACCATCGTTCAGGCCCGAGGCGTTGCCCGCCGTCACCGAGCCCGCCTTGTCGAAGGCCGGACGCAGGCCGGCCAATGCGTCGGCACTGGTCTTCTTGTTGATGAACTCGTCGTTCGCGAAGACGATCGGGTCGCCCTTCTTCTGCGGGAGCGTGAGCGGCAGAATCTCGTCGGCGAAGCGCCCTGCTTCCTGGGCAGCCGCCGCCTTCTGCTGGGATGCGAGCGCCAGCGCGTCCTGCATCGGGCGCGAGATGCCGTACTCCTTGGCGACGTTCTCAGCGGTCGTCCCCATGTGGTACTGGTTGTAGACGTCCCACAGGCCGTCGGTGATCATCGAGTCGACCATCTTCCAGTCCCCCATGCGGTTGCCCTCGCGCGAATTCAGCAGCACATGCGGCGAAGCGCTCATGTTCTCCTGGCCGCCGGCGATGACGATCTCGGCATCGCCGCAGCGCACCGCCTGCGCCGCCAGCATGACAGCCTTGAGGCCGGAGCCGCAGACCTTGTTGATCGTGAGGCCGGGCACCGAGTTCGGCAAGCCGGCCTTGATGACCGACTGGCGCGCGGGGTTCTGCCCAGCGCCGGCCGCGAGCACCTGTCCCATGATCACTTCGGAGATCGCATCCGCCGGCACGCCGGTCTTCGCGAGCAGCCCCTTGATGACGTGGGCCCCGAGCTCGGGCGCCGCGGTCTTGGCGAGCGTGCCGCCGAACTTGCCCACTGCAGTGCGTTGGGCGGCCACGATGACGATGTCGGTCATGCAAATCTCCTCAGGTTGGTGGGAATGGGCGGCCGCGGGTTCATTCGGCCCGCGCCTTGACGTAGCGGCCGGGAGCCGGCTCGATGACGGCGTATTCGGCGTTGCCGGGCTGCCGCGGCGCGGCGACGAGCGTGCCGCCGTGCGCGGCGAGCCACTCGGTCCAGGCGGGCCACCAGCTGCCATCGACGCTTTGCGCGGCGGCGAGCCAGGCCTGTGCATCGGGCGCAAGGTCGGCAGTCCAGTAGTTGCGCTTGCGCTTGGCAGGCGGGTTGATCACACCGGCGATGTGGCCGCTCGCGCCGAGCACGAAGCGGGTTTCGCCGCCGAGCAGGCGCGTGCTGGCGTAGGCGGTCTGCCAGGGCACGATGTGGTCCTCGCGCGAGGCATAGACAAATGCCGGCACGTCGACGCGCGACAGATCGACCGGCACGCCGCACTGCACCGTGCCGCCGGGTTCGCGCAGCCGGTTCTCGAGGTAGGTGTTGCGCAGGTACCAGCAGTACATCGGGCCCGGCAGATTGGTGTCGTCGCCATTCCAGAACAGCAGGTCGAAGGCGCGCGGCGCCTGGCCCTTGAGGTAGCCGTTGACGACGTACGGCCAGATCAGGTCGTTGGCGCGCAAGGCGGCAAACACCTGGGCGAGCTCGCGCCCGTGCAACTGGCCGCCGCGACCGAGGCTCGCTTCGCGCGCCGCGACGCTGGCTTCGTCGACCATCAGGCCGAGTTCGCCGGTGTCCGAGAAATCGAGCATCGTCGTCAGCAGCGTGACGCTCGAGGCCGGTTGCTCGCCGCGTGCCGCTGCAACGGCCAGCGCGCTCGCCAGCAAGGTGCCGCCGACGCAGAACCCAAGCGTGTCGACCTTGTCGGCGCGGCGAATGCGGCGTGCCACCGACAGCGCCTGCAGCACACCCTGCTCGATGTAGTCATCCCAGCTCAAGTGGCCCTGCGCCTTGCCGACGTTGCGCCACGACACGAGGAACACCGTGTGACCCGCGGCCACGGCGTGCCCGACGAACGAGTTCTCGGGCTGCAGGTCGAGGATGTAGAACTTGTTGATGCACGGCGGCACGATGACCAGCGGCCGCTTGTGCACCTTGGCCGTCACCGGCGCGTACTGGATGAGCTGCATCAGCTCGTTCTCGAACACCACGCTGCCGGGAGTCGTCGCCAGGTTGCGGCCGACCTCGAAGGCCTGATCGTCCGACATCGAGATGCGGCCCTTGGCGAGATCGTCGAAGAAGAGGCGCGCGCCTTCGACCAGGCTCGAACCGCCGCTCTCCAGTGCGAGTTGGAGCACATCCGGGTTGGTGGCCAAACAGTTCTTCGGGCTCACGGCGTCGACCACCTGGCGCAGCGCAAAGCTCCACTGGGCCTTGCTCCGCTCGTCGAGCGGCGCGGCGTCGACGGTGCTGCGCATGAAGGTGGCGAACTGCTGGTGGCCCAGCGCCATCTGCTGGAACCAGCCGAAAGGATCGGCAGGGTTGGGTGAATCGTCCATGGGGGTCGGCCCGTTCAGTGCAACTTGACGTGCGGCTCGGTCCGCCGCGTGATCAGACGCGCGAGCGTGTCGAGCGCGACCTTGAAGAACCCGTGCAGCGCGAGTTCGTGCATCTTGTAGAGCGACACGTACATCAGGCGGGCGAAGCCGCCTTCGATCATCAGGCTGCCGCCGATCAGGCCGCCCATCATGTTCCCGACGGTGCTGTACTCGCCGAGCGACACCAGCGAGCCGAAGTCGCGGTAGCGATAGGCTTTGAGCGGCCGGCCCGCGAGGCGCCGGTAGATCTGGGCTGCCATGTGCGACGCCTGCTGGTGCGATGCCTGCGCACGCGGCGGCACCCAGCCGCCCTTGCCGCCGTTGGCCTGTGGCCACGCGCAGGCCGCGCAGTCGCCGAGCGCGAAGATGTCGTCGTCCCGTGTGGCCTGCAAGGTGGGCCGCACGACGATCTGGTTGATGCGGTTGGTCTCCAGGCCGGCGATGTCCTTCAGGAAGTCGGGCGCCTTCACCCCCGCAGCCCAGACCACCAGCTCGGCGGGCAGGCTGCGGCCGTCGGCCAGGCGTACGCCATCGGGCAGCACCTCGGCCACTTTTGCGTCGGTGTGAACGGTGACGCCGAGCTTGCGCAGCAACTCGACCGTCGCCCGAGACAGTCGGGGCGGAAGCGCCGGCAGCACACGGTCGGCCGCCTCGATCAGGCTGACCTGGATGTCCTTGTCGGCATCGACACGGTCCAGGCCGTAGGCGATGACTTCACGCGTGGTGCGGTGCAATTCGGCCGCCAACTCGACACCCGTCGCGCCCGCGCCGATGATGGCCACGTGCAATTGCTCGGGCCGCACCGGCGTGGTCTGGGCATGGGCGCGGATGCACGCGTTGACCATGCGCGAATGGAAGCGCTGCGCGTCGGCCTTCGACTCGAGCTTGAGCGCGTGCGCCGCAACGCCAGGGGTGCCGAAGTCGTTGCTCAGGCTGCCGAGTGCAAGCACCAGCGTGTCATAGCCGAACACACGATCGGGGGTCACCTCCCGGCCTTCGTCGTCGAGCCACGGTGCCACGTGCACCTCGCGGCGCTCGCGGTCGAGCCCGATCATCTCGCCGATGCGGAAGCGGAAGTGATGCCAGTGCGCCTGCGCCAGGTAATCGACCTCGTGCGCGCTCAGGTCCATGCTGCCCGAAGCGATCTCATGCAGCTTGGGCTTCCAGACATGGGTGCGGTTCTTGTCGATCAGCGTGATGTCGGCGCGGCCGGGCTTGCCCAACGAGTCGCCCAGGCTCGTCGCCAACTCGAGCCCGCCCGCGCCACCACCGACGATGACGATCCGGTGCCTGGCTTGCGGGGCGCTCATGAGGCTCTGCTTCGAACGCACAGGGCGTACCGGCTCAGCGTCCGGTCGCGTCGCGCGCGGGCATCACCGCTGCCGCTCCCGTGTGCCCGGCGGCCGGCATGTGGAACTCGGTTGCGTCGAGCACATCTTCGGGTGCGTCGGCGGCTGTGGCCGTCTCGTTGTTCAAGTGGCGATGCATGCGTTCGACGTCGAGTTCGCCGGTCCACTTGGCAACCACCACCGTGGCAACGCCGTTGCCGATCAGGTTGGTCAGCGCGCGTGCCTCCGACATGAAGCGGTCGATGCCAAGAATCAGCGCCAGGCCCGCGACCGGCACATGGCCCACCGCCGACAAGGTCGCCGCCAGCACGATGAAGCCGCTGCCCGTCACGCCGGCCGCGCCCTTGGAGGTGAGCAGCAGCACCAGCAGCAAGGTGAACTGCTGCGCCAGGGTCATCGGCGTGTTGGTGGCCTGGGCGATGAACACCGCGGCCATCGTCAGGTAGATCGACGTGCCGTCGAGGTTGAACGAATAGCCGGTCGGGATCACCAGCCCGACCACCGACTTCTTGGCTCCCAGGTTCTCGAGCTTGGCCATCATGCGCGGCAGCACCGATTCGGAAGACGACGTGCCGAGCACGATCAGCAGCTCTTCCTTGATGTACTTGATGAACTTCCAGATCGAGAAGCCATGGAAGCGCGCGATCGAACCGAGCACGATGAAGATGAAGAACAGGCAGGTGGCATAGAAGGTCGCCATCAACTGGCCGAGCTGCAGCAGCGACGCCACGCCGTACTTGCCGATGGTGAAAGCCATTGCGCCGAACGCACCGATCGGGGCCAGCTTCATGATGTAGCCGACGATCGTGAACAGCACGTGCGAGAACTTCTCGATGAAGTCGAACACCAGCGTGCCGCGGCCGCCGAACTTGTGCAACGCGAAGCCGAACATCACGGCAAACAGCAGCACCTGCAGGATCTCGCCCTTGGCGAAAGCGTCGACCACCGTGCTCGGGATGACGTTGAGCAGGAACTCGGTGGTGGTGGCCATCTTGCCGGGGCCGGTGTAGGCCGCAATGCTCTTGGCATCGAGCGACTTGACATCCACGTTCATGCCGGAGCCGGGCTGGACGAGGTTGATGATCACGAGGCCCACGACCAGTGCGATGCTGCTGACGATCTCGAAGTACAGCAGCGCCAACCCGCCGGTCTTGCCGACCTTCTTCATGTCTTCCATGCCGGCGATGCCGACCACGACGGTGCAGAAGATGATCGGCGCGATGACCATCTTGATCAGCTTGATGAAGCCATCGCCGAGCGGCTTCATCGCCTCGCCGCTCTCGGGGTAGAAGTGACCCAGCAGCACGCCGATGACGATGGCGGTGATGACCTGGAAATACAGCGATTGGTAGAACCGCTTGGATACGGGCTGGTCGTTCACGAAAGTCTCCTTGGAATCGGTGGGCTCAGGCTCAGTCGGTGTCGCTGGCCACTGCGCGCTGCGAGGTCGCATCCACGACCGCCAGCGCCGTCATGTTGACGATGCGCCGCACGGTCGACGATGGCGTCAGGATGTGCACCGGCCGCGCCGCGCCAAGCAGGATGGCGCCGACCGTGATGCCATTGCCGGCGGCGACCCGCAGCAGGTTGTAGGAAATGTTGGCCGCGTCGACGTTCGGCATCACGAGCACGTTGGCTTCGGTCGTGAGGTTCGAGTCGGGGAACTCGCGGTCCAGGATGGACTTGGAGAGCGCAGCGTCGCCCCGCATCTCGCCGTCCACCGCGAGCTGCGGGTCGCGCTTCTTGATCAGGACCAGCGCCTCACGCATCTTCACTGCGGAAGCCGCATCGGAGCCGCCGAAGCTCGAATGCGACAGCAGCGCGACACTCGGCGTCACGCCGAAGCGGCGAACCTCTTCGACCGCCAGCAACGCGATCTCGGCCACCTGCTCGGCAGTCGGGTCCCGGTTGACGTGGGTGTCGAGAATGAACAGCTGCCGCCCGGGGAGCATCAACATCTGCATCGCGGCCAGAGTGTTCGTGCCGGGGCGCATGCCAATCACGTCGCGCACATGGCGCAAATGGTCGCTGTAGCCGCCGAAGGTGCCGCACAGCATCGCATCGGCCTTGCCCTGGCGCACCAGCATCGCTGCGAGCAGCGTGGCACGGCTGCGCATCTCGACCCGCGCCACTGCGCGCGACACGCCGTCGCGGCGCTTGAGCTCGAAATAGGCGTCAGCCGCATCGCCGTAGACCGCGGGGTCGAGCGGGTCGATGGTGTCGCAGTCCTTGCCGATCTCGAGCCGCAGCCCGAACTCCGACAGCCGCTGGGCGATCACCTCCGGACGCCCGAGCAGCAACGGCCGAGCCAGGCCCTCGTCGACCACGACTTGCGCGGCGCGCAACACGCGCTCGTCCTCGCCCTCGGCATACACCACGCGTTTGGGCGAACGCTGCGCCGCCGCGAACAGCGGCTGCATGCTGCTGCCCGACTGGTAGACGAAATGCGAGAGGCGCTGCCGGTAGGCCGGCATGTCGGCGATCGGCCGGGTCGCAACGCCGCTGTCCATCGCGGCCTGTGCCACAGCCGGCGCCACGGCTTCGATCAGACGCGGATCGAAGGGCTTGGGGATCAGGTAGTCGCGCCCGAAGCGCAGGCCGACCACGCCGTAGGCCTGGGCCACGATCTCTGGGATCTCTTGATGAGTCAGGTCGGCGATCGCGTGGACGGCCGCAAGCTTCATCGCCTCGTTGATGGTGGTCGCGCCCGCATCGAGCGCACCGCGGAAGATGAACGGGAAGCACAGGACGTTGTTGACCTGGTTCGGGTAGTCGGAGCGGCCGGTGCCGATGACCGCGTCGGGCCGCACCGCCAGCGCATCCTCCGGCGTGATCTCGGGCGTCGGGTTCGCCATCGCGAGGATGATCGGGTCACGCGCCATCGTCTTCACCATCTCGGGCGACAGCACGCCGCCGGCCGACAGGCCGAGAAAGATGTCGGTGCCCGGGATCAGCTGGGCCAGCGTGCGCGCGCTGGTGTCGCGGGCGTAGCGCGACTTGTTCGGGTCCATGCTTTCCGCACGGCCGAGGTAGACCACGCCCTTCGCATCGGTGACGTAGATGTTCTCGGGCTTGAGGCCCAGGCTCACCGCGAGGTCCAGGCAGGCAAGCGCCGCCGCACCCGCGCCCGAAGCCACGAGCTTGACCTCAGCGATGTTCTTGCCCACGTGCTTCAGCGCATTGAGGATGGCTGCGGCCGCGACGATGGCGGTGCCGTGCTGGTCGTCATGGAAGACCGGAATCTTCATGCGCTCGCGCAGCTTCGTCTCGATGTAGAAGCACTCGGGTGCCTTGATGTCCTCGAGGTTGATGCCGCCGAAGGTGGGCTCCATGCGGGCGATGGTCTCGATCAGCGCGTCGGGGTCGTTCTCGGCGAGCTCGATGTCGAACACGTCGATGCCGGCGAACTTCTTGAACAGGCAGGCCTTGCCTTCCATCACCGGCTTGGCGGCCAGCGGGCCGATGTTGCCCAGCCCCAGCACCGCGGTGCCGTTGGTGATGACCGCCACCAGGTTGCTGCGCGAGGTCAGGTTGCCGGCCTCGCTCGGATCGTCGGCGATGGCCATGCAGGCATCGGCGACACCTGGCGAATACGCGAGCGACAGGTCACGCGCGGTGGCCATCGCCTTGGTGGGCGTGACGGAAATCTTGCCCGGCGTCGGGTAGCGGTGGTAGTCGAGCGCAGCCTCGCGAAGGCTCTCGGTCTTTTCGGTCATGTCTCGTTCTCCGGTTGTCTGGTCTTGTTGGGCCTCAAGGCTCGCTTGACGCTGCTCATGAAGGCCGCCGGCTGGTCCGCATGGACCCAATGGCCGGCGTCTGCAATGAATTCGATCTGGACCTGGCTGAAGAAGGGATGGAACGCCGCGCCATCGCGCTGTGCGACGTAGTCGGAGTTCTCGCCGGCGATCACCGTGACGGGGCCGCCGAAGTGAGCGCCCAGCAAGTCGGAAGGGAACTCGCACAGCTGGGGCATCGCCGAGCTGATGCCCATCAGGTTGATCCGCCAGTCGAAGTGATCGTTGTGCGTCACCAGGTTCTGCATCAGGAACGGCGCGATGCCGGCATCGGGCAGCGCGAGCTGCAACCGGCGCTGCACCTCGGCGCGGCTCACGGCGGCCATCACGTCGACGCTGCACATCGCGTGCGCAACCGGCATCAGCGTGTCGCCGTAGGCGAGCGGCGCGATGTCGACCACGATCAGCCGGCCGACCCGCGCCGGGTGGCGCAGCGCCAGCGCCATCGCCGTCTTGCCGCCCATGCTGTGGCCCATCACGGCCGGCGCCTTGAGGCCGAGGCGATCGAACAGCTGCAGTACGTCGTCGGCCATCTCGATGTAGTCCATCGAGTCGGCCCATGGCGAGGCACCGTGGTTGCGCAAGTCGACGCAATGCACGGTATGGCTGTCGGCCAAGCCGCGGGCCACGCCGCGCCAGTTGCCGCCCGAGCCGAACAGCCCATGCAGAACGACCAGCGGCGGGCCGCTGCCGGTGGTTTCGCAGGTCAGATTGAGTGCCACGGTCGCCTACTTCTTCTTTTGCGGCGGCAGATCGGTGCAATGGCCTTCGAAGACCTCGGCCGCCATGCCGATGGATTCACCGAGCGTCGGATGCGGGTGGATCGTCTTGCCGATGTCGGCCGGCTCGCAGCCCATCTCGATTGCCAGGCAAACCTCGCCGATCAGGTCGCCGGCATGTGTGCCGACGATGCCGCCGCCGATGACGCGGTGTGTGGCTTCGTCGAACAGCAGCTTGGTGAAGCCTTCGTCGCGGCCGTTGGCGATGGCGCGGCCCGAGGCGGCCCACGGGAACACCGCCTTGCCGACCTTGATGCCTTCGGCCTTGCACTGCTCTTCGGTCTTGCCGGCCCAGGCCACCTCGGGGTCGGTGTAGGCGACCGATGGAATCTGCCGCGCATCGAAGAACGCCGCCTCGCCATGCGCCGCCTCGGCCGCCACGTGCGCTTCGTGCACCGCCTTGTGGGCGAGCATGGGCTGGCCGACGATGTCGCCGATCGCGAAGATGTGCGGCACATTGGTGCGCATCTGCTTGTCGACGTTGATGAAGCCGCGGTCGGTGACGGCAACGCCGGCCTTGTCGGCCGCGATCTTCTTGCCGTTCGGGCTGCGCCCCACCGCGACCAGCACCAGGTCGTAGACCTGCGGCTCCTTCGGTGCCTTCTCTCCCTCGAAGCTGACTTCGATGCCGGCCTTCGTGGCCTTCGCACCGACGGTCTTGGTCTTCAGCATCACGTTCTCGAAGCGCGCGCTGTTGAACTTTTCCCACACCTTCACGAGGTCGCGGTCGGCGCCCTGCATCAGGCCGTCGAGCATCTCGACGACGTCGATGCGCGTGCCGAGCGTCGAGTAAACGGTCGCCATCTCGAGCCCGATGATCCCGCCGCCGACGACGAGCATGCGCTTCGGGATGCCCTTGAGCAGCAGCGCGCCGGTCGAGTCGACGACACGTTCGTCGTCGGGCATGAAGGGCAATTTCATTGCCTGCGAGCCGGCGGCAATGATGGCCTTGGCGAACTTCACGACCTTCTTGGCGCCGCCCGCGCCGACGACCTCGAGATGGTGCGGATCGAGGAAGCTGCCGACGCCGGTCACGACTTCGACCTTGCGCGCCTTGGCCATGCCGGCGAGACCGCCGGTGAGCTTCTTGACGACGCCGTCCTTGAAGCCGCGCAAGGCGTCGATGTCGATCTCGGGCGCGGTGAACTTGATGCCGTGGTGGGCCAGCGACTTGACTTCGTCCATCACGCTGGCGGTGTGCAGCAGCGCCTTCGAGGGGATGCAGCCCACGTTCAGGCACACACCGCCGAGCGTGGCATAGCGTTCGACGAGCACGGTCTTCATGCCGATGTCGGCACTGCGGAATGCAGCTGAGTAGCCGCCCGGGCCCGCGCCGAGCACGAGCACCTCGCACTCGATGTCGGCCTTGCCGCTGTACGTGGCAGCGTTCGGGATCGCTGCCGCGGGCGCAGCAGGTGGCGGCGCAGACGCGGCCTTCGCGGGGGGTGCTGCGGCCGGCGCCGGTGCGGCGGCACCCGCCGCTTCGACCACCAGGATCACCGAGCCCTCGCTGACCTTGTCGCCGAGCTTGACCTTCAGCTCCTTGACCGTCCCCGCGTGCGTCGACGGGATCTCCATCGAGGCCTTGTCGGACTCGACCATGATCAAGCCGGTCTCGACGGCGATCACTTCGCCGGGCTTGACCATCAGCTCGATGATCGCGACATCCTTGAAGTCGCCGATGTCCGGGACCTTCACTTCAACCAGATTGGCCATGAACCGGGTCCCCTTCAGAACAGCACACGCCGCAGGTCGGCGAGCACGTTGGCGAAATGCACGTTGAAGCGCGCCGCGGCGGCGCCGTCGATCACGCGGTGGTCCCATGACAGCGACAGCGGCAACGTGAGGCGCCAGCTGGAGGTCTTGCCGTCGGTGGAGTGCTGCTTCCAGTAGCTCTTGCACACGCCCATGATCGAGACCTCGGGCGCGTTGATGATGGGCGTGAAGTAGATGCCGCCGATGCCACCGAGCGAGCTGATCGTGAAGGTGCCACCCTGCATCTGGTCGGGCTTGAGCTTGCCTTCGCGTGCGAGCTTGGCGAGTTCGCTCATCTCCTTCGCGATGTCGGGCACGGTCTTCTTGTCGACGTCCCGGATCACCGGCACCATCAGGCCGTTGGGCGTGTCGGCGGCGAAGCCGATGTGCCAGTAGTTCTTCAGCACGAGCGCGTCGCCCTCCAGGCTCGCGTTGAACTCGGGGAACTTCTTCAGTGCCGCCACCGCCGCCTTCATCATGAACGGCAGCATGCTGAGCTTGACGCCCGACTTCTCGAGCTCCTTGTTCATCTGCACGCGGAACTGCTCGAGCTCGGTGATGTCGGCCTCGTCGTGCGTCGTCACATGCGGGATGACGACCCAGTTGCGGTGCAGGTTGGCCGCCGAGATCTTCTTGATGCGCGACAGCTCCTTGCGCTCGATCGGGCCGAACTTGGCGAAGTCGACCTTGGGCCAGGGCAGCAGGTCCAGGCCGGCGCCGCCGGCTGCGGGCGCCGCTGCCGCTTTGGCGGGCGCGGATGCTGCGCTCGGCGCACCACCCTTTGCGAATGCCTCAACGTCCTCGCGGACGATGCGGCCGTGGTCGCCGCTGCCCTTCACCTTGCCCAAGTGGACGCCGAGTTCACGCGCCAGCTTACGCACGGCCGGGCCGGCGTAGGCGAGCGCGAAGCTGGCTTCGTCGACGGTGCCTGCCGATGCTGTTGCGGCCGGGGCCTTGGCCGCATCGTTGCCGGTCGCCGCAGCGACTGCCGGTGCCGCGGTGGGTACGGCGCTCACCTCGCCCGTCGTGAGCGACAGGATCACGGAGCCTTCGCTGACCTTGTCGCCAACCTTGACCTTGACGGCCTTGACGACACCCGACAGCGGCGCGGGCACGTCCATCGTCGCCTTGTCGGATTCGAGCGAGACGAGCGGGTCTTCGGCTTTCACCGTGTCGCCGACCTTCACGAAGATCTCGATCACTGGCACGTCGGTGAACTCGCCGATGTCGGGCACGCGCACCTCGGCCACGCCGGCCGGCGCATTGACGGCCGAAGGCGGCGCCGTGACGCTGGGCTTGGCGGCTTCGCCAGGCGCGGCCGCTGGAGCCGATGCGGCGCCAGCGCCTTCGCCTTCGCCTTCGCCTTCGAAGACCATCACCACACTGCCCTCGCTGACCTTGTCGCCGATGTTCACGGCGATGGACTTCACCTTGCCGCCACGCGGCGCGGGCACATCCATCGTCGCCTTGTCGGACTCCAGCGAGAGCAGCGGATCTTCGGCCTTCACCGTGTCGCCCACTTTCACGAAGATCTCGATGACGGGCACGCCGGCGAAGTCGCCGATATCAGGCACCTTGATGTCGAATGAATTGCTCATGTCGTGCCTCACACCGTCCAAGGGGCTGCGCGCTCGGCATCGAGCCCATATTTCGTGATCGCATCCGCAACCACCGAGGGCTTGATCACGCCGTCGTCGGCCAGCGCCTTGAGCGCAGCCACCACCACGTGCCAGCGGTCAACCTCGAAGAAGCGGCGCAGCTTGCGCCGGTAGTCGCTGCGGCCGAAGCCATCGGTGCCGAGCACGGTGTAGCGCCGGCCGGCAGCCTGCACCTGCTCGCGCACCTGGTCGGCGTAGTTGCGCATGTAGTCGGTCGCGGCGATCACCGGGCCGTCGTGGCCTTCGAGGCATAACTCAACGTGGCTCTTGTGCGCCGGTGCGGTCGGGTGCAAGCGGTTCCAGCGCTCGACGGCCATGCCGTCGCGGCGCAGCTCGTTGAAGCTGGTCGCGCTCCACACGTCCGCCGCGATGCCGAAGTCGTTCTTCAGCAGTTCGGCCGCAAACATCACCTCGCGCAGGATGGTGCCGCTGCCCATCAGCTGCACACGTTGACCCTTCTTGGCCGTCTTGCCGCCGTCGCTCAGCTGGTACAGGCCCTTGAGGATGCCCGCCTCGCTGCCCTCGGGCATGCCGAGGTGCGGGTAGTTCTCGTTCATCAAGGTGACGTAGTAGTAAACGTCCTCCTGCTCGGCGTACATGCGGCGCATGCCGTCGCGGATGATGGTGACGACCTCGAACGCGAAGGTCGGGTCGTAGGAGATGCAGTTGGGAATGGTGCCGGCCAGGATGTGGCTGTGGCCGTCCTCGTGCTGCAGGCCTTCGCCGTTCAGCGTGGTGCGCCCGGCGGTGCCACCGAGCAGGAAGCCGCGCGCGCGGATGTCGCCGGCCAGCCAGGCCAGGTCGCCGACGCGCTGCAGCCCGAACATCGAGTAGTAGATGTAGAACGGGATCATCGGCACGTTGTTCGTGCTGTACGAAGTGGCCGCGACGATCCAGCTCGACATCGCGCCGCCTTCGTTGATGCCCTCTTGCAGCACCTGGCCGTCCTTGGACTCGCGGTAGTACATCAGCTGGTCGGCGTCCTGCGGCTTGTAGAGCTGGCCGAGCGAGGAATAGATGCCGAGCTGGCGGAACATGCCTTCCATGCCGAAGGTGCGCGACTCGTCGGGCACGATGGGCACGATGTGGCGGCCGATGGTCTTGTCGCGCACCAGCGTGCCGAGCATCTGCACGAAAGCCATCGTGGTCGAGATCTCGCGTTCGCCGGTGTCCTTCAGCAGCCGCTCGAAGGTGGCCAACGGCGGAATCTCGAGCGCGGTGGATTTGCGCCGCCGCTGCGGCAGGTAGCCGCCGAGCGCCGCACGCCGCGCGTGCAGGTACTGCATCTCGGGGCTGTCTTCGGCGAGCTTGACGAAGGGCACGTTGGGCAGCTCTTCGTCGGAGACCGGGATCTGGAAGCGGTCGCGGAAGCCGCGCAGCGCGTCCTGCGTCATCTTCTTCGCCTGATGCGCAATCATCTGGCCTTCGCCCGACTCGCCCATGCCGTAGCCCTTGACGGTCTTCGGCAGGATCAGCGTCGGCTGGCCGGTGTGCTTGACCGCGGCGGAGTACGCGGCGAAGACCTTGACCGGGTCGTGCCCGCCCCGCGTGAGGCTCCAGATTTCGTCGTCGCTCATGTGGGCCACGAGCGCCCGGGTCTCGTCGTACTTGCCAAAGAAGTGCTCGCGCACGTAGGCGCCGCTCTTGCTCTTGAAGTCCTGGTACTCGCCGTCGACGCACTCTTCCATGCGTTGCAGCAGCCTGCCGCTCTTGTCCTTGGCGAGCAGTGCGTCCCAGCCGCTGCCCCACAGCACCTTGATGACGTTCCAGCCGGCACCGCGGAACACGCTCTCGAGTTCCTGGACGATCTTGCCGTTGCCGCGCACCGGGCCGTCCAGGCGCTGCAGGTTGCAGTTGATGACGAAGACGAGGTTGTCGAGGTTCTCGCGGCCGGCCAGCGAGATCGCGCCGAGCGACTCGGGCTCGTCCATCTCGCCGTCGCCCATGAAGGCCCAGACCTTGCGCTTGGCGGTGTCAGCCAGGCCGCGGCCGTGCAGGTACTTGAGGAAGCGCGCCTGGTAGATCGCCATCAGTGGCCCGAGCCCCATCGAGACGGTCGGGAACTGCCAGAAGTCGGGCATCAGCCAGGGGTGCGGGTACGACGGGATGCCCTGGCCGTCGGTCTCCTGGCGGTAGTTCAGCAGCTGCGCTTCCGTGAGCCGCCCTTCGAGGAAGGCGCGTGCATAGATGCCGGGCGAGCTGTGGCCCTGGATGAACAGCAGGTCGCCGCCGTGGGTGTCCGTCGGCGCATGCCAGAAGTGGCCGAAGCCGATGTCGTAGAGCGTTGCCGCGGACTGAAAGCTCGCGATGTGGCCACCGAGCTCGGATGAGTCCTTGTTCGCCCGCAGGATGATCGCCATCGCGTTCCAGCGGATGATCGAGCGCAGCTTGTGCTCAATCTCGCGGTCGCCGGCGCTCTTGTCCTCGCGCTCGGGCGGGATGGTGTTGCAGTAGGCGGTGGTCAGCGAACGCGGCACATAAACACCATCGCGCCTGCCTTGGTCCACCAGCCGGTTGATGAGGTAGTTGGTGCGGTCGCTGCCGCGGTGCTGCTGGACCGCGCTCAATGCGTCGACCCATTCGCCGGTTTCGGTGGGGTCGAGGTCGCCCATCGTGCTCATTGCTGTCTCCTGTGTTTGTCGTCTTTCCGCGTCTGTCGACGCGGCCAGCGCACAGTTATCGCAACACGTGTGCCATATGTCACGGTTTCCAAGAGCCGCGGTAAGTCGTTGATTTGCTTGGAGATGAGCGGTGCGCGAGATCTCGGAATGGCCGGGCATCCAGCTTTCGGAAACCTCGTTCGTCCGGCCTCCCGGCTCGACGTCTCCGCGCAAACCCTAGGCTTCACAGCCGCTTGCGCACCCAACTTCAACGGCCGTGAGCGATGGTCTGACCGTCCTTTTCGACTTTCTTGTTGCTCAGCCCGGCGATGCCGATCGAAGCCTAGACGACAGCTCCCTGCAGCCGGTTGGCGAGAACGGTGAATTTCCCTGCCAGTGCAGCGTCGAGTCTCTGGAGGAAAGAAGTTCCATAGGACCCAGCCTCCAGCCCCTCCCGAAGAACCTTCGGCACATCCGAGGCGTACTCGGGCGATAGCGATGCGAGTCCCATCGCGATTGCCGCAACGCTGTCCACATCACCCCCGAAGTTCACGCAGTCGATCAGGAGATCTGACATGCGCCGATTCCGCTGCAATGCTGTGTTGACGGCGTGCAGGGTTTGTATGGCATCGCATTCGACTTCTTGCTGCCAATTGCTGAGCAACTCAAAACCAAGCTCTTCCTGAACCAGCTTCGGCAGGTTCGACAGCTTCGCTTGCTCGTACAACAGCAGGTGTGAGCTGAGCGCAACCACGCGGGACGAGAGGATGCCCTCGGCTGTGTTGTGCGTGATGGCGGCCTGCTCTTCGGCGACGCTGAGGAGCAGGCTCTTGTCTGGAATCAGCCCGAGTGGAGCCGACCTCATGGCCGCTCCGTTGCGCCGGCTTTCCGGCTTGATGCGAGAACGCAGGGATGACCCATCYGGACACTCGTCCAGAAGGGCTTGCATCCCTTTCGCGTAGCCTTTTCGCCGGTCGCGCTTGTAGCAGCGGACGAATGCATCGGCGAACGTGGCGCTGGTAGCGCTCGCCTCGGAAAGTAGCACCTCCGAGATCGCAATGCTCATCTGCGTGTCGTCGGTGTAGCAGCCAGCCGCTATGCCGAGTTCATGGTCGACATACGACGCAAGCGTGTTGCTGCGCTCGATCTTCTCGCGGCTGCAGAATTCGAATCCGGCTCCGTATGCGTCGCCAATTGCAATCTCAACCAGCACGGGCTCCCCTTCCGTTGTTCTGTCGATTTTGCAGTGTGTCGAGTGCAAGCAGCAGGCTGGTGCGGTGCTCCCTGGCCACGACTTGCCAGGAAAGACCCGACAAGGCGCCTTCCAGCGCCCAGAGCAGATTCAGCGTGACGCGCGGATCACTTTGCTTGATGCGTGCGTAGGTGGCTACCGAGCCGAGGCGCTGGACCTCACTGAATGACGAGATGCCAGATGCAACGAGCGCCTGCGCCGACTTTGGCAAGCGACGCCAGTGCCTCTACTTCACTTTGCGTTGACTGCCTTGCCTCGGGCTTTGACGCTTTTGATGAGGAACGAGGCGAACCACAACCTTTGGGCTGGCTCGTCGCAGAGGGTACGTTGCGCTTGGCTGGCATCGAGGTCAATTGGGTCTGACGTCTGCAACGGGCATCGCGTTCACGACCACAGCGTCGCCAGCACGGCAGCACCAAAGGCCACGACGTTGAGCACCGCGGATGTGGCGTGCGAATACTCCCACCGCCGACGCAGCTTCTCCCAGTGTGGGGGAGCCTGGGTCCAGTTCTGCGTTGCTCGATTGACCGGAAATGTGAACACCCAGAACACGAGTTGCGTGGCTGCGATGCAGACAAAGGCAACGACGGACGCCACCTCGGGCCGAGGATCCGCAGCTCCCGCCTGCTCGAAGAAGAAGATGGCGCCGAATGCAACCAGATCGTGTGGCATGTGAAGCGAATCCCCGATGGCTTACGTCAGAAGCAAGTCAGACCTCTGAACAGGATGGCTTTGTGAATCCGGCGGCCCGTCCCTCGCTTTGCCGTAGGTTGCAGACCGGAGGTCAGCAGAGCTACACCAAGACACCCGGCAGATGGGCTACCGCGTTGCGAGGTGCGAGGAGACGGGCCATGGATGAATCTAGCACTTTGTTCGTCTGGGGTTGACATACCCACGGCCAGCGTGGCGGCACTGGACAAGGCGCTGCACCGCTCGTGAAAGAAAGTTCGTGGCCGCCACCGTTCTCGCGAGCCGTGGCGCCGTGATGAAAGCCGGTCGGGACGCGTGAGAAACTCATCGACCGCATGTCGACCCCACGTCCCCTCTCGCCCCTCTCCATCGCCGTAGGGGGCCTCGTTGCACTCGCTGTGGCAATGGGCATCGGCCGCTTCGCGTTCACACCGCTCTTGCCCCTGATGCTGGCGGAACATTCTGTGGATCTCACCGGGGCAAGCCTGCTGGCGAGCGCCAATTACCTGGGATACCTCATCGGCGCCGTGGCATGCACGTTCCAACCCTGGATCTGGCGGCGCTTGGGGTGGTCTGGCACGGTCAACGGCCCCCTACTCGTGCGTGGCGGGCTGGTCGTCACGGCGCTTCTGACGCTGGGCATGGCAGCGCACCAGCCAGCGGCTTGGGCGCTCCTGCGGTTCGCCGCCGGCGTGGCGAGCGCCGTGGTCTTCCTGTACACCTCGGGCTTTTGCTTGGAGCAGTTGGCACGGCGTGGGGTACCCGCAATGGGAGCGCTGATCTACGTCGGGCCAGGCCTGGGCATCATTGCAAGCGGCCTGGCAGCCACCGTGCTGGTGCAGCTGCAAGGGCCTGCAGCCGCAGGCTGGCTGACCTTTGGCGTGCTGGCTGCGCTGCTGACAGCCGCCGTGTGGCACGCCTTCGACGCCAGACGCGGTCTCGCTCCGTCGACACCGACTGCCGGACCAACCGGCCAGGTCGCGTTGCGCGCGCCCGCTGCCGCCGGCGAGATGAGCCTTCTCACGTTGGCTTACGGGCTGGCCGGCATCGGCTACATCATCACCGCAACATTCCTGCCCGTGATCGCTCGCCAGGCTTTGCCTGGCTCGCATTTGCTCGACCTCTTCTGGCCACTGTTTGGTGTCGGCGTGATGCTCGGGGCGGTGGGCGCCTCGCGCCTGAGCCCGCAGGGCGACCTCCGGCTGCGGTTGGCGGCCTGCTACCTGTTGCAGGCCGCCGGTGTGGCCGCGAGCCTCGTGAGCCCCAGCCTTGTCGGCTTCGCGGCCGGCAGTCTGTTGCTCGGGCTGCCCTTTACCGCCATCACCTTCTTCGCGATGCAGGAGGTGCGCCGCGTGAGGCCGTTGGATGCCACCAGCTTCATGGGCCTGCTCACCGCCTCATACGGATTGGGGCAGATCATGGGGCCACCGCTTGCCGCTTGGCTGGTCGCGCGAAGTGCGAATGCCGCTGCAGGATTCAACGCTTCGCTGTGGATCGCCACGGGGCTGCTGGTGCTGGGGGCAGCGCTCTATATCTTGATCGCGCGCCAGCATCCAGGACGATCGAACTGACCCCGTGATCCCGGCGGAGCCGGCACGGGTCTGTGCACCTTTCGACGCAAACCAGCAGCCTGCATGCAGGCAACGACCGATGGTGGCCGCACCGCAGCAGCACAAGCTACAGTTCGGGGCTGCAGTTGCCACGGAAATTCCAGCGCGGCTTCGTACTCGAAATTCAGAATCTCGAATGATGGACTACCCCGGTAATCTTTTCGTGGTGGCGGCCCCCAGCGGCGCAGGCAAGTCGAGCCTCGTGAACGCTTTGCTGCAGATGGATTCGCACCTGGTGGTGTCCATTTCGCACACCACCCGCAAGCCGCGCGGCCAGGAACAGGATGGGCGCGAGTACTTCTTCATCGAAGAACCCGAATTCCGCCAGAAGATCGCCGATGGCGCCTTCTTCGAATGGGCTGAAGTACACGGCAACCTGTACGGCACCTCACGCGCTGCGGTCGAAACCCTCATCACCGGCGGCCAGGACGTGGTGCTCGAGATCGACTGGCAGGGCGCGCTGCAGATCAAGGAACTGTTTCCCAACGCCATCCTGATCTTCATCCTGCCCCCCAGCTGGGACGAACTGGCCCAGCGCCTGACCCGCCGCGGCGAAGACCACCCCGAGGTGATCGCCCAGCGCTTGACCAATGCACGCATCGAGGTGGCCCAAGCCCGGCATTTCGACTTCGTTATAATCAACGCTCTGTTTGAAACGGCGCTGTTCGACCTGAAAGCGATCGTTCATTCGCAGCGACTCAAGTACGCTGCCCTGCGAAGAAGCAAACCTGCTGTCTTTGCGGCCCTCAATCTCAGCTAGATCCTTCAGTTGGATCCTCACCGGAGCATTCCATGGCCCGCATCACCGTCGAAGACTGTCTCGTCAAGATCCCGAACCGCTTTCAACTGGTGCTCGCAGCCACCTACCGTGCCCGCATGCTGAGCCAGGGCCACGCCCCCAAGATCGAAACCAAGAACAAGCCCGGTGTGACCGCGCTGCGCGAAATCGCCGCTGGCGAAGTCGGCATCGAAATGTTGCGCAAGGTGCCGATCTGATCGGCTCTTCTGTCAACTAATTGCAAACGGCCCCACGCGGGCCGTTTGCTTTTGGGAAGCCCTGATCCGGTATTTCCCGATCCGCGATAAATTCGAGGCATGGCTGGCCCCATTTCGACCTGGATTCGCGACGCTGCAACCGGCGTGGGCCGGCGCGTGCGCGAGCCGGCCGTGCCGGCGGCCACCAGCGACGCCGCGGCCGCCTCGTTTGCCACGCTGACGCGCAAGCTCGACTACCTCGAAGCCTCGGACATCAAGCGCGTGCGCGAGGCCTACCGCTTCGCCGATGAAGCCCACCTGGGCCAGTTCCGCGCCAGCGGTGAGCCTTACATCACCCACCCGATCGCTGTGGCCGGCCTGTGCGCCGACTGGAAGCTCGACGCCCAGGCCATCATGGCCGCGCTGATGCACGACGCGATGGAAGACTGCGGCGTCACCAAGGTCGAGCTGATCGAACGCTTCGGCACCGCCACTGCCGACCTAGTCGACGGCCTCACCAAGCTAGACAAGCTGCAGTTCTCGACCAAGGAAGAATCGCAGGCCGAGTCGTTCCGCAAGATGCTGCTGGCGATGGCGCGCGACGTGCGCGTGATCCTCATCAAGCTGGCCGACCGGCTGCACAACATGCGCACGATGGAAGCCATGGCGGCTCCGAAGCGCATCCGCATCGCCCGCGAAACGCTCGAGATCTACGCCCCCATCGCCCACCGCCTGGGCCTCAACCAGACCTACCGCGAACTGCAGGAGCTGTCGTTCCAGCACCTGCGCCAATGGCGCCATGCAGCGCTGTCCAAGGCCGTGTTGCGAGCCCGCGGCTACCGCCGCGACATCGTCGAACGCATCCAGCGCGAGGTCGAAAAGGCGTTCACCGACGCCCGCCAGAAGGTGCAGGTCTACGGCCGCGAGAAGACGCTTTATTCGATCTACACCAAGATGCGCGAGAAGCACCTGAGCTTTGCGCAGGTGAACGACATCTTCGGCTTCCGCATCGTCGTGAACACCCTGCCCGAGTGCTACCTCGCACTCGGCGTTCTGCACCAGCTCTACAAGCCATTGCCCGGCCGCTTCAAGGACTACATCGCGATCCCCAAGGCCAACGGCTACCAGTCGCTCCACACCACGCTGGTGAGCCCGCTGGGCACGGCGGTGGAGTTTCAGATCCGCACCGAGCCCATGCACGCCGTGGCCGAAAAAGGCATCGCGGCGCATTGGATGTACAAGATCGGCGGCTCGGGCCAGCCGCAGGACGCGCAGCGCCTGGGTGCGCTGTGGCTGCAATCGCTGATCGACATCCAGGATGAGACGCGCGACGCGAGCGAGTTCCTCGAGCACGTGAAGATCGACCTCTTCCCCGACGCGGTCTACGTGTTCACGCCCAAGTCGAAGATCATGGCGCTGCCGCGAGGCGCCACGCCGGTCGACTTCGCCTACGCCATCCACTCCGACGTCGGAGACCACTGCGTCGCCGCCAAGGTCAACGGCGACCCGGTGGCCTTGCGCACCGAGCTGCGCAGCGGCGACGTGGTCGAGGTGGTCACCGCCCCGGGTGCGCGGCCTAACCCAGGCTGGCTCAACTTCGTGCGCACTGGCCGGGCGCGTTCGAAGATCCGCCATTACCTGAAGAACATGGAGCAGGAAGAGTCGCAGCAGCTGGGCGAGAAGCTGTTGGCCCAAGCCCTGCGCGCCGAAGGCCTCGCCCTGCCCTCGAGCGACCCGACCGATGCGTCTGGCGCCGCGTTGTGGCAGTCGCTCACCAAGTGGAGTGGCAACCGCACCCGCGGCGATTTGCTGACCGACATCGGCCTCGGCCGCAAGATCGCCATCATCGTGGCCAAGCGCCTGGCGCAGCTGATGCTCGAGCGCGGCGCCAAGCCCGACGCGCTGACGCTGACCATGGGCCGCTATGCCACCGAGGACGACGCCACGCCGACACAGGGCCTGGTGGTGATCGACGGCACCGAAGGCGCCTCGGTGCAGATGGCCAGCTGCTGCCGCCCCATTCCTGGCGACGACATCGTCGGCTACCTCGGCCGCGGCGAAGGCCTGCTGGTGCACACCGCCGAATGCAGCATCGGCAAACGCCTGTTCGAACGCGACAGCGAGCGCTGGATCACGGTCGACTGGTCCGAAGAACCGTCTCGGCCCTTCGAGACCGGGGTGACGCTGCTGTTGAACAACGGCAAGGGTGTCCTCGCCCAGGTGGCGTCCGCCGTGAGCGCTGCGGAGGCCGACATCACCCACATCGACATGGACGACGAGCCCGCCTCGGAGACCATCGAACTGCGCTTGCTGATTAGCGTTCGCGACCGGCTGCACTTGGCCGATGTGATGCGCACCCTGCGCCGCGCGCCGGCTGTGCTGAAGGTCCTGCGCGTGAAGCCTTAGCCCCCCAGTCGCTTCGCTCCTGCCCCCGAGGGGCTGAGCCCAGGCACATCTTGTCCAATGGACAAGATGTGCCAGCCGAAGGGCCTGGCGGCCCGGCGGAGCCGGTTCCGCGGGCGTTGCTTGATCATTCAGCGGTCGGAGCTTGCGGTGGGTAGCGGACTTCAACCACTTCAATGTGCTCCACGCCGCCTGGCGTCATCAGCGACACCTCGTCGCCGACGCGTGCCTTCAGCAGCGCCCGCGCAATCGGTGACACCCAGCTCACTTCGCCTTTCAGGTTGTCGACCTCGTCGACACCCTTGATCGTGACGGTGCGCTCCTCGCCCTTCGTGTTTTCGTAGGTCACGGTCGCGCCGAAGAAGACCTGGTCGCTTCCGTGGTGCACCGAGGGGTCGGCCACTTCGGCAATGTCGAGGCGCTTGGTCAGAAAGCGGATGCGCCGGTCGATCTCTCGCAGGCGCTTCTTGCCATAGAGGTAGTCGCCGTTCTCGGAGCGGTCGCCGTTCTTGGCGGCCCACGACACCACTTCGACGATCTTTGGGCGCTCGGTGTCGAGCAACTCCATCAGCTCTTCTCGCAGGCGCCGATAGCCTTCGGGCGTGACGTAGTTCTTGCCGCCGAGCGGCAACTCCGGCAGCGCCATGTCGTCGTCATCGTCCTCGCCGCTCGGCTCCTTGGTGAAGGCTTTGTTCATGGCTCGATTGTCGATGAGGGGCGGCCCCACCTGCCGAATGCTGAGGTCAGCGCGATGGTGTACGCACGCCGTCCCACCACTCCCGGGCCGTGGCGATCACGGTGCGCATCGCCTCCGGGTCGCGATGCAGCAATGCCGAGACGTAGGCCTTCGCCTGCTTGCCGGTCGAATGCGGTGGCAAGGGCGGCACAGCCGGGTCGGCAATCACCTCCACCAGCGTCGGCCGGTCGGCAGCGAAGGCCTGCTCCCACGCCGATGCAAGCTGGTTGGGATCGTCGACACGGATGCCACCGAGACCAAGCAGACGCGCGTAGTCGGCATACGGGAAGAAGGGCAGCGTCTGCGACGCCTCGTACTTCGGGTCACCCGCACCGACACGCTGCTCCCAGGTCACCATGTTGAGGTCGGCGTTGTTGAGCACCAGCACAACAAGCCGCGGGTCGGCCCACTGCCGCCAACGGTGCGCCACGGTGATGAGCCCGTTGATGCCGTTCATCTGCATCGCACCGTCGCCAGCGATGGCCAGCACGGGCCGCGTGGGATGCGCCATCTTCGCGGCGAGTGCATACGGCACGGCCGAACCCATCGTGGCCAACCCACCCGACAGCGAGGCCTGCATGCCGCGGCGCAGCTTCAGGTCGCGTGCGTACCAGAACGCGGTCGACCCCGAATCAGCGGCGATGAGGCAATCGTCGGGCAGCCGTGGCGACAGCACCCAGAACGCACGCTGCGGATTGATCGGGTTCGCTTCGTTCATCGCACGCGCCTCGAGCACCCGCCACCACTTCTCCACGCTTGCCTCGACCTTGCCGCGCCAGGCGCGATCCGCCTTGCGTTGGAGGTGCGGGATCAGCGCGCGCAGCGTGAGCCGGCTGTCGCCCACGAGGTTCAATTCCATCGGGTAGCGCAGGCTGAGGCGGCGGCCGTCGATGTCGACTTGCACGCCGCGCGCTTGCCCTTCCTTCGGCAGGTATTCCGAATACGGAAAGCTCGAGCCGACCATCAGCAAGGTGTCGCAGCCGCTCATCAGCTCCCAGCTCGGCTCGGTGCCCAGCAAGCCGATCGAGCCGGTAACAAACGGTAGATCGTCAGGCACTGCCGCCTTGCCGAGCAGCGCCTTGGCAATGCCGGCACCGAGCAGGTCGGCCACTTCGATCAGTTCGTCACACGCGTCCAGCGCGCCGGCACCGGCCAGGATGGCCACCCGCTGGCCGGTGTTGAGAATCTCGGCCGCCTGGCGCAACTCGTCGTCGGCAGGAACGATGCGCTTGCGGGAGATGCCGATGCCCGAATGCACGGTGCCATGCTCTCGCGGCGGACTCTCCACGGCCGGCAGCAACTGCACGTCGTTGGGCACGATCACACAAGTGACGCTACGCTGGTCGATCGCGATGCGCAACGCGCGGTCCACCGCATGGCGCACCTGCTCCGGCACCGTGACGGTGATGACGTACTCCGACGCCACGTCCTTGAACAAGGTCTGCAGGTCGACCTCTTGCTGGTAGTCGCCGCCGATCGATGCACGGGCCTGCTGCCCGACGATCGCCACGACAGGCTGGTGGTCGAGCCGTGCGTCGTACAGGCCGTTCAGCAAGTGGATGGCGCCCGGACCCGAGGTCGCCATGCAGACGCCCGGCTCGCCGGTAAATTTGGCATGCGCGCAGGCCATGAAGGCGGCCAGTTCCTCATGCCGAGCCTGCACGAACTCCATCGAATCGCCGGCCCGGTCGAAGGCACCCATCAGGCCGTTGATGCCGTCGCCCGGGTAGCCAAAGACGCGGCGCACGCCCCATTCGCGCAAGCGCTGCAACAGGTGATCGGCGGCGGTGTGGCTCATGCTGCGTCCTTCCATCGTTGATGGAAAAACGTGGCAAACGGCGTTCCGATTCAGCGGAACACAGCCGCCTTCAACGAGCGGTAATTCAGCTGCGTGAAGGCGCCATGCCGTCGGCGATGGCCTCAGCGTAGTGGCACGCGACCTCGCTGCCGCGAACGCTGCGCAGAGGCGGCACGTCGACGCTGCAGTTGGGCTGCGCGTACGGGCAGCGCTTGTGGAAGCTGCAACCCGATGGCGGATTCAGCGGCGACGGCAGCTCGCCAACGATGCGGATTTTGTTGGCGCGGCGTGCCGCGTCGATGCTCGGCGTGGCCGACAGCAGCGCGCGGGTGTACGGGTGCAGCGGCTGCGAAAACAGCTGGGTCTTGGGTGCGAACTCGACGGCGCGGCCGAGGTACATCACCATCACGCGCTCGGCGATGTGCTCCACCACGCTCAGGTTGTGCGAGATGAACACGTACGCAATCTTCGTGCGCTCCTGGATGTCCATGAACAGATTCAGGATCTGCGCCTGGATGGACACATCGAGCGCCGACGTCGGCTCGTCGGCCACCAGCAGGCCGGGCTGCAGCATCATCGCGCGCGCGATCGCGATGCGCTGGCGCTGGCCGCCCGAGAACATGTGCGGGTAGCGCTGCGCGTGCTCGGGCCGCAAGCCCACCTGCGACAGCATCGCGGCGATGCGTTCGCGCCGCTCGGGTGCCGTGAGTTGGGTGTTGAGCAGCAGCGGCTCGTCGAGCATCTGCGCGATGCGCTTGCGCGGGTTCAGCGAGGCATACGGATTCTGGAACACCATCTGCACCCGCTGGCGCAGCGCACGCACTTGCGATTCGCCGGCGGTGGCGGCATCGGTGCCATCGAGCTCCAGGCTGCCGCCGGTGGGCTTTTCGATCAGCGTCAGCGCGCGCGCGAGCGTCGACTTGCCGCAGCCCGATTCGCCCACCACGGCCAGTGTCTGCCCGGCAGCGAGCGAGAAGCTGACGCCATTGAGTGCCTTCACGGTCGCGGGCGGCTTGAAGACGCCACGCGAGACCTGGTAGTGACGCGACAGATTCTTCGCGTCCAACAAAGGAGCAGGTGCAGTGGCGGTCATGAGCTCAGGTTCAGCGGAAAGAGACAACGCGCCTGGCTGCCATCCGGCATGGGCAGCAGGCCGGGGTGTGTGACACGACAAGTGTCTTGCACGTAGGGGCAGCGTGGCGACAGCAGGCAGGCCTTCGGCCGCTCGTGCATGCCCGGCACCACGCCGGCGAGCGTGGGCAGGCGCCGCGCGCCGCGGCTGTGTTCGGGAATGGAGGCGAGCAATGCCTCGGTGTAGGGGTGGTGCGGCTTCTCGAACAGGGCCGGCACGGTTTGCACTTCCACCACCTCGCTCGCGTACATCACCGCGATGCGCTTGGCATGCTCGGCCAGCAGCGCCAGGTCGTGCGTAATGAGGATCAGCGCCATGTCCTGCTTGCGTTGCAGCGCCACCAGCAGGTCGAGCACCTGCGCCTGGATGGTGACGTCGAGCGCGGTGGTGGGCTCGTCGGCGATCAGCAGCTTGGGCGCACAGGCGAGTGCCATCGCGATCATCACGCGCTGGCTCATGCCACCCGACAGCTGGTGCGGGTAGGCCGAGAGGCGCGATTCGGCATCGGGAATCTCGACCAGCTTCAGCAGTTCGAGCGCGCGGTCCTTCAGCGCATTCTTGTTGCCCTTCTGGTGGACCTTCAGCGTCTCGATGATCTGGAACCCCACGGTGTAGCTGGGATTCAGGCTGCTCATCGGGTCCTGGAAGATCATCGCCATGTCGCGGCCGACGATGTCGCGGCGCTCGCGCGGCGACAGGGCCATCAGGTCGTGGCCATCGAAGCGAAGCACGTCGGCCGTCACGCGGCCCGGTGCTTCGACCAGCCCCATCAGCGCCAGCATGCTGACGCTCTTGCCCGAGCCCGATTCGCCCACCACACCGAGCAGCTCGCCGCGGTCCAGCGTCATGTCGACGCCTTGCACGGCCGCGAACGGGCGCTCCTTCGAACCGAACTCGACCGTCAGGTTGCGTATCTCCAGAAGGTGGCTCATGACAATTTCTTCATCCGCGGATCGAGCGCATCGCGCAGGCCGTCACCCATCAGGTTGATCGACAGCACCGTGATCAGGATCGCGAGGCCCGGCAGGGTGACGACCCAGTTGGCGCGCTCGATGTAGTCGCGTGCCGACGCCAGCATCGTTCCCCACTCCGGCGTGGGCGGCTGCGCGCCAAGGCCCAGGAAGCCGAGCGCCGCCGCGGTCAGGATCGCATCCGAGAAACCTAGCGTGGCCGTCACGATCACCGGCGCCATGCAATTGGGCAGCACGGTGTTGAACATCAGCCGCAGCGTTCCGGCACCGGCCAGGCGCGAGGCGATGACGTAGTCCTTGGTCAGCTCCGACATGGCCGAGGCACGAACCAAGCGCACATAACTCGGCACCGCCACGATGGCGATTGCGAGCATGGTGTTCAGCAGCCCCGGACCAAGCACCGCCACCACCGCGATGGCGAGCAGCAGGCTGGGCAGCGCGAGCATCACGTCCATCAGCCGCAGGATGGCCACGCCGACGCGAGGAAAGAACGCCGCCGTCAAACCCAGTGCCATGCCCGGCAGCATGGACAGCAGCACCGCCACGAAACCGATCAGCAAGGACAGCCGTGCACCGAACAGCAGGCGCGAGAGCACGTCGCGGCCGATGTCGTCGGTGCCCAGGATGAACTTGCTGCTGCCGCCTTCGGCCCACATCGGTGGCGTGAGCAGCGCATCCCGGTACTGCTCGATGGCATCGTGCGGCGCGAGCAGATTGGCAAACAGCGCACACAGGATGACGAAGATGAACACGAACAGGCCCGCGACCGCGCCTTTGTTGGTGGCGAAACTGCGCCAGAAGTCACCCAGCGACGACGCCGGTGGCGCGCCTGCTGTCGCGACTTCTTCAGTAGAGAGAACTGCACTCATGTCACATCACTCATTTCGCATGCCGGATGCGCGGGTTCACCACCGCATACATCAAGTCCACCAGAAGATTGACCACGATCACCAGCGTCGCAGTGATCAGGATGCCGCCTTGCACCACCGGATAGTCGCGCCGGCTGATCGCGTCGATCAGCCACTTGCCGATGCCTGGCCACGAGAAGATGGTTTCGGTGAGCACCGCCCCGCCGAGCAGCGTGCCGACCAGCAAGCCGATCACAGTGATCACCGGCACCAGGGCATTGCGCAGCGCGTGCACGAACACCACCCGCGCAGGCGACAAGCCCTTGGCCTTGGCCGTGCGCACATAGTCTTCGCGCAACACCTCGAGCATTGACGAGCGTGTCATGCGCGCAATGACCGCCAGCGGCACCGTGCCGAGCACGATCGCCGGCAGCACCAGGTGTGACAGTGCCGACCGGAAAGCGCCCTCTTCACCCGACAGCCACGCGTCGATCAGCATGAAGCCGGTGCGCGGCGCGATGTCGAATTCGAGCGCCATGCGGCCCGACACGGGCAGTGCCCACGCCGGCGCCCACTCGCGCATGTTCACCGAGCAGAACATGATGAGCAGCAGGCCCCACCAGAAGATGGGCATCGAGAAGCCCGTGAGYGACAGGCCCATCACGCCATGGTCGAGCACCGAGCCGCGCTTGATGGCCGCCAGCACGCCCGCCAGCAGCCCCACCACCGTGGCGATGAAGAGCGCGCAGATCGACAACTCGACCGTGGCCGGGAAGAGCTTCAGGAATTCGCTCCACACGGCCTCGTGCGTCACGAACGATTCACCCAGGTCGAGGTGCATTGATTTCCACAGGTAGCTGCCGTACTGCTCCCACAGCGGCCGGTCCAGGCCGAGACGGTGCAGCACCTCGGCGTGGAACGCCGGGTCGAGCCGGCGCTCGCCCGCCATCACCTGCACCGGATCGCCGGGGATCAGGTGAATGAGCGAGAACGCCAGCAGCGTGATGCCGATGAAGGTGGGGACGACGAGCGCGAGGCGCTTGAGAATGAAGCCGAGCATCAGTCCACCTGCACCGCGCGGAAATCGCTGCCACCGAAGGGCGTGGCCACGTAGCCGCGCACGCGTTTGTTGACGCCTCGCACATCGAGCTTGTTCGCCAGGGTGATCAAGCCTGTCTCGGCGAACAGAAGTTGTTGTGCCTTGACGTAGATCTCGCTACGCTTCTTCAGGTCGGGCGTGGCGCGTGCGGCGGCCAGCAAATCATCGAAAGCCTTGTTGCACCACTGCGACTTGTTGCCGCCGCCCTCGGCGGCAGCACAGCTCAAGTTGGGGGTGAAGAAGTTGTCGGGGTCGCCGTTGTCGCTGAACCAGCTCAGCAGCGCCAGGTCGTGCTCGCCTTTGCCGGTGCGCTTGTACAGCTCGCCCAGCTCCATCAACTGAACGCGCACCTTCACGCCGATGCGTGCCCAGTCGCCTTGCAGCAGCTCGGTGCCGCGCTTGATATCGCTGGTGCGTGCCGTGGCGAAAAACGTCAACTCGCTGCCGTCATAGCCCGACGCCTTGACGAGCTGCTTGGCGCGCTCGATGTCCTGCGTTGTCTTCAGCGAGGCGTCATGGCTCCAGATGCCGGGCGGCAGGAAGCTGCCCGCAGGCACCGCTTCGCCGCCATAGACCGATTGCACAAAGGTCTTCCGATCGATGGCGATGGAGAGCGCCTCCCGGAAGCGCTTGTCCGACAGGAACCGGTGCTTGCTGTTGGGCGCGAGGTAGCTGGTGGTCAGGGGCTTGCTGCGCAGCAGGTTGATGCGCGCATCGCCATCAAAGGCACGGGCGTTGTCGCCGCCCACCAGGCTCACCAGGCATTCACCTGCTTTCAGGCGCTGGATGCGCACGCTCGGGTCGGGTGTGATCGCGAAGATCAGGTCGACCTTGGGTGGCGTGTTCCAGTACGCCGTGTTGGCCGCATAGCGGATGACGGCGTCTTTCTGGTAGCTCTTGAACACGAACGGTCCGGTGCCGATGGGCTGGGTGTTGATCTGCTCCAGCTTGCCGGCCTTCAGCAGCTGATCGGCGTACTCGGCCGAGTAGATCGATGCGATGGACGTCATCGTCAGGTCGGCGACGAAGGGCGACTCGGGCTTGCTCAGCGTGATGCGAACCGTCTGGTCATCGACCTTGCTCACCGACTTGATGAGCTCCGGCATGCTCATGCCGGCCCAGTACGGGTAGCCGTTCTTCGCCACGCCATGCGCCGGGTGGCTCTTGTCGTTGATGCGGTTCAAGGACCACAGCACGTCGTCGGCGTTGAAGTCGCGTGTCGGCTTGAACCAGGGCGCGGTGTGGAACTTCACGCCCTTGCGCAGGTGCAGCGTGTAGACGGTGCCGTCCGCACTGATGTCCCAGCGCTCGGCCAAACCGGGCTCCACCGTGGTGGTGCCGGGCTTCATCTGGAGCAAGGTGTCGTAGAGCGGAATGCCCGATGCGTCGTTGGTGATCACCGTCTCGTACTGCACCACGTCGAACCCTTCGGGCGCGCCATCGGAGCAGAAGGTCACGGTGCCCGCCGCCTGCGCCACACACAGCGTGCAGGAGATCGTGCTGGCGACCAGCCAGCGTCTCAGCGCGAGCGCGCTCATTTGACGCTCACCGCGCGGAAGTCGTTGTGCGTGAATGGGTTGGGGACGAAGCCTTCGACGCGCTTGTTCAGCGCCGTCATGTTCACGGGGTACACCGTCGGGATCACCGCCACCTCGTCGTACACCAGCTTCTGTGCCTTGACGTAAAGCTCGGTGCGCTTCTTCGGGTCGACCGTCTTGCGCGCTGTATCGATCAGGTTGTCGAACTCCTTGTTGCACCACTGGCTCTTGTTGCCGCCGCCAGTCACTGCAGCGCAAGTCAGGTTGGGTGTGAGGAAGTTGTCGGGGTCGCCGTTGTCGCCGGCCCAGCTCAGGAAGGTGATGTCGTGGTCGCCTTTGCCGGTGCGCTTGAGCAGCTCGCCCCATTCGATCATCTGCACACGCACCTTGATGCCGACGCGTGCCCAGTCGGATTGCATCAGCTCGGCGGCGCGCTTGCCGTCGATGGAACCGCCGATACGCGTGAACAGCGCGAGCTCGGTGCCGTCGTAGCCCACGGCCTTGACGAGTTGCTTGGCCTTCTCGGGATCGAAGCGGTTGACCAGCGTCTTGTCGTAGCTCCACATCGGCGGCGGCAGGAAGCTCGCCGCCGGCGTGGCATTGCCACCGTAAACCGCCGACATGTAGGTCTTCTTGTCGAGCGCCAGCCACATCGCTTCGCGGAAGCGCTTGTCGCTCAGGAACTTGTGCTTGGTGTTGGGCGCGATGTAGGCGGCCAGCAGCGGGTTGTTGCGCACGATCTTCACGTTGGGGTCGTTGTCGAAGGTGCTCACCGTCTCGGGCTTCATGTTCGTGCCGACGAGGCACTCGCCGGCCTTCAAGCGCTGGATGCGCACGTTCGGGTCGAGCGTGATGGCGAAGATCAGGTTGTCGACCTTCGGCGCGCCACCCCAGTAGGCCGTGTTCGCCGTGTAGCGAATGATGGCGTCCTTCTGGTAGCTCTTGAAGATGAAGGGGCCGGTGCCGATGGGTTGCGTGTTGAGCTGGTCGAACTTGCCGCTCTTCTGCAGCTGCTCGCCATATTCGGCGGAGAAGATCGACCCGATAGCCTCCATCGCGAGGTCGGCCAGGAACGGCGCTTCGGGGTGCGTCAGCGTGATGCGAACGGTGTAGGCGTCGACCTTGTCCACCGCCTTGATCAGCGACGACATGCCCATGCCCTCCCAGTACACGTAGCCGTTCTTCGCGGCGCCGTACGCAGGGTGCTTCTTGTCGTTCACGCGGTTGATGGACCACAGCACATCGTCGGCATTGAATTCGCGCGTGGGCTTGAACCACGCCGTGCTGTGGAACTTCACGCCCTTGCGCAGGTGCAGCGTGTAGACGGTGCCATCGGCACTCACGTCCCACTTTTCGGCCAGGCCGGGTTCGATCTCGGTGGTGCCCAGCTTGAAACCCAGCAGCTGGTCGTAAATCGTGCGGCCTGCCGCGTCGTTGGTGACGGCCGACTCGTACTGCGCAATGTCGAAGCCGTCGGGCGACGCTTCGGTGCAGACCGTCAAGGTCCCGGCGGCGTGGGCGGTGCCGCCGAGGCCGAGGGCGGCTGCAGCCAGCGTCGCAGAAGCCAGGGTCGCAGAGACCAGAGAAGAGCGCTTGTTCATGGGCGGTTCAGACAATTCAGAAGATCATTCACTTTAGCGGGTGCAGCAACCCCCGTGCCCGGGGCTTACCAGATGCGGATGCGTTGGTCGCCGCGCTTGTACATGCGGTCGCCGGGCTGAGTGGCGAAGGTGGCGTGGAACGCATCGAGGTTGATGGCCGCCCCATTGGCGCGGAACCTCGCCGGGGCATGCGGGTCATGGGTCACGAGTTCGAGCATGCGGGCGTCGCGCATCTTCTCGCGCCCCGAGGCAGCCCAGGCCAGGAAGAAGCGCTGGTCGCCGGTGAGTCCGTCGATCACCGGCGCCGGCTGGCCTTTCAGCGACAGGAGGTAGGCCTTGTAGGCGATCTCCAGGCCCGACAGGTCGGCAATGTTCTCGCCCAGCGTCAACCGGCCGTTGACCTTGTGGCCAGGCAGGGCTTCATAGCCGTTGAATTGCTTCACCAGCCGGTTGCCCAAAGCGTCAAAGGCCTTGCGGTCGGCGGCTGTCCACCAGTTCTGCAGCTTGCCGTTGCCGTCGTAGTGGCTGCCCTGGTCGTCGAAACCGTGGCTGATCTCGTGGCCGATGGTCGCACCGGTGGCGCCGTAGTTGGCCGCGTCGTCGAAGCCCATATCGAACAGCGGCGTGTCGAGAATGGCCGCCGGGAAGACGATCTCGTTCACGCTCTGGTCGTAATACGCATTCACCGTTTGAGGCGTCATGCCCCATTCGCTGCGGTCAACCGGCTTGCCCACTTGCACGGCGCGGCGCTCGTGCTCGAAGCGGCCGGCGCGGGCGGCGTTGCCGAAGGCATCGCCATTGCGCACTTCCAGGGCCGAGTAATCGCGCCACTTGTCGGGGTAGCCGATCTTGACGGTGTACTTGGCAAGCTTCTCTTGTGCACGCTGGCGAGTTGCCGGCGTCATCCAGCTCAGGCGGTCGATGGACTGCCCGAAGGCTGCGAACAGGTTGGCCACCATCTCCTGCGTGCGCGCCTTGGCTTCGGGCGAGAAGTGGCGAGCCACGTAGACCTGCCCCACCGCTTCGCCGAGCGCTGCGTCGACGGCGGCCGTGGCCTTCTGCCAGCGCGGCCGCTCCACTTCCTGCCCGCGCAAGGTCTTGTCACGCAGCATGAACGCTGCGTCTCTCCAGGGTTTAGGCAAGACACTGGCCTGCGCATCCATCAGCCGCACGCGCTGGTACAGCCGCCACGTGTCGATCGGCGTGCTTTGCACCAGGCGCGCCATGGCGCGGGCATAGCTCGGCTGCTGCACCGACAGGCGGTCGATCTCGGGCAGCGCGGCGGCGCGGAAGAAGGCGGCCCAGTCGAGCCCCGGCGCATGGCGTGCCAGCACCGGCATCGTCATCGGGTTGAAGGTCTTGATCGCGTCCTGGCTGTCTTCGGCAGACCACTGCGCTCGCGCGAGCGTGGTCTCGAGCGCCATCACAGCCTTGGCGTGGGCGGCCGCTTGTGCATCGCCGCCCAACTGCAGCAGCGTTTCCATGTAGGTCAGGTAGGCCGCGCGCGCCTTGGCGAAATTGGGTTCGCGCTTCAGGTAGTAGTCGCGGTCGGGCAGGCCCAGGCCCGATTGACTCGCCACCAGGCGGTTGATGGTGGGCTGCTTCGGGTCACCGCCCACGGCCAACGTCATCGGGCTGTCGACCACGCCCTGCCAGCGGCCCCACAGAACGGCCAGCTCGGCCGGCGTGTTCACGGCATCGACCTGCGCGAGCCACGGTGTCAGCGGCGCGATGCCCGCGGCATCGATGGCATCGACATCGAGGTAGCTACGGTAGTACGAGCCGACCTTCTGCTCGATGCTGCCCTTCGCCGCTTCACCCTGGCTCAGCTCTTCGCAGATCTTGCGCACACGCACATCGGCACGGTCGGCCAGCTCCTGGAACACGCCGTAGGCCGCCTTGTCGGCGGGGATCGGTGTGCTCTTGATCCACTGCCCCGTGGCAGCGAGGAACAGATCGTCCTGCGGGCGCACGCCGGGATCGGCGGTGCTGCGGTCGATACCGCTCCCGAGGCTGGCCGCGAACACGGTGCCGGTGCACAGCGCCGCGAGGGCAGCGCCCCAACGTCGAATCGTCGAATTTTTCATGGGGTCACCAGATGTGGATGCGGGCGTCACTGGGCTTGAACATGCCGTCGCCGGGTTGTGTGCCGAAGGCCGAGTGGAAGCCATCGTGGTTGACGGCAGCGCCGTTGGCGCGGAATTCGGGCGGCGAGTGTGGATCGACGGTCAGCTGCTGCAAGGCACGCGCTTCTCGCACCTTGCCACGCCATGCTTGCGCCCACGCGAGGAAGAAACGCTGTTCGCCGGTCAGCCCGTCGATCACCGGTGCGGGCTTGCCGGCGAGCGACAGCTGATAGGCCTTGTACGAAATCTGCAGGCCCGACAGGTCGGCGATGTTCTCGCCCAGCGTCAGCCGGCCGTTGACCTTGTGCCCTGGAATGGGTTCGTATGTGTCGTACTGGGCAGCGAGGCTCGCGGCCAGTTGGTCGAAGGCCTTGCGATCGTCGGCCGTCCACCAGTTGTCGAGCTTGCCGTCGCCGTCGAACTGGCTGCCCTGGTCGTCGAAGCCGTGGCTGATCTCGTGGCCGATGATGGCGCCGATGGCACCGTAGTTGGCCGCGTCGTCGGCGTTCATGTCGAAGAACGGCGGCTCGAGAATCGCGGCAGGGAACACAATCTCGTTCACTGGCGGGCTGTAGTAGGCGTTGACCGTCTGCGGCGTCATGCTCCATTCGCTGCGGTCGACCGGCCCGCCGACGCGGCGCGCTCGGCGTTCGTACGCAAAGCGATTGGCGCGCATCTGGTTGCCCAGCGCATCGCCGTCACGCACCGTGAGCGCCGAGTAGTCGCGCCACACATCGGGGTAGCCGATCTTCACGCCGTACTTGGCGAGCTTCTCCTTGGCGCGCAGCCGGGTCTGCGGGCCCATCCACGTCACGCTGTCGATCGACTGCCCATACGCCGTCAGCAGGTTGGTCACCAGCTCGCGCATGCGGGCCTTGTTGGCAGGTGGGAAGTAGCGCGCCACGTAGCCTTGCCCCACGGCCTCGCCGAGTGCGGCATCGAGTGCTGCCGTCGCCTGTTGCCAGCGCGGCTTCTGCTGTTCGCTGCCCTGAATCGCGCGGCCGTTGAAGGCAAAGTGCGCCTCGCGGAACGGCTGCGGCAACACCGGCGCGGCAGCGTCGAGCAGGCGCACGCGCAGATAGAGTTTCCAGTCGGCCAGCGGCAGTTCGCGCACCAGCCGGGCCATCGCCTTGGCATAGCTCGGCTGGCCGACGGACAGCCGCTCCATCGGCGGCAGCGTTGCCGCTGCGAAGAAGCGGTCCCACGCCAGCCCCGGGTCCGCGCGCTTCAGTTCCGTCGGCGTTGTCGGGTTGTAGGTCTTGACGGCATTGCGGTTGTCGACCGGCGCCCATTGCACTTCGGCCAGCCGCTTCTCCAGTGCAAACACCGTCGCCGCACTGCGCGCGGCGTGCGCGTCACCGCTCAGGCGCAGCAATGTTTCCGCATAGCCCACGTAGGCGGCGCGAGCCTTGGCAAATCGCTCACCGTCTTCGACGTAGTAGCTGCGGTCGGGCAAGCCCAGGCCGCTTTGCCACACGGTCACGCTGTAGATGCCGGGCTGCTTGCGGTCGGGCGTGATGCGCGCGGTCAACGGCACCGCGACCTGGCCTTGCCACTGCCCCATCAAGCCGGCGAGCGCAGCCTTGTTCTTGAGGCCGTCGATCTGCGCGAGCCACGGCAACGACGGTGCAAGACCGGCGCCGTCGATCGCCGCTTCGTCCATGAAACTGCGGTAGTACGAACCCACCTTCTGCTCGTTGCTGCCCGTCGCCGCGGGCGCGGCCGCGAGTTCTTCGATCACTTTGCGCACCCGCTCGTCGGAGCGGTCGCGCAGCAGGATGAACGTGCCGTAGTTGGACTTGTCGGCCGGAATCGGCGTGTCCTTGACCCATTGGCCATTGACGGCCTTGAACAGGTCGTCCTGCGGCCGTACCGCTGGGTCGAAGCCGCTGCGGTCCAGGCCCGCACCCGACGCCTGCGCACCGGCCATGCCGGAATGCAAGACGAGCAGCGCAATCGCCAGCGTGACGTGCGAACGCATGAATGTGCCTCGATCAAAAGGGAAAGGCCGCGCGCCCAGAGCGGGCGCGCGGCGAGGCAGCCGCTTTACTTCAGGCTGACGCCGTAGAACTGCACGGTGCCGAGCGGGCTCATCTTGAAGCCCTCGACGTTCTGCAGCATCGGCTGGTAGACCACCGAGTGCGCCATCGGCACCCACGGGGCTTCGCGCTTGAACACGACCTGCGCCTGCTCGTAGAGCTTCGTGCGCTCGGCCACGTTCGCCGTCTGCTTGGCCTTGTTGATCAAGGCGTCGTATTCCTTGTTGCACCACTGGCCGTAGTTGGAGCCACCGACGGCCGCGCAGCTGAGCAGCGTGGCCATGAAGTTGTCGGGGTCGGCGTTGTCGCCCGTCCAGCCGAACATGCCGATGTCGCTCTCGCCTGCCTTGGCACGCTTGAGGTACTCGGCCCACTCGTACTTGAGGATGGTTGCCTTGATGCCGACCTTGGCCAGGTCAGCCTGGATCAGCTCGGCTGCTTGCTGGCCGTTCGGGTTGTAAGGCCGTTGCACCGGCAAGGCCCACAGCTTGGTCTCGAAGCCGTTCGGGAAACCGGCCTTGGCGAGCAGGGCCTTCGCCTTCTCGGGGTTGTACTCGTAGTCCTTGATCGACTTGTTGTACGACCACATCGTCGGCGGGATCGGGTTCACCGCCACCGCGCCGGCGCCCTGGTACACCGCATCGACCAGCGACTTTTTGTTGATGGCCATGTTGACGGCCTGGCGCACCTCGAGGCTGTCGAAGGGCTTGTGCGTGACGTTCATCGCGAGGTAGCCCACGTTCAGGCCGTTCTGCGACATCAGCTTGATCTTCGGGTCTTTCTTGAGCGCCTCGACCTCGGCCGGCTTCGGATACGACGAGACGTGGCACTCACCGGCCTTGAGCTTCTGCGCGCGCACCGCCGAGTCGATGGTGATCGAGAAGATGAGGTTGTCGATCTTGGCCTTGCCGCCCCAGTAGCTTTCGAAGGCAGCGAAGCGGATCTGCGCGTCTTTCTCGTAGCGCTTCAGCACGAAGGGGCCGGTGCCGACGGGCTTGGTGTTCAGGTCGACGCCGGTGCCGGCCTTCAGGATCTTGTCGGCGTATTCGGCGGAGTTGATCGACGCGAAGTCCATCGCCAGATCGGCCAGAAAGGCAGCATCGACCGTCTTCAGCGTGATCTTCACCGTCATCGCATCGGGCTTCTCGAGCTTCGCGATGTTGGTGTCCAAGCCCATGTCGGACGCGTATTCGAACGACGCCGGCACTGCCTTCTGGAAGGCGTTTTCCTTGTTGATCATGCGGTCGAACGTGAAGATCACGTCGTCGGCATTCAGGTCGCGTGTGGGCTTGAAGTAGTCCGTGGTGTGGAACTTCACGCCCTTGCGCAGAAAGAAGGTGTAGACCAGCCCATCGGGGCTGATGGTCCAGCGCTCGGCCAGGCCAGGCTGGAGGGTCGTGCCGCCGTCTTCGAACTCGACCAGCCGATTGAAGATCGGCCGTGAGCTGGCGTTGAAGGTGGTGCCGGCGGTGTAGCGCGCGGGGTCGAAACCCTCGGGGCTGCCTTCGGAACAATAGATCAGCGTGGTGGCAGCTTGTGCGCCCCAGACAGCACCGATCAGGAGAGAAGCCGCCAGGGTATGACGGGCAATGCGGGAGATTTTCTTCATGGGCCACCTTGTGGATGACAAACGACGCGCGAGTCTAAATGCAAACAAGCGCTTTGGCGGCAGCTTGTCGGGATAGTCCGAGTAAGCCAGCCGGGCGAGACAATTTGGAACGTTCAGCCCGGAGCAAGGCTGATGCCAAGGCCCTTCTCACTCGCTCGGTCCTTCGGCCCTCGAGACTTCAGATCAGCGCCGCAGGTCGACCTTCAGGACGCGCCGCTCGTCTTCGCTCAGGTAGCACACGTACACGCGGTCTCCGGTGTAAGCGCCGTTGCCGTCCTTGGTGTTGATGGCCAGGTGGTACTTGCGTGCCGCCATGGGCTTGCCGGCATATTGAATCGCCTCGGAGCCCGCCTTGGTGACCGACTGGATGCGGGTGCTGTCCGGGTCGGGAAAGTGCAGCTGCGCCACGCCATCGGACGCACAGAGGTCCTTGCCCGAGGCTCCGGGTACCTGCTCCGGTGCGGCACCGGGCGAGATGCGCATCGAAGCGGCATCGGCCGCGCACGGCGTCTGGCTGTAGGTATTGCCGCAGCGGTAGAGCTGCTGCGCTCCGGCAACGGCCGGCCAGGCGCACAACGAAGCGAAGGCAATGAGCCAGGTGGATGTCATCGATGCGCCTCGGTCAGGTGAAGGCCCGGGAATCGGGACCGCGCATCAATGTAGCGCGAGAGGCGTCAATGCCGACATCAAGAGCGACATCAGCGAGAGACGTCAGCGCGAGGCCGGTGCGACGATGGCGCCGCGGATGTTGTGCCGCGCGAGCGATTGCGCCACATAGCCACTCGCCTTGGCCTGCTCGACGAAGCTCGTGAGCATGGCTGTCGCAGCGGCACCGCGCGTCAACGGCAGCCCCATCGCCTGCTCAATGACCATGAAGCGCCCAGGCAACAGCCGCAAGCCGCCGAGCCGAGCGGCGTCGGCTTCGAGCTGCTGTCGAACGCCGGCCGCCACGTCGGCGTTCTCCGCGAGAAAGCGATCGACGACGGTTTGCGACGTGGGCGTGCGCATCAACTGCGCGGCCTTCAGTTCGCGTAACAGGTACAGGTCGTAAGCACTGCCGCGCCCGACCATGATGCGAACGCCGGCACGGTCGACCTGTGCGTTGTCGGTGAGGGCCGAGTCCTGCCGCACGAGGTAGGCGCCTTCGATCAGCACGTAGGGTGCGGTGAAGCCGATGCCATCGCTGCGCCGCGGGTCGATGGCGAAGAAGCCTATGTCGGCCGCGTCGGCTTTCACCGTGTCGACGGATTTCAATGCGGCATCGACGACGACCAGGTCCAAGGGCACACCCAGGCGCTCGGCGAGCAAGGTGGCCATGTCCACCGACACACCGCTCACGACTCCGGCGCTGTCGCGGTTGGCAAGGATCGGGTTGCCGAGGTTGATGCAGGCTCGCAGGCGACCGCTGGGCGCCAACGCTGCCACTGCGCCCGCGGGCAGCGAGGCAGTAGCCTTCGTCGTCGCGCAGGCCACCAGGGCCGCAATGGGTGCCACGGCACAGCACAAGGTCAAGCGGCGTCGGGTCATGATGTCGAACATGGCGGCTCCCAAGGCATGGGGTCGCAGTATCGCGCTGCATCGGGCCAGGCCCCGTGGACAGGACAATGCAAGGATGTCGCGCCCATGGGGTCTGCCTCGGGCGCAATAAAACCAAGGAGAAGAACGCAATGAGCTTGTCTGGTGTTTTCGCGCGAGCGGTCGCGCTGGTGGGTGACGCGGCCATCGTGTGGCGGCGACGGCAGGGTGATGTGAAGCAGCAGGCCGTCGGCACCTCGCCGACCATCCCCACGGCCAAGCCGCAAGGCGCCATCCCGACGCTCAAGATGCCGACGGCCAAAGGCTGGGCTCCCGGGCAGACACCGATGGCGGCACCCGGCCTCAAGGTCAACGCATTCGCCAGCGGCCTGAAGCACCCCCGCTGGGTCCACACGCTGCCGAATGGCGACGTGACAGTTGCCGAATCCCTCAGCGTGCCGGGGACGGTTCGCTCCATCTTCGACTACGCCATGGTCAGCACCATGCGGCGCGCCGCAGCCGTGGGCGTCAGCCCGAACCGGATCACGCTGCTGCGCGACACCGACGGCGATGGCGTCGCCGAAACCCGCGAGACCTTTCTCGAAGGCCTGAGGCAGCCCTTCGGCATGGCTATGCTGGGTGACACCTTCTATGTGGGCAACACCGACGGCGTGGTCGCCTTCCCGTACACGAACGGGGCCACGCGCATCAACGCGCCCGGACGAAAGCTCACGACCTACAAGCCCGGCGGCCACTGGACGCGCAGCCTGTTGCCGAGCGTCGATGGGCGCAAGCTCTTCGTCGGCGTGGGCTCGCTGAGCAATATCGCCGAGAGTGGCTTCCAGGTCGAGGAAGGCCGCGCCTGCATCTACGAACTCGACCTCGCCACGGGCGGCCACCGCATCTTCGCCTCGGGCCTTCGCAACCCGGTGGGCATGGCGTGGGAGCCGCAGACCGGCCGGCTCTGGACGGTGGTCAACGAGCGCGACGGCCTCGGCGACGAGACGCCTCCGGATTACCTCACCTCGGTGCTCGACGGGGGCTTCTACGGCTGGCCGTATTGCTACTGGGGCCAGACGGTCGACGACCGCGTGCCGCAAGACCCCGCCGCCGTCGCCAAGGCGCTCATGCCGGACTACGCGCTTGGCGGGCACACCGCCTCGCTGGGCCTGTGCTGGATGCCCGCGGGCACGCTGCCCGGCTTTCCGGACGGCATGGTCATCGGGCAGCACGGCTCGTGGAACCGCAGCAAGCTCAGCGGCTACAAGCTGGCCTTCGTGCCGTTCACCAACGGGCGCCCGAGCGGGCCGCCGCGAGACATCCTCACCGGCTTTCTCTCGCCTGACGAGAAAGAGTCGTATGGACGACCGGTGGGCGTCACCATCGGCCCGGGCAACTGCCTGCTGATGGCCGACGACGTGGGCGACGTGATCTGGCGCGTCACCGCCGCTTGAGCGATTACTTCGAAGGTAGTTGAGACCGGGCGATAGCGTCGGCTAGTCTCAGACAGACCAGAAAGCCCCATGAACCAGCCGCAGCCCGCCGACCCCTCAACGACCAGCGAAGTGGGCGTGCTCTTGCGCCATTGGCGTGCCATGCGAGGCAGAAGCCAGTTCGACCTGTCTCTCGACACCGGCGTATCGCAGAAGCACATCAGCTTCATCGAGAGCGGTCGCAGCGCCCCCGGGCGGCAAACGCTGATGGGGATCGCCCAGGCCCTGGATGTGCCGCTTCGCGACCGCAATGCGCTGCTGCTTGCGGCCGGGTACGCCCCGGTGTTTTCGCAAGAGCCTTGGAACGCCGCCGAAATGCTGAGCATCAACAAGGTGCTGGAACGCATGCTGCGGCAGCACGAACCCTTCCCGGCGGTGGTAATGGACCGGCACTGGAACGTCCTCATGAGCAACGAGTCGGCTCCGAGGTTCTTCAACCGCTTCATCGATCTCTCGCAACGCCGGACTCCCCGCAACCTGCTTCACCTGATGTTCGACCCGCAAGGCATGCGGCCTTTCATCGCGAACTGGGACAGCGTGGGAAAAAGTTTGATTCAGCGCGTCTATCGGGAGTCGGTAGATCGTGTCATCGACGATGGCACCAAGGAGCTGCTCTCGCAATTGATGGCGTATCCGGGGATCGATGCAGAGTGGAAGAACCCGAGGGCGTTGAACGTGATGCCGCAAGCAACGTCGATGCCCTTCATCCCGATTGCGTTCAGCAAGGACGGCGTAACGCTCAGCTACCACTCGATGATCACGACCGTCGGAACACCTCAAACGGTTGCCGCACAGGAGCTCCGCATCGAATGCATGTTCCCGGCGGACGAAGCGACCGAGCGGCATCACGAAACCTGATCGCGACGCCGCAGGTGGGCGCTACGCGCTCCAGGCATGCGCCGCGAACGCATCCTCCAGGGGCGGAGCGGCGACGTTTCCCGCATAGTTGGTGATCGTCGAGGCAGCGACGACGGTGATCACTTCCAGCACATGCTCGCTGCCGAAGCCTGCGGCGAAGAACGCCCGAAGGTCGCCCTCATCGAGGCGCCCGCGCTTCTCGATCAGCCTCTTTGCCAAGGTGGAAAGAGCTGCGTGATCCGCGTCAGTCGGTACGCGGCGTTCGCGGATGGCTTGCACATCAGCTGGGTCGAGACCCTGCTTCAGCGCCAGCGCGGTGTGAAAGGCAACTGCCCAGGGGCACGCGTTCGTGACGGCGTTGGTCAGCAGCAAGGTCTGTATCTGCGCTTCGGTGAAGCTGCCGGCGTGGACGTTTTCGAATACGCCGATGAAGCCGTTGATGAGCACTGGCGATTCCGCCATGGCTGCGGCGACGTTCGGAATGAAGCCGAACGTGTGCTCAAGTGTCCGAAGAACGGGCTTTGATTTCTCGGGGGCGGATTTGATCGTATGCAGTGGAAAGTTGGACATGGCGTACCTCTTGATGTCTTGGGCGAATGGTTGGATGGCGAGCACCAAGACTAGGATCGACGCCGCTGCCCAGCAATTGCATGCCAGGTAATCAGAACCAGCCTGCCGGGGCGGTCGGCTGGACTGTCTTTTCAGTCCCTTGAGCCCTATCGCCCGCCGTGTCCCGCGCCTTTTCGCTCGCCCCACTCGACCAGCCGCAGCTCGCGCGCCCGGACCAGCGCGCCCACGCGAGTGCCCACGCCGAGCTTGGCGAAGATGTTCTTCACGTGCCACTTCACGGTCGTCATCGATATCTGTGCGCGGGCGCTGATCTGCTGATTGGTCAGACCCTGGGCCATTAAACCCAGCACCTCCAGTTCGCGCGCGGTCAGCGTGTCGACGGCGTGGGCAGGCCGGCCACCGACGGCTTGCTTACCTGATTTTTGAGGGGAGTCCGTGCGCCCCAGTGCCGCCCCGAAGACACGCAGCACGTGCTCGGGCATCAGCCGGCGCATCTGCGGCATCTGCAGGGCCGCGATCAGCACCTGGTGGAAGCGCGGGTTGTCGTCGAACCAGCTGCGTGAAGGCGCGTGGCCGCGTGCACGCAGCAAAGATTGGAGCAGGCACTGCAGGGCCTCGTCGCGCGCGCCGGCTTCCCACAGGGTGCTGGCCAGCGCGGCTTCGACCGCATGCAGGCGAAGCACATGGCCTGCTGCTTCGGCACTGCCGCGCAACACCTGGAGGATGGCGCGTGACTCCTCGTGCCGCTGTGCGTGCGACAGCAGCGCGGCGCGGGTCATGCCGCGGCGTTCCCAGGCCTCGTCGTAAGGGCGTGTCGCCTGCCATTCCGCGCTGTCGTCGCCCACACCGAATTCGGCCGCGCAATCGCGCGCCCGCACGGGCTCGCCCATCGCGAGCCACAGCCGCACCTTGTCGAAGCACACCTGCGCGGCAAAGCGCCGCTCGAGGCTGCCTTCCAGAATCCCATGCAGGTAGTCGAGCAGCCGCATGGCGGCCTCGGGCTCACGCTCTGCCGCGCGCACACGCGACAGCGTGCGTGTGGCCGCCACCAGCGTCTCGTAGGTGCCGCCAGCTTCGACCAGCGGCAGCAACTCTTCGCACAGCGCTCGCGCCTCGGCCAGGCGGTTGGTCTCGTAGCGCAGCACCGCGAGCGCTGTGGCCGCATTGGCCCACGCCGCGTTGCGCGGGGCATTGCGCACGCCGGCCCAGAGCTGCTCCACGCGGCGTGCCGCCGAGCCGAAGTCGCCCTTCGCGCGCTCGACGAGCGCCAGCACGCTGCTCGCATAGCCATCGCCATAGGGGCTGATCGGCTGCAGGATCTCGCGCGCGCGCATGGCCAGACGCCAGGCCGGATCGAACCGGTGGGCGCAGAACATCGCGTAGGCGCGGTTGACGAGATGCAGGCCTCGCAATTGCGCGTCGCCGTCGGTCTGGTCGGCAGCGGGCGGTTCGTCGGCGAGCGCTTCGTGCTCGCCACTCAGGGCCTGCAGGATCTGCTGCAGCGTGCGAAGGTGGAAGCCCGAGGCGGTCCCGTTCTCGGCCAGACGGCGAAGCATCGCGTGGGCCTGGTCGAAGCGGCGGCACAGGACCAGGCAGGTGGTGTAGGTCACACCCAATGCAGGGCGGGCGAGCAGCTGTTCGTGCGGCAGCCGCTCGCACCAGTGCACCACCTCCGCGATGTCGCCCGACTGCTGCCAGCGCAGCGCGGCCCGTTCGACCAGCTCGGCACACCAGCCCACCTCGCCCGACTTGAAGGCATGGGCCAGCGCTTCGGCGAAGCGCAGCTGCGCCGCATACCAGCGGCTGGCGCGTTCGTGCAGCGCACGCTGGCGTGCCGGTTCGGCAGCCAACCGGCTGCGCAGGAAGGCATGAAACAGCGGGTGGTAGCGGAAGGCGAGCCCATGGCTGTCTTGCGCCGTGACGAACAACTGTTTGCGCTCCAGTTTCTCCAGCACTCCCTGCGAGCCGTCGCGACCGAGCAGTGCATCACACAGCTCGCCGGTCATGGTGTCGACCAGACTGGTCGACAGGAGGAAGTTTTGCAGCGGCGTGCTTTGCTCCTGCAGCACCTCGTGCTCGAGGTACGCAGCCATGTCCACGTGCCCGCCGTCAAAGTCGGCAAGCGCAGCGTCGATTTGCTGTGGGTGCGCGGCCGAGGTGCTGACGGCGAGCAGGCCCAGCTTCACGCCGGCCGTCCAGCCCTGTGTGGCTTCAAGCAGGCGCTCGGCCTGCGCGCGGCTGAGCGGCTCGTCCATCAGCTTGCGGCCGAGCTGCATGACTTGGCCTGCGTCGAACGCCAGGTCGCCACCGTCCACCATCTCGAGCTGGTCGCGCAGCCGCCAAGCCGGCAGGTTTAGCGCCGGCAGGCAGCGCCCGGCCAGCACCCAGTGCACGCCAGGGGCCGACGCCGCCAGCAAGGCATCAAGCAGGGCCATGCAGGGCGCGTCCTGGGCTCGGTGCATGTCGTCGATCACGATCAGCAAGTCGCCGCTGCGCTGCGCCAAGAGGGCTTGCAGGGTCGGCACCAGGCGCTCGCCATCGGGCGGGTGGGTGGCATGCGGCTGCAGATCGGGCACCGCGGCACTCAGGCTCGCCAGCAGGCGGGCTGCCAGTGCAGCGGGGCCCTGGGGCGCGGGATCGAGGGTGAGCCAGGCCGCAGCGCGTCGTTGCCGGCTGCGCCGAAACCATTGCGTGAGCAGCGTTGTCTTGCCCGAGCCGGCGGGTGCCGCCATCACCACCAGCCGCAGCTTGGAGGCAGCGTCGAGCCGCGCCATCAGGGCGGGGCGCGAAACGCTGGAGGGGGCAAGCAGCGGTGGCTCGATCGTCGTGTCTGACATCACGGGCAACCCGGGGAGGGTGAACCCTGATCCGGCAAGCGCCGGTCGGGTGTCCCCCCGGAAGGCGCGCGAGTGTAGCGGAGCGCGCCGATGCCTTGGGCGAGCCGCACCTGCTCGGCCGCCCCCTCCCGGCGGAGGGGGCGCAGCACGGGTGTGCTTCTTACGATGCCTCTGCGAGCCGGCGCCACACGCTGGCCGCATCACCACAAAGAGAGAAGGAGACAACCATGCACGCGCTACCGATGCCACGCCGGGGCAGGCCCCTGGCGAACCTGCTGCTGCCCTTGCTAGGCTGGGTCTTGGGCCTGGCCCTGAGCTTGTCCATCGGGCCGGCAGCGGCCCAGTCGCCGTCCTTCATGCAGTTCGAGAGCGGGCCGGTGCGACCGATGGCGATGTCGCCCGACCGCACGCGCCTCTTCGTCGCCAACACGCCCAACAACACGCTGGACGTCTTCAACATCACCGGTGCCGCGCCGCAACTGCTCGCGCGCGTGCCGGTGGGCTTGGAGCCGGTCGCGGTGGCTGCGCGCAGCAGCACGGAGGTCTGGGTGGTGAACCACCTGTCCGACAGCGTGAGCGTGGTCGACCTGAGCGGCACGCCGCGCGTGGTCCGCACGCTGCTCGTGGGCGACGAGCCGCGTGACGTGGTCTTCGCTGGGAGCCCCGAGCGTGCCTTCATCACCACCGCACACCGCGGCCAGCACCGCAGCGATCGGTCGCTTGCCAACGTGCCCGGCGCCGGAGACCCGCAGCTCACTACCCCCAGCATCGGGCGGGCCGACGTGTGGGTGTTCAACACCGCCAACCTGGGCAGCGCGGTGGGTGGCCTGCCGCAACGCATCATGACTTTCTTCAGCGACACGCCACGCGCATTGGCGGTGAGCCCGGACCGCAGCACGGTCTACGTGGCGGCATTCAAATCAGGCAACCAGACCACCACCGTGCTGCAGCCGCTGGTGTGCCAAGGCTTCAACCCCAACCTGCCCTGCATCGGCCAGAACGGCAAGATCATGCCCGGCGGCAATCCCGGCCCGAAGACGAACTTCGAAGGCAAGAAGGCGCCCGAGGTCGGCCTGATCGTCAAGTTCAACAAGGCCACCGGCAAGTGGGAAGACGAGCTGCGGCGCAACTGGAACAACGCGGTGCAGTTCCGCCTGCCCGACCAGGACGTGTTCGCTGTCGACGCCAACACGCTCGCGCAGAAGGCCGCACACACCGGCGTGGGCACGGTGCTGTTCAACATGGTCACCAACCCGGTCACGGGCAAGGTGTACGTCTCGAACACCGATGCCATCAACGAAGCGCGCTTCGAAGGTCCGGGCAACTATGCCGGCCACACCGTGCAGGGCAAGCTGGCGCAGACACGCATCACGGTGATCTCGGGCGGGGCCGTCTCGCCACGCCATCTGAACAAGCACATCGACTACTCCAAGCTGCCCAGCCAGCCAGGTTTCGACTGGACGATGAAGGACCATTCGCTCGCCATGCCGCTGGAAATGGCGGTCACTGGCGACGGCCGCACGCTGTACGTCGCAGCCTTCAGCTCGAGCCGCATCGGCGTGTTCGACACGGCCGAGTTGGAGAACGACAGCTTCAACCCGCGCACGGCAAGCAGCCGCTACATCGAAGTGGGCGGCGGTGGCCCGAGCGGGCTGGTGCTCGACGAAGCGCGTGGCCGGCTGTACGTCACCACGCGCTTCGACAACGCCGTCAAGGTGGTCGACCTGGCTTCGCACGCCACGCTGTCGTCGGTCGCGATGAAGAACCCCGAACCGGCGTCGGTCGTGACCGGCCGGCCCTTCCTCTACGACGCGCGCCGCTTCTCCGCCAATGGCGAGGCTTCGTGCGCGAGCTGTCACACCTTCGGCGACATGGACGACCTGGCCTGGGACCTCGGCAACCCCGACGACCGCGTCACCAACAACCCGATCACCAAGAACCTCGCCTCGGCGCTAGAGATCGCGTTGGGCAAGGTGCTCTTCGGCGTGACCTCGCCCATCAACGGCAGCGACAACGCCAACGAGTTCCACCCGATGAAGGGGCCGATGACGACGCAGACGCTGCGCGGCATGCGCAACGCCGGCGCGATGCACTGGCGAGGCGACCGCGCCACCGGCATCTTCGGCAGCAGCGGCACCGACAGCACGCTGTCGTTCAAGAACTTCGCCGTGGCGTTCGAGGGCCTGCTGGGCGGCACCGCACCGCTCACCGAGGCCGAGATGCAGAAGTTCGCCGACTTCCAGCTGCCGGTGATGCTGCCGCCCAACCCGATCCGCAAGCTCGACAACTCGCTCACCGCGTCACAACAGCGCGGGCGCAGTTTCTACAGCGGCTCGCGCCCGTCGGACGGCATTGACGTGGGCCCGCTCGGCGGCCTGGTGCCCAACCAGACGGCGTTCACATGTGAAGGCTGCCACCGCCTCGACCCGGCGAACGGCTTCTTCGGCACCGGCGGGCGCGCGAGCTTCGAGGGCATCCCGCAGATCATCAAGATCCCGCACCTGCGCAACATGTACCAGAAGGTCGGCATGTTCGGCTCACCGAAAGTGAACTTCTTCGGTGCCCCTGACACCGGCTTCGTGGGCGACCAGGTGCGTGGCTTCGGCTTCGTGAACGACGGCGCGGTGGACACGCTGTTCCGCTTCTTCACTGCCAAGGTCTTCGACCCGCAGCTCACGACCGGCTTTCCCATCCTCAACCCCGACGCGACAAGGCGCGACGTGGTGGACTTCATGATGGCCTTCGACAGCGACCTCGCACCGATCGTGGGGCAGCAGATCACGCTGACCGCCACCAATGCGTCGGCGGTGTCAGGCCGCATCAACCTGCTGCTGCAGCGTGCGCAAACGCCCTTCGTCTCCAAGGAGCTTGGCGGCGCCACGACCGAGTGCAGCCTGGTCGCCCGCGTGGTCGAGGGTGGCGTCTCGCGCGGCTTGGTCTACAACCCGACGGCCCAGGCCTTTGTCGCCTCGGACGGCAGCCAGCGCAGCGACGCGGCCGTCCGCGCGCTGGCCACGGCTTCGGGGCAAGAGGTCACGTACACCTGCACGCCCCCAGGCTCGGGGCCGCGCATCGCGTTCGATTCCTGAACGCGGCTGAAGGGCGACGACAGCCCCGGTAGAGAAACGCCTTGGAGGCACAAACCTCCCGGGCGTCTTTTATGGCGTCACCGTTGGCAGAATCGGCCCTCATGGACTTCCCCCTTGATGCGCCCGCCAGTGCGGTATCGACCCACACGCATGCCGTCGTGCGGCTGCTGGGCGAAGACATCATCTTCGGTAGATTGGCGCCCGGCTGCCGGTTGATCGAAGACGAGCTGATCGCGCGCTTCGGTGCCACGCGCCATGGCGTGCGGCAGGCGCTGGCCGAACTCGAGCGCATTGGCATCGTGGTGCGAGAGAAGAACAAGGGCGCCAGCGTGCGCGCGCTCGCCGCGAGCCAGGTGCTGCAGATCTACGAGGTACGCGAGCTTCTGCAGCGGCAAGCCGCGATGCAGATCCCGCTGCCGGCCGACCCTGCGCTGTTGCAAACGCTGGAAACGCTGCACGAAGAATTCGTGCAGCATCTGAAGGCGCGAGACTACGGCGCCGTGCACCGCATCAACGACGAGTTCCACCTGACGCTCTTCTCCGGCTGCGGCAACCCGTACCTCGTCGAGTCGATCCGCCACTACATGTGGCTGAGCCTGCCGGTGCGCGCGAAGCGAACCGCCGAGACAGGCCATTCAGAAGCTGCCGCGACAGAGCACTTGCGCATGATCCGGCTGTTGAAGGGCCGCGACAACGTGGCGCTGGCCAAGCTGTGCGTTGAACACCTGCAACAGGCGAAGCGCAGCTACCTCGAGGTGGCGACGGGACAGCACCTGTAGCGAGGGAGCGCCTCGTTCACCATCGGTGGTGGACCTGCGGCTTCGCATGCCGCTCGTAAACGGCCTGGATGGCGCGCACCGTGGAGTCGGGAAGCGCAGGCAGGTCGGCGGCGCGCATGTTCTCTTCGACCTGCGCCGGCCGGCGTCCGCCTGGGATCGCACAGGTGACCGCCTGCTGGAGCAGGATCCAGCGCAGCGCGAACTGTGCGATCGTCTGGCCGGGCGGCACCAGCGGGCGCAGCGCCTCGACAGCCTGGAGCCCGCTGTCGTAGTCGAGCCCCGAGAAGGTCTCGCCCTTGTCGAAGGAAGCGCCGTCGCGGTTGAAGCTGCGGTGATCGTCGGCAGAGAACTGCGTCGTGGGCTTGAGGTGGCCGGAGAGCAAGCCAGACGACAACGGAAGCCGCGCGAGGATGCCAACGCGGCGCGCCAGCGTTTCGCGGAACAGCAGCTCCGCCGGGCGCTGCCGAAAGATGTTGTAGACGATCTGCACCGATTGCACGTTCGGGAATTCGATGGCCTTGAGCGCTTCTTCGACCTTCTCGACGCTGACGCCGTAGTGGCGAACCTTGCCGGCGCGCACCAGGTCGTCGAGCACCTCGAACACCTCGGGCATGTAGAAGACCGGCGTGGGTGGGCAATGCAGCTGCAGCAGGTCGATGGCCTCGGTGTCGAGATTGCGCAGGCTTCGTTCGACGAATGCCGTGAGGTTTGCGCGGTCGTAGCCCTCGGCCACGTGCGGGCTGAGCCGCCGGCCGGCCTTGGTCGCGACGTAGAACGGTTCGCTGCGCTCCTTGCGCAGGCGGGCGATCAAGCGCTCGCTGTGGCCGTCGCCGTAGACGTCGGCGGTGTCGATGAAGTTGACGCCGAGATCCAGCGAACGGTGCAGCGCTGCCATCGATTCGTCGTCATTGACCTGCCCCCAGGTACCACCAATGGCCCAGGCCCCGAAGCTGATGGTCGATACCCGCCATCCGGTGCGGCCGAGTTCCCTGTATTGCATGATGTTCCGATTGTCGTGAAGGATTATCGATAATCTAACACCGGCAAATGCGCCGCATCGAACGACGGGACATTCGTGCGACGGAGTGCCACAGCGCTGCATGACGCGCGGTGGGGAGCGGCAGGTCGACGCAACCAAACGGTCATCGAGACCTGCGGCCACCGCTTGCAACAGGTCGCCAATCGCAAGTTGGGAAAAAGCTGCGCACAAAGAAAAACAGCCTGGAAACCGAAGTTTCCAAGCTGTCGTTCTAGAACAAGTTGTTCTGGTGCGGCTGGCAGGAATCGAACCCACGACCCCTTGGTTCGTAGCCAAGTACTCTATCCAGCTGAGCTACAGCCGCGAAGCCTCGAACTATAGCACCAAATTCCTGACCTTCTACAACTTGGCCGCCGCCTGGTAGCAAGAAGCGGCACGCTCCACGTCAGATTGCTTCTCGGCCAGCTGTGCCAACAGCAGCCACGCATGGCGGCGCGACGCGGTCGCCAGATCGGGAGAGGCCGCCGCCTGCTCCAGCAACAGGCGCGCCTTGCCGAACAGTTCGCGCTCGGCCAGTGCACAACCCACGGCAAACGCCACGGCGGGTTCGCGCGGGTAGGTCTGGCTGGCCGATTCGAGACGCGCCAGCCACTCGGGACCGAGGCCGGCCAGGCTGGCGACGAAACCCTGGGCCAGTGCAGCACGTTCGTCTTCGGTGAGGTCGCCCAGGCGGTCCCAGAACGGGCGCAGCCAGCCCCGGGCTTCGGCCGCGGCGCCATGGCTGGCGAGGCGGGTGGCGGCGCGCGCAGCCACGACGGGATCGCGACGGTCTGCGTTGTCGAGCGCGAACCAGACCCGGCGCACCTGATCGGCATCACGCGCACCGTCGAGCGACTCGAAAGCAAGCGAGCGCAGCAGACCTTGCGCGGCCACTTTGGAGAAGGCCTGGTGCTTGGCCAGCAAGCGTGCCGTCTTCAAGGCCTCGTTCGGTTGGCGGGCCAGCCGGCTGGCCTGCAGCTTGAGGCGCAGCGCATGCGTGCGGCGAGCCACGCCGGGCGGCAAGGCAGCAAGCAAGCTGAGCGCACGCGTGGCATCGCGATCGTCGAGCGCCCACTCGGCAGCCAGCAAGCGCGCGCCCTCTTCCGCCGAGCGAGCAAGCAGGCTGCTGCTGCTCAGTTCGAGCGCACGCTCCAGTTGATCGTCTCGGCGGCTGCGGTCTTGCAACTTGTGCGCACTGCCGGCGGCCAGCAGGTGGCCGAGCACGGTGAATTCGTTGTCTTGAATCAGGTCGGGCGTATCGGCTTGAATCAGCAGAGCGCGCTGAGCGGACTTCTGGGCTCGGCTGTAGCGCCCGCCAAAGTACTGTGCCAGCGCATCGCGAAGCGCGGCCTGGGCGGTGCGGTCGCGCCGTGCCACGCGCCATTCGTGCGCACGTCGCGGCAAGCCGACCAGCCCATTCACCGCCTGGAAGATCGTCACCAGCGCGAGGCAGGTGGCGAGCATGGCCAGCACGAAGAGGTTCATCGACACGTCCATGCGCCAGCCGCTCCAGTAGAGCGAGACCAGGCCGTCGTTCGCGCCAAAGGTGGTGGCCGCCACCACCGCCACCACGAACAACAAGACGAACCAGATGATGGCGCGCATGAAGCCTATCGCCCGGCCGTGGCCGCAGCCAACGCGGCCAGCGTGTCGTCGGGCCTGGGCAAGCCCACGTGGCGCGAACTCGCCGCGACCTGCCGGATCAAGTCGCCGGCGACCACGGTGCGGCGCGAGCTGCGATCGAAATAGCGGTCGAGCGCCGCCTGTGCGCTTTGCAGATCGGTCTGCACGGTGTCGAACTGGCGGCTCAGCAGGGCCAGGCGCGCGTTGAGCAAGCGCAGCTTCAGGTTCTCGCGCAGGAAGAACGCCTGCTCGGGCGCGACCAGCATCGCGTCGGGGTGATCGATGCGGGTCACGCGGACCAGCGAGCGCGTCTCGCCCCACACGCGATCGACCACGGTGGTCCAGCCTTCGGACAAGGCCGCCGTCCAGGCCGCGGGCTTGTCCATCACGCCTGAGGCGCTACGCGCCATCGGCTTGGGTGCGGGCGCCGGCAGCTTGGCCGCTTCCTTGCGCGGCTCGGCCTGCGACAACAGGGGCAGCTCGTCAACGAGGCGGATGGATTCGTCGAGCTTGATCGACAAGGCCGAGATGTCGGCCACGCCAACCGCCTTGACGCGATCGATGTCGCGCGCGATGGCCCGGCGAACACCCTCAAGGCGAGGCTGGCTATAGCGTGCCAGACGCTCGTCGGCCTGCTTCAACGCGGCGACCAGCGGCTCGGCGCTGCCGGTGATGGTCGATTGCTGTTGCGCCACACGGAGGCCGGCGTCGATGTCGACCAGCACGTTCTCGTCACGCGAGCGAGAGAGCGACTGGATCAGATCTTCGAGCTGTGTGCGCTGGATGGCCACTTCGGCCAGGCGCGCTTCAAGCAGTGAGACCTTGGCTGCGCTCTCGCGCGCGGTTTCGTCGGCGCGCTTGGCCAGGAGCCTGGCTTCGCCAGAGACGTTCTGGCTGTCCTGCTGACGGCGTACCAGTTCCTGCTCGAGCTTGCGCACACGCTGCTCCGCGGACCAGCCCAGCGCCAGGCTTGCCAACACGAGCAGGCTCAGCAGAGCGACGCCGGTCCACATCCAACGAATGCGGGCGCGTGAGGGCACGACTACCGCGGGTACGGCGGGTGCATTGGCAGGAGCAGGAGAGACATCGTTCACGATGCGATTGATTGTATGCACGCCACCACGGCCTCGAAGGCGGGGCGGACTTCGATCACACGGCCAATGCCGAGCGTGCGGGCGCGCTCGGCAATGCGAGGGTGAGTCGCCACCGCAACAGCATGTGCCCAGTCGGCCTGCGGTGCCAGCAGCTGCAGGTGGTCGATGGCTTCGGAGCTGCTGAAGAACCAGAGGTGCTGCCGCGGCTGCGACAAAGCCTCGCCCAACAGAGCCTGTTGGGGGGCCGACCACTGCGGCGGCATGCGGCCATAGGCTGCCACGAAGCTCAGCTCGGCGCCACGCTCACGCAAGCGCTCTGCGATCCAGTCACGCCCGCTCGTGCCACGCACCACCAGCACGCGCCGGCCGGCCCAGTCGCGGTTAGAGATCTGTTGCCACAAGGCTTCGGAGTCGAACTGAGGTGCATCGGCCGCGGGCTCGACCACCGCCACCACGCCAAGCTCTCGCAACACCTTGCTCGTGCCCGGCCCCGGCGATGCCGCCAGCAACGCGTCGGGCCAGACGGATGACGCAGGCTTCGCGGCAAAGAAGCACGTCGCCGCGTTGGGGCTGACGAAGATCACCATCGCTTGTTCGGGCAGGCTGGCCCAGGCCGATGCGACGGCGGCAACATCCGTGGCGGGCTCGATGTCAATCAGCGGCAGTGCTTCGGCCTGCAGGCCCGCACCACGAAGCTGCTGTACCCACTCGCTCGCCTGCGAAGCGGGCCTCGTGACGAGAACGCGCATGGCTTACAGCGCGGCGAGGTAACCAGCCGCGCCCTGTTCTCGCAACCGTTCGGCGGCCTGCTCGCCGAGCGCACGTGCTGCCGCCTCGTCGACGACAGCGCCCTGCGCACTGGCGCGCAACAAGGGCCGCGCAGTGTCTTGCCCGTCGCCCAACGCGACAGCCACATGGAGTGCATCGCCCTGCCAGGTGGCGTGAGCCGCCAGCGGCATGCTGCAGCTGCCGCCCAACGCGCGTGACACCGCCCGTTCGGCATGCACCGCAAGCCAGGTGGGGCGGTGGATCAGCTCGGCGAGTTGCGCGCGCAAGGGCGCGGCGTCCGCCAGCACCTCGATACCGAGGGCGCCCTGCCCTGCGGCCGGCAGCATCTCGGTGGGCTCGAAGCGGATGCGGATGCGGCTTTCCAGCCCCAGGCGCATCAGGCCGGCGGCCGCCAGCACGATGGCGTCGTAGTGGCCTTCGTCGAGCTTGCGCAGCCGCGTGTCGAGGTTGCCGCGCAAGGGCTCGATCTGCAGGTCGGGGCGCAGCGCCCGCAGCAGCACCACACGGCGCAGGCTCGAGGTGCCGACACGTGCCCCCTGCGGCAACTCCGCCAGCGTGGCGTAGCGGTTAGACACCAGCGCATCGCGCGGGTCTTCGCGCTCGAGCACGGCGGCCAGCTCGAAGCCGTCGGGCAGGTCCATCGGCATGTCCTTGAGCGAGTGCACGGCGAGGTGGGCACGGCCCTCCTCGAGTGCAGTCTCGAGCTCCTTCACGAACAGGCCCTTGCCACCGACCTTGGACAGCGTGCGATCGAGGATTTGGTCGCCCCGCGTCGTCATGCCGAGCAAGCCCACGTCAAGGCCCAAACGTTGCTTGAGCAACGCTCGCACGTGCTCGGCTTGCCACAGGGCAAGGCGGCTTTCTCGGGTGGCAATCAGCAGCGGCGAAGGGTCTGGGTGAGGCATCGGGCGATGCTAGCAGGCACGCTCGCAGTCACGCCTGCCGCCACGGCCAAGCCGACGGAACCGGTACCATTGAAAGCGCGTAACCAAATTACAGCCCGCTTCGAAGTTCAAAAGGACGACCATGCCCCGCGCCACGCCTGACGATGACAAGAATCAACCCCTCGTCGAAGACATCCGCTTGCTGGGCCGAATTCTGGGAGACGTGATCCACGAGCAAGAGGGCAAGACCGCCTACGAACTCGTCGAACGGGTGCGCAAACTCTCGGTGGCCTACCGGCTCAAGCGCGACGCCCAGGCCGGCCGCGCACTCGACCGGCTGCTGAAGAACCTGTCGGGCGACCAGACGGTGAGCGTGATCCGCGCCTTCAGCTACTTCTCGCACTTGGCCAACATCGCCGAAGACCGCCACCACGTGCGCCGCCGCGACCACCACGAGCGCCAGGGCCACCTGCAGGAAGGCTCGCTCGCGATGAGCCTGGAGCGCCTGGCTGCAGCCGACATCCGCGCCACGACCATCGCCTCCACGCTGCAGCACGCGTTCATCTCGCCGGTGCTCACTGCGCACCCCACCGAGGTGCAGCGCAAGAGCATCCTCGACGCCGAGCGCGCCATTGCCGAGCTGATCGGCCAGCGCGACACCTTGCACACCGCGCGCGAGATGGCCGAGAACGAAAGCCTGATCCGCGCCCGCGTCACCCAGCTGTGGCAGACGCGCATGCTGCGCTACACCAAGCTCACCGTGGCCGACGAGATCGAGAATGCGCTCAGCTACTACCAGAGCACCTTCCTGCGGCAGATTCCGCGCATGTACCGCGAGCTCGAAGAGGCACTGCCCGGCCACGCCATCGCACCGTTCTTCCGCATGGGCAACTGGATCGGCGGCGACCGCGACGGTAACCCCAATGTCAGCGCCGCCACCTTGCAGATGGCGCTGCGACGCCAGAGCGAAACCGCGCTGCGCTTCTACCTGACCGAGGTGCACGAGCTGGGCGCCGAGCTGTCGATCTCGGCCATGCTGGCCCCCATCACCCCCGCGATGCAGGCGCTGGCCAACTCGTCGCCGGACCACGGCATGCACCGCGAAGACGAGCCTTATCGCCGCGCGCTGATCGGCATGTACGCGCGGCTCGCCGCCACGCTGCATCAGCTGACCGGCACCGAAGCGCTGCGCCATGCCGTGGCACCGCAGTCGCCGTACGCCAGGAGCGATGAATTCCTGCGCGACCTGGGCGTGATCGAGCAGTCCCTTCAGTCCCACCACGCGCAAGCGCTGGTCACGCCCCGGCTGCGCCCTCTGATGCGCGCCGTGCAGGTGTTCGGCTTCCACCTCGCCACCGTCGACCTGCGCCAGAGCTCCGACAAGCACGAGGCGGTTGTCGCCGAGCTGCTGCAAGTCGCGCGCATCGAAGACAACTACAGCGCGCTCGACGAAACCGCGCGCCGCACCCTGCTGCTGCGCCTGCTGAACGACGCGCGGCCCTTGCGAGTGCACGCGGCCGCCTACTCGGAGCACGCGCAAAGCGAGCTGGCCATCTTCGAGGCGGCGCTGCAGATGCTGAACGCCTATGGCCGCGAAGCGCTGCGCCACTACATCATCTCGCACACCGAAGACGTGAGCGACCTGCTCGAGGTGCTGCTGCTGCAGAAGGAAGTGGGCCTCATGCGCGGCACGCTCGACGACAGCGCGGTGTGCGATCTCATCGTCTCGCCGCTGTTCGAAACCATCGGCGACCTGCGCAACGCCGGGCCCATCATGCGGGCCCACTACGCGCTGCCCGGCATCGCCGCCATGATCCAGCGTTCACGCGTGGGTGAACACGGCGAGCAGGACATCATGCTCGGCTACAGCGACAGCAACAAGGACGGCGGCTTCTTCACCAGCAACTGGGAGCTGTACCGCGCCGAGATCGCGCTGGTCGAGCTGTTCACCGCCGTGCGCGCTGAATACGGCATCACGCTGCGCCTCTTCCATGGCCGCGGCGGCACCGTGGGTCGCGGCGGCGGCCCGAGCTACCAGGCCATCCTCGCGCAGCCTCCAGGCACGGTGAACGGGCAGATCCGCCTCACCGAACAGGGCGAGGTCATCGCGTCGAAATACGCCCACCCCGAGATCGGCCGGCGCAACCTCGAGACGCTGGTCGCGGCCACGCTCGAAGCCACGCTGCTCCACCCGACCAAGAGCGCGCCCAAGAGCTTTCTCGACGCGGCCGATGCCATCAGCACTGCCAGCATGGCCGCCTACCGCAAGCTGGTGTACGAGACACCGGGCTTCACCGACTACTTCTTCGCTGCCACGCCCATCCGCGAGATCGCCGAACTCAACATTGGCTCGCGCCCGGCCTCACGCAAGGCCACGCGCGCCATCGAAGACCTGCGCGCCATCCCCTGGAGCTTCAGCTGGGGCCAGTGCCGCGTGGCGTTGCCCGGATGGTGCGGTTTCGGCTCTGCTATCAACGGCTACCTCGGCAAGTCGCCAAAGGAACGCAAGGAACGCCTGCTGTTGCTGCAGCGTATGTACAAGCAGTGGCCGTTCTTCCGCACGCTGCTTTCCAACCTCGACATGGTGCTGGCCAAGAGCGACCTCGGCATTGCCGCGCGCTATGTCGAACTGGTAGAAGACAAGCGCCTCGGCAAGCGCATCTTCACGGCCATCCAGGCCGAGTGGCAGGCGACGTCGGACACGCTCAGCCTGATCACCGGCGACAAGAAGCGGCTGGCCTCGAACCCGTCGCTCGCGCGGTCCATCGAGCACCGCTTCCCCTACCTCGACCCTTTGAACCACCTGCAAGTGGAACTGATGCGGCGATATCGGAACCAGAGCAGCCAGCAGCAAGGCGACCCGGCCAACGAGCGCGTGCGGCGCGGCATCCACATCTCGATCAACGGGGTGGCTGCAGGCCTGCGCAACACTGGCTGAACGGCGCGGCAAGCGCGGGCGTTTCAGCCCTGGGCTTGTCGCAGCAGCTGCGCCACCACCGCGACGGCAATCACTTCCGGCTCCTTGCCGGTGATGCCCGGCAGGCCGATCGGGCAGGTCATGCGGTCGATCGCCGCTGCCGGGATGCCGCGTTCCTGGAAGCGGTGGATGAACTTGTGCTTCTTGGTCCGCGAGCCGATGAGCCCGAGAAAGCCGAAATCGCCGCGCCTAAGAATCGCTTCGGTGATGCGCAGGTCGAGGTCGTGCTGGTGAGTGAGCACGAGATAGAACGCACCGCGAGGCGCGTGCCGCACTTCGGCTTCGACGCCATCGCCGACCAGCTTGCGAATGTGAGGCGGCCAGTTGGCATCGCCCAGCGATAACGGGAACTCCTCTTCACGCTCGTCGATCCAGTCGACCTGCACGTTCAGCGTGGCCAGCACGCGCGCGATGGCGCGGCCCACGTGGCCAGCACCGTAAAGCTGAAGATAGAACAGTGGCGCAGCCTCGGGCCATGCCCGCAGATGGCGCTCTTGCAAGCGTTCGAAGTGCAAGGTCACCGCACCGCCGCAGCACTGGCCCAACGCCGGCCCGAGCAGCAGGTGCAGCGAGCGAACGGCCTGCTCGCCGCTGCTCAGCATCTCGCGCGCCTGCGCCATCGCCTTCAGCTCCAGGTGACCACCGCCGATGGTGCCTGCTGCGCGTCGCAGCGACACCAGCATGCGGGTGCCGTTCTCGCGCGGCACCGAGCCCTGCGCCTCGCGCACTTCGATCAGCACGGCCGCTTCGCCGGCGGCCAGCCATTCGCGTGCGACGCTGCTCAGGCGCATCGGTTCAGCCTCCGGCCTGCACGGCGTTGAGCGCACGCAGGATCGCCTCGCTCGTGGCCGGTGCCGACAGCGGCGGGTCCACCTTGTGGTCACCCGCCGACGAGATCGCATCGCGGATTGCGAAGAACACCGAGAACGGCAGCAGCAGCGGCGGCTCGCCGACCGCCTTGCTGCGATGGATGGTGTCCGAGACGTTGTCGGTCTCGTACAGCTTCACGTTGAAGACGGGAGGGCAGTCGTTGGCCGTCGGTATCTTGTAGGTGCTGGGCGCATGCGTGCTCAGCATGCCCGTCTTCGGGTGCCACACCAGCTCTTCGGTCGTGAGCCAGCCCATGCCCTGGATGAAGGCGCCTTCCACCTGGCCGATGTCGACAGCAGGGTTCAGCGAACGGCCCGCGTCATGCAAGACGTCGGCGCGCAGCAGCTTCCACTCACCTGTGAGGGTGTCCACCACCACCTCGCTCACGGCAGCGCCGTAGGCGAAGTAGAAAAAGGGCTTGCCTTGCAGCGTCTCGCGGTTCCAGTGCAGGCCGGGCGTAGCGTAGAAGCCGTCGGACCACAGCTGCACGCGAGCGAGGTAGGCCTGCGTCACCAGTTCACAGAACGAGAGATCGTGGTGACCACCGAGATGAACGCGGTCGTTGGCGAAGCGAACTTCGCCCACATCGCAACCGTTCTGCGCAGCAGCGAATGCGGCGAGCCGCTCGCGGATCTGCCGCGCCGCGTCTTGCGCCGCTTTGCCGTTGAGATCGGTGCCGGTGGATGCGGCGGTGGCGGAGGTGTTGACGACCTTGTGCGTGTCGGTGGCCGTCACACGCACGCTGTCGAAACCGACACCTAGCTCATGCGCGACCACCTGCGCCACCTTGGTGTTCAGGCCCTGGCCCATCTCGGTACCGCCGTGATTCACCAGGATGGAGCCGTCGCTGTACACATGCACCAGCGCGCCGGCCTGGTTGAAATGCGCCACGTTGAACGAGATACCGAACTTGACCGGTGTGAACGCGATGCCGCGCTTGAGCACCGGGCTCGTCGCGTTGAACTGCGCGATGCCTGCACGGCGCGCGCGGTAGTCACTCGTCACCTCGAGCTGGGCGCTCAGCTCGTGAATGATGTTGTCTTCGACGATCTGGCCATATGGCGTGGTGATTTTTTCGGCACCGTCGCTCGGGCCGTAATAGTTGAGCGTGCGCACGTCGAGCGGGTCCTTGCCCAGCGTGCGTGCAATGGTGTCGAGGATGTTCTCGATTGCGATCGCGCCCTGCGGCCCGCCGAAGCCGCGGAAGGCGGTATTGCTCTGCGTGTTGGTTTTGCCCGAGTAGCCGTGCATGGCCACGTCGGGCAGCCAGTAGGCGTTGTCGAAGTGGCACAGCGCGCGCGTCATCACTGGGCCCGACAGGTCGGCCGAATGGCCGGCGCGCGAGACCATCGTGATCTCGCCGCCGAGCACGCGGCCTTCGTCGTCGTAGCCAACGTCGTACTCGTACCAGAAACAATGGCGCCGGCCGGTGATGAGGAAGTCGTCGTCGCGGTCGAGCCGCAGCTTCACCGGGCGGTTGAGCCTGCGCGCCGCCACCGCAGCGATGCAGGCGAACGGGGCCGATTGCGATTCCTTGCCGCCGAAGCCGCCGCCCATGCGCCGGCACTCGACCTGCACATGGTGCGCATGCAGCTTCAGCGCATGCGCCACCAGGTGCTGCATCTCGCTCGGGTGCTGGGTGGAGCAGTGCACCAGCATGCCGTCGTTCTCTTTCGGGATGGCGTAGCTGATTTGGCCCTCGAGATAGAACTGCTCCTGGCCGCCGACGTCGAGCGTCCCCTTCAGACGATGCGGCGATGCGGCCAGTGCACTCTTCGCGTCACCTCGTGTGAGGTGCATCGGCGGCAACACGTACTGCCCCTGGGCGTGCGCCTCCTGCGGCGTCAGCACCGCCGGCAAAGCCTCGACCGTCAGCACGCTCTTGGCCCGCGCAGCCGCGCGGCGTGCGGCATCGCGCGTGTGAGCCACTACCGCGAAGACCGGCTGACCCAGGTAGCGCAACTCGCCTTCGGCGAGGATGGGTTCGTCGTGGATGATCGAGCCGCAGTCGTTGGGGCCGGGGATGTCGGCGGCGGTGATCACGTCCACCACGCCGGGCATCGCGCGCACAGCGTCGACATCGATCTCAGTCAACCGGCCATGGGCCACCGGAGACAGGCCAAGGGCCACATGCAGCGTGCCGGCCAGCTCGGGCAGGTCATCGATATAGGCCGCTTCGCCAGCGACATGCAGGTGCGCCGATTCATGCGGACGGCTGATGCCCACACGCACGCCTTCGCGCAGTGCTTGCGCTTCGGACGGTGGCTGCAGAAAGGACTCGAGAGGCTTGTTCACGGCGTGCCCTCCGCCGACAGCTCGGCATGCGCCATCGTGCTCCACACGCTCGTGGCTTGCGGCGGCAGCGCGTCTTGCGAACGCGTTTCGAGCCAGAAGCGCTGCAACAGGTTTTGCGCCACCTGCAGCCGATACGCCGCGCTGGCCCGCATGTCCGACAGCGGCTTGAAGTCTTGCGCGAGCGCCGCCTGCGCGAGCTTCACGCTGGCCTGCGTCCACACCTGGCCGGTCAACGCAGCTTCGGCTGCCTCGGCCCGCTTGACCGTGCCGGCCATGCCGCCGAAGGCAATGCGCACCTGCTTCACCACATCGCCATCAAGTTCGATGGACAGGCCGGCGCACAGCGCCGAGATGTCGCAGTCGAAGCGCTTGCTGATCTTGTAGGCACGCACCTGCCGCGCGAAGGCCGGCAGCGGCACCGCCATGGCCAACACGAACTCGCCGGGCTGCAGCTGGTTCTTCATGTAGTCGAGGTAGAACTCGGGCAGCGGCATGCGCCGCACGCGCGCACCCTTGCGCAACACGATCTGCGCATCGAGCGCCATCAGCACTGGCGGCGAGTCGCCGATGGGCGAGCCGTTGGCCACGTTGCCGCCCATCGTGCCCGCATTGCGGATCGGCGGCGAAGCAAAACGCAGCCACACGTCAGTGAGGCTGGGCGCGCGCTGCACCAACGCGCGCCACGCGGCTTCGAGCGAGGCGCCGGCACCGATCAGCAATTCACCGTCTTTCTCCTCGATGCGTTTGAGTTCTTCGACATCGCCGACGTAGACGATGTCGCCCAGCTGCTTGAACTGCTTGTTGACCCACAAGCCGACGTCGGTCGACCCGGCCAGCAGCTGCGCCTGCGGATGCGCTTCGCGCAGCGCGGCCAGGGCCTCCAGCGTGCGCGGTGCGTGGAAATGATCGACGCGCTGCGGCGACCCGTCGACCTGGCGGTTGACGGCGACGTAGTGCAAGCCTTGATCAGCTTGCAGGCCCTGCAGGGCCGAGACGACGGGCGCCGTGTCGAGCGTCGCGGCAGGCAGGTCGAACATGCGCTGCCCGGCATCGAGGATGGGCCGGTAGCCGGTGCAGCGGCACAGGTTGCCCGAGAGGTCGTCTGCCAGCTGCTGGCGGCTCGGCAGCGTGTTGCAGGCCTGGTGGTGCTCATACGTCGACCACAGCGACATCACGAACCCCGGGGTGCAGAAGCCGCACTGCGAACCATGGCACTCGACCATGGCCTGCTGCGTCGGGTGCAGTCGATCAGGGGCCTTCAAGTCTTCGACAGTGAACAAGGCCTTGCCATGCAGCGTCGGCAGGAACTGGATGCAGGCGTTGACGGTCTGAAGGCTCAGGCCGCGCACGGCCGAGGTGTCGCCCGGCTGGGCCAGCTCGCCGATCACCACCGTGCAGGCGCCGCAATCGCCTTCGTTGCAGCCCTCCTTGGTGCCGGTGCAACGAGCGTCTTCACGCAGCCAGTCGAGCACCGAGCGCGTGGGGTGGGCGCCGTTCACCTCGACAAGCGCCCCGCGGTGGTAGAAGCGAATGGGTTGCGGATTCATGGTCTGAGATGGTTAGGATGCCAAGCGAAGTTCATGCAGGAAAGCATATGTCACAGCACGCGGTTTTTCACGCTATTGCAAGTCAACAAGCAGCCAACCAACTAGCACGCCGCATGCCGCAGCGGTGCGCTCGGGTACGCAGCTTGCACCGCTGAGCCTCATGCCCAACGCCACCACTTCGCGCCTGGCCCTTCGAGGCGATCTGCTCGACTTCACCGGGGCGCCCGAATGGGGTGCAACCGAGTCCCCCTTGGTGCGCTACCGGCCAGACTACTGGCTGTTGGTTGACGATGGCCGCATCGTCGGCACGCAGCCCGGCACACGGACACCCGATGCCAGCTGGGTGCAGCACGACCACAGCGGCCACTTGATCCTGCCCGGCTTCATCGACACCCATGTGCACAGCCCGCAGCTCGACGTGATCGCGAGCTACGGCACCGAGCTGCTCGACTGGCTCAACAACTACACCTTCCCAGCCGAGCAGCGCTATGCCGATGCGGCCGAGGCGGTGGCCGGAGCAGCGCGCTTCCTCGATGCGCTGCTGGCCCACGGCACGACCAGCGCGGTGGTCTTCCCCACCGTCCACAAGGTCAGTACCGAAGCGCTGTTTGCGGCGGCGCAGTCGCGCGGCATGCGACTCATTGCCGGCAAGGTGCTGATGGACCGCCACGCGCCAGATGGTCTGCGCGACGACGTGGCCCAGGCCGAGCGGGATTGCGTCGACCTCATCCAGCGCTGGCACGGCACCGGCCGGCTGGCCTATGCCGTCACGGTGCGCTTTGCGCCGACCAGCTCACCCGAACAGCTGGCCATGGCAGGCGCGCTGTGCAAGGCGCACCCCGGCGTCTACATGCAGACCCATGTGGCCGAGAACCGCGACGAGGTGCGCTGGGCACGCCAGCTCTTCCCCGAAGCGCGCAGCTACCTCGACGTGTATGCCCGCGCCGGCCTGCTCTATCCGCGCAGCGTGCTGGCCCACGGCATCTGGCTGGACGACGAAGACCGCGCTGCGCTGCGCGACAGCGGCGCGCAGATCGCCCACAGCCCCTCGTCCAACCTCTTCCTCGGCAGCGGTCTCTTCGACTGGCGGGCGGCCGAGTCCGCCGGTGCTGCGGTCAGCGTGGCCACCGACGTGGGCGGCGGCACCAGCCTGTCGATGCTGCGTGCCCTGGCCGACGCCTACCGTGTGCAGGCCATGGCCGGCCAGCGCCTCACGGCCTGGAAAGCGCTGCACTCAGCCACCCTGGGCGCCGCCACGGCACTCGGCCTGTCCGACGAGATCGGCTCGCTCGAGCCCGGCCGCATGGCTGACGTGTGCGTGTGGAACTGGGCGGTCGGCCCGGTGGCCCAACGCCGGCTGGAGGTCGCCCGCGAGCTGCACGAAAAGGTGTTCGCCTGGATGATCCAGGGCGACGAGCGCAACCTCGCCGCCACCTATGTCGCCGGGAGTCGCGTGCCGGCTTGAGCACAGTTCTTGCACCTTCAGTGCACCCTCGTTCCAACAAGAAGCCGCTCCATGACCCACAGCAAACGCTCTCTGCTCGTCACCTTCTGCGCCGCTGCGCTGGTCTCTGCCCTGCCTCTCGCGCAGGCGCAAGAAACCGCCATCAAGTTCCAGCTCGACTGGCGCTTCGAAGGCCCGGCCGCGCTGTTCCTGGTGCCCGTGGCCAAGGGCTACTTCAAGGACGAGAAGCTCAACGTCACCGTCGACGCCGGCAACGGCTCGGGTGGCACCGTCACGCGCGTGGCCTCCGGCACCTACGACATGGGCTTCGCCGACCTGGCGGCATTGATGGAATTCCACGCCAACAACCCCACGGCACCCAACAAGCCGGTGGCGGTGATGATGGTCTACAACAACACACCGGCCGCCGTGCTCGCGCTGAAGAAGTCAGGCATCAAGACCCCGGCCGACCTCAACGGCAAGAAACTCGGCGCCCCGGTGTTCGACGCCGGCCGCAAGGCCTGGCCCATCTTCGCCAAGGCCAACAACATCACCGGCGTCACGTGGACGGCCATGGACCCGCCGCTGCGCGAAACCATGCTCGTGCGCGGCGACATCGAAGCCATCACCGGCTTCTCGTTCACCTCACTGCTCAACCTCGAAGCGCGCGGCATCAAGGCCGATGACGTGGTGATCCTCCCCTACCCCAGTTACGGCGTGAAGCTGTACGGCAACGCGGTCATCGTGGGCGAGGAATTCCTGAAGAAGAACCCCGAGGCAGTGAAAGCGTTCTTGCGTGCCTTCAGCAAGGGCATGAAAGACGTCGTCGCCGACCCGAAGGCGTCGATCGCCACGGTGAAGGCGCGCGACGGAATCATTAACGAGGAACTTGAAACCCGGCGCCTGAAGCTGGCGCTGGACGCGACGGTTCTGACCGCGGACGCGAAGGCCGAAGGCTTTGGCGAGGCCAAGGGCGGACGGCTGGCGTTGATGGCAAGCCAGGTGTCAGATGCGTTCGGGACCAAGGAACGCGTGAATGCAGGGGCGGTATGGAACGGGGGGTACTTGCCAACGGCCGCAGAGCGGGACATCTTCAAGGTGGTCAGGAAGTAGGCTCTGTCGCTTCGATCGGGGCGCACAGCGCCCCAGAGAAGCAGTGCGGTAGTTGCCTCAGGCGCGAGCGAAGCGACGCGTCMTCGTGCCGATGCGMAGCGAGCYGARTCTGGTGTTCGTCTCCCCTTCGGACGAGCTGAGCAGCACAGGGCTTTGCGGCGCGCGCGCAAGCGCGCATCCACAACTGACTTCGCGCCGTTTGTYTGAACGCAGTRAGCGCAGCGAACGAAGTGAGTTKGGCGCGGCCGCAAAGACCGAGCAGCGCAAGGCAGCCCTCGCATCGCGAGGGCCGAGTCGGCAGGGGTCGCTTCTTTGCCTACTTTCTTGTCGATACAAGAAAGTGGGTCGCCTGCCGGGGCGACATCCCGGCGCGGTCTCACGCAGTGAACAAGATCAGCGACAAAGCGAGGCTTCGATACCTCAGCCCGAACGGTTCGAGGTTTGCGAAGCGGCCCCGCGCTGGGGTAGTGGACGCGGCCACGAGCCAAGCAAGCTGGCAAGCCAGCCGCTAAGGCAAATCCACCGATACCTGAAACATCAACGCCGAATTCCCCAGCACATTCACCTGCGCCGAATAAACCGGTGTGAACTGCCAGCCCATGGACAACACGAGTCCCGGCGAGAACCCGCCGTGGTTGAACGGCACCTTGTCCTTGAACTCACCCTTGTACCCATACAGCACACCCGCCGTCCACTGGGCGAAGAGCTGCGAATAGTCGCTCCAGTTCTCCAGGCGCTGCCCGCCGTACAGGTAAGTGCTGGGTTGCCCGAACGAGTTGCTGAAATAAGTGCCGCCGAAAACGATGCCGTCGGCGCGCTGCCGCTCCAGGCCGATCATGCGGACCGGGCGGTGCTCAGGGTCGCGTGAATAATGGAAGGTGTAGGGCGACGCCATCAGGCGCCAGAAATCTCTGCCCGGGGCAGCAACCGCAGGAGCCGGTTCGCTGGGCGACACTGACGCGGGTTGAGCGGTCTGTGAGTGGGCAGAAAAAACACAGCAGAACAGGCCCGTGGCCAGCGCAGGAACAAGGAATCTCATGCTCGCAATTGTCGCCAGATTTTTGAGCACTTCTGGCTGGGGGATACGAAGCTTCGCAACGCTCTGTGTGACGCTTTCCATGCTGTCGGCACTCGGGGGCTGCGCCTGGTGGGACAACAAGGAACGCGAACTGGTCTACCGGCCCACACCCGGCAAGAACGCCGACTTCAAAGGGCTTCGGCCCAGCGACGAGATGTATTCGGTGAGCGTGCCCGGTGCAGCCATCGGCACCAAAGACAAGCTCGAGATCTGGTGGATGCCGCAGCCAGACAACCCCGACGCACCCGCGCTGCTGTACCTGCACGGCACTTTCCGCAGCTTGTACCGCAACTACCCGAAGATCGAAGCCCTGCGCGATGCCGGCTTCGCGGTGATGGCGGTCGACTACCGCGGCTGGGGCGACAGCTCGCCCATCATCCCGTCCGAAAAAACCATTCTCGATGACGCCGACGTGGCCTGGACGGAGTTCATCCAGCACGTGCCCGACCCGCGCAAGCGCGTGATCTTCGGCCACTCGATGGGCGGCGGCGTGGCGATCGACCTGGCCAGCCGCAAGCGTTACCTCGTCGACTACGCCGCACTCATCACCGAATCGACCTTCACTAACCTGCCCGACGTGGCGGCGTCGGTGGGCATGATCGGCACCGTGGCCTCGTGGATCACCCGCCAGAAGTTCGATTCCATCGACAAGATCGGCAAGGTCGACGCGCCCATCCTGATGATGCACGGCCAAGAAGACAAGACGGTGCCGGTGGAGCTGGGCCGAAAATTGCGTGATGCTGCGCGCCCCGGCGTGCGGTGGCTCGAAGTGCCCGGCGGCAGCCACAGCGGCTTGCACCGCGAGGCGCCTCAGCTCTACCAGCAGGCCGTGAAGTCTGTCATCAACCAGTTGCCCAAATCACCTCCCACATGACCAGTTTCGTGGACTTTCGCAATGTCTGGCTCGCGTACAACGACGAGCTGCTGGCGAAAAAGCGGTTCGCCGTCGAAGACATCTCCCTGCAGGTAGGGCGCGGGGAGTTCATCGCGATCGTCGGGCCTTCGGGCTGCGGCAAGTCCACCTTCATGAAGCTGGCCACCGGCCTGAAGATGCCTTCGCAAGGCAGCATCCTGATCGATGGCAAGGAGGTCAGCGGCCCACTCAAGATCACCGGCATGGCCTTTCAGGCCTCGTCGCTGCTTCCCTGGCGCACCACGCTGGACAACGTGCTGCTTCCGCTCGAGATCGTCGAGCCCTACCGCAGCAACTTCCGCAAGGAACGCGCAGCCTACGCCGACAAGGCGCGCAAGCTGCTGCAGAGCGTGGGGCTAGGCGGATATGAAGACAAGTTCCCGTGGCAGCTCTCGGGCGGCATGCAGCAGCGCGCATCGATCTGCCGCGCGTTGATCCACGAACCCAAGATGCTGCTGCTCGATGAGCCCTTCGGCGCGCTCGACGCCTTCACGCGCGAAGAGCTGTGGTGCATCCTGCGCGACCTGCAGACGGTGCAGCAGTTCAATGTGATCCTCGTCACGCACGATTTGCGCGAGGCCGTCTTCCTGGCAGACACGGTGTATGTGATGAGCCGCAGCCCGGGCCGCATGCTGGTCCAGCGCAAGATCGAACTGCCGCGGCCGCGCGAACTAGAAATCACCTACACCAAGCCGTTCACCGACATCGTGCTCGAGCTGCGCGAGCACATCGGCGCCATTCGCAAGCCGGCGGGTGGCGTGGTGGAGGCAGCGCAATGACGAAGGCTCAGCGTTTGCAACTCGCGCCCTGGCTGCTGTTGATCGCGGTGCTGCTGCTGTGGGAGCTGATCTGCCGCGGCTTCAATGTCTCGGAGTTCATCTTCCCCGCGCCTTCTCGCATCGCCACGCAGTTGTTCGAGTTCAAGGGCGTGATCGCTGGGCACGCATGGCGCACCTTCTGGGTCACGATGGTGGGCTTCGGCATCTCCATCGTCGTCGGCACGCTGCTCGGCTTTCTGATCGGCAGCTCGCGCCTGGCTTACGCGGCGATGTACCCGTTGATGACGGCGTTCAACGCGCTCCCGAAAGCCGCCTTCGTGCCCATCCTCGTGGTGTGGTTCGGCATCGGCGTCGGGCCGGCGGTGCTCACCGCGTTCCTCATCTCCTTCTTCCCCATCACCGTCAACATCGCGACCGGTCTGGCCACGCTCGAGCCCGAGCTCGAAGACGTGCTGCGCGTGCTCGGCGCCAAGCGCTGGGACGTGCTCATCAAGGTGGGCCTGCCACGTTCGATGCCGTACTTCTACGGCTCGCTGAAGGTCGCGATCACCCTCGCTTTTGTGGGCACCACGGTGTCGGAGATGACCGCCGCCAATGAGGGCATCGGCTACCTGCTGATCTCGGCCGGCTCGTCAATGCAGATGGGTCTGGCCTTTGCCGGCCTGCTGGTGGTGGGTGCGATGGCCATGGCGATGTACGAACTCTTTGCCGTGATCGAGAAGCGCACCACCGGCTGGGCGCACCGTGGTTCCAATCACAACTGAGCCGTCAGCTGATCGGATATCGTCGCCCCCGACGTGACTACACCGCCCCGAGAACCCGCCGCCGCAACGCTGTGGAAGAACCACGACTACATGCTGCTGTGGAGCGGCCAGGTCGTGTCCACGCTTGGGTCCAGCGCCGCAGCCATCATCTACCCGCTGCTGATCCTGGCGATCACCGAATCCCCCGGCGCTGCTGGCTTGGCGTCAGCGCTGCGCGCTCTGCCCTATCTGCTGTTCAGCCTGCCGGTCGGTGCGCTGATCGACCGCTGGGACCGCAAGCGCGTGATGATCGTGAGCGACGTACTCCGTGCCGTGGTGGTGCTCACCATTCCGCTGGCGCTGTGGTTCGATTCCTTGACGCTCTGGCACATCTACGCTGTCGCATTCGCCGAGGGCAGCCTCTATGTGTTCTTCAACATCGCCGAGGTGGCCGCGCTGTCGCGCGTGGTGCCGACGCCTGACCTGCCGCGGGCCGCGGCGCAGAACGAAGCCGCCTTCGGCGCCGCGCAGATCGCCGGCCCGTCGCTCGGCACACTGATGTTCCAGACTCTGGGGCGCGCTGCACCTTTTGTTGCCGACGCGTTCTCGTACCTCGTGTCGGCGGCTTGCTTGTGGAAGATCAAGACCGACTTTCGCAACCCGCCCGCCACTGCCACGCGTCGGCTGAAGGCCGAGATCGCAGAAGGCCTGGGCTGGCTCTGGCACCAGCCGCTGATCCGCTACATGGCCTTGCTGACGGGTGCGATGAACTTCGTCTACGCTGCCACGCCGCTGTTGCTGATCGTGCTGGCCAAGCAGATGGGTGCGAGCGACCTCGACATCGGCCTCGTTTTCAGCATCGGTGGCATCAGCGGCATCGCGGGCTCGCTGATCGGCGGGCGCATTCAGCGGCGCTTCAGCTTCGGGCAAGTCATCGTTGCGGTAGTGTGGACACAGGCCTTGTTGTTCCCGCTGTACCTGGTGGTGCCGAAGTTCTATCTGCTCGGCGCCGTCTTTGCGCTGGTCTACACGCTGGCGCCGGTCTACAACGTCGTGCAGTTCAGCTACCGGCTGGCGCTGATCCCGGACGCCTTGCAAGGTCGCGTCAACAGCAGCTTTCGGCTGCTGGCCTTTGGCTTCAACCCGCTGGGCGCGGCATTGTGCGGTTTGCTGCTGGAGCACATCGGCAGCACGCCGACCGCGCTGTTGTTTGCGGCCTGGTATGTGGGGATGGCCGTTGTCACGCAGCTCAACCCGCATGTGCGCAACGCGCCATCGCTAGCCATAACGAAGAGAACATGACCATGGGTTGGCACGGACACCTCAAGCTCACCTACCGGAACAAGGCACAACGCAGCGTCGTGCACGACGAGCACAACGGCCCGCTGCGCATTCTTCAGAGCCTGTACCCGGAAGGCGACGCCATCTGCCACAACGTGCTCGTGCACCCGCCCGGCGGCGTGGTGGGCGGCGACGTGCTGCAGATCAGCGCACACGTCGGCACCGGCAGCCATGCGTTGATCACCACACCGGGTGCCACCCGCTTCTACCGCAGCACCGGCGCGTTGGCGCAGCAGATGCTCACCGCCCAAGTGGACGACGGCGCGCGGCTCGAGTGGCTGCCGCTCGAGACCATCCTCTATCGCAACACGCTGGCCGAGAACCGCATGCGCTTCGAGCTCGCACCCGGCGCAGAGATGATCGGCTGGGATGTGCTGGCACTCGGCCTGCCGGCCAGCAACGAGCGCTTCAATGCAGGCCGCTACACGCAACAGATCGAGCTGCCCGGCGTGTGGCTTGAGCGCGGCACGGTCGATGGCAGCGACAGCCGCCTGCTCGACTCACCGCTGGGCTGGGCGGGCCGCAGCGTGCTGGCGACCATGTGGTTCGCCGCTGGGCAAGCGATTGCCACGCCGCGGCGAGATGCCCTGCTGGATGCCGCGCGAGAAGCCATGGATGCGGCCCCTTTGCGAGCCACTGCAGGTTGCACCGCGCCGCATGCCGAGGTGGTGGTGCTGCGTGCACTGGCGCACCGCGTGGAGCCGGCGATGCATCTGCTGACCGAAGTCTGGCGGCGGTGGAGAGCGCTGGCCTGGTCACTGCCCGCGACGCCGCCACGTGTGTGGCGGACCTGATCAAGACCGCACCCTTCACCCGGTCAAACAGCCGCTGCTATCGGCAGCGTTCGTACACTGGGTTGTTGATCTGACAGGCCCTTACCGTCGCATGAAGGCTTTCAAAACGTGGATCGTTTACGCGCTGGCTGTCGCGTGGTTCGGCACCTACTTCGGTGCCCGTGCAGCCGAACCCGTGCCTAAGGCTCCGCCGGAGCCACCTCGCTACACGTTCTCATGGCCGCTCGATGGCAGCGCGCTCAAGCCACGCGGTGGTTCGACTCGCGGCGCACCGGTGACGCTGGACCACGAACCATCTGCGGCCTGGAAGGCGCTCCAGGCACCGGGGCTCACACCGCAGGAACGCGATCGTCGGGCCATCCTCGCGATGGCAGGCACCTACCGCGTCACCTTCGATTTTCTCGAGGTCGCCACCTATGCCGCGACCGGCAAACCGCTCGGGCCCTATCAATCCTGGGGGACGGAAAAGGTCTACGTCGACAAAGACGAAGCTGGCTTCGTCAGCCTCGTCCACATCCTCGAGATGCGGTTGCTCGACAAGAACGGCAAGATCAGCGATCCCTTCGTCACCAAGCACTGGCGCCAGGACTGGCGCTACGAGCCCGATGCGATCGTCGAATACAAAGGTGGTGATCGCTGGGAACGGCGGCCGGTAGCCGATGCGGAGCGGCAAGGCGCTTGGATGCAGACCGTCTACCAAGTGGACGAGTCGCCGCGCTACGCGAGCATCGGCGGCTGGCAACACTCAGCCAGTTTCTCCACTTGGCTCAGCGCAGACACCTGGCGACCGCTGCCTCGACGCGAATGGAGCGTGCGTGACGACTACCAGGTGCTCCTCGGTACCAACCGCCACACCATCGGCCCGACCGGCTGGACGCAAGAGGAGAACAACCTCAAGACGGTACTCACAGCGCAACGCGGCATCGACGGCAGCCGCCCCTACGTGGCACGCGAGTACGGCATGGCGCGTTATGAGCGCCTGCGTGATGCCGACTTTGCGGCAGCGGATCGCTACTACGAACGCACGCGCACGTTCTGGGACCAAGTGAGAGATGCGTGGTCAGCAGCGTTCGAACAGCAAGGCACGATCACGCTGCGAGGGCCGGTCGACAAGCTTGGCATGTTCATGCCGTTGTTTGAACGGGCGGATCAGATCGAAGAAAAGGGCACAGCAAACGGTGACAACAATGCCAAGCTGATTCGTGACGTGCTCGTCGGCATGGGAGTTGACCGCTGAGGTGCCACTGGTTCGCCCGGAACTGCATCTCAACCGCGAAGTCCTGGGTACATTGGATGGATTAGCCCGTCATCACAGACTCTTGTGCGTCCTCCACCTTCGCATAACGGTACTTCAGGTCCCCACCCAGGTATATCACCCGAGGGTCTGACGGTCGAGTGTTGTCGGTAGCAAAGCCTGCAAGGGAGTCATGCACATACCGACTGAAGAACTGGTACACATCGGACTCACGGCTCAAAGGGCGCTTGCCCTTGACGACTTCTTCGTACGCATCAAGCAGCGCTCGATAGTGAGGACGCATCCGCCGCTCGGGATACTTGTTATGCTGGAAGTGGAGCCACTCGGCATCTTGCAGCAACCAAGCATCGTAGTCATCAAGGTTCTCAATCAACTCGCTGTCATTGGCAGCACCATCAACCTTGGCCTGCGCGGCGCGCCATTGATCATGGGCTCTTGTCTCCTGCCTGCTGAGTTGATCCACCTGTCCTTTCCACAAGGGCACCTGATTCGTATAACCGGAACTGGATCGGGCAGCTTCAAGTGCTTGCTCAGCGCTCTCACGCTGCGCCTGTAAGGCGGTATAGGCCCGCCTTTTCTCTACTGCATCTGTTTCGAGCACCGCCCGCGTTTGCGCAAACTCTTTTTCATTGTTTGAAATCGTCTGCTGCTCTGGGGTCAAAACACGCTTCCTCAGAGCCCTGGGGGTCCGTCTTTCCGCATTGGCGGGGTTGGATCGTTCAATCGCTACCGTGATACGGTATTTCCAGTACTCGCGCATGTGAGACAACACAACTGCGCCTAGAGGCTGCCCGCCGGTCACGACGGTGCCCATGTATTTCTTCCACAGTACTAGCAGGTCCGCGTAGGCCTTGGCGCCAGCTTCGTCGAGCGCAAAATCCTTTTGATTGTCGAGTGAGGCCTGCGATAGCTGGGTCAAACTGGGCAGAGGAACTCCAGCCTTGACAGCTGCATCAAGCATCACTCGCAGCGGCACCCTCGACAGCATGGAGTTGCGTCCGCCTTCGCCTTGGCGATACCCGCCACCGACATCTGAGTGCACACCAGGAAAAACCATCTCCGAAACGCCCAAGGGATAGCTCATGCCATGCAATGCGCTGTCCAAGGGAAAGGAGTTGCGAATTTCGTGGCCAGCTACCAAATGAGTGCACTGGCTTACTACGTCAGCTACTTTCAACCCATCGGCCCAATCTGCATGACCATCTGCCATGCCTGGCGACGGATCGGCCCCCGGCTCGCCGAACGCGAGCCCCGTCAGGTTGTCTTCACCCACCCCTCCCGCACCACGCCAAGTGTTCTCGTTTCGTCGGGCGGCGGCAATGTTGTTCGCCGCAAGAGGGAGGCCGACAGATGCCACGGAGTCGAAAATTCCCAGGAAGTAGACCTCAATGGGATAGCCGCCCTTTAAGACGATGCCAGAACTTCCCATCGCACCCGCGCGCACTTTGTGATGGCCGCGTGTGCCGATACAAGACTTCTGAAGCTCTCTGCAAAAGGCGCGTGCGGAAGCCGCACCTCGTGAGAAACCGAATACGGCAAGTCGAACTTCGATGATCTGGCTCTTGTTGTCGGCAGCTCGCTTTTCCGCCGTGTTCAAGATGTTTGCGAGTTCCTTGAACGCCCAGTCGAGGCGTTCTTGTCCATAGGCTCCCGCACCGCGGCCTGTCGCGGTTCCGCCGGGATCTCCTATGTCTTTGAAGTAAGTGCCAAGACCGGGCACATAGCGCGCAAAAATTTGCTGGCTGGAGTCGTCACGCGGGTGGGCTCTGAACAAGCGGGCAACATTACTATGCTCATCAGTGTGCGTGTCTGCATCCAGATTGTTGCCGGTTCCATCAAAGAAGATCGACATCGTGATCCGCTGCTGGCAGCCAGGCGCCGCCTTCCCTGCGGAGCAAGCAACCGCAGCAGCAGCTGATTCAGGCTTCGGGCTTGCAGGTGCTGCTGGACGTTCTGTTGCTTGGGTGCGCAGATCAGCGATGTCTGCCCCGCTCTGTTTGTCGCCCCCAGACTGTTCCAGTGGCTGAATTGTCTTGCTCATGGACCGCACCTTGAGAACTTTGTGTCGTTGTTCACATTGCCGGAAGCTTTGCGCTGAAGCGCACTGAACCGATCCAGACGGACACGGACGTCCGTATCGAACTCGGAAATCGCCACCTGGATAGTTCCGTCTTGATAGAAATGAACATCGAATGCGTAGGGCTCCTTCGGCACCGGACCGTTCAGCAGCACCTCCTGTTTGCAGTACGGGACATCACCGTCTCGCTTCCAGGAGATCTCCACCGTAGTCGGCAAGTCGATTCCTCCAGGGATGGGCGCACAGCAAGTACCCTTGCCGCCGCCCGTATGCTGATCCGACACTTCCACGTTCCCACCGCCTGCACCGTCGACTGCAAAGTCGCCGATGTAGAAATCGGTGTAATTGAAGCCCCGGATCGTGAGCCCCTTCAACCCTTTGGGAGTCGAATGCGGTCCGGTGTACAGCTTGACGCCGTTGAAAGTCGGCCACTCGGGAGGGGTTTGGAGCTTGCCGCTGGCAGCTTTCGGCGCCGCCAGCCCGTTTGCAGAACTGTCGCAGGCCATGAGCACAGACGCTGCACAGCCTATCGCGACCGAGATCCGGATCAGCGGCTCCAGCACTCTCTCGGAGCAGCGGCGTGTTGGCAGAAATCTCATGCGATGGTGGTCCTGTCGTTTCAGATTGGTTCTTGAAAGCTATACAAGCTGCGCATCAACGAACGCCAACGCATCCGAGAATTTCATGTCACCTCTCTTCACCAATGCCAACTGAGAACTCCAAGGTTCATCCTTGTCAAAGCCCGCACCTTGGAGCAGAGCCAAGCTGCAGTAGGCGGCGAGATCGGGCGTGGAACTCAGCGCCCAACCCTCGGCCGCGTTGATAAGGCGGCTGATGGTCGGATGGCGCTCCGGAAAGGGCATGTCAAGCAGGGGCACGATCTTGTTGCGCATGAGCACGTCAATGACTGCGTCCACTTCACCAGCCTGGATCAAGGCATTCTGCTGAACGATCGACAAGACCAAGGGAGCCGATACGGCGCTTTCAGTCTGTTCATCGACCAAGTGAGCCTGAATTAGCACACCGCGTCGATCGGCATAGTGCCAGCGCTGCGAACACGAAAAGAACATCGCTGACTGTTTGGGGGTCATCACCTCTATCAGAGACGTCAGAACGCGAGTATCGAAGTACCTGAGCAAGACCTCGTAGTCGTCTGGCAGCAGAGCTTCGCAACGAACGGTCAGTTCGTCGGCCAGGGCGTGCAACGCCAAGTCACTGGCGATCACATGAAGGGCGCTGCCATAACACCCGTCGTCGGACAGACGCCGAAGCGCCCGCATCTTTCCTTCGTCCGAAGTGGCGCCTTGCAATGCGGCGACGAATGGCGTGGCGCTGTCACGCCAAGCATCCGCTCCTTGCCCGAGCAAAGGCTGCTTCTTAAAGGATGACAGCGCTTCGATGGACCTCATATTGCTGGCGAACGCAGATTGATTGACCAGCAGATACAACCTGTCACCCTGCTCATCAAGCAATAGCTTCTGCAGCCCAAGCCACAACGGGGAGTGTGATGTGCTCATCCTCAGCGCGGCACGAATGCCGCTCCCGCCGCTTGCGCCTTGAGCAGGCATGCAATGCACACTCGTTTCGGCAAGCCGGGCAATGCATAACTTTCGCTCGCGCCTCCGATGAAGCTCTTCTGCGCCGCCTTGACGGTGATCTTGCCTGGGCACAGCGAAGTAATCCCATCAGCGCTGATCACGATCTGCGCTCCACCCGATGTCGCCAACGTGATCTTCTTCGCCGCCGCCCAGTCAATGTGCGCGTTCGCGCTTTGCACATTGATCAAGCCCTTGGCTGCGACCTGCGCCTGACCGGCCTGGGCCTGCATTTGCACCGGCCCTTGGCCCGCGATCATCGTGAGCCCCTTGCCTTTCGCGCCCTCGCCCGCTTGCACTGCGCCTGCGAGGATGCCGATGCTCTGACCTGTGTTCACCCGGAATTGGTTGCCGCCTGCGATGTGCAGGTCTTGCCCGGCTTGCCAGCTGATGCCTTCGCCGCTGGCGAACTGGATGTCTTGCCCTGCCACGGTCGCGAGGCCCGCCTTGGCAGAGATCGCCACGATGGGGTCGGTGGTGTGCGGCAGTTTGCCGTTGCCGGCCTGGGTGCTCTTGTTGTTCGCGTCGCTGATCGCGTTGTCGAGCGCGCTTTGGCTCACGGTGCCGCTGGCCGCTTGGTACAGCGCTTTCATCGGCGCGGCCTTGTCGCTGAGGGCGCTGGTGCCGGTTTTCGTCGTGCCGATGGCACTGGCAAGCGCCGTGGTCTGATGCGTCTTGGCGGCTTGACTGAAGCTGTCGGCCAGGGTCATCGCCTGCTTGAGCAAGGCCATGCCGGGGGCGTTGTCGCCTGCGGGATCACTGAGGCCGGTGCCGTAGCTGCTGATGAGCAGGCCCTGCGTGGCACGGATGGCGCCGTAGGCATCGGTGCGCAGCTCGAAGCCCTGGCCGCGGAAGCTGCCACGGTGGTTGTCGGCCTGGTGGATCAGGTAACCCATGTTGAGTTGGCTGGCGTGCTGCGTGCTGGCCAGCTGCACACGCAGCTGGCCGGGCGTGTCATCGAAGACCAGCTGGTTGAAACCTTCGCCACCGAACTCCTTGCTTTTGACGCCGCTCATTGCAGCGGCGTTGTTCTGTGCCTTCGCATCGGTCGTGGCCGCTCCTGCGGCGCCACCGTGCCAGGCAGGTGCGTGGCCACCGGCACCGGAGCCCATCAGATTGCCTTGTGCGCTCGGGCGGTGGTCGCTGCTCTCGCTGTAGGCGCTGGTGTCGCTCTCGGCTGCAGCGCCGCCGGGTGTGGCTGGCAAGCCGGCTTCGCCCCGGCCGTTGTAGAGCGCACCGGTGACGATGGGCCGCTCGATGTCGCCTTCGATGAACTGCAGCAGCACTTCCTGCCCGATGCGCGGGATGAACTGGTGGCCCATGCCCGCGCCGGCCCAGCGCTGCACCACGCGAACCCAGCAAGTAGTGCGGTTGTCGTCTCGCGCATCGGCGTGCGGAGCGCTTTGCCAATGGAATTGCACCTTGATGCGGCCCATGGCATCGGTGTACAGCTCATCCGCACCGCTGGCCGTGACGTTGCCGCCAGGCCCGACGACGATGGCTGATTGCAGTCCAAGCGCGGTGGGTTGATTCACTGGCATGGGCCGCCACGGAATCGCGCGGCGAATGGCCTGGAAGCGGCAGGCATACCCGAGTTCGGCAGCCTGGATCGCCAGCTCCGGATCGTCGTTCAGCGCAGACAGCAGAGTCGATTCACGCTCCGCACCATTCAAGTCAGCAAATGCATCTTCCTGATGAGCGGTGTGGGCCAGTTGGTGGCTCAGTTCCTTGGGCAGGTTGTTGATGCCGAGGCTGTGCACGGTGTGCACACTGAATTCGCGATCGGCAGCGGCCTGGCCCAACTCGCCCAGCGCGTCTAGCGTGCTTTGCGCCAGCGCAAACCATTGGCCTGCACGCAGGCTGCGCACCGTGCCGCGGGCGACCCAGGTCTTGTTGCGCGCTTCGAAGGCCTCTTGGTGGCACGTGGCGCGGTGCTGCACTTGGCCGCTGGTGCATTCGCCGGTGTCTGCACTCGCGCCATGCAACTCGTAATGCTGTAGCCACGAGGCCATGTCTTGGATGTTCTTGCTGCCGAAATAAAAGGCGGTGGGGGCTTCGCTTGCCACGGCACGCTTGCCTTGGTAGTCCCACTGCAGGACGGCGGTGCTGGCAGGGTTGAGTTGACGCAAGCCACCGAAGCTCTGAATCGCATCTTGCTGCTCGACCGCAGCGCCTCGATGGAAGCGGATACCGGCACCGCCGAGCTTGGCCTTCGAGGTGATGTTCTGCGGCCAGCGCGTGCTGTCGGCAAAGAAGACCAGCTGATGTCCGCTCGGCGCCTTGTCGGACTCTTCAACACGCCAGCCCAGGCCTTCCTGGGCCAGCAGGCGTTGCACGAAGACGAGATCGGTCTCGCGGTATTGCACGCAATACGAGCGCACGCCTGCGTTGGGACCCCGCGCCAAAAAGGCCTGCAGGTCCTCGGTGCTGCCGTCTTCTGCCACCTCGCCCCATTGCCAGGCGGCATGGCTGCGGTATGAGTCGGCACCCAGCACGTCGTCGATGATCTGGGTGATGCTCTTGTCCTGCCATACGCGGCTGTGGCTGCCATGCGCCAGCATGGCCACCCAGGGTTGGACGGTGAGCTGGTAGCGAACCATGCCGCCGTCGGCAGGGCCTTGCGCGGCGTGAAAGACTAGACCGCTCCGTTTGCTGCGGCTTCCGTCGGACAGTGTGGTGTTCAACGTCAAGCGCTGACCCAGCAAGGCCTGCGGCCGGATGTATGCGTTGAGGCTGAGCGTACTTAAGCTCAGCTGAAAGGGCTCGCTGATGGCGTCGACGGCACTGAAGCGTTCGACCATCAACTCGCTGATCGAGCCCTCACCTTCCAGCGTGAAAAGGCGCTGAGCACTGGTCCAGCCGGCGAGCAGCGAAGCGAGCTGCGCTTGCGCCGCGCTGGTCAAGCTGCTGACAGCGCCTTGGGCCGCGTCGCTGAGTCGGTCGAGCATTTTTCTTGTTCCTGGGCTTGATTGCCTGGGAATTTTGTCAGCCGACCCTCTGTCGGTGCGGGGTCGTACGAACTGTTACCGGCCTTCCGCCCCAATGGCGGGGGTTCCCCCTCCAATGGGGGTGGCGTGATCAGTCGTTGGCGAAGCTGTACGGACCACCGCGTTCCAGCGCGCGGGCGTACGCCGGCCGCGCATGGATCTTTTTCAGGAATGCCATCAGTCGCGGGCGAGACGCATCGAGGCCAGCCCGCTGTGCAGCCGCCTCCAGAGGAAAGCTCATCTGGATGTCGGCGGCAGTGAATTCGCTGCCGGCAAACCACTCGCTCTTGCCCAACTCGGCTTCCATGAAATCGAGCTGGCGCTTCAGGTTGGGGTCGACGAGCGTGTTCAACACGCGACCCGAAATGCCGCGGGCGATGGGCTTTGCAAAGAACGGCATCTTGGCCTGCATGATCGTCATGAACACCAGCTTGAGCAGCAGCGGTGGCATGGCCGAACCCTCGGCAAAGTGCAGCCAGTAGCGGTAGCGCAGGCGCTCTGGCGAGCCCGCCACAGGCACCAGCCGGCCGTTGCCATGGCGCTCGATCAGGTACTCGATGATGGCGCCCGATTCCGCCACGGTCACGTCGCCTTCGGTGATCACGGGCGACTTGCCCAAGGGATGCACCTGCCGCAGCGATTCGGGCGCCAGCATGGTCGCCGGGTCACGCTGGTAGTGCTTGATCTCGTAGTCGAGACCCAGCTCTTCGAGCAGCCACAGCACGCGTTGCGAGCGCGAGTTATTCAGGTGATGGACAGTGATCATGGAAGTACGTGCACAAGCAAAGAAGCCGGCATTGTGGCCCGCACTGGCAAGCGACCTGCCCCACAAGCCAATCTGCTGCACTGCCGCACCAAGTTGAGGCTTTGTCCGACAGGCAACTCAGGCATCGCCCACCTGACAAGCCCAAGGCGTCTGACACGGCTTTTGGGCGAGCACACATAAATTTGCACGCACTTGCAGACGTCATCCCGATGCCGTTTTTGGCGAGGCATCCCAACAAACCTACTGAGGCCGCTCATCATGAAATCCATCTACAAGCTCCTGCTCGCTGCCGCACCCGTCTTGCTCGTTGCCGCTTGCGGCGGAGGAGACGACAGCCTCGACGACCGCCTGAACATTGCCGACCCAAAGGTCCGCTTCGTCCACGCGGCCACCGCAAGCCCGGCTCTCACGCTCTACCGCAATGACGTGGCACAAGCGGACGCCACCAGCGTGTCTTACAAGGGCGCCTCCCAGTACTACGACGTGTCTACCGGCACAGCCACATGGCGCGTCGCCACCTCCACCGGGAACGTGACAGTGGGCACCATACCGTTCGACGCCGGTCGCGGCGGGAAGTACACGCTGGTCGCCGTACCTGACGCCAACATCACCGGCGCCGAAGTGCTGTTCATCTCCGACCCGTACGACAAGGAACTGACCGCCAACAACGCCCGCGTGCGGGTGCTGCACGCGTCCGCCAACGCGGGCACTGTCGACGTCTACCTGACCCAGGCGGGCGTCGACATCAACACCGTGCAGCCCAACTTCGCCGGTGTCCCCTACAAGACCGCCAACCCGGCCTCGGGCGCCAACTCCGTCGACTTCACCGTCGGCTCGGGTGCCTACAACCTGACCATCACGGCTACCGGCTCGAAGACGCCGCTCTTCCTGGCGCCGGTCACTGTCACCAACAACGCTGACTGGCTGTTGACGGTGCTGCCCGCCTCCATCACAGCGAACGATGTGAAGGTGCTCGCAGTGAAGGCGAACGACGCTGCTGCGACCCAGGAAATCAGCAACACGCTCTAAAGCTGAGACAACGCTCTGGTGGTAAACGGCTCGCTTCGGCGGGCCGTTCTGCCTTGTGGTCTAGATCGACATGCGCGCACGCACGCCTTCGGATTCCATGTTGTCGCCAAGGCCGCGTTGCACGATCTCGCCGCGCTCCATCACCAGGTACTGGTCGGCCAGCTCTTCCGCGAAATCGTAGAACTGCTCGACCAGCACGATGGCCATGGTGCCGCGATCGGCCAGCATGCGGATCACACGGCCGATGTCCTTGATGATGCTGGGCTGGATGCCTTCGGTCGGCTCGTCGAGGATCAACAGCTTCGGCCCCGCGGCCAGTGCGCGGGCAATCGCCAGCTGCTGCTGCTGGCCACCCGAGAGGTCACCGCCGCGGCGGTTGATCATCTGTTTCAACACAGGGAAGAGGTCGAACAACTCTGCCGGGATCGGCGTGCTGCCGCTCTTGTAGGCCAGGCCCATGCGCAGGTTCTCTTCCACCGTCAGGCGGCCGAAGATCTCGCGGCCCTGCGGCACATAGCCCACGCCTTTGCGCACACGCTCGTAGGGCGTGTCGTTGGTGATCGGCGAGCCATCGAGGTGGATGCTGCCAGTCTTCACCGGGACCACGCCCATCAGGCTCTTGAGCAGCGTGGTCTTGCCCACGCCGTTGCGGCCGAGCACCACCGTCACCTCGCCGAGCTTGGCCTCGAACGACAGGTTGCGCAGGATGTGCGAGCCGCCGTAGTACTGGTTGACGCCTTCTACTTTCAACATGCTTCAGCGTCCCAAATAGACTTCGACGACTTTTTCATTCGCCTGCACGTCGGCCAGCGAACCCTCGGCCAACACGCTGCCTTCATGCAGCACCGTCACCTTCTTCGCCGGGTTGCCGTGCGTGAGCTCGTGGATGAACTTCATGTCGTGCTCCACCACCACCAGCGAGTGGTTGCCTTCGAGCGAGAGAAACAGCTCCGCGGTGCGCTCGGTCTCTTCGTCGGTCATGCCGGCCACCGGCTCGTCGAGCAACAGCAGCTTCGGGTCCTGCATCAACAGCATGCCGATCTCCAGCCACTGCTTTTGCCCATGCGAAAGCAAGCCCGCCACGCGTTGCGCACTGTCCTTCAGGTGGATCAGCGTTAGCATCGCGCCGATGCGGTCGAGCTGCTCACCGCTCAGGCGGAAGAACATCGAGGCCTGCACGCCGCGGTCGGCCTTGAGCGCAAGCTCCAGGTTCTCGAACACGGTCAGCTGCTCGAACACCGTGGGCTTCTGGAACTTTCGGCCGATGCCGATGGACGCGATCTCGTTCTCGCGCATGCGCAGCAAGTCGATGGTCGAGCCGAAGAATGCCTTGCCCAGGTCGGGCCGTGTCTTGCCGGTGATCACGTCCATCATCGTCGTCTTGCCAGCCCCGTTCGGGCCGATGATGCAGCGCAGCTCGCCAGCGCTGATGCTGAGGCTCAACGCGTTCAGCGCCTTGAAGCCATCGAAGCTGACGGTGATGTCGTCCAGGTACAGGATGGCGCCGTGCGCCACGTTCAACTCGCCCTGCTGCACCACGCGGCTGTAGCCGGTGCGGTGCTGGCGCTCTTCCAGCGCCCGGCGAACGCGCACGCCGGCCTGCATCAGTTCGGGGGTCATGCCTTCACCTCGCTCGTCTTCCCGCTCAGCTTGCGCACCAGGCCAATGATTCCCTGTGGAAGGAATAGCGTCACCGCAATGAACAAGGCACCGAGGAAGTAGAGCCAGAACTCCGGGAACGCCTGGGTGAACCAGCTCTTCGCGCCGTTGACGAAGAACGCGCCGACGATCGGGCCAATCAACGTGCCGCGCCCGCCCACCGCCGCCCAGATCGCGATCTCGATGCTTGCGCCCGGCGACATTTCGCCCGGGTTGATGATGCCCACCTGCGGCACGTAGAGCGCACCGGCAATCCCGCACATCACCGCGGAGATCACCCAGATCGACAGCTTGTACTTCAGCGGGTCGTAGCCGGTGAACATCACCCGGCTCTCGGCATCGCGAATGGCCTGCAGCACGCGGCCGAACTTGCTTGACACCAGCCAGCGCGCCAACAAGAAGCTGCCGATCAGCGCCAGGCCGGTCAATACGAAGAGCAGCATGCGCATCGACGGCGTGGCGATTGGCGTGCCCAAGATTCGCTTGAAGTCGGTGAAGCCGTTGTTGCCGCCGAAGCCCGTCTCGTTGCGGAAGAACAGCAGCATCGCCGCGTAGGTGAGCGCTTGCGTGATGATCGAGAAGTACACGCCCTTGATGCGCGAGCGGAAGGCGAAGAAGCCGAACACGAACGCGAGCAGGCCAGGCACCAGCACGATGAGGAACAGCGTGGCGATGAAGCTGTCGCTTGCCGCCCAGTGCCAGGGCAGCGTCTTCCAGTCGAGGAAGACCATGAAGTCGGGCAGGTCCGACTGGTAGTTGCCGTCGCGCCCGATCTGGCGCATGAGGTACATGCCCATCGCGTAGCCGCCGAGCGCGAAGAACACGCCGTGGCCGAGCGAGAGGATGCCGGTGTAGCCCCAGATCAAGTCCATCGCGAGCGCGCAGATGGCGTAGCACATGATCTTGCCGATGAGGCTGATCGCGTAGTCGCTCAGGTGGAACACATTGCCGGCCGGGACGACCAGGTTCAGCAGCGGTGCGAGCACGAGCACGGCGGCGAGCGCCGCCATCACGCCCATCCAGGCCTTGGGCGACAGCAGGCGGGTGACGGGTGCCATCAGAGGCATCGGGATCGATTCGTTCTTCATGCTTCGGCGCTCCGGCCCTTCATGGCAAAGATGCCCTGCGGCCGCTTCTGGATGAACACCACGATGAACACCAGCACCATGATCTTGGCGAGCACAGCGCCCTGCCAGCCTTCGAGCAGCTTGTTCAGCACGCCGAGGCCAAGCGCGGCGTAGACGGTGCCGGCCAGCTGCCCCACGCCACCCAACACCACCACCATGAACGAGTCGACGATGTAGCCCTGCCCGAGGTCCGGCCCCACGTTGCCGACTTGAGACAGCGCACAGCCCGCCAGGCCGGCGATGCCGGAGCCGAGTGCAAACGCGTAGGTGTCGATGCGTGCGGTGTTGACCCCCACGCAGGCCGCCATCTTGCGGTTCTGCGTGACCCCGCGCACGAACAAACCAAGCCGTGTGCGAGCGATCAGCAGCGACACACCGGCGAGCACCAAGGCCGCGAACGCGACGATCGCGATGCGGTTGTAAGGCAGCGTCAGATTGCTCAGCACGTTGACCCCGCCCGACAGCCACGCCGGGTTTTCCACCTGCACGTTCTGCGCGCCGAAGAGTGACCGCACCGCCTGCATCAGCACCAAGCTGATGCCCCAAGTGGCCAGCAAGGTCTCGAGCGGCCGGCCATAGAGCCAGCGGATCACGCTGCGCTCCAGCGCCGCACCGACCAGCGCCGCGGCGAAGAACGAAGCCGGTATCGCGAGCAGGATGTACCAGTCGAACATGCCCGGCATGTAGGCCTTGAACAGGTTCTGCACCACGTAGGTCGCGTATGCGCCAATCATCATCAGCTCACCGTGCGCCATGTTGATGACGCCCATCAAGCCATAGGTGATGGCCAGCCCCAGCGCCACCAGCAGCAGGATGCTGCCCAGGCTCGCGCCAGTGAACATCACACCCAGGCGCTCGCCCCAGGCCAGGCGCGCGTCGATGGCTTTGAGCGCGATCTCGAGCTGGCTGCGCACCGCCACGTCGGACTCGCCACCCTCGGCGGCCGGCTTCAGGCGGTCGATCAACAAGGTCTTGGTGGCCGGCGTCAAGCTCTCGGCCAACGCCTTGGCCGCATCGAGCCGCTTGGCCACATCGCTTGAGGATACGAGCACCGCGGCGCGCACCTGCTTCAGCTGCGTCTTCAGCGATTCATCAGCCTCGGCGGCCAGCGCCTTTTCGATCAGCGGCAAGCGCGTTTCGTCGGCCTCTTCCTTCAAGGCCTTGATGGCCGCCCGGCGCTCGGCGAGGTCCGCAGAAAACAGTTTGAGGGCCGCCAAGGTGCCCTCGACCTCGCGGCGAATTTGGTTGCTGTTGATGACCTCTTCGGCACCCGCAGGCAGCGGGACTTCGGCGCCGGTGGCAGCGTCATGCGCCTTGCCGTCACGCACGACGAAAGCCGCATCGGCCGTGAACTTCACCTCGTCGTCGAGCACCGACTGCAGGTACTTGGCCAGGCCTTCATCGCCACGCGTCAGCGAGGCCGTCAAGGCCGTGATGCGTTCGTCGTTCTCACCTTTGACCAAGGCCAAAGCCTGTTCACGAGTCAACGCGTGACCGCTTGTGGCGGCACCAAGAGCGCACAGCAGCAACAAGCTTCGACACAGGACATTCAACCAGCGTGCAAACATCGATTTCCCACTCCGTCATTCCCGCGCAGGCGGGAATCCAGCATCGCGGCACATCGTGGATTCCCGCCTGCGCGGGAATGACGAGGCCGAGGCCTTCCGATCGAACAACCGGGGTGACACGCGCACCCCGGTTGTTTCCAGTCAATCAGTAACTCAAGGCGTTACTTTTTTTCCGGTTCATCCTTCTTCTTGTCRTTGCCTTCGATGTACGGGCTCCACGGCTTGGCCTTCACCGGAGCGGGGGTCTTCCACACCACGTTGAACTGGCCGTCGGCCTTCACTTCGCCGATGAACACCGGCTTGTGCAGGTGGTGGTTCTTGGCATCCATCGTCGAGATGAAGCCGCCCGGTGCCGGGAAGGTCTGGCCAGCCATCGCAGCGATGACCTTGTCGGTGTCGGTGCTGCCGGCCTTCTTGACGGCTTGCGCCCACATGTGGATGCCGATGTAGGTGGCTTCCATCGGGTCATTGGTCAGCGGCTTGTCGGCGCCCGGCAGGTTCTTCGACTTGGCGTACTCGGCCCATTGCTTCTTGAACGCGTCGTTGGTCGGGTTCTTGATCGACATGAAGTAGTTCCATGCGGCCAGGTGCCCCACCAGCGGCTTGGTGTCCACGCCGCGCAGCTCTTCTTCACCCACCGAGAAGGCCACCACCGGCACGTCGGTCGCCTTCAGGCCCTGGTTGCCCAGTTCCTTGTAGAAGGGCACGTTCGAGTCGCCGTTGATCGTGGAGATCACCGCGGTCTTGCCACCGGCGGAGAACTTCTTCACGTCGGCCACGATGGTTTGATAGTCGCTGTGGCCGAACGGGGTGTACTTCTCGTCGATGTCCTTGTCGGCCACGCCCTTGCTCTTCAGGAAGGCGCGCAGGATCTTGTTGGTGGTACGCGGGTACACGTAGTCGGTACCCAGCAGCACGAAGCGCTTGGCGCCGCCACCGGCCTTGCTCATCAGGTATTCGACAGCAGGAATGGCTTGCTGGTTGGGCGCCGCACCGGTGTAGAACACGTTCTTGCTGAGCTCTTCGCCTTCGTACTGGACGGGATAGAACAGCAGGCCGTTGAGTTCTTCGACGACCGGCAGCACGCTCTTGCGCGACACGCTGGTCCAGCAGCCGAACATCACGGCCACCTTGTCTTGCGAGATCAGCTGCTTCGCCTTCTCGGCAAACAGCGGCCAGTTGGAGGCTGGGTCGACGACCACGGGCTCGAGCTGCTTGCCGAGCACGCCGCCCTTGGCGTTGATTTCGGCAATGGTCATCAGCGCCGTGTCCTTCAACACGGTTTCGGAGATGGCCATGGTGCCCGACAGCGAATGCAGGATGCCGACCTTGATGGTGTCAGCAGCCTGCGCGAATTGCGGCAGGCCAATGGCGGCGACGCCAAGCGCCACGGCGCTGAGCGATTTCGCGAAATGGCGACGGGTGTTTTTCATGAACAAACGCTCCTGGGGTGTTATGAGGGCTGTCGCCCCCTCTGAGGCGGACAAGCGCAGGTTACGGACCGGCCCCCGATCGGCAAATACGACAGAAGGCGTAGTCGGCTACGCCTCCAATGCTGCGCGGCCCATCCCGCAACTTGCAGGAGTTCGACCCTAGGGGTTGTGAGCGCTCAGTTGCAGCTCAAGAATCCGCACACAAGACAAAGGGAGGCAGACATGCGCTTCAAGTCAGCCGTCGTCGGCGGCTACCAGGTTCTGGCCGTCTCCGGCGTGAACACCGTTTCCTTCGCCATCGATTCGGCCAAGGCAAACACCCAGGGCCTGCTCGGTTTCGCGGTGGAACGCGAAGACCCGCTGGAGAACGAGCGCTACTACCTGCGCGGCTTCAAGGTCTTCCCTTCGGTGATCCCGAATCCGGATGAAAACACCGAGGTCAGCACCTTCGACCACCCGGTGCAGAGCTTCGTGTGGGACGACTTCACCGGCAAGCCCGGCCGCACCTACCACTACCACTTTCACCCGCTCAAGGGCGCACCGAAGAAGCTCGACCGCAAGGCCAAGCCGATCAAGATCACCGTGCGCATGGAGCCGCAATTCAAGGCGAGCGAAGAGCATGACGTCTTCTTCAACCGCGGCGTGGCAAGCAGCCAGGCCTATGCGCGCCGGTTCGCCAACAAGCGGCCGGACGACCCGACGCTCTCTCCAGCCCAGCAACTGGAAGCCCTGCAATGGCTGAGCCGCGAACTCGACGAAGCCATGCTCAAGTTCATCCAGCAGGCCAAGGCCGGCGACACGCTGCTCGGCTGCTTCTACGAGTTTCGCTACCTGCCGGTGCTCGAAGCGCTGAAGGCCGCGCTCGACCGCGGCGTGCTGCTCAGGCTCATCGTCGACGGCAAGGTCAACGAGTTCACCGACAAAGACGGTTTCCACGAAAGCTTTCCGCGCGAAGAGAACCTGCGGATGATCAAGGCCGCGAAGATCCCGCTGAAGAATGTGGTGCTGCTGCGCGAGGCCCGCGCCAACGACATCCAGCACAACAAGTTCATGGTGCTGCTGAAAGGCGCCACTGCGCGGCCGGCCGCCGTGTGGACGGGCTCGACCAACCTCTCAATGGGCGGCATCCACGGCCAGACCAACGTCGGCCACTGGGTGCGCAACCCCGCCCTGGCAGCTCAGTTTCGTGACTACTGGATCGTGCTGAGCGGCGACCCCGGAGGCCTCAAGGCCGATGCGCGGAGCGACGTACTGAAGAAGAACAAGCAGTTCAAGGTCGACGTCGAGGCCCTGCTCACCGCACCGGTCGACTGGCACAACATTCCGCCAGGCATCACGCCGGTCTTCAGCCCGCGCTCCGGTGCCGAGGTGCTGGAGATGTACGCCGCGATGCTCGACGGTGCGCAAGACCTGTCGTGCGTCACGCTGGCCTTCGGCATCAACAAGCTGTTCAAGGAACAGCTGAAGGACAACACGCCGCAAAGCCACCTCTCCTTCCTGCTGCTCGAGAAGCAGGACAAGCCCGACAAGAAGAGCAAGCTGCCCTTCATACGCATCAACGCGTCGAACAACGTGTACCAGGCCTGGGGCTCCTTTCTGCGCGAGCCGCTGCACCGCTGGGCGAAGGAGACGAGCGCCGGCGGCCTGCAGCTCAACACGCACGTGAGCTTCATCCACTCGAAGTTCATGCTGATGGACCCACTGGGCGCCGACCCGATCGTCGCGACCGGCTCGGCCAACTTCAGCGAAGCCTCGACCAACGACAACGACGAGAACATGCTGCTGATTCGCGGCAGCCGGCGCGTGGCCGACATCTACTTCACCGAGTTCAATCGGTTGTTCAACCACTACTACTTCCGCTCGGTGGTCGAGGCCACCGCCCAGGCACGCAAGGCCGGCGTGCCGCCACCGAAAGACGGCAGCCTGGAGCTCACCGAAGACGACAGCTGGCTGCAGAAGTACGCGCCGGGCAAGCTGCGCTTCAAGCGCGTGCAGCTCTTCGTCAAGATGAAGGGCACCTGAACCGAGACTTTTTCGAGCGTCACGGCGTCTTCGCCAAGCCGAGCGCGGCGGTCGCCTATTGCCGGCGTGCAACCATAGCGGCCATGACTTCGCAGCCGCCCCGTTTCTCGGCTCGCCGACTGGGCGTGCTCACCTTGGTCCTCCTCGCGTTTCTCGGCTTCCAACTGGGCTGCACCACGCTCGACGAAAAGCAGCGCCAGTGGATCTTCCAGCCCAGTGACCGCAGCTGGGGTGGCGGCATGGCCGCTGCTGAGGGCATGGACGACGCGTGGATCAGCTTTCAGTCGCACGCCGACGGCCACCAGGGCGACCCCGTCAAGCTCCATGGCCTGTGGCTGCCACAAACCGATGACACCGCACCCGTGCTGCTCTACCTGCACGGCGCGCGCTGGGACGTGCGCAGCAGCGCCACGCGCATGCGGCGCATGCACGAACTGGGTTTCTCGGTGCTGGGCATCGACTACCGCGGCTTCGGCCGCAGCAGCGCCGTGCTGCCCTCGGAAATCATGGCCGCCGAAGACGCGCGCGCGGCCTGGGCCTGGCTGGCCCGAAAACGCCCGAAGGCGCGGCGCTTCATCTTCGGCCACTCGCTGGGCGGCGCCATCGCCGTCGAGCTGGCCACCGAAGTGACGGATGAAGCCGGGCTGATCGTCGAAGGCACCTTCACGTCCATCCCCGACGTGGTCTCCACCTTCCGCTGGGGCTGGTTGCCGCTGTCGGCCTTGATCACCCAGCGCTTCGACGCCGCCTCGCGCATCGCCGACGTGGGCTCACCGGTGCTGGTGGTGCATGGCAGCGACGACACCTTGATCCAGCCCGCCCTCGGGCACGCGCTGTTCGAGCGCGCACGCGAGCCCAAGCGCTTCATGCTCGTCGAGGGTGGCTCTCATCACAACACCAACGACGTGGGCCAGCCGCAGTACCGGCAGGCCCTGGCCGAGTTGTTCGGCGTGGGTCAGATGCCGGTCGCGACTCAGTGATGCGGATGGCGGCTGTGGCCGCTATCGCACTGCCAGCGAGTACCGCACTTCGGTCTTGGTGACGTTGTAGACGCCGAAGTCGCAGCTGTAGATCGTCCAGGCCTGCGACGGATCGGCGGCATTCGTGGTGGAGGTCCAGTAGTAGTCGGACACGATGAAGTTGCCGAAGATCACCGGGCCGGTCACGGTGTTCGTGCCCTGGTACTGGCCGCCGAAGTACGAAGCCTGCGGAAACGTGGGCGCGCGGTCTGACAAACTCAGCATCTCGCTGCGGTTCGGCATGCGCCACTGGCCCGCCGTCGAGCCGTCCGCCAGGCCGCATTGGCCGCTCGCCAGGCCGTTCACTGTCGCCAACGCACCCGCCCAAGGCTGGTGAATGCAATCGGCTTGCTTCAGCCAGGTGAGGCCTGTGACGGTGTCCGCCACGGTGCCATCACCGTTGTCAATGAAGCGTGACGCGGTGAGCGGCGCGCCCAGTTGGAGGCTCGCATCGTCGCGCGCCCCGAACGATCCGCCACCCACCCCGGCATACACCCCGGTCGCCAAGGGCTGCACCGCGCCCGCTGGGCCTGACTTCACGGCCCACAGCGAATTGGCCACGGTGGCTTTGGCGTTCCCGAAGCTGCCATCGCCGGAGTCCGCCCCATTGATCCAGCGCCCGTCGGTGAAACGGATCGCCATGGCACTGGCGGTCAAGGCCATGTAGGTGGTCGACGTCCAGTAGGCCGCTGCGAGGTCGATGTGGACAAAGGGGCTCGATGCGGGTACCGCGGGGCTGCTGCGCGACACGTCGACCAGGCTCTCCAGCTCGTTGGCGTTGGGCATGCGCCACTGGCCTGCCGTCGACCCGTCCGTCAACCCGCAGGCGCCGCTGGCCAGCTGGTTGGCAGCGGTCAGCGCCGCGGCCCATGCCATCGGGCTCATGCACCCTGCATCCTTCAACCAGACCAGGCCGGTGAGGTGATCGGCCACCGTGCCGTCGGCGTTGTCGGTGAAGCGCGCACCCGGCCATGCCAGGCCGGCCTGTGCAGACGAGTCGTCTCCGCTCGCGTAACTGGTGGTCTGCCCCGTTCGAGGCAGGCTGGCCACCCTGTCGCCCGCGCGATAGGCGGTGAAGTTCACGCCCGACACATCATGCGATGGCAAGGACGGGAACCGGATGACGGTTCGATAGAGCCCGTTGAAGTCGAACTTGGTCACGGCACCTGCCGGGTCGCTGACAACCGGTTGAAACGCCAGGCCGGCCTTCTGCGCGTAGACCGCGTAGTCGGCGTTGTTGACGGTGTCCAGCCCGGCCACGGAGTACGCGCCGTTGGCATCGGTGGTCGCCGTGACGGTGGTGTTGGTGTTGTGATGGAACACGCTCACGGTCACACCAGGCACCGGCACACCGGCCTTGTCGACCACGACGCCAGACACCAAGGCGAACACGGGCCCGCCGGAGCTTCCAGCTGCGACTGTGTTCGAGCTGCCGCCGCTGTCGCTGCCACAGGCACTGAGCAAGGCGAGGCCGAGGGCCGCGGTGAGGAGTCTGGTCTGTTGCATTGCTGTCCGCCCCGTCGGTGAGTGCTCCCAGATCAAGCGTGGAAGACGACTCCCCGGATATCGGTCGATGAACGACGGTCTTAACCAGCGGACTCGCGTTTCCGCCCATTCGGCCCAGCACGTCACGACACCGGCGCCGAAAACCGCAAATCGGTCACCCGATCTGGCAATTGGTCGCCTCGCCCGCCAGCCCTCGTGACCAATCCCTAAGATGGCCGCCATGTCCACGCCAGGTGCCCTGCCCCCACATGATTCCGCCAGCGACCGCCCTCTGTGGCTCGCCTACGCTGGCGCCTGCCTGCTGTCGTGGCTGCTCTACGTGCTGGCCGGCGCCGAGTTCCAGCGTGGGCTGTGGCAGCTGTGGGAGGCGGTCTACCAGGCGACGCTGAGCCTGTGGCCGCCGATGCTGCTGGGCATCGCCGTCTACCCGTGGGTGCGGATGCTGCAGCGTGGCGAGTTTTCGCCGGCTGGCGTCGCCGTGCTCCACACCGTGGCGGCGCTTGCATTCGGCGTGCTGTGGCAGGCCTGCGAGTTCACGAGTGCATGGCTGTTGTTCGGCAGTAACCACGCTTCTGCGGTGCTGATGCAGACGCTGCTGTGGCGTGCGATCTGGGGCGTAGTCGTCTACGCCGCCATCGCCACCGGCTTCACGGCGCTGCTGCAGACGCGCCGCGCGCGGTCAGCTGCGCTCGCTGCGGCGCAGGCCGAATCGGCACTGGCACGCGCCGAGCTGGCGGCTATCAGCGGCAAGCTGAACCCGCACTTCCTCTTCAACACCTTGAACTCGCTCATCGCACTGACGCGCAAGGATGCGCAAGCCGCCGAGGCGGCGCTGATGCGCTTCTCGGGCATGCTGCGCTATGTGCTGGACAGCAAGCGCAGCGCCGCCGACCGCGTGGCGCTGGCTGACGAGGTCGAGTTCGTGCGCGACTACCTCGCACTCGAAAGCCTGCGCCTCGGCTCGCGCCTGCACATCGACTGGCAGCTCGACCCCGCCACGCTGCAAGACGAGATCCCGCCACTGACGCTGCAGCCGCTGGTAGAGAACAGCGTGCTGCATGGCGTGGCGCCGCGCCTGAAGGGCGGCATCATCAGCATCCGCAGCGGCCACAACGCGATGAACCAGGGCCTGGAACTCAGCGTCGAAGACGACGGCCCCGGCTGCGACCCGGCCCAGCTCGACGAACGTGCCGGCAACGCACGTCGCGGCATCGGCCTGGCCGCCTTGCGGCGCCGCTTCGCCATCGACTACGACGGCCGCGCGCGCATGAACGTGCGCACCGCCCCGGGCGCGGGCTTTCGCGTCGACCTGTGGATTCCGCAATGACCATGAAAACCACTGTCCTGATCGCCGAAGACGAACCCTTGGCCGCCGAAGCGCTGGCCGAGTGGGTGACGCAGATGCCGCAGCTCTCGCTGGTGGCCACCTGCGCCGATGGAGAAAGTGCGCTCGCGCAGATCCGCGCGCTGCGGCCCGACCTTGTGTTGATGGACATCCACATGCCCGGTCTCACCGGCCTGCAGGTGCTGAAGGCACTGGCCGAAGACGATGCGCAGCCGGCCGTTATCTTCACGACGGCGTACGACGAGCACGCCATCACCGCGTTCGAGCTGCATGCCGTCGACTACCTGCTGAAGCCCTTCTCGCGCGAGCGCTTCGCCGAGGCGGTGGAGCATGCCGTGCAGTCAGGCCCACCCTCGCTGGGTGCCACGGTCGACGCCTTGCAAGCGCCCGGCGGCGAGCCGCTGACGCGCGTGCTGGTGCGTGACCAGGGCAAGATCTTTCCGCTCAACGTCGAGACCATCGAGTACCTGCGCTCCGACAACAAATACACAGCGCTGGTGAGCAGGGGGCGGAGCTTTCTCGTGCGCCTGCCGATCAACAGCTTCGAGCAGCGCCTCGACCCCTCGCGCTTCTTGCGGCTGCACCGCAGCTGCATCGTCAACCTCGATTTCGTCGACTCGATGACGCCCGACGAGAACTCCCAGCTCGTCGTGCAAATGCGCGATGGCGCCCGCATGACGGCCACGCGCGAAATTTCCAAGAAGCTGCGGGACCAATCGATATGAAAACCTTGAATCGATATCTGACATGGCTCGCACTGGCGTTGACAACGGCAGGCGCGCTCGCGCAAACGCCCGCACCACCGCCACCACCCGCGCCGCCGCAGCCGCAACGGCCAGCTCAGCCCCCCACTCCCGAGGGCAGGCTGTATGCGCCCGGTGCCTTCGACCGGCTGGAGGTGGACGGCTCGGCCCTGATCAAGCTCACGCAGGGTGCGCGAGACCAGATCTTCATCTCGGGCGACAGCAATGTGCAGGACAGCGTCGAGGTGTCTCTCGCCAACAAGCGGCTGCGCATCAGCTCGGCCGGCAGCTGGAAGTTCTGGAACTCCGGCCGGCTGCAAATCGACGTCCAGATGCGTGAAGTGAGCCGATTGAGCTTGTCCGGCACCGGCGATCTCTATGCGCCGGGGCCCATCAAGAGTGAACAGCTGGCGATCAGCATCTCGGGTTCGGGCGTGGCTCGTTTCGATGACCTGCACGTCGACCAACTGAGGTTCGACATTTCCGGCGCCGGTGACGGTCAGCTCGTTGGAAAGGTCGACGAGCTCAAGCTGAACATCTCCGGCAAGGGCAAACTGCTGGCCGATCAGCTGCGGGCCGAAAACGCCGTGGTGTCGATCAGCGGTGTGGGCAACGCCATTCTGTGGGTCACAGACAGCCTGCGCGTCAGCATCTCAGGTGTCGGTACCGTCGACTACTGGGGGCAGCCGGACGTCAAGCGTTCAACCTCAGGCTTGGGCTCGGTCAACAGCCGAGGCGAGAAGCAGTGACTCGGCTGCCGAGGCGATCTGCGCCGTCAAACCCGCCGGATTGAAGTCGCGGTACTGCTGTGCCAGCGCCCGTGCGGCAGCGGCGTGCGCGGACTCCGGGCGGGTCAACTTGCCGATCAAGGTTGCGTAGTCGACGGGCCGAGCCAACGACGCTACGTTGATGCCGGCTCCGGACTGTTCGAACTGCCGGGCCAGCAGAAATTGCTCCGTCTGCGTGGGCAGCATCAGACACGGCACACCCGAGACCACGGCCTGCGCCACCGTCGCCTGGCCCGCATGGCACACCACCAGCGCGCAGGTCGACAGCGCCTGCTTCAGGTCCACAGGCTGGTCGCTGTAGTGAATGTGCGCAGACTCGGGCAACACGACATTCGACGCCGATCGATCGGGGAAGTAGCAGACGGTTGAGCAACGCATCGCGTCGAGCGCGCGCAGCACCTCGGCGTATTCCGGGTACGACGCGCGCAGGTAGGCAAAGACACGCGGCCCTGGCGCGTCGGGCCAGGCCGGGTCCGCCCCGGGGACGAACTCACAGTCGGGACCGAGGTAGTCGGTGGGTGAACGCCCTGCGTCCTGGTAATGGTCCAGTTCGGGCCAGGCACACAACATCGTCTGCTCGGGGTAGAACAGATCGCACAGCTGCTGCAGCCGTGGCAACGAATGGGCCGCCAACACGCCGTTCACGCTGGCCAGCGCACGCGCATCGGAGTCAACGGCATGCGAATCTGCCACCGGCACCCAATCGCGAAACACCGGCAAAGGCGACTCGCGCGGCGGAATCGAAAACCCGTGGCCCAGGTGAAGCGCCGGCACACCGCACAGCCTCGCCGCCAGCAAGGCCGTGGGCGAGTGATCGGCCAGCACCGCATCGCACCCGCTCAATTCGATCAGTGACTTCCACGCTCCGGCAAGGCCGCTCAAGGTGTCGGCCGATTCGTACCCGCACGAGAGAAGAATGTCGGCCAGCGTCCACGCCGGCGCGACAGAACCATCGAGCAGCAGAGGCGCCTGATAAACCGGCCCCCACGCCGGCCCCAGGAATCGCTGCACGCGCACCACGTCGCGCAGCACGAAGCTCAGCCGATGGCCGCGCGCTTTCAGCGCCCGCGCCACCGAACGCAAGCGCGTAGCGTGGCCCAGGTTGGCCCCAAGCTCCCACGCCAGCAGAAAGTGCGCCATGGTCGACTCCGGTTTCGCCTGAATTACAGCTCGAAGCGCAGCCCGAACCCGAAGCGCTGCGTGCGGTAGCCCTTTTGCGCAATGCCGTTCTCCCAGTCGGCGAACCAGCTGATGCCGCCCTGGTTGACGCCGGAGACGCCGAGCGCCACGCTGCCGTAGCTGCCACGGGTGTCGGCGTCGCTCGGCACCAGCAAGGCGGTGTTGTCGCTGAGCAGCGTGGCGGTTGCCGCTTGCTGCGTGCTGTCGCTGCGGCGAGAGGCTTCCAGCCGCAGGTAGGGAAGCACGACGCCCCAGGAGACCGGCACGCTGAGCTGGGTCTGCGCGCCGATGTTGAAGGTGTTCGAGCGCGTGCGCTGTGCGCCCACGGACACCGCTGCCTCGCTGCCGTGCTCCTCGAAAGCGTCGATGTCGGAGGTGACACTGTCCACGCGCACATACGGTCCGATAGACCACGGGCCGAACGCGAAGTCCTGCCCGCCCGACAGGCTGACGCCGAGACCGCGGCCTCGGGGCGACGCGATCGAAAGCTGCCCGCTGCCGGAATCTCGAACGGTGTCGAACTTGCTAACCTCGTAGCTGAGCGTTGCCGTCACGTACACCGTGGGCGACAGGCTCCAGCTCGCATACGCGGTGGCCTGTTTGCCTTTGCTCTTCTGGTCGCTCGATGAACCCGAGAACGTGGCATGCGAGTCGGAGACTCCGATGTTCGCGCCCATCACCCAAGCGTCGTCGAGGCGGTAGTCGGCACCAAGCGACAGCGACACGGTTCGGGCCTTGAGTTCAGACCGAGTGGCCGAAGCGTTCTGGCGCAGGTAGTCGCCGAAGCCGCCCACATAAACGCCGAGGCGTTGCGGGCTCGCCGCTTCCTTCTTCCCCTCGGGCAGGGGCACGCCTTGCACGTCGAACAGCGGCATCGCAGCACTGGCGCGCAGCGTCCGCAGATGGGCTTGTGTTTCGTTGAGCCGACTGCGCACTCGCTGGGTCTGCAGGCCGGTGAGTGCGGTGCTGAGTTGATCGAGTGTGGGCGCACTCGGCGCAGCGGTCTCGTCGACCGTCACGGTGACAGACGGAAAGCCGCCTTCGCCACCCAAGTCGATCGGCCCGCCGTAGCCTTCGATGCTGGTGACGACATAACGCTGCTCACCCGGGATGGTGGGTGCCGTCACGGTGAGGTTGCCATCGGGCAGCGAACGTTGCCCCACGCTGGCATTGCCGCTCGCGAGAGCGATCTGCCACGCCTCGGCACCTTGCGTCAGCGGGATGCCATCGGGGTTCTCTGCACTGAAGTCGCGGCAGTTGCCTTGCAGGGTGATCGCGCCTCCCGGTCGCACGTGCGTTGGGCTGACAGTCGGAGCGCAGCGAACTTCTGCAGACGCCGAGGTCGCCACAGAGAAGAGACAGGGAATCAAGGCCAGTGCGGAGAGCGGGTGATGGGCGGTTTCTTTTTTCATGTTGTGTGGCAAAGAAGGCGATGCAGCCTCCGGTGATGAAGAGCAAAGCCGCGGATTCTGCGGATGCACAAGCGCACTCGAAACCCCCATTGCGGGTGGTCTCGTCATCACCACAACGACCGTTTCTGTTTGTTGCAACAACGAAGGCTTTCATCCCTCTTCTGCGGGGGCAGTTCGGCTGCATCGCCATGGGAAAATTTTTGGCTCACGTTCAGGGAAGAACAACATGTCCATTCAGAATTTCTCGCCTCGCGTTGCCTCTCGCGTTACCTCTCGCGCTGCTCTTCACATCGCCGCCGTGCTGACATTCGCCTGCGGCGCAATCGCCGCACAGGCCCAGACCGTGATGGTCTATGAAGAGGGCCAGGCACCGTCCGCTCAAGACATCGCCGACATCCTTTCGCGCGGCGCGAGCGAGAACACCAAGTTGCGCGGGCTTCCCACGCAGAACGGCCGCTCGCCGTTCGCACTGCTGGAGCAGACCCCGACCAAGACGGTCAACGAGGCGAGCGCCGTGTCGGTGCCGGTTCACTTCGAGTTCGACTCCGCCGTGCTGAGCCCGAAGGCGAAGGAGCAACTCGACGTCATCGCCGAAGGCATCCGGCTGACCGAGGGCACGATCAAGGTGGTGGTCGAGGGCCACACCGATGCGAAAGGCAGCGTGCACTACAACGAAAGCCTGTCGTACCGCCGCGCCGCGTCAGTTCGCGCCTATCTGGTGAGCAGCAAGAAGCTGCCGGTCACGCTCTTGACGGTGGAAGGCAAAGGCCCGCACAAGTTGCTGAACAAGGCTGATCCTTACAGCTCTGCGAACCGGCGCGTCCAGTTCAGAGCGCGCTGATCCGTCATGGCACTCCAGCGTGTGATCGCCAGCTCTCTGGCGAGCGGTGTGGGCGTGTTCTGCCTGATGTGGAGCGTTGCATCAATTGCGGCTGACAAGCCCGACGCGGCTGTGGACGCCGCGCCTGCCGGCCTGGTCCATTGCCTGCTGCCGGGCCAGGTGCGCCGGCTCGGCGCGTTCAGCACGAGCGTGATGCCGCGCAAGGCGGTGCGCAACACGCCCGCTCAGTGCAAGGCCGGCGGTGGCGAGTACGTCGAGCCACAAGACCAGACGGCCGCCATCAAGATGTGGCTGCCCATGGCCGCCGAGGGCATCCCGGAAGCGCAGACGACCGTGGGTGAGCTTTTCGAGCAGCGCGGCGACAAGGCAATGGCCAAGTCCTGGTACGAGAAGGCCGCAGCGCAGGGCGACGCGCGCTCGCTCATCAACCTGGCCGGCTTCTTGGAGAAGTCGGTGATGCTCGCGGGCAACAAGGCCGTCGGCTCCATGGACACCTTGAACCGGGTCTCCCAGCTGGTGAACCAGGCCACGGGTGGCTTGGTCACCGGCCTGTCGCTCCAACGCTCCGACAAGCTGCGCGTGGACTTCGTCTCGCCCGTCGGTGCCTCGCCGGTTCCCCGCGCGGCCGGTGGCCCGGTGGTGCTGGAGAGCGCGGCCGGCCCTCTCGACGTGATCGTGCGGGTGGCGGGCAGCGCGGGCTTGAAGTCCGTGCGAGTGAACGGTCAGGCGCAGACACCGGACGCACAAGGCCTGCTGAACATTCCCGTCACGGTGACGGATGCTCGCACCATTGTGCTGGTGCAAGCCGAAGACGACACCGGCGCCCAGGCGCAAAGCGAGTTGACGCTGGTGCAACGCTCCGCGCCGCTGGCCACCTCGTCAGCAGCATCCGCGGTGAGCGCCTCCACCAGCGTGCTGGCTGGCGCTCAGGCGCCGCTTCTGCCTGGCAAGCGCTTCGCGCTCGTCGTGGCCAACCAGCAATACCAGCACTGGCCCAAGCTCGACACGCCACGCGCCGATGCACAGGCCGTCACCGACGTGCTGAAACAGCGCTTCGGCTTCCAGGTGACGCTGCTGCAAGACGCCACGCGGCAGCAGCTGCTGTCTGCATTGAACAAGCTGCGCCAGCAAGTCGGGCCGCAAGACCAGGTGGTGGTGTACTACGCCGGCCACGGACAGATGGACTCCGTCACCGCCCGCGGCTATTGGATTCCTGTCGATGGCGATGAAAAGGATCTCGCGCAGTGGGTGTCGGTGATCGATGTCACCGACCAGTTGTCGGCCATGACAGCAAGGCATGTGCTGGTGATCGCCGACTCGTGCTATTCGGGCACCTTGACGCGCTCGCTGGTCCCTGCGGTGGACCAGGCGCTGACGCTCGAACAACGCAGCAGCCCGCTCAAGCAGCTGAGCAAGCAACGCGCTCGCGTCGCGATGACCTCGGGCGGGCTTGAGCCGGTGGTCGACGGCGGCAGCATCGAGCACTCGCTGTTCGCACGCAGCCTGCTGGACGTGCTGTCGCAGGTGAACTCACCGGTGGCTGCGCAGGAGCTGTACCAGTCGGTGAGCGCGCGTTTTGCCCACCTCGCCAGACGGCTCAAGATCGAGCAGAAGCCGCAGTACGCACCGATCGGCTTTGCCGGCCACGAAGCCGGCGATTTCGTGTTCTCGCCGATCTGAAAATCGGCAGCGAGGCTGCGGCCTATTTGTCGACGACGCTGCCGATCTCGATCTGCAGGCCAGATGTTCCTGCCGAGATGGCGGGCGACACGCCTTGCAAGTCGCCCTTCGTCGCCTTGCCATCTCCGCTCTTGCTGACGCGGGCGGTCACGATCACCTGCGAGACCGATGACAGTTTGGCCGTGGACCATATGCTCATGCTGTCGTCGAGCCTGAAATCGATCGGCAGGTCTTTCACCTGTTTGCGGATCACTGCCAGCGGCACGGCCGGCCCATTCAGCGCGTGCGCATAGACGAACACGGTGTCGGTGGCGTTGGCACGCTGAGCCAGCGAGGGAGAGAGCGTCACCGTGCCGGTGATGGCGGTATCGCCCGGCGTGACAGTGGGCGTGGCCATCTCAATCTCGGCGGCCGACTGGGCTGCAGGCGAACTGGTCTCGGCGCTCGCTTGTGGAATGGGGGGCTGCGGCACCGGGATCTCAGCAGCGGCGGGCCGAACCAACGCATCGCGCGAGGCTGACCACCAGTAGACGGCGACTGCCAACACATGAACCGAGGCGGCCGCAGCCAGCCAGGACAGCCACTTCGCGCGCGCTCGCTGTGGCCGCGGAACTTCTTTCTCCGTCGGCGGCAACTCGGCAGCCACGTGCTTCAGGCCGGGCGCCTCATCGGCGCCCTGTTTCATCACGGCTTCAACGAGCTTTCTCTCCAGAATCAGCAGGCTCTCTGCGTACTGAGCGTCGTCCACGAATCCCGTGGTGTGCTGGTCATGAAGATCTTGCAGTCGTTCTCGGATTTTCTGGACTTCATCTGTCATGGACCGTCGCATCTGGGCATACATCGACCGACAGCATGCCGCAGAGCCTGGTCGGTGACCAGTCCCAGGATGGGTGGCGACGGTGCCGCGATTCAGGACGCCGTGGCGATACGCGTGTTGCCCGACGGATTCCCATCGCCTTCCGCAGAGTCAGCGTCCCCGCAAGCGTCAGGCACCAAGCCGCCCGACTGCACGAACTGCGACTCCCCTTCAGTTGGCGACAGCGGCTCGGTGGAGGTGGCAACGCCGTCGAGCGGCACGCTGTGGTCCAGCCAATTGCCGCCTGCGGCCACGGTCGCCAACAGCACGGCCACGGCCAGGCCGAAGGTCTTCACGCGGTGGCCCAGTTCGATGTTCATGTCGCATTCCTCCTGAAGGTCGGAGCGACTCTGCCGACGCGTTTGCGGGCCGATGCTCCGAAACGGATGGTCGCGGCGCTGCGTTTCATTCGCGCTTCGTGGCTACCTCGTCAAGTTTCATTCGTTGCGCCCGCGAACTCCATGGGTTCAACCCTRCATCGGCACCGGCAAATGGGCACGGCTATGCTGGCGCGGCACATGAGTTCGCCTGCCCCATCCCTCACTTCCGCCGCCCCGCCCGACGCCTTGCCTGTGCCCGCGCAGGCCATCCTGCTGCTGGCGTTGGCGGCTTTTGCCAGCGGCGTGTCGTTGCGGATTACCGACCCACTGCTGCCCCGCCTGGCCATGGAGTTCGGCGTGTCGCTGGGCGGTGCCTCGTCAGTGGTGACGGCCTTCTCGATTGCCTACGGTTTCTCGCAGTTGCTGTTCGGGCCGCTGGGCGATCGCTACGGCAAGTACGTCGTCGTGGCCTGGGCCTGCATGGCCTCCGCCCTCACCTCGCTGGCCTGCGGGCTGGCGCCCAACTTCGAGTCGCTGATCGTTGCGCGCCTGCTGTCGGGCGCAACGGCGGCCGCGGTCATCCCGCTGTCGATGGCATGGATCGGCGACGTGGTGCCCTACGCCATCCGCCAGCCGGTGATTGCACGCTTTCTCGTGGGCCAGATCATGGGCCTGTCGACCGGCGTGCTGGTCGGGGGCCTGGCGGCCGATCACCTCGGCCGGCACTGGCCGTTCATCGGCATCGCGGCCATCTTCCTGGGCATCGGCATCGCGCTGCTGTCGCTCGACAAGCGCTTGCCGGCGCAGGCCAAGCTCACCTCGCGCGTGGCGGGGCACGTGGTCCAGCGCACGGTGGCCGAGTTCGGCGCGGTGCTGGCCAAGCCCTGGGCCCGCGTGGTGCTGCTCACGGTGTTTCTCGAAGGCGGGTTTCTCTATGGGTGCTTCGCGTTCATCGCCGCCCACCTGCATGCCCAGTTCGCCATCTCGCTGGCATCCGCCGGCCTGCTGGTGATGCTGTTCGGCATGGGCGGCCTGCTCTTCGCCGGTGCGTCGAAGTGGATGGTCAAGCGCCTCGGCGAAGCCGGCATGGCGCTCTGGGGCGGCGTGCTGATGGCGTTGTCGCTCGCGCTGGTGGCTTTCGGCCCGACCTGGTGGTGGTCGATCCCCGGCTGCTTCATCGCCGGCCTGGGCTTCTACATGCTGCACAACACCCTGCAGACCAACGCGACGCAGATGGCACCCGAGCGCCGTGGCGCGGCGGTGGCGTCTTTCGCGTCGCTGTTCTACATGGGCCAGACGGCTGGCGTCTGGGCCGCGGGCATGCTGATCGGCATCGCCGGCTCGCGCGTCGTCATCGGGCTGGGGGCGCTTGGCGTGCTGGTGGTCGGCTTCGGCTTCAGCCGCTTGCGCACGCATTCACCGCACGCGCACCGCGGCGCCTGAGTGCCTGCCGCGGCGACGTGGCTACGGCAGAAAGGGCGTGACCTTCACTCGCAGCAGCTTGACGAGCGCTGCGTCCATGAATCGGTAGTTGTCCGGGATGTTCAGGCAGACGACTCGCTTGCCGCCCAAGCGAGCCTGGAACTGCGCCGACAACTTCGTCTTGTGCAGCTTCTCCATCACGAAGATCAGTTCCGCCCACTCGATGAGCTCAACGGACAGCGGCGTCTCGGCATCGTGGCTCAGCCCGGCCGATGAACACTCGATGCCCGGGTGTTCGCTGAACACCTGCTCGGCCGTCGGGCTGCGCCAGCGGTTCTTGCCGCACACGAAGAGAACTCGGCTCATCGGCAAGCGCTACCCCGCCAGCAGGCGCACCTTCTTCATCGCGAGCGACGCCGCTGCGTTGCGCGTTTCCACGCCCAGCTTCTCGAACACGTGCTCCAGGTGTTTCTTCACGGTGGCCGGGCTGCTGCCGAGGATGTCACCAATGTCGCGGTTGGTCTTGCCCTTGACGACCCAGTACAGCACCTCGGCTTCGCGCATCGTGAGCTTGAAGGCCTGCAGCACCGCGTCGACGACGGCGGCGTCCGACACCTCGCGCATCACCATCAGCCAGTCGTCGTCGCTGGTGCGCTCCTGCAGAGAGAACACCAGCTGCTTCGATTCGCGGGTGATCGTGAGTGGCTTCAGCTCGAGCCCTTGAGAACCCAGGTCGGACTGTTCGCGCAGCCATTCGAGCAAGACCTCGGGCACCTGGCCGGGCGCCACGGCAAAGTAGGTGTGCATCAGCTGGCGCGCCAGCGGCGTCTGCCACACGGCGCGGCCGGCGCGCAGGTTGGCACTGGTGTCGTGCGTGACGTGCACGGCCATGGTGGCGTGGCCGAAGGCATCCAGCGCATTGCGTGCCTGGCGCGCCTGGCGGGCGCCCTGCAGGTGCACCAACATGCGGGCCAGCACCTCCTGCGGCCGGATGGGCTTGGTGACGTAATCGACACCACCCGCCGCAAACGCCGCCACCACATGCTCCGTCTCGGTGAGGCCGGTCATGAAGATGACGGGGATGTGTGCGGTATCCGGCTGCGCCTTCAGGCGGCGCGCGACCTCGAAACCATCCATGCCCGGCATCACCGCATCGAGCAGCACGATGTCGGGTACGGCCTGCAGGGCGCGCTGCAAGGCGCTTTCGCCGTCGGTGGCCACCAGCACGGTGTAGCCCGACTCGTCGAGCGCGTCATGCAGCAGCGACAGGTTGTCGGGCACGTCGTCGACGATCAGCACAATTTGGCTGACGCTGCGATCGGGGAGTTTGTCGGTCATGCTGGCGGGCGCGGAGAAAACAGGCCCGGCCGGGCGGACGAGCAATACCGCGAGCGTAGCCCAGCCGAGGCCGCACTTCCACTGCGAGCGGTGGTGCGCAGGAATACGGACCTCACCACCATCAGCAAAGCAGCGCTGACCATGCACTCGGACCGGGTTATCCCGGCGACGTCAGCACCAGCTCAAGGTCCTTGTAGGACGCGACGTCCTCGCCGCGAAGACGGCCGGCAATGAAGGCCGTTGACAGGAACATGTGGCGCACACGGTCCAGCACCTCGTCGTCATCGGTGGCTTGCAGCACCACCACGTCGGCGACCTTGCCTGTGGCGTCCACGTAGAGGCGCAAGCGCATCGGCAGACCCGAAAAGTGCAGCCCCTCTAGCATCGAGACGTCGGGCGCTGAACGGGGCACAGCCGCGCGATCCAGATCCCTCGACGGCTTGAAGTCGGCGAAGGCGGCCACACCGGTCTGTGGGACGGGCGCTTCCGGCGCTGCAAGCGCTTCTTGCCGGCTTGGTGGGTCTTGCGCAAGCGGGGCAGCGTGCAGGCTCGTCGGCGTCACGGCTTGCGCCGGGGCAACGATCTGCGCAACCATCACGGGCCGGTGCGGCGTATCACTGCTGCGCGGCGTGCCGCCCATCACCAACCCGCCGACACCGGCGTGGGCCAGCAGCACAGCAGGCAGTACCGCAGCGCAGCCTCGCAAAGCGTGGCGGTGCCTCATCTCGAATTCGCTCACTCGGAGAGCGGAACCTCGCGCCAGTTCAGCTGCTTGACGCCGGCGGCGGTGTTCAGGTTGGCGGGTGCGTGGACAACGTCACCGGTGCTGCCGCCGGCATACAGGCGCAGCTTGCCGATGACTCGCATGATGCTCACCTCGGTGAGGGTGCCCTTGATGGGCTTGGACGATGCGATCAGGCTGACGGTCGCGGGTGCGCCGTTGCCGGGTGTTGTCGCATCGTCTACTTTCTGCAGCACGGTCTGCCCGGTGGCGAAGTTGACCGCGTACAGCGTGCCGGTGCCCGAGAACTCGCAGGCCGACCCCACGGGGAGGTTGCCGATGAACGCGACGGTACCCCGGTTGGCCGTGGCATCGACGTTGACACGCTGCGCGATGTTGTCGCTCACGGGCAGGTCGAAATACCAGCCCATCACCGAGGTGGGTTTGCTGCCAATCCCGATGAGCAGATCGGCGTTGGCCTGGAGCGCATTGCGCGTGACCGGGAACGAGGCGCCGTTGGGCAGCGTGCTGTTGGCCGTGCCGCTCGTGTAGAAACCACCAAACGCATCCGTACCATCGACGATGGCGTAGAACGCCTGCGCCGACTTGCTGGTGATGTCGCTTTCGCCAATCAACTGACCGGTGCCGACCATCACGTAGCGCTTCGACGAATTGGGGTCTACCTCGACCAGGGGACGGGTCGTCACGGGTTGGGCCTCTCCTCCGGCGTTGGTCAACGTGGCAATCTGCGTGGGAGCGCTGTAGCTGCCTGTGGTGCCGGTCAGGCCCACCCGCCACAGATTGCCCTGCAGGTCACCGGCATAGACAGCGTCGCCGGTCATGTCGGTGTAGTGCGGCACGAACACCGTGTGGTGCGCGAGGTTGACCGGCGCCGAGGTCGAACCCGTTGTCGTGGCGACGGCTTCGAGCAACTCGCCGGTGCGTGGGTTGACAAAGAAGAAGTAGCCCTTGCCATCGCTGTTGTTGTAGCCGGACGTGAACACCACGACCCAGCCGTACTTCTTGGTCTTCACCACGCTGGGCGCGCCATAGCTGTAGCCCATGCGCGAATCGGTGAACTCCCACATCACTTTGCCGGCGATGGCGGTCTCGCTGGTCCACGAGGTGACCGGATCGGGGTCGGTAACGTCGATCGCGTAGTAGCCCTTGCCGCCTTTGCCGAGGCCACCGATCAGCAAGGTGCGCCAGTCAGGCCCCTTGCCAGTGGCGCCGCTGGTCTTGTTCAGGTCGAGGTCGAACTGGCCCGGCGTCGAATCGACGAAGTAATGGTGTGTGAAGTTCGGGTTGCCCAGCGAGGCGAGGCCCGTGGTGCCGGCAGTGCTGGTGCTTCCGTAGACGAAGCTCGGAATGTAGGCAAACAATTCGCTGCCTGATTCCTTGGTGTCCACGCTGCCGTCGAATGCATGCAACATGCCGTCGTTGGTGCCTGCGTATACGACCGTCTTGCGCTTCGCCTGAGTGGACTTGAATGCGCCGTAGCCGGGGTTGTAGACCTCGAAATACGGGAAGCTCGGCGCTCCGACCGCGAGCGGCTTGGCGTTGATGATGTCGCCGAGCCGAGATGCACGAGCGCGGTACTTGCCCTTCTTCTCGTCGGTGGCGTTGCCGATCTCCTTCGACCTGTCTCCGCGCAAGTAGTCAACGTAGTCCGACACCGATTGCAAATCCTTCGCTACGCCGGGCACAGCACCGAACGACGCATAGTTCAGCTGGGTTCCCTTCAGTGCCGAGACAGTGAACGGCAGGCCAGCGCCGGCGCTGGTGCAGCAGGTGACGATCTTGCGTGACGATGCGGTCACGCTCGAAGCGTCGAGCACGTCCTGGGCGCTCCATTTGGTGACCGAGGTCGGCACATCGGTCTTCGGATCGAAGGTGACCGTCGAAGCGACCACCGCGCCCGTCCAGTTCTTGGCGTCGTATGACGCCGCGTAGCTCACTGCGCCGCTGCTGGTCACGTTGGGTGACGCGGTCGCCAAGGCGGTTCCGTGTGCAGAAGCCACTTCGCCTGCGATCTTGGCGAAGGCTTCGGTCAGCCCGTCCTTCATCGCCTCGGGCCGATTCCCAGGGAAGTAGTTGTCGGGCCGCTTGTCGGTGGTGCCGCTGCCGTCAGTCGAGTACCTCAGCGTGTTGAAGGACGGGTCCGTCTCGAACGTCAAGGTGTCGTTGTTCGTGCGCCAGCCGCTCTCTTCGCCGATGCTGTCGGTTCCGTTGTTGCGGGAATAGGGATCGAACTTCTCGGGCACCTTGAAGCCACCGTACTTCGCGGCCAACCAATACTGGCTCTTGTGGCGGAACACCTGGTCTTCCAGCACATCCATCCAATACGTGCTGACAGTCTGCTTGTCGGGCATGGCCTTGTCGTCCGGCCGGATGTCCCTGGTGTGGGCGTCGTAAGCCAGGCCCGCAATGAAATAGGTGTTGCCGAAGCTCGGGATCACCGCTTCAGAGGCCAGGTCGCCGCTGTAGCCCTCCAGTTGGCCAACCATATTCGTTGCCGCCTTGAGTTTGATCGATGTGTCATCGATATTGCCGTCGCTGTGCGTGTTGACGTCGCCAATGCCGAGAATGAAGTTCTTCTGGCACGAATAGATGATGGGGTCGTCCCACTCCGTGATGACAGGGAACCCGTCGGCATACGCGAGCTTCAGCTTCCGGTCGCCAGGCATGTCCGTGTAGGCGGCGAGGTTGCCCTGGTGCTTGAAATATCGCAAAGCTGCGTAGTACAGCTCGCTGACAGGGTCGCTTGTCTTGTAGCTGCGGGATTCGTAGCCGAACTTGTTCAGGTAGTTCATTACCCCACTGTTTGCTATGTCCGTGCTTGACAAGCCCAATGCCAAAGCAGCCGTTCGGGCATCGTCACTGTTCGGGTTCGGTGGCATGACGCCCGTGGAAGGATCCCATTCGGGGGTCGGGTTGGTGACGGCCGCCGAGCCCAACACAGGTTTGGTCGGGCCGATGAAGTTCATGCGCGCGCGCAACACGCCGCCGTTGCGGCTGTCATTGGAGTCGTTCAGGTAGCCGAAGGCGGAGTAGCGCAGGTTGCCTGCGTAGCTCTGCATCAGACCTTCGGGCTTGTGGCTGGAGCCGTACTGCTTGCAGTTTTCTTCGAGCCCGAACTTCGCGTCGCACACTTTCACGTTGATATAGATGCGATAGACAGCCGACGCATCGAGAGTGCCCGGCAAGGCGTTGGACTCCGATCCCAAGTCGACGACCGCCTTGTTGCTGTCGACACAGTTTCTCGCTTTCAGACAACCGATGCCTGGGGAGTTGTCACGCGACGCCTTCACGCCCGCGCCGGTGAACAGCATCGCCGACCCCTGGTTCTTGACGCTGGTGGTAAACGACGTCCAGGTCTTCATCGGGACGGCACCGGCTATGTTCGACGTCAGCGACTTGTCCGGGTTCTTTGACGCGCGACCGATGTTCGCTGCGAAGGTCTTGGTCAGTATCGTTTCACCCACGGTGTCGACGCTCCGATAGCCTCCGGTCAGCACCCATCGGAACGCATCCAGCGTCTGCATGGATGCCCAGTTCAGGTAGTTGCCGCTCCACCCGTCCGAGCAGACGTGACCGGTGGCCTTGGCGGAAGGGGCGAAATAGCTGGTCGAGTAATCGGGCTTGTCGTTTGTGCCGGTCTTGACGACTTGGTAGGCATAACACTTGGCGGGATCGAAGTACCCGAGGAAGGTGCTGGCCGGCGTGTACTCGGTCGAGATCGGGTAAGCCGGTGTCGTTGCCGTGGGCCACTCCACCGACAGCGCGAGGATCAGGTTTCCCGGGACCGACACGGTGCCGAAGAGCGGCTGGTCGGCCAGGTCAACGGTCACTGCCGTGGCGCTGATGCTTGGCAGTGCGGCAACAGCCAGCAGCAAACAGGCAGATCGGCGTAGCCACCGTTCACACGTCTTGCGCAGGCCAGGCAAGGACGGGTACGCAGCGATGGTGGGAGAAAACGAATCCATGGCAATGCGCTCAGTAGGAAAAAGTGGTCTGGAAATAGGCTTGCGTGTTGCGCGGCCCGGTCACGCGCACGCTGATCCGGTACAGCGGGCGCGACACGCCTCCGGGCTTGCGCAGCCAGTTGGAGCCGCTGTCATCCCCTGCCAGCGCCACCACCTCGCAGGTGCGGGTGTCGAACTCGCCGGCGGCCGTGCACTGGCGGTCGATCACATAGCGCACAACGACGTCGTCGTCCGAGATGTCGGCCACCGTCATGCCCGCTGAGGTGAAAGCCGAGTCGCTGACCAGCACCTTGGGAATGCCGCTGGACGCGTTCTCGAACTTGACGGCCGAGTAGTACGCGGAAGCGAGGTTGGCGTTGCGCGTCGTCTCTGCACTCAGTGCCCCGCTGACCAGTGCCTTGCGGGCGGCCACGACGGCCTGTTCGCCACGGTTAGTGAGGTCACGGCGAAACGACAGGTTGCCGACCAGCACCGACGAGGTGTCGACCGAGCGCAGCATGGCCGCGGCGCCCACCAGCAGCAGAAGCAGCGCAATCATCGTGACGACCAACACCACGCCGCGCTGCCGCGCTGGCCGCACGGGTCGGTTCGACAGGCGCCGGGGAGCGGAGGCTTGTTCCATGCGGCGCGCCATCACAGAAGGTTGTTGCGAAGCGGGATCGTGGCTTCGATGGTGCGGTAGCGGTAGTTCTGTTCGTCACCCGTGAGGGTGCGCGAATAGGTCAACGAGCCGCTGTTGATGTCCGAGAAAAGCTCGAGCTTGGCGGGGCTGACCACATCCTTCTCGGGCAGCGACGTGCGCAAGATGAGGCCGACGCGCACCGCCTTGATGTTCTTCAGCAAGTTTGCGGAGGCGCTCGTTCCAGCCGACAGCGTGGCGAGTGAGTAGTCGCCGCTGGAGGGCGACACCCAGGCGTCCACCTTGCTATCTCCATCGGTGTCGACACCGTACAGCGCGTGCAGTTCGAACACGCCTTCGGCGCGTGCCTGGAGCGGCGTGTCTACGGTCTGCAGCAGGTCGTAGCTGTAGAGGGTGTTGTGGTCTCCCACGCCCACGAGCTGGAATGACGGCGGGCGGTTCTTGCCGACGTTGCCAAGATCGATGGCGACCGCGGTGTCGGTGTAGCCGACCACCGAGACCGTGTCGATCGAGTCCTTGTACCAGGCACCGCCCAGCGCCAGGGTCTCAGTCTTGGCCTGCGTCAGCAGGCAAGGCGCGACACCGCCGCTGGCCGATGGCTGCTGGTCAGCCAGCAACACCAGGTCATCGGCACTGAAGGCCACCGTGTTCTCAAGGCTGAGCTGCTGCGCGGTGGCCGCTTCGGAGAACAGGGTCCCAACGCTGCCGTTGCCCGCGCCGCCGGACATCAACACCAACACGTCGGAGGCCTGGTTGCTGGCGCCGGGTTTGGTCTGGCCCGGCAAGATCAACAGCGGAGCCAGACGGAAGACGCCGCTGCTGCCCGGGTTGACGCTGCCGAACGGCGCATCGAGCGCCGACGCCCTGGGCAGGATCTGCGTGTTCGCCTTGGCCGCGTACAACGCGCAACCATAGGCATAGGCATTCGACTGGACGAAACCCGTGCCGGCGCTGCGCACCCAGCGGTCGATCTGGAACATCGCCATCGTGCCGGCCTGCTGCAGATCGGCCGTCGACCCCAGCGTGCGGCGCCGCCCTTCGAAGGTGGCCATCATGCCGAACACCGCCAGCGAAAGAACAGAGCCGATCAGCAAGGCGACCATCAGTTCGATGAGCGTCACGCCCCGCACGGCACTGCGCTTTGCCGACACGGCGAAGCGCGCGCGTTTCAGACGATTCAACGCGCTCATGGCATCACCACCTTGGTCACCAGTCGGTAATCCGGATCGGCCTTCGCTCGCGAGGGCGGGTGCCAGGTGACGGTGACCTCACCCGCTTCGACCTTGCCGGCGCCGCCGGGCAGTTCGTCGACCACCCGCTTCTTCCAGGGCACGAGAAACTTGGCTTCATCCAGCGAGGTGGTCTGCTGCGCCCACATCTGAGTAACGATCTCGTTGGCCAGCAGCGCCGCTCGCGCACGGTCTTCGGCCTGCACCGAGAACTGCGCGGCCCGTGCCTGCATGCCGACGATGCCGAGCACGCCGAACGCAAAAATCAGCACCGCCACCATCACTTCGATCAAGGTGAAACCTTGCTGCGCGGGACGAACCGACGAATGAATGGAACGCATCTCAGCACCCGTCCGGGTTTTCATTGTTGATGAGTGTCTTGGCGGCGTCGCACATGCGAACTCGCCCTCCGAGGTACACGCGCACCAGCAACTTGCGCGAGGCGCCGGCTTTGGAGACCGTGTAGGTGCCGAGGGTGTCGGACTTGGTGGTCGCCGTGTTGTCGTCGGTCGGTGCCGTGCAGGTGGTCGATGGCTTGGTGAGCGTCTTGGTGACTTGACGCCCTAGCGAGTTGAAGCACAGCGACGCCGGCCCGGCGATCGTCACGCCGTATTGCCCGGCCACCGTGGCACCTTGGATGAAGCTGTCGGAGACCTTGTCTTCATCCTCGTCGGCCATCGGCAGCGCTTCGATGTACCAGTTGCGACCATTGGCCACCGGCGCGGCATTCGCGGCCGGCGTGGCATTCGTCAACGCGAAGACGGTCGAGCGGCTGCGGGCCACCGCCGTCAGCTGCGCCATGCGCAAGGCGTTCTGCAGCGATTCGGCCGTGCTGCGCACACGTGCGTCGGCCGACCAGGTGCCGAAGGCGGGGATGGCGAGCAGCATCAAGATGGCGATCAGCGTGATGGTGACCATCAGCTCGATCAGGGTGAAGCCGCTGCTGCGCCGGGCATCACTCAACATGTCTCGCCTCTGCGCATGATCCAGCACTGGTTCTTCGAAGGCGCCGCGCCCCAGGCGGTGGGGAGGCCCGTGGTGGTCATCGTGTTCTGCTGGTCCACGATGTAGGTAGCCCCGGCGGTCATGCCCGTGCCGCTAGCGGTCAGCGTGTAGGTGGTCTTGTCAACGTTCGAGCACTTGACGTTGAAGTACTTGAGTGCCGGCACCTTGTCGTCGTCGCATGGGCTCTTGAACGAGCCGACGTCCTTGTAGGTACGGTTGTCCTGGTAGTACTGCTCCATCTGCGCGCGCAGTGCGGACAGCGCATTCGTTCCCTCCACCAGCCGGCCGCGGAGCACGTAGTCGGTGTAGGCCGGCAAAGCGACGGCAGCAAGAATCGCGATGATCGCCACCGTGATCATCAGTTCGATCAGCGTAAAGCCGGCTTGGAGGGCCCTGCTGCCCGACACAGCGGGCACGGCACAGGACATCGCCACCTGCTCAGGATCACGTCCTGCCAATGAATCGAAATGGAATACGAACTCGTCACGCTTCATCATCTGCACAGCCTCATTGGGTCGCACAAGACAGCCGTCTTGAACGTCAAGAACGAGTCTGAAGCGCGGGCACGCAGAAGGCATGACCGACCCCTGATGATTTGCTGATCAAGACCTGAGGCTTCGCTGAGGTGTGAATCACTTCACAGCGCCCGCGTGGATACCGAACGCGCCTTCGGAAACTCAGCCGAGTATTCGCTTCACAGCGCAGTCGTTCGGGCTGCGCAGGCGCGCAGCCACGCTCAGGTGGCGTGCCGGTCGTGCAGCGCCTTGGTCAAGACCCGGCTCACGGCATCGAGCTGGAACTGGCGCACCAGGCCGCGCAGATGGTTCACGAAACCCGCGTGCGCAGGATCGTCGGCCTCGATCTTGTCGAGCTTGTTGACGATGCCGCGGAAGTAGCCGAGGCGGACCAGTTCGTCCAGCGCCTCGAGATCGGCTTCGCCGGGCAACACCCAATCCGCCGACACGGTGGTCGGCGTGCCGGTGTCTGCCGAGACACGCGGCGACTCCAACCACTCCAGCGCGAGGCGGGTGCCCAGCCAGTCAAGCAACTCGTGCACGCGCACCGGCTTGAGCACGAAGTCTTGCGGCGTGATGCCGACGTCGTTCTCGAGCTCCTTGTCGAAGGCGTTGCCGGACACGATGGCGATGGGCGCCGCGCTCAGCTGCTGCGAGCGGATGGCGCGGATCGTTGCCCACCCGTCGATGCCCGGCATGGCCAGGTCCATCAGAACGGCATTTGGCGCGAACGCCGCCACCACCTCCAGGCATTCGTGACCCGACGCCGCCTGCATCAGCTCGAAGCCCAACGGCTGCAGCATGCTCACGAGCAGCGAGCGGTCGACCTCTTCGTTGTCGACGATCAGGATGCGCCGGCGCTCGCCGCGGTAACCGATGCGGCTGGCGCGCGGCACCTCGAGCGCGGCCACCGCGCCGCGCGCTTCGGGCAGGAAAAGGCGAATGCGGAAGACGGTGCCGACGCCTTGCGTGCTGCTCACCGTCATCTCGCCGCCCATCAGGTCGGTGAGCATCTTGCTGATGGTCAGGCCGAGGCCGGTGCCACCACTGGTGGCCTCGCTGCCGCGCGCAAAGGGTTCGAAGATCTGCTCGATCTCGTCGGGCGCAATGCCTGGGCCGGTGTCTTCGATCTCGAACTGCGCAATCTCGCGCGCATAGCGAAGGCGGAAGACCACACTGCCGGTGTGCGTGAACTTCACGGCATTGCCGAGCACGTTGATCAGGATCTGCTGCAGCCGTTTCTCGTCGGCACGCACGACTGCTGGCAGCACGTCGGCGAGCTCGGCCCGGAACTCGATGCCCTTGCCCGCGGCCTGCAGCTCGAACATGCGCACGATCTGCTGCACGCAATCGCGAAAACGCAGCGGCTTGGACTCGAGCTTCAACTTGCCGCCTTCGATGCGCGCAATGTCGAGCGTGCCTTCGATCAGCGAGAGCAGGTGATCGCCGCCGCGGCGGATCACGCTCACCGCCTGCTTGCGGTGCGCTGGGATGGACGCGTCTTCTTCCAGCAGCTGCGCATAGCCGAGGATGCTGTTGAGCGGCGTGCGCAGCTCGTGGCTCACGGTGGTGATGTAGCGGCTCTTGGCTTGGTTGGCGAGTTCGGCGCTGCGCTTGGCCTTCTGCAACTGGTCGTCGGTGCGGCGGTGCGAGTCGATCTCGCGGCGCAGCGCCAGCGTCTGCTCGTGCACGGCCTGCGTCTGGCGGTTGGATTCTTCTTGCGCCACCTGCCGGCTCTTGTGTGTCAACACCAGCCACCACGCGACGATGCCGCTCACCAACAACAGCGCCGCAAAGGCCTTGAGAAAACCGAGCCGCAGCGTGGGGCCGAAGGTGGCGGCCTGTTCGCCGAGGGTGCGCACCTCCTGGTGGTAGAGCAGACCGAACATGCCGGCCAACAGCGGCACCACGATGGCCATCAACAGCAGGTAGTGGCCGAGGCCAGTGTCGATGTAGGGCCACACCCGTTTCGGCAGCATCGCGCGCAGTGCGCCGGCCCACTGCGCCGACAGGCGCGCTTCGGGTTTGCACAGGTCGTTGCAGCGCGCATCGAGAGAACAGCACAGCGAGCAGATGTTGCCGAGGTAAGCCGGGCAATGCGCGAGGTCGTCGGCTTCGTATTCGCGTTCGCAGATCACACAGCTCTGGAGGCGGGTGAACAGGCCAGGCTTCGTGTCGGGCCGGGCGGGTGCCGGACCGCCCCAAGGCCGGCGAGCGCCGTCTCGGAGAGCCGCCACCGCAGGGGATTGCGTGTCGTGATGCCGTGCGATGTAGTACCTGCCCTTCGTCCACCACGCAATCAATGGCGAGGCGATCAAGGCGGTGACGAGCGCGATGAGAGCAGAGAACGCCTCGGCCAGCGGCCCGAACATGCCGAGATAGGCCGCAACCGACAGCATGGAGGCCGCGCTCATCGCCCCCACCCCGACCGGGTTCACGTCGTACAGATGCGCACGCTTGAACTCGATGCCGGGCGGCGACAAACCCAGCGGCTTGTTGATCACGAGATCGGCCACCACGGCCATGATCCAGGAGATAGCGATGTTCGAGAACAGCCCGAGCACACCGCCGAGCGCCTTGAAGACGTCGAGCTCCATCAGCATCAGCGCGATCGTGGTGTTGAACACCACCCACACCACGCGGCCGGGGTGGCTGTGCGTGAGGCGCGCGAAGAAGTTGCTCCACGCCAGCGAGCCGGCGTAGGCGTTGGTGACGTTGATCTTGAGCTGCGAGATCACTACGAACAAGGCCACCGCCGCCACCGCCCAGCCCGGGCGGGCGAACACGTATTCGTAAGCCGCGAGGTACATCTGGTTCGGGTCGACTGCGCGGTCGGTGGGTACCGAGTGGCTGATGGCCAGGTACGCCAGCAAGGCGCCACCGAGCATCTTGACCACACCCAGCACCACCCAGCCGGGGCCACCGATCAGCACGCCCGCCCACCAGCGGCGTTTCGTGGCCTCGGTCTTCTCCGGCATGAAGCGCAGGTAGTCGACCTGCTCGCCCATCTGCGTGATGAGCGCAATGCCCACCGTCATGGCGGTGCCGAAGAGGTAGACGTTGAACTTGGTGCCCTGCCCGTCGCTGCCGCCGTAGTTCGCAAGCTCCGACAGCACACCGGGGTTGTGCTTGAAGACGAAGATGTAGGGAACGATCAGCATCAGCAGCCACAGCGGCTGCGTCCACACTTGCAGGCGGCTGATCGCCGTGACGCCGTGCGTCACCAGCGGGATTACCACGAGTGCGCAGATCAGGTAGCCCCAGGCCGGCGGGATGTCGAACGCCAGCTCCAGTGCGTAGGCCATGATGGCCGCTTCGAGCGCAAAGAAGATGAAGGTGAAGCTCGCGTAGATCAGCGAGGTGATGGTCGAGCCGATGTAGCCGAAGCCGGCACCGCGAGTGAGCAGGTCCATGTCCAGCCCATGGCGCGCAGCGTAGATGCTGATCGGCAGGCCGGCCAGGAAGATGATCAACCCGGTGGCGAGGATGRCCCAGAACGCGTTCAGAAAGCCGTACTGAACCAGCAGCGTGGCGCCCACCGCTTCGAGCACCAGGAACGAGGCCGCGCCGAAGGCCGTGTTGGCCACGCGCAGCTCCGACCATTTGCGAAAGCTGTGCGGTGCGAAGCGCAGCGCATAGTCTTCCATCGTCTCGCGGGCGACCCAGCTGTTGTAGTCGCGGCGGACCTTGACCACCCGTTGAACGGCGCCATCGGCCTGCGCTGCACCAGCGGGTTCGGGCACCATGGCAGGCCCGAGGCGCGGGTTGTCAGGTGGCGTGGACGTGGCAAGCTTCATGCGTTGTCCCCGCGCAAGCCCCATGCCACAACGGCCTGCCGCGCCCTAAGATGTTGCATACCTTCTGCACTGCCGCACCACCATGGAACTGACCCCTCGAGAAAAAGACAAGCTGCTGATTTTCACGGCGTCGCTGCTGGCCGAGCGCCGCAAGGCCAAGGGACTGAAGCTCAACTACCCCGAAGCCATCGCCCTGATCAGCGCCGCCATCATGGAAGGCGCCCGCGAAGGCAAGACCGTCGCCGCGCTGATGAGCGAAGGCAAGACCGTGCTGACCCGCGCCGATGTGATGGACGGCATCGCCGAGCTGATCCCCGAGATCCAGATCGAAGCCACCTTCCCCGACGGCACCAAGCTGGTGACTGTGCACCAACCGATCACATGACCGCTAGGGCCTGTTCATACCAAATGGGCGCTCGCGTGACTAATGAAACGGCCGCCAACGAGGCGCAAAGCGCAGCTGTAGCACTTGCTACAGCGAGCATTTGCAACGCTGTAGGCGGCCGTTTCATTAGATCACCCGCCGGGCCCAGGGTCTGCGAGGCGCATGGCGGCGTTGCGGGCTCGTTGTGTGCAAGAAGCACACGGCCTCGCCCGCGCCTTGCCCTGCACCTCGCAGACCCTGGGCGCGAGCGCCCATTTGGTATGAACAGGCCCTAGGGCAACATCCCTCATCAGGAGAATCGCATGACCCGTCTCATCTCTCGCCAAGCCGCTACCCGCACAGCGTTGCTCGCCCTGGCCGTGGTGCCGAGCCTGGCACTCGCCCACACCGGCGCCGCGCCTCATGTGCACAACGCCGCCGAAGCGCTGGCCGCCGGCTTTATCCACCCGTTCACCGGCCTCGATCACATGGCGGCGATGGTCGCGCTCGGCATCTGGAGCGCACTCGCCACGAAGCGCATCTGGGTGGCACCGCTCGCGTTCGCAAGCGCATTGCTGATCGGCGCCATGCTCGGCCTGGCCGGGTTCGCGCTGCCCGCCATCGAACCGATGATTGCGGCTTCGGTGCTGGTGCTGGGCCTGCTGGTCGCCACCAACGCCCGCCTGCCGCTGGCAGCAGGTGCGCTGCTCGCTGCCGGCTTCGCCCTCTTCCACGGCGTGGCGCACGGTGCCGAACTGGCCGGCCCTCAGGCAGCGTGGTCGCTGATCGGCATGGTCAGCGCAACGGCCCTGCTCCACGGCGCAGGCCTCGCCGCCGGCAAGCTGCTGCAACAACGCAGCGTGTGGGCGCCGCGTGTGGCGGGTGCTGCCGTCGCGCTGTTCGGCGCCTCGTTGCTCATCGCCTGAGGCTGCCGCGATGATCCCCGGAGAACTGCTCACCGACGGCCCCGACATCACCATCAACGCCGGCCGTCGCGCCATCACGCTGGTGATCGAGAACAGCGGCGACCGGCCGATCCAGGTTGGCTCGCACTACCACTTCGCAGAAACCAACGCCGCGCTTAAGTTCGACCGCCAGGCCGCGCACGGCATGCGGCTCAACATCGCCTCGGGCACCGCGGTGCGCTTCGAGCCTGGCCAGCAGCGCACCGTGGAGCTGGTCGACTTCGCAGGCGACCGCAAGGCCTACGGGTTTCGTGGGTTGGTGCAAGGGGCACTCTGATCCGCTGGCCACACACCACCCACCGTTCGGGCTGAGGCATCGAAGCCGCGCGTTCATCTGAGCAGGTCTTCAATACCTCAGGCCGAACGGGTTTTTCGCATCGAACCTAAGAAGACATCACATGGCAACCATCAACCGACGCGCCTACGCCGAGATGTTCGGCCCCACCACCGGTGACCGGGTGCGCCTGGCCGACACCGGCCTGATCGTCGAAGTCGAGAAAGACTTCACCCTCGCCGCCGGCACCTATGGCGAAGAGGTGAAGTTCGGCGGCGGCAAGACCATCCGCGACGGCATGGGCCAGAGCCAGCGGCTCGCCAAAGACGTGGCAGACACCGTCATCACCAACGCGCTGATCATCGACCACTGGGGCATAGTCAAGGCCGACATCGGGCTCAAGGCCGGGCGCATCAGCGCCATCGGCAAGGCTGGCAACCCCGACGTGCAGCCCGGCGTCGACATCGTCATCGGCCCGGGCACCGAGATCATTGCGGGCGAAGGCAACATCATCACCGCTGGCGGTATCGACAGCCACATCCACTTCATCTGCCCGCAGCAGATCGAAGAGGCGCTGATGAGCGGCGTGACCACCATGCTCGGCGGCGGCACCGGGCCGGCCACTGGCACCTTCGCCACCACCTGCACGCCGGGGCCCTGGTACATCCACCAGATGCTGAAGGCCGCTGAATCGTTCCCGATGAACCTGGGCTTCCAGGGCAAGGGCAACGCCAGCCTGCCTGGCGCACTAGAAGAGCAGATCGAGGCCGGTGCCTACGGCCTGAAGCTGCACGAAGACTGGGGCACCACGCCAGCCGCCATCGACTGCTGCCTCAGCGTGGCCGACAAGCACGACGTGCAGGTCACCATCCACACCGACACGCTCAACGAGTCGGGCTTCGTCGAGGACACCATCGCCGCCTTCAAGGGCCGCACCATCGCCACCTTTCACACCGAGGGCGCGGGTGGCGGCCATGCGCCCGACATCATCAAGTGCGCGGGCTTGTCGAACGTGCTGCCCTCGTCGACCAACCCGACGATGCCGTACACCGTGAACACGGTCGACGAGCACCTCGACATGCTGATGGTGTGCCACCACCTCGATGCGTCGATCGCCGAAGACCTGGCCTTCGCTGAGAGCCGTATCCGCCGCGAAACCATCGCGGCCGAAGACATCCTGCACGACGTGGGCGTGTTCTCGATGATGTCGTCCGACAGCCAGGCCATGGGCCGGGTGGGCGAGGTGATCATCCGCACTTGGCAGACGGCGCACAAGATGAAGGAGCAGCGCGGCACGCTGCCTGAAGACAGCGCGCGGCACGACAACTTCCGCGTCAAGCGCTACATCGCCAAGTACACGATCAACCCCGCCATCACGCAAGGCATCTCGCACGAGGTGGGTTCGATCGAAGTGGGCAAGCTCGCCGACCTGGTGGTGTGGAAGCCCGCCTTCTTCGGCGTGAAGCCCTCGTTGATCTTGAAGGGTGGCATGATCGCCGCGGCCGCAATGGGTGATCCCAATGCCTCCATCCCCACGCCGCAGCCGGTGCACTACCGGCCGATGTTCGGCGCGTACGGCGCGGCGATGAACGCGACCAGCGTCACTTTCGTGTCGCAGGCTTCCATCGACCTCAACGTGCCGCAGCAGCTCGGCCTGCAGCGTCGCGCGGTGGCCGTGCGCAACACCCGCAAGATCGGCAAGGCCGACATGATCCACAACAGCGGTACACCCAACATCGAGGTCGACCCGCAGACCTATGAAGTGCGCGCCGATGGCGTGCTGCTGACCTGCGAGCCCGCGACCGTGCTGCCGATGGCGCAGAAGTACTTCCTGTTCTGAGGCGACGCAGAGGCCTTGCCGGCGACGGCCTCAGCGGCGCGACACGAAGTGGTCTACTGCGGCCATGAGCACCAAGCCCGACGATTCGAGACGCTTCCTCTTCGTGCTGTCCAGCGCGCGCGTCGGCGGCAACGCCGAGCAGCTTGCGCGCGAAGCATCGCTGGCCATGCCCGCCGACGTCGAGCAGAGCTGGTTACGGCTGAGCGAAACGCCGCTCCAGCCCTTCTTGGACATCCGTCACGACGTCGGCGTCTACCCGGCGCCTGAAGGCCACGAAGCCACACTCGCCGACGCGACGCTCTGGTGCACCGACCTCGTGATGGTGGTACCGGTCTATTGGTACAGCCTGCCGGCGAGCGCCAAGCTCTACCTGGACCACTGGTCGGGCTGGATGCGCGTGCCGGGCATGGAGTTCAAGGCACGCATGCCCGGCAAGAGGCTGTGGGTCGTCACGGTCATCAGCGGTGACGACGCTGCGGGCGCCGAGCCGTTGCTGGGCACGCTGCGGCTGACCGCCAACTACTTGCGCATGGAATGGAAGGGCGTGCTGCTGGGCCACGGCAGCCGCCCCGGCGACGTGGCGACCGATGCGCCGGCGCTAGCCGCGGCCCGTCGGTTCTTCACGTCAGTGGCCTAGCCGCCGCTCTGCCGGCTTGGCTGGCAACATACTGCATCACCGACATCACGAAGGAGACCTCATGCTCGCCGACCTGCTCCCACCGCTGCCCCTGCTGCTGGCCTTCATCACCGCCAGCCTGATCCTCGCGCTGACACCGGGGCCGGCCGTGGTCTACATCCTCACGCGCACACTGTCGCAGGGTCGAAGCTCGGGGCTCGCATCGGTCGCCGGCGTGGCGCTGGGCAACCTCGGCAATGCCATCGGCGCAGCCCTCGGCCTGGCGGCACTGTTCGCGGTGTCGTCGATGGCGTTCACGGTGGTGAAGTGGGCCGGCGCGTGCTATCTCATGTATGTGGGCGTGCGCATGCTGCGCTCGGCAAACAGCGTCGGCCCGGCGGCGGCCGCGCTGCCGGCGATGAAGCACTCGCGCATCTTTCGCGATGGCTTCGTGGTCGCGCTGCTGAACCCGAAGACGGCGCTGTTCTTCGCCGCCTTCCTGCCGCAGTTCATGAGCGCCACCGCGCCTCACCTGCCGCAAAGCCTCGCGCTCGGTGGGTTGTTCTGCGCCGTGGCCGGCTGCACCGATCTGAGCTACGTGCTCGCAGCGAGCCTGATCGCACCCCGGCTGAGCCGCCTCGGGACGCATGCCCGCTGGGGCACGCGGGCGGCTGGCGCATCGTTCATCGGGCTCGGCCTATTGACCGCCTTCTCCACGAACAAGCCGGCCCGCTGATCAAGCGAGCGGCATCAAACGCCACGCTTTTCAGCGTGGCGTGCTTCTCTCAGGCGCAGCTCACGACGATGGCGGTAGGCGTTCCCGTGACCACCGTGCCAGAGCCGTTCGACACCGTGCAGGTCTGCCCAGCGGGCTGCGTGCTGACCGTGACGCTGTAGGCTGTGCCGGCGGCCAGAATGCCGGGGAATGCGAAGGTCCCGTTGGCGGCGATCACCAGGTTCGAGCCGCTGTTCACGAGCGTAACCGCCGTGCCGCTGGCCAAGCCGGTGATGGTGCCGGTGACCGAGGCGGTGCTCGTACACGTGACAGTGACGTTGCTGACATCGCTGCCATAGGAATCGATGGTGCCGGTGCCATTGGTCACCGAGCAGCTGGCGCTCACCGGCTGCGTCAGGACCGTCACCGCGTAGGCCGTGCCGGACTCGATCGTGTTGCTGAACGAGAAGCTGCCGTTGGTGGTAACGGCCAGGTCGTTGGCAGCGTTGTTCTGCAACGTGACGGTGTTGCCGCTCGGCAGACCGCTGACCGTACCACCGACGCTTGCGGCGCCGCCGCCGCAGGCAGCAAGCAGTGCGGCAGAAGCCAGGGCGGTCAGCGCGGATGCGAAGGTGAATCGGGACATGGTTTTATCTTCCTGTGTGGATGAGCGGAACGCGACTGGCGACATCAGACTGTAAGCCAGCCTCCGTGGTTTGAAGCCACGGAAAAGTTACGTAAACGCTGGCGCAACCGGCAGACACGAAACCAAACCGTGCTGATGTCACACTCGCGGCTACCGTTCACCAGCGCTACGCGAGACCCCCATGCTGACCATCAACAAACTCATTCCCCGAGGCGCCGGCCTGGCGCCCGCCCTGCTGAAACGCGCCGCCACTGTGGTGCTCGATTGGGACACCCGGCAGAAGAGCCGCTTCGACACGGACGACTCGCAAGGCCGCACGCTCGGCGTCTTCTTGCCGCGCGGCACCGCGGTGCGCGGCGGCGACGTGCTGGTGGCCGAAGACGGCTCGCTGGTCAAAGTGGTTGCCACGCCGCAGCCGGTGCTGGTGGTGCGCACCTGCCCCGACCATGGCACGCCGCTCGACCTGCTGCGCGCCGCCTACCACCTGGGCAACCGCCACGTGCAGCTCGAAGTGCAGCCCGACCACCTGCACCTCGAACCCGACCACGTGCTGGCCGACATGCTGCGCCAGATGCACCTGATCGTGACCGAGGAGCTGGCTCCGTTCGAGCCGGAAGGCGGTGCGTACGCCGCCAGCGGGCATGGCCACGGCCACCAGGACCATGGGCACGACCACGCGGCCCATGGCCACGATCACGGGCATGACCACGGACATCAGCACGAACACAAGCACGAGGCCAAGCACGAGCACCCCCACGAGCATGGGCACGGCCATGTCCACGGGCCCGGCTGCCAGCACGACCACTGATGAGGTCCAAGCCCAGTTCGCGCCGCGGCAGCCCGGCGCTCTCCGCCACATCGCTGTTGCAACTGATGTGGCTGGCCTCGCCGGCCTTGCCAGTGGGCGGCTTCAGCTACTCCGAAGGCCTCGAAGCCGCCGTCGAAGCAGGCCTGGTCACCAACGAAGCGCAGACGGCATCGTGGCTGCTCGACCAGTTGCACCTCGGGCTGGCGCGCGGTGAGCTGGCCGTGGCGGCCAAGGCCTTCAAGGCCTGGCAGCGAGCCGACATCACCTCCATCGCCGAACTCAACGCCTGGGTCACGACCACGCGTGAAGCCAGCGAGATGAGGCTGCAGACCGAGCAGATGGGCCGCTCGCTGGTCGAGTGGCTGAAGAACCGCGGCCTGCCTGGCGACGCAGCGGTCGACCCCCGCGTCGCGCAGCTCGGCGCCCTGAAGCCCGCACCCACCTGGCCCGTGGCCTTCGCGCTCGCCGCGGCGCAAACCGGCGCGCCGTGGCGCGACAGCCTGCTCAGCTTCGCTTTCAGCTGGGCCGAGAACATGATGCAGGCCGCGCTCAAGGCAGTGCCGCTCGGCCAGAGTGCGGGCCAGCGCGTGCTGTCGCAGCTCAGCGCCGCCATCCCCGATGCCGTCGACCACGCCATGCGCCTGATGGACAGCGAGCGGCAGGCCTTCACGCCGATGCTCGCCATCCTCTCGGCGCAACACGAGACGCAGTACTCGCGTCTCTTCCGTTCATGAAGCGACATTACCCTCAACGAGGCGGGCCGCCGCGCCGGGCCGCTCCCAAGCAAGGCCCGACCCTCTTGGAGGGTCGATCGACGTACGCGGCGAGCGGGGAGTCCTCATGATCCACGCGCTTCTCGTTGACGACGACGCCGACCTGCGCACGCTGATGGCCGGCTACCTGCAGCAGTACGGCATGCGGGTCACCACGCTGCCCGACGGCGCCTCGCTGCGCCGCACGCTGCCCACCGGCCAGCCTGGCGCCGCCGACCCGTTCGACGTGCTGCTGCTCGATGTGATGCTGCCCGACGCCAACGGGCTCGACCTGTGCCGCTGGGTACGCAGCAGCTACCCGCTGCCGGTCATCATGCTCACGGCCCAGGGCGACCCGGCGAGTCGCATCGTCGGCCTCGAACTGGGGGCCGATGATTACTTGCCCAAACCCTTCGAGCCACGCGAACTGGTGGCCCGCATCAACGCCGTGCTGAGGCGTGCCGGCTCGGTCTCCGGGCGCAGCCCGCAGAGCACCGAGCAGCCCGATGCGGTGGTGCGTTTCAACGGCTGGGTGTTCGACCGTCTGCGCCGCCAGCTCAGCTCGCCGCAGCAGGTGGTGCTGGCCTTGTCGAGCGCCGAGTTCCGCCTGCTGTCGGCCTTCGTCGACCACCCACGGCGTGTTCTCAGCCGCGACCGCCTGCTCGACCTGGCCCATGCGCCCGGCGTCGAGATCACCGGCCGCAGCATCGACCTCGCGGTCTCGCGCCTGCGGCAGAAGCTGGATGACCCGGCATTGATCCGCACCGTGCGGGGCGAGGGCTACTCCTTCGACGCCGATCTGGGATGACGTCCCGCGCATCCGCGTCGCTTACCCAGGCCTGGCAAGAGCTGCCATGAAGAACCCTCTCGAAGACACCTTGTTCAAGCGCCTCTTCCTGTTGATGTGGGTGGCGCTGGTCGTCAGCCACCTGGCCGGCTTCCTGTCGGTGCAGGAGTTGATGGGACCGCCCCCGGACGGCATGCCACATGAAGCAGGCCTGCCGCCCATGCCTTCGCTGCCGCCGATGGGTGGGCCGGGCATGGACCGGCCGCCCGATGGCGGCCCGCCGGACGACAGCCCGCTCGGGCGCTGGCTGTGGATCGACTACCTCGTGCGCGGCATCGTCATCGGCGGAGCCGCATGGATCGGCGCCCGCTGGCTGTCGATGCCGATGCGCCAGCTGGCCGACGCCTCGCGCGCGCTGGCGCAGGGACTGGGCTCGCACCGGCCCGCACCCACGCTGGACGAAACGCAAGGCACGCTCGAAGTGCGCCGGACGGCCGAGGTGTTCAACGCCATGTCACGCCGTCTGCATGAGCAGTTCAGCGCCCAGGCGCTGCTGATGGCGGCCATCTCGCATGACCTGCGCACGCCGCTCTCGCGCCTGCGCCTGCGGCTCGAGCACATGGAGCCCAACGCCCACACCGAGCGCTCCATCAACGACGTGCGCGAGATGGACCAGCTCATCGCCAGCGTGCTGGAGATGATGCAGCTCAACCACGGGACGGCGGCTGCACCGCTGCGCGTCGACCTGCGCGCGCTGGTGCAATCGCTCGCCGACGACCTGGCCGAGCAGGGCCATGCCGTCACGCTGCAGAACGCTGAGGCCACCGAGCCGGCCGTGGTACCGGGCCAGCCGGCCGCACTGAACCGCGTCGTCGCGAACCTGCTGAGCAACGCGATTCGCCATGGTGGCTCGGCCGACATTTCGGTCCAGGTGCAGGCCGACCGCGTGCAGCTGCTGATCGACGACCGCGGGCCCGGCATCCCGGCCGACCAGCTCGAATCGGTTTTCCAGCCTTTCTATCGCGTGGACACCTCGCGCAGCAAGCAGACCGGCGGCACTGGCCTGGGCCTGTACATCGCCCGCGACCTGGCACGCCGCCATGGCGGGCAGCTCACGCTGGCCAACCGCGAAGGCGGTGGCTTGCGTGCCGAACTGCTGTTGCCCCTGAAAGAATCGGTGGGCACCGGGGTGGCTTGATGCAACCGTGTCGGCCTTGACACAAAAAGGCGATACGGTGGATACAGCGCGTCTTCAGACTGGCGTCATCGCGAGTTACGAGACGCCACCATGCCGCACCACGACCACCCCGAAGGGCTGGCCCACGACCTGACCACCCTGCAGAAGCGCCGGCGTGCGCTGCTGTGGCTCGCCGGCGCGGCAGGCGTCGCCAGCGCACCGCTGCTCGCCTGCGGCGGTGGCAAGGCGACGAGCACCACGTCGGGCAGCACCGGCATCAGCACGGTGGCATCGGCCGGCAACACCAGCGCCGCCAGCACCTGCGCGGTGATCCCCGAAGAGACGGCCGGTCCCTTCCCTGGCGACGGATCCAACAGCACAGACAGCGGCGTGGCCAATGCGCTGATGCTCGCCGGCATCGACCGCAGCGACATCCGCAGCAGCTTCGCCGGTGCCACCGGCGTGGCCACGGGCATGGCGCTGACGGTGACGCTCAGCCTCGTCAACACTCTGTCGAACTGCAGAGACCTCGCCGGCTACGCCATCTACCTGTGGCATTGCGACGCGGCCGGCCGGTACTCGATGTATTCCGATGGCGTGACGGCCGAGAACTACCTGCGCGGCCTGCAAGTCACGGACAGCGCGGGCCGGGTGACCTTCAGCACCGTCTTCCCCGGTTGCTACCCAGGCCGCATGCCGCACATCCACTTCGAGGTGTACCGCAACCTGGCCACCGCCACCGGCTCTGCCAACCAGCTCAAGACATCACAGCTCGCCTTCCCGGTCGCCACCTGCCAGGAGGTCTACGCCACCCGCGGCTACGGCCCGAGCGCAGCCAACCTTGCGCAGATGAGCTTCGCCGACGACAACGTGTTCAGCGACGGCACCAGCCTGCAGATGGCCAGCATGACCGGCAGCGTGACCACCGGCTATGCCGCCGCGCTCACCATCGGCATCGCCGCATGATTGCCATGCAAGCGCCCGGTGCCGACGAGCTGCAGGCCCTGGTGCAGCGCCTGGCCATCGCCGACCTGGATTCGGCGCTTGAACCGAGCCGCCTGCTCGCTGCCACCCAGCAGGCCGGCGTGATCGCGGAGCGGCTGGTCAAGAGCGGCCACACGGCGGTCGCGCTGGCCTGGCTGCGCCGGATCACCCATGGCGTCGACACCTTGCAAGCCGAATGGGTCAAGTCGCAGGCCTCCCGGGCACAGCTCGTCCCCGACGGCACCGCAAGGATGGGCAGCCGCTCATCCGACCGCCGCACACCGCGGGAGCTGACGTGAGCGCCCATTTGCGCTGCACGCGAGGCGTCTTGTAGCGACCGCTTCGGCGTTGACACACAAAGCGGATACGCCTGCAACAGTCGCCCCACACCATTGCACCCATCACTTCACGGAAGCACCACCATGCACACTCATGACCACGACCACGGCCTCGCCCACGACCTGAACACGATGCTGAAGCGCCGGCGTTCCTTGCTGTGGCTGGCCGCCGGTGCCGCAGTCGCCCCCTTGCTGGCTTGCGGCGGTGGTGGCGACGACGACGGCACCAGCACGACCAGTACCACTGGCGGCAGCTCATCGACCGGCAGCAGCGGCACGAGCACCTGCTCCGTCATCCCCGAAGAAACGGCCGGCCCCTACCCTGGCGACGGCTCCAACAGCAATTCGAGCGGCGTGGTCAACGTGTTGACGTTGTCGGGCATCGTGCGCAGCGACATCCGCACCAGCATCGCCGGTGCCTCGGGCACCGCGGCCGGTGTGCCGTTGACCGTCACCCTGACCCTCGTCAACACGAAGAGCAGCTGCGCCAGCCTCGAGGGCTATGCGATCTACCTCTGGCACTGCAGCCGTGAGGGCCTGTATTCGCTCTACTCCTCCGGTGTCACCAACCAGAACTACCTGCGCGGCGTGCAGAGCACCGACAGCAATGGCCAGGTGACGTTCACGACCATCTTCCCCGCCTGCTACGCCGGCCGCTGGCCGCACATCCACTTCGAGGTCTATCCCAGCCTGGCCAAAGCCACGGTCGCCACCAACAAGATCAAGACCTCGCAGATCGCCATGCCGGAGGCGGAGTGCGACACCGTGTTCGCAACGACCGGCTACAGCGCGAGCGTCTCGAACTTCAGCCAGGTCAGCCTGTCCACCGACGGCGTGTTCAGCGACGGCGCCACGCTGGAGACGCCCACCATCAGCGGCAGTGTCTCGGCCGGCTACGCCATTGCCCTGAACGTCGGCGTCGCCGTCTGACCCCCGAACGGCAAGGAGCGCACTCCATGACAGGACGAAACACCATGCTCAACATCCGCTTCATCGCCCCGGTCATCGCCGCCTGCGGCGCGGCGCTCATCGGCTTTGCCACGGCCGCCGCGACCTCCACGACCGCTGAGCCGCCCGCACCGCCGGCCAGCGGCGCTCCGCCTGGCCCACCTCCTGAAGCCATTGCAGCCTGCAAGGGCAAGGCCGAAGGCGCCAGCGTGAGCTTCACCGGTCGCAGCGGCGAGACGCTCACCGGCACCTGCCAGATGACGAACGGCGTGCTCGCCGCTCGGCCAGCTGGCGGCCCCGGCGGCTCAGGCCAACGCCCGCCGCCCCCGCGCTGATCGACCGCAACGGAAGGCCCTGAGGCTGCTGCACCGCGCAGATAATCGGCGAATGAACACCTTGCACAGCATCCCCCATCGCACGAAGAAACTCCCGCCGCTGCGTGTGGGCGTCGGCGGCCCCGTCGGCTCGGGCAAGACCACCTTGGTCGAGATGCTGTGCAAGCACATGCGCACGCAATACGACCTGGTGGTCGTCACCAACGACATCTACACCAAGGAAGACCAGCGCCTGCTCACGGTGGCCGGCGCGCTCGACGCCGAACGCATCATGGGCGTGGAGACCGGCGGCTGCCCGCACACCGCCATCCGCGAAGACGCGTCGATCAACCTCGAAGCCGTCGACCGCATGCTCGAGAAGTTTCCCAACGCCGACATCGTGTTCATCGAGTCCGGTGGCGACAACCTGGCCGCCACCTTCAGCCCCGAGCTGAGCGATCTCACCATCTACGTGATCGACGTCGCCGCCGGCGAGAAGATCCCGCGCAAAGGCGGCCCCGGCATCACCAAGAGCGACCTCTTCGTCATCAACAAGACCGACCTCGCCCCTTACGTCGGCGCCGACCTCGGCGTGATGGAAGCCGACACCAAACGCATGCGGCCCAACCGGCCTTTCGTGATGAGCAACCTCAAGACGCTGACCGGCCTCGCCGAAGTAGTGGCCTTCATCGAGACCAAGGGCATGCTGAAGGCGGCCGCCTGAGATCGCTGCGTCAGGCTCGCCCTTGCTTCATCTGACAGCGGTGCCTGGGAGAAGACGCTTCTGCATGAAGACGCTCAGCGGGTCGTCGGCGTACTTGCCGTACGGCCCCCTGCGCTCGTAACCAGAGCGTTCGTACAGGCCCAATGCCTCAGGCTGGAAGGGACCTGTTTCGAGTTTGAGCAAGCTGCAGCCAAGCTCCGCGGCCTTCGACTCGAGCAAGGCCATGAGGCGCCTGGCGACTCCCTGACCACGGCATTGCGGGCTCACATACATGCGCTTGAGCTCACCGAACTCCGGGTTCAGAACAATGGCGCCACAGCCAAGCGCGCGATGCGATTCATCCCGTGCGACGGCAAACAAGACGTTCGGCTGCTTCAACGACGACAGGTCCAGCGCATGCCTGCTCTCCGGCGGGTAGAGCGCGTCCTGGTAAGCGTCCAGTTCGGCAATGAGGGCGATGACCTCAGGCTGATCGGGTGACTCTAGAGAGACGTTCATGATTTGGTGATGTAGCGGAATGTTTGACTGAAGCGGCATCGTCGGCCACCCACGTGACGGAGATGGCTGGGCTGTCAGGCCTCGGATGCGTGGCAGACCGCTTCGATGTTGTGCCCATCCGGGCCGATGACGAAAGCCGCGTAGTAGTTCGCGTGATAGTTCGGGCGCAGACCCGGCGCCCCATGGTCTTTGCCACCCGCCTCCAGCGCTGCGCGATAGAAGGCATCGACTTGCTGGCGACTCTCAGCCACGAACGCCAGGTGGAGATGCGCGGGCTTCTCCGCCGTTTGGCACAAGCACAGCGACACCTTGCCGTTCGGCTGGCTGAGCTCGACACCGTACGCAGGCGAGCCCTCCGACACAACGGCTACGCCGAGCGGTTTCAGTGCCGCGAGGAAGAACGCTTTGCTCGCTTCATAGTCGCTGACGCCGAATTTGACGTGATCAAACATGAGTTCTCCCAAGGTGTGTGGGTCTGGTCAGATGAGCGGCAGTGCGGCCTTGATGTACACGTGAAAGACGACGAAGGCAGCGACATTCGCAACCACGGTCACCCAGAAAGCACTGCGGAACGATGCCTTGCTTGATTTGTGACGAAGCAACTGCTGAGCCACGAGACCTCCCGGCCAACCACCGACGAGCCCAAGAAGCAACAATGACTTCTCCGACCAGCGCCACCGACCGGCCAGGGCAGCCCACTTGTCAGACGCGTATGCCATCAGGCAGACGATGCTGAGAGCGCCATAGGCTCCCGCAAACCAGATCGATACGCCGCGGGTCAACGCCAGAGCGATGTAGATGGCGATGAAGACAGGAATCGCGAGTGCGCTGACCCTGCTCCAGTGTGCTGGGGAGTCTCTTCTCGGTTGACGGCGCTTGAGCGGTGCACGCTCCACGCCAACATTTGAAGCGCGCTTCTTGCCTTCTCGGTTCAGTTCGACTTCGAAGGTGAAGCGCTGACCGATCTTCGGCGGGCGCAGCTGCGTCGGGACAGCGGAGACATGCAAGAAGATCTCCTGGCCGCCGTCAGTGGGCTCAATGAAGCCGAAGGCACGCTCGGCATCCCAAGATTTAAGTTGTCCCGAAAATCTCATGCTTGATCGGCGCTTCGGGCTAGTGGCCGCTCTTCACGCGGCGAAAGAGTTCCGGGTAGTCAAGCACGATGCCTTCGTCATCAACCGGAAGCTCCGCACGGAAGCCCGTTCCGTCAAGATTCTCGAAAAGATAGAGGCTGTCGGAAAGGCGCGTGTAGGCCTGCGGCTGCGCGTGGAAAGTGAGGTCGAGGGCAAATATCCACGCCATGCGGAAAAGGCGCCGTTCACCCACCTGCAACGGTTCGCGGCGGATCGGAAAACTGTTGGTGAACGGAGTGGGCCAGATGTCGATGTCTCTGCAACCGTCCAATTCATCAATGGCGCGGCCATCGCGATGCTGCCAACGACCGAGACCGTCAGTTTGCAGGCTGAGCGATCCGGTGAAGCGTGCTGTCTTGACGAGCAGCTCTGCGCTGCGGATCTGCCAATAAGCGTCCCAGTGAAGCTGATAGCTGAGTTGGAACGGGCCATGCTCGTCGTCGATCGCCAGGATGGTGCTGTCGGCCTCGCCCTCCCCCAGAAGAAGATGTTCGAGTCCGACTCCCTTCTGTTTCTCATTCCACGTGGGCGTCCAACAGATCGTTTGGGTTTGAGAGGCCATGATCGACTCTCCTGTTCAGTGCAGCAGGCGCCAAGCTCACCCCTGGTACGGGCCCTTCACTTCACCCCAGCCCCATTTCGGCATGGGTGCATGTTGATCAACGGTCGCGCCCGGCTGCGAGTTGATGACAGCAAGCCTCGATCCCCACTCCAGATAGCCCACGAGCGCTGAACGAAACTCCGGGTCATCCGGAAGCCCCAGCTCATCAGCCGTTGCAAGAAGCAGCTCGACCCATCGACGCCGCTTGTGTTGAGTGAGGTGACGATTCAGATGCTGCTGAATCATGCGTGGATGCCCACCATGGCGCGCGGAGTAGTCCGCGGGGCCGCCCAGAACCTCGGCCAGAAAGGCCGCCACATGCCCGGGATGATCTGCTCCCATGTGGGCAAAGACCGGCATCAGCAGTTCATCTTGATTCACATGCTCGTAGAAGCGCGTCGTCAGGCGATTCAAGGCATCGATTCCCCCCAGCCATTCGTAGAGGGTCGGCGGTCCAGAAGTCTGCATGCGGATACCTCTGCTGCGGTTCAACGTTTGAGATGAGATAGGTTACTTGCGCGTGTACATGCCGTCGAAGGCAACACTCCACTGGCCCTTTGCATCGGTGGACTCCCACAACTGCCTCACGCTTCCATTGGCATTGGGTGTCCATGTGATGCGATGCTTCGTGACCTGCGCATCGGTTGCGGTGGTTTGCCCCTCGAGCACCATGCTCCCACCACGCAGGCCACCTTCCAGTACCAGCAATGTGCCCGACGTATCGACCCAAGTCTGATGCCAGACTTTTCGTCCTGCATCGTATGTATTCAGGCTCTCGCCGCTGTAGCCGCGGTTCGTGTCATAGCGCTCATGAAGAACACACCCGTTGTACTCGCTCGAAATGCGATTGACTCCAGCGAGCTTGCCGTCCGGTGTGTGAACTTGCCATTCACCCAGCCAAAAATCGAACGCTCGATGCGCCGATGCTTCACAAGGAGATGCTGCCATGGCGCTTGTCGTCGAAAGAGCGGCGGTGAACACGAGGATAGCGACACATCTTTGAATGTTCATGGAGCCTCCAATTTCACTCTAGGCGGCATCACAGCCCCGTGATGTTTGCGGGGCTCCTGTGTCTGCCAGCCGGCATCCAGAGCACCTCATGTCTGACCGCCCCGGAATCTGCTTCTCTTTGCCAAGGGCCAAGTGACTTAAGCAGAACAAGCCACCGCATCTTCCGCAGTGCCCACCTTCATCAGGCGCAAAAGTGACTTTGCAGTACAGGCATACGAAGACGACCGTGGATGCTGACATGACGGCAGCTCCTTCATTCACTTCGCCTCAATCGCCGCCTTCAACCCAGGCGCGAACTCCGCGCCATGTTTGATCTGCGCCGTCGAGGCCTTCAGTGTCTCGCCGATGGGCTCGGCCCGGCCGCCCAGGCACTGCGCGAGGAAGTTCTCCGACACCGCGTTGAACGCGATGTTGTTGACCGGCCTAGCGAAGCCGTGGCCTTCGTCGGGGAAGAGCACGTAGGTCACGGGGATGTTCTTGGCGGCCATGGCGGCGACGATCTGGTCGGACTCGGCGACGTTGACGCGCGGGTCGTTGGCGCCCTGCCCGATGAGCAGCGGGCGCACGATCTTGTCGGCCGAGTAGAGCGGCGAGCGCTCCTTCAGCACGGCCTGGCCGGCTTCGGTGTTCGGGTCGCCCATGCGTTTGTACATCTGCTGCTTGAAGGCCTCCCAGTACGGCGGGATGGTCTTCAGCAGCGTGAAGAGGTTCGACGGCCCGACGATGTCGACGCCGCAGGCGAAGGCGGTCGGCGTAAAGGCCATGCCGGCCAGCGTGGCGTAGCCGCCGTACGAGCCGCCCATGATCGCGACCTTGTCGCGCGTGGTCACGCCGTTCTTCACGGCCCAGTCGACGGCGTCAAGCAGGTCGTCGTGCATCTTGCGGCCCCATTGCATGTCGCCCGCCGAGGTGAACTTCTTGCCGAAGCCGGTGGAGCCGCGGTAGTTGACCGACAGCACCGCATAGCCGCGGTTGGCCATCCACTGGTGATAGCCGTTGTAGCCGTAGTCGTCGCGCGCCCACGGGCCGCCGTGCACGAAGAGCACCATCGGCACCGGCTTGTCGGCCTTGCCGTCGCCGTTGGCATCGGCGGCCTTGGGCAGCGTGAGGTAGGACACCAGCGTCAGCCCGTCGCGGGCCTTGATCTCATGCGGGTACATCTGCACGAGCGGCGCCCCTTCGAGTTCGGGCCGGCTCACGAAGAGCTGCGTCAGGCGCTGGCCCTGGCGCTCGTAGAGCCAGGTGGACACGGCTGCGGTCACCGGGTCGATGGCCACGATCCACTTGTCGTCGGCATCGGTGCGCGAGGTGATGCTGAACTGGCCTGTCGTCTTGCCCTTCAGGAAGTCGACGTCAGCCTTCATCGCTGGGTCGAGCGCCACGTATTCGTTCTTCAGGTACGAGAGCAAATAGGCGGTCGCCACGCCTGTCTTCGGGTCGTAGACCGCATCGCCGATGTCGGCGCGCGGGTCTTGCGCGACGATGCGCGTCTGGCCCGAGGCCACGTCTTGCGCGACCAGCGCGGCCGTGTCGCGGCCGCGAGATTCGGTCCAGTAGAGCGTCTTGCCGTCGGCTGTGAAGCCGAGCGGGTTGGTGGTCTGCGAGTCTTCGAGGCCCACCTCGGCCATGGGTTTGGCTTCAACCTTGCCGCCGGTCATGCGGTAGTAGTCGGTGCCGCCGTCATCGCGCGACTTCTCGGCGATGCGCAGGTTGAGGTCTTCGTCGCTGATGAAGCCGCCGTAGCCGTCGTTCTGCTGCACCAGCGTGAGCTTGGCGGTGGCGAGGTCGAGGCTGTAGACGTCGTGCCAGCGCGGGTCGCGGTTGTTGATGCCGACGAGGATGCGGTCCTTCACCTTGCGGCTGATGTTGATCACCTGCACACGGGTTTTCTCGAAGGGCGTGAAGTTGCGCTGTGCGCCGCTCGCCACGTCGACACCGTAGAGCAAAAAGTTCTCGTCGCCGCCCTTGTCGTTGATGAAGAGCACGGACTTCGAGTCGGGCGACCAGAAGGTGGTGCGGATCGGGCGCAGCTTCTCCGCCGTGACCGCGCGGGCCTGGCTCACGTCGTTCACCGGCGCGACCCACACGTTGAGCACGCCATCACGCGGCGCGATCCACGAGAGCCACTTCCCGTCGGGGCTGATGCGGCCGCCCGTCTTGGTGGGGTTGCCGAAGAACTTGGCGCGCTCGATCAGGGGCACGTCGGCCGCCGGCTTGGACGGGTTCTGCGGCGCAACGCTGCAGGCCACGGTGCTGGCCAGTAGCAGCACCGACAAGAGAGAACGGATCATGGACACCTCGTGAGTGATGTGCGGCGCCCGGGTCGGCGCCGGAAGAACTGCGTTTGTACCTCACGCAACGGCCCGCGCGATGCACCAAGCACACCAAGCGCGCTACGCGACGGGCTGTCCGCCCGAGGTCCGGTGGAAGCCAGGCTCGTCCAGGGGCACGAAGATCCACATCAGCACATAGAAGAGCACGCCGGTTCCGCCGCACACCGCCAGCAAGGTGAAGATGAGGCGCCAGATCCAGGTGGCCATGCCGGTGATCTTGCCGATGCCGCTGCACACGCCGCCGAGCCAGCGCTCGTCACGGCTGCGGCGCATTGCGTTCACGGCGGCGACGGCCGGGGCTTCGGGTCGGGCCGACGCCACCCCGTTCAGCACGCGCGCCTTGGCGCGGGCGAATTCATCGTCGGACAGCACACCTTGGCTGTGCAGTTGGCCGAGGCGGGCCAGTTCGTCGCTCATGCTCATGTCGCATCTCCTGAAGGTTGAGAGCCATCAGGTTAGCGATTGCATCGCTGCGCACCAGCAGCGTGCGACAGACTGCACCTGGGAGCGACAGGGCCGCAAGATTGGCGGAGCGGCTGCCTTCCCCGGCACCGCTCTCGGCGTTAGGGACTTGCCTTACTTGCGCCGGCCGAAGAGCCCGCGCCAGCCGGCCGGCTCGTCGCGCGCGGCGGGGTGGCTGCGCGTGACCATCAAGCTGCCGGTGAGGTACAGCGCATTCAGCAGCCGGGCAGCGCGCTGCGGGCTCATGCCGGGCCAGGCAGCGATGTCTCGCAGCGAGGCCGAATCCTGGCGCAGGCGAACGGCGGCAGGTTGCAAAGCGCCCAGCGCGCCGGGCAGGTCTTCGATGCGGCCGGACAAGCGGTAGGCCGCCTTGCCACCGATCTCGTTCAGCACGTAGTCGCGTGGGCCGTTGAGCGCGACGGCCCACAGCAGCTTCGCGATCGGGCGGTATTTGTCGGCCGCGGCCACCAGCTCATGGCGCGAGTGGCCAGGCGGCATGATGCCGGGCGGTTCGGCGCTGATCAGCGTCAGCTTTGAAAGCGAGGTTTCGGCGGCGATGTCAGTCACGTCGACCGGCGAGTGGTAGATCTCTTGCCGCGGGAACAGCGTGACCGGCCAGACGTAAGGCCCGTGCGCCAGATAGAGCAGCGCGGCCTCGCGGTTGCGGATGCAGGCGGCGACGACCTCGACCACGTCGTTGGCGGCAGGGTTCGCTTCCAGGCGCTGCAGGTCGGCCAGCAGCGTGGTCGGCAGCAGCGTGGGCCGGTCGAAGTTGAGGCCGGGCGAGTCCTCGCCCGCCTGCCGTGCGCGTTCGAAAGCGCTGATCCGCCAGAGAGTCGAGTCGAAGTCGCGCATGGGTCGGATACTAGTCCGACCCGCCTGATTCGTGACTTATTCCCGGAAAGTCTACAGGTTGATGCAATTTCGGGCGGTCAGCGCGGCCGCCGGGACAGATCCCGAAGACTGGCCTGCAGCGTGCTTGCCGCCTGTTTCAGGCACCTCACGAACGCCTCGCGCAGCGGGCTGGCCGGGCGCAGCTGCGGCACCACCAGGGTCACCGCGAACGGGATGGACACCGACAGCGGCCGCACCTGCAGGCCGGCGCCGGCGAGCTCCATCGCCGTCAGCGGGTTGACGATCGCCACGCCCAGGCCCTGCCGCACCAGGGCGCACACCGAGGCGGCGCTGGCCGTCTCGAGCGCCAGCCGGCGGCGCACGCCCTGCTGCTCGAACATCTCGTCCACCAGCAAGCGATACGGGTCGGCCGGTGCGAAGCTCACGAACGGCAGGTCGGCGAAATCCTTCGGTTTGAGCACGCGTTTGGCCAGCAGCGGGTGGCCGTCGGGCAGCACGCACACCTCGTCGGCCTGCAGCAGCGGGGTAAGCGCTGTGGCCGCCGGGGCGTGGATGCGCTCGCACAGCCCCAGATCGAAGCGCTGCTCGGTGAGCCACTCTTCGAGCAGCGGCGACTCCTGCGGCGTGATGCTGATGCCCACCTGCGGATGGGCGGCCGCAAACAGCTGTGTGGCCTGCGGCAGCAGGCCGTGCGCCAGCGCCGGCAGGCAGGAAATGGCAAGGCGGCCCTGGGTGAACTCGCGCAATGACTTGGCGGCCGAGGCGATGCGGTCGAGCCCCAGGTAGGAGCGCTGCACCTCTTCGAGCAGCGCCAGCGCCTGCGCCGTGGGGCGCAGCCGGCCCCGCACGCGGTCGAACAGGTTGATCTGCAGGAGCTGCTCAAGCCGCGCGAGCTCGCGGCTCACGGTGGGCTGCGAGCTGTGCAGCGCGAGGGCCGCCTGGGTGACGTTGCCGGTGTTCATCACCGCGCGGAACACCTCGACCTGGCGATGCGTGATCTTCATCGATCCAGCATATCAAGAATGAATAGATGGCCGACAAACAAGTAATTTTCAGAATGCCTCGCCCACGGCACCATGCAGGCCATGAACCCATTCAGCCCCTCCACGCTGCGCGCCATCGCGCAAACCCATGGCACCCCCGTCTGGGCCTACGACGCTGCCACCATCCGCGAGCGCATCAACGCGCTGCGCGCGTTCGACACCGTGCGCTTCGCACAGAAGGCCAACTCGAACACGCACATCCTGCGGCTGATGCGGCAAGAAGGCGTGCGGGTCGACGCGGTGTCACTGGGCGAGATCGAGCGCGCGCTGGCCGCGGGCTACACCGCGCCGGGCATCGTCTTCACCGCCGACCTGTTCGACCACGCCACGCTCGCCAAAGTGGTGGCCGAGAAGATCGACGTCAACGCCGGCTCGATCGACATGCTGTATCAGCTCGGCGCGCTGTCACCCGGCCACCGCGTGTGGCTGCGCATCAACCCCGGCTTCGGCCACGGCCACAGCAACAAGACCAACACCGGCGGCGAGCACAGCAAGCACGGCATCTGGCACACCGACCTGCCGGCTGCGCTGGCGGTGATCCGCCAGCATGGCTTGAAGCTCGTCGGCCTGCACATGCACATCGGCTCGGGCGTCGACTACTCGCACCTGGAGCAGGTGTGCAGCGCGATGGTCGAGATGGTCGGCCGGGTGGACGTGCCCATCGAGGCCATCTCGGCCGGCGGCGGGCTGTCGATCCCCTACCGCGCCGGCGAACCCACCATCGACACCGCGCACTACTTCAGCCTGTGGGACGCCGCCCGCCGGCAGATCGAGCAGCAGCGCGGCCACAAGCTGCACCTCGAGATCGAACCCGGCCGCTACCTCGTCGCCGAATCGGGCGTGCTGGTGGCCGAGGTGCGTGCCACCAAGCAGATGGGCGGCAACCATTTCGTGCTGGTCGACGCCGGCTTCAACGAGCTGATGCGGCCGTCGATGTACGGCAGCTACCACGGCATCGAGCTGCTGCCTGCAGATGACACGCCGCGCCCGGTGCAGCCTACCGTGGTGGCCGGCCCGCTGTGCGAGTCGGGCGACGTGTTCACGCAGGGCGAAGGCGGTGTGGTGCTGACGCGTGACCTGCCGCGGGCCCAGGTGGATGACCTGATCGTGTTCCACGACACCGGGGCTTATGGGGCGTCGATGTCGTCCAACTACAACTCGCGGCCTTACATCGCCGAGGTGCTGGTGGATGGCGACACGGCGCGCCTGATCCGGCGCCGGCAGACGGTGGATGAATTGCTGGCGCTGGAGCGTGTCGAAGGTTGAACGGCGGCGATCAGCGAGGCTCGTTGATACCGTTTTTATACGGCGCCCCACAACTTTGACGACATCTTGATGCGCTGATTCCTACGATTCCTTCATCTTGTGATGGAGGTTGTCGATGGACATCGCGTATCTGGCGCTGGTCGCCGCGTTCTGGCTGATCCTGGCCGCCATGACCAAGGGCTGCGCCCGGCTCGGAGGGCCCAAGCCATGAGCTGGCTCTACGTGCTGGGCAGCGTCGTGTCGATTGCGCTGCTGGTCTACCTCGTGGCTGCCTTGTTGCGGCCGGAGGACTTCTCGTGAGCGGCCACGCTTGGGCTCTCCTCGCAGCGTTCAGCGTGGTGCTGCTGTTGCTGGCGTTGCCAATGGGCCGCTACATCGCCCATGTGATGACCGGCCAGTTGCGCTTCGCAAGCCGCATCGAACAGCCACTGTTCCGCCTGTGCGGCATCAAGCCGGAAGTCGAGATGGGCTGGCTGCAGTACGCGCTGGCCATCTTGCTGTTCAACCTGCTGGGCGTGTTCGCGCTCTATGCGCTGCAGCGCCTGCAGCTGTGGCTGCCGCTCAACCCGCAGGCCTTCGGCAATGTGTCGCCCGACTCGGCGCTCAACACCGCCGTGGCCTTCATCAGCAACACCGACTGGCAGGGTTACAGCGGCGAACAGACCATGAGCACCCTGACCCAGATGCTGGGCCTGGCGGTGCAGAACTTTCTGTCCGCCGCCACCGGCATCGCCGTCGTGATCGCGCTGATCCGCGGCTTTGCGCGCCACTCGGCGCAAGGCATCGGCAATGCATGGGTCGACCTGACGCGCGTCACGCTGTGGATCCTGCTGCCGATCGCGTTCGTGTCGGCGCTGTTCTTCGTGCAGCAAGGCGTGGTGCAGAACTTCGACACCAACAAGGATGTGACGACCATCGAAGCCACGCACTACCAGGTGCCCAAGCTCGGTGCCGACGGCCAGGCGCTGAAGAACGACCAGGGCCAAGTAGTGATGGAAGACAAGACCTCGGCGGCGCAGACGCTGCCGATGGGCCCGGTCGCCTCGCAAGAAGCCATCAAGATGCTTGGCACCAACGGCGGCGGCTTCTTCAACGCCAACTCAGCGCACCCGTTCGAGAACCCGACGGCGCTGAGCAACTTCGTGCAGATGCTGCTGATCTTTTTGATCCCGGCCGGCCTGTGCTTCGCCTTCGGCCGAATGGTGCAGGACCCTCGCCAGGGCTGGACGGTGGTGATCGCGATGTTCGTGCTCTTCGTGGCCGGCGCCATCGCGGCGATGAACTTCGAGCAACAGGGCAACCCGCAGTTCGTTTCGCTGGGTGTCGACCAGTCGGTGAGCACCGCGCAGCCGGGCGGCAACATGGAAGGCAAGGAAGCGCGCTTCGGCATCGCCGCGTCGGCCCTCTTCGCCACCGTCACCACCGACGCATCCTGCGGCGCCGTGAATGCGATGCACGACTCCTTCACGCCGCTGGGCGGGCTGGTGCCGCTGGTCAACATGCAGCTCGGCGAGGTGGTGTTCGGCGGCACCGGCACGGGCCTGTACGGCATGCTGATCTTCGCCATCCTCGCAGTCTTCATCGCGGGCTTGATGATCGGCCGCACGCCCGAGTACCTGGGCAAGAAGATCGAGGCGCACGAGATGAAGATGAGCTCGATCGCCATCCTCGTGACGCCGCTGCTGGTGCTGCTGGGCACCGCCATCGCGGTGATGAGCGAGGCGGGCCGTGCCGGCATCGCCAACCCGGGCGCGCATGGCTTCTCGGAGATCCTGTACGCCCTCACCTCGGCCGGCAACAACAACGGCAGCGCCTTCGCGGGGCTGTCGGCCAACACGCCGTTCTACAACGTGCTGCTGGCGGTGGCGATGTGGTTCGGCCGCTTCGGCGTGATCGTGCCGGTGCTGGCCATCGCCGGCTCGCTGGCCGCGAAGAAGCGCATTGCCGTGACCCCTGGAACCATGCCCACACACGGCGCGCTGTTCGTCGTGCTGCTGATCGGCGTGGTGCTGCTCGTCGGCTTGCTCAACTACGTGCCGTCGCTCGCGCTCGGCCCCGTGGTTGAACACCTCGTTCTCAGGAAGTGACCCTCATGCGCACCACCTTCACCCTGTTCGACCCCAAGCTGGTGAAACCGGCGATCGTCGACTCGTTCAAGAAGCTCGACCCGCGCGTGCAATGGCGCAACCCGGTGATGTTCGTCGTCTACGTCGGCAGCATCATCACCACGCTGCTCGCCGCCCAGGCCATCGGCGGCCAAGGTGAAGCCCCGCCAGCGTTCATCCTCGCCATCACGCTGTGGCTGTGGTTCACGGTGATCTTCGCTAACTTCGCCGAGGCCATGGCCGAAGGCCGCAGCAAGGCGCAAGCGGCCTCGCTGCGCGGCCTGAAGAAGGAGACCTGGGCCAAGAAGATGGAAGGCCCGGCCTATGGGGCCAAGTGGCACCCGATGGAGTCGCAGAACCTGCGCAAGGGCGACATCGTGTTGGTGCTCGCCGGCGACGTGGTACCGGCCGACGGCGAGGTGACCGAAGGCGTGGCCTCGGTGGACGAGAGCGCCATCACCGGTGAGTCGGCCCCGGTGATCCGCGAATCGGGCGGCGACTTCTCGGCCGTGACCGGTGGGACCCGCGTGCTGTCGGACTGGATCGTCGTGCGCGTGACCACCAACCCGGGTGAGACCTTCGTCGACCGGATGATCGCGATGGTCGAGAACGCCAAGCGCCAGAAGACGCCGAACGAGATCGCGCTGACGATCCTGCTGGTGGCGCTGACCATCGTGTTCCTGGTCGTCACGGTGACCTTGCTGCCCTTCTCGCTGTTCAGCGTGGACATGGCCAAGGCAGCGGGTGTGGCCTCTCAGCCCATCACCGTGACCGTGCTGATCGCGCTGCTGGTGTGCCTGATCCCCACCACCATCGCGGGCCTGCTCTCGGCCATCGGCGTAGCGGGCATGAGCCGCATGATGCAGGCCAACGTGATTGCGACCTCAGGCCGTGCCGTCGAGACCGCGGGCGATGTGGACGTGCTGCTGCTCGACAAGACCGGCACCATCACACTCGGCAATCGCCAGGCATCGACCTTCCTTCCGGCACCGGGCGTGAGCGAGAGCGAACTCGCCGACGCGGCGCAACTCGCCTCGCTGGCAGACGAGACGCCCGAGGGCCGCAGCATCGTGGTGCTGGCCAAGCAGAAGTTCAATCTGCGCGAGCGCGACCTGCAAGCGCTGAACGGCCAGTTCGTTCACTTCTCGGCGCAGACGCGCATGAGCGGCGTGGACCTGCCGGCCACCCAAGGCGCGCGCCAGGTGCGCAAGGGCGCAGCCGAAGCGATCCGCAAGCATGTCGAAGCCCTGGGCGGCGCTTTTCCGCCTGCACTGAGCACGGCGGTGGACGACGTGTCGCGCCGCGGCAGCACCCCGCTGGTCGTGGCCGACGGGGCCAAGGTGCTCGGCGTCATCGAGCTGAAGGACATCGTCAAAGGTGGCATCAAGGAGCGCTTTGCCGAACTGCGCCGCATGGGCATCAAGACGGTGATGGTGACCGGCGACAACCGGCTCACCGCCGCCGCCATCGCAGCCGAAGCCGGTGTCGACGACTTTCTTGCCGAGGCCACGCCGGAGCAGAAGCTCGCACTCATCCGCCAGTACCAGGCCGAAGGCAAGCTGGTCGCGATGACCGGCGACGGCACCAACGACGCGCCGGCGCTGGCGCAGGCCGACGTCGCCGTGGCGATGAACTCCGGCACGCAGGCCGCCAAGGAGGCCGGCAACATGGTCGACCTCGACAGCAACCCGACCAAGCTGATCGAGGTGGTGGAGACCGGCAAGCAGATGCTGATGACGCGCGGCTCGCTCACGACCTTCAGCATCGCGAACGACATCGCGAAGTACTTCGCGATCATCCCGGCCGCCTTCGTCACCACCTACCCGCAACTCGCCGCACTGAACGTGATGCATCTGGGCAGCCCATCGTCGGCCATCCTGTCGGCGGTGATCTTCAATGCGCTGGTGATCATCTTCCTGATCCCGCTGGCGCTGAAGGGCGTGAAGTACCGGCCCGTCGGCGCCGCGACGCTGCTGCGCCGAAACCTTGCGGTGTACGGCGTCGGCGGCGTGATCGTGCCGTTCATCGGCATCAAGCTGATCGACCTGGTTCTCGGCGTCGCCGGCCTCGTCTGAACTGGAGCTGAAGATGAAAAACCTGATTCGCCCGGCCTTGAGCCTCTTCGTGCTGCTGACTGCCGTGACCGGCGTCGCCTACCCGCTGCTCGTCACCGGTGCAGCTCAGCTTGCCTTTCCTGCGCAGGCGGCCGGCAGCCTGGTGGTGAGAGACGGCAAGCCCATCGGCTCCAGCCTCATCGGCCAGAACTTCGCCGACCCGAAGTATTTCTGGGGCCGCCCATCGAGCACCGCACCGATGCCCTACAACGGCACCGGCTCCGGCGGCTCGAACCTCGGGCCGCTGAACCCGGCGCTGGTGGACGCGGTGAAAGGCCGTGTCGACGCACTCAAGTCGGCCGACTCGGGCAACACCGCGCTCGTGCCGGTCGACCTCGTCACCACCTCGGCCAGCGGGCTGGACCCGCACATCAGCGTGGCTGCCGCCGAGTACCAGGCGGCTCGTGTGGCCCGCGTGCGCGGCATGGCGCCCGAGGCCGTGCGCAAACTGGTCGAGCGCCACACCGAAGGCCGCATGCTGGGCTTTCTGGGCGAGCCGCGCGTCAACGTGCTGGCACTCAACCTCGCGCTCGATGCCGCTGGCAAGCCCTGAGCATGCGCAGTTGAAATCGGCGCAAGAATGGCGCAGAAGCCAACGGGAGAGAACACCATGCTGATCAACTGCGTTGCCTACCAGGAAGGAAAGAAGCTCGCCGACATCAGCGTCGCCGACATCAGCAAGCACGTCTGCCGGCCCGACTGCTTCGTGTGGGTGGCCCTGCGCGATGCGAGCGATGACGAGCTGGCCACCATGCAGCAGGAGTTCGGCCTGCACGACCTGGCGGTGGAAGACGCACGCCACGGGCACCAGCGCCCCAAGGTCGAGGAGTACGGCGACACGCTGTTCGTGGTGATGCACTCGGTGGAGTTCAGCGCCATCGACGAGCTGTGCGTCGGCGAGCTGAACGTGTTCGTCGGCCGCAACTTCGTGCTCTCGGTGCGCAACCGCAGTCAGCACAGCCTGCTAGGCGTGCGCGAACGCGCCGAACGCGAGCCGCACCTGCTGCGCCATGGTGCCGGCTTCGTGCTCTATGCCTTGATGGACGCGGTGGTCGACCGCTACTTCCCCGTCATCGACGCGATGGAAACCGAGCTCGAAGGCATCGAGGGCCAGATCTTCGACCGCGGCGCCGCGCGCCTGAACATCGAGCACCTGTACGGCCTGAAGCGCCGCATCATGGTCGTCAAGCACGCGGTGACGCCGCTGATGGAGTCGACCGGCAAGCTTTCGAGCGGCCGCGTGCCCTCGGTGTGCGAAGGTAGCCGCGAATACTTTCGCGACGTCTACGACCACCTGCTGCGCATCAACGCCACGCTCGACACACTGCGCGACACCATCGGCACTGCCATCCAGGTGAACCTGGCGATGGTAACCATCGAAGAGTCCGAAACCACCAAGCGTCTGGCGGCCTGGGCCGGCATCTTCGCGGTGGCCACCGCGTTCGCCGGCATCTGGGGCATGAACTTCGAGCGCATGCCGGAGCTGAAGCTGCCGTACGGCTACCCGATGGCGCTGGGCCTCATCGTCGTGGCCTGCAGCGTGATGTACTGGCGCTTCAGGAAGGTGGGCTGGTTGTAGTGGCCGACGTGACGGACCTCCGACCCGACCCCGATGAACTGCTCGCACGCCTGAAGCAGGAAGAGGTGCAGGCGAAGCGCGGCAAGCTGAAGATCTTCTTCGGCGCCTCGGCCGGCGTCGGCAAGACCTACGCGATGCTCTCCGCAGCACGCGCGCTGCGTGCGCAAGGTGGCGACGTGGTGATCGGCTTGGTCGAGACCCATGGCCGCGCCGAGACCGAGGCCCTGGTCGATGGCCTGCAGCGCCTGCCGCTGAAAGAGGTGGCCTACCGTCAGCGCACGCTGAAAGAGTTCGACCTCGACGCGGCGCTCGCGCGCCGGCCGCAGCTCGTGCTGGTCGACGAGCTCGCACACTCCAACGTGGCCGGCTCGCGCCACCCCAAGCGCTGGCAAGACGTGGAAGAGCTGCTTGGTGCCGGCATCGACGTCTGGTCGGCCATGAACGTGCAGCACCTCGAGAGCCTGAACGATGTGGTGAGCGGGATCACCGGCATCCGCGTGTCGGAAACGGTGCCCGACCGCGTGTTCGACGAGACCGACGAGGTGGTGATCGTCGATCTGCCGCCCGACGAGCTGCTGCAGCGCCTGAAGGAGGGCAAGGTCTACCTGCCACAGCAGGCCGCCGCGGCGGTGCGCAACTTCTTCCGCAAGGGCAACCTCATCGCGCTGCGTGAGCTGGCGCTGCGCCGCACTGCCGACCGCGTCGACGACGAGATGCTGCAGTACCGCCGCACGATGGCCGCGCCGCCGGTGTGGCAGACGCGCGAAGCGCTGCTGCTGTGCATCGGCCCCGACGAGCGGTCTGAAAAGCTGGTGCGCGCCACTGCCCGCATGGCAACCCAGCTCGACGTGCCCTGGCATTGCGTGCACGTCGAGACGCCGAAGCTGCAGCGCCTGCCGGAGGCAGCGCGCCAGCGCGTGCTGCGCCTGCTCAAGCTCGCGCAAGACGCAGGCGCCACCACGGCCTCGCTGAGCGGGCAAACGCTGGCCGCCACCGTGGTGAAGTACGCGCACGAGCACAACCTGTCGCGTGTGGTGCTGGGCCGCGACACCGGGCGCCTGCCGCGGCCGTGGCGGCCGACGCTGGCCGAGGCGGTCGGCCGTCAAGGCAATGACCTCGACGTCATTCAGATCGCGCTGCCAGCCCGCGAGCGCGGCGCGACTGTCCCGCCCTCAAGTTCGCTATCGCAGACCGACCCGGCCCAGCCGTGGCAGCCATACGCCTGGAGCGCTGCGATCTGTGCTGCCGTCACGCTGCTCACCGCACCGCTTCACTCGAAGCTGGAGCTCGCCAACATCGTGATGGTGTTCCTGCTCGCGGTGGTGCTGGTGGCCGTGCGCTTCGGGCGTGGGCCGGCGGTGATGGCCGCCTTTCTGAGCGTGGGGGCGTTCGACTTTTTCTACGTGCCCCCGCGCTTCACCTTCAACGTGGGCAACGCCCAGTACCTGCTGACCTTTGCAGTGATGCTGGTGGTCGCGCTGCTCATCGGCCAGATGACCGCGGGGCTCAAGTTCCAGGCGCGTGTGGCCACGCAGCGGGAGGAGCGTGTCAGCGCGCTGTATGCGATGTCACGCGACCTGTCCGGTGCGTTAATGCCGGAGCAGGTGGCCGAGATCGCTGCGCGCTTCCTGCGGTCGGAGTTCGAGGCGCGCTCCGGCTTGCTGGTGGCCGATTTGCAGGACCGTGTCGCACCGCCCTTGCCGCTGTCGTTGCCTGGTTTCGAGCCAGCCACCAACATCGACCTCGGTGTCGCGCAGTGGGCTCATTCCCACGCACAAGCGGCCGGGCACGGCACCGACACCCTGCCCGGCTCGCAGGTGCTGTACCTGCCGCTGAAGGCGCCGATGCGCGTGCGCGGCGTGCTGGCCATCGAACCGAAAAATCCTGCCCGGCTGATCGGCCCCGAGCAGCGCCGCCTGCTCGACACCTGCGCGTCGCTGCTCGCCATCTCGCTGGAGCGCATCCACTATGTGGACGTGGCGCAGAGCACCACGCTGCAGATGGAATCGGAGCGGCTGCGCAACTCGCTGCTGGCCGCCATCTCGCACGACCTGCGCACGCCGCTGGCGGCGCTCGTGGGCATGGCCGATTCGCTGGCGCTGGTGGAGCCGGCGCCGACCGGTGCGCAAGGCGAGATCGTCACCGGCATGCGCGAGGCTGCGCTTCGCATGAACGCACTGGTCAACAACCTGCTCGACATGGCGCGCCTGCAGGCCGGCCCAGTGCAGCTCAACCGCCAGTGGCAGCCACTCGAAGAAGTGGTGGGCAGCGCGTTGAAGGCGATGAGCGGCTCGCTCGACCTCAGCCGCGTGCGCGTCTCGCTGCCCGAGGACTTGCCGCTGCTGGATGTCGATGCCGTGCTGCTCGAGCGCGTGCTGTGCAATCTGCTTGAGAACGCGGTGAAGTACACGCCGGCCGGCAGCGCGATCGAGATCAGCGCGCGGGCCTCGGACGCGCATGTCACGCTGTGTGTTGACGACCATGGGCTGGGCCTGCCCAAGGGGCGCGAGGAAGCGATCTTCGAGATGTTCGAACGCGGCCGCAAGGAGAGTGCCGCACCCGGCGTCGGCCTGGGCCTGGCGATCTGCCGCGCCATCGTGCAAGCGCACGGCGGCACGATCCGCGGGGAGACGCGGCCAGGCGGCGGCGCGCGCTTCAGCGTCAAGCTGCCGCGTGGCACGCCACCCAGCCTGGATCGCATCGAAGCGGACAATGTCGAGACATGAGTGAACCGATCGTCAAGGTGTTGGTGGTGGAAGACGAAGCGGAGATTCGCCGCTTCGTGCGCCTGTCGCTCACAAGAGAAGGCTTCGAGGTGCACGAAGCCGACGGCGTGCAGCGCGGGCTGATCGAAGCCGGCACGCGCCATCCCGACATCGTGATCCTCGACCTCGGCCTGCCCGACGGCGACGGCGTCGACCTGATCCGCGACCTGCGCACCTGGTCGGACGTGCCGGTGCTGGTGCTGTCGGCCCGGACGACCGAGGCAGACAAGATCGCCGCACTGGATGCGGGGGCCGACGACTACCTGGTGAAGCCTTTCGGTGCCGGTGAATTGCTGGCCCGTGTGCGCGCCCACCTGCGCCGACGCGCAGCGGGTGCCACCGCAGGCAGCACCTCGCTGGAGTTCGGTGACATGAAGATCGACCTGGGGCGCCGCACGGTTGAGCGCCAAGGCGAGCCGCTGCACCTAACGCCCATCGAATACCGGTTGCTGACGCACCTGGCCGCTCGGCCAGACTGCGTGCTCACGCACCGCCAGGTGCTCAGCGCCGTGTGGGGAGCGAACCACCTGGAAGACACGCACTACCTGCGTGTCTACATGGGCCACCTGCGGCGCAAGATCGAGACGGACCCGTCACAACCGCGCCACCTCGTCACCGAGACGGGCATCGGCTACCGCTTCGTTCCCTGAGATTCGTCGCCTATTCGTGCGCTGAACTTCAGCGGATCGAACCCATGCTGCGCATGGCCTTCACCGCGCCCGCGCCGATCGACGCACCGAAGCGCTTGGCGAGGCGCTCGGCCACGTTGTCTTTCGGGGTGTAGTCGATGATGTCTTCGGCCTTCACCACTTCGCGTGCTACGTAGTCGAGGTTGCCCAGGTGATCGGCGAGGCCGAGCTTGACGGCTTCTTCGCCGTTCCAGAACAGGCCTGAGAAAGTGTCGGCCGATACCTTGAGACGCTTGCCGCGGCCCTCTTTGACGACCTTGATGAACTGCTGATGGATCTGGTCGAGCGTGGCCTGCGTGTAGGCGCGTTGCTTGTCGGTCAGCGGAGAGAACGGGTCACCGATGCCCTTGTTCTCGCCGGCCGTGATCAGGCGGCGCTCGACGCCGAGCTTTTCCATGGTGCCGGTGAAGCCGAAGCTGTCCATCAACACGCCGATCGAGCCGACGATGCTGGCCTTGTCGGTGTAGATCTCGTCAGCCGCCACGGCGATGTAATACGCCCCCGAGGCGCACTCTTCCTCGACCACCGCGTAGACCTTCTTCTTGTAGAGCGCCTTGAGACGGCGGATCTCGTCGTTGACGATGCCAGCTTGCACCGGGCTGCCGCCGGGTGAGTTGAAGCGCAGCACCACAGCCTGTGCACCGTCGTCCTCGAACGCGGCCTTCAGCGCGGCAACCAGCACCTCGGCGCTGGCTTCGCCATCGGCTGCGATCTCGCCACGCACCTCGACCAGCGCGGTGTGCGGACCACTCGGCGCGGCCGCATGGTTGCGCGCATTGAGTGCGGCCCAGAACAGCACGGCGAACAGGCCAATCCACATCAGGCGGAAGAAAACGCGCCAGCGACGCTCGGTGCGGCGGTCGGCCAGGTAGTCCTTGGCGAAGGCGGCCATGGTCTGGTCCCAGCCTGGCGCGGCAGGCGCGGCGGCTGCAATCGGCACAGCGGGAGCCGGCACGGCTGGCGCTGCCGCAGCCGGTTCGGCTGCCGGCGGAATATCGTCTTGGGGGTTCATTCGAAGAGCACAGGTTGGGTGTCGCGGGAAGGATACCAATACACCTGCCCATCACGCTCGATCACCTGGATCGAGGTGAGCTTGCCGCGACCGCAGGGGCCACCGGCGCAGCGCCCGGTTTGGGGCTCGTACACCGCGCCGTGGATGGAGCACATGATGAATTCCTTGCTGCTGTCGAGAAACTCACCGGGCTGCCAATCCATCTCGGTCGGCACGTGCAAGCAGCGGTTCAGGTAGGCGACGATCTGGCCGTCGAAGCGCAGCGCAAAGGCGCGCGCCGGCTCGCGGTAGTGCATCACGTCAAAGACGAGGGCCGCGCCGCGCTCGGTGAGCTGGTCTGCGGCGCACAGGTGCTGTGGTGGCGGGAGTGTTGCGGCTTCAAGCATGGCGGGCCAGCCAGCCGCTGAGGTCACCCACCGAATGCGCAATGTGCAGCGGCGAGAAGGCGGCGAAGGTCTCAGGCGTGTGGGCCCCGTAGCTCACGCCCACGCTGGCCGCGCCGGCGTTGATGGCGAGCTGCAGGTCGTGCGTGGTGTCGCCGATCATCAGCGTGCGCTCGGGCTCGACGCCGAACTCGCGCATCAGCTCCAGCAGCATCATCGGGTGGGGCTTGGAGGCCGTTTCGTCGGCGGTGCGCGTGGCGTCGAACACGCCATGCAGCTCGACGCTGCTGAGCGCTTCGTCCAGGCCCTTGCGAGATTTGCCCGTGGCCACCGTCAGCCAGTGGTTGCGTGCCTTGAGCGCCTTCAGCATCGGCAAGGTGCCGTCGAACAGCACGATCTCGTGCTGGCGCGCGAAGTAGTGATGGCGGTAGCGTGCGCCGAGTTCGGGATAGCGCTCGCGCGGCAAGCCGGGCGCGGCGTGTTGAAGGGCCTCGATCAGGCCCATGCCGATCACGTAACTCGCGTCCTTGTCGCTCGGCACCGGCACGCCGACGTCGGCACAGGCGGCCTGGATGCAGCGGGCGATGAGCGCGGTGGAGTCGAACAGTGTTCCGTCCCAGTCGAAGGCGATGAGGTCGAAGCGGCGGGGTCGGGTCATGATGATGCGGATCGGATGGAAGCGAGCGCCTCGATGAAGACGTCGCATTCGGGTGGCAAGGGTGCCTCAAATTCCATGCCCTCGCCTGTGGCGGGGTGCTCGAAGCGCAAGCGTCGGGCGTGGAGAAACATGCGGTCGAAGCGGTGACCGCTGGCGGCGTCACCTTTGGCCAAGGCCTTGTTGGCGGCGAAGTCGCCATATTTTTCGTCACCGGCGATGGGGTGGCCTTCGTGCGCCAGATGCACGCGGATCTGGTGGGTGCGGCCGGTCTTGATGGTGACGTCGAGCAGCGTGAAGTTGGCGAACTTCTGCGCGACCTTCACCAGCGTGATCGAGCGGCGACCGTCTTCGTTGTCCTGATCCACGGTGCGAACGCGGCGCTCGCCCTCGGCCGTGAGGAACTTGTGCAGCGACACGTCGATCACCTTGCGGCTCGCAGGCCAGGTACCGATCACCAGCGCCGAATAGGTTTTGCCCGTCTCGCGGCTGCGGAACTGTTCCTGCAGCGCCACCAGCGCCGAGCGCTTCTTGGCGATCAAAAGCAGGCCAGAGGTTTCCTTGTCGAGCCGGTGGACCAGCTCCAGGAACTTGGCCATGGGGCGGGCCTGGCGCAATTGCTCGATGACCCCTGAACTGACGCCGCTGCCGCCATGCACTGCCACGCCGGCGGGCTTGTTGATGGCGATCAGGTGTTCGTCTTCGAAGACGACGGGGAATTCGCGGGCCGGCGCTGCCGGCGCCGAGGTCTTCTCGGCCACCCGCACCGGCGGCACGCGCACCATGTCGCCCAGTTCCAGGCGCGTATCGGCAGCAGCTCGGCCCTTGTTGACCCGCACTTCGCCCGAACGGATCACCCGGTAGACATGGGTCTTGGGCACACCCTTGAGCAGCTTGACCAGGAAGTTGTCGAGCCGCTGCCCCTGTGAGCCTTCGTCGATCTCGACCGTGTGCACGGCGGGCTTGGGCGAGGCCTCGCGGGCATTTGCCGCTGGCCCGTTTTTGGCCCTTATAATGCGTTGCACCACGTTTTCGCTGTAAGTGATTGATTTATCTGAGTTTACGTCGCACCTGCGGCGCTCCTCAGCCAAGCACACGGTAGAACACGCGGCGGCGAAGCCGAAGGCCTAGCCACAAGGTGATGCAACGCACCCGGCGTGCGGCGGGTCTGGCCCCCAAGTGACCAGACAGCTGGCAACCCGGTGCGGCAGAGAAACAAGAACGAACCCTGCAAAAAAGGTTTCCAGGCGGGAGACAGCGGATACAGCCAGCGCCACAAGCGCGGCATGAATTCAAGTCTCCCACCCGCGTCCAAGTGATCAAAGCGGATGTTGTTCCCGGCCCCCACCCCACACTGTCCCTCGCGCGCTCGTCGTGCTGGCAGCGCCGTGGCTCGGTCCCGAACACGAGCCTCACGGCCCACCACTGTGCCCACTGCCACGCATGCGCCAACGCTGCCAGACGGGCCACCGATCCACTGATCGGCACCCCGTCACCGCAGTCCAGGGCGATTCCTTCCGGTTCATTCACGTTTCTCGTGCATCGATGAGTCGCCCCTGATTTTTCAGTGGCGGCATGTTGAGTGAGTTGCCCCTACCGCACACAGCGGAGGAGGCGACCAAGGAGCGCACATGAAACGCATGCTGATCAACGCGACGCAGCAAGAAGAACGTCGCCTGGCCATCGTCGATGGTCAAAAGCTGATGGACTTCGAAACCGAAATCGAAGGCCGAGAGCAACGCAAGGGCAATATCTACAAGGCGGTCGTGACCCGCGTCGAGCCGTCGCTCGAAGCCTGTTTCGTCGACTACGGCGAAGACCGCCACGGCTTCCTGCCGTTCAAGGAAATCTCGCGCAACTACTTTCGTGAAGGCGTGGACGTGCGGACCGCACGCATTCAAGACGCCATCAAGGAAGGCGACCAGCTGCTCGTGCAGGTCGAGAAGGAAGAGCGCGGCAACAAGGGCGCAGCACTGACCACCATGGTCTCGCTGGCCGGCCGTTACCTGGTGCTGATGCCCAACAACCCCCGTGGCGGTGGCGTGTCGCGCCGCATCGAGGGCGAAGACCGCGAAGAGCTGAAGGAAAACCTCGACCAGCTCGAGTACCCCAAGGGCATGAGCCTGATCGCCCGCACGGCTGGCATCGGCCGCACCGCGCCCGAGCTGCAGTGGGACCTGAACTACATGCTCAAGCTGTGGAGCGCCMTCGATGGCGCAGCACAGGCTGGCAAGGGCGCCTTCCTGATCTACCAGGAATCGTCACTGGTGATCCGCGCGATCCGCGATTACTTCACCGCCGACGTCGGCGAGATCCTGATCGACACCGACGACATCTACGACCAGGCGCAGCAGTTCATGAGCCATGTGATGCCGGAGTCGGCATCGAAGGTCAAGCGCTACCGCGACGACGCGCCGCTGTTCAGCCGCTTCCAGATCGAACACCAAATCGAGACCGCGTTCTCGCGCACGGTGAACCTGCCTTCGGGCGGCGCCATCGTGATCGACCACACCGAAGCCTTGGTCTCGGTCGACGTGAACTCGGCCCGCTCGACGCGCGGCTCCGACATCGAAGAAACCGCCACCCGCACCAACCTCGAAGCCGCCGACGAAATCGCGCGCCAGATGCGGCTGCGCGACCTGGGCGGCCTGATCGTGGTCGACTTCATCGACATGGAAGAGTCGAAGAACCGCCGCGACGTGGAGAACCGCCTGCGCGACGCGCTGCGCCAAGACCGCGCCCGCGTGCAGTTCAGCTCGATCAGCAAGTTCGGCCTGCTCGAACTGAGCCGCCAGCGCCTGCGTCCGGCATTGAGCGAAGGCAGCCACATCACCTGCCCGCGCTGCAACGGCACTGGCCACATCCGCGACACCGAATCGAGCGCACTGCAGATCCTGCGCATGGTCCAGGAAGAGTCGATGAAGGACAACACCGCCGCCGTGCACGTGCAGGTACCGGTGGAGGTGACCTCGTTCCTGCTGAACGAGAAGCGCACCGAAATTACCAAGATCGAACTGAAGCAGCGCATCACCGTGCTGCTGGTGCCGAACAAGCACCTGGAAACACCGAACTACCGCCTGGAGCGCCTGCGCCACGACGACCCGCGTCTCGAGAACCTGCAGGTCAGCTACTCGATGATCGAGGAGCCGGACGATGAAGTTGGCATCACCCGCCGAGAGAAGACCAAGGCCAAGCAGGAGCCGGTGATCAAGGGCATCCTGCCCGAGACGCCCGCACCCATCGTCGTGCCCAAGCCTGAGCCGGTTGTGGCTGCGCCGACACCGGTCGCTGCGCCCGTGGCGGCGGCAGCGCCTGTCTCGTCGGGTGGTGGCTTCTTTTCATGGGTGAAGAAACTCTTCGGCACGAGCGAACAGCCCGCACCGGTGATCGCTGAGCCAGCCGTCAAGGCGCCAGCGACCGACAAGCAGGAACGTGGCGAAGGTCGCGGTGACCGCAATGGTCGCGGTGGCCGTGGTGGTCAAGGCGGCCGTGACGGTCGCGGTGGCCGTGGCGAGCGCGGCGGCGAACGTGCAGAACGCGGTGGTGAGCGCAGCGGCGGCCGTGATGGCCGTGGCCGTCGCAACGAGCGTGGTGACAAGCCGGAAGAAGTCAGCGCAGAGGCGCCAGCCCGCAGCGAAGACCGCAGCCGCCGCCAGGAAGCACGCAGCGATGCGCCGCCAGCCGAAGGCCGCGGCGAACCACGCCAGGAAGGGCGCCGTGGCCCGCGCCCCGAGCGTGGTGAGCCGCGCCGCCAGCCCGCTCCAGAGACGGTGACCGACGAGGCGACGCAGGTGCGCGCCTTCGTCGACACGGTGCCGGGTGGCGACGCCCCAGAAACCGCCACTGCTGAAGCCCAGGGCGAACGCACCGGCCGCCGCCGCAACCGCCGTGGCGGACGTGGCGGGCGTGACCGTGACGAGACCCGTCAAGGCGAAACCGCAGAAGCGGTATCGACCGACGACACCGCACAGCCAGCCCTGCCGCTCGAAACCGCGAATGAATCAGCTGAGCCGGTGACGGCTGACGCAGAGGGCGCTGTACCGGCAGCCGAAGGCGCGGAACGTGGTGAGCGCGACGGTCGTCGCCGTGGCCGTGGCCGGGGTCGTGACCGCCAGCGTCGCGAGGAAGGTGCAGAAGGCACGGCAGCTGTCGACGCCTCAGCTGTTGATGGTCAAACCGCTGACATCGCAGTGGACGAGCCGCGTGCCGTGATCGCGGCGCAGGTCGAAACCGCGGAGCCGGTGATTGCTGCCGAAGCCGAGCCGGTTCCAGCCACGCTGGCTGAAGCACAACCGGAACCGACCCCGGCACCGGTGTCCGCGCCCGTGGTGACGGCCGCGCCGCCCGCTCCCGTTGCGGTAGCTCCCGCACCCGAAGCAGTTCACGCACCTTTTGTGCTGCCGACCGAGCAACTGCAGTCGGTAGCCGAATCCGCCGGCTTGCAATGGGTGAACTCGGACGCCGAGAAGATCCGTGCAGTGCAAGAAGCGATGGCGCGTGAGCCCAAGCCAGTGCATGTGCCACGCGAGCCCAAGCCACTGGAAGCAGTGGATGAAGGTCCGCTGGTGCTGGTGGAGACTCGCAAGGATCTGTCTCAGATCAAGCTGCCATTCGAGACCGCACAAGGCGGCTCGCAACCTCAGGCCTGAAGAACGGGGCTTCATCCAACGAAAAGGGCGCACCACGGTGCGCCCTTTTTCATTCCAGCACAGACGACTCTACGGCAGGCGTTCCAGCGCGAGCTGATAGGCCGGGTGGTGCATCAGCTCATCCCAGGTGAGCGGCGCGGTCTGCGGCAACAGGTCGATGCGGCGTGCTTCGCTGTCGGCGTCGGCTTGCCATTCGCCGCGCTCGAGCGCCTGCTGCAAGCCATCGAGCAGCGCATCGACCGGCTTGCCGCCATCGACCTTGGATTGGTTGCACAGCAGCACCAAATCGCAGCCTGCGTTGAGGGCAGCGATGCCACCTTCGACGGCGCTGCCGGCAATGCGCGCACCTTCCATACTGAGGTCGTCGCAGCAGATGGCGCCGGTGTAGCCGATTTGGCCACGCAGGATGTCCTTCAGCCAACGGGCCGAGAAGCCGGCTGGCAGCGCGTCGACTTTGGGAAAGGTCACGTGGGCCGGCATCACGCAGGTGAGCGTGGTGGTCAGCCAGTCGTAGGGCCGCGCATCCTCGGCGAGGATGGCTTTCAGCGAGCGGTCGTCGACGGCGCGTGCCACGTGGGAGTCAGCAATCGCGTACCCGTGCGCGGGGAAGTGCTTGCCGCAATTCGCCATGCCAGCGCTCAGCAGGCCATGCATCATGCTCTTGGCCAGCAAGGTGGCAACGCGCGGGTCGCGGTGGAAGGCGCGGTCACCCACCACCTCGCTGCGGCGGTGATCGAGGTCGACCACCGGTGTGTAGCTCAGGTCGATGCCGCAGGCACGCAGCTCGGCGCCGAGCACGTAGCCGCACGCACTGGCGGCGTCAGTGGCGCGCATCGCGTCTTCCATCCACAGCTCGCCGAGCCGACGCATGGCCGGGAGGTGGGTGAAACCGTCGGTGCGAAAGCGTTGGACACGACCGCCTTCGTGGTCGATGGTGATCAGCAGATCGGGGCGGATGGATTTGACCTCCGCGGTGATCTCGGTAATCTGCTGCCGATTGACCCAGTTGCGTGTGAAGAAGATCAGCCCGCCAGTCAGTGGGTGCTGCAGGCGGCGGCGGTCGTCGTCGGTCAGCGCGGTACCTGCGATGTCGAGGATCACTGGCGAATGTTGGATGTCGTTCATCGTTGGTCTTGGGTTTCAACCACCACGAAAGCGGCTGCGTAATCGGTCTCGTCGGACACCGTCACATGGGCGAGCAAACGGCGGGCGGCGAACCATTCGGCCAGCGCGCCGTGCAGACGAATCTCAGGCTTGCCGCTCTGCGCCTTCACCAACTCGCACGCACGCCAGGTCATCGGCATGCGAAGCCCGAGACCGATCGCCTTGGAGAAGGCCTCCTTGGCAGAGAAACGTGTGGCAAGGTAGCTGATCCCGCGTGCCTCGACCTTGGCGAGCCGGTAGCGAAACACCTCGATCTCGTGCGGGCCGAGCACCTTCTCGGCGAAGCGCTCACCGCGGCGGGCGTATGTGGCGGCAATGCGGCGCACATCGCAGATGTCGGTGCCGATGCCGTAGATCATGCGACGGCTTCGTGGATGCAGCGGAGGTAGGCGCGCACCGTTTCCGTCATGCCGAGCTCCAGCGTGTCGGAGATCAGCGCGTGGCCGATCGACACCTCTTGGACGCCCGGCACGCCACGCAGAAAGTCCGCGAGATTCGCGCGGTTCAGGTCATGCCCGGCATTGATGCCCAGGCCTTCACGCAGGGCTGCCTCGGCCGTCACGGCGAACGCGGCCCGGACGGCGGGTTCGTCAGGCGTGCCGTGGGCGCGCGCGTAGCTCTCGGTGTAGAGCTCCACGCGGTCGGCGCCGACCTGACGCGCGGCGATCATCGCCTCGGGCTGCGGATCCATGAACAGGCTGACGCGAATGCCGAGCGCCTTCGCTTCTGCAATCAAAGGCGCCAGCTGTGCAGCGTCTTGCGGGAAGCGCCAGCCGTGGTCAGAGGTGGGCTGTGATTCATCGTCAGGCACGAAGGTGCATTGCTGCGGAGCCTGGCCTTTCGCAGCGAGTTCGCGCAGCAGCGCCATCAGGTTCTGCAGCGGGTTGCCCTCGATGTTGAACTCGGCCTGCGGCCACTGCTTCATCAGCTCGGACAGGTCGTGCACGTCGTGGGTGCGGATGTGGCGCTGGTCCGGACGTGGGTGGATGGTGATGCCGTGGGCGCCCGCCTCCAGCGCCAGGGTCGCCATGCGCGTGACGCTGGGAAAGTCCAGCGGGCGCCGGTTGCGAATCTGCGCCACCAGGTTCACGTTGACAGACAAGGAGGTGAAACCTCGGTGGGCGTCCAGTCCGGTGATGAGCAATGGGTTCATGGCAGGCGATTCATCGGTCGAGGGCTTGCACGTCGAGCATGACCTGGCGCGTGCGCAACACAGGCGAACCGAGATGATAGTGAAGCAAGCCGCGCAACGCCGCTTTGAGCTCTGGCAGAGCAAGGGCACAGGCCTGCTGCAATGCGGGCACGCTGCCATGCTCCAGGGCGGCCTGCAGGCCGATCAACACGCTGCCGGGCAACGCAGGGTCGGTGGCACGCGGAGCACCGACTCCGGCCTCGGCCAACAGGGCGTAGCGGTGCTCGCCGCGAACGGCTTCTTGCGTCAAGGTGACCAGGCTCAGGTCCGGCAGCAGGCCGATCTGCTTGAGCAGCGACACCTCGAACGCACGCAGCGCAGCCTCGTCGTTGCTGCCCAAGGCCGACAAGGTGCCGGCGTAGATGTCGAACAGGGCTGGATGGGAGTCGCTGCGAGCCAGCAGCTTCATCAGCAGCTCGTTCAGGTAGAACCCACTGAACAGTGCGGCCCCGGTGAGCATCGCACTGCCACCTGCCCATTCGGCGGCGCGCAGGGTTTGCACTTCGCTGGTCGGTTCACCGGTCGAGTCGGTCTTGGGTGCTCGCCCGAGCGACACCTGGATGCGCTGAAACGGCAGCAGCACCGAACGCAGCTGCGAATATGGTCGCTTGGCGCCTTTGGCGATCACGCCCAGACGCCCTTGCTCGCGTGTGAAGAGATCGAGAATCAGGCTCGATTCGCTCCAGTCATATCGGTGGAGCACGAAAGCAGTCAGCGTGGCTGGTGCGCGTGTGACCCGCGTGGCCATCTACTCGTAGCCGTAGCTGCGCAAATGCTCTTCGTTGTCGGCCCAGCCGGAGCGCACCTTGACCCACACTTCGAGGAAAACCTTGGCGTGCATCAAACGCTCCAGCTCCTGCCGGGCTTCGGAGCCGATGCGTTTGAGGCGCTCGCCCTCGTTGCCGATGACCATGCCCTTGTGGGCGTCGCGCTCGACGATGATGGTGGCGGCGATGCGGCGCAGGTTGCCCTCTTCCTCGAACTTGTCGATCACGACGGTGGATGTGTAGGGCAACTCATCGCCGGTCAAGCGAAAGAGCTTCTCGCGGATGAGTTCGCTGGCAAGGAAGCGATCGCTGCGGTCGGTCAGCGCATCTTCGTCGTAGAACCACGACTGCTGGGGCAAATAGGGTTTGACGATGTCGAGCAGGCGCTGCACGTCAGCGTCTTTCTTGGCCGTGAGCGGCACGAACTCAGCGAAGGCATGGCGGTCTTGCATGCCCTTCAACCAGGGCACGAGATCGGCTCGGCGGTGCACGGCGTCGAGCTTGTTGGCGACCAGGATCACCGGCTTGTCGGAGGGCATCAGCGCCAGCACCTTGGCATCGTCCAGCCCGAAACGCCCTGCCTCGACGACGAACAGCACCACATCCACGTCACCGAGCACACCTTGCACGGTGCGATTGAGGTTGCGATTGAGGGGCGCGCTGTGCTTCGTCTGGAAGCCAGGCGTGTCAACGAAAACGAACTGCGTATCGTCCACCGTGCGGATGCCCGTGATGCGGTGGCGCGTGGTCTGAGCCTTGGCCGAGGTGATGCTGACCTTCTGGCCCACCAGCGCGTTGAGCAGCGTCGACTTGCCCACGTTGGGCCGCCCGACGATGGCCACGAGGCCGCAGCGCAGGTTGTTGGGGGTGGCCGAGCCGTCCGGCACCTGGTTTTCGGTCATGGGATCACGAACGCAGCGCGCTGTCGGGCTTGTCGTCGCTGGCCTTCAAGGCCACCAGCATGCGGTGTGCGGCTTCTTGCTCCGCTACGCGACGCGAACGGCCTTCGCCGGTTTCGGTGAGGCTCAATGCGGGAACAGCGCATTCCACCTCGAAGGTCTGTGCGTGGGCCTGGCCCCGGGTACTGGCAATGCGGTAGCTGGGCACGGGCAGGCGGCGCGCTTGCAGCCATTCCTGCAGTTCGGTCTTCGCGTCCTTGGTCCAGCTGTCGATGTCGGTGGTAGCGATGACCTCGCCGAACAGATGCTGAACCAGCGCACGCGCAGGCTCGAAGCCGCCGTCAAGAAAGGTTGCACCGATGATGGCTTCCAACGCGTCAGCGAGGATGGACGGACGCTGCGCGCCACCGCCACGCGCTTCGCCTTCGCTCAAACGCAAGACCTCGGGCAGGCCGATCACGACGGCCACACGGTGCAAGGTGTCTTCACGCACAAGGTGGGCACGAACCCGGGTCAGATCGCCTTCGTCAGAACCACCAAAACGTTCGAACAGCAGAGCGCTGATGGCCAAGCTCAAGACCGCGTCGCCCAGAAACTCGAGACGTTCGTTGTGGTCGGCCCCGAAACTGCGGTGCGTCACCGCGCGGCTCAGCAGCTCGGGATCGGCAAACCGATGACCGAGGCGTTGCTGGAGGGCGGCGAGGCGGGCGTCCATGGATCGTCGATTCGAATCAGGCCACGGCCTTACCTCGAACGCCCTTCGTACTTGATCAACAAGAAGACGGGGCTCATCAGTTCGATTTCCTTGTTGTAGGCAAAGGAGATCACCACCTTCTCATTGACCTTCGTGATTTCAAGGTCCTTGCCGGTGATCGAAACGATGGAGTACTCGATCTCCTTCTGCTTCTCAAACGCGTTGCGGATTTCAGGCACGGTGGTGGCGCCACTGGCTGAAATCTTCTCGACCGCACGCTTGATGGTGAAAAACTCGTTCACCGTCGGCAATACGCGCAAGCCCACGAGAGCAAAGAAGCCAATGATGATGGCCCAAAAAAGCAGCCCGAACAGGGTGACACCCCGCTGGGAACGCCTCTTGTGAAACTCAACGGTCATGGCCTCATGCTCCTCTTGATATTTTGATCTGCAAAGGGTCGCGCTCATCAATGGAAAGCGCCAATGCGCCCGAGGTTACCGAAATTCATCCAGACAAAAAAGGCCTTGCCGACGATGTTCTGGTCCGGCACGAAGCCCCAGAAGCGCGAGTCTTCCGAGTTGTCGCGGTTGTCGCCCATCATGAAGTAGTGGCCTGCGGGCACCTTGCAAGTGACCCCTTCGGCACTGTAGCGACAGTTTTCCTTGAACGGGAACGGGTCGGTCGGTCGAATATAGGACGGCCTTTGCACGTCCACCAATATCCGGTGCTCCACCGGTCCGAGCTTTTCGCTGTACTGCTTGAAGTACCGCGTGCTCTCGTCGTCGTAAAACTCGGGCAGTGGCTGTGTCTCGGCCAACTTACCGTTGAGGTAGAGCTTCTGATTCAGATACGCCACCTCATCACCCGGCACGCCCACCACCCGCTTGATGTAATCGACGCTGGGATTGGCCGGATAGCGGAACACCATCACGTCACCGCGCTGCGGATCGTTGATTTCGATGATCTTCTTGTTGATGACCGGCAGGCGTACACCGTAGTGGTACTTGTTGACCAGGATCAGGTCGCCGATGAGCAGCGTGGGCACCATGGAACCCGATGGAATCTTGAACGGCTCGAACAGGAACGAGCGCAGCAAAAAGACAACCAGGATGACCGGGAACAGACCCGCCGTCCAATCCAGCCACCAGGGTTGCATCAGCAAGGCTTCGCGGGCTTGCGCGACATCGCCATCGACCTTCGCGATGCCCTTCTTGGCGAGATCTTCTCGGCGCGCAGCGTCGTGCCGTTCGAGCGTCTTCGCAGCCCTGAGACGGGCGGGGGCGAAGTAGAAGCGCTCAGCCAGCCAGTAGGCCAGCGTCACCAAGGTCAGGATGAACAGCAGCAGAGAGAAGTTGCCTGTCCATTTACCCACATACCAGCCTCCCAGATACACCACGAGGCACGCATACAGCAAACCGGTCAAAGAACCCATCAATCGTCCACTTGGAGGATGGCCAGGAACGCTTCCTGCGGCACCTCGACGGAGCCGATTTGCTTCATGCGTTTCTTGCCAGCCTTTTGTTTTTCGAGCAGCTTGCGCTTGCGGGAAATGTCGCCGCCATAGCACTTGGCAATGACGTTCTTACGAAGCGCTTTGATTGTCTCACGCGCAATGATGTTGGCGCCGATGGCGGCCTGCACTGCCACGTCGTACTGCTGGCGCGAGATGAGCTCGCGCATCTTGGCCACCACGGCACGCGCGCGGTACTGGCTTTGGACCCGGTGCACGATGATTGAGAGTGCGTCGACCCGATCGCCGTTGAGCAGGATGTCGACCTTCACCACGTCGGAGGCGCGGTACTCCTTGAATTCGTAGTCCATCGACGCGTAGCCGCGCGACACGCTCTTCAGCTTGTCGAAGAAGTCCAGCACGATCTCGGCAAGCGGCATCTCATACGTGAGCATCACCTGGCGGCCGTGGTAGGCCATGTTGAGCTGGTTGCCGCGCTTCAGGTTGGCCAGGGTCATCACCGGGCCGACGTAATCCTGTGGCATGTACAGATGCACGGTCACGATGGGCTCGCGAATCTCGCTGATGCGACCCAGGTCGGGCATCTTCGACGGGTTCTCTACCTTGATGACCTCCCCGCCTCCCAACTCCACCTCATACACCACCGACGGCGCGGTGGTGATCAGGTCTTGATCGAACTCCCGCTCAAGGCGCTCCTGCACGATCTCCATGTGCAAAAGGCCAAGGAATCCGCAACGAAATCCAAATCCCAGCGCCTGTGACACCTCGGGCTCATAGCGCAGTGACGAATCGTTGAGCTTGAGCTTCTCCAGCGCATCGCGAAGCTGGTCGTACTCGCTCGCTTCGGTGGGGTACAGGCCGGCGAACACCTGGGGTTGGATTTCTTTGAAGCCAGGGAGCGCCTCACTGGCCGAGCCCATATTGTTGGGCAGCTTCTTTTCCAGCGTGAGGGTGTCCCCCACTTTGGCCACCTGCAGCTCCTTGATGCCGGCAATCACGAAACCCACTTCTCCAGCTCGCAGAGCATCGCGCGATACCGACTTGGGAGTGAACACGCCCAATTGCTCTGCAGCATAAGCAGAGCCGTTGGCCATCATCTTGAAGCGCTCGCCTTTCTTGAGCTCGCCATCGACCACGCGGACCAGCATCACGACACCGACATAGTTGTCGAACCAGGAGTCGATGATCATCGCCCGCAACGGCGCATTCGGCMTCCCTTTGGGCGCCGGCATGCGGGTGATCACCGCTTCAAGGATGTCGTCGATGCCCTCACCGGTCTTGGCGCTGCATGGAATGGCATTGTCGGCGTCGATGCCGATCACATCTTCAATTTCCGCCTTCGCGTTCGCCGGGTCGGCGTTGGGCAAATCCATCTTGTTGAGCACCGGCACCACTTCGACACCCAGGTCGAGCGCGGTGTAGCAATTCGCAACCGTCTGTGCCTCCACACCTTGGCTGGCATCGACCACCAGCAGGGCTCCTTCACAGGCCGACAAGGAGCGGCTCACTTCGTATGAGAAGTCGACGTGCCCGGGCGTATCGATCAGGTTCAGCTGGTACGTCTGGCCGTCGCGGGCGATGTAAGTCAGCGCAGCAGTTTGCGCCTTGATGGTGATGCCGCGCTCGCGCTCGATGTCCATCGAGTCGAGTACCTGGGCTTCCATCTCGCGGTCGCTCAAGCCGCCACAGCGCTGAATCAAGCGATCGGCGAGCGTGGATTTGCCGTGATCGATGTGGGCAATGATGGAGAAATTTCGGATGTGATCCATGCAAACCGCTAAATGCTTGGCGAGAGGCTTCGCGTAGAGACAACGGCGCGACCGTCGCAGCAAAAGCTCTCAATCGCAAGACAAGATGAGCGCGAGATGCGTCGCGCAAAGACTAAAAAGAGGCTAAAAAAAAGGCACGTCGAACTTTTGACGCGCCTTCCAACAAAACGTATGGCAACTGCTTGTTGGGCTTTCATTGTAGCCAAAAGCCCCTCGCTGCAAACCGCGCCATTGCTTGATTTCACGCCGTTGCGAGTCACCAACATGAAAAACTGTCAACAGTTTATCCACAAATGCTTGTGGGCAGCTTGGGGATAGTTTGGAACGTTGAAACTCGTTGCCGATGGTGACGATAAACAGCCTCACCGATCAACAATTGTAGGCGGCAAAAGACGGAATCCAAATTTCATATGTGTGCACACACTGACTTTCCAGAGATGTGAAAGCTGCAGGTATTTTTTTCTGGTGCAAATCCCTTGAAACGGGACTCGGTTTCCTAGCAATCGGCGTGCGCGTCACTTGACGACGGGAATTCGCAGAAATTGGGCCCACTCTCCTCGCAGCACGGTCACAGGCAGTGAGCGAGTCTTGTCGAGGCGGGAGACCACCGCGTCGAACTGCTTGGTGTCAGCCGTGTCGTCGGTTCCGACTGCAAGAATCACGTCACCCACCCTCATACCCACAGCCTCGGCGCCTGCGGCGACAGCCGTCACGCGAACGCCCGCAACGCCGCGTGCAGCCTGTCGCTCTGCCTCGGTGAGATTGGCGACGGTGAGGCCCCATACCTTAGCGACAACCGATGTGCGTTGGTCGGCAATTTCCGGACGATCGATCGCCGCCACTTGAGGATTCAGTTCGGCCAGATTGGGCCTGAACTCCATCAACTTTCCGCGGCGGTTGACCTGCAGGATCACCGACGAGCCAGGCTTCAACGCAGCCAAGGTGCGGCGAAGTTCCACTGCGCCTTCAACAGGTTTTCCGTTGACCGAGAGCACCACGTCTCCCGGTTGAATACCGACCTTGTCGGCCGGCGCACCGGGCACGACTTGGCGCACAAACGCGCCCTTGGCCTTGCCCTTGTTCAAACCATATTCCTCGGCCAGTTCGCGCGGCACATCGGTCGGCGCAATGCCGAGGTAGCCACGCACCACGCGACCCGTTGCCTTGAGCTGATCAGCGACGCGCATGGCCTCGTCGATGGGGATCGCAAAGGAAATTCCAACGAAGCTGCCTACCGGGCTCAGGATCTGCGAATTGATCCCCACCGCCTCACCGCGAATGTTGATCAACGGGCCGCCCGAGTTGCCGGGGTTGACCGCCACATCGGTCTGGATGAACGGAACATCGGAGCCTGTCTCGCGCTGCTTGGCGCTCACGATGCCTGCCGTGACGGTGTTGTCGAGCCCGAAGGGCGAACCAATGGCCACGACCCACTCGCCCACGCGCAAGCGGCTCACGTCGCCGATGCGCAGCAAGGGAAGCCCACTGGCCTCGATCTTGACCAGCGCCACGTCGGTGCGCTCGTCGGCACCAACGATCTTGGCTTTGAACTCGCGCTTGTCGGTCAGGGTGACGTAGACCTCGGTCGCGCCTTCGACAACGTGCGCGTTGGTCATCACATAGCCATCTGCGCTGAGGATGAAGCCCGAGCCCTCGCCACGCGGCACTTCGTCGCTGCCTTGCAGCGCGGGTGCGCGGCGGCGAAAGGGCGTACGCGGTCCGTCCGGCGCGCGCTCGGTGGTGCGGATGTTGACGACAGCGGGGCCCACACGCTCGACCAGATCGGCAAAGTCAGGCAACTCACGTGATTGCGCTTTGCTCGGGAGCGGCAACAGCGTTCCAGTCAGGCCCACTACACCCGCAGCCGCAAAGGCTGCTACCACTCGCTGCAGCGAGCGCGGGCCACTCCAGGCCCTCGGCCCGATGGAAATGCTGGAACGCATGCGAACCCCTCGATTGTGAAACCCTGAATCGAGACAACGTTGCGAGGTCTGATGCATGCCTCGCTCGTCGCTCAACCGCTACTTCTTGCGTTCCACCCCATTGGCAAATTGGCGCAAGGTAGCAGTCGGTACATCGCCCATCACGGTGACCCACCAATCGCCTTCACGGCGCATCATGGTCTGGGTCGCGCCGATGGTCGTGAACATCGGTCGGCTGTGGCGTTCGGGGCTGTAGGGTTCGATGAAGATGGAGACGTAAGTCAAGCCATCGGAGTAAACGGTCTGCAACGCCTGGTCTGCGGCGTCCGATGACGCGTGCGACGCGCCTTCGAATGGGCGCTTGACGCAGCTGACCATCTTGAAGCCAGGCACAGACGCCTTGAGCGTCCAGCCCTCCGTCTCCAATTGTGTCGGCACCAACGCGGGCTTGATCATGCGGAAGCCATCAAGCTTCTTCAACGCCTGGAGCACGCTATCGGGTTGCGCGCGGATGCCAATGGACACGTCTGAGAAGGCCGATGACTCCAGCACTTCGCCATGCTCACCGAGCACTTCAGAGCGCAAGAGCAAGCCAGTAGCTTTATCGGCCCACAGGCGATAGCCGAAACGCATCTTGTCGCGCGGCCTCAGCACCAGCACGTTCGCTTCGTGCCCGGCCACCCGCTCCAAGGCCACTGGCTTGAGGTCGTAGAAGTCTTGGACGTGATCGCTTCCGGCCTGCAGCAGACCCGGAAAGGAACTCATCTGATCGCGTTGCTCGACCACGGCCACACGACGCTGTGGCCAGACGGTGTGCACGACATCGTTGTGTCGGTACACATTGCGCACTTGGCCATCGAGAGAGTCAATGCGCTCGAACTGATCGCGGCCCTCGCAATAGTGGGCGAGGCGAGTGCTGGCAACCGTACCGCCGGCACTGACCACCACGGTGCCGGCAAAGTTGCGCTTGTTGGCTGCATCCTGGATGCGCGTCAGCCAGGCCCGTGTCTCACGTGCCTCGACCAGTGGATCGCCGTTCGCCAACGCACTCTGACCATGGGCCAGAGGAACGGAAGCGGCGGCAGCACAAGCGAATACGAAGGCAGGCAGGCGAGACAGCATGTGCGTGATGGAGCGGCGAATCAGCGAACCGTGCCGTCGGCGGCCGCGTTGCGCAGGAAACCTGAGGGGCCACCCGGGGCCGAGCTGCCGCCGAACTTCTTGTGCGCCGCCAGGTACTCGTCAAGGCGCACATCGCGAATCAATCGACCATTTGGCACAACAGCGGGTAGATCGTCTGCCGCACCGGACGAGGCCGCTCCATCCACGGCCACGACCATCACGGAGGACGGGCTTTGCACCTTGGCCAAGCTGGCATTCGGCTGCGAACTCAATAGCGACAGGCCTCCCGACAACTGCGTGACGACCAGCACACCCGCCACTGCGACGAAACCTGCAGCTACTGCAGCGGGAGCCACCCAGGAGCGTCTACGCGCCACGGTTACTTGCACAGCACCCAACGCAGCAGGCGCCAACACCACGGGTTCTTGAGCCAAGCGCTGCCTGAAGGCTGCGAGGAAAGCGGCATCGTGCCCGCCATCCGAGGCCAGCTCGTCGGACCGGAGCACGTCGCCGATCACATGATAGGTGTGCCACCGAGCGCGTACCTCAGGGTCGTCTCGCCACTGGCCGCATGCTCGGCTCACGGCCGATGCGTCCAGTTCACCATCCATCAGCGACGACAGCTCGTCCGTCGGGGGAAGCTTGCTTTCAGACCATTGAGACATCACAACCTCCAGCACTCAAACACATCACCACACCTGCGCTTACCACCGCTCACCCTCGCGCGTATCCAGCAAAGGCCGCAACCTCTGCGCAATGGCTTCGCGCGCACGAAAAATCCGCGACCGAACGGTACCAATCGGGCAATTCATGACCTCAGCGATTTCTTCATAGCTGAGGCCTTCGATTTCACGCAGGGTAATGGCCTGCCGCAGATCTTCAGACAGCGCTTCTATGGAGGCGTTCACGGCAGATGCAATTTCTTTGCTCGCCAGCAAGGCTTCCGGGGTTTCGCCGTCACTTAGTTCGGTTTCCCCGCGGGAAGTTTCATCGTCTTCATCGCGCAGCGCGCGTGCGGATTCCGTCACGATCGGGTCGCGTTTCAAGTCGACCAAGGCCTTCTTGGYCGTGTTGACTGCGATGCGATAGAGCCAGGTGTAGAACGCGCTGTCCCCGCGAAACTGCGGGATCGCACGATAGGCCCGGATGAAGGTCTCTTGCGCAATGTCGGGTACGAGATCGACGTCGCGAACCATCCGGCCGATCAGCCGTTCGATGCGCCGCTGGTACTTCACCACGAGCATCTCGAACGCCTTCACGTCGCCGAGCTTGACGCGCTCGATCAGGGGGGCATCGGCGTCAGTGGCGGTCATTCAGAGAATTCAGAACGGCGCCACGGCGGGCAGGGATACAGGTCGCGCGCAATATACCGTACAGCGTAGCGAATGCCATGCTGGCTCGTGACCGAGGCGTTGCACGGGGAGCCAGACGCCGGGGCGCAGCACGGTCGCACTGTCCGGGATGAAGCGCAGCAACATCCAAGCACCGAAATCTATGGCCACCAAAAGGCGACCGGCGTCGTGCTCGTGCCAGGTCGTGGTCAAAGGCCCGAGATGCCAGCGTTGCGAATCCCAGCGCAAGCTGACAGGCCGCAGGCGCCAGGCATGGGCAAGCACGGCGACCGATCCGGAGACGAGCAAACAAAGCACTGCCCAAACAAGCGTCATGACATGAGAGTGAACGAGCCATGCCGCCACGGCAGCCGTCGTTGAGGCCACCAGAAACACAGCTGCCGCCCGCCAAACGCCGTAGCGATGCACGGCCATCTGGAAAGGAGGAGACGCGTGCATGGCAGACGCGGAAAGAAGAACCTGACCGCAGCGCGGTCAGATGCGCTTGAACACCAGCGTGCCGTTGGTCCCACCAAAGCCGAAGTTGTTCTTCACGGCGTATTCGATCTTCATGTCACGTGCGGTGTTGGCGCAGTAATCCAGGTCGCATTCAGGATCCTGGTTGAAGATGTTGATCGTGGGCGGGGACACCTGATGGTGCAACGCCAAGGTGGTGAATACCGACTCGATGCCGCCTGCACCGCCGAGCAGGTGCCCCGTCATCGACTTGGTGGAATTCACCACCAGTTTCTTGGCGTGGTCACCGAAAGCCAGCTTGATGGCATTACTCTCGTTCACATCGCCCAGCGGCGTCGACGTGCCGTGAGCGTTGAGGTACTGCACCTGGCTACCATCGATGCCGGCATTTCGCAGAGCTGCGCGGATGGAGCGCTTGGGCCCATCGACGTTGGGTGCCGTCATGTGGAAGGCGTCGGCGCCCATGCCAAAACCACTGAGCTCGGCATAGATCTTCGCGCCGCGCTTCTTGGCATGTTCGTACTCTTCGAGCACCAGCACACCCGCACCCTCGCCCAGCACGAAGCCGTCGCGGTCCTTGTCCCAGGGCCGGGAGGCCGTCTTGGGATCATCGTTCCGTGTAGACAAGGCCCGAGGCGCGGTAAAGCCACCGATGCCCAGCGGCGAGATGGTCGATTCGGCACCGCCAGCCACCATCACATCGGCATCGCCGTACTCAATGATGCGAGAAGCCTGGCCGATCGAGTGCAAGCCTGTGGTGCAGGCCGTCACGATCGCCAGGTTGGGACCGGTGAAGCCGAATCGGATCGACACATGACCCGAGATCATGTTGATGATCGATGCCGGCACGAAGAACGGCGAGATCCGCCGTGGTCCGCGTGACGCGTACTCAGCATGGGTTTCTTCGATCAGCGGAAGACCGCCGATGCCTGAACCCACCAGGCAGCCGATGCGCTCGGCCTGCTCTTCGGTCAGTTGATCGCCAGTGGGCAGACCGGAGTCCTTCACCGCCTGGATGGAGGCCGCCACGCCGTAATGGATGAAGGTGTCCATGTGGCGCGCTTCCTTCGCCGGCATGTACTCCTCGACATTGAACCCCTTCACCTCACCTGCGAACTGGCAGCTGAAGTTCGACGCATCGAACTTGGTGATGGTGTCAATGCCGGAGCGCCCTGCCACCAGGTTGGCCCAGCCTTCTTCCACTGTGTTGCCCACGGGGCTGATCAGCCCCAGGCCAGTGACAACGACGCGGCGACGAGTCATTGATACCACTCCGGGTTCAAGCCTTCTGGTGTTTCAGCGCGTAGTCGATCGCCAACTGGACAGTGGTGATCTTCTCGGCTTCTTCGTCGGGGATCTCGATGCCGAATTCGTCTTCCAGCGCCATGACCAGTTCTACCGTGTCAAGCGAGTCGGCGCCGAGATCGGCCACGAATGCCTTTTCACTGGACACATCGGCCTCAGGCACGCCTAGTTGTTCGGCAATGATTTTCTTCACACGTGCTTCGATATCGCTCATGACTCCTCCAGGAGGGTTTACGTAAACAGCCCGAGATTCTACGGCTTGTAAGGTGTCTTCTCTAAGACACGCCCAGCACGCGCCGGTCGGGCCAAGGAACCGGATAAAACGAGAAAAGAAAAGCTCAGCTCATGAACATGCCGCCGTTGACATGCAGCTCAGTGCCGGTGATGTAGCCCGCCTGCGGCGAGGCAAGAAAAGCCACTGCATGAGCGATGTCGGCGGCCTGCCCCAGGCGGCCCAGCGGAATTTGCGACATCAGCAGATTGGTCTGCTGCTCAGACAACTTCTTGGTCATGTCCGTTTCGATGAAACCCGGCGCCACACAGTTGACCGTGACGCCACGGCTACCCAACTCACGGGCAAACGATCGCGTCATGCCGGCCACACCGGCTTTGGCCGCCGCGTAATTGGTCTGGCCGGCGTTACCGCTGGCGCCGACCACCGAGGTGATGTTGATGATGCGGCCGTAACGCTGCTTCATCATCGGGCGGGTCGCAGCCCGGCTGGTACGGAAGACGGCCTTGAGGTTGGTGTCGATCACCGCATCCCAGTCGTCGTCCTTCATTCGCATCGACAGCATGTCGCGCGTGATACCAGCGTTATTGACCAAAACATGCAGCGCACCATGCTCCTTGACGATCGCATCGATGGCCGCGTCGACACCTGCGCCATCGTTGACGTTAAGACACAAGCCGCGACTTCCAGGGAACGCTGCTAGTGCGTCGTTGATCGCCTGCGCACCGGCATCGGTGGTGGCCGTGCCGATGACCTTCAAACCTTGTCCGGCCAACTGCAAGGCAATGGCCCGGCCAATACCGCGGGACGCACCTGTGACGAGCGCAACCTGGCCTGCCAATTGAATCTCACTCACGACAACAGTCCTTTCGCTTCAGCCAAGCTGGCGGGGTCGAACATGGGCAGGCCTGTCGCTTCAGCGTCGATGCGCTTGACCATGCCAGCCAGCACCTTGCCTGGCCCGCACTCGACGATGAGGGACACGCCGCGAGCACGCATGGATTGAATCGTCTCGACCCAGCGCACTGCGCCGAACGATTGCCGATAGAGCGCATCACGAATAGCCTGCGGGTCGGTTTGCACCGCCACATCGATGTTGTTGATGAGCGGGATTTGCGGCGCCTTGATGTCGGTGTCGGCAAGACGGGCCTTGAGCTCTTCGGCCGCCGGCCGCATCAGGCTGGAATGGAAAGGCGCTGAGACCGGCAGCGACAATGCGCGCTTCGCGCCTTTGGCTTTGAGCACTTCACATGCACGCTCGACAGCAGCCTTGGTTCCGGCGATCACGGTCTGCTTGGGATCGTTGAAGTTCGCAGCCTCCACGGGCTCGCCCACCAGCTGCGCAGCTTCTGCGCAACCTTCGATCACTGTCTGCGCATCGAGACCCAGGATGGCAGCCATGCCGCCCTGCCCCACCGGAACGGCTTGCTGCATCGCTTGCGCGCGAAAGCGCACCAGCGGCAAGGCCTGCGCCAACGTGAGGGAACCGGCAGCCACGAGGGCCGTGTACTCACCCAGCGAATGTCCGGCCACCACAGACGGCTGGACTCCGGTCTCCGCCAACCAGGCCCGCAAACACGCTACGCCCGCCGTCAGCATGTATGGTTGGGTGTTGGTGGTGAGGTCCAGCGTTTCCTTTGGGCCTTGCTGGATGATTCCAGCCATGTCCTCGCCAAGCGCTTCAGAGGCTTCGGCGAGAGTGGCCCGCACGGCAGCGTGGTCGCCCCAGGCATTCAGCATGCCCACGGACTGCGAGCCTTGGCCCGGGAATACGAATGCAAACGGTGTCATGGCAGCACTTTCTTGTCGTCGCAGCGAGCAGGTACAGCTGGCTCAGAAATCCAGCAGTACAGCACCCCAAGTGAAGCCGCCGCCCACGCCTTCAAGCATCACGGTGTCACCGCGCTGGATGGAATTCGCTCGAACGGCCACATCCAGCGCCAGTGGGATGGACGCAGCCGACGTGTTGCCGTGTTCGTCGACGGTGACGACGACCTTCTCCAGCGGCAACTTCAGCTTCTTGGCCGTGCCGTGCATGATGCGAATGTTGGCTTGGTGAGGAATCAGCCAATCGATGTCGGTCGCCTCGCGATTCGCCTTCTCGAGCACGGAGCGCGCGACGTCTTCAAGCACACCAACGGCCAGCTTGAACACGGCTTGCCCGTCCATCTTGAGGAAAGGCAAGCCCAGTACTTCTCCACCCGCCATCGCTCCAGGCGTGCAGAGGATGTCGACATGGCGCCCATCGGCATGCAATTCCGTGGCGAGAATTCCGGGCGTGTCGCTGGCCTCGAGCACCACGGCACCAGCACCATCACCAAACAGTACGCAGGTGGTGCGGTCGGAGAAATCGAGAATTCGCGAGAAGACTTCGGAGCCGATGACCAGCGCCTTGCGTGCAGCGCCGGTGCGGATCATTGAATCGGCAATCGTCAGCGCGTAGACGAAGCCGGAGCAAACGGCTTGTACATCGAAGGCTGCACAGCCTTGGATGCCAAGCTTGCGCTGAACGATGCAGGCAGTAGAAGGGAACACCATGTCCGGCGTGGACGTGGCGAGGATGATCAGATCGATCTGCGAAGCGTCGACGCCGGCCGAGGCCAAAGCCTGGCGAGATGCCTCGACCGCCAAGTCGCTGCAGGGCACATCGGCCGCAGCAAAGTGGCGAGCCCGGATACCGGTACGGGCAACGATCCAGTCGTCTGAGGTTTCGACGCCGTTGCCGGCGAGCTGGACGGCAAGGTCGGCGTTGCTCACGCGGTTGGGCGGCAGGTAGCTGCCAGTCCCGGTGATACGCGAATAGCTGGCAGGAAGAGGTGGTGTCATGCAGCGAGGGCGTCGTCGGGATTCACTGGCTCGTCGGCGTCGCCACCAGAGGGCATCGCTTCGAGCGTCTCGAGAATCAGATCATGCACCCGGTCAAGCAAACAATTGCGGGCCGCATCATAAGCCCGATTCAAGGCCCCTTCGAACGCGAAGGCGTCGGCAGAACCATGGCTCTTGAACACCAGGCCACGAAGGCCCAGCAAGGCGGCACCGTTGTAGCGCCGCGGATCGATGCGCCGCTTCAGGTTGTTCAGCACGGGAAGTGCCGCCACGGCCGCCATCTTGGTGAAGATGTTGCGGCTGAATTCCTGCTTGATGAAGCCCACCAGGGTCGCGATCAGGCCTTCGGCCGTCTTGAGCGCCACGTTGCCGACGAAGCCATCGCAGACGACGATGTCAGTCGTGCCCTTGAAGATGTCGTTGCCTTCCACGTTGCCGTAGAAGTTCAAGTGGCCGCCCTCGGCAGCATTGCGCAGCAACTCGCCGGCCTTCTTGATGGTTTCGCTGCCCTTAATGGCTTCTTCGCCGATGTTCAGCAAGCCCACCGATGGGTTTTCCTTGCCTTCGACAGCCGAGACGAGTGCGCTGCCCATCACCGCAAACTGCAGCAGATGTTCCGGCGAGCAATCCACATTGGCACCGAGGTCGAGCACGGTGGTGAAGCCGTCGCGCTCGTTGGGCATCACCGTCGCAATCGCAGGGCGGTCGATGCCTTCGAGCGTCTTCAAAAGATAGCGAGCCACCGCCATCAGGGCGCCGGTATTGCCCGCGGAGACACAAACGTGAGCGCTCGCTGGCTCCCCATTTGGCCCGGCCTTGAGTTGGTTGAGTGCCACCCGGAGTGACGAGTCCTTCTTGCGGCGAAGAGCCACCTCGATCGGATCGTCCATCTCGACCACTTCGCTGGCCGCCACGATGGTGCAACGCTCCCAGCCAGCCGCCGACGCCAAGGCATCTGCCTTGCCAACCAGAATCAGATGAGCCTGGGGGTGCGCAGCCAGAAACGCGCGACATGCCGGCAGGGTGACCGACGGGCCGAAGTCGCCCCCCATGCAATCAACGGACAGACGAACCGCGTCATTGACAGGATGCGCCAGATGGGAATTCATGAGTGCCACGACGCGGAAAAACAAACACCCGACACTGCAGCGTTTTGCAGGCCGGGTGGAAGTGTTGACTCAAGCATCAGCGGTGAACGCGAGAAGTCGCGAACAGGCGCCACAAGGTAGCGCCAAACGCCGCTGCGATATCAGGCGTCTGCCTTGGTCTTGAGCACCTTGCGCCCACGGTAGAAACCGTTGGGGCTGATGTGGTGACGCAAGTGCGTTTCACCGGTGGTCGGCTCGATCGCCGTGCCCGGATTGGTCAGCGAGTTGTGTGCACGATGCATGCCGCGCTTGGAAGGCGACTTCTTGTTTTGCTGGACAGCCATGGAATGCTCCTTAGATCTCCTGCAGCTCAAGCTCTAGAAATTGAGCACAGGAGCCAGGGGTTGGTGCCGTGGGCGGAACACCCGACGGAAAGCCTGCAATTCTAGCATGGCGAAATGACACCGCCTAGTTGGGCAAACTCCCCCGCTTGAGAGAGGCCAATGCCGCGAAGGGGTGAGGAGCCTTTTCTTCGGCCGCAGCCGGAGTTTCGCTCTGCAACAACGGCTGCGGACAAGTTTCGTGGCGTGGGACGAGTGGCAGCGCCAGCAGCAGTTCGTCTTCAATCAGGTCCCGCAAATCCAGCGAACGTGTCAGGGCAAGTACGTCGTCCTCGCTGTCGGCGTCAAGTTCGGCGGCAGCTTCTTCACCATGAACAAACAGAAAGGAACGCTTTGCATCCACATCTGCGGCCACCGGAGCCAGGCAGCGCTGGCACTCCAGCATCACCTGAGTCTTGGCCTCGATGTGCAGCCAAGCCTGCGGCTGGCCCCCACGCATTGCCCGACTCTCCCCCCGAGCCTGCCAAGCTACCAGATCGGTTTCTGCCGGCGCAACCGTCAAAGACGCAAGCCGCTCCAGTTGGGCGATGGGCCATGCGCCCTCGATGCTGGCATCGGCCTTCGCAAAAGCTTCCACGTCGAGCTTGGTTGGGTCGAAATCACGCGCTTTCATGGATCGCAGTGTAAGTCTCAGCCCACGAAACCTACCCTCGAATGGGACAATCCCGCCCATGACAGAACGCCCCGCTCTGATCCTTGGTTCCACCTCGCGTTATCGCCGTGAAATGCTCGAACGACTGCGGATTCCGTTCGACGTTCAAGCGCCCCACGTCGACGAAACGCCGGCTCACCAGGAAGCACCGGCCGACTTGGCCCTCAGACTGGCCGTCGCCAAGGCCCGCGCTGTGGCGGCGCTGCACCCCCACGCCGTGGTGATCGGTTCCGACCAAGTGGCGGATCTCGACGGCGAACCGATCGGCAAGCCCGGCACCCACGCCAAAGCGACCGAGCAGCTACGTGCCATGCGTGGCAAGGCCGTGGTCTTCCAAACTGCAGTAGCCGTGGTGAACCTCGCCACAGGTTACGAAGGATCAGCGCTGGTACCGGTGACCGTTCGCTTCCGGGCGTTGACTGATGCCGAAATCGAGCACTACCTGCGCACGGAACAACCCTACGACTGCGCCGGCAGCGCCAAGTCAGAGGCCCTTGGGATCGCCCTGCTCAGCGCCATCGAGTCCGACGATCCAACCGCACTCGTCGGCCTCCCGTTGATCAAGACCTGCGAGCTGTTGCGTGCAGCCGGCATCGACCCGCTCCAGCCATGACATCACCCCGGGGTCGGTTGATCCTCATTCCCAATACGCTGGATTTCGGAGTGGCGGGCGATGCGGACCTGCAAGAAGTGCTGCCCCTGACCGTCATTCGCACGGCCGCCCGACTGACGCATTGGGTGGCTGAAAACGCCAAGACCACGCGGGCCTTCCTGAAGCGGGTGGACGCCATCGCGCCGCTTGCCCAACCGTTGCAAGCGCTTTCCATCGTCGAATTGCCTCGCCCCGCCAAAGGGTCGCGGCTCACGTCGCCGCCGGACTTGAAGCCCCTGCTGCAGCCCGCCCTGCAAGGCCACGACATCGGCTTGATTTCGGAAGCAGGCCTGCCGGCCATAGCCGACCCCGGCGCAGCACTGGTACAGGCGGCACATCATCTGCAGGTCGAGGTGATACCGCTGTCCGGCCCAAGCTCGCTCTTGCTTGCCCTCGCTGGAAGCGGCCTGAACGGGCAGAGTTTTGCTTTTGTGGGGTACTTGCCGGTCGATCAGGCGGAGCGGGGCCAGCGGATTCGCGAACTGGAATCACTGTCCAAGCGCGGCGCGCAAACGCAATTGATGATCGAGACGCCGTATCGCAACGAAGCGCTGTTGTCGGCGCTGCTGATGCATCTGCGAGGAGACACCTTGCTCTCCGTGAGCTGCGGCCTGACATTGCCTCAGGCCTGGACCCGAACCCGCACGGTCGCCGAGTGGAAAACCGCCGCGATCCGGATGCCGGCGGACATTCCCGCCGTTTTTTCCCTGCTGGCGCAGTGAACCTCAGCTCGTCGTCGTCGGCTTACCGCCGAACAGCGCAGCCACCTTCTTCTTGGGTTTGATGTTGGGCGAGAGGCCGCGCACCGCAGGTGTGGGCGCCGACGCCTTGTTGTCCCACGCCGGGGTGTCCGTAGATTCGCTGGGCTCGTAGGGCTTGTCGAAGAAGGGGTCACGCGACGCACGGGGCGACTGAGCGTAGCTGCGCGACGGGCGCGGGCTCTCCTCCGACGGAGCTTCCTCACGCACACGCCGCGGCCGCTCTTCGCGCGGTGGGCGGGCGTCGTCGAGCTCGATCGGCTCGAGTTCGATCTTCTTCTTGATGAGCTTCTCGATGTCAGCCACCAGGCGAGCGTCGTCTCGCGTGACCAGCGTCACCGCGAGACCCGAAGCGCCTGCCCGCCCCGTGCGGCCGATGCGGTGCACATAGTCTTCGGCGTTGAACGGCACGTCGAAGTTAAAGACTGCCGGCAGATCGGCGATGTCCAGCCCACGCGCCGCCACGTCGGTACAGACCAGCACGTCGACCTCGCCTCTCTTGAAGGCCTCAAGCGCCTTCAAGCGTTCGTCTTGGGACTTGTCGCCGTGCAAGGCGTTCGTCTTCAGCCCGTCGCGCTCCAGCGAGCGCGCGAGGCGCGCACAACCCAGCTTGGAGTTGACGAACACGATGGCCTGCTTGAGATCGCGGTCTTTCAGCAGCTTAATCACCGCGGCGCGTTTGTCGTCGGTGGTCACGCTGTAGAAGCGCTGCTCCACATTGGTGGCCGTGGCGTTCGGCCGAGCCACTTCGACCAGGATGGGGTCCTGCAGATAGCTCTCGGCCAGGCGCTTGATCTCGGGCGAAAACGTGGCCGAGAACAGCAGCGTCTGCCGCTGCTTGGGCAGGTAGCTCAGGATGCGCTGCAGGTCGGGCAAGAAGCCGATGTCGAGCATGCGGTCCGCCTCGTCGAGCACCACGTACTCCACTTGGTTGAGCACGCAGTTCTTGGCTTCGATGTGGTCGAGCAGGCGACCCGGCGTAGCGATCAGCACTTCGACGCCGGTCTTCAGCTCCAGCGTCTGCGGCTTCATGTCGATGCCACCGAAGACAACCATCGCCCGCAGCTTGGTGTGCTTGGAGTAGGTCTTGATGTTCTTGGCCACCTGGTCGGCCAACTCGCGCGTGGGCGCCAGCACGAGCGCTCGCACCGGGTGCCGGGCAGGCGACGCACTGCTGTTCTCGTGCTTCATCATCTTGTGAAGCAGCGGCAGCGAGAAGGCCGCCGTCTTGCCGGTGCCCGTCTGTGCAGCACCCATCACGTCTCGCCCGGCCAGCACGATCGGAATCGCCTTGGCCTGGATGGGCGTCATGGTCGTGTAGCCGGACTCAGCGACCGCCCTTTCAAGCACCGGGGCGAGGCCCAGCGATGCAAACTCCATGGTGGCTGGTGCGGCAGATTCGGCACTTGCCTCTTGTGAAGGCACGAGACCGACGGGTTCTAGAGCGGTTTTGGTCATCCGAAGATTATCCCTCGGCCGCAAATGCCCTCCGATGACCTGACACACGCCACTAGAATCGCCCGCAGCAGTCGGTGTGACTCCCTCCTCAACAACCACGCCAACACCATGATTCTTGTCACTGGCGGCGCCGGCTTCATCGGCGCCAACTTCGTGCTCGACTGGATTGCCGCGACGGGCGAACCGGTGATGAACCTCGACGCCCTCACCTATGCCGGCAACCTCGAGAGCCTGAAATCGCTCGATGGCGACACGCGGCACATCTTCGTAAAAGGCGACATCGGCGACCGCCCGCTGCTCGACCGCCTTCTCGCAGAGCACCAGCCTCGCGCCGTTGTGCACTTTGCGGCTGAAAGCCACGTCGATCGCAGCATCCACGGCCCAGGCACCTTCGTTCAGACCAACGTCAACGGCACCTTCGCCCTGCTCGAGGCCGCCCGGGCGTACTGGGCGCCCTTGCCAGCCGACCGCAAGCAGGCGTTCCGCTTCCACCACGTGTCCACCGATGAGGTCTACGGATCGCTGGCGCCCACCGACCCGGCGTTCACCGAGAGCCACCCGTACGAGCCCAACAGCCCCTACTCCGCCAGCAAGGCAGCCAGTGACCACCTCGTGCGTGCCTGGCACCATACCTACGGGTTGCCGGTCGTCACCACCAATTGCAGCAACAACTACGGGCCGTATCACTTTCCCGAGAAGTTGATCCCGCTGATGATCGTCAACGCCCTCGCCGGCAAGCCGTTGCCCGTCTATGGCGACGGCCAGCAGGTGCGCGACTGGCTGTACGTGAAAGACCACGCCTCGGCCATCCGCGAGGTGCTGGCACGTGGGCGTCTCGGCGAAACCTACAACGTGGGCGGCTGGAACGAGAAACCCAACATCGAGATAGTCAAGACCGTCTGCGCCTTGCTCGACGAGATGAAGCCCGACCCGGCCGGCAGCTACAGCCGACTCATCACCTACGTCACCGACCGCCCGGGCCACGACCGCCGCTACGCCATCGACGCACGCAAGCTCGAGCGTGAGCTGGGCTGGAAGCCGGCCGAGACGTTTGATACCGGCATCCGCAAGACCGTGCGCTGGTACCTCGACAACACCGAGTGGGTGCACCACGTCCAAAGCGGCGCCTACCGCGACTGGGTCAGCCGCAACTACGCCGACCGGGCCAGCGCATGAAGATCCTGCTGCTGGGCAAGAACGGGCAAGTCGGCTGGGAGTTGCAGCGCGCACTGGCCCCGCTGGGCGAACTGATCGCGCTGGATTTCGACAGCCCCGGGCCGCTGGGCGCTGATTTCTCCAAACCCGAATCGCTGGCCGCTACCGTGCGCGCCGTGGCCCCGCAGATCATCGTCAACGCGGCCGCCCACACGGCCGTCGACAAGGCCGAAAGCGAGCCCGAATTGGCTCGCGCCATCAACGCCTCCACCCCCGGCGTGCTGGCCCGTGAGGCCGTTGCGATCGGCGCCTGGCTTGTGCACTACAGCACCGACTATGTCTTCGATGGAAGCGGCTCGACGCCTTGGCTCGAAGACTCGCCGACCGGCCCGCTGAGCGTCTATGGCCAGACCAAACTCGAAGGCGAAAACGCCATTCGCGCCAGCGGCGTACGCCACTTGATCTTCCGTACGAGCTGGGTCTACGCCGCGCGAGGCGGCAACTTCGCCAAGACCATGCTGCGCCTGGCAAAGGAACGCGACAAACTCACCGTGATCAACGACCAGATCGGCGCCCCCACCGGAGCCGACCTGCTGGCCGACATCACCGCCCACGCACTCCGCGTCGCACAGCAGCAACCGGTGCTGTCTGGCACCTACCACGCCGTCGCCAGCGGCGAGACCAGCTGGCATGGCTATGCCAAGCACGTTGTCGAGTTCGCGCGCAATGCAGGCCAGCCAATCAAGGTCGCCGCCGATGCGATCGAGCCCGTGCCCACCAGCGCGTTCCCGACGCCTGCAAAGCGCCCAAGCAACTCGCGCATGAACACGCGCAAGCTTCAAGAGACCTTTGGTTTCACACTGCCGGCGTGGCAGGCCGGTGTCGAGCGCATGCTCACCGAAGTCCTCGTCTGAATCTCATCTCCGAACGGCCCCCGCATGAGCACAGCACCCGTCCGCAAGGGCATCATCCTCGCCGGCGGCTCCGGCACCCGCCTGCACCCCGCCACGCTGGCCATCAGCAAGCAGCTGCTGCCGGTGTATGACAAGCCCATGGTCTATTACCCGCTGGCCACGCTGATGCTCGCCGGCATCCGCGACATCCTGCTGATCAGCACGCCGCAAGACACGCCGCGCTTCGAGGCCCTGCTGGGTGATGGCGCCAAATGGGGCGTCAACATCAGCTACTGCGTGCAACCGAGCCCGGACGGCCTGGCACAGGCATTCATCCTCGGCAAGCAGTTCGTCGACGGTAAGCCCAGCGCTCTGGTGCTGGGCGACAACATCTTCTACGGCCACGATCTGCAGGGCCTGCTTCACTCGGCCGCGGGCCGCAGCTCGGGCGCATCGGTGTTCGCGTACCACGTGCACGACCCCGAGCGCTATGGCGTGGTGGCGTTCGACGCGAACAAGCGCGCACTCAGCATCGAAGAAAAGCCCAAGGCACCGAAGAGCAACTACGCGGTGACGGGCCTCTATTTCTACGACGAACACGTGTGCGACATCGCCGCCCACATCAAGCCGTCCCCCCGAGGCGAACTCGAGATCACCGACGTCAACGCGCACTACCTTGCGGAGGACCACCTCAACGTCGAGATCATGGGCCGTGGCTATGCATGGCTCGACACCGGCACGCATGACAGCCTGCTGGAAGCAGGCCAGTTCATCGCCACGCTCGAGAAGCGTCAGGGGCTGAAGGTCGCCTGCCCCGAGGAGATTGCCTTTCGCTCGGGCTGGATCACAGCCCAGCAACTGGAAGCGATGGCCCAGCCCATGCTCAAGAACGGCTACGGCCAGTACCTGATGCAGATCGTGAAGAGTCAGGTCTTTTGATGAAGGTAACCAAGACCGCCATCGAAGGCGTGCTGATCCTCGAGCCCAAGGTGTTCGGCGACAGCCGCGGCTTCTTTATGGAAAGCTTCAACCAGAAGACTTTCAGCGACGTGACGGGCCTAGAGGTTGCTTTCGTGCAAGACAACCATTCGCGCTCGGCCAAAGGCGTGTTGCGCGGACTGCACTACCAACAGCCGCCTCACGCTCAGGGCAAGCTAGTGAGGGTCACGCAAGGCAGCGTCTACGATGTGGCCTTGGACATTCGGCGCAGCAGCCCGACTTTCGGGAGGTGGATCGGCGTTGAACTGACGGGCGAGAACCATCGCCAACTTTGGCTGCCACCGGGCATGGCGCACGGCTTTTTGGTCACCAGCGACAGCGCCGACTTTCTGTACAAGACAACCGACTTCTACAATCCGCAGGCCGAAGGCTGCGTGCTCTGGTCAGACCCGGCACTGGGCATCACCTGGCCGGACCTCGGTACTGCACCGGTCTTGGCCACCAAGGATGCCGCCGCACCGCCACTGTCGTCGGCCGCGGCATTCTGATCGCAACATGCCCTTCGTCTTTCGGCTGATTGTCGTGCTGCCTGGCGCAGAACTGCACAGRTAATCGCCCGACGCGGGCACGCCGAAACGGGGGCTACGGCTTCAAAACTATCGCCTGCCGGCGGACCCGCGCGCCTCGACAAAAAACTATGGAAGAAGTTGACCCCTTGGCATTCATGTCTCGCGCCCCCCTCCTACGCTCCATGCTGCTGAAATCGATCGCCCTCACCGGTCTGACGCTGCTGGCAGCCTGCTCCCAGATGCCGACCTCGGGCCCGAGCACCAAAGAGATTCAAACCAACACGTCTGGCCCCGGCACGGCGGCCATCCAGGTCGTTGAAGTCGACGATGCCATCACGCGCCGCCTGCTGGCGCAGCGCACGCAACAGCTCTTCTCCGAGAAACTCGGCCAAACACCAGCACCTTATGCAGGCATCGGCCCTGGTGATGTGCTTGAAGTCAGCGTGTGGGAGGCCCCCCCCGCAACGCTGTTCGGATTGACCAGCAGCATCGACACCCGCTCCGCCACGTCGACAGCCCGCGTCACCACCCTGCCCGATCAAGTGGTCGAGCGCGACGGCAGCATTACGGTGCCATTTGCTGGCCGAATTCCTGTTGTCGGGCAAACTCTCCGCGATGTCGAAACCGAGATCGTCAAGCGCCTCAACAGCAAGGCCCATCTGCCGGAAGTGACACTGCGGCAGACGCGCAATGTCTCGGCCACCGTCACCGTCGTGGGTGAGGTGGCCAACAGCGTGCGCCTGCCGCTCAGCGCGGCCGGCGAACGGTTGCTCGACGCACTCGCCGCCGCAGGTGGCGTGCGCCAGCCCGTGAGCAAAATGACGTTGCAGGTGACCCGTGGCACCGACTACTACGCGATGCCGCTCGATGCAGTCATTCGGGATCCCCGTCAAAACGTGCCGCTTAGAGCGGGCGATGTGGTAACCGCCCTCTTCCAGCCGCTCAGCTTCACCGCATTGGGCGCTACAGGAAAGAACGAGGAAGTGAATTTCGAAGCGCAAGGCATCACCCTCGCCCAAGCGCTTGCTCGCGCAGGTGGGTTGATCGATTCGCGCTCAGATGCCCAAGGGGTGTTCATCTTCCGACTGGAACCTCAGGGCGCACTCGACTGGCCTCGCAGCCCGGCAGCCACCACGCCCGACGGCATGGTTCCAGTCGTGTACCGGCTCGACTTGAAGAACCCCAGCAGCTTCTTCGTGATGCAGAGCTTTGCCATCAATAACAAAGACATCGTCTATGTGTCAAACGCGCCGGCGACCGAACTGCAAAAGTTCTTGAATCTGGTGTTCTCAGTGGCCTACCCTGTGCTCACAGGGATTCAGCTGACGAAGTAGAAGCGCCATCAAACATGCAAGCAAAGAAACCGAGGCTTGCGAAGAGTGGACTGAGTCGCCCGGCCAGCCGGGTGGCATTCACCTGCGACTTTCTTCGCTTCGTCTATGGCGGCGGCCGGTACAGCAGCTTTCAGTCTCGGAACCTGGCCTGGCTCGTTGAGCTGCTGACAGGCAACCTCGCCTGGAAGCAACTGGGCGTCGACGTGAACGTCGTCTTGCCGCCCACCGCGACGGCAGCGTTCGAGCAAGCGGTGGGCAACCCCAACGCGCTCAGCGAATACCAGCAGAACGCCGACCACGCGTGGGCTCAACGCTACGACACATCAGGGCTCGACATCTTCCCTGCCGAACTCGCGCGCCTGTGTGAGTTCGACCTCGTGGTGGGCTTCGAGATACCACCCACGCTGAAACGTCATCTGCATGCAAACGGACGCCCCTATGTGAACTTTTATGTTCACCCGCTGCGCTTTCTGCGCGACCTATGCTTTGGCGCTACAACCAACGTGCCGGCCATTGCCGACTGGCTTGGTTCGCAGCAGATTCCGCAGTTTGAGATCGAGAGCCAGGTGCGGCGTTTCCGCGCGCTGTTTGTCCGGCGGCAACCCGCCGCCTGTGCGGTGCCGCCCGGGTTGCCCATCTTGGTCGGGCAGACCGAATTCGATTCAGTGCTAATTCGCAACGGACGCTTCTCTAGGTGGGAAGACCATGCCGAAGCCATTGCACAAAAGCTGTCGGGATTTGAAGAGGTGGTCTTTCTCGAGCACCCGTACCGCGCCACCAGCGCCAGCGTCTTCGACTATCTGCGCAGCGCCCACGGCAAGACAGTCATCGCGACCAATGCCAACGGTTATGGCACCTTGTTCAGCAACAGTGCCATCCCGAAAGTCGTCACGCTCGCCTCGTCGCTCGGTGTCGAAGCGCACGCCATGGGCCTCCAAACAGACTTCTTAATAGACGACCCTCGCCGAATATTTGTCGTCGAGGGTGTCGATGTTCCAAGCCCAGGCGCGTTCGGTCACTCGATCTGCGACCCCCAGCGGTGGCGCCACCTGTTGGCCGACATGCCTGCCGCGCTCGAGGGCGCGCCACAGTCAATCRGCGCCTTTGCGTTCGGTGAAGACTACCTACGCACAAGCCTGGAGGCCTGGGCTTTCCGGCCGGTCCAGCAAGGCGCAGAAAGCCTATCGAGCCGCAAGACCTTGATTCCATCGGCCACTCTCTCAAACGTTCGTCAGGCAGAGATTCTTGCCGGGCTGACAAACGCCAGTGAACCCCTGTCACCGAGCCAGGCGGCGGACCGGGCCAAGGCACTTGGGCTTCAGCTAGAACTTCGTGAGCCGCCGTTGAGGGTTGGCGAAGAGCGCGAAGTACAAACCCAGTCGGACCACGCCGCGCAGTACCTGGCGATGGGCTTCCACGCACCCGCCAGCGGCGGATACTGGACAAGCGGGTTGCTGTCGCGGCTGAGCATTCCTGTCGCACCAGATGCGCTGCGACAACAAGCCGTCGTGGCCGTGCGCATGGAGTTGCACGCAGCGGGAAGCCTGCTTGCTCGATCTGCGCTTGTGCAAATCTCGCACGAAGCGCAGCTGCTGGCATGCGTATTCTTTCGGCCAAGCGGTGCAACACAACAGGTTGTCGACTTCATGGTCCGACCTCAGTCGTGTTCGTGCGAAATCACGTTGGAGTTGTCTCAGTCGCAAGAAGCTGCGCTCACCGGCGAGGCGCACGACCGGCAGCCCCCAGGTGTCGAGCTGCACCGGTTGACGATCTCTTGCCAGCCACCGAATGCGCTTGATCATGCACTCCACGGTGCTGGCCCGGTTTTAGCTATGGGTTTCGAGGTTGCTCTTTCGGAGCCCGCGGGGCAAACAGTACAAGCATGACTCAACCCGCACACCCGGCCACACCGGCCGATCACCTCAACGCCATCAACGCCGCCTTTGCCGAGCAAGAGGCAAAGCTGCGAGCGCAAATTGAATCCAGCGCCTCCGAGCTGAACCGGGCCACCCAGGCAGCGGCCGAAGCTCAACTCGACGCGAGCGCGCTTCGCCAAGCCAATGAACGCCACGCCTTGCAGCTGCGCCAGTTGCAAGGTGAGCTTGCGGCTGCGCAGAAAGCGTTGAGTGAAGAGCGGCTTGCCGGAGACGAGCGCGTACGCTCGCTCGTCGTCCGGGCTGTCGCCAACTCCGAGGCGAACCAGGCTGGCCTGATCAAGTCACTCGAACTTGAAGCATCACAGGGCCGTCAATCGCGAGAACGCCTGCTGCAAGAGTCTCGCGAACGAGAGCGTCAGCTCGGTGACGAGGTGAGCCGGCTCAAGAGCGCCATTGCCGACCAGACGCACGCGCACCGCGAAAAGCAGGCTGACCTCGAGCACCGCCTGCTGATCTGCAATGAACAGCTCACGCGGCTTGACGAACAAGCGCGCGAGCACCAACGGCGCCGTGCTGAACTCGAGGTCCGCCTCGACGCTGCCGCCGGCGAGCGCGCCCGAGTGGTTGAGCTGGCCGCRCAAAACGAAGCCTCGCTCTCAGCCCAGCTCGCCCAGGCCGTGGCGGCGCTGCACAAGCAAGCGCATGAGCATTCGGCCACCCACCAAGCACTGCTGGAGGCCTACGAACGATCGAGGCAGGCCCAGCAAGCCAGGGCCGACGACGCAACAGCCTGGCTGCATGCGCGCGAAGCCCAGCACGCGCTCGCGGCTCAACAATTGGCCGAGGTGCAGAAGGATGCATCACGCCAGCTCGAGGTGGTCACCGCGCAGCAGCACGGTGCGCTGCAGGCCTTAGAAAGGGAGGCGACGGACAATCGACAGCTCCTCGCCGGGGCTGCTGAGGAATTGCAGAACGAACTTCGCCGCCAGTTGTATGTGGAAAAAACAGTACAGCAGGCATTGAACGCGGCGCTCACCGAACTCCGCGGCTCATGGTCGTGGCGTTTGACCAGACCACTACGAGTTTTTGGAAGCGGCGCTCGACGACCGATCTCTGACCCAAACCTTCAGCAACTAATGGCCCCTAGCCTTGATGTTGCTGGTAACGGCTCTCCTTCGAAGCTCACGCCTTCCCTTTCTTCCTCGAGACGATTACCGATGCATCACCAAGCGCCAACCAATCAACCCGCCCAATCGGTGGAACAGCTGCTTATGCTCAATGACGTTGATTTCGTCAATTGCGCTTACCTGACTATCCTTGGCAGACGCGCAGATCCGTCTGGCTTTGAAGCCTTCCTCAATCAAGTCCGATCTGGAGCTGACAAAGAACAGCTTATCGCAGCGCTTGCGACCTCGCCTGAAGGCATGCAGCCCGCACTCTCCAAGCCACACGATCTCGAGCAGGTCTTGGCGCGGGCTAGGCGTAATCGCCCGAGCTTTATGACAAAGGTAGTCCGCCGTGTCGCGATGAGCGCACTCCGGCCCATGTCACTTCAAATATTGTCTCTGAATCAACAGCTAGCAGCTCTTGCTCAAATGTCTGCGATGCGTTTCGATGAAATAGACGCTGCACTCATTGAAATTTCTAAAATGAAGGCCACTTCTAATCTAGAGATAAGTGATTCTCATAATGAGATTCTGGATGGCAGTGCAAATACAAAAATGATCTACCGCCAGATAAAAGAAGCTGCTAAAGCGAACGGTTCGGCGAGGACACGATGAGAA